>CALNXU010000040.1:0-18068 GCA_942490695.1 Merismopediaceae cyanobacterium | reverse complement strand
TGACAGGTATCCAAGCCAAGGAGCGAAAGATGCCAGATATTCCCATGAAGCCTGGTCGCTGTGTCAAGGTTGAATTCGAGTACCTACGCCATGGCACTCAAAGCCTGATTGCCAGCTTCAATGTCGCCACCGGACGCATCGCACCAAGCCGACGTGGGAGAACACTCGCACCGAGGAAGACTTAGACGCCCATGTGCGAGCCTTGGTCGCTCGTTATACTGACGCTCCCAAGATTCATGGAGTGATGGACTGTTTGAATACCCACCAGTCTGAGCCATGGTGCGCATCGTCGCAGAATTGGAGCCGAATCCGCCAGAGCTAGGAGTCAAGGGCAAGTCGGGCATTCTCCAGTCGATGAAGACCCGAACTGAATTTTTGCGTGACCCGAATCATCGCTTGGTCTTCCATTTCACTCCCAAGCATTCTTCCTGGCTCAATCAGATTGAAATTTGGTTCAGCATCCTGGTGCGTAAGCTATTGCGGCGTTCGAGCTTCAAGAGCACTACCCAGCTCAAGTCCAAAATCCTGGACTTTATCGACTACTTCAACCGCACCATGGCAAAGCCCTTTAAATGGACCTATAAGGGTAAGCCCCTCGCCGCATAAATACTCGAAGAACTTACGCCATAGAGTACTAGCTATCTTCCTTTTTGGTTCGACTTTGAACGTAACTTCCCCATTCTGCTTGATTGATTGTTTGGCTTCCTAGTAGCACTGCCACCATCCATGCCAGAGTCACCATATGCCTCTGGTCTACGAATTTGCTCCCTTGCTTGAGATACTCCTGTACTCACTTGTGGATTTTTTTCTGGGTCATTTTTTAGCCTCCCAATTATTTTCCTGTGTTTCCCCCTTTTACCTCATCTCTGCGTTCCTTGCCATGCAAGCCTTTTGCTACTTATGTCCGTCACTGAGGCTCGACCTACTTTACGATGGATTCTTCAATGTTTTCAGTCTGTTCATCTTGTTTTTGTTGATGGGATTAAAGCCTCGATTAAACTCACCGAGAGACAAGACCTCATTTTGCAGTTCCTTGGCTCTTCTTCTCAACAATATTATTTTTTGTCTTAAATAACCTGCTAAATGTAGGCTACATATGGACAGGCTGGGATTTTATGCAATCACGACTTTCATATCACCACCGGAAAAGAGAGATTGTACATTGCGTAACCAGTTTGCTTCAGCCCGGCGATCGCCAATCAATTCAATAACCTGAATTTTAGCGGTAGCATCACCGGACAAAGCGGCTTTGAGGTCAGATACTTGCTCAATCCGTTGATAGGCAATATGGTAAGCGTGACAAAGCTGGGCGATTTCCACCGTCTGGGGCGTCGCAAAATAGGCTTCAAACACATCCTCCACAGCCGCAATGGGGAGCAACTCAAAAATACCACCGCCATGGTTATTGAGTAGCAGGATGGTTAATTGACCTTGGAGTTGGGGCTGATTGAGAAAGCCATTACTGTCGTGTAATAGGGATAAATCCCCCGTAATTAACAGGGTTGGCTGGGCCTGTCGGTGGGCCAAACCCATCGCCGTCGAGAGCGTGCCGTCGATGCCGTTGGCACCCCGATTGACAAAAACTTGATGTTGATTCGTGTTGGCCGGCCAAAAGAATTCACACCAACGAATCGGCAAGCTATTGGCAATAAAAACCTGTGTTTGGGGGGGTAAAAGATCCGGCAACAGGGCGATCGCCTGGGGTGTAAAGAGGGGAAATGAGGACGGGACCATGAGTTGCTGACGAATGATCGCTTGGCTCTGCTGTTCGTAGCGTTGCCAGCGCTGGTTGTAAACCAATTGTTGGGAATCCGACGGATCAGGGCGTTGGGTTAAGGCGTGGGCGAATTGTTCGAGGGAACCGTCCCATACCTGGGTATGGCCGTGGAGGGGGTCGAGGTTATTGCCAGCACTACCCAGGCAGTAGCGTCGGGGATTATGGGTCGTGAGCCAAGCCCGCAATTCCTTACTGGTGGGTAATTCGCCAATTTGCAGTACTACTTCCGGAATTAATTGTCCTGACCAATGGGGGCAACGCAGTAAAAAGTCATAGTGAGTGAGGATCTGTAACCCTGGCTGGGAGAAGTTTCGCACAGCCGACAGGGCATCGCTCAGAATAGGGTAATTTAAGGCGTTGGCGATCGCCTGAATGGCGTGCAAATCCCTTGGAGTTTCTCCCCCCGGCAAAACGCCCACGGTGATCAGCCCCAACGGCGGCGACTGAAAATCAGCAGGCAGTGGATTAGCCAGCATCGGGCTAACAACCCTGTTGGTCGTCGGCATCAGCGACTGATAAAAGGTTTCAGGCTTAAGCAATGGTTGGGGGAAAACTGCATCGGCTGCCGTTGCATCAGGAATCGGGGCTAGGGGGTCTGTAAACGGACAGTTGATATGCACCACCCCTAATTGTGGCCAGGAGCAATGCCGCCAAGCTTGGATGATCGTTTGTCGTAGGTAATGGGCATAGTCGGTCGTTAATACGGGTAGCGCCAGCTCTATCTGCCATTGGGGATACGTGCCAAATAGTCGCGTTTGGTTGACGGTTTGTCCGGCCCGACAATGCCGTAACAGCGGCGGGCGATCGCCAGTCAGTACCAAGAGGGGCACTTGGCTATAGTGGGCTTCAATAATGGCAGGATAAAAATTCGCCGCAGCGGTACCGGAGGTGCAAACGATCGCCACGGGCTGCCGAGTCCGCTTAGCATAACCCAGAGCAAAAAAGGCGGCCGAGCGTTCATCTAAACTCACCACACAATCCACCCGGGGATGACGGGCAAACGCAATGGTTAAGGGACTAGAGCGGGAACCGGGACATACCACGGCTTGGGTTAATCCCAAACGCACCAGAGTCTCTACCAAAATCGACCCGGCCAGCGTATTGGCATGGGTGTAATCAAACATCGCGTTCCATCAAGAGGCGCTGACTCCGGGGAGTGGTCTGATGATCAGCATTCTTTCGAGTGGCCAGCATGATCCCGAAAAACAAAACCGACACGAACGCCACTCCCCCCGCCAAGATCAGAATCTGAGCAAATCGGGACAGGGTTTTAAACTGGTGCCAGACCCTGACTGATGTTTTGGGTAGCCGTGGAGCCTCTCCCTTCCTAGACGAAAGCAGGGGAGGGGTAGATGCTGGCGGTGTTTTTGGTCTCTCAGTGGACTCATGGGGGGGGACAGTCATACGAGGATTTTGTTGGGGAATGGGAAAGCCCGTGGGGTCACTGACCGGGAAATCAGTCACTTTATGGCTGACCATGTCGGGATAGATAATTGCCTTGATGCCATTCTCCTCATCGCTTTCAACAGCCTCACTCTCTTGTGCAACTGGTTCTGCTGCGCGTTGCTTGGTTTCAGCTTGGGTTAAACAGAGAACGGATGATTCCACACGGCAATGTATCAGAGCAACAGAGACATTATCATGACCATTCTTTTCATTCGCTAACGCAATCAACGCCGTCGTCGCTTGTTCCACGGTACGATCGCCATCAAAAATTGGTTGCAGCATGGATTGCCAATATTGTTCCACCCGTTGACGGTCACACAGACCAACAGAGCACAGTAGAAAAATAGACTCACAGGGAACAATTAGCCGCTGAATAACCGGATGTAACTTTGATGAAGCCCATAGCCCTATCGCCTGGGTCAAAGCGCCAGACCGGGGGGACTCCACCGCATGGCGATATAACATCCAGCCCATCCGGACAGACCGCGATGCCACATCATCATCCACCGTGACTTGTTGACAGCTTTGGGGCGTAACCCAGTAACAACGGGAGTCTCCGACGTTGGCTAGGAAAAATTGCTGGAAATGGGCCATAAACATGACCAAGGTTGTCCCCATCCGTTTCCGCCCAGTCCGCGCTTCATGATCATTGCGTTCGCTCAATTGATTATTCACCGCTCCGATGTCATCTTCCATTGCCTGCATAAAGCGCTTCACCGTTTTCGGACGATCCATGTGCTTTTTCACATGGGACACCAATCGAGTTGGCAGATGTTCAATGACCCACTGGGACGCAATTTCTCCCCCATCCTGCCCCCCCAGACCATCACAAACCAGCGTGAGCGTATTGCTTAACCGTTGCCCTGTAACGGCCGTTTCGCCAATGGGAAAGCAAGCATCTTCGTTCTGTCCCCGGCTCGGTACAGTCTCTGTGGCCGCAAAAATTTGATAAGTGATGTCAAATTGCTTGGCTATGGCATAAATCCCAGTATCCAGAACCGTCAATAAATGTTCCGCATGGGGGATTTTTCCTGTCTTCAAACGTTGCCAAAGGACTTGACAAAACTCGGCGATCGCCGGGTGGGCATTGGTCAATAAGGGCTCCCAAACGGGAGCAAGGCAAGAGGGTTCATAGGATTGGGGGTCATCAATTTTAAGCTGCTGGAGATGGACTTGTGCCCCATTTACCCGCAGCCAATCTCGATTTAGTAGACTCGACACCACGCCATATTGCAATAGGGGCTGCCATAACCGTGCTATCTGCCACAGCCAGGTTAATTGTTGCAACGGTGACACTTGCTCCCAGCGGTCACTCAATGAGGGTAGGAGGTGGTCGTACATGGGCATACCCTCATCATCCAAGGCAATGGCGCCATAGTGCAACAGCCACACTGAGAGATCGAGCTCTGTATCAGAACTGGGTAAATAGTCATAAACTTCCGGCACATTCAAGCGGAAAGGGAATAATTTTTGGTAGGGCTGGATGTAATCTGGCACTGTCTCGGGGCCTTCCACCCCCAGACCTGGTCGCATATCCAAAACAATTGGAGACTCCACCAACACATAGCGGTCAAACAGTAATTCCCCTGGCTGAAAAGCATTGATCCAGTCTCCCACTGCCCACAAATAACGCTTAATCAACGGCGTCTGACAGGCTTCACACTGCATGTCCGCTAGATCATTCGACGCTTGGCATTCCCGATTAGCACAGCAGACAGATGGCACGTCACCACTTCCTCAAAAAATCCTTGCTTAATTTTAAGGAAATCTGCAAACTTTCCAACAATTTCTCAAACCTGTAATAGGCTAAAAGAGAAAAAATCGTCAGCCTGTTTATGGAGCAGCTTGTATGAGCGCGGAAGCTATTCTCGAAAATCGTGACTACACTCTGATAATCGACAAAAGTAGTAGCATGGCCACCAGCGATGATCCCAATGGCCCCACCCGATGGGAAATTGCCCAGGCTTCCACCCTCGCGTTGGCGAAAAAGTGTGAAGAAATGGACCCAGATGGCATCACAGTGTATCTATTTTCAGGACGCTTCCGCCGTTATGACAATGTCACGGCTGAAAAGGTGACCAGCATCTACTCCACCAATGAGCCCATGGGACGAACCGATTTGGCGGGGGTACTAGAGGATGGTCTCAATAATTATTTTCAACGACGGCGGGCAGGAGAAACCAAGCCCAACGGTGAAACCTTTTTAATTATTACCGACGGCGAACCCACCGATCGCCGAGCGGTGATTCGTCTCATTTTTGAGGCCACCCAATTGATCGACCGCGACGAAGAGTTGGCGATTTCTTTAATCCAAGTGGGTAACGACAAAAAGGCCACGGCCTTTTTTAAAGCGCTGGATGACCAGTTACAAAGTGCCGGAGCCAAATTCGATATTGTGGATACCGTCACAGTGGAGGATATGCAGGGCATGAATTTGACAGAAGTCTTGCTAAACGCTATTACGGATTAGGCCATTTCCCCCAGTAATTGGCCGAGTTCAGCACCTAACTACCAGTGAATTGTTTGGGGGCCTCGATCCCTTGTGTCCCCTTTATTACTACGGATTGAACAGATAAGTAGGTAGGTGCAATAAAATGTAGCTATGTCTCTTGGGGAGGAATTGAATAAAATCGTTGCCATCAAAGGGTTTTAAATGTCCGGCGCCTGATTCACAATTGGGTGCGTCCCCACTAGAGCCTTGGCAAAAAGACTACGCCAGCTATGGTGATGGGCGATTGTGAGCACCTACTTTCAACCCAGGAACTCTTGACTTTTCAAGAATTTCACTCTATCACCCCCTTAAGGAGCCAGTGCCGAATTCATCTTAAGTAAAATCAATAAAACGTGGGACTTTCATGGCGATTCCTGATTATCAAACATTAATGCTCCCCATTTTGAAAATTGCAGGGGATAGTCAATTACACAAATTTCGGGATGTGGTTGAAACTTTAAAAATTGAATTCAGTTTAACGAAAGACGAGGAAAAGAAATTACTGCCGAGTGGCAAGCAAGCAGTATTTGACAACCGAGTTGGATGGGCAAAGACATACTTACTTAAAGCGGGTTTATTATCATCCCCTAGACGAAGCTATTTTCAAATCACAGAAGTGGGCATAAACCTGTTGCAAGAAAATCCGCCCAAAATCAATGTCTCTTTGCTCGAAAAATTCCCGCAGTTTATTGAATTTAGGAATAAAAATAAAGATAGTAATAAAGCCAATAATATTTTAGATGACAGCTCCGAAAAAACGCCACAGGAGGAGTTAGAGGCAGCCTATCAATCTCTGAAGAAAACGCTAGAAGAAGAGTTGTTATTAACTATCAAAAATAACCCACCTTATTTTTTTGAGCGGTTAGTGGTCGATTTATTAATCAAAATGGGCTATGGCGGATCGAGAAAAGAAGCTGGAGAAGCGATTGGCAAAACTAATGACGAAGGAATTGACGGAATTATCAAAGAAGATAAACTCGGCTTGGATATTATATATATTCAGGCTAAAAGATGGGATAGTACGGTCGGCCGCCCAGAAGTTCAAAAATTTGCTGGTGCACTCCAGGGACAACGAGCAAAGAAAGGCATATTTATCACAACATCACAATTCTCGACCAATGCAATTGAATTTGTTTCAAATATAGAGACCAAGATCATCCTCGTTGATGGAAAAAAATTAGCTGAATTAATGATTGATCATGGAATTGGTGTCACAACGCAGGAAGTTTATGAAATTAAAAGGCTTGATTCTGACTATTTTATCGAAAATTAAGATGGGATATATGCTTTTTGAGTCACCTTATCTTTGACGAACATTTCAAAAAATAAAAACTAAAAATCAAATGTCCATAAATATTTTAAGTATGATTTTTCTTGAATATTTACTATAGGATTATATGCCTCGCTACCTATGGTAATATATGGCTGTTTTAAACGGATTGCAAGAAGAAAATGGCTATTTTGCTGCCATCCAGTTTTTCCCCTGATGAACTGAAACTTCAAGCGGTACAGAAAGCTGGGCTGCCGATTCCATGGTTTCGCGAATAATGGGTTCTACGGTGTCCCATTCTTCGGGGGGCATCTCAAAGATCAGTTCATCATGGACCTGTAGTAGCATTCGGGTTTGATAGGGTTCCAGTCGAGGGGCGAGTTGTACCATGGCTTCTTTGATAATGTCGGCGCTGGAGCCTTGGATGGGGGCATTGGCTGCAGACCGTAACAATTGGGCATCCCCGTAACTCATTTTTATGCGGTCTAAAGCAATGGCTTCCGGATCGCTACCCCGCAGCTGCCGCAAAGCTTCGGTGACAAATTCAAAATACCGTCGCCGTCCCATGATGGTGCTGACATATCCTTGGGCGATCGCCATCTGTTTCATGGACTCTAAAAACGCAAAGACCTGGGCATAGGTGCGGCGGTAACGGTCAATAAATTCCCGCCCTTCAATGGCTGAAACCTTGGCTTCCCGTGCAAATCGCTGTGCCCCCATGCCATAGATCACCCCGAAGTTAATGGTTTTTCCCAAATTCCGCTCCGCTGGCGTGATTTCTTCTTTGTCGAATAACAATTTTGCTGTCACCCCATGGACATCCTGGCGATCGCCATAGGCTGGAGTAACACCGGTTCTTGGGAGAGATGGGCTAGGATGCGTAACTCGATTTGGGAATAATCGGCTGACACCAATAGCCAATTCTCTTTAGGGATAAAGGCTTGACGAATTTGTCGTGAAAAAGCCGAACGAATGGGAATATTTTGCAGATTGGGGTTAGAGGAGGAAAGGCGACCGGTGGCGGTGACGGCTTGGTTAAAGTCGGTGTGAAGGCGGTGGGTTTTCGGGTTGACCAACTCCGGCAAGGCATCCACGTAAGTGGATTTTAATTTCGAGAGGGTACGGTGCTCCAAGATTAGGTCAATGATGGGGTGATCGCCTTGGAGTTTTTCCAACGTGGCATGGTTCGTGGAATAACCTGTTTTGGTCTTCCGCGATTTTTTCCGATCCAGTTCCAGACGTTCAAATAAAATTTCGCCTAATTGCTTAGGAGAAGCGAGATTAAATTTTTCCCCCGCCAGATCATAGGCAGAGTTTTTGATCTGGGCTAAATCTTTCCCCAATTGTTCAGAGAGGGAATGGAGGTAGTCACAATCAATGTAGATTCCCTGGTCTTCCATCTGGGCCAGAATGGGTTCCAGCGGCATTTCCACCCGACGGAAAAGATGAGTCAGGGGGACCTCTTTTTCTAGCGCGGCTTGTAATTCTGGAACCAACAAATAGGTGCTATGGCAATCTAGCCCACAGTAATGGGCGGCAGTGGTGGGGTCTAAATCAGCAATGGTTTGATTTTTTTTCAACCCCAAGTCTTTGTAACTCAGTGCCACAATATCGGGTAAATAGCGCCGACATAAATCCGTTAGATTATGGGTCAATTCAGGGTGCAGGACATAGCTCGCTAGCATGGTGTCAAACGTAATGCCCTGGAGTTGAATGCCTTGATGGGAAAAAATACGGCGATCAAATTTAGCGTTTTGTAAGACTTTGGGATAAACGGGGTTTTCGAGAATTGGGCGGAGATGCTCCAGCACCATTTCGAGCGCTAATTGTTCTCCTTCCCTATGGGCAATAGGAATATAGGCAACATCGTCAGCATTTTTTCCCCACGCACATCCGATGCCCACCAGGTTGGCGACAAAAGGATCTAATCCATCCGTTTCCGTGTCCCAGGCAACAGGATGATCGCCATCTTGATGCTGTTTCAGGGTGTGGACGAGGTCTAATAACTGAGCTCCGGTGGTAATAATCTGTGGTTCAAGGGATGAGGCCAACAGGACAGGGGAAGACCCATCCTGGCTGGCGATCGCCGTTGAGAATGATTGATCTGATTGATCGTTCGTCAACGCGGCGGGAATGGGCAGTGCTCCGCCACCAAAAGTAACGATGTAACTCCGGCAACCGATTCAAAAATGCCTGTAATTCCAACTTTTTCAACAAGGGCACCAACTGCTCCCCATCGATTCCCGTTAATTGCAGTGCGTCTAAATCAAGCTCTAGGGGCATATCCATCACAATCTGGGCGAGTTTTTGGGAATGGATGGCATCGGCATAGCCCGCTTCCAGCTTCTTTTTGACCGCCCCTTTGATGGCGGCTAAGTTGTCGTAAATCGCTTCTAACGTGGGATATTCCTTCAATAACTTGACGGCTGTTTTTTCCCCAATCCCTGCAACACCAGGAATACAATCAGACTTATCCCCACACAGGGCTTTGTAGTCCACCACCTGCTTCGGAGTGACCCCGAGTTTTTGCGCCACCCCTGCCTCATCAAATTCTTGATAGCCCCCAGATTGGGATGGATTTCGGCTGGGATACAACACGGAAATATGCTGCTGTTCACTGACCAACTGAAACAAATCCCGGTCACCACTGAGAACTTTGACCTGATAACCCGCTTTACTGCCCTCTTGAGACAAGGTTCCGAGAATATCATCCGCTTCGTAGCCGGCATAACTAATGGTGTGCAGGTTTAAGGCTTGGAGTAATGTCTGGAGGTTGTTTAAGTCAACGAGAAAATCTTCCGGTGTCGCTTCCCGGTCGCCCTTATAGTTTGGATCAGCCTCATGGCGAAAGGTTTTTTCCCGTCGGTCAAAGGCAATGGCGATCGCCTGGGGCCTTTCGGCTTCAATCACCTGTAGGAGAGAGTTCAAAAACCCAAAACAGACACTGGTGGGAATCCCCGATACGGTGCGGAGTGCTCCGGCACCCCGTTTGGATAGGCCAAAGGCATAGTAAGCCCGAAACGCTAGGGAATGGCCATCAACGAGCAGTAGCACGGGACGGTCGAGGGCAATGGAAAGTTGTTGGGCTGGCATGATGATGGACGATAAATTATGGTGTCACCGCTTCTTGGCACTTCCAGACAATGGTGTTATCGACTGCGGTAAGTAACGTCTGAACGGTTTTGCCGGAGCGGGGATCACGCCAATCTGGAGCAATTTCGGTTAACGGCATCAACACAAACGCCCGTTCCGGCATCCGGGGGTGAGGCACTTGGAGATCGGGGGTATCGATAATCTGGTCAGCATAAAAAATCAAATCCAGGTCCAGCGTTCTTGCCCCCCAGCGCACCAAGCGTTCCCGTCCAAATTGTTGCTCCACCTCCAATAAAACTGCCAATAAATCATGGGGCAACAATTGCACCTGCAAAGTGGCACAGGCATTGTAATAATCCGGCTGGGGAGGACCGCCCACAGGCTTGCTCTGGTACCAACTGGATTGGCGCACCACTTCAATCCCTGGGGTGTTGTTTAAGGCTTCTAGGGCACCGGACAATGCTGTAATGGCTTCACCCAGATTCGCGCCTAAACCAATGGCAGCCTGGGTAATCGGACGGGACGAATCAATTGGGGGAGTAAGGGGCATGGGACGAGTACAAAAACAAGCCTTGTTATCTTACCGAAAATTACTGGGTTAATAAATTGCAACATAAAGCGTCAACGGGGTTTTGACTGCCACCCCCTAGGGGCAAATTTTCCCTGACTCCCAACATCCCTTCATACCGCCACCGGCAACTGGACAAAAAATTGGCTCCCTTTTCCCTCTTCACTGGTGACGGTAATTTGTCCCTGATGATTTTTGACAATGGCCGCGGCGATCGCCAACCCCAGGCCCGCACCAAACTGGGACGACCGGGAAGCATCAGCCCGATAAAACCGATCAAACAGTTGAGATAATTGGGGAGCGGCAATGCCCTGACCATTATCGGTCACCGTTACTTGATAGCCGGCTTGGCGGGGACGGAGCGACGAATGTTCCGGTGGCAGTCGCTGCAAACTGAGGGTAATACTGGCATCCTCGGCAGGAGCCGGCTGGCTGTGCTCCAAAGCATTACTAATGAGATTGGTGAATAGTCGTGCGAGCTGGTCCCAATTCCCCTCCACCGTAAAGTCCTCCTCCTTGGTATCCGCTTGTCCACTGTCAATTTGTAAGCCCAAATAAACCCCCTGTTGTTCCGCTGAAACCCGCTGTTCTTCCAATACTTCAATTAACAGAGCATCCAGGGGAAGTGGCTGCCGCGTTACCTGTAGCGTGCCACTGTCCGACCGAGCCAAAAACAATAGGTCATTCACTAGCTTGCCTAACCGTTGGGTTAGGCGCTCAATCACCCGGAGTTGATGGCGCTGTTGTTGGGGGTCAGCATCGGGATAATCCAACGCCAACTGGACATTGGTTTGTATCACCGCAATGGGATTGCGCAACTCATGGGAAGCATCGGCGGTAAATTGCTTTAGGCTCTGGTAGGACTCTTGAATGGGTTCCATCGCTAGTCCGGATAAAAACCAACCGATGGCGGCGGCACTACTCACCAGAATGGCCAATCCCAGCGCTAAGTCCCGCAATAACTGCTGGATGGGTTTCGTCACCTCAAACCAGGGATGGCTGACCCGGAGGTAACCGAGAATCCCTGACTTCCGCTCAATGCGTTTTGTCACCTGCCGCAACAAATGATCCGGTGAAAAAGACACCATGGCGGGCTTAGATTGGCTGATTAACGACAAAGGGACATTGTTGCCCATGGTGGACCACAATAGTCGCCCTTCTGGGTTGAACCACTCCAAATCAATGTGGTCTTCATCCACAGCGCTCGTATTGTCTTGAAAACTAACCGCGACGTTTAAGCCATATTCCTGATCCGACAGAGATTCCAACACCAAGGAACGGTCTACGACTTCAGCGACATGCTTTAACGTGTCGTCAATGCGTTCGACGAGGGTTTGCCGGACATAAAAATAGACCCCACTGGCAAACAACAGCAACAGTAGGGCAGTAACAATGGTGTACCACAACGCTAAACGGCGACGGGTGCTTTGAAACATTAACCGTTTCTAATGGGGGGTCGAAAAAAGAGGTCTTTTAACCGACATCAGCAACGACGGGATCACTTTCCGACGCCTCTACTGTGTCCGATTCAGCTTCGGGATCCGGTTTTTCAGGGGTTAGTTTAATGCTCATAAAACGCATTACATTATCGTTCAGGCGCATATTCCGCTCAATCAGGGCAATTTGATGACCATCGCCTTTGAAATTCAACAGAGCATAAATACCATCATTAAAACGGCGGATTTGGTAAGCCAAACGACGTTTTCCCCAGACTTTGACGCTGACATCTTCCGCTGCATTGTCCCGCAGGAAGTCTTGGTATTTGTTGACTTCGTTAGTTACCCGCTCCTCAGACATATCAGGGCGCAGAATCACCAGTAATTCATAACTGTTCATCTATTGAAGGCTCCTTATGGACTAAAGTGGCTTTGACCCAGGGTCGGTAGGAGTCCAGTACATTCCAAGTAGGACGCGCTGTTAGCCTAGACCGTAGAGAAAAAGCAAGGATCTTCTATCATACTCTCTAGGGTTACTCCGTAACCGAGGAATTCTGCTCTCGATTTTTGTTTGCTCAACTTTTTGTCGAAGTAAAGGCGATCGCCTTTGGGACAATCATTATGGCTCAACGTTACGTGCGGATTCAGACCCACAGCGGTCAACAATTCTTTGGCCTGTTGCAATTGGATCACAGCGTATTGTTACTGGATGCTGCTCCCTGGCAAGGAGGCCTGGTATTGGAAAAGTCCGTGGCAGAGAAAGACTACACCCTGTTATCCCCCTGCACGCCATCCAAAATTGTGGCCGTGGGAAAAAATTATCCCGCCCATGCAGCTGAAATGGGGGGAGCTGTTCCCGATGAACCCCTGTTATTTCTCAAGCCTCCATCGGCGATCGTGCCAGACCTGGCAATGGTCGCCTATCCTCTCCAGTCCCAACGCCTAGACTATGAAGGGGAGCTGGCCTTGGTCATCGGGCGTGTCACCAAGCAAGTGAACCCAGAAACGGCCGTTGATTGTATTTGGGGTTATACAATCGCCAATGATTTAACCGCCCGCGATCTCCAGCAGCGTGATTCCCAGTGGACAAGGGCAAAAGGGTTTGATGGATTTTGTCCACTCGGCCCGTGGATCGTGCGACAAATTGCCCCCGATGCCCAGCTGCAAACCTTCGTGAACGATGAAACCACCCCCCGGCAGTCAGCGTCGATCGCCGACATGGTCTTTTCTCCAGGGGTAATCGTGGCCTACGTCTCCCACATCATGACGCTATATCCGGGGGATGTCATTTTAACTGGAACGCCTGAAGGAATTGCCCCGTTGGAGATTGGCGATCAGGTGCATGTCGAAATTGAAGGCGTTGGGTCTCTGGTGACGGATATTGTTGCCCCTCCGGAGACTGTGCCTGTCTCGCATTAGTCGCAGGTTCGTGATCGGTATGAAATCCAGTTAAATAAAATTTATTGTTAGCGCCGCGACAATCATTTCCATAGGCTTGCTGTCTTGCAATAACGTTTTTTTTGTAAACTTTTATACATTAACATCAGGTTCTAGGGGCATTGACTCAAAAGATTGCATTGAGCTAGGACGATTGCCCAGAGGGGAGAAGCGGTTATTTTTGCCATTCATTTTCTTTGGAGAAAATGTCCTTTTTCTTCACAATCCGTTAGATTAATAATGAGTAAATTCCGGCTTAATGTTAACTTTTGCTACAATCTATACCCAGTTACCAAATCTTCAGGTTCTTATTGTAGAAAGTCTACTTGAATGTTGGAGTTGTTTCTCCTGTCCCCATCGGTTGTCGTTTCTCCCATGAACCTTCAAACTCTCGAATTTATTATCTTTCCTGACGGTCGAGTGAAGGAAACTGTGACCGGGATTGTTGGCAAATCCTGCCAGGAAGTAACTGCCGCCATTGAAGCTGAGTTGGGAGACGTTTTACATTCCCAACCGACTGCGGACTACTTCGCCCAAGAGCAGGCGGTTGAACAGTCTATCCAAGCCGGTACGACATTTACCCATTGGTAGACCGCTTACCAGCTCGGGCTTTGCTTTTTAAATTTCGTAAACTTACCTTTTAAACACAGACTTATGTCCCACTTTAGCAACATCAAAACCCAACTCCGGAACCTGGACACCTTAAAAACGACTCTGACCAAGTTAAAAGTGGATTGGAGAGAGGGACCGGCGGCAGTGCGGGGATATCAAGGAGCGAAGACTTCCGCTGCCCTCGTCATTGAACAAGACAATGATTATGATATTGGCTTTAGTTGGAATGGTGGGGAATATGAAATGGTAACCGACCTGCAATATTGGCAACAACCCCTCTCTGTGGAAGGATTTCTCCAGAAAATTTCCCAAGGTTATGCGGTAGAAACCGTGCTGGCGGAAACGGCAAAACAAGGGTTTAATGTTGCCGAGCAGCAGGAAAATAAAGATGGTTCCATCCGTCTACTGGTTCAGCGTTGGAGTGCCTAATGGCAGAATTTAACGTCCCCCCTGATCGCTCTGGTCATGAACCGGAATTAGGGGGAATTTATCGCAATTTTGAAGACCGTTCTGGGTTAGAGCCGGAATTAGGGGGGGAATGGCGTGAGCGGGGCGTTTACGTTGATGAAGTGACCTGTATCGGCTGTAAAAACTGTGCCCATGTGGCCCCGAACACTTTTTTTATTGAAACAGAGCATGGTCGCTCACGGGTTTTTAACCAAGATGGGGATGATGAAGCCATTGTCCAAGAAGCCATTGATACTTGTCCGGTCGATTGCATTCATTGGGTTGCGTTTAAAGAGATGCAAAGACTAGAGCAAAAACGCCGGCATCAAGTTATCCGTCCTCTAGGATTTCCCCAAGTCAATCCTGAGTAAATTGAGAAGATGGGTCGCTCATCGATGGGTGGCAAGTTAGGTAAAAAGTCTACTTGTCAAGTGGTGCTGGAAAGGACACAGGGCAATCACGTCATATCAATAATTTACGATTATTCGCAATAATATTGAGAATCAAGTCAATAAGAGGGCATTTTTGGTATAAGCCTGATACAGAAAAATCTTCAAAAGTAGGATTTTTGAGGGTCATGCGATTGCCCTATGCTTGGCCGAAAGGTGAATGGACAACCAAGGAAATAATCCTTATCGATAGCTTCAGATTTTCCCGCTGTCCGCCACCAAACTCTTGGGTGAAATTTTCCCCCTCTCCCGTAAGCTAATGGCAGGCTCAAGATGATTCATTGCCGTTGGTCTTAACTGTATTGGTGTGTCTATGGTTGCTTCGTCCCTTTCTGTCTGCATTATTTTAGGTACTCGCCCCGAAGCCATCAAATTGGCCCCGGTTATTCGAGCTTTCCGCGCCCAGACGGCGATCGCCACCCGGGTCATTTTGACCGGACAACACCAGGAAATGGTGGCCCAGGTGATGGAATTGTTCGACTTGGAGGCTGATACCGATTTAAAAATCATGCAGCGCCAGCAGACCTTGACCGATATTACCCAGCGGACATTGTCGGGGTTGGCCGCCCAATGGCAGGACAATAAACCTGATGTGGTGATCGTACAGGGTGATACCACCACCGCCTTTGCAGCGGCCCTGGCGGCGTTTTATCAGCAAATTCCAGTGGGTCATGTGGAAGCCGGATTGCGCACCGACAACCTATTTAATCCTTACCCCGAAGAAGCTAATCGTCGCCTCATCTCTCAATTAGCACAGCTCCATTTTGCTCCGACCCCATTAGCGGTGGAAAACCTAAAAAAATCTGATGTCACCGGCACAATCCACATGACGGGCAATACGGTGATTGATGCCCTCCTGACTGTGGCCGACCAGCGTCCCGCTTGCGAAATTCCGAGCCTGGATTGGCAAAACTATCGGGTGCTATTGACCACGGTGCACCGTCGGGAAAATTGGGGCGAACCGCTACAGGATATCTTGCAAAGCTTTCAGGATATTCTGGCGGCAAATCCCGACACGGCCCTCTTGTTGCCGATGCACCGCAATCCCACGGTGCGGGAACCAATACAACAAGCTTTGGGGCAACATCCCCGGGTCTTTTTGACCGAGCCCTTGGACTATGGCCAATTAGTGGGGGCGATTCAGAACTGTACCCTCCTCCTGACTGACTCCGGGGGATTACAGGAAGAGGCGCCGAGCCTAGGTAAGCCAGTTTTAGTGCTGCGGGAAACTACCGAGCGACCGGAGGCGGTAACGGCTGGAACAGCAAGATTGGTGGGAACCGATCCTACCGTCGTAGTCCAGGCAGCGAATGAACTTTTACAAAATCAACAGGCATACGCGGCAATGGCCAATGCCATTAATCCCTTTGGTGACGGCACTGCGAGTCAGCAAATTTTGCAAATTGTAGAACAGTTTTTTGCGTAGTTAACGATACTGTTGGCCTTATGTCGAAACGGTTGGCCGTGATGGCATGCAACTGCTGAGTACGATCTATGAAGATGGCCCTGACTGGCTACGGAAAATTCCGTCAGTCGATAGCTTGCGACAAACGTCCCACTAAAGTGGGACTCCGGATACGGTCTTGTACTTAAAGATTTCCCTTTAACTTTTTCAAGCAAGATAGCAACTTAAATTTAGGATAAGAAATTTAGGATAAGCCTAAAAAAATTCCTTGTTAATTGTTTAATTGTACTTTTTACAAGTCTAATGAATCGGAGCGGCGGGATTTGAACCCACGACCCCCACTACCCCAAAGTGCAAATCACAAAATCACAACCCTAAAACCGTTGAAGAAAGGGTGTCTGGAAGCTTTCCGTAAAAAACAATACCCAAAACGTACCCAAAGTTAATCGTGTTAATTTTTGTTAATAAGGGTCTGGCTATATCTGAGTCAGTGCTCAATTGATGGGATATCGATTGCCTTGGCTGGTTTTTGCTTTGTTGCCATGAGTCCAGTCAGGTTCTTTTCCATAATCCTGTTCAAGTGATTTTCCTCTTTTAGAAGTCTTTCTAGGGTCTTGTCGCCCAATCCACTCTGGAGATCATCCTAAAGAGGTTCTAGGGTAATTGTCGCTGCTTTTTGCTTTTCCCTTTGAGCAAGTGTGACCCGTTGATGTTGTTTCACTTGTCCTGGTGCTAGTAGCAGAGTCTCAAGGTCATCATCCACGCACCTCTTCTCGATGTCATACAGATTCATTTCTAGGCTAGGTCGCTGTAAACGTTTTGACTCGATGAGTGCTGATTGGTAACGCCATAGTCGCTGTAAGCGGACTCTTGCCATAGCGACATTCTCAATGAATAACTCATCCGTGAAGCTTAGGGGCGAAAATTGGGCAGTCAAGCGGGCGATGGTTTCCTCGAAGATGTCTCGGTCTGGATCATGGAATAAAGGCGGTTTCTGAGAATAAATTCCATGTTTCTGACTGTTACGTTCTTTGTTGCCCATAGTCTGACACTGGAAAAAGACGAAACGAACTCAATACTATTTTAGTTTCTCCTTGGATGTGCCTCACTAGAAGTGCCAGCTCACTGTCAGCTCGGCCTCGAAAACGAGTCCTTTGTTAATATGTGGAGCGATTTTGAAGCGCCCCCTCAGGAGGCTTGACCTTCAGTGACGGACACGAGTGTCTTAAACCTTCACTAGGACTGGGTTTTGAAATATGCCAGTCAGGGAAAACCTCTGCACAGTGAGGCTCATCACAGTCCCTCTAGCTCCTTGAAAAACTGTTTTTTCACCTGTGGTAGGCTATCTCACGTTGAAGACAAGATGTAAAGATAAAGTCGCCAAATTAAAGTCGCCAAATTAACGGATAATGGGAAATCAGTATTTGTTAGGTAGCCGATGATTACGGGTGAACTGAAGTCGCAGGTTGATAAGCTCTGGGATACGTTTTGGAGTAATGGCATTAGTAACCCGCTCTCGGTGATTGAGCAGATCTCCTATTTACTGTTTATCAAGCGACTGGATGAGTTGGAGCTGGCAAAGGAGAAAAAGGAGAAACGGCTTGGGGGTGCGGTAACAAATCCGAGTTTTTCACTAG
>CALNXU010000039.1:0-12103 GCA_942490695.1 Merismopediaceae cyanobacterium | reverse complement strand
TTATTCAAGCATAAATATGTATAATAGTTTAAGTGTACTATTAAAGGGCGATGGCAGCCGGGTGCTTCGCGGCGGTTCTTGGGGCTACCTTCCGAGGAATTGCCGGTCGGCGTGTCGCCCCGACTTTCCCGACTACCGGTTCACCGACAACGGCTTGCGGGTAGTGTGTGAGCGCCCCAGACTTTCGTAGTCCTTTGCGCTTTTGTCTTTTCGCCCTCTGCCGCCGGAGGCGGCCCGATTTTAAACCATATGTACTATATTGTGGCTTTGTGGCTTAGTTTTAGCAACGAAAAATTTTGGTTGCATTTTTGAACTGTCCCATTTAGGAGGGGTAGATCTGGCGAAGCTGTCATAGAGTGCAATCTAGCTCAAACCCCTTACACAGCAAGGGTTTTAAAATCAATATTTGGCGATCATACAGGTTCATTTTGCTTAACTCTTTCTTGGCGTTCGCGTTATCCAAATGCAAAAGGTTTGCCCTCAAAAAGGCTGTAATCATTACCCACAAACGATTGCAACACCTACGATTTCAATGCGACATTTTTCTGATTGGTGCGATCGCCCAGAAGCGGGGTTTTATGGTCTATCACTGTGCTTGTGAAAAGATTCCCCAGAGGAAGATCCAAAAGCAACTTGATAGTCAACTGACGGCATATTCTAAATCCCATTTATTGATTTTTGGGGATGAGGCACAAACATCACAGGTTTGGATGTGGGTGAAGCAGGAAGGGAAAAAGCGTAAACCGATTTCCATAGTTATAAAACCAAGGGTTCGCCATAGCTTCGGCACTGCGTGTGCTGGCTTCGCCAGATCCCTTTGGGATCGCCCTTTCAGCGAATTAATTGGGAGCAATTTCATCAAGAGCATTCTTAATAATATCTTCTTCCACGCCCTGACGTTTAAGACTTTCTATCAATTCCCAGAAAGGATTATTCTCCAGTTTTTCTAAATCTTCTCGTAAACCTTGCCCAATATAAGTTCTCATTAAAGGCTGATAACCTGAAAATCCCAATATAGGTGCTATCCTTTTTAAGTCTTCAACTACGTCTTCAGGAATGCGAAGGGTAATAGTTTTCATTGGACGATCTTTTTTTAATCTTTGCTTTAAGGTTTCAATTTTCATGGTAATTACGTTCTTGATGGGTAGCTTTACGAGCGGAAATAATTCTAATCATGTCATTTTTTTGCTGAAGATGAACCACAAATAGAATGTAATTACGTTGATCCATCCCGATAATGGCATCTCTAGCTTCATAATTACGACTGGCATCTACTACGACTAAAAAGGGATCAAAAAAGGCTTCTTCTGCTCTTTCAAAGGTAACACCCTTATTTTTAATTGAGTTTTGCCTTGCCTTCTCGTCATTCCAGATAAAAGTAATGCCATTAACAATGAATTGTTGATCCATATTCATGCCATTATAAGGCACTTCGTATTTACATTGTCAATATATTGTTGTCTCACAAAAAACCAGAAGAAAATCCAATTTCATTCCATTTATTAAATTGTAGGGTGGGTTAGCCACAGCGTAACCGACGGAAAGATTAAGGTTAAACGTGGTGCGTACATTTCATTAACGCATCCCACCGGCTGATCGCTCCGACGGGTGGAGGGTGTATCGTTTCTTTGATCGCCTCTTTTGGTAGTCCTCAAAGACTAAGTAGGTTGGTCTAATAAAAGTCAGCTATGTTGCGGAATGTAAAGCACCGCAAAGCCTTACCAGCTAAGAGTTTGAGGATTTTTTTACCAGGGATATACATTACTTTTTTTCGTCTACCTACTTATCAGCTAAACGATCTTCAAAAATAAGTTGAATAGCATTTTCTAAGCTTTTTTAGCTTCTCCAATAGTTTCTCCTTGACCATTTGCAGCAGAGACTCCAGGACAAATTGCCCAATATCCTCCTTCTGTTGCTACTTCATCACCGGAGAGTGAAGGGTGTTGGGTTTCACTCATAAATCTCATCAATCAGTTGTATCTATCTATCATCATTTATTTGCTCAACCCACCCTACAAAGGAAATGGGGAATTCTCCACTCGTCTTCGTTAGTGACAGCTTCGCTAGTTTCACCCCAAATTAAAGCATTAGAGTTGTCGGGGAATAAACCCGAAAAACCTTGAAAACCTTTCCTGGTAAACGTTTCAGAGATCTCTGCGCAGAATCCTTGAAAGTCAGTCTCCAAGAAGGCTTCGGGGATTTTGACTTCTATTTCCCAATAAGTCTATTAGCCGGGTGCTAGGCCCATCACACTTCCTATGTCCACCGCATCATCCACCCACCGCACCACCGTAATCGTCGGCAAAGAGAGCACCGGTAAATCTGAACTGGCCGCAGCTCTCACAGGGCGATCGCCAGAATCCCATTCATCGAGTTAGAGAGCAAGAACTCCTTGAATTTTAACCGTGCTGCCAGTCCGGGAACTCATCACATCAAGGCGATGAGGCATTAACTCCTTTAACTCCGACACATGGGAAACAATGCCCACCATGCGCCCACTTTGCTGTAAATCCACTAGGGTCTGAATCGCTAAATCCAACGATTCTTGATCCAAACTACCAAACCCCTCATCAATAAACAGCGTATCCAGTTGAATGCCGCCCGCATAGGATTGCACCACATCCGACAATCCCAACGCTAACGATAACGCCGCCATAAAAGATTCGCCCCCAGACAGGGTACTGACAGAACGGGTGTTGCCTGTGTATTCATCCCGCACAAAAATGTCTAACCCTTGACTCTGCCGACCATCCAGGGTTTGGTTTGCCTCCGGCCGTTGGAGATGATAGCGTCCCTTGCTCATCCGTTGGAGACGGTAAGAAGCCTTAATTAACACATCTTCCAGCAGTACCCCTAAAACAAAACGTTGGAGACTGATTTTGTTGCCCCGTTGACCATTCGCCACCTCACTCAACGTGCCGTAAACGGCATAATCGGCATCTAATTGAGCCAGCGTTTTTTGGGCTGCTTGTAGTTTTTGCTCGATACTCTCCAGCGTTTGGCGACGATTTGCCAGGTCATGATAGCGTTTGACTTTTTCTTGTCGGTCTGACTTGGCTGAGGCTACCTGTTGCTTGATCGCCGCTAAATCCGGTGTCTCCTTATCGGTTAACTGGGATTCTGTAGGTGTTGCACAGCCCCCTGGAGCTGATCCGTTTCCTGTTCATAGGTTTTAATGGTCGTGGCGATCGCCGTTTGGTCTGCATCCGATAACTGGACAGCTTGAAACATTTGTAAATCTGAAAAGGACTAGCCGTTAACGCCAGTTGCCATGCTTGATCGGCTTCTGCTTGGGATTGTTTTTGTGCCTGAATTTGTTGGGTAAGTTGTCGCTGCTGACCTTGTAAATCTGAGTATTGATGTTGCTTTTCCTCCAGACCGGATTGGGCTTTCTCTCGATTTTCAGTTAACGTTTCAATTTCTTCTGTTAGGGTCTTGAGGCGTTTTGCTAAAGCTTTTGGGGTTTTAAATTTTGTGGGGATTTGAGATTCTAAGTCTTCATAGCTGGTACGAGCTTTCGTCAATGCCGTGTGATCCGCGTCCTGGGTTTCTTTCAATTTGGCAATCGCCGCTTCCTGTTCTTCAATTTGTTTGACTAACTCCAATTGGTGATTCGTGAACGCTTCGGCTTCAGCCTGTTGAGTTTTAAGCTGTTCCACCTCATTCTCTAATGTCTTAACCTGTGCTTCAATAACCGTCAAAGGCTGCTCCGCAATTTCTACTAACTCGCCAATGATCTCTTGAATCGCTTGGGTTAGGTGCTCAAGGTTGTGGTTAACTTCATCGACTTTTTTTTCCCCTTCATGAAACGCTGTTTGGGCGTCATCCCGTTTTTTTCGCACTTTTTTTAATTGGCCGTCACTAATCACCTGGCGATCGTCTGGGGTGGTGGGTTGGGGGTGTTCACAACTGCCACAAACGGGACAGGGCTGATCGGGTTCTAATTGTTGGGCGAGAATCGCGGCCTGCCCCAGATGCCAATCCCTCTCAGTTTCTCGACAATGGTGATTGGCTTGGTCAAATTTTTGGCGCAATTTTTCCTGTGTTTGCTGTAAGGTTTGCTGCTCTGCGGTCAAGGTTGCTTTCTCGGCTTCCAAGTCTGCTAATTTTTGACGCTGGGTCAACTGCTGTTGCCCAGTAACGAGAAGTATTTGCCGATCGCCTAATGTTTTAAGTGCTGACTGTCGGGTCTTGATTTGTGAACTTACTGCGCCTTCTTCATTGCGTAATGCTTGATATTTTTCCTGATGTTGTGCTAGGGCTGTCAGGGACTTTTTAGATACTTTTTCGCAGTTTTTAAGATTTTTTTGACGCTCTGTTAATTGTTCTAGTTTTTTGGTTAATGCCTCAAGATTATTTTTTTCCTGTTTGAGATCATCAACTGCCGCAAATTCTAATTTGGCTGCTGTCAATTGCTCCTGAGCCTGAGTCAAGGTAGTTGTTGCCGCTTTCAACTCTTTTTCAAGCTTTTTTAATTGCTTTTGCAGCGCCGCTGTTTTTTTTGCTTCTTCCACAGTTCGCGTAAATTGTGGCGTAATTTTTCCCGCCTGTTGTGCTTGCTTTAAAGTTATTTTTTGGGCTTCAATTTCCTGAGCCTGAGCTAGCTTTTGTGCTAATTCAACTTGTTTATTAGTCAGATCATCAAATTGCTTCTTTAAGGCGATCGCCGCTTCCTGTTGCTGGGTGAGGGCTAACTGCTCCGCCTCCGCTCGTTTTTTGGCGATTTCAGCCGCTTCTAGTCCGGGCTGTAACGCTCCGAGCTTAGCGCCTAAGTCCTCAGCTGAGTCCACTTCAATGCTGTTGAGTAGCCCCTGGATTTGCTGGGTCTGAGCCTTTTTGACCTGATCAATGTCTTTAGCTTTTTCTTTTAAATATTGCTCTAACTTGTCATAGATAGTGGTTTGAAAAAGTTGACTGAAAATAACTTCTTTATCCTTTGACTTGGCAACCAATAGCTCTCTGAATTTGCCTTGGGGTAAAACCATTACCTGTCGAAATTGTTCGGATTTCAACCCTAATAAGTCGACTATATAATGCGTCACATCTGTGGCTTTTTTCGAGATGATTAACTCTGACTTTTTTCCCGTGACTTTATATAAATTGGCTTCATGTTTTTGGTTTGTGGTGCCGGCTCCCCGGCGTTTCTGCTTTTCTTGGGGGAGAATACGCTCAACGCGATAACAGGTCTGTCGAAACTGAAAGACGAGTTCGAGGGTCGTTAACAAGTCCTTGGGAGCATAATCACAACGCATTTGATCCGCTGTGCGTTCATCGCCACTGGACTCTCCATACAACGCAAAACAAATGCCGTCTAACAACGAACTTTTTCCCGATCCTGTGGGGCCCATTAATCAAAAATAACGCATGCGTCCCCTAGTCGAGAAAAATCAATGGTTTCTGTCTGGGCAAAGGGGACCAAAGGCTTGGAGGGTCAGTTTTAAGGGTTTCATGGGGCATCTAGATCTGCATGGACAGTGGCGATCGCCGATTTTAGGGCATCGGTTTGGGCGGGGGTTAAGGATTCTCCCTGTACCTGTGCAAAAAAGTCACAAAAAAGCTTGAATTCATCTTGTTTCGCGAGATTAAATGCATTGAGCTGGGGGTTAGACTCCATTAATGTTCCCGGTTTTTGGAGTTCCAAAACATTGGGATAAACGTCCCGTAGGCGATTCATGGGATCTAAAATAGCTTGGGTATCGGTTAAGCAAATCTGGACGTAGTCTTGCCCATGGGGATCGGATTTCCCCTCGTCTAAAATCTGCTGAAATTCCCCTTGAATTACCCGCATATTCCGCAGCGGTTTTAGGGGTAAACGCTTAACCGCTTGCAACCCAGCTTCGTCAATTTCAACCAGCGTGACCCCTTTAGCTTGATGCTGCTCCGAAAAACTATACTTCAGCAAAGAGCCACAATATTGAATCCACTCCACTCCTTTCCATTGGGGACGGTGGAGATGCCCTAATGCCACATAATCAAACGGGGTAAAAGGCTGATAGTTAACCCGATCCGCTCCCCCGATCGCCAGCGGACGCTCCGAGTCAGAGGCTTCGCATCCATCAATAAAACAATGACTAATCAGAACGGTTTTTTGTTGGGTAAATTCAGGCTGACTGGTGATGGTTTTGAGCAAATAGCTGTAAGCTTCGTCGTGGGTTTTGACCGCTTCTCCCAATTGATCCCGTACCCGTTCCGGATCGGTATAGGGAATCCCATAAAAATGCACGGTACAGTCTTTACCCGGTATGGCGACTGGTTCCGTCATGCGGCTTAAGTTGCCTAAAATATGCACCCCCGCTTTACTAAGCTGACGGGCTCCAAAATTCAGGCGATCGGCGCTGTCGTGATTCCCCGGAATCAAAATGACCGGCACGTTCAGACCCAAACAAATGTTGTTCAGCGTGTCGTCTAGCAGTTGTACCGCAGTCGTCGGAGGAATGGCTCGATCATAGATATCTCCGGCAATAATGACTGCATCAACCGCTTCTGATTCAATATAGTTGAGCAACTGCTTGAGTACATATTTTTGGTCATCAACCAGGGAAATATTATGAAACTGTCGCCCTAAATGCCAATCTGAAGTGTGAATAAATTTCATTCAAGGGAAATCAATACAAGAAACGTACATTTTTTTTACCTTACCTTACTAAAAGACACATTTTGCGGTACTCAAAGCAATGCACTGTGAAAGAAGCCTCAAATTCGAGAATGGGCGAGATGTCGTATTTGACACCGAATCATCTGCTGTCATGGCACCATTAAACTCAGCAAACTGCTAGACAGCTTGAGTTTAATACGATTCAGTTTTTTTCCCAGAAGCGGTCTGTGATCAAACGTTCAGGCTGAATTGCCTAATGTTTGATCAATTTAGCAATAAAGAAACCATCTTGCTGGGTGAGATGGGGCCAGAGGGTAAGCTGTGCCTGGGTACAGTCATCTGCCCCAGTTTGGGGCGGTATCCATTGAAAGGTCTGGGGATGCCACTGGGGATGGGCGGCTAGGAATTTTTCAACTTGCGCGGTGTTTTCGGCGGGATTTAGGGTACATGTGGCATACACCAAGATGCCACCAGGCTTAACCAGTGGGGCGATCGCCTGGATGAGTTGAGCTTGTTTTTCAATTAAGCCCGCAATTTTGTGGGGAGACTGTCGCCAACGCAGATCCGGGTTGCGGTGTAACGTGCCCAAACCAGAACAAGGGACATCGAGTAAGGCACGGTCTACTTGAAGGGCGGGGGGCGTATCCCCAGCAGTCAAATCGCCACACCAGGTTTTAATGCTATGCAAGCCTAGTCGCTGCTGGGCTTGTTGTAATTTCTGCAAACGCCATTCAGTGCGGTCCCCGGCAAAAATGATGCCCCTATCCCCCATCAATTCGGCAATATGGGTGGTTTTCCCCCCCGGCGCAGCGCACACATCAAAGATCTCTTCACCCGGTTGGGTATCGAGAATCGGGGCAACCCACTGGGCACTCGCGTCTTGCACCGTCCAGTGACCAGCAATAAAGCCCGGTAAGTCAGGAATTTCCCCTGCTTTTTTGCCGAGTCGGAGACTCTGCGGTAGGCCAGGGATAATCTTCGTCGGCATTGAAACATCATGTAGGGCCTGATTATTGCACAGATAGGCGGTCAGTCTTCAGGGGATTAATGCGAGGATATCCAAATGGGGAGGGCGATCAAAAAAGCGACACAGCGTCTGGGTTTCATCAACAGTCAATTGTTCACGGAATAAAGCCACTACCCAGTCGGGAAGACTATACTGTTGCCCCCATTCAACGATGGGATCAGTCGATGGTTAGGGTGCTTCAGAGACTATCACCGCTCACACGAAGGTAGCGCCGCAGCATCCCATTAATGACTATGCTTAAGCCCATTAAGCCATTTTCCTTGGCCAGTTGCACTGTGGTATTCACTGCTGCTGATGGGGGGGGGGGGGAACCTGGTCACAATAGCTCAGTTGGTAGAGTCCGAGGTGAACCAGGCGGCGTAAATCGGGGTTGCTTATCACTGGGGCGATCGCCGAGTTGTTCCAGGATGCAATCCAAACGTCGTTGTTGCCGGATAACCCCTATAAACCAACTTCGTAAACAATCCCCGTTCCCGCCGGGAGAGTGGCGATCGCTTGCAGAGCTTGGTTAATGGCAATTTCAGCATAAAGCTGGCGACGGTCGATGGTGCGGAGGGTCTCAAACGCCAGTTGACGAGCAGCGTCTAGGTTAATCCCAAATTAACGGGGCGCTGGAGTTGACTGGGTTGGGGCATTGGGCGGCTGGGGAATTGATCCCGGCGTAAAGTTCAGAGAGCCAGGGATTGGTAGAACGGTTCGGCAGAACCGTTCCACTACCATTTGGTAAGGTCGGGGGATTGGTTGTGCTGGGAACCCCCGTCCCTGGTGAAGACAAATTTGGTAAAGATGAAGGGGTTTCCCGTAACAGGGGAATCGGGAAAAGTCGGAACAGGAGAAGTATTGGGAATGTTCAACGGGGACTGCCCCGGTAAGCCGAGTGGTGGATTACTGAGGCTGGGAACCGGGCGGTTAGCCGTCTCCCGGGAGGGTCGCCAGTGCCACCCGATCAGCTTCCCACTTGCCGTAAAAAATCTAACAATTGTACCACATCGTTATAGCTAGCATTGCGGGAAGCATGGAGCACAATCAACCCACTGGGATTGTACTGGATGATAATTTTGCAAAGCACTCATCATCTGGGATTGGGTCACGGGTTGCTTTTCCACATAAAGCTGCCCCAAATCGTCCAAACTGACCATGAACATTTCCCGCATTTGGGGAGTGCCAGTGCTAGCTTGTGGTAAATCTAAACTAATAGCCTGTTGACGCGATAAACCCACCGCTCCCAAAATAAAGAAAGTCAGAATGCAAAAAATAACATCAATGAGGGGAATAATTTCAATCCGGACTTCCCCCTGATCATGTTGGTTATCCTGCCAGAGGGAAAGGGGCCGGGTGGGATGGTAAATAGCCTGGAGCTTACGGTTCGATTTGGAACTTTATCCGGGAAGAAGCCATGGTAAAGGGATAAGGGAAAAGTATCCTATAACGTCTGACTGGTTGTTGCTAGCGAGTAAAGAATTTGTAATTGGGCATTTAGCAATGGGAACAACCCCAGAAAACGTTTCAGTAATCTATAAAGATTCTTGAGGCGAACGGGCCACTTCCAGGCTAGGACTGCCCCCATCGTCTTAGGCCATTTCCTCTTCAAACCAGCGTTGGCGATATAACACCTCTAACTCACTACCCACTTTGCGAAATACCCGCATTTGGTTAAACCACAATCCTTGGAAGAGCCGGTAGAATGCCAAGCTAATAATCGCCACAATTAACCCCCGTGGCCGTGGAAATTAAGGATTCCCCCAATGCCTAGGGTAACCCCCGCCGTGGAAGCCGTTCCCAAATCACTAATTTGGATTGAACTAAGGGATTGGATTAAACCTAACACCGTTCCCAACAAACCCAATAAGGGGAGATAGGGCAATAACCGCTTCGAGAATTTTGTCCCCCCGCCGCATTAAAGCCAATTGATCATCGGCCGCCGACTCCAACGCCAGGTGAAAAACTTCCGGGTCTGGGTGGGGTAAACGCAACGGTGCTAAAAGATATTTGGCAATGGGAAGTCGCCGATTATCCTGGGCAACCCGAATGGCAGTATCCCAATCCCGGGCCGCTGTCTCCAAAATTCGGGAAGCAGTCTGGGAACTTTTGAGGAGAATTTGCCCCCAAAACCATAATCTTTCGATGATCGTACTTACGGATAACACTGATAGGAGAATCAGGGGCCACATGGCCACTCCGCCTTTTTGAATCAACTCAATGGGATTCACCGTTAACCTATACCTCCGGTGCAATGTCTGCAAACTTACGATGTAGGTGATCGAAGACGTAAATAGGCTACCTAAGTTCATTGTATATCCTAGCGTAGCCGGACACTGACCTTTTGACTCTTTGATTAAAACATTAAAATTGCTGTGGGGGGATATCCCCTGATTAATATTTAGTCTGCCTGATATGGCTGCGAGTAATTCTGAGAGACAGTTTTTGACTGCCAACGAAAGAATACGGTTTCAGCTCTCTTTTTTAGTAATAGTGAGCGAACGAGAAATCAAGGGTTCAGACCTTTCTCAGAAAATTGTCTGAAGCTGTTGATGCTGGGTAGAGCGATTCTATCAGCTCGAAAAGTGGATTTGATGATGAGCCAAGGAGCGACAATCCCATTCCGATTACAGCCCCTCTGAATTAGCCCAGATCCCGGTTTACCCTCCGATATAGTTACCAGCGATTAAAGCTTGCCAAACTTTATCAACACTTTCCTCTAGGGACTCAAGGTCGGTACGACATTCTACTTCCGGTTGGGTAGGGGGTTCATAGGGATCATCCAATGCCTGTAAAAGCTCTTGATTTTCCCCTGCGCGGGCTTACAGCATACAGCCCCTTTACATCCCGACCCTCACAAACTTGTAATGGTGCATTCACAAAAACTTCTAAAAAGTCACCGATTTTAGCTTTTACTTCTTCCCGCACCGCCCGGTAGGGAGAAATCGCCGAGACCAAAACGATAACACCATGGCGAGTTAATAAGTTGGCAACAAAGCCAATACGTCTGATGTTTGTATCACGGTCTTCCTTACTAAATCCTAAGCCTTTAGTGAGGTTGGTTCGCACAACGTCACCGTCTAAGACTTCGATGCTGTAACCGCCGTCGAGTAATTTTTTTCTAAGGCATGGGTAATTGTTGTTTTCCCCGCGCCACTCAACCCCGTCAGCCAAATCGTAACCCCATGCTGTTTCATAAAAGTTAATTGAGTTTAAAGATCAAAAGATGTCGCCCTAGAGATTAGCCTGTTGAGATGACGTTTGACAACTTAGCGACGGGCGGGGGAAAAGAATAGGAGTGGGAACCAACTACGAATTACAATATTGTCTGCCAAACTGGGAACAGTCCAATCCAGAATTGTTTCACGATAACTGCTAATGGCGATCGCACTGATGTCGTTAACAAATGCAGCGTCTAAAATTTCATGGAGCGGGTTGCCGATACGCACTTCCGTCTTAATTTCCAGGAATCAGACCGCTAAACATCGTGACAACTTCACTGAGTTTTGTCTGGGCCATTTCTTGACGATTTTTGAGTAAATCTGCATTTCTGACGGCATCTTCCACTACCCATAAAAAGCGACAGGATTTGACGTTATGATTTGCTTCTCTAGTAAGAGCCGTTTTTATTTGTTCTAGCAGATAGCGACCAGCGGGATCATCGTCAAAGGGAACAAGGAGATGCTGCCAAAGATGTTGACACCGTAAATCCACTTCTTCCCTGGTATAGGTGGAGATTAACTGGGGACGTAAGACCATGACGGGGACTGACGTTGATCTGATGAGGTCAATGGTATGACTGCCAAATAATTTTGCTTCCAGATTATTTCGTACTGGCATCCCTGTAATGATTAAATCAATTTCCTCTCTTTCAATCAATTGATGAATTTTGTCCAGATAACGTAGCGGTGAAACTTCAGTCAAAACCGTTACTTCTGGCGGAACAAATTAGAGTAAAGATTCTAAATATGCTTTAGCTCCGGTGATTTTTTCATCATCGACACCCGCAACCCGTTCGTCTTCCCAGACAGACAGGGTATGGAGGAAAATTATTTTTCGTAGGCCTGTTTGACTTAATTTTTTGAATATGGTGGGCGAAACGTTGGAGTCCATCGGAAAAATCAGTACATATGAGGCAGTGCTTGAACATGGAACGCTGTCAGAGGAGGAATACTTCCATCATACGTGAGAGCGGGGGATATGGGTTCCGCTTGTGCAATGTTTGAGCTGTGTTGATAGAGGAGTGGAGACGTCAACTGTAACTGTTTTGTTGACGGTTATTTGATAGGCTTGACCCATCTTTCCCCTTCCCCATTTTAATTAATGTCGATCGCCACTGGACTGAGTTTGCTAACTTTAATTGCCTACGCTATTTGTGGCAGCATGATTTATATCTGTTGTAAGCGTTTGCAACAAATTCCCTCTGTTTACAAAACCTATTATCAAAAAAAGTCCACGGGTCTGCAGGCGCCTCGATGGATCGACTTGGGAATTTTATAATC
>CALNXU010000038.1:0-185810 GCA_942490695.1 Merismopediaceae cyanobacterium | reverse complement strand
GAGCATTTACTCTTTGATGAGCCCCTAACGGTCAATCAAACCATCTATCCGGCAAGTTCTGCGGAAGCACAGCAATATAGCGATTTATATGCCCAAAATTTGATCATTGAGTTGGCAAATGCCGCAATGGTTTTTATTTTGAATTATTTTGCCAACCAAGAAGGGATTAAAGTTGTACTCTATGAACAATCAATGTTCTCTTCGCGTCAGGTTGCACGCTTTCGCAATGACTTAACCTGGCACTATCAACTCTGTCGCTATTGGCTAACTCCGAAACAAATTTTTGAAAGTCAGTATACTTTGTTGTATCTAACCCCCCAGGGCATTAGCGCCGCGCAACTGTATGCACCCCGTCAACAGGAGTTGGACGATCTGAAGATTGTGCCCCTAGCCGTGACGCTGCTTCTGGAATTTCGGGACACCATTTCACCCCGCCTACGTTCAGTGATTGAATTTCTCGGTAACGGCTTGGTGTTTGTGTTGACTCAGGTAGGACGGGCCATTGGTCTTATTGGTAAGGGGATCATTCAAGGCATTGGCCATACTTGGCAGGAAACCCGATATGGCGATCGCCCCAACTCTAGGCAATCCGGTTAATGACCGCAGTGTCAGTATGATGTTCAGTCAGTGGGCGAGTAATAAGCGGCAAATCCCTAGAACTTTTTTCCTGTATGGGTTGTTACCCTAACGCATTACACCACTCTACTTATCCAGAAACCAACCGTTGACCGATGACAAAGCCCCCCTCATCCTTCTTTTATCACCTGATATGACAGACGGTGGGAGACAAAAGTTACGCCATGAAAAAAGCTGTCGTTCTTTTGGCGTTAGACTACTTCCTTGCGGCGAGCTTAATTGCCCTCATTTCCCTAGCGGGTTACTATGCGATGCGATTTGTCTTGATGATGCCGGGGTTGCTACCGTTATGCTCTGGGAGATTGGACGGGTTTGGCATTTCAGTCGGGGACAGGATGCTTTGGCGATCGCCGGCAACTTGTTTGGTGCCTTAGGGGCAATCGCAACGGGGCTTGTGGTCTGGCTAGGGTTCCTGACGGCGGGAATTTGGCTACCCTATGTGGGCAGCTTTAAAGGAGCCGCCGGATTATTTTCCTTAACCTGGATGTTAGGACAATCCACCAATCAGTACTATGCCATCGGCTATCGTCGACAACTGCTACGGAAGGTGAAATATGCGTCGTCTTAATCGTCGTGCTTTGTTAGTTGGGGGCACATTCCTGGGGGGATTGCTGGCGATCGCCAAAGATTTTCGTTTTTATCGTGAACAGGCCAAGCTAAAGGCATTAGCCCAGCAACAAATCCAAGGGAGCGATCAAGCTGCCACATTAAATGCCGCATTGGAGGCAGATGCGGAAAAAATTTATCAGGGGCAGGCCGTCATCGAATCTTTGCAATTGACCCCTCCCCAGCGTCCCTATGATCGAAATATTTCAAAGCGCCTAATTCAGTGCAGTAAAATAGCCACCCAACAGTACTTAACGGGAAAGACAATCCCCGACTACGATGGCAATATTGCGTCGCTGCCAGCCTTCACAGACGAATTTGCTGACTACACTCAAATTGCGAGTTTCCGGGGAGTGGAGGTCAATGTGTCGGAGTCGGTGGAAGTGGAACTATCACCCCCGCAACGCTTAGATTCTTCTGATCAACTCGATCAATCCGTTAGCCAAGCGGAAAGTCAGATTACCGACACGTTAAAAAAAGTCGTTAAAATTTCTCGAAAAAATCCCCGTTTACCTGGGCTTTGTACTCACCTCTCCTGAACATTCCACTGATCGTCTTTCGGGAACTCAAACAGAAATCGAATGGTTCAATAACCTCCGGGCCCAGCCCAAGCTCCACACTGACCCCACTTCGGGGCAGTCCTTTGGACGGATACATGATGGTTTTATAAAAAACTATCAGCGCATTGTCGATCCCATTCCCCGCAAGATTGCCGAGCAACTTGACCCCAATGTACCGTGCTACATTACAGGGCACAGTTTAGGCGCTTCTCTCGCTGTTCTCTGCGCCCTCGATTTAGCCGTCAACGTGCCCGCTCTCCAGTCCCGCCTAGAACTTTATACCTATGCTTCCCCCCGTGTCGGCAATCCGACGTTTGCCCAAATCCATTCCCGTCTAGTTCCCAACAGTTACCGCGTGGTTAATCTCGCCGATGTGATTCCTCTGTTGCCACCCACTCAGGCGATCGGCACCTACGCCCATGTGGGTCAGGCTTGGAGCTTTTTAGCTCAAATGCAAGACATCATGCCCAATCATGTGGTTGATACCTATAAAAGTGCCGTAGATGCCAGGGTAGAGATGGATCAAGCCCGGTCATATCCCTGTCTGCATTGCTCTGAGGCATTATTTTCATCGCTATTTCCATGTTTCACTGGTTCGTTTTTAAAACTTGTGACTTTAATTCTTCCCGGCCTGAAAATATTTCAAAAACCCGATCCATGCCCGTTAATTTGAATAGCATCAAAATTTGGTGATTGAGGGAGCAGAGTAACAAACGGATCTCCGCATCATGGGTAAGCTTCAGATATTTTATCAACGCACGGAGTCCCGAACTATCCATGAAAGTAACATTCTCAAAATCAATCACAATGATATCTGACCCTTTCGTCACTATGTTTTCTAAGACGCGGTAATAATTTGCGGCCCGTTCAACATCAAATACTCCACTGAGTTTAATGATTTGAATATTGTTTGCCATATAAATTTAAGCTATGAACATTGAGGCGCTCTAACCAGATGGGACTACAGGGCACTCTATAGAAAAAGATTTTGTCCAAAAATAAGGGTTAGAAAAACGGAACCTGGTTAACCCACCATCTCTAATGAGGTCACCTTTGCCTTTGCCTTTTTCTTTCTTCGAGGGGATGCAGGGGAATAGGTTGCAGAATATTTAACAATATCCGCTAGTTCTTCGAGTTGAGCGATCGCCTCAGCCCCCTCTAACTTCATGAGTTCCCGGTCATCCCGCATTTCAGTCCAGGTGATGCCATAGTCGGAAACAAGAAAGCGGATGAGGTGATTATCCGCTAGGCTCACCATAAAGGAAGCGCTATTGAGTCGGTCACCACACGTATAGCATGACGCAATATATCCCCGTTTTTCAAGAACCGTTGCCAATGCCCGCAAGCTTAGGACGAGATCCTTAACGAAGTCACGATGTTGTTGAGCGAGTCGAGTAAACATTAGTTAACCCCTCCAGATTAGATACTTCACTATAAATCTTAATACTTTTTTAGATTTTCACCGAGTTTCCCTTGCAATCAGAATTGGGAGAACATCAAGAGGTAAGAAATTTGTTTCATTTATCCATAGTAGATCTGAATGTCTGATGCCGCATACCAGTTCTAAGGGGTGAGGGGGAGTCATTGAGGTTCGCAAGGCTGAAATGGTGACAGAGTAGAATTTGTCGTTTGATCGTGATTCATATTTATAACCCGGTTGAAATAGAGTGTAAAAAGCTTTTCCCCGGGTTAATGGTCTCCCTTACACATTCTGACCCCAAATCATCGCTCAAGGTTGCCACCAACTATCTACGAAAATAGGGCACCCGTTAAGTCGGCCTGATTCATTTTTGTTTTCAGCAAAATGGTGTTGGTTAAGTCTGCGTTTGACAAATCCGCGCCAGTGAAATCGGCTTGAGAAAGATTAGCACCCCGGAAATTAGCGTAACGAAGATTGGCGTAACGGAAATTGGCTTTTTTTAAATTGGCCCAGCGTAAATCTACGGCGATCGCCTGACTATCACTAAAGTTGGCTTCCGGGGCATAGGCGGCATGAAAATGGGCCTGAATCAGTTTGGCTTGGCTCAAGTCTGCTTGGTACAGGGCAATGCCGTGGGCTTCTGTTTCGGTAAAAATGGCTTGTTGAAATTGGGCTTGATTGGCATCCACTCCGGTCAGATCGGCTTCGCTGAAGTTGCAACGGTTGAGCCAGGCACGGGAGAGAATTGCTCCATTTAGCTTGGCCTGGCGTAAACAACCTGCAATGAGGTTGGCATCACTCAGGTCACAACCCACTAAATTCGCACGGCGGAGGTCGCAGCCAATCAATAGGGCCCCGGCCAGATGGCCATGGGGGAGTTGTAGGCCAGATAAATCCTGATTCGCTAGGGTTAACGACGTTTCGTTATTATTCTCTAATTCAGTTAAAAGAAGGGTTGCTGGCGATCGCCGTAAAGAGGCGTTCCGTCCATTGGTCAGGGCAGAAACATCCGTCAGTCGCGATGGGGAAGAACCTGAATTCATTAACGGGGGAGCGATTGCTGCGCAGAAGACCGAGCGACAGGGTAATTTGTCCCGATGCCGAGACTGCCGCAGCCTATTATAAAACTAGCAGACAGCGGCGCTTTAACCGTGTGATGCCGTTGTGGAGCGCCAGCAACGACACTATCAGATATAAATTTTTATGGCAGCCATCCAATGGTATCCCGGTCACATCGCCAAAGCAGAGCGACAGTTAAAGGCACAATTAAAGCGGGTTGATGTGGTGTTAGAAGTGATTGATGCCCGGATTCCCCTCGCTTCTCAACATCCGGAAGTGCCCCATTGGATTGGGGAGAAACCGAAGTTACTGATCCTTAATCGAGTGGATATGATTCCCGATGAACTCCGGGAAGATTGGTTGGCCTGGTTTCGGGAGCAAAAGCACCGGGTGTATTATGCCAATGCGAAACAGGGGACAGGGGTCAAAGCGATTAGTAAAGCCGCCCAACAAGCAGGCAAAGCGGTTAACGCCAAACGCAAAAAACGGGGGATGCAACCGCGTCCGGTCAGAGCGGTGGTGATTGGATTTCCGAATGTGGGGAAGTCGGCTCTGATTAATCGTCTGCTGGGACGGAAGATTGTGGCCAGTGCGCGGCGAGCGGGGGTGACACGGCAGTTAAGGTGGATTCGGATTTCAGACAGTTTGGAGCTTTTAGATTCCCCCGGCGTTATTCCGCTGAAGTTGGAAAATCAAGACGATGCGCTGAAGTTAGCCATTTGTGAGGACATTGGCGAAGCATCCTACGAAAATCAAGCCGTGGCGATCGCCTTAATTCAGTGCCTACAGAATTTAAGCTTGACCCAAACGCTAATGAATCGCTACCAGCTTGCCCCCGCCGCTGAAACAGCGGAAGTTTATCTCAAAAATTTAGCCAGTGTGAAATATAACGAGGACCAAGAACGGGCAGCGGTGCAATTATTAAATGATTTTCGGAAAGGACTGCTGGGGCCCATTCCCCTGGAGTTACCCCCTACGATTACGGGGTTTATTGAAGAAGCATCGACTGCATCGGAGTCCAACCCATAACCCGCACGGTTCCGGGAAAAGCCTTTTTGGGGTTTTCTCTATCCTGTGCTGACCATTTTGCCCCTAACACTGACCCCGTGAGTATTGTTTCTCCATCACGACAGAAGCCATTTCCCCTTGCCCTCTGGTGGGGGATGGCGATCATCACGGGGATTTTACTCACCGCGTCCGTCACTCGCCACGCATTATTCCAGTCCACCGCCTGGGATTTGGGCATTTTTGACCAAGCGGTATACCTGATTAGCCGAGGTTTGCCTCCCCTTTCATCCTATTTGGGCAACCATATTCTGGCGGATCATGCAGCATTTATTTTTTATGGCTTAGCCCTTTTTTATAAACTTCATCCCAGTGTGTATTGGCTTTTGTTGATGCAAGCACTCTGCCTGAGTTCTGTGCTTTTTCCGTTATATCGGCTGGCTCAAGAAATCGGCGTCACCGATCACCAGGCCCAAACGATCTGCTGGCTTTATGGGCTATACCCGCTGATTTTCAATGTCAACCTCTTTGATTTTCACCCCGATGTCATTGCCTTTGCCAGTGTCTTTTGGCTGGTACTAGGCGCATACCGTCACCAGTGGGGTCAATGCCTATTGACGACCCTCATCATTGTCAGTTGCAAGGCGGTTTTTTCCCTCTGGATTGTCTTTATCGGACTCTGGCTCTGGGTACCGGGGCGCTGGCGCTGGGGGGGAGCTGGGGGAATGGGCATCGGCATTGCCTGGTTTATCCTCAGTAGCCGCTGGTTGATTCCCCTCTTTGGCCAAAATCAGGCCAATATCAGCCGCCATGTCTCCCGCTTTAGTTATCTGGGCAGCTCCTACGGGGAAATTTTACAAAACCTTTGGCAGCAGCCCCAATTACTTTTTCAAGGGCTGTTTAACCCCACCAATTTGGGTTATTTATTGCTGTTATTTTTGCCGTTTATCTGGGGACTCCATTACCGACATTTAGCCCCCTTGATTGCTGCGCTCCCTTTTCTAGCATTAAATTTACTTTCCCAGGACACAGCCCAAAAAGACCTATTGCATCAATATTCCCTGCCAATTCTCCCTTTTATCCTCATTGCTTGCCTCAGTGCCTGGGCCGCGGGAGATGCCTGGAAGCTGCGGGAACGATATTTATTGCTCTGGGGGGCGATCGCCTTCGTGGCCTTGGCAAAATATGGTTACTTTGGATCACGGTACTTGTCGGCCCTCGACAGTCGCAACGCAACCCTGGCTGCAATGGAGTTGATTCCGTCAACCCATTCAGTATTAACCACCGATTACATTGCTCCCCATCTCAGTGAACGTCAAACGATTCAATTATTTTCCGAGACCATGACCCTAGACCAAGTCGCCGCATTTGACTCCATTTTGATCAATCAACAACACCCCGGCTTGACCCTTTCTTCTCAATATCTAAAAGACCTACAGACTAGCCTTGCTAAACATCCCGCTTACCAACAACCCCGGGCCCAGGATGGCGTCTTTTTGTTTCAACGTCCGGCTCCCTGATGGATTTTGACTTTATTTTCCCCCTTGATCAATGTTGGCTTGAAACCCCCTGGTGTTATGACCCACATCTCCGATTTACGTGATTTAATTCCCCGGCTGCAGCAGGCGTCCCCCCGGGTCATCTTTTTTGATGCGATGGGAACTCTGTTTGATCTCCGACACAGTGTTGGCGACATCTATGCGGCGATCGCCACCCACCACCAGGTTGAAGTAGAGCCAGCGGCGATCAACGAAGCCTTTTTCCTGCGTTTAAAGCAGCCCCCCATTAGCTTTTGGCAATATTTCCCGATGAAATCCTAAAAACCCGTGAGTTTGAATGGTGGCAATCCTTGGCCCGTCGCGTCTTCGAGCAGATGGGAAAATTGCAGCACTTTACTGATTTTGAGGCCTATTTTGAGGCGCTTTATGATCACTTTCTTCACCCAGAACTGTGGCAAGTTTTTCCGGACGTACTACCCGTCTTAACTGCCTGCGGTCAGGCGCAGATTCCGGTGAGTGTCATCTCCAATTTTGATAGCCGTTTACCCGTCATTCTGGACAAACTAGGGCTGAGTCAGCATTTTGATGGGGTCTTTGTTTCTTCCCAATGTCAAACCGCAAAACCCGATAGGGCGATCTTTCAGCAAGCATTAACCCACCACCAAGTAGAGCCCACCGCCGCGTGGCATGTGGGAGATAGCCTCCGCGCTGATTATTTGGGAGCACAGGGGGCCGGGCTAAGTCCTTTTTTAATTCAACGAAGCTGAGACTGGGTAACGGCTCATTTTATTCCAGGGAATAGCGTTGAGTTGAAGTTTATTTATAAACAGGATCTTATTTATCGAGTCTAAACCAACCTAAAAAAAGTTATCGGCGTTTTACGTTCTCATATATTGCTGGGTCATGAGTTCGGTGATGGTGAGTGGCGGCCCATCCCAAGTTTCGGCCCTGGTTAATGGAGCAGGCTAAACAAAATCATTTAATTTATGCGGATCAATGGTTTATTGCGGGCGAATATCCTGAAGCATTGGAAACCCATCGCATCAGCCGCAGCGGCTTAGAAACGTAGAGTCTCGTAATAATCTGGTCGCCGAGCAAAAAGCGGGGATTTCGGGGGAGCCGGTTGAGAATGGAAACATACTACCTAATAAGATCATACGTTTTCTGGATGATGGGAAGGTCTTGCATCGCCTGAAATGATCCAAAATCAACCATCCTATCGCCAGGTCACGAACCAAAAAATTTGATCGCGCTACGCGCGAAAGAAAAAGGGCAAAAGCGCAAGAGGGTAGAGAGCTACAGAGTCCACGCCGAGAAACTCACAACACGAAAACCGTAGTCGAGGTCCCTGACGTCTGGCCTGAACCTGAAACGGAGAGCAGAGCGACAGTCCCCCGGATTGTCATCCCAGGAACCGCCCCGCAGCACTCGATAAGAACTGTCTCCCCCGGTGATCCAAGCACTGCCATCCGTCTGAGCACCGTTGTAGCTATCATGCCAATGATCAAGACACCACTCCAACAGGCCTCCATGCATATCGTGCAGTCCCCATGGATTGGGCTTCTTTTGCCCCACTCGATGAGTCACGCCACCAGAGTTGGACTCATACCAAGCGTAGTCTCCTAATTGGTTGGCATCATCCCCAAAGTAATAGCGAGTCGTGGTTCCGGCACGACAGGCATATTCCCACTCCGCTTCACTAGGTAACCGATATTGTTTACCGAATAGCTGGCTCAGCTTCTCGCAAAATTTTGTCGCATCGTCCCAGCTTACGCACTCAACGGGGCAGTTGGGATCGCCTGTAAAGTATGACGGATTGCGGCCCATGACGGCTACATACTGCGCTTGGGTGACGGGATATTTACCAATAGCAAAGGCTTTGACGTTCACTTGATGCTGTGGTTTTTCAGCATGATACGCCATGCCATCGCTATCGGGTGACCCCATCATAAAGCTGCCTGCTGGTAACTGAACCATTTCCAACATAACGCCATCCGGCAATCGTTCAATAAACCCTCCTGAACGGGAAACTTTGGGCTGGGCTGGTTGAATAATCGTCTGTCTAGATGGGGGTGGCGCGCTAGGAGATTGAGCCTGCACTGCAAACCCTAATGCTTGCCACACTTCCCCCACCGACTGGTACCGCTTTTTCGTGCCTTGACAAATCATTTTGTCCAATACCGCCCCCAACTCATCCGCCACCGGATTATCAACGCAAAAATCTCGCCATACCCAGTCAAACTCTCCGTGGTCAAACAACTCCAGCGGAGAAATCCCCGTTAACAGATGTAAGCAAGTCACTCCCAAACTATAAATATCACTCGCCGCTTTTGGTTTGCCATTCATCTGCTCAGGCCACGTATTCCGCTGTGCGATCATTGTCCCGGTGACGGGACGGTTTTGGGGTGAGCCGCTTCGCCGCGCCAAAATCCACCAACACCAAACTATTATCCGAGGCGCGACGGATGATGTTCTCCGGCTTGATGTCCCGATGGATCACCGGAATGCGATGAATAAAATCCGCCACCGGCAACAGATCCCGCAATAGCTGTTCAATTTTTTTGCCTGACTGAATACCCCCTCTGTGGCTAACTCCTGAGTTAACGTTTGTCCCCGCACATATTCCTGCACCAAATACTGTTTTCCTTCCACCATGAAGTAGGCGTACAGCTCTGGAATTTGGGCATGGTGTCCCAACTGTTCCAAATGCTTGGCTTCTTCAGCAAATAACGCCTCCGCTTTAGCTAATCCTGCCGTATCTGACCCTTCTAATTGCGGCGAGCATTGCTTAATCACACATTTGGGCTTTGACGGCTTGTCACAATCCCGCGCAACAAATGTTTTGCCAAAGCCCCCCTGCCCCAATAATGCTATTGCCTGATAACGCCCCTTGAGCAGTAACGGCTTGCCACAGTGCTGACAAAACTTGTAGTGATCAAGGTTGTTCTTTAAGCAGTCTGATTGCAAACAGAGGGTCATGGGGGGGGGAATGATTGTTAATTTGATTAAGAGTAGAATACTTCCCGCTTAGGAGGAGATTTAGGGGGGGATCTCTAGTTGTTTATCTATTGGCTAGTTAACCCCTTCCGCCCTCCGGGCACCTTCCCCAAGGAAGGATGAAACCATATTATTGTTTCGAGTATTTCTGGCTGAAATCGCCAATAAACAAGGGTAAATTCCAGCGCAAAGCCCTGCTCAACAGGCAAGAGAGAAAAATCATGAGCACTAATCTTAAGTATTCCCGCTTTGGCTTGCCAAACCCCCCTTTTGTTAGCAAACAGAAACTTTTAGCCAACCTCCAGGGCTACTCGCTTGAGGCACCACTCGGCACCGACGAGTCGATCCTATTCTTGGCGTAATGCGATCAGGAAAACCGTCTTTGCTATTTTCCCAGGCGAGATACAGCGGGCTTTGAACAGTTTGATATTACGCTCGCCGATTGTGAATGAGGAAGAACGTAGTTGATCAATGGCGATCGCCCTTTTGGGATCCGTTCTCCAAGAGAGTGGGTAGCAGGAGCGATAGCGATCGAGGATATGGCGTTCGCAAATCATCACTGCCTCTTTAGACCCCCTTATATTTAGACAAGTAGCTACTGTCGGGGTAATCGCATGGACGCAAACTTTGACAATACATTGGCAACTCTCAAGCAAGTTATCATCCAGCTTCCTATAGGCAATCATTGTTTGGAAAGACGATCATATTTTCGTTAAGGGTAATTGCTACCATAGACTTTATCGGAAACAAAATTGGTCATCAATTTCAACCTGGATTTCGTAAAATCCTCTGTGTTTTGATGCCAGTTTTCATGTTGAAAATCTATAACCGATAAGGTCTCATGTCTAGATAGAGGACGTTTCATCCTTCGAGAATGACATCTTCGTAGATCGCGTCCATTGAAACTGTAAGTCCCACGCTCATGAACTCAATCTCATCTCCTTCACTGTAGGGAACAAACATCCATCTGCCCTCATTATTAAGTCGAAATATCTCAACCGTCTTTGCTTCAGATCCCACCAAAATATATTCCTTTAATGTTTCCAGTTGGCGATAAAGGTGAAATTTACCGCCACGGTCATAAGCTTCAGTCCCTGGAGAGATAACCTCTACAATTAAGCAAGGATAGCGAGAAAACTTTTGAGCCATGCGATCTCGTTCATCACAAGTCACGCTTATGTCTGGATAGACAAAAGGACCCTCATCCGCAATCCCCACTTTGGCATCCGAATTTCTGACCTTGCAACGTCTCTTCATATGGGCTTTCAGAATTGTGGCAATATTCAAAGCAATGTCAGCATGAGGTATTGACCCTCCAGTCATTGCAAACACATCACCGTCAAAATATTCGTACCGCGATGCTTGCTGAGCTTCCCACTCAAAATATTCCCGCGGAGTTAAGCGACGATCTTTCCCCGTAGCGGCCATCAATTCTACCTCTCATGGGAAAAACATTTTCTATTGTAGTGCGAGTGCGAGGAATACAGAATTGTGATCGCAAGTAGGTATTAGTTTTGTTGGAAGAGGCAATCGTTGTTTACAGGGGCTGGAAGGGCGATCGCCCTTTTGCGGGATTGCGCTCTCCAAGAGAGTGGAGTAGTCGGAGCGATAGCGGCGATCGAGGATAGCGGCGTTCGCAAATCATCACTGCCTCTTTAGACCCCTGAGGTGATCCAGCGGTACTTGAAGGAAAAAGGGGAACAGTTGCTTGGACTGTTCCCTGGTAATCCGACGCGAGGCACTGCTCGACCAACCGCTGAAAGAATTCTGAAGACATTTCAGCCCTTGTCACTGACCATCGTTAAAGTCAAAGACGAAGAGTATGGTCATATCTCCCCTCTCAATTCGCTGCAACAAAGGATTTTAGAGCTTTTGGGATCCACCTCAGACATCTACTCCAGTCTTGAGGGAAGCCCTAGCTAGCCTCAGCTTGCGAGATTGTAAATAAAAGTTAGGTGTTTTTGCTTGGATATAGCGCGAACGCCAAGTTTTCTGGGCAGTAAAAAGTTATTGTCATGTCTGAGCAATTGGAGTCAGGTTGCAAAAGAAGGGAAGTCCGGTAAGCTCAGTTATTCTTAACATAAATTGCTTTGTAACCCTTGCCCAGCGCCCAGCTTGAATCTATCTTCAGTTTAATTACGCCTGACTACAATTCCCACTCTAACCTCGATGGTAAAGAAACCCCGGTTAGGGATAATCGGAAGATGAGGATAAGGACGACACTCTCGAACTGCGCCGCTGGTGGATCAGTTCAATGGCCAGCTGAACTGCTGGTTTCATACTGTCGTGGCCGAGCGATCCCTTTCCCAGCGATATCAAAGGCGGTGCCGTGGTCGGGAGAAGTTCTGAATAAACACTGGTAAGTCAATGGTGGTATTGATGGCTTGGTCAAACGCGAGGAGCTTAACGGGAATTAGGCCCTGGTCATGGTAGAGCGCTAACACCGCATCATAGGAACAAGCTTCAGCCGTTGATAGCCAGGCCTTCCCTGGAGAAACCCAGAGAGTATCAGGCGGAATCGGGCCCACCAACGTTGCCTGGGAGTAGTGGTTCCGTGCTTGCTGCAACCAAGGAATTAGCCAATCTACTTCTTCCTTGCCCAAATTGCCCGCTTCGCCACTATGGGGATTTAAACCGGCGATCGCCACAGTGGGGTGGGTCAGACCAAAGTCCGATGCTAGACAGTGGAGTAACAGCGCCAATTTGTTATCCATGAGGGTCGGTGTGAGGACATTAGGCACTGTCCGGAGTGGGATATGGGTCGTGGCCAGCAGCGTTAATAATTGCCAACCCGTGAACGGCGATCGTCCCGCAAATAACATGCCAAATTGCTGAACGCCAGCCCATTGCGCCAAAACTTCTGTTTGACCGGGGAAAAGATGACCCGCTTGTTGCCAGGCAGATTTGGCGATCGGAGCGGTCACAATCCCCTCAAATTGTCCTGCCAGGGTTTGGTTAATCGCTGCTTCTAGATAACGAAAACTGGCTTCCCCACTTAACCGATTGCCTCCGCCCACCGTGATCTGTCCCCCCTCCGGAAGGGCAACCTCTGCCAGTTCAAAGGACTGAGGATACACCATCTGGAGCTGTGAGAGCGTTTGGTTCAGGATGGATTCAGACCCAAATACCGTGATGTGGCAGTGCGCCGATAGCGTTGGATCAGCGAGGGTTTTTAACACCACCTCTGGCCCGATGCCAGCCGGGTCACCCAGGGTTATCGCCAAACGGGGCAAGGGACAGGGAGTCATGTCAGTGCTCAAAACTCAGAACGATCTGTGGGATAATTGCCAATACCTAAGAACCTTATCGCATCCCCCCCTCAAAAATCTTTATTATCAAAAGGAGCTGAGCATGACCGCAGAAAGTATGTTGACCAATGGAGCCTTTTTGCTCATCGGACTGACCTTAGCTGGCGTGGCTTGGGGTTTTGTCATCATTAAATTGCAAGGAAGTGAAGAATAGAAAAATACGACATTCTAAGCAAATTCCATCGTCCTTAAGTTGATGAATTTAATGGGCTGGGGCGCTAAGCTAACTTAGTGCCCTTTAATGTTTTTAAGCGGAGTCTGACGAGATTAATCGTTCGCCATGTTTGATTTTTTTGATCCCCAACAGATTGCGGTTTACCCCCTGACGGACTTGGGGCTGTTGGCACTAGAGGGGGAAGACCGGCTCAGATTTTTACATAATCAAACCACTAACGATATTCAAAGCCAGTCCCCCGGCCAGTGGTTAGAGACGATTTTTGTTAATTCGGTGGGTCGGACGTTGGATCTCGCCACGGTCTATGTGGATGAGGATAGATTGTGGATTCAGGTCTCTGCGGCACAGCGCCAGCCCCTTTTGGATTGGATGGATCGCTATATTTTTCCTTTTGATAAAGTGGCGCTAGCGGATCTGTCTGATGAGTATCGAGCTGTAATTCTCCTCGGCGATCAAGCCGTTGAACAGCTTCAAGCTTGGCAGTTAAACATTCCCGTCGGTGGCCAATGGTCACAACAAGCTTGGTCAGGACACAACGTTTTAATCTCGCCCCAAACTGGGTTGGATTTACCCGGCTTTACGCTTTTGATTCCCACGGATGCCATCGAGCAACTTGCTGCTTGCTGGCAATCACTGCCAGTCATGACGGATCAGCAATGGCAAACCCTACGGGTGTTCCAGGGGCGGCCCCAGGAGGGACGGGAACTAACGGAAGACTATAATCCCCTTGAAGTGGGACTATGGCGAGCCGTTTCGTTTGAAAAAGGATGTTATATCGGTCAAGAAACCATTGCACGGGTTAATACCTATAAGGCAGTGAAGCAACAGCTACGGCGTTTGCAACTAGCGCACCCGGTTCCGGTCGGCACAACGGTTACGGTTGAGGGGCAAAAAGTCGGCATCGTTACCAGTGTGGCTCCTACTCCCCCGGCGATCGCCTTAGCCTATTTGAAAACCAAATATGCCGCCCCTGGTCAAACCGTCACCCTGGGGGAAACAACGGGTTTAGTAGAAGCGGCCCCCTATTTGCGCCATGAATATTACCAGCCGTCGGGCAGCGACAATGAATAACCCCGTTATTAGGCATTGGTATATTGAAGCCTAGCGCCCAAGCTGACAAGTTCCGACCAAGTTAAACTCGCGTCCGAGAAACCCCAAGAATTATCGAGGTGAAATTCGCGGGTGATAGCGTCAAAACTATTCATGGAATAGGCATGGTTGTCAACAACTAGACCGTTTCCATCGGTAAAGCCCACGGTTAAGAGGCGGTCTGTCTCAACGAGATTAGCCAAAATAGCTTCAGTTAATGCCGCATCAGGGTGGAGGGTATAAGTATAAGTCGTTAAGTCGGTCAAAACATCGATTGCCTCATTCATCCAGCCAGTATCAATCGCTGCGTAAGAATTAGTATTGTAGGCAGTTGTGTAAACACTGGGGCGACTCCAACCCGACTCAGCCAATTGAGCATAGGCTTTTTCTGCTAGAGCAACCCATAACTCATTACTCGCATCACTCGCGGTTGCCCCTTGGCTCGCATAGGCCAACTGATTATTGATGGTGGGCAAATAACGATCCACTGTGACATACTCGGCTTCGTTTGCCTGATTATAAAATTTCACTGTGAAAGTGCCATCGCCATTATCAATAAACATATCCTGTAGTAGGTGCGGCTTGTTTACCGCGAGTGAGGATAAGGAAGTCAAGAAATAACAATTTCCAATGTTGCCCTGTTCAACGTCATCGACCGAAAAACCATCCACCACCAGGGAGCCTTCTGTATAGGTATAACTATAGCCAGTATCTGGGCGATCCGTACCAAGGAACCATTTCCCGATTAGGCTATCCATTGTGGTCGCGCTACTACCTGCTGCGAGGTTGCCGATGCCGGAAGCGACATTTGCTTGGTCACCGTTCAAAAGCTTGTCACTGAGATTAAAGACATAATCCTCCATGCCAAATAAGGTCTTGCCACTTGCCAGAATTTGATTAAGGTCACTGATCTCGGACGCATCGATGACATCATTATCTTGAACTTCACCAAACAGTTGCATCATATCTTGCCGACTGAGGTGATTATCACCACCCAGTTCACTGCCGAGAATAATCAGTCCGCTATCCTGTAAGTTTTGAGTAAACCAATTGTCTTGGGGGGAGGCGGGGGAGCTGTAACGGAGAAGCTTGTACCAAAAATGTTATTGTCTTCATTACTTTCGTCTAAAACATTACTACTGTCTGCCTGCATAAACAGGGTGTAGTTACCCGCTGATAAGGTTTCAGTTAAATCGCTGCTGAGCGTTTCACTCTGGCTTTCTCCGGCAGCAATGGCACTGATATTAAGACTTCCCAGTGAGACATCATTTTCATCAAACGTGTTGTCGGTGGAAAGATAAAACTGAGCGGTACTGCCTGCGGCATCGTCGTCACCGATATTAGATATCTCATAAGTGAAGCTCAAGGCAGAATCGCCTTCGATGAAAGGATCGATACTCAGGGTTTCACCCACAACATCGGGATAGACTGGTGGGGGTTCTGACATTAATCCCTCGATCTGAATTTGATAAATACCAAGGTTATTATTTTCCTTACTTTCTTCGATATCATTAGCCTCGTCTGCATTCGCTAAAAGATAGTATGTTCCACTTGTTAAATCCTCATCCAGAGTTACCGGGAAATCGACTTTTTTCTTGCGTCTATTCCGGATTGATCTGGTATCAGCTTGACCGAGTAACTCATCTCCAGCATCTAGTTGATCATCGACCGATAGATACAAACCGGTAATACTATCAGAAGCAGAATCATCACCTTCATTTTTTAACTCAACGGATAACTCAAATGCATCGCCAGCGGTAAAATTAGTGAGTTCATCGGTGTCGAATTCATAGATTATCAAATCTGCAAACTTTGGAGAATTTTTTTTGCCTAATCCCCCATCAGGGCTACCGGTCTGAAGCTCGGAAAAATTATTATATTCCCAGTCCTGGAGTGTGGAGCGCAACCATTTAGATAATCCTCCTACCTCTCCAGAAGTAAGCTGGTTTTTCATCGCTCCATGATTGGAAATATATATATTAAGATGATTGCTATCTAAAAAACTGTTACCTAGATCATAACTAAAATTTGACTCATCAAAAGGGAAAGAAGGATCAGTTCTAAAAGACACAGTAATAACCGTTTTTATGAATTAGTCGAACATCGCAAACAATCAATCTTTGAAATTATTCAGGAGTAAAGAAAAAAAAGGAGAAAGGGGAAGACCGGGAAGAAGAGAAGGAGGCTCAAGACCAAATCGAGCAGCGCGACAGGCTTGAGTTAGGAAATCAAGAACGGAGCGATTTTGTGCCTGTAAAGAAGTGGTCACAGTAAGCATACGGGCAACAAAGTCACTGCCACCCTGAGACTTAGAACCAAAACTAAGGCGACGCCAATGACGGCGGGTCTTAGAGCCTGCTCACGGCATTGTTGGTTGGTACAAGTGAAGGATGGTTAACAAAAGTCCATAAGGCGGGTTCGACCTTAAGAATCTGACGACAAGTCCGCACCGTTTTAGCCAAGGGAGTTTCTCCTTTGGATAATGCCGCCGCATTCTCCAATTCCTGTTGAAAACCCCGCCGAAGATGGGAAACTGCTTCCACAAACAGGGCACGACTCATGGTTCCATCTCGTACCCGGTGCCACCATCGAAATAAGCGACGTTGTCTTCTTAATAAAGCATTACCAATTTCTGCTGATACCCCAACCGTTCGCTAATAGCAATAAAATCCCTTTTCAATGCGCCCAGCAATTGACGTTGCTCCAGGGGGAGCCATTGTATGCTCCATACCGGTCTGAAGTGACAGTGCCTTTAAACCCAGTCCCGATAAGACTTTTCGCCGTATCCTGGGAACGCGATAGTACTACTCAAAAAATGAGACCAGGGGGGTTACCAATCCCCATAGCCCCCCTCTTCTTGCTGGGTTTTTCCCCATCACCATTGTGTTGTGTGAACCCAGTTTCATCACTATTCATCGCTTCCTGGCTCTGGACGTAAATTTTTGCCTGTTCTACACTTGTCCCTACCGCCTCATTGATTCCTGGCGTAGACGATTTATTCCCCCTGTCGATATCACCACGCCAAATACCTTCCTTCAGTAGCTCTTGCACTAATCCATGACTTTATGATGGTGAGCGCTCAACACACCCACTAACCCGGTTAATCTTTCTCCATAACCTTTCTGGGGTAACTCCATTCGGCAACTTGGCTCGGGTTCCATGCCCACATTCCGGGCATGTTAGCTTGTGCAGTCTGTACTCTATTACCTCCGGTTTCACTGGCGGAATTTCCACCACTTGATGCCGATATGGATTTTCGTCTTCCCCTCTCAATTCTCATTCCCACAATGACCGCACGTTTCCGGTTTGACCTCCTTTATTGCCTTGCAGTCTTCCGGTTTATACAAATATCGTTGATTTCCTTGATGTCCCTTTTGGCCTCCCCACGCTTCCTACTTCCTTATCTGACTGATTTTTTTTCCTTTTTTTTCCTGGCTCGTCTTTTGACGGCGGACGGGATGAATCCCCGAATTTTGATTTAAACGTTCTTCTATTTCGTTTACTCGTTCCTCTAACCGATGCGCTTTTCCCCTTAGCCCTTCATTTCCTTTCACCAATTTCATCACCAGTTCCCGCACGCTCGCTGGCGTTGACTCCCAATCCTCCTTGGGAACCTCATATCCGCCCACTTGAATCATCTTGCTCATTTTTCTAACTTACCAATTTTTTTCACCATTTTTCTACTTCCCCCCTGAAAAGCTACCAATCTTTGAAGCTATAAACTATCATTCTATTGTCTTTAAAATTCAGCAAGCTAAATTGTGTTTAGGCCTGAATTAGAAGATAGATTTACAGAAGTTTGACTGCCTGTCGTTCTTTGGATTTTACCAATCACCACTAGTCTTAAACGACCGTAAAGTTGCCCAAATTTTATATGTTCAAGAAATGATTAACTCAGTACCAATACTGAAATTGTTATGTTTCTTTTAAAAGACAAATATATTTATTTTTATTTAAAGAATATTTAAGAAATGTTTAAACTTAGAAAAAAGAAAGTTTGTGGAAGATTAGATTGGGACAAATAGAGCTTTTGAAATTCAATGATTTGGCATTTAAATAAGTAAATAAAAATGAATCTGGATAAAATTGTCTGAAGCCCTTTCCTAGATTGAAATATTGAGCCAAGTAGGTCGTATAAAATCGAGGTAAATCAAGAAGAGCAAACCCAAAAAAGAGAAAAAGTGATGGGAGCAAGATTACGAGTATTTCTGATAAGCTAAGATGGTGTGTGATTTGTCAAACTCCACATCACGCCTAGAAATCTATGGTCCAGCGGATGAAATTCGTCAATTGACTGAACCCCTAGCCAAATTAAAGCCGATACCGGGGTCAGCTCACGAAACGGCAAAAATCGTACGCTAAGGATTGCGATACATCCTCAAAGGACGTAGACTAGGGCAATCGCGTCTTATCGAGCGAGGACCTTGAGTAGATAATCATTATCCCACCCAGCCTGCAATCGCCGATTGCGAATGCCTACTTTGCTGGTTTTCTCTTGATTTAAGAGGCTTAAGGCCAGATGTCTGAGCAGAGCGAAGTTCTCGTCTGCATGTCCTTTGCGAACACGACACTCATCTTCTCGAAAGGCAACGTCTAAAACCCAGTGCAGTGAATTTTCGGTGCCCCAATGAGTGCGTGTGGCTTTCGCTAAGCACTCCGCCTTAGGGGAAAAGGAACTAATGTAATAGCGTTTCTCTGGGGTGGGGTTGGGCTCGGCGGTAGTTTGACGGATAGCCTCTACCATCACAATACTGTTCAATCCCGACCACTTTTCACCATTGAGTAACCCATCGATTGGTCATACTGAAAAAGCTGTTGCACATCCTCAAATAGATTGCCTTGGTTACCTTTTAGCGCCAGGACATAGTCTCCTCCTTGGGCGATAATTTGCTCTGCAATCGCTGTTTGGGTGCCCATTGCATCAATAGTGACAATGCAGCCGTAGAGGTCTAATACCCTCAGCAGTTCAGGAATGGCTGTAATTTCATTGGACTTCTCATCTACTTTTCTTTGCCCCAGCACCAGACGATTTTGGCTAGCCCAGGCACTCACCATATGAATTGCCCCCTTATTGTCCCCCTGGTCGTAAGAGCGACGAACTGTCTTGCCATCAATCGCGATGACTTCTCCTTGCGTCAGACGACTGACTGAGCGCACCCAATTAAGAAAACACGATTGTAATTGCTCTGGATTCAAGCGGGCGAAGACATCGCCAAACGTGTCATGACTCGGTATCCCATTCGGCAAGTCGAGGAATGTCTTCAGCCACGCATGTTTAGCTTGGCCGTACTTGGCAACCCCTACCCAGTCATTTGCACCACAAATCACCGCTAGAATCGCAATGGTGATAATGTCGCTTAGTAAGTGGCGCTTACTGCGTTCTATCCGGGGATCCTCGACCTCTCGGAAATGCTCAATGATGCTAACTTTCGGTTTGACCGTCTCAAACTCTTGATGGGTGTTGGACTTGGACTTTCGACTCATTAGGGGCAATTACTCAACGCAACAGCCTCTATACTCTTACCTTTAGCACTCCCTTTCACAGTTATTTAAGACGCGATTGCCCTACCTTGACAGATGAGGATTCGAAAGATTTACTCTATTCTAAAAGTGTTACCCTAATCCCCAGATTTTTGAACCATGCCGCAATTAATTACAGCCCATCTCGGAAAAACTGTCGAAACTTTGCGCGGCGATCGCCGGGGGATTCATCCGTCAAATGCCAGAGACTTTCATAGAAAAAATAGGAAATTCCGGCAAAGCTATTATCCCTTGCCCATTGGGTTTGTTGTTGGATGCGGTCAATGGGAACAGGGCGATTTTTCAACCCGGTCAGAATTCCAACCATCACAGGTATTTCCGCCTTAGCCCGCAGGACAGAGGGGGCTGCTAACTCCCGCTCAAAATCCTCCTGCTTTTCTCGGTAAATTTGCAAAACTAACTCATCGATTAGCCCCAACTGTTGCCACCGTTGCCAATCGAGCAGAAAACAATTTTTAGAAAAGGTCTGGGGATTGGGGGAAATTGAAATCTTTAAACTAGGCTTGCTTCGCTTGAGGGTGGTGGTCAACTGCTGAACATAGTCCGTAATTTGCTGCGATCGCCAGGTTGTCCAGGCTTGCCAGTCGGGGTCGGGGGCCACACAGTTCTGATTGGGGTCTAAGTCGGGAGGCACAGGCGGAGAATGTCCCGTTTCCTGTTGGTAGCGTTGGAGCGTTAAGGGATCATAGCCGAGGGTGCTGGGATAGCCGAAATGATCATCGAACTGTATTCCTTCAACGTCGTAACGCTTGACAATTTCCAATGCCAGCCCGGTGATTAATTGTTGCACTCGGGGATGGAGGGGATTAAGCCATACCCGTTGATGGGCCTTACCTTCCATCCACAGAACTTCACCATCGGCTGTTTGAGTTAGCCAGTCGGCATGGGCCTGAACCCAATCACTTTCCGCCGGGGCCATAAATCCAAACTCAAACCAAGGCACAACCCGTAAGCCAGCTTTTTTTGCCATGGGGATGAGATCGGCTAAAAAATCTCCGGTCGGCCAAACCGGGATGGGGATGGTGCTCGGTGCCGAGTAACTCCGCCGCCACCGTACTGGGATAGAGGGTATGGCCGTCATTCCACACGGTTGGATAAATTGTATTAAATCCGGTTTGGCTGAGGTCGGCGATCGCCATTTTCAGGCTGTGGGGATTGTACAGCACGTCACTGTCTACGTTAGTGAGCCAGACTCCTTTGGTCCACTGCGCTGCGGGGGACGATGACTCCAAAAAATCCGTCAGAGGAAACGCATTTACCGTGAACCTTGCATGGCTAATCAAGCTGAAACATAACGCCAGAAGGAGTAATAATGGCGATCGCCAATTGAGAAAAAACCGTTTGTTGCTCGGGCTGAAACGCGACCAGAACCCCATCATGCTTCATCCTCAAACTTGTACCCCAGACCAATAATGGTTTTGACATAAATCGGGTTAGCGGGGTCGGGTTCAATTTTTTTGCGTAGTCGCCGGATATGGGTATCCACAACCCGCTCATCCCCAAAGAAGTCTGCCCCCCAAAGCTTGTCAATCAGTTGTCCCCGATTCCATACCCGACCGGGATAGCTCATAAAAGTGGCCAACAGATTAAACTCCAAACTGGTTAAATCCAGTGGGTCATCGGCCTGGCCGGGTTCCCGCCGCACCGCCGTATATTGCTCCAAATCAACTTGGAAGTGGGGCGTTTGATAGACTTGTCCCCCACTTTCATCCTGCCGTAAGCGCCGCCGCAATAAAGCCCTCACCCGCGCGACCAACTCCCTGGGGCTAAACGGCTTTACCAGATAGTCATCCGCCCCAGTGGATAAGCCAATAATCCGGTCTAACTCATCTCCTTTGGCTGTCAGCATCAAAATATAGGGGTCTTTCGCCAGTGATTGTCGTCGAATACGGGTACAAACTTCTAGACCGTCTAGCTGGGGTAACATCAAATCCAAAATAATCAAGTCGGGGGCGTAGGTCTCCACATCCCGCAATGCTGCCAGTCCATCCGCCGCCCATTGGCAGGTAAATGCTTCCCGTTCGAGGGTTTCCCGAATTAACTGGGCAATTTCCCGATCATCTTCCACAATCAAAATATTCATCGAAACGGCAACCGATTAGAGAGGACGGGTTTCAAGTAAAACAAAGCGGACAATTCCCCTTGAGCTTGAGACGGACAACTCTCCCGCGATTCAAAACCGTATTTCCGAGGAATTCAGCGGTATGTGGCCGCAACGAACAACCAAAGATAGCCTACGCTTTGATGTGTCCGGCGGCCAAGACCCATTTTTTACCCTACTGCCATCTCAATTGACCAATAGCTAATTTCCGTCATAGCTCCGATTAAAACGACGTCTACAGTGTCCTAATTTAATGTCCCAACTTATGGATAATCCGCTTGTCACCGTCATTACCCTTTTGTTTGTGCTCCCCTTCGGCTGCGCTATCGGCAGTTTTCTGAATGTGGTGATTTATCGGTTACCCGCCGGACTGTCCCTCATTCATCCGCCCTCCCGCTGCCCGCAATGCCTGCATTCCCTGGGGAAAACAGAAAATGTGCCGGTACTGGGGTGGCTATGGTTAAAAGGACAATGCCGCTGGTGCCAGACACCGATTTCTCCCCGTTACCCTCTGGTAGAAGCTTTTACCGGCTTAATGTTTAGTCTGGTGTTTATCCACTTTGGTTGGCAGTGGGAAACAGTGGGTTATTGGCTTTTGCTCAGTTTACTGATTACCCTAACGCTGATTGATTGGGATACGTTGACGCTGCCGGGCAGTTTAACCAAAACTGGGGTTGTGACAGGCATATTGTTCAACTGTTTTCTTGGATGGCAACAAAATACCTTGGGATCATCTATTTTTCAGGCGATCGCCGCTGCCGCATTGGGGTTATGGCTCTTTGATTTGGTGCGTTTAGGTGGCAGTTTACTGCTGGGGCAGGAAGGGATGGGGAACGGGGACCCCAAGTTAGCCGCCATGTTGGGGGCTTGGCTGGGGTGGCAACTATTGCTGCTAACAGCCATTATCGCTTGCCTATTCGGTGCGGTCTATGGCGGACTCAATCTTTGGCTGGGACGGTTACAACGCCGTCAAGGATTTCCCTTCGGCCCATTTTTGGCGATCGGTGGGGGCATCAGTGTGTTTTGGGGACAGACTATTATTTCGGCCTATCTCAATTTTGTCTCGCCCGAATTCTAGCGGAGGTCTAGAGCGTCCATTTCGTAAAGCCCTGTTTGTGCTGGGGGTCTGGATTTAACTGCTCTGATCAGCCCACTGACCTTGATCAGCTTCAACGTTTTCCTTGAAGCGGTTTTCCTGAGTCAAAAATCCCCCCTGCATCAGGACAACGCGCTCACCCATTACACTAAGAAACACTATCGTCATCTTTAGTGTGCAAAGCCTTACTTTCAATGTTTTTTAGCGTTGTTATCCCGACTTACAATCGTTTACCGATTCTCCAAAAATGCCTCCGGGCCCTGGAGAAACAAGACTTTGATGCGACGTTGATCCGTAACTATGAAGTGATCGTAGTGGATGATGGCTCCACCGATGGCACCCTGGATTGGATTGCCAACCACCGCGACGAACTGCCCCATGTGCGGGAATTTGAGCAGGATCACCAAGGCCCGGCCGTGGCCAGAAACTACGGGGTAGAACAGGCCAATGGGGATACGATTATCTTTATTGACAGTGACTTAGTGGTTACGTCTTGTTTTTTACAATCCCATGCAACGGCGTTACGCCAGGGACAACAACAGTTAAAAACGGATCGAGTGTTCACCTATGGGGCCGTGGTTAATACCTGCAACTTTGACCATCCCGAGTCTGAACCCTATAAGTTGACCGATTTTTCCGCCGCCTTTTTTGCCACCGGCAATGTGGCGATCGCCAAAAAATGGTTGATAGAAGCCGGCCTGTTTGATACGGGTTTTCAACTCTATGGCTGGGAAGATTTAGAGTTGGGTGTCCGCCTCAAAAAATTAGGACTGAAGTTAGTTAAATGCCCAGAAGCTGTTGGGTATCACTGGCATCCCGCCTTTAACCTCCAACAAATTCCTAAATTAATTGATCAAGAAATCCAACGGGGACGCATGGGAGTCTTGTTTTACCAAAAGCATCCCACCTGGGAAGTGCGCTTAATGATCCAGATGACCCGCTTGCATTGGGTGCTGTGGGGGCTACTCTCGTTGGGCGGACGCTTAAATGAGAAAACCATGGCCCCGTTTCTCCAATGGTTAATTGACCGGGGTCGCCCCCTGTTAGCCTTAGAAATTGCCCGTATTTTTCTGAATTGGTATAACGTCCAGGGGGTTTATGCCGCCTACCGTGAAACGAAAATGATGCCGTCCTAATAGTTCTATCGTCTAGGGCCTTAGGCAAAGTCGTTGCGCCCCAAGAAATACTTCGTTTTTTTACCCAAATACTTTCTTGGCGCAGATGGCAGTGCTGCGGAGATCTAGATTGAATTTGAGTGGTTGGGTGACACAGCAAAGCGCTTCAAATCTGATCTCCCCATCCCGCCGTTACCTAAGTCAGTTCTTTCTGGTAAAACTGGGCCCGGGCAATAACATCATCTCCGTAATCATCATGGGTGGTGCCTTGGTTCATTCCGGCGATCGTCCGAACGTTAGAAACGCCAGAATTATAAGCAACGCAAGCCCCCTTCAAGATGTTTTCATCTGACCAATCAGGATGTTTTTTCTCGATTTGGTCTCGATAATTACTCAAAATCCCCATGGCCTGTTCAATATGTGCTTGGGAATAAGGATCATCTAAACCTTGAATGGCATGAAATCGTTTATCAACCTGTAAGATCCCCCAAGCGTGGTTGTTATCCCCCCAGCCTGGTTGATTGCCAAACTTGCCCAAAATACTACCCAGGTGACTTTCTCGACTGGCAAGCGCAGTAATCACGCCAAGCGGAACATTAAATTTCTGAGAAACAGTTTTCAGGGAAGTCAACCGCTCTGGGGTGAGCTGGACTTGGTCACGCCGCGCAATTTCATGACTAGCCGCAACTCCAGGATTATCGAGGCCTTCCGGTCTTGCCGTGGCTATTTTGCATCCTTCAGTAGGACAACTTGCCAGGGCCGTTTCCCAGCGCCCCCCTTGTGCGGGTTGGAAAAGATCAGGATCGTCTAAATCAATATCGCCCAGATTTTCTGGATCTGAGGCATCAAAGGGTTCTTCATAACCTTTGACAATCTCGACATGGGCTTTAAAGGCAAACCAGTTAAAACGATTATTGACCTCTTCTCGTAGTTCAAACTTCCAGTGGTCACCCGCATCTTCCACCCAATTAGCTAAGAGGGGTTCTGTGTCTGTTCCTGGTACTAAGTCAAAAGTATTTTTTATCTCGGTAATCTCTGTGGATTGAATGGGTTGATATTTAATGAATGTTGGCTCTTTTCCATAAATGGCAAAGTTGAATAATTTTAGGGCTCGACAGGTATTTTCGCCAGCAATTCCATCAACCACTAAGCTCCCATTTCGGCGTTGAAAATCCTCTACTGCTTTTTTTGTATTAGGGCCAAACTTACCATCGGCTTTAATCTTTAACTGCTCTTGTAGCCAACGAACATCCAGTCCGCTGGAGCCGACTTTCATAACCTCCATGTTTTCAATGAAATCCTCCGTCTTCACGCCCCCCGCAAGCAATTCAAAATTCAGATGAATTTTTTCTCCCTGAATAAAGCAGTATGTGTCTAAATCCACATGGGAGCCATAATCCCGCGGTCCATTAGCACCATGACCAGCTTCAATGGCGATCGTTTCGCCCTGGGCTACCCGCTGACCCACCGACTTGAGCAGACGAGAATTGTGGGCATAAGCTTGATAGCATTCATAGACTTTGCCTTGGTAAACAAACGGCAAATCCAATTTGATATGAATACGGTGTCCATAGCCGCCTTCCCGACCCGCTTTTGTGACCACACCGGAATACATACAGGTCACATCAGCACCGAACCCTTTTGAATAATCAAAGCCAATATTGTATCTACCAGGATTGATTGTCCGCAGGGAGCCATCCCGATAGATCGCACGACGGGCTCTGGATTTATAACCATGGCCGTGCGGTTCCATAAAACCAGCCGTGACAGAGACAGTGCCCATGATTTTGTTGGTATATTGCCGATATGGAGCCCGGACTTGGACTTCTGGAAAAGGCTTGTCGAATAAGATAGGGGTATCAGCCATGGTGAGGAGTATTTTTTAATTAAGGAGAAGTAATTTACAGATTATATGAGTTAGACATTGAAACGAAGTAGAGACGTGAAAAATAGGAACAAATCTGTCTGATGGTTTATGTGAAGCCCCTCGCTTACTAAAGGAAAACATAGTTCACACAAAGTATGTTCTGTAACTAAATATGATAAAAAAATCGTGAGTTCCGAGAGCTTCAAGCAATGCAAATTGCCAATTTTGTAATCAATCGATAGACTTCTTTTCAGAATTCGTTACATAATTTGTTGTGTATTGTTCCCTCGGCTTGGAAGACTAAGATTAAAAGTTTTTATTCGGATATTGGTCTGTCACGTAGAGTTTCTTGAACTAAGGGCTTGTGTCGCTTCATGATTCATCTGATATGGTCTCAATGGCAGAAGTTTTATCAACCACACCAGATTGTGCGACCAATTCTGGAAGAGATTTAGGGATCTAATCAAAGTACAGGGGCAAAAAAAGTAAGAAGGAGGGGAAAAGGCTTACCGACAAAATCGTCGTGATAATATAACAAAACCTTTAATCGTCTTGTCTAAGTCGTCCCATTGCCTATTATGCAAACCGTTGACAGCGTCGCATCCAGTATTGACACCCCCAAACAGGGGCTGCCCGTCACCATCATTACGGGTTTTCTGGGTAGCGGTAAAACCACCCTGCTAAACCATATTCTGAGTAATCAACAAGGTCTAAAAACGGCCGTCCTTGTCAATGAATTTGGGGAGATTGGCATCGATAATGAGCTGGTAATCGCCACTGATGATGACATGGTGGAGTTATCCAATGGTTGTGTGTGCTGCACCATTAACGACGACTTAATTCAAGCTGTTTATCAGGTATTAGAGCGTCAGGATAAGGTGGACTACCTGGTAGTGGAAACAACGGGGTTGGCTGATCCTCTACCTGTGGCGATGACTTTTTTGGGAACTGAGTTGCGGGATATGACTCGGTTGGATTCCATTGTGACCATGGTAGACTGCGAAAATTTCAGCCTGGACTTATTCAATAGTCAAGCCGCTCAGAGTCAAATTACTTACGGTGACATCATTGTGCTCAACAAGACCGATTTGGTGGATGAAGCCGATGTGGACAGCTTGGAAGTACGGCTAAGAGATATGAAGGAGTCGGCTCGCATTTTACGTACTCAAAAAGCAGAGGTTCCTTTGCCCCTAATTTTGAGTGTGGGGCTGTTTGAGTCCCATAAATATTTTGAGGAGGAGCAGGATTCACATCATCACCATGAGCATCATCACCATGACCATGACCACGATCACGAGCATCATCACCACGGGCATGATCACCATGGGAGCAACCATCTAGAAATGGATGGTTTTACGTCCCTCTCTTTCCAAAGTGACCAACCGTTTGTTATCCGTAAGTTTCAATATTTCCTGGACAACCAACTACCCTCGACCGTTTTCCGAGCCAAAGGGATTCTTTGGTTTAACGAAAGCCCTCATCGACATATTTTCCACCTCAGTGGTAAACGCTTCTCTTTGGAAGATGACCAGTGGAAAGGGGAAAAGTCTAATCAACTAGTTCTAATTGGGCAAAATCTAGACCATGCTAAACTCCGGGAGCAGATTGAACATTGTCTCAGTTTGCCTGCTGACAATCGAGGTAAGGGTTTTGGGTCGTAGTGCCAATCCTCCATCGGCAACAAGTCACATGACAGGGACTACTAACTGCTAAATACTGAAAATAAAAACATCTCAAAACCTATTCAGTCAGCTGAAATCAACGAGGAGTAGCGCAATGAAGGTGGCCGTGATTGGCAATGGCGGACGGGAACATACTTTAGCTTGGTCGTTGACCCGATCGCCAGGGGTGAGTCATTGTTACTGCTTGCCGGGGAATGGGGGGACAGCGACGCTAGCCAAAACAGAAAATGTGGCGATCGCCGTTGATAAGCTAGAAAAAATTGCTGATTTTTGTGAGGTTCAAGGGGTTGACCTGGTGGTGGTGGGACCGGAGCTGCCGTTAACGCTGGGATTGACCGATGTGCTCCAGGCACGGGGTCTGAAGGTATTTGGGCCAACACAGGCCGGGGCTGAACTAGAAGCCAGTAAATCCTGGACCAAGCAATTGTTACTAGAGGCGGGGGTGGCCACCGCTTTTGGGGAAACCTTTACCACCCCAGAACCGGCCTTAGCCTATGCCGAAAAAATGGGAGCCCCCATTGTGGTGAAGGCTGATGGCCTGGCTGCGGGCAAAGGGGTCATCGTGGCCCCAACCCTACCAGAGGCCCAAGCGGCGATCGCCAATTTATTTGACCAAGGCTTTCAGAAAATTGTGGTAGAAGAGTTTTTACCGGGGGAAGAGGTGTCAGTGCTGGCGTTGTGCGATGGTAAAACAGTGTTGCCGTTACTTCCTGCCCAGGATCATAAACGTATTGGAGAAGGGGATCAGGGCTTAAACACAGGTGGAATGGGGGCCTACTGCCCTGCCCCGATCGCCCCGGCTGAGATGGTTGCCCAGATTGAACAGGATATCTTGCGACCCACAGCCCAAGCCTTGACGAAACGGGGAATTGACTATCGTGGGGTTTTATACGCTGGCTTGATGGTGAGTCCCGATGGGGGTGTGAAGGTGCTGGAATATAATTGTCGCTTTGGTGATCCCGAAACCCAGGTGGTCTTGATGCTGTTGGCAACCCCATTGGAAAAAGTATTGATGGCCTGTGTTAACCAAACCTTGGATCAGCTTTCCCCCTTAGATTGGCATCCAGGCTATGCCGTTTGTGTCGTTATGGCAGCCGGAGGTTATCCGGGGAGTTATGGCAAGGGAGATGAAATTACTGGCTTATCGGAGGTAGAAGCCACTGGGGCGACGGTGTTCCATGCGGGAACTGTGCAAGAAAATCAAAAAATTCTGACCAATGGCGGGCGGGTCCTAGGGGTAACCGCAAAAGGGCACGATTTACCCGGGGCGATCGCCACTGCTTATCGTGCTGTGGATAAAATCCAATTTAATCATCACTATTATCGTCGAGACATTGGGCATCGGGCCTTGAAGTCTCTGCAGCCATAAAAATAACGAATCTGGGTAGGAAGAGGGCTTCAAAGATCTTTTCCCCGGCCCTCTCTTATCCTACCCAGAGGTAAAGGTTAACTTTGGGCTTGTTCCACTTCCGCAATCCGCAACACGGTTTGTAATACGGAATCAGGATTCAAGCTGATGGAATCAATGCCCAATTCCACCAAGAACGTCGCAAACTCTGGATAATCTGAAGGGGCTTGCCCACAAATTCCAATCTTACGGCCATGTTTTTTGGCCGCCTCGATCGCCATTTTGACCATCCGTTTAACCCCTTCATTGCGTTCATCAAAGAGATGCGCAACCAGGGAAGAATCCCGGTCTAACCCTAACGTTAACTGGGTTAAATCATTGGAACCAATGGAGAAACCGTCAAACACCTCTGCGAACTCATCCGCGAGAATAACGTTACTGGGTAGTTCACACATAACATAAACCTGCAGCCCGTTTACTCCCCGTTTGAGTCCATGTTTTTCCATTTCGGCTAGCACCTTACGGCCCTTCTTCCGGGGTACGACAGAACGGAATCATCGGGATCACATTGGTTAGACCCATTTCATCCCGGACGGTTTTTAAAGCATGGCACTCTAGGGCATAGGCTTCGCGATAGTCGGGATCATAGTAACGAGAGGCCCCCCGCCAGCCAATCATGGGGTTTTCTTCTTTGGGTTCAAACTGCCGCCCGCCCAGGAGGTTGGCGTACTCATTGGATTTGAAATCCGACATCCGCACCACCACCGGCTTGGGATAAAACGCAGCCGCAATCATGCCGATGCCGTGGGCCAGTTTATCGACAAAGAACTGGGCACGATTATCTTTGTAGAGCTTGGTCAACGCTGCAATTTCTACTTTGGCATTGAAATCTTCTAGCTCATCAAACTTCATTAATGCCAATGGATGGGCCTTGATATGGTTCGCAATGATGAATTCTAACCGGGCTAATCCCACACCATCTGCCGGGTAACTCGCAAAACCAAATGCCTGTTCTGGGTTACCCACATTCATCAAAATTTGTGTTTTGGTGCGGGGCAGGTTATCCAACTCAGTTTCATGCACTTCATAATCCAAAATGCCACTGTAGACAGTCCCTTCATCCCCTTCAGAACAACAAATGGTGACAGCTTCTCCCATTTGAATCGTACCAGTGGCATCACCACAGCCAACGATCGCCGGAATTCCCATTTCCCGCGCAATAATCGCCGCATGGCAAGTGCGTCCCCCTTGGTTGGTGACAATGGCACTAGCTTGTTTCATGATTGGCTCCCAATCCGGGTCAGTCCGGTTAGTGATCAACACATCACCGGGGTTGAACTGATTAATTTGGGAGACATTGCGGATTACTTGCGCCTGACCCTGGCCAATTGCCGCACCGACAGAACGGCCGGTTGCGAGGACTTTGCTGTGGTCTTTCAGCTCATAGGTCTTGATAATATTGGCCGCTTTTTGGGACTGCACCGTTTCTGGGCGAGCCTGGACAATAAATAATTCACCTGTTTTACCATCCTTTGCCCATTCAATATCCATGGGCGTATAGACCCCACGGACTTGGGAGTAGTGATCTTCAATGATGCAAGCCCAGCGGGCAAGCTGCAGAATTTCATCGTCGGTAATGCAATATTTTTCCCGTTCCGGTTGCCCCACTTCCACATTTTTGGTCAACTTAGACCCCCCCACGTCATAGACCATTTTGATGGCTTTACTCCCCAAGCGTTTTCCCAAAATGGGTTTAAAGCCTTGCTGTAGCGTCGGTTTAAACACATGGTATTCATCGGGGTTCACCGCCCCTTGCACCACATTTTCCCCTAAGCCATAGGCCGCCGTAATGAGCGCGGCGTTTTTGAAGCCCGTTTCCGTATCGATGGAAAACATGACCCCAGAGGTGGCTAAATCAGAGCGCACCATTTTTTGCACCCCGACAGAAAGGGCCACCGCAAAGTGGTCAAAGCCATTGTGGTGACGATAGGAAATTGCCCGGTCGGTAAACAGCGAGGCGAAGCATTTATGGCAGCATTCCAGCACACATTTCAGGCTGTGGACGTTGAGATAGGTTTCCTGTTGTCCGGCAAAACTGGCTTCTGGCAAGTCTTCTGCCGTTGCACTAGAACGCACTGCCACATCGACCCCGGTGACATCCATTTGCAGCCCATACCGTTCACACATCTGGTCATAGGCACTGGCGATCGCCACCTGGAGATTTTCAGGAAAAGGAGTGTCCAAAATCAACTGCCGAGCTAGATGCCCCCGCTGTTGCAAATTGGCCATGTCGTTGACATCCAAGTCAGCGAATAATTCCCGTAACTTGGCTTCTAGTCCCGCTTCTTGTACAAAATGTCGATAGGCATAGGCTGTGGTCGCAAAGCCCGACGGCACATTGACCCCCTTGGGTTGCAGTTGCTGAATCATCTCCCCTAAGGAGGAGTTTTTGCCGCCCACTAATCCCACATCGTGGGTTCCCACCTCTTCAAACCAGAGGATTAATGCCGATTCTTTACTCGGGGCAGCCGTTTTTTCAAGGATTGAGCTAACCATATGCATTTATACCTAAAACTTTCATCTTCAGTGTATCGACGACACAGTTTGCCGCTTGGTGAATTTACTAATTATTTACAACTTGATAGTCTTCTTAATCTGCAGTAAATTATCTTGACTTTAAACAGGAAAAATCCTTTGTTTTTTCTTTGATAGGCTCCTGAAACCGTATAATTAGGGAAGGTATGTTGTGGTCAGTCTGACATTTTTTGCTCGGAATTCTTCCCTTTATCGGCACGGCCGATGCCATCACTGAATTACCTGAAACCACCAGCAATTCTCATTATGGGAAAAGGACTGCTAGAACAACCTGACATCAGTTGAAATAAGAGACAGTATCTAAAAATCCTGAGCTGTAGCAGAGCGCAGCAACCTATACCTTATGGGAGATTGCCTTATCAACGGGATTGATTTTTGTGAGAAGTTCTTTAACCTCAGTTGCCAGGGATTGGTCGGCAATTGATATTAAGAGAGTCACTTGTGATGAAACGTTGACAAACAATGAACTCAATATTTTTTTTGAATCTTTATCTTGATTTCTAGGGACATTTCGAAAAATACAAGTCTTACTAATAAGAAAAATCAAATATAACGTAATCGATTACCGCTATAAGAGAATTGACCAAGCTTCCTGTATTTTTATTTTTGCGATGTGGGAGAGAAACAATGCCTTTTAGCCACCTAATGTTAAGTCAAGTTACTTTATATAATCGGTCGCAAGAAGGCTGCCACTCGGGGATTAAATTCAGCGGCATTGACGAGAAAAGACCAATGATTCCCCGCCACTGATTCCAGCGTAAGTTGGGAGAAATATTGCCTAAATGGGGCAATTTGCCAATCGCTCCGGTTAACGCCCTTGTCTGGTTTCAGCAATAGACAGGGCATCGCCAAAGAATCGGTTAAGCCCGGCACACTCATCACTTCTTCAAAAACTTCATCCCGAGCCGTTTGGGAAAATTTACTACTCCAAGTACCATCGGCCTTTTCCTCTATGGCATGGGCAAAAAGGATTTGCTGATAGGTCGACCACCCCTTAAATTCTGGCAGGGTTTGAGCGAGGGCTTCCGCTTCTGCGTAGCTGCTAAATGGTTGGCTTAGTTTAAGAAACGACAAGACCCGATAGAGCAAGGGAAACGTCAGCTTGAACACCGCCGGAATTGTGCCAATAAAAAAGGGGTCTGTGAGCACCACACGCTTTACCCGGTCTGGATTCGTGGTGAGCCAACGGCAAGCAAGTTTTGCTCCCCAAGAATGGGCCACCATATCTACTGTGTCTAGATTGAGATGGTCGAGTAATGCGTTAATGTCTGCCTGATAATCTTGAAACGCATAACCTGTCGGAGGTTTCCCACTGTCGCCATGACCCCGCAAGTCGGGGGCAATCATCGAAATGGTTGCGACTGGGTGGTAAGTAATCTCCCAAGCTGCCCCAAACAAGCCCCTGGTCACCCAGACCATGCAAACACAAAATAGGGTTGGGGTTGGTGGGCTGCCATTCGAGATAGGAGCAAGGGATTCCATTGAGTCGAATTTGGTGACGTTGATAATGCATAAAAAACTCGCAGCCTCTGGCAATCATCTTCTCCTATTCTCCTAAAAAGCGGAAACTTCCCCAGGGGCAATGTCATCTATACGAATGCACGGCGGTCGTGGCTTAAATCCAGTGGGGGGGGCTAAAAGTGATGGATAGATTCCCTACGAAGCGACCACCGATGATTCATTTTCAACTGTAGGTTCGGCAACGTTATGAGCAATTCTGATTTTCTGGCAATGTTCCCTAATAATGATGCCCCCGGAGAGAGTGCTGTTGATCCTGCCGATACCCAAGCGTCTTTAATGTCTACCGAACCGAACCAACCACCACAGCCAACAGAAACAGAAAGTTTAGAACAGTTTTCTGCCCTGTTCGACGAGTTGATCAGTGATGATTTTTCATCCGTTGCTGACCTGAGTGATCTCAATCTGCCTCAAGATACGGATGTGGCGATCGCCTTCGAGTCAATAGTGCCCGATGAGTCCGTATCTCCAGAGACCGTGGATTGGTTTAATCGTCTGGCATCCGCTGAGGCAGACCATATGCCCGACGCCGATGAAACAGACGTTGCCACTCCCCCTCTACTCCCACCATTTTTGCTTGTCCACCAGCAGTTACAACAGCACGTTCAGGCCCTTAATCAACAGTTGAATGCCAATCAACGCCGCTTAGATAGCAGCGAGCAGTTAATTGAACAACAGGCGGCCGACTTTACCCCAGTGCAGGAAAAATTAACCCATACGGTTGCGGAACTCCAGGTTCACCAGGAAGAAACCAAGCGCCAGCGTTTGCAGGTGGAAACCCTGACTGAACAGTTAGCCCAACATCAAGCTCAGTTATCTGACTTGACCCAAGCCATCACCCAGAAACAAGTACAAGTTGCCCAACTAGAGGAACAAGTTGCCCATCCGGCCCAATCCGAAGAACAAAAAGCACTCATTGCTAACCTTGAACAACACGTCCAAGAACTACGAACTCGCCTACAACGGCAACAACGCTTCACCCTGCAATATAAATCTGCGTTGGAACAATGCCTCGCCCAACCCGGCTTCCAACCCTCCTCTGATGTGAGCCAGACGATCGCCAATTTAACGGGCCAGCCCCCTGCCCCCCCACCATGGATGAGTGTGGGAGAAATTCTGCAAAACTATCCCCAAACCCCAGCGGGACCAGAACCATTGACCACGGTTGAAGAGACCCCCCAGTTAACACCAGTCCAGACCCAACCCATGGCAACGCCTTCCCCCGATCCCGCTCCTATATCTGCCACGGTCGAAACCCCTACACCCAAACAGGAATCGACTCCACTCAATACTAAAAATTCTGAACCAGCCCAACCCATGCCGATGGCTGAACCGGTCACCGTCCCATCATCTAGCCCTGAACCATTAAGTTTTGCGGTTCAAGAACGGGATAAAAAACGTCGTAAATCTATTGAGCTTCCGAGCTTTTTGCGCCGTGTCACCCCGAGTCTGGGCTAGGAACAGTCGGCACACCGGAGCAATCCTTTACAATTAATGAGGAAATCCCGTTGCCAGGCCGAGCGATTATGCCCACCCAGTTAGAGTCCACCTCCACAGTCGATAACAGAGACTATCTAGACGAAATTCCCGGTGACGTGGAAATGTCTCTGTTTGATCATTTGGAAGAATTACGGCTGCGGGTCTTCCTTTCTTTGGGGGCAGTCTTGGTCGGCATCATTGGCTGTTTTGTCGCAGTCAAACCCCTGGTGCAATGGCTAGAAGTTCCTGCTGGTGCGGTTAAATTTCTCCAACTTTCCCCCGGTGAATTTTTCTTTGTTTCGATCAAAGTCGCTGGCTATAGCGGCATTCTGGTGGCAAGCCCTTTCATCTTTTACCAGATCATTCAGTTTGTTCTACCGGGATTAACCCGACGAGAACGACGTTTACTCGGACCCGTGGTACTAGGCTCAGGAATACTATTTTTTGTGGGGCTGGCCTTTGCCTACTATGCCCTCATTCCTGCAGCACTGAAGTTTTTTGTCAGCTATGGGGCTGATGTTGTGGAACAACTATGGTCAATTGACCGCTATTTTGAATTTGTTTTATTGCTCATGTTCAGTACCGGGCTGGCGTTTCAAATCCCGGTTGTTCAAATTCTCTTAGGGTTGTTGGGCATTGTTTCTTCTGATCAAATGCTGAAAGGGTGGCGCTTTATCATTGTGGGAGCTGTGGTCTTGGGGGCTGTGCTGACCCCTTCCACCGATCCCCTCACTCAATCTTTACTGGCTGGGGCAGTATTGGGTCTCTATTTTGGTGGAATTGGTTGTGTCCGCCTGATTGGGAAATAGCATAATCAGCAATATTTCCTGGTGTTAGGGTCGGTGGGAGCCGAAAAAGACTATTTTGTATAGCCTTGAGGGCTATGGAGGCTAATAGGTAGGTAGGCTGGATCAAACATAGGATTGGTTGGCGAAGCGTAATCCATGCGGAGTAAAACTTTTGAGCACTATGAAGAGACGAAGACATTTTATATTTAATTAATTGCTCCCTCCTACTTATTGGACTTTGGACAATCTTCGATGCCTAAAGCTCGAAAGCCATTTTGTACGTGTTCATTTCATAACTAAAATGGTGTCTGCCGTAAAACTCGGTATTGGAGACTAGGGATATCTTGGATTCTCGGACACAGTTATTATCAATTTTATACGTGGTCTAACCTCTTCCAGTATGGGATAGACTATTCCTATTAGACGGAACCAATACTCTATTTGGTGAGCGTTTTGGACGTGTCGTCAGCCAACCAAATCTGGCGAACATTGCGTTCTTGAGTAAGATAATCTCTAATCCAACTAAACAAGACGGTGAGGCGATTCGATATACCGGGAAGATAATACAAATGGATCCCCAACCACAAAAGCCAAGCCAGCAAGCCTTTTAATGGAATTCTGCCAAATAAATAAGCAACCCCTGCGTTTCGAGCTACGATAGCTGCTGTTCCTTTGTTGAAATAGTTAAAAGGTTTAGGAGTAAATCCCTGAAATTGTCGTTTTAGATTGTTAGCTACGGCTGCTCCCTGCTGCAAAGCTTCTGGTGCAATCCCTAAAAGTGGTTTGTTGTCAAACTCAACACAAGCGACATCTCCAATAGCATAAACCTCAGGATGATCTAACAACTGTAAGGTTGAGCGCACACGAACCTGATCTTTTGTAGCGGTAGCTATTCTATCAGAATCAATGGGAAGATTAGCTTCGACTCCGGCTGTCCAGATAACAGTCGATGTATCAATTATTAATCCATCATCTAATTCAATTGCACCAGGTGTCACTGAATTAACTCGGGTTTGAAAATAAATTTTTACTCCACGACTGAGTAATTGTTTACGTGTATAGTCTCCTAAGTGCTCCGGAAAGTCGGCAAGTAGTCTATCACCCGAATGAACGAGGATAATTTTTACCTGATCTAAACCAAAATTACGGTAATCCTTAGCTAAACTACCCCTAATTAACTCAACCAAAGCACCCGCTAGCTCCACTCCCGTTGCACCACCACCAACAATAGTAAAAGTCAGTAGTTGCTTTCGTTGTTTTTCGTTAACGCAGGTAAGAGCCTCTTCAAACGTACTCAAAATGTGATTGCGTAATACTACAGCATCATTAAGGGTTCTTAATGAATAAGTGTGTTGAGGAGCACCATCAACCCCTAAAAACTTAGTTTTACTCCCAGTTGCAATCACTAAATAATCATAATTAATATCCCTTCGGTTTGTACGAACAATCTTGGTACTAAAATCTATTCCAATAACTTCTGCTTGCAAAAAATCTATATTATTATTGAAACGTAAAAATTTGCGCAGAGGATAAGTGACAATCTCCGGGGAAATAAAACAAGTAGAAACCTGGTATAAAAGAGGGACAAAAGTATGAAAATTGTTACGGTCTATAAGGACAATGCTTGCACAAGTTTTAGATATTTTTTTTGCTACCTTCAGTCCCGCAAAACCAGCTCCTATAATTATAACCTTCGGGATTTTAGTTGACATTTTTAATATAATTTAGCTTACAAGTTACTCTCAAATTACTTGGAAATACAAATTTAAAATTTTGGATTTATGAAGTAAGAAATCTTTGATTTTCTTGAGGTGTTAATATACGACATACATCTTTTCGTATAGGAATTCTTTTGCGGTTCATTGCAAAAAGGTCGTATATACCATCGCGAATAAACAGAGGGATTATCAAACAGATAGATAAATACTTAACTAGTCCTTCTGATAACGCAATAGCCCGAATAACGGCTGAACTTTTCTGATATAAACGACCCTTATGAAAAAGATAGGCAGAGGTTAAATCTGGCTGTGTGAATCCATTCTCTGCAAAAAAGCCCTGGGTAAACTCGGACTGCAAGGAAGAGAATAGAAGCGACGAGGGCTTTGTTATGTCCAGCAGAAATAAAACGGTCGCATTGCAGAAACCACAGTCTCCGTCAAAGAAAAATATTGCGCGTTGCGGATTATTCATTATAAATAAATATGATTAGTTTTTTTTAAATGAACTCAGAACAAACTGAACTGTTATGTTAGATAGATTTTAATAAAATTAATTGCCAACCTGATAATAACCTATATTTTTTCTCGCCATTTTATCATCACCAAACTTCCACCTCTCAAGGGGATTATAGGATTCCTCAACTATCTGATACTTAACTACGCTATCACTTAAGTAAATATTTTCAAATTCAATTCGGAGCTCATTAAATTTTTCTTGGTCATTACTCATGTACACCTCATTCATCCTTTTACAAAGAACACGTACAGCATGAATATCTGCTCCAGAAACTGGTTTAACGGATCTAGCTGCTTCACGCCAATACACTGGTGGATCAAATTTATTTCCATCATATTCTGAGACAAGCACAGTGAAACGCTGAACTGTATTAGGGGTTTTACTAAATAAAAACCATGAAAATACAGGGAAGATTTCCTGATTGCTTACTCTACCTGGCTCTTTAAAAAAAAAGCCTCTTAACCCTAGAGTCAGACCACACAAGAAATAGGAAGCCAGTAGGATCATTATTAGATCACGAAAAACATAAAGATTTTTAGCCAAAGGTTTTTGATGGTTAATTGACATAATTAATGTACCAATTTGGTCTTTGTCCTTTTTGATTCATAAAATTTTATTAGTTGATCGTATATTAAATTTACCAATGGTAAATCTCGAAGAATATTTTTCAAGGAAAAGGTTCTTGGGCGAAACGGTGAGCCAACAAAAAATATTCCCAACCAAAGGACGTTTTCATCAAAACCAACACCAATAGACATTCGAATTGAAAGATGAAATATTATTAAACTCAAACCCCATAACTGATGCAGTGCCGGACGAAAAGCAGCCCAAAGTGAAAAAAACTGTAGATAGATCGCTCCAAGCATTAGCCCCCAAGACAAATAAACATGTTCCATGATAAATGGTCCTAACAAGGTCTCTCGAATACCACTGTTGAATGAGCTGTTAGCAATATGTAAAGGAAGAGACTGTGGCACTAAAGCATGGATTTCGCCCTCGAAGGCTTGGATGAATGCGCCGACTAATTTTCCAATACCTGACATGGTATAAGTCATCATGAAAAAAACTTGACAGCTGGAAAAGATTGTCAATGTTGCGACTCTCGTATATTTATTTGCGTTCTTTGACAGCCATCCATAAGGAAGAAAGATGAGTAGAAAACAAATTAGAATTGTTATGTGTCCTGAATGATTAATTTTCCCGAAAGAGTTTGCTAAAGCTCTAAACTCCAGTAATCCAACAAAAACTAATATTCGACTGATTCTCCAGCTAGGTGTTATGAGAGCCAATAAAGAGGATAAAAGATATAACACTGAAATAATTTTAGTTCCTATATCAACTCCGACAAAATTCATCCACAATACTGGCCAGAGAGGATATATTTCTGTGGCACCTGAAAAGGTAGTCCAATTTCCAATGCTAATAAAGAATATGATGGAATAAAATACTCTTGCAATTGTTTGAGCGGACGTAAACTGTTCACGTTGATTTAGTAAAGGTATTTGAGTATAATTCGACGAGAAGAAATTGACTAAATACTTAGAATGATTGGAATGATTAGCTCTCATATGGTGGTTTTCATAAAATGAGGTAGGTACTGGTAATTATCCAGATTCAACAAAAAGAGAGTCGCAGTAGCAACCATGGATGAACCAATTATGAATATCTTTCAGGCTAATTTCCCCCATAGCATAGCAAACGGATTGTCTAAACAGTCAGAATCTCATAACTGTCGAATTTCCGATTTTGGCACAATTCTAGTGTTCAGGATTTCCCACATATGAATGACACATTATAAATCCTCGTTCCTTCTGGTCGCCGCGGTGGTTGCATCCCACAGAGGTAAAGCTGCCGCCAGTCGCGTTATCGAGTTCCAGGGTTAGCTTGTAATCCTTTCACAAGACGGACGATGCTGTTGACGGTGTTTTTTGTAAGCACCGTAGGCAATGCGTAGGTGACCACCCTGTTCGATGCCACCCGGTAACGTCAGGGAAGAATTCCTGTCTGATGATTCTAATTAAACGCTGCACCAGTTCAGGCGCTGTTTGTCAAAATCTCTTGGGCACGACCAATCGACTAAACGTCAGGGATGCGACTCAGGCATTTAATAATTGTTGGCGACAAGCAGCGATTTCCGTAAGAATTCTGCCGTTGATAATTCGCCATTGGACACCTCCGCCGACTCGGAAATGAGCGTAACCGACAGTCATAACTTATCTAATTTTTTTCGGCACAATTCTAGTTTCCCTGAGTTCCCACATGAGGATGACACATTACTAAATTCTCGTTCCTTCGGTCTCCGTGGTGGTCATACATTCCATAGACGTAAAGCTCGTCGCCAGCCACGTTATCGAATTCCAGCGTTAGCATTCGGTTTGCAATCCTTTCACAAGACGAACAATTCCTTGGGTTTAGGGTCATCTCTCTGTTAGACCAAATTTAGGCACATTTAGCAAGGGAAATATATTATTCCTTAATATGGATGTGCCCCAACAGTTATTGAGAAGGTGCGATTAAAGCCTCGATTAAACTCACCGAGAGACAAGACCTCATTTTGCAGTTCCTTGGCTCTTCTTCTCAACAATATTATTTTTTGTCTTAAATAACCTGCTGAATGTAGGCTATGGGATTTGCGGTCTACTAATATTCCGCCCACCCTGATTGGCCCACCCATTTCTTAAGGGTCTTAATCTTTGTCAAATCAGTTCAATTTTTTGCAGTGTGGCGATCGCCGCTGCTTTTTCGGCCGCTTTTTTGTTGGCTCCGGTTCCTACACCGAATGGCTGATCACCCAGAAAAACCTGAAACGTAAATTGTTTTTTATGCTCAGGCCCCGTAACTTCTCGTAAACGGTACTCGGGTAATTTTTGATAAATTTTAAGACTCCACTGTTGTAAATAACTTTTGGGATCAAGGCGGGATGTTGAAATTAGGGATGAATCTGCCAACTTGGAGAAATTCAGCTCAGTTGAGGGGGTCTGCTCAATCTCCGATAACAAGGGTTCATACAGTTGGGCAATATAGTCAACCAATGGCTCAATGCCCCCATCTAGAAATGCCGCCCCAATCAGTGCTTCGAACATATCACTCAAAATGGATGGTTTTTCTTGGCCGCCATTTGCTGCTTCCCCTCTTCCTAAGCGCATCTGCTGAGAAATCTGGAGTGATCGCGCCAGGGCAGCAAGCTGTGACTGATCGACCAATTGGGAACGCACACGGGTTAGATCCGCTTCTGAATAATGAGGATATCGACGAAACAACAATGCTCCCACCAAAAAACCCAGCACAGCGTCTCCCAAAAACTCTAATCGTTCATAATCAGCCTCTTGGGGATGCTCGTTACGGAACGACGAGTGTGTTAAGGCCTGCTGAACTAACACGGCATTTTTACAGGGTGGCCAAGCCATTGACAACCTCATATTGAGTTTCTAAGCAGATTGCCTGTAAATTGTTTACGCATAACCAGACAATTTTGATGATTTCCCAACGTTTCATAGGTCACATCATCAGTCAGATACTTGATCAACAATAGTCCTCGATGTCCCTGTTGCTGGAGTGAAAGATTCAAGGGTGTTTCATGTAACTCAGTATCAAGATATTGGTTGAAGTCAAACGGCTCACCCTGATCCCAGACTCTTATTTCAATTAATGATGCTTCTATAAATAAATCAAGAATAACAGGAGTTTTTGCTGGAAGTTTTTTGTGTGCGTACTTAATTACATTGGTAAAAGCTTCAGAAACAACAATTTCAAGTTGCTGGAATTCCATCGAAGTTAGCAAGACAGCACAAGTAGACTCCAACCACTGCAGGACTTGGTTTAATTCAGTAATCTCTGATCTAACTTCTAGAGAATAGAGGATCATGAAAAATATTCACAGACGTTTTTAGCAAGCAGCCTAATGAGCACCACTATTCCTGTTAAAAATTAAAATAATAGTCTGTAGTATGAGCTTAATATCGTGGTGCAGACTCCATGATTCCTGGTAACGGATGTCTAAAGTAATAATGTCATTAAAATCATTAACTTGAGAGCGGCCATTAACCTGCCATTCCCCTGTCATACCGGGCTTAACATCCAAGCGTTGCCACGCTGGAACATCGTATTTAATCACTTCATCTGGTGTCGGGGGACGCGTACCGACCAGGCTCATATCTCCTTGTAAAACGTTCCAGAATTGAGGCAACTCATCCAAGCTCGTGCGACGAAGGAATTTACCTACCCGTGTGATGCGGGGATCATTTTTGTTTTTGAAGATTGCACCTTCCGCTTCATTTTTAACCGCCGACTTACGTGCTTCTGCATCAGCACACATCGAACGGAATTTTAGCATTGTAAACCGATGACCCAACCACCCACATCGGGTCTGACGAAATAAAATCGGCCCTGGACTGTCCAGTTTAATCGCAACCACGATCGGAATAAATAAGAAACAAGTAATCATTAAACCTACAATCGCACCCAAAATATCTAGAATCCGCTTTAGCTTGGAATGAATAGAGGGATGGGACAGGGATGGGGCGATCGTCAACCGCTGGGAAATTTGATTGACATTATAGATAGACTTTTCACAATAGTAGGGAGATTCAAATCTAAATGCTTCACTCAAGCCCGTAACACTTAAGACTGAATAGATGGTCTGATTTACATTGGCCAGAACAATCTTTACCTTGTGTAATTGAGCACAATTTTGAATTCTGACAAGCGCACCAATGCCGCTACTGTCAATGAACTCCATCAAGCGACAATCTAGGGTTAATTGTTTATTACCTAGGGAGTGCTGGACAAAATTTACTACCACTTCATCAAATTTCACTGCCTCTAGGACAGTAAGGCGATTGGGAAGCAGAATCGTTGTTGCCTGATCTTGAGGATGAGATTTCAAGACAAATTCTGGAGTAGGAGTCATGTCAGTAAACATAATGCAGTCAGGCGTGGAGAAAACTCATGGACAAAGGCTAGCATAAACTTCACATTTTGCAACAAAAAGCAATATTGTTATGTTAGGGGGCCGTTACGGAACCAGATTATCCAATACGTTGTCCGCGTGTTGTCCGAAAACCAACCTAGAAGTAGGAGGTTTTTTTTATAAACTCAGGGAATATACGGATTGAATATTGAAGGGTATCTTAAAAAATACCAATCTTATTGAGAAAAACTTGATGTGATGCAGTATTCGTGCTCATGAATGAAAAACTTCGTCTATCCTTGTGAGCATCACCACATTTTTGGTTTTTGGCACTGAAGCCTTTGCCAGAAGCTTGATACAAACACAGATAGAAAGCGTCTTAATACATGAGCAACGAGGAAAGAAACGACCTTGTTAAGTATATCCACCGAATAGTAGTTGATTTTTCATCATTTAGCAATTCTTCGAACTAGTGTTAAACTAGCTTTTTTTTAATGAAAGTTTATTTTAAGTCCGTATAAAAACGTGTTTGAAAAGTCCGTCAAAACCAAGACTGGGCAAGGAGTTAAGCACTCTCATCAAAAATAAACTCTATTCCTTACTGGATAAGAGATTCAGCAAAAATTTTCAAACATATTATAAAGTCGATTTAAAGCTAGAGTCTATAGTGAAGCTTATTTAAAGAATTTATGAAGATAATGATTTATTTAATTTATACTCCAGAGAAAATTTCTCCTCTTGTATTTCTTGTAAGCTGGAGCTTACGCTGCTCACAATATTTAAATTAATGGCAGTTTGAACACTAGCTTTAAATGCAAAAATAGCAATTTTGATAATTCATAAGAGCAAGATCTTTTAAGGGTAGTGCCCTTCAGAGAACTACCTACTCCTTAACCGTCCAGAGTATAGTATTGACTCTTGGCACTCCGGTTTGTGGTATCCAGATGGGCGCATTTCAGCCTGGCGTAAAATTTCTGAATAACGGCAACCGCCACTGTCACAAACATTTTGGTCACACCGCATTCATATCGTTTATTGAAGTATCTTAGAGGGTTGTAAACCTGATTCTTCCGTTAGAAACAAATGGCTGAAAGTCCTATCCTCTCTTTGAGCCTGACTTTTTTTAAACAACCTTTCAAAGGCATCAGAAAAACCTAGAATCTTTTTCCGCGCAGATCACTCAGTCCAGCTTATTTTATTGTCATGCTTGATTTCTAAAATCTGATACTTATGAGAACTGCTTCTGACAGAAATAGCAATAAGCCTTGCCATCAAAGCGATTTTTATGGCTAAAACAAAATATCGCCACTTTTTTGGTGATAGTTTTTTTGCAACTATAACAGTAGTATTTTGGAGTTATTGATTGCTTATTAATAAGCGTCTTAATTCCTTCATTCAATTTTGTTTTAGAGCGTGTTTGAAAAGTAGCTCGAAGTAGGGAAAATGGTGAAGATCACAAATTTTACCATGATGATTATGACACCTAGACTCCCCTACGATACTGACATAAGTGAGCAGCAGTGGCAATTACTAAAACCCCATCTGCCTGAGGCAAAAACTGGAGGGAAGAAAACGGACGACCAATCTACGCGAAGTGGTTAATGCAATTTTTTACATACTCAGAGCTGGGAATGCTTGGCGACTCCTCCCCCACTGACTTTCCTAAGTGGCAAACAGTTTATGGTTATTTCCGGCAATGGCAGGAGGATGGAACCTGGTTAAAGCTTAATGACATCTTCAGGGAAAGAGTCCGTCTCAGGGCCGGGAGAAACGCCAAACCAAGTGCGGGATGTCTGGATTCACAATCAGTCAAAAAGGCTGGAGCGGGGCAAGAAAGTGGCTATGACGGTGGGAAAAAAGTAAATGGTCGTAAACGAACAATCCTCGTGGACACAATGGGAATGTTGTTAGGGGCAGTAGTTCATGGGGCTCATCGCTCAGACCATAAGGGCTTGACCCTGATGGCTACTTGGTTTGCCCCTTTATGGCAGTGCCTGCAGTTGATATGGACTGACAGCACTTTTGGTGGCAGGAATTTTATTGCCTGGATTGAACAGACCTTTGGCTGGACACTTGAAGTCGTTAGGAAAAAAGAGGGACAAAAAGGGTTTGAGGTTTTGCCTCGACGTTGGGTTGTTGAACGCACCTTTGCTTGGTTTGGTCGTTATCGTCGTTTGAGTAAAGATTATGAATATTTACCCACCACTAGTGAGACAATGCTTTATGTAGCTATGGTTAATCTCATGCTCCGAAGGCTTGCCTAAAACTTTTCAAACATACTCTTAGATATGCCAAATTTGCCATAATAATTAATTTCAATGGGCTGATGATAACTGATTATTTTTCTAGCTACATCCATTAAAGATTGTGACGAAATAATTTTCATGACAGCCCCGATGTCTGACAAAAGACTCGAATCATTGATATTATCCTGCGTTTGTTGATAAAGCTTATCAGACTTAATAACTATGTCAGTATTAAATTTTTTAGCGCTGGGGCGAATTATCCTAGATTGTGGTGAGACTAGGATATAAGGCAAAAAATTAAGTTGTATTGGTAAACCTAATCTTGTAGGCAATATTTTTTCTTTTTTTAATAGATTGCTTAAGACTTTAATATGTCTTTTATTTTGCTCGACGGGAGATGCTATCACCCTATATTTATTCTGCGAGAAAACCAAAAATTCTCCACGTTCAGTGACTTTAATTCCATTAGCATAGTGCTTAGTCTCTAAAACATAAAAATCAAATTTTCGATTGATGAGAAGATGGTCAATCTGAGCAACTAATCCATGAAATTCTAACCTCAGGTCATGAATGACCGCCCAGTTTCTGGAATTTTTAAAGTAGAAGTCAATAAAGTATGCGGAATCCTGCTCGCCTTTATTCCCGGATCTTAGAAGTTTAATTTCCTTCTCGACCTGGGAGAGCTTTGCTTTAGGTAAGTTAGGGAGCTTAGTTATCTCTTTCAACTGTCGTAGGCTTGCATTTATTGAGTTTTTCTTTTTGAGAATCATAGGCTTATCTATTTTATGTGATAAAGGAGGCAAATTTCATTCGCAATAAAGTTATTCTTTGGAGAGAATTGAAGGGTAAAAGCATCTCTCACACACTAAACATAATCATAATTATATCTATTCAGATTGATACGTAATCAGAAAATATACTGATATCAGCTCACATTCCGCAGGTTCGGTCTAGATGTATCGTATTACAACACTCAATATATCGCAGGTAGCATACAAGTATTTGTGCTTGCGCTACTGGTGGGGTTGGACATTAATTGTTCACGCTACCCATAGGGATGTGGAATAGAGGTGTCAGCTTTATTTCTGGTGTTTTTCCCTACTCTTTTTTAATCATGGTCATACATATTTATCTACTTTTTACAGAACTTAAACTTAAGTCTCTGCTAAATAGGGTTTGATGCCCACTTCAGCAGGATGGTTAAAGCTTAAAGAACAATCAGAGGAGTTGTTAGCTTCTGTTTGTAATTGGTTTAGGGTCTTAACAAAATCGGTGATTCCCTGAAAGCGTCCATAGACTGAAGCGAAACGAATATAGGCAACTTCATTTTCTTTCCGTAAATGGGCTAATACCATTTGTCCGATTACCTCACTGGCAATTTCCCGTTTTGGTGCTTGTTGCAGTTGAAATTCAATTTTTTCGACAATGTGTTCCAGTCGTTGAAAAGATATACCCGTTTTTTCACAAGCCCTTACCATACCCTGGAGTAACTTATTCCGGTCAAAGGACTGACGTTCTCCATCCTGTTTGATCACGGTGATCGGTAAAAATTCAATACGTTCATAGGTGGTGAAACGATGCTTACATTCTAGACATTCACGACGACGACGAATACTTTGTCCTCCCTCACTAGATCGGGACTCTAGGACGCGGCTATGATGGTGTTGGCAGTGGGGGCATTGCATGATGTTTTTAATTAAAAAGTGCGTAAATTAGATGAAAAATGAATGTAGCTACAGTTTATGCTTGACATCACACCCACACCTATCATCGTTCAGCGGTTACTAAAATTTAGTCCACTAAATTTCAGTAATACGACTCATTACACTCTAAATGGCTTAGAGAGTGTTTGAGAAGTCCACGGAAATCGCTGCAACCCTCATTCTTTCGTTGGGATGAGAGGGCTGAAAGTCCTATCCTTTCGTGCCGTTTGACCCTTTTCAAACACCCCCTTAGGTTTTGTAGTAATTATAGTAAATAAAAGCAACAAAAATAAGCCACCCATACCTTAGCGCACACAAAATAAGTGCGTCAAAGTCAAGATGGCTCCGAATAAAGAAAAGTCAACTCGAAACAGTTAACTCTTCAACTGACGAGATCTATTTCTGAATCCGGGGGGGTTCACGAAAGGCGATCGCGAAGAAGAGGACGGCGAGTGCCATCGTCAGCACTAAAATGTAAGCAACGCTTTCCATAGTTTAAAGTTTTCCCAAAATACTATTGATTATATTTTAATGTATCGACTCTGTTTACCGCTGACAACCTTTGTGATTCGCCATTTGTGACAAACTTCTTTGGTACGATGGTTTAACGCTGGGTTAAGAAGTTTTTGTGTTTGTCCTTTGCCAGTGGTTTCTTCGTTTTTCAACTAGGGAATTATCGGCTAATTATTGCCGCCAATTCCCAATCATCCCCCTTCCCCCAGAGCCTACCATGGTCTCCTACCCCGACAACCCATTGATTGATGCCTCTAATTGTGAGGGGGGCCACTGAACATCCAGACAAGCCGGAAGAAGCCTGCGGGGTTTTTGGGGTCTATGCGCCCCAGGAAGAGGTCGCCCGCTTAGCTTATTTTGGCCTTTATGCGCTACAACATCGAGGGCAAGAGTCAGCGGGAATTGCCACTTTTTCTGGGAACGAGATGTTCTTTCACAAAGATGTCGGTTTGGTTTCCCAGGTTTTTAATGAAGAAGAGTTGAATCGCCTTGCTGGTAGCTTAGCGGTGGGTCATACCCGTTATTCCACCACTGGCTCTAGCCATCGGGTTAACGCTCAGCCTGCCATTTTAAAAACGCGATTAGGAAGTTTAGCCCTGGCCCATAATGGCAATTTGGTTAATACTCAAGTTTTACGAAAAACATTGATTGAGAAAGGGTGCACTAACTTCGTGACCACAACGGATTCAGAAATGATTGCCGTGGCGATCGCCAATGAAGTGCAACAGGGAAAAGATTGGATTCCAGCGGCCCAAGCTGCGTTAGAACTTTGTTCTGGGGCCTATAGCTTAGTCATTGGAACGCCCCAGGGGTTGATGGGAATTCGTGACCCGCACGGTGTCCGTCCGTTGGTCATTGGCAGATTAGTAGAAGAGGATACTGGAAAAATGCGGTATGTCTTGGCCTCAGAGACTTGTGGTCTGGACATTATCGGGGCTGATTTTATTCGCTCGGTCAAAGCGGGTGAATTAGTCTGGATTGATGATAATGGTTTAAGTTCCCATCAATTATCGGAACCGGCAGAGCCTAAACTCTGTGTGTTTGAAATGATTTATTTCTCTCGGCCGGATAGTTTGGTTAACGAAGAAAGTCTCTACACCTATCGTTTACGCATTGGTAATCAACTAGCAAAAGAGTCAGCAGTGCCCGCCGACATTGTGGTTGGTGTACCCGACTCCGGAATTCCAGCGGCGATCGGCTTTTCTCAAGGTTCAGGAATTCCCTATGCAGAGGGATTAATCAAAAATCGGTATGTGGGGCGTACTTTCATTCAGCCCACTCAACACATGCGGGAACAGGGTATTCGGATGAAGCTCAATCCCCTGAGGGATGTCCTGGTCGGTAAACGGGTGATCATGGTTGATGATTCCATTGTACGGGGAACCACCAGTCGTAAAATTGTTCGAGCCTTGCGGGAAGCTGGCGCGACAGAGGTTCATATGCGAATTTCCTCCCCCCCCGTTACCCACCCCTGCTTCTATGGCATTGATACAGACAACCAATCACAATTAATCGCAGCTCGTCTAACAGTTCAAGAAATCGCCAAACAGATTGAAGTTGACTCCCTTGCGTACTTAAGTGAAGCGGGTATGCTGGAATGTACCAGGGAGAATGTCAAACATTTTTGTTCAGCTTGTTTTAATGGCAACTATCCTATTACTGTTCCAGATATTCTCAAGCGGTCAAAACTAATGCTCGAAGAGGCTTCAGCATCATAGGATTCAGGTAGCTGGTTTCAGCTTAAAATTCACCCATGATACCGACAATGACTGCTTCTTTTCCCCCGATTACCACGATCGCCGCAGCTCGTGAAGTACAGGAGCAGTTACGAGGCCAGGTTAGGGAAGAATCCCTGAGTTCAGCGCCTCGGCTCATTGCTGGTGTAGATGTGGCCTTTGCCGAAAACGGAACCTGGACAAAAGCTGCGATTGTCGTGCTTCGTTATGCTAATTTGTTTCCGATCGAAACGGCGATCGCCGCTATCCCCACTATATTTCCCTATCGTTCTGGTTATTTATCCTTTCGTGAAATCCCTGCAATTCTACCCGCTTGGCAACGGCTACAGCATCGACCCGATGTTATTTTTTGCGATGGTCAAGGCTTAGCTCATCCCCGTCGGTTTGGCCTGGCATGCCATTTGGGGGTTGTGCTGAATATTCCCACTGTCGGAGTCGCAAAATCTCGCTTGATTGGAAAACATAAAGACCTATCAAGACAAAAGGGGAGTTGGGTCACCCTCACCCACAACAACGAGGTAGTAGGAATGGTGTTACGTTCCCGCGAGAACGTCAAGCCCCTGTATATTTCAGTCGGGCATCGAGTCACCTTAAACAATGCGCACCAATTAGTCACCCACTGCCTAACTCGGTTTCGGTTACCAGAGCCAACTCGTCAAGCCGATAAAGTCAGTAAATACCCCTTGGATTGGTTTCGTGAGCAGGGAGCGTGTGACTAATTATTTTTCTTCTACCGTTACTCCCCGCCAGAACGCAACATGATCTTTGATATTTTGCGCCTTTTCTTTCGGTGTTGGGTAATACCAAGCTGCATCCTTATTGGTTTTCCCCTCGACCACCACGTTGTAATAATTTGCCGTTCCTTTCCAAAAACAAGTGGATTGGGTATTGCTGGCTTGCAAATATTCCCGATTTAGGGAGTCAGGCGGAAAGTAGTAATTATTTTCTACGATTTCACACTGATCGCTTTCTGCCAAAATGGTTCCATTCCAAATTGCTCTAGGCATAATGTCATTAGGGCAACGGAAGTGCCCTCAGTAGGTGTTCTATATGGAGGTAATGGCATCAACCACACCTTGATTCAATCATCGTATTGGATCTTGGTTAATTCTAACGACTCATAATGCGTTTATTAAAGTTTTGATAGTACTGGCAACAGCTATAGTTTCGGACTTTAGTTCCCTTTTTTTAGACTACGCTTGCCATTTTTTCGCGTTTTTTGGCTTTTTATACTACTCCTTTTACAGAACAGTGCCTATCCCTCCGCTTTAGCTTGTTGATAACGACGCTTAAATTCCCGTTGTTGTTGACGATGCTCCACAATCGGTGCGGGATAATTAGCCGCCTGCCGTTCCATTGGGGTTAATTTGCCCGTGAGTAACGCCTCAGTATCAACGGAGGCTAATTCCGGCAGCCAACGACGAATATATTCAGCCTCCGGATCAAACTTTTGGGCTTGGGTATAGGGGTTAAAAATACGTAAGGGTTTGGGGTCCATGCCGCTGGAAGCGCTCCATTGCCAGCCCCCATTGTTGGCTGCAAGATCGCCATCATAGAGGGTTTGCATAAAATAACGTTCCCCCTGTCGCCAGTCTAAAATTAAGTCCTTGGTCAAAAAGCTAGCCACAATCATGCGACAACGGTTGTGCATCCATCCCGTTTCATTTAACTGACGCATAGCCGCATCAATCATGGGATATCCAGTTCTTCCCTGGCACCACGCTTGGAAATGGGATGGATTGTCTTCCCACGGAAACTGTTGGAAGGTTTCTCGATAGGGCCCCTCTAATAATTGGGGAAACGCATAGAGGCAATGTTGATAAAATTCTCGCCAAGCTAGTTCCTGTTGCCAGACCCGAATACTGTCTCTTTCTTCGTCGCTACGGCTGTATTCTAACTGCTCCACACTGGCTTGCCACAACGTCCGGATGGCGATCGCCCCAAATTTCAAAGCAGCGCTAAGCTGGGACGTGCCATCAAGGGCGGGGAAGTTACGGGTTTCTTGATACTGATTCAGAACATTCTCTTTAAACCACGTCAAGCGTTCTTGGGCGGCGGTCGTTCCTGGCGCTAACGGTAACGGTTGAGACCATTGGAAGCCTAATTCTGCCAATGTGGGTAAAGCATGAGCCCCCAATTCGGTTAACTTCGCCGCTGCTGTCGTTGATAGTCCCACCAGGTCAACAGGTGTCTCCGCCACCGCCAATTTAGGCTTTTTAGACCAATTTTTCCAGAATGGGCCATACACCGTGTAGGGATTGCCTGCCTGGGTCAGTACTTCTCCGGGGTGGTGTAATAGTTGATCCCAATCATTGAGCACCTTTACTCCCGCTTGGCGTAAGCCGATGGCCACCGCTTGATCCCGCTGTTGGGCATAGGGTTCCGTATCCAGCGACCAAGCCACGGTATCTGCCTGTAATGCCGTTGCGAGGGTCGGCAATAGTTCCACTGGGTCTGCGGTGAAAAATAGGAGTTGACTGCCCAAGCGTTGATAATCTTCCGCCAAATGATGGAGGCAGCCCAATAAATAAGCAATCCGGGCCGGCGCTATTTTGTCAGACTGGAGAATATGGGGATCAAAACAAAAAAGGCCCACTATCTGGGGCGTTCTTGCCCGAACTTGAGCAATCACCTGATGATCGACTAAGCGGAGATCACGTCGATGCCAAAATAGCGTTAATGCAGTGGCCATAGGTCAATAGAGAAAAAATACCAGAGGGGTCTATTGTCCCTTGCCCCATATCAACAATCAACTTTGTCCTTGGATCAGTTTGAATACCGTGCGAGGATAACGGTGGGGTAGATTGAGGACTCAGTAGAGCTGCCGGATAGGTTAGAGATCGATACTCCAGGCAGAAAGGGGCTTGCAGCATGATCTCTGCTTGCTTGTCCATTTATTGCAGCAATTGACGACGTTTTTGTTCAAACTCATATTCGGTGAGTAAACCCTCTACCCGCAGTTGTTCCAGTTCTCGCATCGCAGTGGCCAGGGTTACCATCTGTTGGGGTTTGGGGTCTAATAGCGGAGAAACAGAAGATTCAACTCCGTTAAATTGCTGATCAAAGGCATCTGCTCCCTGTACAAAATACCAAACGGCATCAATGGCACAGGCAATCCGGGGAATCGGGGTATTCCATAGTAAAAAGTACACACCGCCCCAGATGGGTTGTCCGAGATAAAACTTGTGCAAGCCGGCGATCGGCCACGGCAACATCGCAGAGAGGAGGGCAAAAATGATCGCCCAGTGACGTTGTTTGGGCTGGGAAAGCAGGGAAGACAAGAGCGACATAGGCAATAGCTGTCAAGAGTTGATGAATCAGAAGTCTTTAGGGCTGACATCGATGTCCAGGAAAGGAACAGTCGGCATGAATCGGGTAACCTAACCACTGTGACTTTGTCATGCTCCTTGGAGTTGCCAAATAGACTGTATTAGCTAGGATGAAAGAAGTAGTAAAAGTATCATTCGGTAAACCGTATTTTGTCCACCCTAAACATTAATTTATAATCCGGTTAAACTTTCTGTAGCTGGATTGCAACTTATTATTAATTTTTTTATATCTGTCTTTCAGACTAATTTAATTCATAAACTATTTAATTTTTCTTGCCTAAATTGAGGAAATCATCATGGGATTTTTTGAATCAGACATTGTACAGCAGGAGGCCAAACAACTCTTTCAGGACTACCAATCCCTAACTCAATTAGGTGGTGATTACGGCAAGTTTGACCGGGAAGGAAAAATTTTATTTATTCAGCAAATGGAAGCTTTGATGGATCGCTACAAGGTATTTATGAAGCGATTTGAATTATCGGATGATTTTATGGCAAAAATGACGGTTGAACAGCTCAAAACCCAGTTAGGTCAGTTTGGAATGACACCACAACAAATGTTTGATCAAATGAACTTTACCCTAGAAAAGATGAAAGCAGAAATTCATTAGCACTAGAAACTACCCCTGATTTTTGGTTGAACTTGCAGGCGATACAGGATCTATCATCTAGCCGTCTTGAACATAATGTGCAGCCGTTGACAGTAGCTACTTCATAGTCGCTAGTCGCTGGTTAATCGGACGACCACACGCCTTCGGTATCTCCCAAACACGTTAAACGGAACTAAATTCCGGCAATTCACTCTGGGTAACCAGCGCTGCCGCTCTCACCCAGCGGTAAATTCAATGGTAGTCTGATTGATGATTTTGCCCCGATTGTCCGCATGACTAACACAAATTCTTCCTCCCCCGGCCGATGGAAGCTCAGTGGTAAATTTCTTTACTATTGTCTTTGGCCTACGGCGCTTATCCTACTGCCGCTATTAAGTTTGATGCAGGGGGAGACGATCGCCCTAAATGCTAAACCGTTAATCATATTAGGGGTGGCCGCTGTCGCCACACTATTGACAGGGCTTAAGGTAGTACCAATGTTGGTGTCGCTAAAAGCCAGCCAAGTTATCCAATCTGATGGTCCCCAGAGTCATTTAAAAAAAGCTGGTACCCCCACCATGGGTGGCATTTTTTTTGTGCCAATTGCCGTCTTGATCGCCACAGTGGGAACCCTATTTAACCCAGATGTGTTGGCCGTCGGACTGGTGACATTGGGTTACTTCGGTATCGGTTTTATTGATGACTGGCAAATTCTGAAATATAAATCCAACCAAGGGTTGACCCCAAAACAAAAGCTATTGTTACAGGTGGCGATCGCCATTATGTTTTGTGGTTGGTGTTTTGTCACGCAAGCCAGTGAAATAACGAATGTCCGAATTTTGCAATTTACCCTACCATTGGGCTTCCTATTCTGGTTGGTGGCGGTTTTTGCGCTAGTGGCCGAAAGCAATGCGACAAATTTAACTGACGGGGTTGATGGTTTAGCCGCAGGAACGGGGGTGATCGCCTTTGTGGGCATGGCGGCATTGATGTTAAACACTAATTTACCGCTGGCTGTTTTCTGTGCAGCAATGGCGGGAGGCTGTATCGGTTTTGTTCACCATAACCACAACCCGGCACGGGTCTTTATGGGGGATACCGGATCACTGGCATTGGGGGGCAGTCTGGCGGCGGTAGGGATCCTATCTGGAAACCTCTGGGGACTGTTGCTCATTAGTGGTCTATTTTTAGCCGAGTCCCTATCAGTGATTGCCCAAGTGGGTTACTACAAAGCCACCAAAGGTCCAGATGGTCAGGGTAAACGGCTATTGAAAATGGCTCCGTTGCACCACCACTTTGAATTGTCCGGCTGGAGTGAAACCCAAATTGTCGGCGCGTTTTATTGCGTCAATATTTTGCTGGCGATCGTTGCTGTTTTAACCCGTTAAAGGATGGATTATCTGAGTGGTGACCTCCCTCAAGTTTCGACTGGTCAATGGTTTTGCGGCGCTACTCCTGTGGGGTGTCAGTGCTTGTGCTCCCACGCCGCCCCGCATAGATTCCCCGACAAATACATCGGGCGGGACGACCAGTCGCACCCTGAAGCTGCTGGCGTGGCAAGCCCCCACCATTCTCAATCCCCACCTTTCCACGGGGTTGAAGGATTTGGAAGCAGCCCGCATTACCCTAGAACCGCTGGCGACCTTTGATCAGACGGGCACATTAATTCCTTTTTTAGCAGCGGACATCCCCAGCCGTGAAAATGGTGCGGTTGCTGCAGATGGCCGGTCCGTCACCTGGACACTCAAGCCGGGTTTAAAGTGGTCCGATGGGCAACCCGTCACTGCCGAAGATGTGCGTTTCACCTATGAATTCATTACCAATCCCCAGACTGGAACCACTAGCGCGGGTAACTACGAAGTAGTCAAAACGGTCGAGGTGGTGGATGACTTAACCGTGAAAATCATATTTAAAGAACCCACTGCGGCGTGGTATTTACCGTTTGTGGGCAGTGAAGGCATTATTCTGCCGGAGCATATTTACCAAGAATATATCGGGGAAAAAGCACGACAGGCCCCGGCGAATTTACAGCCCGTTGGGACAGGGCCCTACCGGGTTACTGAATTTAAACCCGGCGACGTGGTGATTTATGAAGTGAATCCCTATTTTCGTGCATCGGATTCTTTAGGCTTTGAGCGAGTGGAGCTGAAAGGGGGCGGTGATGCAACCTCGGCAGCCCGGGCGGTTTTGCAAACAGGAGATGCAGACTTTGCCTTTAATTTGCAAGTCGAAAATAATATTTTACAGTCCCTCCAAAAAGCGGGCAAAGGCAAACTGGTGACCGACCTGGGGACTTTGAGTGAGCGTATTATTTTTAATTTTAGTGATCCAGATCCAGGGCGCACTAATGGGGATCGTGCTTCATTAAAATTTCCCCATCCTTTTTTACAAAATCCCACCGTCCGCCAGGCGATCGCCTGGGGCATTAACCGGGATGTCATTGCTCAACAACTCTACGGGGTGACTGGGGAGCCCACCGCAAACGTTCTGCAATTACCCCAACAATATGCGTCCCCCAACACAACCTATAAATTTGATCCTGAGGCAGCAGCCCAATTATTAGACCAGGCTGGCTGGCGGGATAGTAATGGCAACGGCATACGGGATAAAGATGGGGTGGAACTGGCGCTAGTCTTTCAAACCAGTGTTAATCCCCTACGACAAAAAACCCAACAGGTTATTAAACAAAGTTTGCAAGCCATTGGCATCGGAGTTGAACTGCGCAGCATTGACCCCAGTGTCTTCTTTTCAGGAGACCCGGCCAATCCCGATACATTGGAGCGTTTCTATGCAGACCTAGAAATGTTCACAACGGGGAATTTTAGCCCCGACCCGACCCTGTATATGAAAACGTTTACCTGCGATGAAATCCCCCAGGCAGACAACAATTGGGTCGGCACCAACTTTGGGCGCTATTGCAATCCAGACTATGACCAACTATGGATCGCCGTCACCGAGGAGCTGGATGAAACGAAACGGCAACAGTTATTTATTGCCATGAATGATTTATTGGTCAATGATTACACCCTAGTTCCCCTGGTTCATCGGGCGGACGTGGTGGGGGTCAGTCAGCGTTTAACCGGCGTGAAGTTAACCCCCTGGGATCGCAATACGTGGAACATTCAAGCTTGGCAACCCCAGACACCGTAACCTGCCGGGGCGGGGGATTGATCCCACTTTTTATTTTGTCAACATAACCATAGTATTTGCCTCCGTTCCGCTGTAAACTCCGGTTCGACCCTTATCTCTATTGCTTGGGGGGTAGATGTGGCAAGGCTTTAGGAAGACTGCTCTAAAATCATCTCCTGATGGGCCAGCACCTGCTACTGTGGGGTGAATAAAGTCGAGCTTGAAATTGCTGCAGAATAATCATGTTTAGACATCGTAAATATTCATTTATCCTTCTTTTCTGTAGTTTGTTTATGATGTCCTTGACTCTGATTACTTGTGGAAGAGGAGTGGATGATAATGATAGCCTTCTCAATGCTTGGGCCCATGCTGGGGAAGAATCTGAACGTCAGATTATTACGTTACAAGTGGAAAAATTTAATCAGTCTCAAAATGAAATTGAAGTGAACTTAACCTTTATCCCTGAAGGATCTTACAATTCCCAAGTTCAAGCGGCAGCATTTTCTAGGGATTTACCTGACATATTAGAGTTTGATGGTCCGTTTATTTATAACTACGTTTGGCAGCAGAATCTTATTCCCATTGATCAGATTATTTCTCCAAAAGTACGAAATGACTTGTTACCTTCAATTATTGAACAAGGTACTTACGGCGATCGCCTTTATTCTGTCGGTACTTTTGACTCTGGTTTAGGGCTCTACGGAAATAAGCAACAGTTAGAAACAGCAGGGGTTCGTATTCCCCAAGGAAACGAAGATGCTTGGACAGCGGAAGAATTTAAGCAAGTGTTGACAGATTTGGCGCAGAAAGATCCCAATCAAGATGGTCAAGTGCTGGATCTAAAACTAAACTACAGTGGAGAATGGTTTACCTATGCTTTTGCCCCAATGATTCACTCTGCTGGAGGTTCTTTATTAAAAGTAAAGGGTGACCGACTTCAAGCACAGGGAGCGATCAATGGTTCAGAGGCAATAGCTGCCATGAAACATTTCCAATCTTGGCTTAAAAATGGTTATGTTGATCCCAATCTTGATGATACTGCCTTTACGAGCGGTAGAGTCGCTCTTTCGTGGGTTGGTCACTGGGCTTATAAGAGTTACGCCGAAGCATTAGGAAATAATTTGGTTTTATTACCTCTGCCTGATTTTGGTCAAGGCTCAAAAACTGGACAAGGTTCTTGGAATTGGGGAATTACCCGTAATTGTAATAATCCTAAAGTCGCAATGAAGTTTTTAGAGTTTTTATTAAAACCCCAAGAAGTATTAGCTATGACTAATGCCAATGGAGCAGTTCCAGCCACTAAAAGTGCGATCTCCCAATCTCCGCTTTATCGAGAAGGAGGGGCGTTACGATTGTTTTCTGTCCAGCTTTTAAACAAAAACACAGTGCCTCGTCCCCGTACTCCCGGATATGCCGTCGTTACTTCAGTATTTCAACAAGCATTAAATAATATTCGTAATGGATTAGAGGTTGAAAAGGCCTTGAACAAAGCGGCTATTGCCATTGATATTGATATTGAAGACAATCAAGGCTATCCAGAAGTTAATCATTAATTAATAATCATGATAAATTCCCTATTGTCCCGATTAAAAGAAGAGCAGAATGCACCCGCAATATTTGTAGCACCCGCATTAATTGGATTATTTTTATTCGTAGGTTTACCCTTTGCCTTAGCAGTTATTTTATCTTTTACTAATTTACGACTAGGTTCTCCCCTTCCCCTAGAATTTTTAGGATTAGAGCAATACCATCGCATTCTTAAAGATCCGACATTCTTACGAGCATTACTGAATAATGGTCTGTTTGCATTAGTGATAGTTCCTGTACAAACGACCATTGCTCTTGGATTGGCAATGCTTTTAAATCAACCCTTAAAAGGCATGGTGATTTTTAGGACATTCTTTTTTATACCCATCGTGTTTCCCATGTCTTTAGTGTCAGTCGTTTGGATTTTAATCTACGCCCCAAATGCCAATGGAATGATGAATTCTTTAATGAATCTATTAACATTTGAATTATGGGGATCAACAGACTTTCTTCGTAATTCCTGGTTAGCTTTACCTTCAATTATTCTATTATCTATATGGCAAGGAGTAGGCTTTCAAATGGTAATCATTCTGGCTGGCTTACAATCAATTCCCCACAATTTATATGAAGCTGCTGCTATTGACGGCAGCAATAAATTAAATCAATTTATTTATGTTACCCTACCGCAATTACGCAATACTTTAACGTTTGTTATGTTGATCACTTCAATTTTAGCGTTTCGTCTGTTTGATCAAATAAAGATTATGACCCAAGGCGGTCCAAATGATGCCACTACAACGGTAATGTATGAAGCAGTAAAAGCAGCCTTTGAACAGCAAAAAATAGCTAAGGGGGCAGCAATGACTGTGGTGTTTTTTTGTGTGGTTTTGACGATCACTATTATTCAACGTTTTTTGATCAAACCAGAAAAAGTTTTTGATTGAATTTATGCAGAAGATAAAAGACTAAGAAACTTGACAGGAAATATGACAGTTGACAACTGACAATCAACAATTAATGATTAATCTTTAAAGTATCAGGGGTTAAAGAAATGAGTGAATCTAAGGGTCATGTTCAGTCAGAACTTTCATTTTTTTCTAAATCAAAATACCAACAAATCTTAAGTGAAATAGTCAAATATTTTATCTTAATTTTATTAGCCTTTTTATTTGTTTCTCCGATTTTATTTATGATTGTGGGTAGCCTTAAATCCGATGAATTAGTTCTAGCGGAGTCTGGCAGCATCAAAGCTTTTATCAGTAGCAACATATCTTTCCAAAACTATAAAGATGTTTTTGAACGAGTCAACTTTGCCCGATTTTTCTTTAACTCCCTATTCATTACTAGCCTGATTGTGGTGATGGGGTTATTCATCAATTCAATGGCTGCCTATGCTTTTGCTCGCATGAAATGGAAGCATAGGGATATATTATTTGCTGGAATATTAGCATTAATGATTATTCCTTTTGAGGCGATCGCCGTGCCGTTGTTTTTCCAAATCACTCTAATTGGTTGGCGTAATACTTATATTGCCCAAATTTTACCTTTTATTGCCAATGCCTTTTCTATTTATCTGTTTTACACCTTTTTTATTGATTTACCCAAGGAATTAGAAGAAGCCGCTAAAATAGATGGAGCTAGTACATATCGTACTTTTTTTGAAATTATCGTACCAATTTCTAGGCCTGTGTTTGCTACGGTGACGATTCTTACCTTTTTAACCCAATGGGGGTCATTTTTATGGCCAGTGATGATAACGACAGGAGAGGAAGTGAGACCTTTACCCGTGGCGATCGCCGAATTTCAAACCTTACCTCCCCTTCAATGGGGCGATATTATGGCATTTGGAGTAATGATGGTTGCCCCAATTTTAGCTATTTTTATCCTTTTCCAAAAATGGTTTGTTAAAGGCGTTGCCTCTTCTGGGATTAAGGGCTAGTGCTGAAATCCAGAATTAACAATTGACAATTTATGATGGCTTTTTAATTATGGCTTCTGTCGAATTTCAGCAACTTTATAAAATCTATGCCAATGGATATACTGCGATTAAAAAATCTCTCTTTAAATATCCAGGACGGAGAATTTTTAGTATTTGTTGGTCCTTCTGGTTGCGGTAAGTCAAGCGTATTGCGCATGTTAGCAGGATTAGAAGACATTAGTGCGGGTAAGTTAATTATTGGTGGAGAAGTTGTCAATGACAGAACCCCACAGGAAAGAAACATTGCTATGGTTTTTCAAAACTATGCCCTTTATCCCCACATGACGGTAGGGCAAAATATGGAATTTCCCTTAAAAATGTTAAAAATCCCTCCATCAGAACGCAAACAACGGGTGATAGAAGCGGCGGAAATATTGGGGTTAACAAGTCTGCTCAAGAATAAGCCTAACCAAATGTCTGGAGGGCAACGCCAAAGAGTCGCCATGGGGCGGGCGATCGTGCGCAATCCCTCTGTATTTCTCATGGATGAACCTTTGTCTAATTTAGATGCCAAGATGCGGGTTCAAATTAGAGCGGAAATTGCCCAATTACAGGAACGTCTGGGAACTACTACGGTTTATGTCACCCATGATCAAGTAGAAGCGATGACCATGGGCGACCGTGTTGCCGTAATGCGGGGGGGTGAACTACAACAAATTGCTCCCCCCCAAGAACTTTATGACTCTCCAGCCAACACTTTTGTCGGAACTTTTATTGGCTCTCCAGGGATGAATATTTTTCGCACCCAATTAAGTACAAATGAAAGGGGCGAATTTATTATTGATTTTACTGGTCAGCCGTTGAGCTTAGCATCAGAAACCTTAAATCGTTATCAAGAACTAAAATATTATCTGAATAAGAAAATTTTGGTGGGTCTGCGTCCAGAATCCTTTTTTCTCCACAAAACTGAAATGAGCGGAGGCCACAAAATTGAGGTGGAAGTTGATACTATTGAATACCTCGGTCACGAAATGATTATTTATTTCCATGGAGAGGTAGATAAAGTTGGGGTAGAAGATAATCGAGATGGAGTACCCGGAGACGGAATGGAGAAAAACGAACCCTCTGAAATGTCTTCAGTCTTGATTGCTAGAGTCGCCACTGATCATGAAATTAAACGTGGTCAAAAATTAACCTTGGGAGTAGAGATAAACAAGTTGTACTTATTTGACACCGATGGTAAAGCGCTGATTGGCTAACAAAACTTGCTAACAAAAAAAGGAACAACTATCGATCAGCCAGCTAGAACCCATTTAAACTGCCGATAACGCCATATCTCAACGTCCCTGATCTAATAAGTGATGAATCCGTTCTTGACAAGTCTCCGTCGTCATTGTCAAGGTGTCCCGCTTACTTTTTTTTGGGGGGGCGATCGCCCGGCCAATGCGAATAGTTAATGGCACTGGCTGGGCCAAGCAGAATCGGGGGTAAAAATATTTTCCACCCCAATTAAACCAACGGGGATTAGGGGAACTTGTGCCTTAGCCGCAATCATCGCAGCCCCCAACTTCGGAGAATGAATACGACCGTCCTTAGTACGGGTTCCTTCTAGAAAAACTCCCACCAGCCAGCCTTTGGATAATGCCCCAATAGCAGCCCGGAGTGCCCCTCGATCACCACTGCCGCGCTTAACGGGATAAGCACCGTAGAGTTGGATTGCCTGGCTGAGTAGGGGGACTTGAAACAACTCTTCTTTGGCCATAAACGCCACCGGTCGTGCCATGGCGCAGGAGAGAAAGGGTGGGTCGAAATAACTAGCATGGTTACTGACCACCAATGCTGGGCCGAGGGGGGGAATATGTTCTTGCCCGTAAACCTTTCCCTGGAAAACTCCGTGGAGTAGGGGGCGGACAATTCCCCACTTTAACCCCCCGATAGAGCGCTAAATTGAGGGGAGTTTCGCGTTGGCGGGTGAGGGTCGCATCGGGGCTTAATGGGGCCATTGGCATTGGGCAAAAAGCTGAGAGAAATCCTGGCAAAATACATCCAAAAATCGTTTATCGGCCAAACTTGAAACATTGTAAACTGTCTAGGTTGTCACCGTTTGAGGTTCAGCTATGGTGCTTGAGTATCCTGATGATCTGCGTTATTTAGATTCCCATGAATACCTCCGCTTGGATGGAGATATTGCCACCGTTGGCTTAAGTGCTTTCGCAGTGGACGAGCTAGGCGATATTGTTTTTGTGGAGTTGCCATCGGAAGGGGACGAGGTGGAATTTGAGCAATCTATGGGGGCAGTGGAATCGGTTAAAGCTGCCTCGGATCTTTACTCTCCTGTGACGGGAACGGTCATTGACGTGAATGGTGCCCTCGAAGAGCAGCCGGAATTGCTTAACGAAGATCCCTACGGCGAAGACGGATGGCTGATCAAAGTCCGGGTAGACAATATTGATAATATGGAAAGTGGAACCCTCAGCGCCAGCGAGTATCGGGCCAACCTAAATAGCGAGGATGAAGACTAATTCCCCGGACAGTAGCGAGAGAAAATCCATATTGATTCATCATTGCCCAAAATGGGGGCCATCTCTCCGTTGTATAACTGAGGGTTCTTAGACTCAATACAATAGCGACTCCGGCATCTTTCTCTTTCATTCCGGGCCCACCCAATCGAGCTTTAACAATAACTTTCGACGATGGCTAGCGAATATGTTGGCTTTATTGGAGGAGTATCGGGATGCGTTGTCATCGGTTATTTTATTGTCGGCAAATTTCATGATTTTGGCAGATGGTTTGAGTGTTGAGATGATCATCGCCGAGGACAGATTGGAAAATTTCTAACGCCAATTCACAGAAGGGTAGACCCTCTCCATGGAGAATGGGGATAGGTTAGTGTCAAGCTTTTTTTCGCCAGACGATTAGGAACTTCCAATATGATTCATAGATTAGTCCTTGCTCAAGTAACTAGAACGATTACAATTGCATCAATTGTGTAAACCTGTTTGATTCCACTATTGCCATCACAACCTTTATGGTGTCTCAGTCCAAGAGTAAAGCCATTACTGTACGCCCTCGACCCCCATTGTCTGCGGAGGAAGCCGCTGAAAAGCGCTTTAAAAAAGAACAGTGGCATGACATTGAGCTTTTACTCCAGGACTTATTTGTTCGGGAAGAGACTACGGTCAAGCTGATATTAGGCTCACTCTATGACATTGGTGCGATCAATATTATTAATAAAAAGGTTAAGCCTCGTTTTCTACAGCGGGTACTCAAGGTAGCCGTCAAAGTCCCAAAACCCCTTGCCAAGCGATTAATTTTTCGCTGGTTCATCGCCAACTGTCCTGAACTCATTACCCAGTGGCTTAACAGTAAGGTGAGGTTCAAGTAGATGTTATCAATGTGTGGGAAATCGAAAATTAATACTGGTGCTTGTTCTCTGGGTCTTATTCTATTGCCTCAAATGATTGCCCCCCCGGCGATCTCCCAGACCTCCTTGCCACCCGTTCCGCCGGTTGATGATATTCCCGAAGATGTTCTCAGAACTGAAATTATTACCCAAGGGCGATCGCCAGTGACAGGGAGGCCTTTAACTGCTACCGAGTATGAAGAGTTGATGAACTTTTTAGCGAGTGATCCCCTTCCCCCTGAAGTTAATCCCAAGATAAAACGCCTAATTTTTCTACTCAAAGTCCGCAAATTTTTTCAAACTATCTTTCCTTTCCTGTAACCTAAAAATCTTAGATATGTTTCACAGGGCGCAGGTGTTATGGTGAGTCGTCAGCAAATCATAGGGTGGATTGTGGGATGTGTCGCCGTCCTCTCCTTCGGCTTTTTTGGGCAATCCTTACAATCCCAACATCAGCCCGATAACCGGGGCGAACTTTTCCTCCCCGCTGGAAACACCGACGCCATTGCCAGCGTATCCCAGGGGAAATTTGTTAACCCAGCTAGGGGGGATATGCGTATTGTGGTGATTAGCGACCTCAACAGCGCCTATGGTTCAGTGACCTATGACTCAGAAGTAACCCAAGCCTTAGCATTAATGCCCATCTGGCAGCCGGATTTAGTACTTTGTGGTGGCGATATGGTGGCAGGGCAAAAACGTGATTTAACGGACGGACAAATTCGGGCCATGTGGGCTGCTTTTGATCAACAAATCGCACAGCCCCTGCGGAATCTTGGCTTTCCCTTTGGCTTTACCCTGGGCAATCACGATGCTTCCAGTGCCTTGAATGCCAATCAGCAATACATCTTTGCGAAGGAACGTAACCTTGCTGCTACCTATTGGCGATCGCCGGCCCATGATCCGGGTGTAGACTTTCTGGATAAAGCCGATTTTCCCTTCTACTACACGTTTCAAGAAAAAGATATATTCTTCCTGGTCTGGGATGGTTCATCCCATCACATCCCGGCGGAAAAACTGGCTTGGGTGGAAGCCGCCCTCAGTAGTCCAGCAGCCAAAGAGGCCAAGTTACGGATTTTGGTGGGGCACCTCCCCTTGTACGCCGTGGCAGTGGGGCGCGACAAACCTGGTGAAGTGATGAAAAATGCGGAGCTACTGAGAAAAATGCTAGAGAAACATGATGTTCATACCTATATCAGTGGCCACGGTCATGCCTACTATCCAGGATATCGTGGCAATTTAAAGCTCCTAAACACAGGAGCTTTGGGGTCAGGGCCCCGAAAATTATTAAATAGCCCCCAGCCGCCGCGCAAAGCGGTGACAGTTCTCGACATTAATTTCACCCAGCCCAATCCCATCACCTACACCACTTATGACATGAAGACGTTGGCTCCAGTGACCACTGCTTCGTTGCCCCGGTTTACCCTAGGGCATAATGGTCGAGTGCTACGGCAAGATCTTTCAATAGAGCAGTTGACCCCCTTAGAGCAAGCAGATTGTAAAGCCAAATTGGGGGCAAGCCGGTGTTCATTTTAACCGGAAATTTTTGACCAAATCTACTTTTGAGAACGATAGAAACGTGTCACTAAATATCCACACGAAGATTTTTAAAACTCACATTTTGCAAGTTTTTGTTTACTCACATTAAATTTACTCACGATTAATTTCTATGTAAATTCAGGTAAACGCCCTGCCGCAATAATGATGGTCATAGAATAGCAATAACAGCGACCACTACTGATTTCTGGATTCCCCTTGCAGCCCTATGACTCGTTCTTTGCCCTATGACCTCGTGATTCTGGGAGCGACTGGTTTCGTTGGCAGGATTGTCTGCCGCTATTTGCTGCACCATTTCGACAGCGAGACTGGGGTGAACTGGGCGATCGCCGGGCGGTCGCAGTCAAAACTCGATCACCTAGTTGAATCCCTGGGTACAAAAGCCAGCCATTTACCGACATTGGTGGTGGATGTGACGGATGAAGCAGCGTTAACCAAGTTGTGCTCACAAACGAATGGGATTGTCTCTACGGTGGGTCCCTATGCCCTCTATGGCGAAACCTTGATCCGGGTTTGTGCCACGACAGGGACAGACTACTGTGACCTGACAGGGGAAGTCCAATGGGTTCAACAAATGATCCAAAAATATGAAGCCCTGGCAAAGGATTCCGGCGCTCGTATTGTTCATTGTTGTGGCTTTGATTCCATTCCTTCAGATTTAGGGGTTTATTACCTACAGCAGCAAAGTCAACAGCGTTGGGAAGAACCCTGCATCCAGGTCAAAATGCGGGTAAAAGCGGCACAGGGCGGCATTTCCGGCGGCACGATCGCCAGTGGCATCAACATCATCAAAGAAGCCGCGACCAATCCCGCCACCCGCCAAGCCATTGCTAATCCCTACGTTCTCTGTCCCGATGCGGAGACAAATGCCGAACACCCCCCTGCCTTGATTCCAGTACAGTCCGATCCTACTTTCCAGGCATGGATTGCCCCCTTTGTGATGGCGGGCATTAACACCCCCATTGTCCTCCGCTCCAATGCCTTACAGAATGGAGCCTATGGTGGAAATTTTCACTATGATGAAGCGCTCCTAACCGGAACCGGAATCGGCGGTTACCTCGTGGCCCAACTCAGCAAAATTGGCTTAGACGCGATCGCTCTTGCTTTGGCGATCGCCCCGACCCGGTGGCTAGTGGCAAAAATACTGCCCAAGCCCGGTGAAGGCCCCACAACGGCAGAGCAGACAGCAGGCTTTTACGACCTACGCTTTTGGGGACAAACGGCATCGGGTCACAGGATCTGGGTGGCGGTGACAGGGGATCAGGATCCGGGCTATGGTTCCACCGCAAAAATATTGGCCCAAGCTGGACTTTGCCTCACCCTAGACAAACCTAAATCAACTTTTCCGGGGGGATTCTGGACACCAGCTTCGCTCCTGGGTCAGGACTTAATTCAACGCTTGATTGATTATGGCGGATTAACGTTTGAAGTTGTTGAGGCACAATCTTCCACACACCATCAGAGCCGGTAAGGTCCACTTCAATCTTGATATAGCCTTTGAACGTTACCGGTCGCCCAGAAAATTGCTCAAAAAATAGTGGACTCTTTCTCCAAATCCAGCCATGAGTCATTGTCCGCTTCAATAAAGAAGATGGAGATACTTGCATTGCATCCGGACATTGCCCACGGGGAAAGCCTCTATCCATTAACTCCAACCGTAGAGAAATAGGGCAAAAATCCCTCCAGATTACAACATCAATCTGGATTTTCCGTTAATCGGTTCAGTAATGGTGTTAGGATCTTTCGGGAAGAAGAAACGTCATACCAATAAAGGAATACACGTTTAATGCAAGAGTTTGACAAGTCAATATCCTTCGATGGACGGGATATACGGCTCAAGATGGGAACCCTCGCCCCCCAAGCAAGTGGTTCAGTCCTCATTCAATCTGGTGACACCGCAGTATTAGTGGCAGCGACCCGGTCTAAGGGGAGAGAAGGAATTGATTTCCTTCCCCTTACAGTCGATTACGAAGAGCGTCTTTACGCAGCAGGGCGGATTCCAGGAGGATTTCTACGCCGCGAAGGTCGTCCCCCAGAGAAGGCAACCCTCACAAGTCGTTTGATTGATCGTCCGTTACGTCCTTTGTTTCCCAGTTGGTTACGGGATGACCTACAGGTTGTCGCAACCACACTATCGATGGATGAAGATGTACCGCCTGATGTACTTGCGGTCACCGGAGCCTCCGTCGCCGTACTATTGGCGGAAATCCCCTTCCAAGGGCCGATGGCGGCTGTCCGGGTGGGATTAATTGGAGATGACTTTATCATCAATCCCACCTATCGGGAAGTGTATAACGGTGATTTAGATCTGGTCGTGGCGGGAACCCCTGATGGAGTTGTCATGGTGGAAGCGGGAGCTAATCAGTTACCCGAACAGGACATCATTGAGGCGATCGATTTTGGCTACGAAGCGGTTCAGGATCTCATTAAGGCTCAGCAAGAGTTATTAAAAGATTTGGGTCTGAAAGTGGTATCCCTAGATCCGCCCCAGGTGGATGATACGGTTGCCAAGTTTATTGAGAAGAAAGCCCAAAAACCTATTATCAAAGTGTTGGGGCAGTTCGACCTTGGTAAAAAAGTGCGGGATGCGGCACTGGATGACATTAAAGCCAATGAAGTGGAAGCGGCGATCGCCAAGCTGGATGAAGATGACCCCGTCAAAAAAGCAGCGGGAGAAGACGGCAAGCTAGTGGGCAATGTTTTCAAAGCGTTGACCAAAAAATTGATGCGCAAGCAAATCATTGACGATGGAGTCAGGGTAGACGGCCGCAAGTTGGAACAAGTCCGCCCCATTTCCTGTGGTGTCAGCCTGTTACCCCGCCGGGTGCATGGTAGTGGTCTCTTTACCCGTGGCTTAACCCAGGTGCTATCGTTGGCAACGTTGGGCTCTCCCGCTGATGCTCAGGATTTAGCGGACGACCTGCATCCGGAAGACGAAAAACGCTATCTCCACCATTACAACTTCCCTGCCTACTCCGTAGGGGAAACCCGTCCCATGCGATCGCCAGGGACGGCGGGAAATCGGTCACGGGGCGTTGGCAGAACGGGCTATCCTCCCGGTTCTCCCTCCCCAAGACCAGTTCCCCTATGTGGTGCGGGTTGTTTCGGAAGTTTTGTCTTCCAATGGCTCCACTTCAATGGGATCGGTTTGTGGCTCCACCTTAGCGCTGATGGATGCCGGAGTTCCCATTAAAAAACCCGTCAGTGGGGCAGCGATGGGGCTGATTAAGGAAGGAGATGCAATCCGCATTCTGACCGATATTCAGGGCATCGAAGACTTTCTGGGAGATATGGACTTCAAAGTTGCAGGAACCGAATCTGGTATCACCGCCCTGCAAATGGATATGAAAATTACGGGGCTGAGTGTAGACGTGGTGGCTAAAGCCATTCTGCAAGCCTTGCCCGCTCGGATGCATATCCTAGATAAGATGTTGGAAACCATCCAGGAGCCCCGCACCAAACTGTCTCCCTTAGCCCCCCGTCTGTTAACCCTCAAAATTGAGCCTGAGCATATCGGAATGGTCATTGGTCCCGGTGGCAAGACCATTAAAGGCATCACCGAACAGACGAGTTGTAAGATTGACATCGCCGATGACGGGACGGTTACCATTGCCTCCAGTGAAGGCGATCGAGCAGAACGCGCTCGGCAGATGATCTACAACATGACCAAGAAGCTCAACGAGGGCGAAGTTTACCTTGGTCGGGTCACCCGCATTATCCCCATTGGTGCTTTTGTGGAAGTCCTACCGGGCAAAGAGGGCATGATTCACATTTCCCAGCTCACTGAAGGGCGCGTCGGTAAAGTGGAAGACGAGGTCAATGTCCATGACGAAGTGATCGTCAAAGTCCGGGAAATTGACAGCAAAGGCCGCTTAAACCTGACCCGCTTAGGAATTCACCCCGATGAAGCGGCAGAAGCCCGTCGTAATGCGGCTAAAAACTGGTCTTAATCTGCCTAAACAGCAGCCAATAAGTTGATTTACTAAGTTGTCGTTAAGCCCTTCTAGTGGAACTAGGAGGGCTTTTTTTATCGGAGCAATCGGAGCAAATCCCTTCCATTCCCATTAAATCCTGTATTTGCCGCTGAGTTGGGCTGCGTTGCACATTGAAGTCATTGACCCAACCACTACAGGATAAATCGCTCAATATTCCGCACAGGCAACGTCTGGCTTAAAAAAGAATGCAGTCCATGGCGTTTTTGTATTATTATCCTGTCTTCAGAGTTGTGTTGTTTGACTCATTTGCTGGTGGTAACAACCTACGGTATGTCTTTCAGGAGGCTCATTCCTTCTAAATTTCCAAAATGAGAATAACCGATATTGTTAAATAAAATCATACTTATGTGCCATGAACCATGTTGATCGTTTACTATCGCCTCTGAAAACTTCTCAATTTAAATTAATTTGATGATAAATTCCAGCTTTGAATCAAGAACGGGAAAATCTCATGATATGATCCACCTATACGCGGATGTGGCGGAATTGGTATACGCGCACGTTTGAGGGGCGTGTGGCTTTGCCTTGCGAGTTCGAGTCTCGCCATCCGCATTTTTTGTGAAATAGAGTGACGCATCAGCCACAAACAATATTGTCTGTCAGAACTGAAAGACTTATTTTTTAGTACTTTTTACAGTACGCCGATCTGTCTAACAAGCTTTTAGGAGTGATATAAAGAAATTTCCTTGCGATCATCCCTAAGTTAGGTGACCATATCGAAGTTTTCCCTATATCGTTACTGTAGTGTATGTTACATGGATAGTTTTCATATATCTAGTAGTTAGCAACCCGCCGCGCTATGCACCTTCAGGGTGAAAGAAACTGCCCTTACCTATGGAGTAAGAACGTCAAATTTTGGAACAATTGTGTAGAGCGAGACGAGAACCTGCTATCCATGTCTGACGACCCACTAGCGTGTTTGAGACAGTAAATTTTCGTTTTTCTGTGTCGGTTAGCGACTTTCAAATAGTGGGAGAGACTTGGCTCCGTTTACAATCTGCATAATTTACAAAAATAGAATGAGGCGAAAAAGGAGTTAAAAGAAAGACGTTCTCTCCGATATATCGCCGTCTTAATCGGTTTATACATCTCTCTCCCAGTCACTTCACAGGCAGAACTTTGGATATAATTTGTTGTGCTAATAATTCAATGCATGATTATTTAAGGCTAACTAAATCTACCCAAATATTTTAAATGAACGTCCCAAGATAAGTTAAATTGATGATGTTTTTTCTTCCATAAAACTCTCCTGTCTATATCCTGTACTTAGAGCAAACTGTCCTAATCGGGATGAATTTTGGAGCGAGCCCGTTTACTCTGTGAAAGGTAGCGCTTCTTTCTGTTTTCAAGGTTGCATCTAAGGATTTCAGCCTAAAACATTTCTTAAAAAATCTAGACGAAAAAGAGATTCAGTCGTTATCTATCACGGAATTATTTTTTCTGCTGGCTGATCCCATTTCTCCCTGTTCTCTCTCTCTCTCTCTCTCTCTCTCTCTCTCTCTCTCTCTCTCTCTCTCTCTCTCTCCTTTCTCTTTCTTAAGACAACGTTTCCCTGAATTTATGACCTCCTTGTCCACCCCTTCATCTGTGCATACTGTCGGTCAATCCTATGTTTCACCATGGCTTATGACGTTGTTATATCCTATGGGGCGCCTTTTTTTACATCTCTATTTTGGCGAAATTGCTATCGCCGGTACTGAGCATTTGACCACATCAGGACCTGTGGTGCTTGCCCCAACCCACCGTTCCAGATGGGACGCAATTTTATTATCTTTGGCGGCAGGACGGTTGACAACGGGTAGAGATTTACGGTTCATGGTGACTCAATCAGAAGTAACCGGTATTCAGGGGTGGTTTATTCGGCGTCTGGGGGGGTTCCCTATAGACATTCGACGGGTGGATGTGGGGAGTTTGAGTTTTAGTGTCGCGCTACTGCAACAAGGAGAAATGTTAGTGGTTTTTCCCGAGGGGGGAATTTTTCGAGATCGAACAGTTCATCCCCTCAAGCGAGGAATTGGTCGAATTGCCATGGATGTAGTGAAACGAAATACCGACACCTCGCTAAAAATCATTCCTACCACCATTAAATATAGTGATACTTATCCGAAGTACGGAACGAATGTAGAGATTATTTTCGGCGAGGGTATTGTTGCAAATCAGTTTGATGTCCGATATCCAAAAACAAGTTCCCAAAAACTAACCTGCTGTTTACATGAGCGTCTAGCAGACCTTTATGAATCTTATTCTTGATTAGACCTCTTTCATAAGAGAAGTTGAAAAATAGTGAGGCTTTGATTTAGCTTGCTCCATTGTGTAAATCCTCCCAGCCTAGGAAAAAGAATTAAGCAGCCATCAAGTAAAAACTCCATAATCCCGCCGCTGTCAACATCAGATGGTCATCAAATATCATTGCTCTAGTTGCGATAGCCCCTACTGGGGGCACCATAACGTTTCACCCCGGCAAAGGCATTCTCACATACCACCCAGGATTGACTCAATATCCGATTTTTCTTAATGCTCCTCTGAGTTTAGTCAGACTCTACATCTTTTGTTCCTATACTGAGGATCTCGGCAAATCGACGACGAAATGACTACGGAGGTAGATCAGGGGGAGCCGTCAAAACATCTAGTAAGTTCATTCGAAAATTCCCCCAAGCGAAATTAGACTCAAATACCCTAATACAATTTTCCTGCATCTCCCGATAGATAATATCATCTAGGTCAAGTAAACAATTACACAGAGTTTTCACAGATAGGTGATCAGCACTAAAATTAAATCCAATTTTTTCATGTTTAACTAAGGAATATGTATCTCCTTTGGTCGAATTTAATAGCGGTAAGCCATGGGCAAGATATTCTAATGACTTATAAGAAATTGCAACTTCCGTGGAATTAACATAGCCATTATACCCAAAATGACATTTCATGAATTCGCAATTTTTGATTTCAGAATCAAAACAAACACCATGAAAAGTTGAGCTGATACCTAATTCACTGATTTTATTTCGAAGAAAATTAAGACGTTTCCCTCCCCCGATAACAGATAAATGAATCTTTCTTTTTTCTCTTAAAAAACTGAGTATATTTAGCAAAGAGGATAAATCATTGATGGCATTAATCGAGCCTAAATATAAAATATTTAACTCCTTAGATAGAGAAATTCGCCTCAAAGAATGGTATCGGCTGTCGGACTGATAATCAGTCCCCATCAAAACAACCTTTGTATTACTTTGTCGAGATAATTTACTTTTAAAGTATTTGGATTGTGTAATAGTCAAATCAGCTTGTTTAAAAAGAAAGTTACGGGCAGGAGAATTGGTGAATAAAAATAACTGCTTTAAAAAAGGATTGACTAATTTAGGAAAAGGAAAGGCATCTGGCCATAAATCAATCACGTCAAGTATAACTTTTTTTCTATAAAATATTTTATAAATAAAGGCAATAATAGCTAGCTCATTTGCGGGGACGCAAAAATAAACTACAGAACTACACTTGATTTTTTTATTGGCTAACACTTTAAAGGCAAAAACCCAATATGAAATAATTCGACCAATTGAGATATTACGCTTATATGCTGGAACCGCGATAGCATTAACATCTGGGTTGAAAAATTGTACCTGTTGCTTTTTATGGTGGCTAAAGCTAGCACAATAAACAAATACAGCTTTAGATAGAGCATTTTTTAGAACCTTATAGACTAATAATGGTCGAGAGTTTTGGCTATCCTCAATAAAATCGTAGCTAACAATAGCCACTGAGTCGTCTTGTAAATCAATCATGATGTTATTTTTGTGAGACCCATTATCAAAAAAGTGGTGTATTCCTATTATCCTATCCATAAACTTGGCGAAAAAAATTAGATAGTAGGACAAAATAGTTACATTGCAATTAGTGCCAACGCCCCAATGCTAGTTGACTGACAAAACTCTCAGAACTTTTACAAAATAAGAGCCTTGGTCAAAATAGATCCAATTCTTTAGATCCCTTCCTGTGTAAGGCTTTTCGCTTTAGGAGAGCCGGGAATTTTTCACCTTGAACTAACCGGACACATTTTGCACCACTCATAACCCTTATTAGGCAAGAATTTCAGAGATTTTTCACCAACTTTTGTTAGTCAATCAGCGCCCCGATGTATGATTATATCCTCATACAGTAAGCGTTGAGGACTGTACTCTCTAGAGATTTAAGCGGTTGTTCAATAGATATTTACTTTTTAAGCGTGACAGATTTTTGGGACGAATCAAGATCAAAGCAAGATACTTGATAATTGATTTAAACACGATGAGGATAAATTTCAGTAAATTTATTTCTTCTTGTTTGTATAAATGCCAGCAGCCTTTTAAATATCCTAAACGCATCTGAAAAAGTTTTTGTGTCAGCCCTCCCTGCCCAAAATTTTTATAGATATTTGTCAAATAAAATGGGGTAACATAGCAATGATACTGCCTTAGGCATATCGCTATCCATAAAATATGATCCTCACAATATCTTAATTCGGTAGAAAATTGTAATGGAATATTTCGCCTTAGAAGAATAGAAGATGTCTCAAGAATATTATGACTAATAATTGTTTCTATTTTCAGTTTATAAGTATATTTAATTGCTCTTTCCTCCTCTAAAAATAAATCTAAATCTGTGGTTTGATTGTAGGGGTTAAATAATGGTGGCAAAGCTCCTAATAAATCACAATCGGGATAATGTTGAAGGATTTTTAATTGCAGCTCAAGTTTATTTTTTTTCCATGTATCATCTGCGTCTAAGAAAGCTACATAATCAGAGATTGAGGCATCCCATCCCTGATTGCGAGAATGGCTGACGCCATAATTTTCTTCTAGATTAATAATTTTTATCAAGTCACTACCATAGGTATCCTGAAGTTGTTGAACAATTAGTAAGCTATTGTCCTCACTACCATCATTAACAATGATAATTTCTGCGGGTGGCTGTGTTTGATTAACGACGGAATGAATGGCGCGCTTTATTGTTTTTCCGCAGCAATAACAAGGAATCACAACACTAACGGAACTGTGCATATTTTCTCGTTTCAATAATTTGCCATAATCCTAGCCATTCCAGCACTAAATGAGCTGTTATCTTGAAAAAAGATAGGACGCTCAGCCAGGTAGCTAAGGGGATAGGCATAAGATTATTCTGCCAGCGAATATGAAGATATTCAAATTCTGTTAAATAATAGTTGCCTGAAACCCCTCGCGGCGAAATGGTTGCAATAGTACGGTCTATGTAGTGGAAATAAACTTTTTGTCTACATCGGCATAAAAAATCATAATCACTGGCAACACGATAGTTTAAGGAAAATAATCCTTGTTCACGGTAAACAATTTGATCGACAAATACTGATCCGTGGGGAATCATTTGCTTGGGTAATTTTGATGCGTTACCCGATTCTATCCAGTGGTTTTGCGCAGACAAAATAATCTTACAATCACAGGTAATGATTGTTGGCTTAGATTGTCTTGAGTACTCAGTTCCGAGTACAAACAAGGCTTCTGATTCTAAATAATCGCCTGCATTAAGAATGCCAATCAGGTCACCGTGACTCATGGCGATGCCTTTATTCATAGCATCGTAGAGTCCTTTATCCGGTTCTGATCTCCAATGGGTGATGTGGTCATTCTGCTCCTGTATAAGCGCTAGGGTCTGATCAGTACTTCCTCCGTCTATGACCAGGTATTCCACATAAGGATAACTTTGATCAATGACACTCTGCAAAGTTTTTTTCAAACTACTTTCCGCATTGAGGACAACAGTGATAATCGTAATTAATGGTAACCCATTTTTCCCTGTTCGCAATGGCTTGGATCCCCCTTGGTAGTAAGGCTGACGGATCTTAAGTAGATGGATATAATCGGCAATGGAAGGAGCAATCATGGGAAGAGACAAAAGACCAGGAAAAACAGAGAAGATTAGATGATTTTAAGCTAAATTCTATGATTACAACACTCCGGACAGTTTTTGATGGCCAACGGTAGAATGAGGGCTTCAGGCTTCTTTCACAGTGACTTGACCAACGAAAAATTAAGGGTTACAGCGCTTGCTTAGAAAAATGTCCGGACTATTGTAGTTAATGATCGACCTCGTGTGTAAAGTCTGAGGCTGTTTGTTAAAACCTTGCCATCAAGGGCTTTGTTGCATAAAGGATCGTATGCTGCGCAAGGGTTTGAGGTTCTCAAGAATCCTTGAAATGAGTGTTTTTCTGGAACTCAAGCGCTGAAACCCCTACAAATACTGGGCTTATTCGTGCCACAAAGCCGCTATCAAGACTTTTTTCTCATGAAAAATATTTTTGCTTGTTTGCCAGGTGGCCTTTGTCTGATAGGGGTTTGTTCCTAATTAACCATATTGCCGAAAGAAGCTCAATTTCCATGTACTTTTGTTGTTAAGACTGGCCAATTGTTGCCAGAGTGTCAAAAAATTGGGGGTAGGAAATGGCCGCCGCCTCTGCTCGGTGAATGGTGGTGGTTCCCTGGCTACCCAACGCGCCAATCGCCAAACTCATAGCAATACGGTGATCGGTCAGACTATCAACTATTGTGCCTCGTAACGGGTTGCCTCCCTGAATTGTCAAACCATCCTCATACTCAGTGATGTTAGCGCCTAACCGCCCTAATTCTGAGGCGATCGCCGCTAAGCGGTCACTTTCTTTTACCCGCAGCTCCGCCGCATCTTGGATATGGGTTTTTCCTTGGGCAAAGGCGGCTGCCACGGCCAAAACGGGAATCTCATCAATGAGACGCGGAATCAGATCACCGCCAAACGTGCATCCTTGCAGCGGGGCTGATTTAACCCGGAGGTCGGCAATGGGTTCTCCGGTGGCGAGGCGTTCATTTTCCGGTTGAATATCCGCCCCCATCATTCGTAAAACCTCCAGAACCCCCGTGCGGGTGGGATTAATACCGACATTTTCAATCACAATTTCAGAGCCAGGAAGAATAGAGGCTGCCACTAACCAAAAGGCGGCCGAGCTAATGTCACCGGGCACAATCACCGATTGTCCTTGTAATTGAGCGGGGCCATGGAGGGTAACGGTATGGGTTTCTGGATCGCGGCTTAGGGTTGCTCCAAAGGCTTGCAACATGCGTTCGCTATGGTCCCGGGAAAGACTCGGCTCGGTGACGCTGGTGTCACCCTCCGTGGTTAAGCCCGCCAGAAGGATACAGGATTTAACCTGGGCAGAGGCGATCGGCGAGTGGTAATGGGTGGGACGTAGCACCTGACCTTTGATAGCGAGAGGGGCGAGTTGATTGTCTTGCCGCCCCCAGATGTTAGCCCCCATCTTTTGTAGGGGTTTAATCACCCGTGACATGGGGCGTTGTCGCAGAGAGTCATCCCCCGTCACCGTAAAAAAACAATTTTTTTGGGCAGCGAGTAAACCCAACATTAAGCGCATAGTGGTGCCAGAGTTACCCGCATCCAGCACGCCGTCCGGTTCCTGTAACTGTCCTAGTCCCCGCCCCATCACCCGAACCTGCTGGCTATTCAGCTCACTAATTTCTGCCCCCATTTGCCGAAAGCATTGGGCCGTACTCCGGGGATCTTCCCCCAGCAGTAAGCCTTCAATGATCGTCTCCCCTTTGGCGATCGCCCCCAGCATCAAGGCGCGATGGGAAATGGATTTATCTCCTGGAATCCGTATACGGCCCTGGAGAGCCACCCCCGTTTTGGGGGGCGTAATGGTCAGGGTTTGATGGTCACCGGATGGCGTCAGGAAGACGAATGACATATTTATTAGTGCTGCCGGAGATAAAACTCCCATTACTATCTATAGATTTGGGTCATTTGACAAGCTGTAACAAAAAGCGAAAGCAGTTTGACACTCTCCATTTTTTTCAATTTCTTAGCGGGGGAAAACGACCCAGATTATCCCGTTGGCGGCGGCCAATGATTGTAGGCTAGATTTCATGGTGTTGACCGTCCCTCCCTGATGCGGGAGTTTTCTATGCTGCTTTCATTGCGCATCCAAAATTTTGCTCTGATTGACCGCCTAGAGATTGAATTCCAGCCGGGGTTGAACGTGCTGACTGGGGAAACGGGAGCTGGAAAATCGATCTTGTTAGATGCATTAGATCTGTTGCTGGGGGGGAAGGTGGATGGACGGGTTCTCCGACAGGGAGCCCAGCAGGGATCCATTGAAGGGATGTTTCGGGCGGAAGGAACGATCTTAGACTGGCTTGATCAACAGGCGATCGCCCCGTTAGAGGAAGATACGGTGGTTTGTGTGCGAGAGTTTTCTCAATCGGGGAAAGGGATGCGGACCCGGACGCGCATTAATGGGGTTTTGGTTAATTTGCCGTTATTAAGCAGTCTCCGCACCCGACTGGTCGAAATTACAGCCCAGGGGCAGACCCAACAATTATTGGAACCGATCCAGCAGCGGGAGCGATTAGATTCGTTTGGAGGTTCTCCCCTCCTGAAGCAACGGGACAGAGTCGCTGGAGCCTATCGTCAATTTACCCAGGCGCAGCAGGCCCTAGCAGAGCGACAGCAATCGGAACAAACCCGGTTACAACGTTTAGATTTTTTGCAGTACCAACTCCAGGAGCTCCACGATGCAGCGTTAACGACAACTGAGGAATGGGATGACCTGCTACAAGAACAGGAAAAGCTGTCCCATGTGGTGGACTTGCAACAACTCAGTTTTCAGGTCACCCAAGCGCTCTATCAGTCAGAACACGATACTCCGGTGGCGACAGATTTATTGGTCGAGGCGGAGAGACAGTTGCAAGCCATGACCGACTTTGACCCGGCTTTGCAACCCTGTTTAGAGATGGTGCAGGGGGCGTTAACCCAGGCGATTGAGGCGGCCCAGCAGGTTCAACGGTATGGCGATAGTTTGGATGCCGATCCCCAACGGTTGGCTGAAATTGACGAACGTTTAGCGGTCCTAAAACGCATTTGCCGTAAATATGGCCCCAACTTAGCAGAGGCGATCGCCACCCAGGAAGCCCTGCAAACGGAGTATGAACAGTTAACGGATAATGGGCAGTCCCTAGAAATGCTCCAAGGGGCCGTTGAAACCGCCGCACAAACCCTAACCCAAGCCTGTGGCCAATTGACCCAGTATCGACAGAAAGCGGCTCAGAAGTTGGAAAAAGTATTGGTGAAAGAACTAAAACCCCTGGCCATGGAAAAGGTGGTGTTTACCTGTCAGTTGGAGGCGATCGCCCCCGGTAGTCATGGTGCGGAGCAGGTGGTCTTTTACTTCAGCCCGAACCCCGGCGAAAAAATTCAGCCCTTAGCTAAAACGGCGTCAGGAGGGGAAATGAGTCGCTTTTTACTCGCCCTCAAAGCCTGTTTTACCACCATTGCGCCACCATCCCAAACCCTAGTGTTTGACGAAATTGATGTGGGGGTTTCCGGCAAAGTGGCCCAGGCGATCGCCGACAAATTAGCCCAACTCAGTCAAACCCAGCAGGTGCTGTGCGTCACCCACCAGCCCTTGGTGGCGGCCCTTGCCCAAGCCCATTTCCATGTGGATAAAATCAGTATTCAAGAAACCTTACCGGAGTCTGTCCCCGCGACTTCTGAAAAAAAACGACGCTCCCGGTCTCGCCCTGTCACCGGAGAACGAACGGTGGTGCGGGTTCAGCCCCTCCTTTCCAACGGCGATCGTCAAGCAGAATTAGCCCAATTAGCGGGAGGCCATTCTGCCCAAGAAGCACTTGATTTTGCCCAATCTTTGTTGGAAAAGGCGGCCCAGCGGGGACAGCCGGATTAATTTCCCTATCGACAAAAACAGCTTTAATTGCCTTTCCTTGGACGATAGATAGGCAAACATCTGATCAACATATTGCAGTACGATTTAGCGCCTTATCGTTCCATCAGAGCGGCAATGGTGTCACCGGGGGAAAACCCAATCAGGGGTAAAGGGGAGTGTAATTTCAGTCATGGTAATCCCCAATGAAAACGATGCAGACATGCGTCATCTCTTTAGAGACTTGTACCAAGACTTCTCTGATCGTGTTTCTTATATTCACGAGATCTCAGAATCAGAATTGTTGCCCAATTCATAATCTAGCTAGCTATTACAAATCAGTGGTCAATTATTTCATCTTGTTTCTGGCGTTTCTCGAAATTTACCTGTTTTAGTTTTGTAATGTATAGACACGCTCAGAAATACTAAGAAGATTTATGAATTTTCCATTTTTATTTCTCTCAGTAATAATTCGTGTGGCTAATTTTTCCGCCGATGAAGATGATAGTCCCCAGTGTTTGTCTAATAAACGGGTTAGCTCAACAACGTTAGCATTATTGATTTGCTCAAGGTAGGAAACATTATCTTGTTGTTTTCCGAGTAGCTCATTGATCGATTTCTGCTGTTCACGCATTTTATTGGATAAGCTATTGATACTATTGGTTAAGGTTTTTTCAAGGTTATTGATTTTGTCAACTAAATCAAGAGATTGATAGTTTATTTGTTCCTCAGTTATTTCTGCTTTTTCTGAGCCAACTTCTTTATCTAAAAGAGACCATTGCTCTAGAATAAAAGCCTCATTTTTTTTATCAAGGATAATGGCAGCTAAGTTTGAGAATAAAGAATTTTTCTCTTGCGCTCTTTTACAAGCAAAAAAAGTCAAATTGCCATGTACAACCCTAAACTCATCTAATCCCTTTCTCTCTACTAGAATAGGTATGCTATTTCTTCTAATCTCAAGAAAGTTACTGGAAAGTTTTTCAATGAGTTGATTAGAAAAATCTGAGGGAGATGAATCAGTGTATATTGAACTTATGTCAAGTAACTTGATAGAAAACAGTGAGTCTAGCATGAGAAAAAAATATAAAACAACGAGCAAATAAAAATAAGTTAAGTGAAACTCACTTTTCAACTTGAGAAATCACTTCTCTTGCTAATATTTCAAACTCTTGAGCAGAGGTCGAGTTGGGTTTAAAATCAATAACAGATCGAGGATCAGGGATCATTTCATCACCCATTTCAATATAATTCTCTAAACATTTTGCCGTATCTTCTCGCTCACAAATCATGGTGTCCAAAATTGGAAATTTATATTTTTGAGTTACTAGAGCTCTTCGTTTTGGTAAGGTTGACTGTTGAAATTTTGAATTAGTCGATATCTTACAGGGAAGAACACCTAAAACATTTAAAGGGGGAAGTCCATACATTTCTTTAGTTTCATCGATCTGTTCTAGGAAGTCTCTGACATTGTTCAAGCCTTCATGAGAGAATGGTTTTAAGTCTGAAGGTATGATTAAATATTGAGCTGTAATGATAGCAATTCGTGCATATAAATTCAAGGAAGGAGGGGTATCAATTAAAACATAATCGTAATCTTCTTTGACTGCGTTAAGTTTCATTAAAATCCTAATCTTCGCTGGCTCAACCCTCATCAAGTCTGTTTCATATTTCATTAATTCGATATGGGATGGGATGACATCAATACTAAAATTACTGAATGTTGATTTTCGTACGACTTCTTTAACTGAAAAATCATCTTTGTAAAAGATGACCTGGGTAATATTTTTGCCCTTAATATCATCATTAGTTTCATCAGTAAATTTGACTAGGCCAGTTGCATAGGTTGTATTGGCTTGGCTATCTAAGTCAATAATCAAAACCCGTTTTCCTGATTTTGCCAATGCCGCAGCAAGATTAACAACAGTTGTTGTTTTGCCAACACCACCCTTGTTGTGGTAAATAGCGATTGTTTTCATAACATGCTCTTTAGGCTTTTGTTTTTTTTGTTGAGAAACCGAAACAGTAGAAGCAGATTTTGGTAATTCGTCTTTGCCAATGATTTGTTTGATTGTATCTAGGTTTTGAAAAATTTCATGACCCAAACAGCAAAAAACAGGGATGATTTTAGAATCTTGCCGTTGATAAATGCGAAACTCTTTGGCATTAGTCAAGACACCATAGGGGACTCGTATCCCTCGCATATAGTTGCCGAGCTTGAAAACATGTTTATCCAGCTTTTCTTTTGGGTGTTTCGCTTCTATAACGAGACTTAATGGAGATGCCTCAGAAATAACAAAGGGGATAACCTGGGTGGCAAAGGCAAGGAAATCTAGGCGGATATTGCCAAATGCGACTTCCTGATACCATGAATCTGGCTTGTACCCTAGTTGCAGCAGAAGTGGGACAATTAATTTCGTCTCAACTTCTTTCTCTTTAAAGCAATCAGCAGGATCAAATAAGAATAAGGCGGATTCGGTCATGTCGAACCTATTTTCATTATTTTTCATGCCTTAATTCACAGGTTGGAACCGATGCTCCGTTCATAATCTATTCTCTTAGTTTGCCCGTTAAACACCCAAAGCTGCTCTATATTTATCGGACTTCTAAAATCAAGCCTTGCCGATGAATGTGTCTAAGCTGAAATTCTAATCCACTCACTTGTTCAAATAAATAGACTAGATTGCGGGGTTGCAATTGAGTGCCGTCGTTACGACAGGTTCCAGTGTAGTCTAATTTCATTCCAGCGACGATCGCCTCAATGATATCGAGATTAATTAACTGCTCCCGCAGATTTAAGGTGACTTTTTTGCCGCATTTGGTGGTTTTTGTCCACAGAATTTCTTCCTTCGCCATGAGATTGAAGGATTGTATGAACTGCCTCTCGAGTGATTTGGCGACGGTAATAGAGCGTATCAAAGGTGTCTGTGAAGGTTTGATTGCAGTTAGGACAGTGATATAGCTGACTGCCTTTGCTGGTGGGACCGTGTTTATGTGCTTGCGGATGACCACATAATGGACATGGCATAACTAAACTCACAATGGAACGAAAAGATTAGGTTATCCATCCCACACTTCTCTGTTACACCACTGAATTTAGGTCGCGAACTGTTGGGCATGGAAATCGGCATAGCGTCCTTGTTGGGCCATCAACTGGTGGTGATCCCCAGACTCTACGATTTCCCCTTGTTCCAGCACGATAATCCGAGTGGCTTGACGCACAGTGGCCAGTCGATGGGCAATCACAAATACTGTACGGTCGGGCACAATCCGTTCCAGAGCTTCTTGCACCAGTGCTTCGGATTCTGAGTCCAGGGCGGATGTGGCTTCATCCAAAATCAAAATGCCTGGGTTTCTGAGAATCGCACGGGCAATGGCGAGGCGCTGCCGCTGTCCACCGGATAGGTTGACCCCCCGTTCGCCAACGAAGGTGTGGTAGCCCTGGGATAATTCGCTAATGAATTGATGGGCATTGGCGACCCGTGCAGCTTGCTCAATGGCATCAAAATCCAATGCCGTTTGACCAAAAGCAATATTTTGGGCGATGGTTCCGGAAAAAAGCATGTTTTCTTGGGGAACGATGGCAATGTTTTGTCGCAGGCTTTGGAGGGTTATGGTGTTAATCGGGCAGCCATCAAGGCGAATTTCACCACTGCTCACGTCGTGGAGTCGCATTAAGAGATTGACCACCGTACTTTTGCCTGCTCCGGATGACCCCACCAGGGCGATCATTTCCCCCGGTTTAGCGGTAAACGTAATCTGCTTTAAGACCAATTTCCCCGGTATGTAGGCAAAACTCACCTGTTCATATTCCACAATGCCCTGGATATTTAGGATGGCGATCGCCCCCGGACTATCTTTAACGGTGGGTTGTTGGGCAAAAATTTCGAAAATACGATCAACAGAAGCTTCTCCCTGCTTAAACAGGTTGTAATCACTCGTGATATGACTAATGGGGTCAATCAACATGGCCACTGCTGTCACGTAGCTGATGAAGCCGACTCCAGTTAAACGGCCCAAAGAAATCTGCCAGGCCGCCAAACAAAATAAAAACACCACCCCTATCGCTTCGAGAAAACCCACCACCACAAATTGCAACGCTTTCATCTTCTCCGCCAAAAATTGGGAGCGTCGATGTTGTTGGGATTCTTCTTGGAATCGATCTAACTGGTATGCTTCGGCGGCAAAGGCTTTGACTAATCGGATCGCGGCTAGGGTTTCCGTCAATAACGCTGACAAGTTAGAAATCCGGGTCTGGCTGCGGCGACTAAATTTTAATAACTGCTCCCCAAAAAAACCGATGAGTAGCGCCATCAACGGCGCAATCACCAAAACGGCACAGGTGAGGGCCCAATTAACGTACAGCATATAACCAAAGACGACAATCAATTGCAGCACTGAAGGGACAAGGTCATGAAATAGTTTGTTCACCACCTCGCCAATACGGTCAATATCCTCCGTCAGACGATAGGCTAAATCCCCGATTTTTGCCTGTTCAAAATACCCTAAGCTCAATTGCTGCAGATGGGCGTAGGTCTGTTTCCGTAACGTTAATGCCACCCTTAAAGCCGCCTTCGCCATCAAAGTGTCTTGACCATACTGCGCTAAGCCCCGTACTAAAAATATCCCCGCAGCAACTGCTGCCAATACTAGAATACTTTGTACATCCCCAGCCCCGATGGAGGCTGCCATCTTGCCGACTAACCAGGCTAGGATCGGCCAAAAAACCGTAAAGAGCAAGGTACAGAGAAAAGCCCATCCGATGGTACGTAAATGGGGGCGGATATAGGGGAGTAATCGCCAATAATGGGATTTTTGTTGCAATGAGAGACGGGGGCATTAAACCCACCAATCCTATCAGGTTGAGTCAGCAATGCTCCTGGTTGACCACGACACGGATTAAAGTCGTCTTCTCAACAGGGAGCAACAGGCTCCAAATCAAAACCGCAGGCTAAATTTTAGAAGCTTCATAGGTGTAGAATCGCTGCATAATTCCCAGCGTTTGGAATTCGTAACTCGGCAAAGGCTCAGGCAAGGTTAACGTCGTTTCGTAAATTGTAAAGATAAAGAAATTCTGCTGAGTCGTTGTACGACTTATCACCTGGCGGAGTTGGGGTTTTCCCGTGTCCACCAATGTTTTGCAATAGCTTTGAATCAAGCCTCCCAAGTCAGGGGGGGCCTGGGGACAGACTTCTTGCTTGAGATAATCCGTCAGGGACTCACTGGCATAGTCTTCATAATCAAGGGTGTCGGGGTTACTGATCGCCATAATGGCACCGCTTCCTGCCAATATGATTCCACCAAGGGTTCCCAACGCTGAAAGCACTTTCATGTTTCCTCTGATGCTATTCCCAAAATCATACTGAAATTGTGACGTTCTGCAAGATTGACGGTTGTGGAAGTCATTAGCATCGATGGAATGGATTACTTTAACGCTCCCTGGAATTCTTCAAGGGATACGCCAGCTTGATTAAGGATGTGTTTTAAGGTGGGGGGGCGAATTTCATTTTTGCTGGGGACACAACAACTTTGTTCTACTTCAGTGTGCCGCTTCATAATCAAGTGGGAACCTTTTTGGTGATCCAGGGTAAACCCCAGCCGTTCCAGCGCACTGGTGGTTGCACGGGCAGAAATATTGGCCAAATGGGAGAGGGGAATCGCACCATTGTCCGCATCCTCCTCTTCCCCGATCGCCCCATGACCGAGATGTTCCAAGGCTTCTAATCGGTATTCGAGTTCCTGATTCCGCCAAATGAGGTGATTATTGCGTTCCTGGAGTTGCAAAATCTGACCAGCTAATTCTTCTTTTTCTGACTCCAGATGGGTCGTTTCTTCAATGGCATAGTTGGCCAAAGCCTGCTGTTGTTCAATCTCCAGACGGGCCGCCTCTAGGGTCAATTCATCGGTTTCAGGCTGTTGGGACAGGTGATCCAAGCGCTGCTGGGCGTCATCTCGTTGTTTTGTTAGTCGTTCAATTTTTTGGGAGAGGGTCCGAACTTTTTCGCCGGCTTGGGCTTCCCGTTGTTGTAATTCCCTCAGCTTTTCTTTGGCTCGTCTCAATTCCTGTTGCCAATCCCGATGATCCGGTTGTTCCTGTGCATCCAGAGATTCAATCTGGGTTTCATACTCGGCGATCGCCGATTGGAGAACGAGCACCTCCTGGTGATGTTGACGCAGCAGGGATTCTTGGTCTTCTCTGGCCACTTGGAGGCGTTCAATCAAAAAGGTATTTTGGGCGGAACGCTCAGTCAGGAGAAACCGGAGTTGACGGGCCTCCTGCTTAAATGCCACTTGGGATTGCTGGCTTTGGGCCAATTCCTTGCGTAAGGCCTGACGTTTTTGCCGCAGCAATTCTAAGGCAATTCCGAGGGTCAGTCCGCCTATCAGCCAAAATGTGAGCGTGGTGGTATAGGTCTGAAACCGCCCCTGCATTTTGTCGGGATAACGCCACCATTGACCCAGCTCTTGCCAAAAGTTGGGGGTCGCTGCTGATAAATAATAGATCCGGGCAATCGCCAACCCCGGTAGCCGATCCGATGGTGGTGGCCCGACGAAGTCCGGTGGGAGGCTTGCTTGTCCTGGTAAAGCGGGAGGATCGTAGACCGCATCAAAGGGGGAAGACAGTAATAGCGGCCAAATTTCCGAGGCGGCCTGTTCCCGCAAATCCCGGCTGGTTTCGAGAATTTGTTCTCCTTCACTATTAGTCAACACCAAGGAATACAGCCCATAATTACCATCTAATAGGGCTCTGACCGCACCACGATCCTGGCGATCAATTGCCACCGACAAGGCCGTCGGGAGCATATTGCCCAACGTATTATGAATGGTTGTCTGCTGTTGCTGAATGCTTTGCTGCCAAAAGCGTTGATACTCGCGATAAACAACGCCCAGCCCAATTCCCCCCAGCAGTAACTCCAATACGAGTAGCCGACTGAGCGATTTAATGAGAAGGCGGATAGTAATGCGAGACGACCAACGCCGGAGCATAGAGCGTAAAAACTCCCAATAAGGCATGTCACAGCCAATGGCTAGACTAATTCTATCGTTTTGGTTAACGATGGATTTGGATTAGTAACGCCACTCCCTACAATCTACTTTTTTGGGCGACACCATGGCCGAATCTGCAATCTACTTAAGGAGGCAAAAAAATTAGTCCACCACTGATTCTGGCGGAGCACTCCACACTTTCCAGCTCCACTTGTTAGTCTGTAGGTCGGCGATAATAAATACGCATTTTTTGCCCCTAGGGTGTCAACATGAACAGTTGCTCAAAAAATTCTTGGTCGTCTTTGGGCCACAGTGGCGATCGCCATTGCATTGGGGATTGTGAGCCCTAACTTTGTCCCACTAAGTCTGGCACAGGATCCACCAGCAGAGACATTTCAACCAGGCTATTGGCAACCTGTGGGGCGGTTTAATCCCAAGAAAGCGGTCAAAATCAAACTGGTTAATGAAACCGGACTGGATTTGGATTACGACATCACCAATTTAGAATCGTTTAATCCAGATATTATTGTCGCTGGCAGTAGCCGTCTGATTGAGAATTTTGGCGAGGAAGCCTACATCATGGTTTACCCCAAAGATGCCAGCCAAGCCGCCCAAGACCGGGACTATGTTTTAAAATTTTCTATCGCGGTGGATCAACGGACACAGGAAATTCCCGCCGATAATATTGCCGTGATTACGGTGATCAAAGCTGAACCCGGAGTCGCAAGCGGTTTTTACGGTCACCGCACCATCAATTTACAAAAAACAGGTGCTTTTTATTTCTATTAAGGGTCACCCAGACACCGTGACCGGACGATGAAGATTGTTGCCTATTGTTATTGCGATCCCCTGTTGGAAAAGCTGCCAGAACCAGGATTTTGGGGGGTGGAAGTTGATCACGTTTACGGGGATTATGGCAATCGACAACAATGGCAGCGCCTTGTCCAGGATGCCGCGACTCAATCGATCGCCTACTGCCTTATCCGTCATTTGGCAGAGTTAGCAGAAACCCCGGAAGACATTGCGACGCACCTCACCACCCTGGAAGAATTGGGTCTCATGGTGGTCGCCCTAGAGCAGGACTATGCCACGCCCCATCCCCCCTCGGCGGAAAATCATTCCTCTTTTAACAGAAGCCAGTGGCAACAACAGTGGACTGGTATCCTCTGCCAAATCCAGCAATATCAGCGTCAGCAGGCCCTGAAACAAGGCCACGCCCGCAACCGTTTACAGATGTTGCCCCCTCCAGGTCGTGCGCCTTATGGCTATCGTCGGACAGCCACACAATATGTCATCGATAAAGCAACAGCCCCCATTGTGAAGGCTTTTATCGAACGATTCTTACTATCCGGCTCCCTGCGGGGATCAGTGCGCTATTTAGCCCAGTGTTATGGCAAAAAAATTGCAACGGGAACGGGTAAACGTTGGTTAACCCACCCGGTCTATCGAGGAGATTTACTTTACCAACAACAAACCATTATTCCCGACACCCATCCGCCCCTCCTGACCCGTCTCGAAGCAGCCCAAATTGATCGTCTGTTAAAGCGAAATGCCCCGTTTGCTCCCCGGAGTGCCAGTGCCTCCCGGTCCTTGGCGGGGTTAGTCCACTGTCGCCGCTGTTTATCCCCCTGGCAAGTGGCAACGGTGACTTCTCGATACCAGCGTCAATCCTATTGTTATCTGCGTCCCAAAGCTTGCCCCCAGCAGCCCAAATGTTCGGCGATCGCCTACGATGACGTTTTATCCCGGACCATTGCTCAAATTTGCCAAGAACTCCCGGCGGCTGTGTCCCCCCAGGCTCCGTCCCCATTGGCGGCAAAAATCAGCCAAATCACAGCAGAAATTGCCCAAAAAAAGGCGATTCTTGCCCAACTTCCCGACTTGGAACAACAGGAAATTTTAGATACCCAAACGCGACAATTACGGGAATTTCAATTAAAAACCGAACTGGCAATCCTGCAACAACACCTGGATCAACTGCCCCCCGATGAACTCCAGCGCATTATTCCGGCAGTGAGTGCCCCCCCGTTTTGGCATGATTTGTCTGAAACCGAGCGCCGTTTTTATTTTCGAGAATTCATTCAGCGTATTGAGGTGGATCGTCAGGCTCAACAGTGGGCGATCGCCTTGGTCTTTATTTTTCAAGCCCCGTCCCGGAGTGATTGACATTAATAAAATGAAGCAAGCTGGTGAGATATTCTGAGCCGATAGCTAAATTGCGGACAAGATGAATTCACAAGACCCCAGCAATGCTTGTCTATTCAGATAGAGCACTAAAATTCGAGTTACAATCGGGATTTTAAAATTTTGATTAACGTCTGGGCTGTCTGCTGATAGTCTTCCTGGCTTTCCATTTTTTGGGCTTGACGATTTAATTTGGCTGTCTACATCATTAGGATTCTGGCAGCTTTGTAAAAATTGATCTACGAGGTCGTCTAGGCCATAGCGACGAATCATTCCCCAATCTTGATCGTCTTCATCACTTTGGAAGAGCACTGAAAATAACAGAATTTTTGCTCGTAAAGGAATCACGTATTGCATGATTTCTGTACGTAAATCAAACGGATTATAGGCATTTGATTGATGATATTTTGCTACAGACTGTGAAGGTAGGGCATCTGCACCAGGTACAACTCCTGCTGGATTAACTGGATCAATATGACTGGATGCCGGTGAGAGGGTGTTTGGCCCTGTATCATTGTCGCGACTTTGCGAGGGCCTCTGGTCAGCTTTTTGCTTTGCCATGGCACTCGCTGGAGCGGGATTAGCAATCAGGGTAGGCTGGGAGGAGAGAAGTTCTGACGTGTCAGACTGTCTGGTTTCTTCTGAGTTTTCATAAAGACCGGTTATTTGCTGAATGACTAGTTTGGCGATCGCCACATACTGAGTCGCTTTGTTGATGCTATTAACAACCTGTCCAAAACCAATATAGAGTTCTTTTTGGGAAGCATAACGTTGCCGCAGGGCCAAAAGAAGCTGGGGGAGTTCCGCCGCATCAATGACTCGGGAGTTATTTTCCCAGTAACCTTGTGTGACGGCAAAGATTAATTTTTTGATACGAGCCTGTTCTGGGTGTTGAGAAAGGGTGTGGGAAATTTGTTCTGCCAAATACTGGGACTCAGTGGTACTGGTAATTACCTCTGACCCAATCCTTTTGCCGTCAGGGCACTGGACTTTTAAGCAACCATCCGACTGTGCTGGGGGTGAACCATCAACCACATCTCTAGCTGTACTGGTGCTGGTATTGGGAGGGGCGATATAAATGGGCTCCAATTGGTTCACAATTGTCTGGGCGATCGCCGTGTAAACCTCGGGACAATTCAGCGTGTTGACCAGTCTAGATAGAGAACTAGACAACTGATCGATGTTGGGCTTGAGTTGAACCAGTTCGATCACAAGGTCTTCTATACTCTGACGGTCAATGACATTGGGATCATTTTCCCAATATTTCTTACACAAATAAAATAACAACTTGTGAATACGCTGTCTTTCGTCATGGGCTTTAAAATAGCTCGCTGCTTCAACAACAGGTTCAGGGGGAATAGACATAGAGTTGTGGGGCAGACAAATTTGCCTTTCTGGCAATTTTGGACAGTATCGACTCGACCTATCGACTATCGACCAATAGGAATACAGAAGAATAGATAGGGCAAAATCAGGGCAAGGACGAGCCGCTCTTTTATCTGGGTGATGATTCTCTGGCGACCCCTCCAGAAAAAATTCCCATGCTTTTTAATACATTACCCATTTGGGCCGACTAAATGACCATAAAAGCTAAAAATCTATTGATTTTAATCCCCCCCAAAACCCCATTGCTAAACTTTTTCTCTCACCATCCCCTGATCCCTGATAGCAGAAAGATTAGGTCTCTGGGGCATTGGCTTGATTTAGCTGAGGGGAAAGATAGGCCACCAAGATCCCAATGACAAATCCCATTAGGTTCCGAAACAGGGGGAGAAAATCGCTTGTGCGAGTGACCACTGGCCCAATGCCAAAGGCAATGACTAAAATGCCCCACAAGGGCGACATAATCAGTACCCATTGCCAAGCAAAGCTTTGCTTAGGGGAGCGGGGAATGGCCGCAAAGCCAACAATCAGCCCCCCGACAATGGAGGTGACCAGTGTTAAAATCCACTGCTCGCGGGGGAGTCCAGGAACGACATTACACCCCCCTTTAACCAAACAACCCTTGACTGTATCTAGGGCTTGGGTAATGGCACGGTTTTCACCATTGTCACGAATGTAGTACATATTGCCGAACCGGGCTTGCATCTCGATCCAAAATGTACGGGGCATCAATTCATACACCGCATCGCCAATACTAAAAGCCAGTAAATTTCCCCCTCTGGCATCAGCCACCAGCAGAATGCTGACATCATCCAGCCCCCAAAAGGGAATAACGGCCCGGCCGGGACTGCGGTCATATTGGGTTAATACTCGGAGCTTCCAACCCGTGTCCGCTTCAAATTGGTTTATTTCCTCGATTAAGCCTTCTTCCTGTTGATCCGGGATGAAATTGGCTAAATCTACCACAGGAGTTGTTTCGGCGGGAAGTAACTCCGGGTTGTTGACGGCTTGGGCGGGGAGGGTAACACTGAACCAGCAACCAATCACTAGGGTGATCGCCACTAACCAATGGGGCAGTTTTTTAAAGCCGGAAGAAAATCGAGGATCGGACATAAAGGGTTATTTTAAGATTCTTAACAGTTATTTACTTTATTTTAGGGGATAGCCTGAATTCAGCCTACCGAAAACCGACGAGTTTTTTTCGCCTCAATACAGCCATATTCTGTGCCTTGATTTTCACATTGCCACCCGTCGCGTTCTCCCTTAGGATAGCTAACGTTACATCCCTTAACAATGAGGTCACAATGGGTCGTAAATACAATGTCTATGGCTTAGGAAACGCTCTGGTGGATATGGAGTTTGAAGTCACCCCCGCCCAATTGCAAGAACTGGGTATTGATAAAGGGGTAATGACCCTAGTCGAAGAGGAGCGGGAAAACGAATTAATTGCTAAATTGCAAGCACAGAAAGGCAAACAGAGTAGTGGTGGTTCAGCGGCCAATACCATGGTGGCCCTCGCACAATGGGGGGGGACTGGATTTTATGTCTGTAAAGTGGGCAAAGATGAAGCAGGAAAATTTTATCTCAAAGACCTCAATGACTGCGGTTTAGGGACTAACCCCCACCATGAGACGGCGGGAGAAGGGATTACCGGAAAGTGCCTCGTTTTTATTACGCCCGATGCCGACCGCACCATGAACACCTTTTTGGGGATTAGTGGCAGTTTATCGGTCAATGAGTTAGATACGGAAGCCCTGAAGGACTCCGAGTATTTGTATATAGAAGGCTATTTGGTGACTTCCCCTTCCGCCCGTGAAGCCACCGTCAAGGCCAAAGCCATCGCCGAGGCAGCAGGGGTTAAGACCTGCCTGTCCCTGTCCGACCCCAACATGCCCAAATTTTTTAAAGATGGTCTAAAGGAAATGATTGGCGACGGCGTTGACCTCTTGTTTGCCAATGAAGCCGAAGCGATGACCATGGCTGACACCGATAACTTTGACCAGGCGATCGCCTACTGTAAAACCATTGCCAAGCAGTTTGCCATTACCCGAGGGGCTGATGGTTCGGTGATTTTTGACGGGCAAACCCTCTTAACCATTCCCACCGATAAGGTCAAACCCATTGACACAGTGGGGGCTGGGGACATGTATGCTGGGGGCTTTTTGTATGGCATCACCCACGGCATGGGCTATGAAAAGGCTGGACAGTTGGCCTCCAAAGCGGCGGCAAAAATTGTGACGGCCTATGGTCCCCGGCTGGACACCCCGGTATTGCAAGGTGTTTTAAGCTCCCTGCAATAATCCAGAATGGAGTCAGGATTCGCTAAACTGGCGTTGATGACCCCCCTGTTGATGCAAATTCTTAATGGCCAGTCGATTTCCTTTCCCAAGATTGAATGTCTTAGTGATGTGTCGTCCCTTATCGATTGTCTGGCAACGGGCAATTCTGCTCGGGGGGGCCGCATCTCTTCTGTTTGCCATTGTCAGCGGCCCGTCTTCCCCTAAATTAAGCCTATTCCCTAGGGCGATCGCCCAACCGGCCCCCTCTAGCCCCATGACGGTGCGATCGGATATCCAAGAAGCCAACTCCGAAACGGGTGTTGTGACAGCGAGGGGAAATGTTCAAGTTTATTATCCAGCCAAAAATTTACAGGCTACCGCCGCCCAAGCCCAGTACTATAGCCGTGAAAGACGGTTGGTATTAAGTGGTAACGTCTATGTGCTGCAAGACGGTAACAGTATGCGGGCTGAAACCATGACCTATCTGATTGATGAAGGACGTTTCGTTGCCAACCCAGAAGCCGATCAGCAGGTTGAATCCATCTACCTAGTTGAAGAAGCCGAGGACTCTCCTGGTGGCGCACCCCCAACTCTTAATTCACCGAATAACAACCCCTTGCCCTCCCTCCCCCCTTTGCCTTAATCGGCTGAGGTTGTTTTTCTAAAGCCCCTTCGCGAGACGAAATTGTGACCTTAGTTTTAGAAAATATTCATAAGCTTTATGGCAAACGCTGTGTGGTCAACCGAGTGAATGTCCGGGTTGCCCCAGGGGAAATTGTGGGCTTACTCGGTCCGAATGGTGCCGGTAAAACCACCACCTTTTACATCGCCACCGGCTTAATTAAACCGAATACTGGGCGAGTTTGGCTGAATCAAAAAGACATCACCAATCTGCCGCTGAATGAACGGGCACACCTGGGGATTGGGTATTTAATCCAACAAGCCAGTGTGTTTCGTCAGTTGAGTGTCCAGGACAATATTTTATTAGCCCTAGAACAAACGGGGGTTTCCCCCAGAATGCGCCGCCATCGACTTGAACAGTTGCTGGGGGAATTCCGTCTTGAAAAAGTGGCCCGAACCCAAGGTTCACAAATTTCTGGAGGAGAACGCCGCCGCACTGAGTTAGCCCGCGCCCTAGCCGTTGGTCTGGAAGGGCCACAATTTTTATTATTAGATGAACCCTTTGCCGGGGTCGATCCCATCGCGGTTTCTGAAATTCAAACCATCATTGCCCAACTGCGGGAACGCAATATGGGAATTCTGATTACGGATCATAATGTCCGGGAGACGTTAGCCATTACCAACCGGGGCTACATTATGCGAGACGGTCAAATTTTAGCTTCTGGCAGTGCGGAAGAACTATACAGCAATCCACTGGTGCGGCAATATTATTTGGGGGAACAGTTCCAACTGTAGGCCGACATGATTCTCTGGGTCTTTATACTCTTTTACACTCCATCAACGAGACCTTTCGCTAAGTGGGTGGACAACAACCCACTGCATCTGCAAAGGAGACATGCTCCCATCGGTTCCCATGTTTCTAGTTCTTGCGGATTTTTTGAGGGGCTGAAAATGATGGCCCATAGCATTCATTGAACCAGTCGTGTCTGCAAACAGGACAGGGCATAGCTGTCTGCTAAATGACTCTACTTTACCGCCATCTCACGTTTTCCTACTGCACTATATATCAAGCGATCTAAGTTACTGATTAAAGCTTGCGAAATTATATAAGAAGCATAGGGAGGACGGTAACTTGGCATTGCATTACAACCGTTATACCAAATGGAATTGTTTGGCTTGGTGATTAACTCAAGAGGGTCTGAAAGGTCAGTAACATGAGTAAAATTAGCGCCATGACCAGGTTTGTGTACAGGGTCGATAAATGCCATTCTCAATGGGTGCATCCCATTTAAGACAATACATTTAAACTCAGAAGGGGAGAGCGATTGAGATAGGCGCATCGAAGACGTAGAATGCGACGAACATTATGACGATGCCAACGAGCACCTGGTAGCTTGACTCGAGCTCCCACTTGCTTAATTCTAGATTCGACATCCCCAGAGCCAATGGGAATTCCCAATCGCTGATAGCGCTCGTAGTCAGGAATACGACAACGGTGTTTGTTGAGATAGTCCCGAAACTTCTGGACTCGCTTGCTTTTAAGACCATCGAACTCTCGCAGGGCAGCATCGATAAAACCATGCCATAGAAAGTTCTCAGCCGCTTTTAATCGCTTAATAGAGCCTCCTATCTTGTGAAGATTCTCCATGAGATGATACCAATCCAACACCTGTCGTCGAATTAGTTCTTGTTGAGGAGCAAAGCTCTCCACCACCTTCCAGATTCCCGGATGCCCGTCCCCCAGCAATGTGACGATAGGGTCTAGGGGTAAGCTATTGCTCCACTCTTGCAATTTTTCTGGCTCTTGAAAGAAGGCTTCACAGATATCATTGTGACTACTCACCAGTTTGTAGTCTCGCCATTGTCCTCCGCTTTCTTCCTCTCCTCTGAGACAGATTTTGCCGCCATCAATACTGACTCCGCTTATTCCTGGGTTCTCACTCTGAGCTAGGGGCAGTTCCGTTCTTTGTACTAGCCGATGCAGGCTACTGTGCCCCACCTCCACCCCCATTAATTCCAACATGTCCTCTTGGGCTTGTTGATAGGAGGTCTTGGCACATACTCGCAGACAACACTTTTCCAAGGCTGGGCTCAGAGGCGTTTTGGGCGCTACCCCCAACTTTCTCGCTTGTTTTTGGCTGATTCTCACGTCTCCCACTAGGGTTTTGATGGTTCGTTTATTTCCTGAGCGTTTTTCTCCTCCTTCAGAAAAAAAAATTCCCCGATAGTAGGAGAGACTAATGACTGTAGCTGATTTCTGAGTTCTACTTCTATGCTCTCAAAACTTTCCAATTTATCGGGCTCTGTGTATTTGTGCATCAAACAAGCTAATTCGGTTGTGTGGTAATTGAGCAAGACCTGGTCTTCTGGTGAGATTAGTAGCATTTTTTCTCCTATCGTATTTTATATTTCCTCCATTTTCTCACCATTTTTTGAGCCACTTGTACCACTCTAAGTGGGATGCACCCCTTCTAGGTGACTGTCTTTTTTCGCTTTAGAAAATATGATCAGCCCAATTGACTCCAAATGATGTTGCCGCAACTTGCATTCAGCTTTATCTCCGAGATAATGTTTATAAAGTTGATTGCAATGACTGAAAGCATCACTCTCGTTCAAAGTCAACAGCTATCGGTTCACTTGTTTTGTTTTTCCCGACTATTATCCAAAAAACTTGAAATGTTATTACTCTCCCGTGGATCAGCTTTGGTGATTAAGAGTATGCGGTTTAAAACCCCGTCAGCGATGATTGGGCGAAGTGGGTTCGTAACATAAAATCATTGAGCGCCGCGCTCTAGACAAAGACAAGGCGATAGCAATTTTTAGCCTTGATCAAGTCTGCCCCATCCATCGGGCTGAAATGATGCAAAAAAAAGCCTCTGGTTAGAGAGGCTGTTACTATCTATGAATTCAATACTTACTAACTAATTGGCTTGCTAGGAGCGCTTTTTATTGAATTGGCGTTTGAGAGATGTGCCTAACCCAATGGCAGTAGCTGCACCAAGGAGGGTTAGAGGCTCAGGAGTATCTGTCGGTGGTGTTGGATCTTGGGTGACATAGAGGCTGATGTGGGAAATATCAGGTTGATTGCCCCCAGGATTTGTGAAGGCAGACGTATCCCAGTTACCCGAGAGGACATCACCATCGAATTCATAGATGGCGTATTGAGGGCCAGCTTTTAGAGCAATAGCAAAGAAACCACTAATTGGGGGATCGAAGACCTCCCAAGTTCCTGACTTTGAGGAGGAATCATATTCAATCTCAAAAGCACTACTATCTCCCTCATCAGGGGTTGTGTTAAATGCATTAGCTTTCGCGGAAAATGTATACGTCTTCATGGTTTCAGTGGAGACGTTTGTTGCACTGTCATTACCTGCAAATGGACCGCAAGCACTGATATATCCAGTCATACCAGTGTCAAGACCCATGCAAACGGCATGGGCTGGGGTAAATGAGCCACTACCGATGGCAATGCCTGTTGCGGCCAGAGTAGCTGGCATTGCCATCAATATTGATGAACGATTGAATGTTGTTTTCATTGATTGAACAAAATTACGTCGATTGGCATCCGTAATACTACTGTGAATTTAATTGTCGGTCAAGGCAGTTTTACAAAGAAACACTTAGGCATTTAAGTGTTTATCAAGCATATTCTACATAAAAACACTGAGACGCCAACTATTTATCAAGCTTGTATTACATAAAAACACTTGTTTTCGCAGTTTTTTTACAAAAGACTAATACGGAAGAATAGGCGTAGGCAGCTATAGCCCAGGTATAGAAGGATTTATAGGCGATCCATTTGTGCCGAAGTCGCCACATCGAAACCTTATGAAAATTTGTGATTGATCGAGTGCTTAGGAAACTTGCAGGGTGTCTACCAGTTTAAAATCTTGTCATACATTTTGGGCTCAAAATTACAATTATTACTTCCTAAAAGGCTCGTAAGGGAGTCGTAAACAAATAAGATACCCCCTTAAAAAGGGACAATCCTCACATCCCATTTAGGCAATTGTTCGGAGCGTTGCCATTGTTGTTCGTAAGTCTGTAGCCTGATTGACTGACAAAACATCTAAAACTTAGGCCATATGAGCGATTTGAGTGTTTAGGTTCAAGGAGACTGAAAGCTTTATTCTGTAAGCATCTGAACAGATTCAAGGCAGAGAACTGGCAACCCGTCGCTCCTAAACCTATTAATGGGAATGTTGAAACTTAATTGTAGTGAGGGCTTCAGAGCTTAGGGGATCAACTTTTGTCAGTCAATCAGGTCTGTAGCTCATCTTTCGGCACCGTTCTGTAGGGGGGACAAAAATAGCTAAAAGCAAGATTGGGCAAGGGAAAGAGCCTTCAAACCTTGTCGATAATTTAGCGACTTGTGAGGGGATAGTTGCATAAGAGCGAGAGATTCAGGAGAAAATAATTGATGAGATAACAGCCAATCAGAAGCATGTAACCCAAGATAAAAATCACTGTGTCGGCGAAAAGACCGATTTTTTTCTTTGACTCGACCAACATATTTAGCTATGCCCTTAGTCTTAATAGCCTGACCAATGAGAGTAGCTTGAGAATAAGAAAAAGTAATGAGTAGAAGAAGAGAATAAAGACGATGACCAGAAAGCTTAGTGTGTTCTAAATCATATCCACCTTGCTTAAAGTCACGAAACATTTCTTCAATGCTCATCCTTTTTTTATAAGCAAAAATACTCTGCTCAAGACTATTAAAGTTAGTGATCAAGAACCAGGCTTCCTTGGTTGATATCCCTCGGTAATTACCTTTCCATTTAGCGGCAATATTGACTGGAGAAAAACCTTTTGTTTTAGTGACTTTAGTACCTTGATAAAAAACAGACATGCCAGGCATAAGCCCTAATTCTTTCAACGATAACCATGTTTCTTTTTCTAGCTCGATATAAGTGCTTTTCTTCAATCGAAGGCAAAAGTAAGTCCTCTTTTGCGCATTTAGCCATCTTGCCAGCTCTAAAGAGCAAAACTCTCTATCTCCTAAAGCGACAACTTTATATTTTTTCAGAAAATATAAGACTCGACTTAATATTGATTTCTGTGACTCCAGATCGCTATTCCCCTTATGGTCAAGCAACTCAAAATACAAAGGAATAGCTCTATTATTTACTACTAGACTCACCATCAATATATTGATCATTGACCATTGGGTTCTGTCAATTGCAACATAAATAACTTCTTTCGCCTTGAAGTTTTCCTCGATCCACTTTTTTATTATTGGTGTCCAGATCATCTCAATTGTCAATCGGTCACTCTCTAAAAACCGCTTAAGCGTAAAGGTTCACTTCCCCCCTCTTGCTGAGTGGTTTGAAGTAGCAACAAACACTAACAATTCTCAATAAATTTTGAGATTTGTTGCGTCCCTAATGAGTTAAGTTAACGAAGCAAAGAGTCAGGCAAGAAAATGTCTCGTCTAAGCAAAGCTGATTTAGAACAAATGGGAGAAGACTACTTTTGTAGCCTGGATAAAAAGGCATTAGTGGAAGTAGCGAAGAATCTTTATGAGTTGGCAGTGGAGCAATTCGAGAAATTAGATGAGACCTCAAGAACAAGTTCAAGACCCCCTTCTTCAGATAGCCCTTATGAAAAAGGGAAGCCAGAGGGAATTGTCCCATCAGAGGAAACTGAAGCGGAAAAGAGTGTAGAAGTAGAGGAAGCCACAGAGCAGACTTCAGAAAATCCGGAAAAATCGTCTACCGCAGGCAAAGGCTCTGAAAAGCGAAAAGCAGGAAAGCAACCAGGGGCCAAAGGGAAATGGAGAAGCAAGCCGCTGAAGGCAGAGCGAACCATCACTCATTATCCAGAGCAGTGTGCCGCCTGTAATGGAAAAAAATGGCTCCCCGACCGAAAGCCATATCTAGGGTACTATCAGTTCGAGCTATTGATGGGGGAAGGAGAATTAAAGATTGAGTGCCAGATGCACCATTACTATGGAGCAACCTGTGATTGTGGGCATCATACCCAGGCAAAACCAGGTCAGGGGGAGATTTCAGAAGTGAATACTCGCAAAACTCAACTCCGATTGCAAGAGCAAGTCTTGGTGGGACCCCAGTTGGCGACCTTCATTGCGAGTTTATCGGTTCGTTACCGCCTTTCCCGCGTCAAAATTCAGGAATTTTTATGGGATTGGTGTGGTCTGGATTTAGGCATTGGCACCATTGACCGCAGTATCCGAGAAGCGGGATTTGCCTGCGCCCCCGTAGTAGAGACCTTATTAGAAGAACTGCAAAAAGCAGATATTCTGCATATAGATGAAACTCCGTGGTATGAATCTGGTCACTTCTGCTGGTTATGGGTTCTTCTGAGTTCTACCAGTGTAGTTTTCATGATTGGCCAGCGTACTAAAGAAGCGTTTCTACAACTTGTCAGCAGTGCATTTGTGGGTTGGCTCATTAGTGATGGTTATAGAGCTTATCGTAGCCATCCCCAGCGGCAACGCTGTTTGGCTCATTTGATTCGCAAGGCATTAGCCTTAGCCCAGGCGGTGGATGCTGAAGCGCAACAGTTAGGGCAATGGTTGTTGGACGAAATGCGTGAATTGATTCATACCATCGCCACCACCCATCAAGATGACCCAGAAGAGCCGATTACCTGGCGCTTGCATCTACTTGCCCTCATTGGGGCGGGCAGTGAACATCCTAGACTCAAAGCTTTGGCTCGGGAGCTCCTGAATGATTGGGATGCGGTGGTTGCCTTTGTCTTTAATCCCCACCTTCCCGTCACTAATAATGAGGCTGAACGGGCGTTGCGCCATGCAGTGATTACCCGACGTATTTCTCATGGCACCCGCTCTCGTGAAGGGTCTAAGGCTTATGCCGCTCTACTGAGTGTCATTGAGACTTGCCGCTTGCGTGACCTGAAGCCTTGGACATTCATGGCTGAAGTTATTCGGCAAAGACGCAAAGGTTTACCTGCTCCCTCAATGCCTTTGACCTAGGCTACATAGTTTTTCTCAACAGGGGGGGGAATGAATGGTTACCCATACTGTGAAACCAATTATGAAAGAGATCTGGTAAATAAGGAATGAAATGGGAGAATTGGCGGAACAGGAAAAAACTGAGTAAAATTAAAAGTCAGTAAAATTACTGATAAAAATCACATGAGCAAATTCCAAGCATGGATAATCCATCAGCCTCACTTATTCTAAGGAGAGTTGCTAAATGCCAAATTTCAATATAAAGACTGTTTGTAAATGAGGATTTACGCACCCCGGCCAAGTCCTCCTGTGCCAGTCGCCCCGCAATTTGTTTCAGACTATAGTACTACTTTAACCGGGCTTTGATTTGCTTGATGCTTCCGCTGCTGACGCTCCCGGCCTGGACTCTCGTACCAACTCGGCGCTGCTGCTATTTAAATTTGGGCGGTGTCTAGCAAGTAAACCCCGTGAACCACGTCAGTATTCCGTTTGTTGTGATAAGCATCAGAATATCCTTGTAGGTTCCTTCTCGGAATCCTCTTAAGGGTTGCACTCCAGATTTGAATTGGCGGTATTATGTTCTAGATCTGACCTATCTTTTTTTTGCTATTGGCGTTGTATCAACTGCTAAACAATCCTTTCAGCCATCTACGTCTCCCTGCCAGGGCCATCATAATATTCATCAATTAAGAGGAAGAAAATGAATTGGATTCGTCAAAAGTTTAGAGGAATCGCTGGAATTAGAGCTGTCCCAAGAGCTATAGAATTACAAAAACTGTCGTATTCTGAGGAAGGGCTAAAAACTCCGGATTATACACACACTTCATTTTTTGGGGCACCGCATGTCCTGCTGTACCCTCGTTCTTTTGTCGAGAAAACCGAAGATATTCCATTAGAGAAAAAGTATGATTATAATTTTTTAGGAGCGCTCTATAACAAAAATGCTTATGAATATCGGAAATGGATTTTAGGTTATGCAAAAGAAAGATTCACCAATAAGAGTTTCTTTTGCATAACTAATTCTCCCTCAGCCTTTCCAACTGATTATAAGCCAATTGGGAAATTCGATCATAGTTTGGATGATTTAGATAAGCGATTTAATCCAAAAGCAAGAAAAGAAGCCCATGACTTTCTACGATAAACATTACTTTAAGACCATGAAACAAAGTCAGTTTACACTATGTCCTAGAGGTGATAGCCCGTGGAGCATGCGCTTTTTCGAATGTATTTTATCTAAATCAATTCCGATTCTTGAGACTCCATCGCATGCTGGCAGAAATTTTTTCGAACGTAGAATAGGATACAAATATTTTTTATTATCAGATAAGCATGAATATCGAGAAGATTGGGTGGAAGAAAATTTTGAAAAATTTATTGCTCATCAGACATTGATAGGGGCATCGTATCTTAATCGAGTTCTCAAATTTCTGTAACTGGATCTAAAAATTGACTGCACAATGGCTTTGCTGCATAAAGGAGCGTATGCTACGCAAGGGTTTGATGTTCTCAAGAATCCGTAAAATGGAGTGGTTCTCTGGAACTCAAGCGCTGGAAACCCCAACTGACGGAGTCTGGCGTTTTGGCGTCCTCTCCTTATTCTGGATTCGTATTCTCTTTCCCTTTGGTCAAATAATAGGGGTTTCGCCACTCAACTCCGCAAATTTTAAAATTTTGGAAGTCCAAATCACTGAGTTTATTCGTGCAACAAAGCCATTGGGAGTTGAAAACGCGACTTCCAGTGAGGTCACTGATTAGATATAACTTATTTCGTTTATTTCGTTACCCTGCTTAATTCCCAATCAATATGGGTCGTATCAAAGAAAATATTTTTCCTCTTTTTTGTCCAGACAGTTCGGTTTTACGGCTAAGGGTTTAACCAGATCACGGTCTAGGATCGAGGCAGCTTTTGTCCTAAACCTGTTCACCGTGGAAGCTTTCAGTCGGTAGGTAATAACGGAGTGTCAGTCTCTGAAACCTTGCTCCTGCCTAGATTGTTAATTTGACTAGGTTTAACAATTGGCTGAGCGAAATTTAAGCCGAGAGGGCAAAAAACTTCTGACTCCCCCAGGAATAGCATCCATAATCTCATCGGTGTGGGATTAACGGAGTGCCGTTTCTTGACCCCCGGACGACAAAAGGTTGTGCCGACAGAAAGTCGAGTCACACTTTAAACCGCCATAGCCATACTCTTTTACGCTGATCAACTAAAACCATGTCTATTCGAGATGGGGTCTATTTAACGCTGAGTGAACTCTTCACTGTGTCAGAGATGGGAAGGGCAAATACTTTGCCGCTCACTTCTCCCCGGTCGCATCAGCTGCCAACTGAACAGTGGCAAGGGGCGATCGCCGCGTTGACCCAATTTTTGCAGAAAACCTTAACCCCACTGAAGACGCCTCAATAGATTGGCAAGGTGTGTGTCTTTCTGAGCTGAGTCCCGGTTCTGGAATCACCGACCTTAAAAGATTTCTTCTACCAGGCGATCGCCACCGCCACCGCCTGGCAACACCATTTGCCCCAACTCTGTGCGGATAATTCTTCTAAGCCACAGCCGTCAGGTTCCCTAGCCCAACTGCCCCTTTTTCCCCAAGACCCATTGAGTCAAGAGCAATTTTGTTTGGTGAAGACAGCGGAATTTAGTCTGTTACTCGTTTTGGGCCAAGACCCCCAGGGGCACCCAGCCTTTTTTTGGAGCTTTGATCCCGTCATTTTAAAAGCCGCTTGGCTGGGACTAAGGTCACGATGGCAGTACGTGTTCAGTCCAGACTTGACCTCCCTCGAAACCCTAATGGAACGATTTCCCTGGCAAGAGCCCGACTTTCGACAGGTGAGTCACTTTAGCCAGCACTTGATTCAACAACTGGTTGCCGCTCAGCCCCAAACGCCTCCAACGATCTTGAACCCAGTTGAGCATAATGGTCGCAAACCCAGCTTGGACAACGTCGAGCCGTCCGCCGATGTCAAGTTATTACAGGCACTGACCCATGAAATCCGCACCCCTCTGACCAGCATCCGCACCATGACCCGTTTACTATTGCGTCGTCGAGACCTATCAACGGATGTCTCCCAGCGGATTGAAGCCATCGACCGGGAGTGTCAAGAGCAAATTAGCCGCATGGAGTTAATCTTTCGGGCAACGGAACTGGAATCAGGCACGGTACCGGAGCTAGTGGTTCCCCTCATGACCACCGCGTTGGATTACGTTTTTGAGTCCGGAATTCCCCGCTGGCAACGGCAAGCTCAACGCTATCAAGTCGATCTACAAGTGGAAATGCCCCAGTCGCTACCGCAGGTGTGGAGTAATCCCCATTTGCTGGATCAGGTTCTGAGTGGTCTGATTGAAAAATTTGTGCGTAGCCTGAGTAGTGGCGGGGTTATTCGGCTGCACATTGGCACGGCGGGGGAACAGCTAAAAGTTCAATTCCAGACTCAATCCAGCCATCATCTTAATCCCCTGAAAGCCCTAGGAGAATTATTAATGTTTCAACCCGAAACAGGCTGCCTAAGCTTGAATTGGGATGTGACCAAAAACCTGTTCCAATTACTTGGCGGCAAACTAACTGTCAGACGGCGATCGCCATCAGAAGAAATTTTGACGATTTTCTTGCCCTTGGGCCCTGTGCCTACAGGGTAATCGAGCCCAGTGACTGGGAGGGTAGGAACGAATCAACTTTTGACCGTCCTGATGGATTCGATAAACTAGATGACAAATCACTCTTATTTCGTCTTTCACTATCCTTTTTTGTGCCGAAGCATCCTAATGAAATTTCCACTGCAATCCCTTTACGGCGTCTACCGCAGTACCATTCGTAATCCTAAATACCGCTGGTGGATTGTCCTGGGGACGCTGGTGTATTTGCTGAGTCCGCTGGATATTTCCCCCGACATGATTCCATTTGTGGGTCAAATTGATGACGTTTTGCTCGTCACTTTGATGGTGACCGAAGTCTCTCAATTATTAGTGGAAAAAGTCCGCAAACAAAAAACAGCGCCGGATACTGAAGACCCTAATGCGCCAGAAGAGCAGGCTGCGGTGGATGTGGATGCCGTGCCTTTAGATTAGGGAATGGGAACCCGTCATCAATAGAACCTCGGTCAAATTGACTAGACACTGTACAAAAAATCAAATTAAACAATACCGTCAAACCTGTTCATGAAAACATTGCGCGATATCAGACACACCCAACGGGGAAATAGGATGCCCAAACTGACCCAAGGGGTCATGGCGATCGCCTTAACTTTAATGCTTTGGTTCGGGGTACAGCCGCCGATCGCCCAAGCCTTAGGCGGCCCCCAACCAGCTCTCGATCAGCCAGCCCCCCTGTTTTCTTTACCGAGTAATACGGGGGAAGGGGAAGTCAACTTAGCGGATTATCAAGGGCAGTGGGTTGTATTGTACTTCTACCCCGCAGACTTTACCCCCGGCTGTACGCTGGAAGCCCAACGCTTTCAACGAGATCTCCCCCAGTATCAGGCCCTGAATACGGCGGTGATTGGAGTAAGTGTGGATGATGTCAATTCCCATGAGGCGTTTTGTGACTCGGAGGGATTACGGTTCCCTCTGCTAGCCGACACGGATGGAACAGTGGGTAAGGCCTACGGATCGTTTCTCAGTGGCATGGCGCTCCGTCACACCTATCTCATTGATCCAGAAGGCATTCTCCGGGAACGCTTTCTGGGGGTACGACCTGCTACCCACAGCATGGAAGTGTTAGCCCGCTTAAGCGAGTTACAGGGGGTCGTCTTGTAAATCGGTGGACAACCATGAGTAGGGCGATCGCATTATGTCAATAATCTGCGGTCATTCGCAATAATATTGAGCATCAAGACAAGAAGAGGATTTTTCTGTATCAAAATAACCCTCAAAAATCTTACTTTTGAAGATTTTTGAGGGTCATGCGACCGCCGTTTGCTCATCTCCCCTGAAACTTACGGGTACGACTTCATATCTATACGCCGACCCCCGACTCTGATAGACTTTTGACTGTCAACGTTTATATATACCATGCGGGCATAGGGCAACCTATCGGCAATTGGGAGGATTCAACTCGTGGAAAGTACCCTCGGATTAGAAATTATTGAAGTAGTAGAACAAGCGGCGATCGCCTCATCCAAATGGATGGGTAAAGGCGAAAAAAACACTGCTGACCAAGTTGCCGTAGAAGCGATGCGAGAGCGGATGAACAAAATTCACATGCGCGGCCGCATTGTCATTGGGGAAGGGGAACGGGATGATGCCCCCATGCTCTACATTGGCGAAGAGGTAGGGATTTGCACCAATGAAGACGCAAAAGCATTCTGTAATCCTGACGAGTTGGTTGAAATTGATATTGCGGTTGACCCCTGCGAAGGAACAAACCTCGTTGCCTATGGACAAAATGGTTCGATGGCGGTGTTGGCGATTTCCGAAAAAGGAGGCTTATTTGCAGCGCCCGATTTTTACATGAAAAAGTTGGCTGCACCGCCCGCCGCAAAAGGTCATGTTGATATTAATAAGTCCGCTACTGAAAACCTCAAAATTCTCTCTGATTGCCTAAACCGCAATATTGAAGAGTTAGTGGTTGTGGTAATGGATCGCCCCCGCCACAAAGAACTGATTCAAGAAATTCGCAACGCCGGAGCGCGGGTTCGTTTAATTAGTGATGGCGATGTTTCCGCCGCCATTTCATGTGCCTTCTCCGGAACCAACATCCATGCCCTTATGGGGGTTGGCGCAGCACCGGAAGGAGTGATTTCAGCGGCAGCAATGCGTTGCTTAGGGGGTCACTTCCAAGGCCAATTAATCTATGACCCAGAAGTCGTTAAAACGGGATTGATTGGTGAGAGCCGTGAAGGAAACATCGAACGTTTAACTTCCATGGGCATCACTGAGCCTGACCGTGTTTATGATTGTCATGAACTCGCCAGCGGTGAAACCGTCCTGTTTGCCGCTTGTGGCATTACCCCCGGTACTTTGATGGAAGGGGTGCGTTTCTTCCACGGAGGAGCCCGGACCCAAAGCCTGGTCATTTCCACCCAATCGAGCACGGCTCGTTTTGTCGATACCGTTCATCTATTTGATAAACCCAAAGTCATTCAACTCAACTAGGTTCATCCACCTTTAATTGACATTCAGGAGGACAACATGGTGGTCGTGCATCAACGTGCATCAAATTGTTGTGGGCAATGTAACGAGGTCGTGCCGAGTCCAGGGATGAGGGGTTAGCCCAGCTTGTTGTGCTGCCATGTTGAGGAATCGACTGTGTAGCCAAATCCAATTAAAGTAGCTCACGATAACTGGATGCGGGGAAGCCTGGGCAATTTTCTTGTTTTTGAAGAAGTCTACTTTGTCAAACGTATGCAGCGTGGATCCAGCAGGGTAGCCTTCTCAGGTTCACGGTTAAACCAGAATGCGGTTCGCTTACAAAGGGCAACGAGCATTAGCATCACTGGCACTTCAATCAGAACGCCCACAACAGTTGCCAGCGCAGCGCCAGAGTTTAGCCCAAACAACATTACGGCGGTGGCGATCGCCACTTCAAAGTGGTTGCTTGCCCCGATCAGGGCCGCAGGCGCAGCATCTTCGTAGACCAGCCTCATCTTCTGAGCGGCCACGTAGGTAATCAGAAAAATTAGATTCGTTTGCAGGAACAGCGGCACCGCAATCAGCACGATATGAAACGGATTCCTGACGATCAGCTCTCCCTTAAAAGCAAACAGAAGCACCAGCGTCATCAGTAGAGCAATGATGGCCACAGGTCCCAAATATTTCAGAAAAACCTGCTCAAACCAGGCTTTGCCCCTATGTCGCAAAATCCAGGTGCGAGAAACCGCCCCGGCTAGCAGCGGCAACCCCACATAGATCAACACCGACATCACAATCGTCTCCCAGGGCACTGTCAGGTTATTTGCCGACAACAGCCATCCCCCCAACGGCGCATAGAGAAACAGCATCGCTAGGGAGTTAATCGCCACCATCACCAGCGTGTGCCCCTGATTGCTGTAGGACAGGTAGCCCCACATCAGCACCATTGCCGTGCAAGGTGCAATTCCCAGCAAAATCGCCCCGGCAATATAGGAGCTGGCTAGCGAAACCTCTACCCCACGGAGCACCTCTGTGCCAGTAATCAATGGCTGGAACAGCCAACCGAGAAAGAACTGAGCCAGCGCCACCATCGTGAACGGCTTAATCAGCCAGTTGACCACCAGCGTCAGCACCACGGGTTTAGGTGTTTTCGCCGCTCGCTTCGCCTGAGAAAAATCAATTTTTACCATGATGGGATACATCATGAAAAAAAGACAAACAGCAATCGGAACTGACACCTGATATACGCTCATCGCATCAAGGGACTCAGCCAGTTTCGGAAAGGTTCGCCCAAGCCAAATGCCAGCTCCAATACAGAGAGCAACCCATAGTGTCAAATACCGCTCGAAGATGTTGAGTTCACCGCCTGCCTGAACGGGCTTTTGATGCGCAGAAGAAGAGTTTGTAGTCATACATCGTACCTAATGATTAGCTCACCAGTTCTTTAACAGGCTTAGGGTTCGGAAGCTTGAGCGTAATCAGCTCCGCCAGCAGCACAAACACCGCAGATGTCCACAGACATCCCACCAGACCATACATTTGATAGATGAGCCCAGAAAGAACCGTCCCAACCAAGCGCCCACCGGAGTTGGCCATGTAGTAAAACCCCACATTAAGCGCAACCTTGTCATCTTCGGTATAGGCCAGCACCAGGTAAGAATGAACCGAAGAGTTAAAAGCAAAGACAATGCCGAACACCGTCAAGCCCAGAACAATTGTTTGCCCTGGGGGACGCCCAAGCTGGAGTGCAAGAGCAATTGAGGCAGGAATAGCTGTTAGAAATCCAGTCCAGAATCGAATAGTGCCAGCTTGAGGCGGGTAGCCTGACCCAAACCGGCGCAATAGCGCTGGTGCCAGGGACTGCACAATGCCATAGCCAATCACCCAGATGGCTAAAAAACCACCCACCTGCTCAAATGACCAGTTCAAGACGCTGTAGAGAAACACGGGCAGGCCCACAACAAACCAAACATCCCGTGCGCCAAACAAAAAGAACCGAGCCGCCGAAAGAATATTGATCTCTCTCGTCTTAGAAAAGAGCTGGTTAAATTTCACTTTGGCTTTCACCTTGCCCATACCAGACGGCAGCCACAACCCCGAGACCATTACCACCACTAGCCCTAAAGCCATAATCAGCAGCGCGTTTACATAGCCAACCACCGTTAAAAGCAAACTGCCTAGAAAGAACCCAACGCCCTTCAGGGCATTCTTTGACCCGGTAAGAATCGCCACCCATTTGAATAGTGAAGACTGAGCGTTTTGCGGAATCACCATGCGAATGGCGCTTTTAGAACTCATCTTTGTGAGATCCTTCGCAATGCCAGAAACCGCCTGGGCCATCATCACGTAGGGAACGGCTAATGCCAGCGACCAAGTATCATTCACAGGCGTCAGCAGTAGCAGAGCCAAAATTTGCAGAGCAATACCACCGTATAGCGTTAACTTAACCCCAAACCGAGAGCCAATCCAGCCGCCGAATAGATTAGTGATAATGCCAAAGATTTCGTAGAACAAAAACAGCATCGCCACTTCCAGCGGTGTGTAACCCAGGGTGTGAAAGTAAAGCAGCACCAACATCCGTAACGCACCATCGGTAATGGTGAAGCCCCAGTAAGCGGCGGTCACCACCGCATAGTTGCGAATACCGGCTTTATCAATTGTCGGAGGAGATTCCATTGTGGTTCAAAATTAGTCTCAAGAACAGATTGGAAAAAGGACAGATTGGTCAAACTTCTAAGCCAAACTCTGGGCTACCTTTCTAACGAGCTCAGCCATCCGGTTGGAATACCCCCACTCGTTGTCATACCAGGCTAAAACCTTGACCTGAGTAGCATTAACCACCATCGTAGAGAGTGCATCAATGATGGAAGAACGAGGGTCGTCTTTGTAATCAATGGAAACCAAAGGCCGCTCTTCGTAGCCTAAAATGCCTGACAACTCTCCCTCAGCCGCTGTCTTAAAGAGCTGGTTAACCGCTTCTACTGTGGTCGATTGCTCTACTTCAAATACACAGTCCGTGAGGGAAGCATTCAACAGCGGTACTCGCACTGCCAGCCCGTTAAGCTTGCCGTTGAGTTCGGGGTAAATCATACCGATAGCTGTGGCAGAGCCAGTGCTGGTAGGAATCAACGATATTCCAGTAGCCCGTGCCCGTCGTAGGTCTTTGTGAGGAGCATCCACAATCGTTTGCGTGTTGGTCTGGTCGTGAATGGTGGTGATCATCCCATGTTTGATGCCCAGGCCTTCTTGAATCACTTTCACCACCGGAGCGAGGCAGTTCGTGGTGCAGGAAGCAGCGGTCAGTAAATGATGCTTATCAGAGTTGTATAAATCATCATTAATGCCGTAAACCACGTTCAGCGCTCCTTGCTTGACTGGAGCGGCGACAATCACCTTTTTCACCCCTTGCTTAAAGTAAGGTTCTAGCAGCTCTGGCGTCCGAAACTTGCCGGAGCATTCCAAAACGATATCGACCCCCAACTCATCCCAGGGGACTTCACCGGGCATTTTATACCCACTAAAGCTGATTAGCTTGTCATCCACCAATACTGCTGCCTCAGTGGTGGCTTCTACTTCTGGGTGCCAGCGCCCGTGTACCGAATCAAACTTGAGTAAGTGGGCAGCAGCGACACTACCGCCCTTAATTTCGTTGATGTGGACAAATTCCAGCTCAGGCCAGCCCCAGCTAGCCCTTAGAACTAGGCGCCCAATCCTACCGAAGCCATTGATTGCAACTTTTGCCATAGAAATCTCTTTGTCTATTGGTTAGCTCAAGCCCGTTGGTCAATAATTCAATAATTTAGAAGTCGCGTTCTAGTTGCACTAACTTCTCAAGTGTCAGATCAGTGGAAGCTTTCTCGCCCAGTACAGTCCCAATACCCTGCTCGGCGACATGCTCAGATACGATGTTTGTTGTGCGCTTCCTTTGGCAGCGGAACATTTCCGACCACTCAGCCAGAAATCTAGCGTTGATCAAGTCGTAGGCTTGCAGACCTGGGTTGGATTCCAGGGCATCTGCATTAACGTATATGAAGAGCGGTAGCGGTCAAGTCAGAGGCTGATATTCTCCGCTTTGAATCGTTTTATCCAAGGGTTCGATGGGACGTATTGTTGATGTCAGTTCCACCAGCGTAAAACTTCTTGAAATCGCCACCAGTCCCTCAGAACTCAACGGCGATATTAGGCACATCTTCCTCCTGCCCAACCTGTAATTAATTCTGTGAAAATTTCTTTAGTTGGCGGATAGACGGCGCTTAAGCCATCAATTTCAACTGGGCTTGAACTGTATGAAGCGGCTTGCTCTTCTGTTGGAGCGGATGTAGTCGGCCCTGAAGGGATAGAAAAGCCGGCCAGAGGATCAATCAATAGAAGCGATAGAGGCTTTTGCCAAGTCCGGAGTTCCATGACGTTGCACCTACAGGATGAATATATCAACACTTTAATTATTTCAACAAAAATTGAAATGTCAAGTGATAGGCACAACATTTTGAGAAAATGTTTCAAATTTATTCCAAATAGCAGAACTCAGTCTGGGCAGTGACGAGCGGGTAAAACTGGGCTGTAGCGGCGAAATTCCGAGAAATACTGCTCTAGGAAAAGGAATTGCTGTAGATCTAGCCGATAATAGATCCAGCGACCTTCCTGTCTGCTCTGGACGATGCCTGCTTCTTTTAGAGCCTTGAGGTGAAAAGAAAGCTTCGATGCAGTAATCTCCAGATATTGCGCGATGTCGCAGGCGCAAAGTTCCTGGTCGCGCAATAGTTCGACTACCTGAACGCGGTAAGGGTCTGCAAACGCTTGAAAGAGTGGCAGTACTGCAATCTGGGTATTGGCTGTCATGGTATTCTTTGAATCGATTTGAAACGATAGCGGAACTCTTGAGGAGGAAAATAAAAATTACTGCCGCTCTGGGGGGCCGGGGATAAAATGCCGGAATGACGGAGATACAAGAAATCCTAAATCATTTGCGAGAATAGAAAAGCCTAGGAATATTAAACCTACATGCCGCCCTCCTATAGGTAGCGTGAATAATTAATGTTCAACTTCTACCAGTAGTGTAAGCACAGATGCTTGCACGCCACTTGCTATGTATTGAGGTTCGCAATGCGCTGCATCTAGACCGAACCTGCGGAATGTGGGTATTGGATTGCCCCGATCGCCGGGGCTCAATTGGCTTGATGGTTATAACGCCATTTATCCCTCGATTTTACTGATCACCCCGGCAATCCGCCTAAGACTTAGAAGATAGCTCAAAAGGGAAGCTTTCGCGTTAGGCCGTTCCTGCAAATGCAAACCGAATCTTGAGATAATCCTCTTCCATTTTTGCCCCCGACGGATTCAGTGCGGCTAACGCCTGAGGCAACACAAGATTACGACGATGGTTGCCGATGCGGATATTCAGTTCATCTCCGGTCTTGTTGAGTTGAATTTGCTCCTTAGGAATTCCCGGTAGATAAAGTTCGAGGCTGTAATCAGTCCCCTGCTGAATAATACGGATGGTATTCTCTTTGTAGTAAATCTGAGCCGGATCTTCGTCTGCATAGAGTGTCGTTTTTAAGCGTTCTAGGGCTGCCAACCCACACATTTCTTCGGAAAAGAGCGGGACTTCTTTCACGGGGAGGGGATGAAAATTATCGTAAATTTCTTGTTTATAAACCTGTTGGTTACTTTTCCAGCGTTGAAAGAAAGGATCCTCGATTTCCTCGGGTAAAACCCGATTGGCAATGATCAGATCGGTAGAGACATTATACAAACTCAAATAAGCATGGGCCCGGAGGGATTCCTTGAGCACCATTTTTTCTGGATTGGTGACCAACCGCACCGAGGTTTGGACGTTGTCGGTTAACACTTTTTCCAGTGCTTCGATCTGTTCATAAAATTCATAGGGGGCATCCATCACCTCTTTATCCGGTAAGGAAAAACCAGCAATCGGGCGGAAGAGAGGCTCCACCAAAGGGCGCAGTGCCACAGACATTCCCTGGAGAGGCTTATAAAAACGACGCATGTACCATCCGCCTACTTCCGGTAAACTCAACAACCGCAAGGCTGTTCCTGTGGGCGCGGAATCAATAATCAGAACATCAAATTCGGCTTCATCGTAATGGCGCTTCATGCGCACCAGCCCAAAAATTTCATCCATCCCCGGTAGGATGGCCAACTCCTCAGCCTGTACCCCATCCAATCCCCGCGCTTGCAACACTTGGGTAATGTAGCGTTTGACAGCTCCCCAGTTGCCTTCAAGTTCCATCAGGGCATCCAGTTCCGCGCCCCATAAGTTTTCTTTCACCAGCTTGGGGTCATGCCCTAATTCCAGGTCAAAGCTATCTGCCAGTGAGTGGGCTGGATCCGTGCTCAACACGAGGGTTTTATAGCCTAATTCCGCACAACGAAGCCCGGTGGCTGCTGCAACAGAGGTTTTGCCAACCCCGCCTTTCCCCGTCATCAGAATTACGCGCATGGTGGTGTGTGGTTGCAATGAAATGAATTGTTAACTTTTATTATGGGGCGATAACTGGGCATTTGGAAAGAAATGCTGGCGGATCACCTGCCAGATCGAGCAGTCCCAATAGTCAATGTGGGAACTAATGCGGCCTTCAGCGTTAAGGCTTAATTCGCTACGGCCACTGATGGCTATGCGGGGTTTCCATGGCAATGGGGTCGTCCACAACAATGTCCAGCGACTGTCTAGGCGATCGCCCTGTTGTTGTAAATCATGTAATTGGAGGTCAATGTCCAAGAACCACTGCCCCATGAAGCCGATCATTTGACGGTAGCGGTCAATTCCCCGAAATTGATTGAGGGGATCTTGGAAATACACGTCAGGAGCATATAGGTCGTAACTTTGATCTGCGGGAAACGACTCATAATCGGCACGGATACGATTGAGAATGTCCATGGAAACAGGCGGCAAGAAGAGAGAACCAGTATTGAGATGAATGTCTCTACTCTACCCATCTCAGACCAGATGTGGAAAAACTACGAGTCTCAACTCAGACAAGGTTTAAGACAGCGAAAATAGGTGTTTATTGCGGGGAGTTCAACATCCGTTGCTGATTAATCAACCAACCGAAGGTGGCACTAGTGGGGAACATGAGTAGGGCGTAAACTGCTGCCGGAATCGCCATCACAGGGGTATCTAGTAACGTGGGCGTGCTGGCAATGGCGATCGCCAAGGCTCCATTCTGAATGCCGACTTCCACCGTAATAGATTTGGCACTGCTCTGGTCTAGTTTTGCGCCGATCGCCACCCCATAGCCCACCACCATCATCACCACATTAAGCATCAGGGCGACTCCGCCGACCTGGACAAAAAATCCTCCCAGATTGTCCCGTTCTTTCAATACGATCCCCACAATAATCAACGCTAGAAAAAAGAAAGATAGCACCTTAACCCCTTTCTCCAAGGTTGCCGCTAACGCCGGAAAATAGCGATGAATTGCCATACCGATGCTGACGGGAATGAGGGTAATCGCCGCAATTTGCAACACGGTCGGGCCAAAGGGGAGTTTTAACGCCGCTTCTGCCCCCATGAAATGCTGCATCGAAAACTGCACAATTAATGGAATCGTGAGCACCGTGATGAGGCTACTGATGGCAGTTAAGGTAATCGATAGGGCCACATTACCCCCAATTAAATAGGTAATTAAATTGGACGTAGAGCCACCGGGACAAGCCGCGAGAATCATCACTCCCACCGCTAATTCGGGGGACAAGGAGAATCCTTTCGCCAAGGCAAAGCCCATCAGCGGTAATATCATTAGCTGGGCAACTAAACCGACAATGACCCCCTTCGGTTGCACCAAGATGCGTGTAAAGTCAGCAGCCGTTAGCCCCAATCCCATGCCTAGCATGATGATAAACAAAGCCAGGGGTAGTAATATTGCGGTTAAAAAATTCGACTCCATTAGTCCCCACTGTTTCCATTAATCGGGTTACTAGCACCGCCATCTTATCCCTGCTCGGGTTATTAAATGCAATCACACCAAGACGGGTTAGTTTGGCTTCGATAACTCAGATAACGCTTGAAATTAACTACAGTCCCATTAGTCGCAACATCAGACGACTGGTGTTTCAATGGCCAATGCAATGGGTAGGCTAAAAGTAGTTAGTCGTTCTAGTCTTTTTTGGCTCGCCGATGGGCACGCAAATATTTTCACCACCATCCACTGTTGATCTGCGCGCTCCCCACTATTTTTCTGGGGTTCATTTACGATCCGAACAATGGCTCAAACTATCGTCATTGCTGGCGATCGATTTTGTTGCCCTGCTACTTGCTTGGTTGGTCGCACTCAGGCTCAATGATTTTTACTCTCCTCCCCCGCCGCAACTGGTCTGGTGGACTTGGCTGGGGGCTTCCTAGTCCATTCTGGTGCTTTACAGGCATCACCCTGTTGTTTTTTATCTATGGGGACCTTTACCGCCTCCAAGCCCGCACCCAAAACATTCTCGGTATTGTCAAGCTGCTCAGTTTAGTGTTTGTGCTGGTACTGGTGAGCAAATACTTTTACGATCCCACCCTCAATTTCCCTCGCTCTCTCTTCTTTTCAGCCTGGGGCAGCAGTATTGCTTTTGTGATTCTCGGCCGCTTCATGGTCAGTGTCCTGTTCAGTCAATGGCAACGAAAGCGAAACAGCCCTGTATTTTTGATTGCCCCTTCCCATCGACTCCGGGAATTGACCGCCCTGCTGGAAGAAAGATCCGATTATCAAGTGGTGGGTGCAGCCCTATCGAGTACCGCCCACAGTCGCCATACCCTGCAACAAATTTTGGCAACCAATGCCCAAGAAGTATTAGCCGCCGGCTTACCCCAAGCCGATTTAGCGTCCAGACTCTATTGGCATCTCAAGCGGGAAAATATTACCCTACGTCTTTTACCCGCCAGTCGGGATATTTTGTTTAGACGGGGGATGTCGGAAATTTTTGCTGGGTTACCTACGGTACGGGTTGAACTCCCACTATTGATTGGATTTGATTATCGCCTCAAGCGTGTGCTCGATTTTTTGGGGGCAATGGTGGGGGTGATCGTACTTTCTCCCGTCTTTATCGGCATTATTGGTGCCATCAAACTTTCCTCCCCTGGACCGGTGTTTTTTCGACAAGAACGGGTCGGACTCCAGGGTAAAACGTTTCAAATGTGGAAGTTTCGCACCATGGTGGTGAATGCATCCCAACTCCAGGCGCAACTGGAAAGCGAAAATGAAAACTTTGATGGCGTCATGTTCAAGTTAAAGCAGGATCCCCGCATCATTCCTGTGGGTCATTTTTTGCGTAAAACCAGCTTGGATGAAATTCCCCAATTGTTTAATGTTTTGCGGGGAGAAATGAGCCTAGTGGGCCCCCGGCCATTACCGCTGCGGGATGTAGAAAAGTTTGATGCTTGGCACCATATCCGCCATCAAGTAATGCCAGGAGTTACAGGGTTATGGCAGATTTCTGGCCGTTCCGATATCCATTCGTTTAATGATGTGGCACGTCTAGATCTGTACTATATTGACAACTGGTCACTGAATTTAGACTGGGACATCTTGATGGAAACTGCCCGCATTGTGTTATTCGGCAGTGGTGCCTATTAACGGGACTGGTTCTGAGCTTGGAACCCGATGGAATTAATTTCCGATAGCAAAAAAAATCCTCCGGTAAGGGAGGATACGGCAGGTTCTGTAAAGTTAATTCTTGGGGGAGTCATCGCCGCGCCACAGGCTATCACCTATCCCCACTAAAATTCCCCAGAGTCAATTTGTCGTCACAACAGGCATGGCAAGCCGATGGGGGATTACCCCGCCAAACTCGCAATAACGTCCTCTAAAATGTTGACCGCTTGGGTCACTTCCGACTCCGTGACAATTAGGGGAGGCACAAAGCGTAACACTTTGGGGCCAGCGGGGGCCAACAACAGTCCTTGTTCCATCGCTGCTTTAACCAGATCAATCGAAGTCAAGGAATTTTCAGCGCTAATTTCCAAGCCATTGATCAAGCCCCAGCCCCGGACATCGGTAAAGAGGGTGGGATATTGGGATTTAATCGCAGTTAGCCGTTCCCGTAGCTGTTCACCCCGTGCTTTGACATTCTCCAACAGGCGATCGCCATCAATGGTGTTTAACACCGCGAGAGCGGAGGCACAGGCAAAAGGATTACCCCCAAACGTGCTGGCATGGTTACCGGGTTCAAAGACATCACAGAATTTTTTGCTCATCATGGCTCCAATGGGGATGCCGCCCGCCAGACCTTTGGCGCTGGTGAAAATATCCGGCTCGACGCCCAGGTTTTCGTACCCCCACAGGGTCCCAGTTCGTCCTACGCCGACTTGCACTTCATCAAAAACGAGGAGGATGTCATTTTGGTCGCAGATTTCCCGTACTCGCTTGAAGTAGTCCACATCCCCTGGGCGAACCCCCCCTTCCCCCTGCAACGGCTCTAGCATAATGGCTGCCACTCGGCTATTCCCTTCATCTAAATCGGCAATTTTATTTTCTAAGGCATCCAAGTTATTAAAGGGGACATAATCAAAGCCCGGCATGAGGGGATTGAAGTGCTTTTGATACTTCGGTTGTCCCGTAGCGGTAATCGTTGCAAGTGTCCGTCCGTGGAAGCTGGCCTTGGCGGTTAAAATCACCGGCATTTCACAAAAGTCCAACACCGTATGGGCATATTTCCGCACCAGCTTAATGGCCGCTTCATTAGCCTCTGCTCCGGAGTTACAAAAGAAAACCCGGTCAGCACAGGAATGCTCCACAATCCACTTGGCTAACGCGCCCTGTTCTGGGATGTAATAGAGGTTAGAAACATGATGCAGTGTTTGGATCTGTTCTGTAACAGCTTTCACTAGGGCCGGATGGGCATGGCCCAGGGTGCAAGTGGCAATCCCCGCCACAAAATCTAAGTACGCTTTGCCATTGGTATCCCACAGTCGAACGCCCTGACCTTTTTCAATGGCGATGGGAAAACGCCCATAGGTGGTCATGACATAATTATCAAAGTCTGACGACTGGAAAGCGGTCTCGACTGAAGCAGGGGAGGCGACAGCTGTTTTGGGTTCAGCGACTGGGGCTTGACTCACAATAAACTCCTATGTTTAACCGGGGATCGACTAAGAGGGAAAAATTAAGCGGGGTAAGAACAGGCAATCTGCCAAGATATTGATTAATCATTATTAACTATTGATCTTACATTCGACTTCCGTCATTTGGGCGAGGTTTCAGCATGGCAAAATCGCCATCAAGTCAAGAAAGCCTGTTAAATGTCATCGACCAAAAAGGGCGTCAACTCCGCAAAGAACTCCTAGCTGGAGCGATGACGCTGGCGGGACTGTTCGTGCTGGGAACGGTTTGGTATCGGGTCATTGAACAGTGGACGTGGATTGATGCGGCCTATATGACCACAATTACCCTGTCCACGGTGGGCTTTGGGGAAACCAATCCCTTAACAGAAAGTTCTCGACTGTTCACCATGATTTTAATTTTCATGGGGCTGTTGACCATTGGGTATATGGTAAACCGCTTTACGGAAGCCTTTATTCAGGGTTATTTTCAGGAAAGTTTACGCAGACGTCAGGAGCAACGGGTGTTAGCAACGTTATCAAATCATTACATTCTGTGTGGCTATGGACGCACGGGGCAACAAATTGCGCTGGAGTTTTACACCGAAAAGATTCCGTTTGTTGTCATTGATTATTCACCGGAGAAAATTCTCCGTGCCAAACAGTTAGACTATGCGGTGCTTCAGGGAAATGCCACCCTGGATGACACCCTCTTGGCCGCTAATGTTGGCCAGGCAGCGTGCATTGTGGCGGCACTGTCGTCTGATGCGGAAAATCTTTATACTGTCCTCTCGGCGAAAAGTCTGAATCCCAAAATTCGGGCGATCGCCAGGGCCAGTACCCTGGAAGCGGTGCAAAAACTACAACGGGCGGGGGCAGATGAGGTGGTATCGCCCTATATTACCGGCGGGAAAAGGCTCGCCGCAGCGGCACTGCGTCCCCAGGTGGTGGATTTTGTAGACGGGATTTTGACCGGCGCTGACCGTTCTTTTTACATGGAAGAATTCCGCATTAGCCAAAGCAACTGTCCCTTTATTGGGCAAACGCTGCGGGAAGCTCGACTCCGGGCCTTATCCGGAGCACTGATTCTGGCCATTCGTCGCCAAGACCGGGACTTAATTGTGGGGCCTGTGGGAGAAAGCCTATTACTGGATGAAGATTCCTTAATCTGCCTGGGAACCATGGAACAACTACAAAGCTTGAATAATATTTTGAGTCCCCTTAACCCGGCGACGGTGCGTTTACCCAATAAACCCCGTAAGACTTAGCACAAACATAATTGGTCACAGCAGTAAGGGAGGCTCATTGAGAAATTCTTCAAAAGCCTTTTTAGGTAATAGGACTCATTTTCGTATCAATGGTTGACCAACGTTCTTGTTAGCCGCTTTACCATAGCTATTCTTAGTTTGCTTTGGAATTGTTTTTAGGCGGATCGAGTTTGTTGACCCACAGTGCTGTTGGAATCATGGGCAAAATCGGCAACAAACATATCATCCATTGGTTCCAGGTCAGTGGCGCTGTTTCAAACAAAGTATTCATCGCACTCCACTGGCTAAACAGCACTTGCAGGATAATGGCAGCAGCAATTCCCAAGATTAAGATTGGGGCGTTAGCGATCGCCTTCTTCTGACCAAGAATGTACTGCCCAAAATTGTCCCCTAACTGACTGATACTGATTAGATACACAATCCGGGCGGCGACTAGAGCTTGTATCGCCATCGTTCTTGCCACAGCAATATCGCTGGTCGTGGCCTGTGCCCATTCAAACAAGCCGAAAATCAGAATCCAATTAAAAACTGACACCACCAAAATCCGACGGAACAGTTTCGGAGTGAGTAGGGATTCATTTGGATTACGGGGGGGCTGTTGCATCAACCCCGGAGATTTCGGTTCAAAGGCAAGGGGTACCGTCATACTGATGGAATTGATCATATTGAGCCAAAGCACTTGCAGTGACAAAATTGGCAATGCTCGCGCCAATAGGGCACTGATCAGAATAGTCATGGATTCTCCACCATTTACAGGTAAGAGAAAGGCGATCGCCTTCCGTAAATTCTGATAAACCGTGCGTCCTTCTTCCACAGCCGCTTCAATGGAGGCAAAATTATCATCTGTCAACAGCATCGCCGCAGATTCACGCGCCACTTCTGTCCCCCCCTTCCCCATCGCAATACCAATATCCGCACGTTTAAGTGCTGGGGCATCGTTGACTCCATCCCCCGTCATGGCAACGATATTGCCTTTGGCCTGGAGTGCTTCCACCAGTTGTAGCTTTTGCGCCGGAGCGACTCTGGCAAAAACAGATCCTTCGACAGCAGCATGGTGAATCTCTGACTCATTCATTCGATTTAGCTGTTGCCCTGCAAACGCGACCACACCTTCACGGGTTTGAATGCCCATCCGTTTCGCGATTGCTTGTGCCGTGGCAATGTGATCGCCCGTGATCATTTTGACCTGAATTCCCGCAGACTGACAGGCATGAACTGCGGCGATCGCCTCTGGACGTGGCGGGTCAATCATGCCCTGGAGTCCCAAAAATACCAAATCGGTGGCAATATCCCCATGGTCAATGGCGTGTTGCTGCGGCGTTGCTGCCTTTTGGGCAAACGCCAGCACTCGTAATCCTTGCCCCGCCATCTCATCAACTTCCTGTTTAATCCTGTCGGCATCAAGAGCGATTGCTTGTCCCCGTTCATCTAGCATCTGGGAGCACCGACGCAGCAAAGCCTCTACCGATCCCTTCACTATATTATTCGTGGTTGGGCTCATGTAGCGTTGCCATATACTGATATTCCGACTCAAAGGGACTCTCATCCATGCGCGGGGTCGCAGATGACAAGCCGGATTGACTCAGCCCCACCTTTTCCGCCACCGTAATCAAGGCTCCCTCTGTTGGATCGCCTACCACGCCCCAATCGGCTCCAGTTTGTTTGAGTTGGGAGTCGTTGCAGAGAATGCCTGAAATTAAACACTGGGCTAGCGTAGGAGGCAATTCTGACCCATCCAGCATCGACGTCTGACCGTTTTCTGCCTGAGTAATGTCGCCTCTGGGACTGTAGCCTCCACCGCTGACGCGATAGTGTTCTCCCCCAGCGTAAACCGACTGAACCGTCATCTGGTTTTCGGTTAGCGTCCCCGTTTTATCGGAACACACTACAGTGGCGCTTCCCAACGCCTCCACCGCTGGCAATTTTCGAATGATGGCATTGCGTTTCGCCATGCGGTTTACACCGATCGCCAAAGTAATGGTCACAACCGCAGGTAGGCCTTCAGGAATCGCACTGACCGTCAGGGCAACTGCCGCCTCAAACATGTCGATCCAAGACTCCCCTTGTCCCAGCCCCACCACAAAAGTAAAAACGGCCAAGACTAGGATGATGTAAAGCAGGGTGCGGCTGAATTTTTCAAACTTGCGGGTCAGCGGTGTGCGGAGGTTAACGCTATTTTCCATTGATCGCGAAATTTGACCCATTTCGGTAGCATTGGCTGTGGCAACGACAATGCCTAGTCCTTGCCCAAAGGTGACAAAACTACCCGTGTAGGCCATATTGTGGCGTTCAGCCAGGGGGGTATCCTCAGGAACTACCTGAACCGATTTTTCCACCGGAACCGACTCCCCAGTCAGGGCGGATTCATCGAGCTGCAAGTTGCGCGCCCGTAGCAATCGCAGATCTGCCGGAACTTTGTCCCCCGATGCCAGTTTCACTAAATCTCCCGGTACTAAATCCCGTGAGGGAACCCGCAGGGGTTGTCCTTCGCGCAGGACAGTGGTTTTAGTCTTGACCGCTTTGGCTAAAGAGGCGATCGCCCCTTCTGCTTTGGCTTCTTGCACGTAACCGATAATGGCGTTAATCAGCGTCACGCCCCAAATCACCCAGGCATTCGTCCATGACCCCAAAAATGCCTTGACCGCTCCAGCCAGAAGCAAAATATACAGGAGGGGCTGATTAAATTGCAGCAAAAACCGCAGCCATGCAGGTTTTCCGGGCTTAAGTTGCAATTCATTCCAACCATACTGTTCATAGCGCTGAGCAACTGCTTCAGAGGTTAAACCGATTTCGGCATGGCTGCCCAAACTATCAATAATTTCCTGGCTAGTCGATGCGTGATGAGAGTGTGATTGAATAAGCACCACATCCTCCAATTTCTAGTCTGCTTTTTTATAATTAACTTTTGCTTGAGCCAATAACAATTACCATTTTGAATGGTTACGAATCAAGAAAGTCAGTAATTGGTTACGCACAAGTCCCACAGCTTAACGTATGACGACAAAATTAGGCAGCAATTCCCATTTTAAATAACATGGTCTTTGGAAACCTCATACAAAAAGACTTTTACAATTATTTACAAACTAAGGAATCGTCGAAACCCAGTAGACTCATCTCATAATAAGAATTGCTAAAAATCAGGTCAGCAGCTATCCCTGCCTGGATTCCTGACAATCAACCCGTGGCTATCCTGGGCCAACCAGGCATAGACCCTGGAATTTATTAACAGAAAATAACAATTGCGTTTCAGGGGTGGAAATCTTTGCGACAATCACAGCATTCAGGCATCATGCCATGGCTTTACGATTACGCAACGGAGAACTATGTCAGACACCATTGAGTCAGTTCTACATGAAGAACGTCTTTTTAACCCCCCAACAGTATTTAGTGACCAGGCTTATATCCGGAGTGAACGGGAATATGAGCAACTTTATAGCAGAGCAGCGGGAAATCCAGAAAAATTTTGGGGGGAGCTAGCGGAGCAGGAACTGCATTGGTTTAAGAAGTGGGACACGGTGCTGGACTGGCACCCCCCCTTTGCCAAATGGTTTACCGGGGGACAGCTTAATATCTCCTACAACTGCTTAGACCGCCACACTACCACCTGGCGGCGGAACAAGGCAGCCATTATTTGGGAAGGGGAACCAGGGGATTCGCGGGTCATCACCTATGGGGAATTACACCGGGAGGTGTGTCAGTTTGCCAATGCCATGAAAAGTTTAGGGGTCGGCAAAGGAGACCGGGTGGCGATTTATATGCCCATGATCCCCGAGGCGGCGATCGCCATGTTGGCCTGTGCCCGCATTGGCGCTCCCCATAGCGTGGTGTTTGGGGGCTTTAGTGCGGAAGCGTTGCGGGACCGCCTGGTGGATGCAGCAGCCAAAATGGTCATTACGGCCGATGGCGGATTTCGTAAAGATAAAACGATCGCCTTGAAACAGGAAGTCGATAAGGCCTTAGACCACGGTGCGCCCAGTGTGGAAAGCGTGATTGTGGTGGAACGAACCAAAGCCGACATCACCATGGTGGAGGGGCGTGACCACTGGTGGCATGACCTGAAGCCGCAACAATCCGCCGATTGTCCCGCCGAACCCATGGACAGTGAAGACATGCTCTTCATTCTCTACACCTCCGGCAGTACCGGTAAACCGAAAGGGGTCGTCCACACCACAGGCGGCTATAACCTCTACACCCACATGACCACCAAATGGATCTTTGACCTCAAAGAAACCGATGTTTACTGGTGTACCGCCGATGTGGGCTGGATTACGGGCCACAGTTACATTGTGTATGGTCCCTTGTCCAATGGAGCCACCACAGTGATGTATGAGGGGGTACCCCGTCCATCGAACCCCGGCTGCCTTTGGGATGTGGTGGAAAAATATGGCGTGAATATTTTCTACACTGCCCCCACGGCCATTCGAGCCTTTATTCGCATGGGGGAAGATATTCCCAATGCCCGTGATCTCTCCTCGTTACGGCTCTTGGGAACGGTGGGTGAACCCATTAACCCAGAAGCTTGGATGTGGTATCACCGCGTTATTGGGGGTGAAAAATGTCCTATTGTCGATACCTGGTGGCAAACGGAAACGGGGGGGATCATGTTAACTCCGCTCCCCGGCGCAACTCCCACTAAACCCGGCTCCTGCACCCGTCCATTTCCAGGCATTGTGGCGGACATTGTGGATCTTGACGGTAATGCTATCGAATCGGATCAGGGCGGCTATCTCGTTGTCAAACAGCCCTGGCCATCGATGATTCGTGATGTTTATGGAGATACAGATCGATTCCGGCGGACCTATTGGGAACATATCCCGCCCCGGGACGGTAAATACGTTTATTTTGCTGGGGATGGTGCGCGGAAAGATCACGATGGTTATTTCTGGGTGATGGGTCGTGTTGATGATGTGATCAACGTATCTGGTCACCGTCTCGGCACAATGGAAGTAGAATCAGCCCTGGTATCTCACCCGATGGTGGCGGAAGCTGCCGTGGTGGGCTGTCCCGATGAAATCACAGGGGAATCAATTTTTGCCTTTGTGTCTTTGGAAGGGAGCCAAGATCCCAGTGATACCTTGAAAAAAGAACTGGTTCAGCACGTCACCAAGGAAATTGGGGCGATCGCCCGTCCGGCGGCAATTCGTTTTACCGATGTGTTACCCAAAACCCGCTCCGGTAAAATCATGCGGCGCTTACTCCGGAGTTTGGCATCGGGGCAGGAGATTACTGGGGATACTTCAACCTTGGAAGACCGCTCGGTGCTGGATAAGCTCCGCAGTGGGGGGTAGTTGATTAACTGGATTTGCAACAGCGTACCGTCTTGTTAGCTAGAGAAGGGCTGAGAGGCGGTCTCGATTGAGCTATTCGGTAAAAATCTAATCCAATTCTTTGTTTCTAAATATCGAGTAGGGAGACAAACTTGAGCTTTAGCAAACGACAAGCCCAAAACATTGCAGGGGAAATGGCTATCCCTGAAGATGAGCAAAGTCTGATCATTTCTTTCAGTGAAATTTGCTCATTTCTCGCAGAATTTCCCCATGAACTCTCCTGGAGAACCAGTAAAACTAAGCCCCAAAAGCCAAGTTTAGAAAGCGAAGCCGGTTTACAAATACTGGCTAATCGCTATTTTGAAGCCTATCGACGCTCTGACTTTCCCGCAGAGCCGAATACTATCCCTGATGCAATGGTTTCCGTAATCATGCAAACAGCTTATGGTTATACACCAGAAGAGTGTGAACGGATAAAGCTCGAACATCAGCGAGCCATGTGTGCTGAGAACTGTGTGGGTAATTTATTAGAGCGGTATATTGATTCTCAATTGCGAGGTAGTCACTGGAGTTGGTGTTGTGGAGAATTTGTCAGGGCAATTGATTTTTTAGGAAAAAATGAACAAGAAGAATGGATCGCACTTCAAATAAAAAACCGAGATAATTCAGAAAATTCATCCAGTAGCGCAATTCGGAATGGAACTCACATTCAAAAATGGTTTCGCTCATTTTCTAAAGACACAAAGAAAGGCCGCCCATCATTTACCAACTGGGATAAATTACCTCCATTAATGAAGGGTTATAGCTTAAGTGAAGCCGGCTTCAAAAAATTTGTTACTGCTTATATAGAATCTGAAAAAACGAAAATTAACTGAATAGACTCTTCACTCAGAATTAAAATAAAGCCAATTGATGAACACCATGATTTTGAATACATTGTTTTCTATTCTGCTCAAACGCGATTTTCCACTCCATATCCCTCGTGTTGCGATAACGAGAAAATCTAAAATTGGAAGGAATAGGCTCTATGGTTTTTCCTTCTAGCAATTGACGAATCAGGCAACCAACGGCAAAGCCTAAGCTAATTGGCACAGCATTGCCTATTTGTTTATATTGTTGAATTAAAGGCCCTGCAAATTGCCAATCATCTGGAAATTCTTGAATACGTTTATATTCTTGGACAGATAAGGGGCGATCTTCTGTTGGATGGGCCAAGTCGGTGGCTGGCATTGCTGGGTGTGTAACAAGAGTCGGTGAAGGTTTATCCCAAGCTAAACGTCTAAAGAATCCTGTTTTCCCCCCCCCTGCATAATAGGATTTTCCCAATGCCTCCCGCTGCAAATTATCAGGTAAATTGCGCCAGTTTTCTCCCGGTTTTAATAAACGATAGTAACGCAACCGTTTTTCTGGGAAAGGGAGATAATCATGGTGTTTTAAGTCGGCGATCGCCGTTTTGAGGGTTTTCCAAGCTGGCAAATTAAAATCCCCTTTTTCGGCGTGAGTTGGCATTAGATAGGGAGGGATGCTTCCATTTCGCGCACAAATGATAATTACCCGCTCTCGAATTTGAGGCGTGCCAAAATTAGCCGCATTATAGAGATTAAAAGAGTATCCATAACCAGAACGATTTAAACGATACAGAATGAAATTTAAGGCTCCTCCCTTGAGCTCATCTTCTTGTAAAGGAGGATAATCTTCACCCCGTTGATCATGGGGACGATGTTTTAAGGGACTAGATAAGAGTCCCCGCACATTTTCAATCACAAAATATTTTGGTTGTAATTCCAAACATAATTCTAGGTATTTTATAAACACATTGCCACGCTCATCATCAAACCCTTTCCTTCTACCTGCCGTACTGAATGCTTGACATGGAGGAATGCCTACAATCAAGTCAATATCATCGATCCACCTTAGTCCTGCAGCTTCCTTGATTTCCTGAGCTGAATAATTCCGGATGTCTGACACCAAAGAAACATTTGGTTTATTGATGGTGATAGTTTGTTGACAAAAATTGTCTACCTCACAGGCAAGACTTATTTGAAATCCAGCTTTTTCTAGCCCTAAATCTATTCCCATTGCTCCGGAAAAAAAACTTAAAACAATAGGTTGATTACTGTTTCCCATAAGTAGACTAGATTGAAAAAGCTATTACTGACAAAGTTATTAGTCTAATAATTATAAGACTTTTGGATTACCCGTCCGACGGCAATTCGTTTTACCGATGTGTTACCCAAAACCCGCTCCGGTAAAATCATGCGGCCCTTGCTCCGGAGCTTGGCATCGGGGCAGGAGACTACTGGGGCCACCTCACTTGTCACTGACCATCGTTAAAGTCAAAGTCAAAGACGAAGAGTATGGTCATGTCTCCCCTCTCAATTCGCTGCAACAAAGGATTTTAGAGCTTTTGGAATTGCCCCCTGACATCTACTCCAGTCTTGAGGGAAGCCCTAGTTAGCCTCAGCTTGCGAGATTGTAAATAAAAGTTAGGTGTTTTTGCTTTGATGTAGCGCGAACGCCAAGCTTTAAATAAATTTTTTACATTTTAAACTGCTGAATGTGGGATTAACACTCGGCTTGTAATCCTTTCACAAGACGGACAATTCCTTCGTTAACGGTGCTTTTTTGTAATGCACCGTAGGCAATGCGCAGGTAACAGCCCTTTTCGATGCCAAAGGTAGAGCCGGGTAAAACCCCTACTTGATGATTCAGAATTAAGCGTCGCACCAGTTCTGTGTCCGAGTGTTCCGAGAAGACTTCAATAAATGCGTAGAAAGCCCCTTGGGGAACGACCAATCGACAAACGCCAGGGATGCGACTAAGGGCATTTAATAGTTGTTGGCGACAAGCGGCGATTTCCGGTAAAAATTGCTGGGAATAGGTTTTTCCTACCCCTAACGCGCCGATCGCCGCCACTTGGGACACCACGGCCGGACAAATTAGGTTGGTGTCTTGAATCTTTTTAACCGCCAGGAGTAAGGGCTGGGGAATGACCATATAACCAATCCGCCATCCCGCAAACCCATAGGCTTTCGACAAACTAAACAAAGAGATGGTGTAAGGTTCACTCTTGGCGATCGCCCCCGGCGAAAAGAGAGGCGTTTCGTCATAGGCAAAATAGTCATAAGCTTCATCATGGATGTGATAAATACCCTGTTGGCGACACAGTTGATTGATCGCCCGTAGGGTCGCTTCGGGGTAAACGGCCCCAGTCGGGTTATTGGGAGAAATGGTGACAATTGCCCGTGTGCGCTCTGTGATGGCCGCCGCAATCAAATCCACCTGTAACTGATATTGATCATTAGTCGGGACACAAACCGGCTCGCATCCCGCAATCCGTATTGCCATTTCATGGTTAAAGTAATACGGCGTATTGACAATAATTTCATCACCGGGTTGGGTAATGGCTAACACCGCATTCATAAAACCCATATTGGCCCCGGCCGTCACGACAATCGCCTGTTGGTCATCATGAACCCGGATATCATTATCGAGGGCTAATTTTTGGGCGATCGCCGTCTGTAAGGCGGGTAATCCCTGGACAGGGTGATATTGGTGCAACTGATTTTCTCGTAAGCCAGCGGCCACCGCTTCTGCAACCTGGGGTGGTGGCGGATAAAACACCACACCTTGCCCCAAGGAAATGGTTCCAGGGCTGTCCGCGATCCACTGACCGACGACCGGGATCATCGGTTCTTGGACAAAATCCATTCTGCTAGGCAGTTCATGTGGGTTAAGCATAGTTAAGGTAGTCAGGGGAGTGATCATAGCCTGAGTTAAGAGTTGCAATACATTGCATCATGTCCCTCCCCAGCTTATGATTTCGGTTAATCTTTCTGCATTTAGCCTGACTTGTATGATGCATCCCCCTGATCGTAATTTATTACCCAGTGATACAGATCTCCTGAAAGCACAGGTGGGAGAACTTCATGAGGGGGATTTTGCCTTTCGTCAATCAGTTAAGGTGATCCGTTGGGTGGGATATGCTTTCTTGATTTTTACCTTAATGCAATGGATTTACCTCCTGGTTCCCCTTAAATTTATGAATCCTAATTGGGAATTTCAAACCATTGGGGGATTTGTGGAGCAGGTTATTATCCCTCTGCTAGGATTTGCCCTCGTCTTTTTTGGGGCGGATTTGGAGCGGCGGCGGTGGGAATTTTCTTTGGTCAAAGTGTTATCTTGGCTTTGCCTAGTGCTGGGGTTGTTTTATTTGCTCATGGTACCGCTCGGTATTGTGAACACCGTCAGGATTAATGAGATTAACAAGCGTAATTTGCTCTCCCGACAGGATCAACGCATAGAAGTTATCGAAAGGGTCAAGTCTCAAGTCTCGGCAATCGCCACTCAAGAACAGTTGCAAATACTTCTCTCTGAGCTTCAACAGGCAGGACTTTCCATTCAAGCGAAGCCCGGGCAGCCCCTTACCGCGATCAAAACTGACTTGACCAAATTTATGGACAGTACGCAAGCAAAATTTAAAACCGGGGTGTCAGAGGCTGGAAAAGCGAGACAGTTTCAACTGTATAAAAATTCTATTCGCTGGAATCTGGGCGCACTCATTGCGGGAATTTGGTTTATTTATTTATGGCGATTGAGCGAATGGACTCGGATTGGCTAAAAGATCAATCTCTCGCTGAGTGGATAGGCGCAATAAAACCCCGCTATATCTCTCGGGGAGGAATCGAATAAAACTTTTGCCATCAAAGGGTTTCACGTTAGTTTACATTTCGTGATATACATCGGAAATTTTAGACTCATCTACTTATCGTTAACGAATTAGGGATAAAGCGGCTCTTTTCTTCTGATTCAATCCTTGTCTGGCCCAACAAGCTAACCCTAATCAGGTTTAATGGAAATACCCTTCATCCAAGACCCTAGCTGGCGATGAGCAAAAAACGTTTATCCGACCTCCTCAGAGAAGAAATCTCTCCCGATTCTGGAAAGAGCGCCGAATCCCCTTCTTTGTCGGAAACCATCGCGCCGGGCACCCCATCCTCCAGCCCCCAAGATATATCGAAGTCGGTGACGAATAAAACTCCCGCCGCCGATGTGCCAAAGGTCGCCACGAAATCAAGATCTCAACCAGATCAAACGGCTGCCGCAGAACTTGCCGGGGTGAAAGCTGCACTACAAGCAGAAAAAAATCAAGTAGTGCAATTGACGACCCAGCTAGCAGAACAAAAACAAGCCGTCATCACCCACTCGAAAACACTGGAAACGGCGAATCAACAAATTAAAAATCTGGAAAAACGTCTCAAGAAAGAACAATCTGCTGTCAAACGCTTGACGGAACAGCTAACCAATTTAACAACAGTTCAGGAAGCTTTGACCGCAGAAAAACAATTGGTCAGTAAACTCTATGCTCAAATTCAGCACTTAGAAGCAGAGTCAAAAAAGCGTCGCCCCCCTGTTTCGTCTAGTATTGCCCCAGCCCCAAAACCAGCGTCCTTAACCCCGCTGCCCAGACCTCTAACGGCTCGTTACGTTGCGCCTGTCCAACCGTCTAGCTCTTTAACCGATGATGATATTGGTTGGTTTGATTAATCGACATTTAGCTTCCGTTTGAGAAAAATGCCTCCATCTATTGTCTTCGACCGCAGCCAACGAACCCTAATCCGACAGTTAAGTAAACAGCTCCGGAATGTTGGCTATCTTTGGGCGGTTGCGTCCATTTTGGGATTTGTCCTAGATATTGTTGGTCTCATAAACTACCTAAGCCGGGTGGATCCAACGAATGTACTGATATATTCAAAAAGCCGATAGAGGACCTCGTTTTTTTTGATCTGGTACGCTCCGCGATTAAGCAGCCCCTTTTTATCATTGTTAGTTTACTGGCGATTCGTTCAGCCTCCTTTTTTCAGGCGATCGCCGATGAGGAGGGGCCAGATATGGAGAACTTGTTTGCCGGATTAAGCCAACTACGTAACACCCTATTTTTGCTGTTTGTTTACGCCATTCTTTTCATCGGTATTCGTTGGGTGCGACTATTGTTTTTTTAAAAATATCGATGATCTGAATTAGTTTTACAGAGTCGAATGGATGATTGATTAATTTTTGGTGGGTTCTGTTATTTGGCGATCGTGAGGTGGCGATATTGGGGTTATTGATATAGCATTTGCGGCATGTGAGGTTCCAGTTCCAGCATTTTTTCTCAAAAAAAAGAGCCAGCATTGATGCTGACTCCCAATTTAATTGCATGTAATCAAAAATGAATGCGCCTTATTCTCCTGGTATACCGCTACTGGCAAAGGGGTATCCGATTCCGTCACAAAGCCGTGATAGGCTTCCATGCCATGTTCTCCAATATCCAACCCTATCAGCTCTTCTTCTTTAGTTACCCGGACACCCAATGTTGCTTTGAGGACTAGCCAAACGGCAAAGCTGAAAGCAACGGTAAAGCCACCAATCGAAGCAATGCCAATAATCTGAATAATCAGTTGGCCAATACCGTTGCCGGTGAAAAGGCCCAATTCTTTGTCGAATAAGCCAACAGCTAGGGTTCCCCAAATACCATTGACCAAGTGGACGGAAATTGCACCGACGGGGTCATCAATCTTGATGCTGTCAAAAAAGGCCACTGAATAGACAACAATCACACCGGCGATCGCCCCAATAATGACCGCAGAGACATAGGAGACCCCCGCACAGCTCGCCGTAATACCGACCAGACCGGCCAGAATACCGTTGATTACCATGGATAAGTCTGGCTTACCATCTTTAGACCAAGAGGTAAATGTTGCTGTGATACCACCAGCGGCTGCCGATAGGTTTGTGGTGACGGCGATGTAAGCACAGTTTTCGTTGGCAGCCAATTCTGAACCGGGGTTAAAACCAAACCAGCCGATCCAAAGAATCAAGCAACCTAACATGGCAAGACTCATACTGTGCCCAGGGATAGCACCCGGACGACCATCGACATATTTTCCTAAACGGGGACCTAAAACAAAAGCTCCTACTAAAGCGGCCCAGCCCCCCACAGAGTGAACGATGGTGGAGCCAGCAAAGTCACTAAAGCCCAAGCCCATTTCGCCTAACCAGCCACCGCCCCAAGTCCAGTGACCCGTGATAGGATAAGCGACTGCGGTCAATAAGACGCTAAAAATCAGAAAGTCCGTAAACTTAATTCTTTCCGCCACTGCCCCCGAAACGATGGTAGCTGCGGTTGCCGTAAAGGCCACCTGGAAGAGAAAGAATACAGAAATCGGCAGACCGGCGGGAAAAGGATCCAAGCCATAAATCGCGGGGTCTTCAGAAGCGAGGAAAAACCCTCCTAAGCCAAACAATGAATTACCTTCCGTCCCGAACATGATGGAAAACCCGATTGCCCAATAAGCAATGGTGGCAAGGGCAAACACAATCAGGTTTTTAGTCAAAATGTTGACGGCATTTTTCTGGCGACAGAACCCTGTTTCAAGCATGCCGAAGCCTGCATTCATAAAGATCACCAGCACCGCAGCAATCAAAATCCAGATGGTATTGAGGTAACCCTGTAAAAGTTCAACATTACCGTTGACACTTTCAATCGTGATGTCAACAATTTCAACATCTTGAGCGACGGCTGCCGCATGCCAAACAACGAAAATTATCGCGGTCAAAGGAATACAAGCTAGCCACGAAAGCGGAATTTGACGGCGAAATCTTCCCCAGAAATTAGGGGATGTACTGTATCCATTCGAGGTATTAGTCCGACCACTTGGACTCCTCTCACCCACATTCAATTTTGACAAGATCGGATTAGACATGTTTTCTTTTGTTTTAAATTCAGCCAGTAACACCCATTACCATTCCGGTTTTAACCATTGAAGGAATTTGCCTATCAAAAGGTTCCCAAACAAGGTTAAAGAATTAGGAATTAGGACAAGCTAAGACAGTAAACCCCATTAGTATTCATTTTTTGCATACTAGTTTTCTGTATGATTTACTACTTTCTGCAAGTGAGTAATAGTATACGGAGAGATTAATTTAACAGCTAGATATGGGATTGATGATGTTCAACAAATGGGTGCGGACTATAAGATTGCGTTTAGTCTTTAGTCGGGTAATGTCATCAAATACCTATGCATGGCATTAAAATAATTTAAATTCGACTTGACAGAATCAATCTAACTTCTCCCTGGGCAGATAGACGAGGTTGTTTGCGTTGTATTAGGTTTATCTTGATAGTTCGAGTGTACTGTCAGCACCGTCGATATCTTAATCGATATTTTAACGGCTGCGCCATTTGCCCATCAGCATGAATTGTGCCTCTCCGTTAAAATAAGAGACTGATTTGTACTATTTGGGGTGAGGATTTGACGGATGAAAATTTTAATCACAGGGGCAACGGGATTCGTGGGACAGGTGTTAGTGCCGAAGCTGCAGCAGGCAGGACATCAACTGACACTCCTGGCTCGCAATCCCAGTAAAGCGAATCAGCTATATCCACCGAGTGCGTTTCCCGGCTTAGAAGTTGTTCCTTATACCGCGACCGAAAGTGGTGATTGGCAAGGCAGTGTTGAGGGACAAACGGTAGTTATTAATTTAGCTGGGGAGCCAATTTCTGAGCGATGGAGTACAGCGTATAAGCGGGCCATCATGACCAGCCGTCAACTAGGAACGACAAAATTAGTTGAGGCGATTGCCAAGGCAGAACAAAAACCGTCTGTGATGATCTCTGCGTCTGCCATTGGATTCTATGGCACCAGCGAGACTGAAACATTTACGGAGAGCAGTCCTGCTGGTCAAGGGTTTCTGGCAGAAGTCTGTCAAGCATGGGAAGCTGCGGCTAAAATGGTCGAACCGTTGGGGGTTAGGCTTGTTATCCTCCGCCTTGGCATCGTGCTAGCGGCTGATGGGGGGGCATTAGGGAAAATGCTGCCGCCCTTTAAATTATTTGCTGGTGGGCCGTTGGGGACCGGCAATCAATGGTTTTCCTGGATTGATCGCCAGGATTTGGTGGCGATTATTCTCCAGGCGATCGCCGACGACTCAATGCAAGGAACCTATAATGCTACGGCACCACACCCAGTCAGGATGAAAGAATTTTGTCAAACGCTGGGACAAGTACTGGGACGACCTTCTTGGTTACCGGTTCCCGATATTGCCCTAGAACTGTTGCTGGGGGAGGCGGCTAAGTTGGTATTAGAAGGACAACAAGTCATTCCCCAACGATTGCTCGACAGGGGCTCTGCTTTTAAGTATCCGACCCTTACCACGAGCTTAAAACAAAGTCTAAACAACGGTTAAGCCGCTTTTTTTTCTGGCTCCATTGAAATGAAGAGTGCCCAACCTGAATAAGCAGGTTCCCCAAAAGATGGTTGTTGCAAACACATTCCCTTATAGTTCAATGGCCACCAGTCTGGCTTCGCCGGGGTTATGCTGTGGTGGTTTCATGTCTAATGCACCCTGATTAATGGCATCATGCCAACTGGGTCATTATTTAGCAGTGCTAATCACAACGGGTTGTCTTAGCGGTTCTTTTCTGGGATCAGGGAGCCTCTGCTCTACCTCGTTTCAAATCATCAAGTAGTTCCATCATAATTCACCGTTTTTATGCATTCTTCATCCCCTGAACCAGCCCCTGTTCTCCGAAAACGGTTGTTTTACCAAGGACGTAAGTTTAATTTTGATGTCAGTCAACGCCGTTTGCCCAATGGCATTGTGGGGGAATGGGAATATATTCAACATCCTGGAGGGGCATTAGCTGTCCCCATTACTAAAGAGGGCAATTTAGTCTTAGTGCGGCAATACCGTTTTGCGTTGGCTACCAGGCTGTTGGAGTTTCCGGCGGGAACAGTGGAAGCAGGAGAAGAGCCAGCAACAACAATTCTACGGGAACTCGAAGAAGAAACTGGTTACCATGCTAAACAATGGCAATCCCTCGGTCAGTTCCCATTGGCACCGGGCTATTCTGATGAAATCATCTATGCTTTCATCGCCCAAGACTTGGAGAAACTAGCTTCTCCACCGGCTCAGGATGAAGATGAGGATATTGAAGTCGTCTTGATGAGTTTTACGGAATTTGAGCAGGCGATCGCCGCTGGGGAAGCAATTGATGCCAAATCCATTACCAGTTATTTCTGGATGCGGTTGGTGCTGGGCTAATCCGGTATCGTCGGTCTTAATTGACAAGATTTTTTGATGCCTTGACTGACAAAACACCAGTATTGATGGTGATTAAAAAGAAACGGGTTGTTCAATGCGGGTAAGTTTAGCGCCCAACTTACTCAGCTTACCGACGATGTCTTCATAACCCCGATCCAGATGCTTCAAGCCTTGGACAATTGTGGTTCCTTCAGCCGCAAGACCCGCAATAACCAGGGCAGCAGATGCCCGCAAGTCTGTGGACATTACAGGCGCTCCGGACAGAAAAGGAACTCCTTGAATAAAGGCTGTATTGCCCTTAGCTTTAATATTTGCGCCCATTCGTTGCAGCTCAGCCACATGCTGGAGACGATTTTCAAAAACAGTTTCTTTGACCACACTATTCCCTTGGCTAACTGCCAGTAGGGCCATAAATTGGGCTTGCATATCAGTCGGAAACCCAGGATAGGGCAACGTTTCAATATCCGCACTGTACAGTGGCTTAGGAATTAGACGAATGCGGTCAGGGGCTTCAATGACGACTCCGGGCCCAATTTCACGCAATTTGGCGATCGCCGATGCGAGATGATCGGGCACAACAGGAAAGAGACTGATTTCAGATTGAGTAATGGCTCCGGCACATAGAAAAGTTGCTGCTTCAATCCGGTCTGGAATGATAGGGAAGTCGGTACTGTGGAGACGTTCAACCCCTTGAATTGTGATTGTGCTAGAACCATCGCCCGTGATTTTGGCCCCCATGGAGCGGCAGAAGTTTGCCAGATCCATAATTTCTGGTTCCCGAGCGGCATTGCCAATCACGGTTTCACCTGCAGCTAAAGTTGCCGCCATCAGGATGGTTTCAGTTGCCCCCACGCTGGGATAGTCGAGGTGGATGTTCGCCCCGGTTAACCGACCCCGGTTACCTTGGACGCTCGCATGAACCACGCCATGCTCAATCCGGACATTAGCTCCCATGGCTTGGAGACCCCGGACATGAAGATCCACCGGGCGAGCCCCAATGGCGCATCCTCCAGGTAACGGAACTCGAGTCATCCCCAGACGGGCTAGCAGGGGACCAATCACAAAAAAGCTTGCCCGTAGCTGCGAAACTAACTCGTAAGGGGCAGGGTCAGACCCGACACCAGAAGCATCGACCACTACTCGGTCTTGATCTCGGGTCAGTTTAACGCCGATCGCCGACAAGATTTCGCACATCTTACTGATGTCAGCGAGAGCCGGTAAGTTGCTTAATTGACATTGGTCAGAGCACAGAATTGTCCCCGCCATGATGGCCAGTGCTGAATTTTTTGCGCCACTGATGCGGACTTCACCGCTTAGGGATGCCTTTCCCTGAATTTCAATAACAGCCTGACTTTCTTCGGTCACAGCGGGAGCAGTAGTTTGAACCACGGGTTTTAGAAATCTCCAACGAAAAAAAATACGAAAGACGCAATCCTTGCCAACGTGGAACCGCCGTAAACGCAATGCTCACACCACTTCAACGCCTTACAGAGAGGTGACTTTTAAAAAGACCGCTCCGGATGCGAAAGAAACCTCGGCCAGAATCTGGATCTAAGTCACACAGGATAGATACGACCAAATGCTGATCATGCCTAAGCAAATATGCTTAACATCCTAGCTCAGTTGCGAATTTTTGTAACAATTTTTTAAAAATTGCGTTAGGATCCCCAACCGATTTCGGTAGCTTCCTAGATTAGGCAGCAAAGCATTTTGTTCCTTCTGTCAAAATTGATGATTGATCACACGTCAACCAAAAGTTTCCCCTAAGATGGAAGCCAAATCATGATACCGAGGAAAAGGGATGCGAGCCGTGTTGATGGCCGGTGGAGCAGGGACCCGTTTACGTCCCCTAACTTGTGAATTACCTAAACCAATGGTGCCGATTGTTAACCAGCCGATCGCCGCCCATATTATCCATCTACTCAAGCGCCATAATATCAAAGAAATTATTGCCACCTTGCATTATCTACCCGATGCCATGCGGGACTTTTTTCTGGACGGCAGTGAGTATGGGGTGCAGATGACTTATGCCGTGGAAGATGAACATCCATTAGGAACCGCAGGCTGCGTCAAAAATATTGAAGAATTACTCAGTGATACGTTTTTGGTTATCAGTGGCGACAGCATTACCGACTTTGACCTCACAGCGGCGATCGCCTTTCATCAAGCCAAAAAGTCGAAAGCAACCCTAATACTCACCAGGGTGATCAATCCTCTGGAGTTTGGGGTGGTGATTACGGATGATGACCAGCGTATCCAGCGTTTTTTGGAAAAGCCCTCCACCTCAGAAGTATTTTCAGACACCGTCAATACGGGAACATATATTTTGGAACCCGAAGTGTTGGAATATTTACCCCCCAACGAAGAATGTGACTTTTCAAAAGACCTTTTTCCCCTGCTTTTGCAAAAAAAAGAACCAATCTACGGCTATGTTGCTGAAGGATATTGGTGTGATGTTGGTAATTTGGAAGCCTACCGGGAAGCGCAGTATGATGCCCTGGAACAGAAAGTCACCCTAGAATTTACCGAAACCCAGACAAAAGAAGCCATTTGGATTGGCGAGAACACCTTTATTGACCAGACGGCCCATTTAATTCCGCCGGTGGTGATTGGAGACAATTGCCACATTGGTCCCGATACTCGACTGGAAGCAGGGACTATCTTGGGGGACAACGTCACCATTGGCGCTGGTGCAGAACTCAATCGCACGGTAGTGTGGAACAGCGTTCTGATTGGGGATGAATCGGTTCTCTCTGCCTGTGTGGTGGGTCGAGGGTGTCGTATCGAACGGCGGGTTAAGGTTTTAGAAGGCGCGGTGATTGGCCCCTTATCAATCATTGGGGAAGAAGCCCAAATTAACGCCAATGTCAAAGTCTGGCCCAGCAAGCGAGTCGAACCTGGTGCGATTTTAAATATCAATTTAATTTGGGGCAGTACCGGGCATCGCAACCTCTTTGGCCAACGGGGGGTGTCGGGCATTGTGAATATCGATATGACCCCAGAGTTTGCGGTGAAGCTCGGTGCGGCCTATGGTTCGTCCCTCAAACCCGGAGCGGAGATTGTCGTGTCGCGCGATCAGCGAAATGTTTCCCGTATGGTTACTCGCTCCCTGATCGCGGGGTTAATGTCAGTGGGAGTCAATATCCAAAATTTGGAAGCTACCGCCATCCCCATTGCCCGGACCATGATTCCCCAGCTCGATGTGGTGGGAGGGGTTCATGTCCGTATCCACCCAGACCGGCCTCAACATTTGTTAATTGAATTCCTCGATAGTCAGGGGATCAATATTTCTAAAAACACCGAAAAAAAGATTGAAGGAGCCTACTTCAAAGAAGATTTACGGCGGGTTAGCATTCCACAAATTGGTGATATGTCCTATCCAGCCCAGGTGTTAGAAACTTATAGCAACACCTTTGAAACCCTGCTCAACATCAACGTGCTCAACAATGGGGGGGGGAATAAAATCGTCATTGACTACGCCTATGGTGTTTCGGGCGCGATTCTACCCTTACTGTTGGCGAAGTTTGGTTGTGATGCAGTGGTATTGAACGCAAGTTTGCGACAAACGGCGGTATCCAATGTTGAACGGGAAGAACTATTGGATCAACTCGGGCAAGTGGTAACGGCGCTTCAAGCGAACCTAGGTGTGCAGGTGTCGGCAAACGGGGAACAATTGATTTTGGTGGATGAACAGGGGCTACCCATTCGAGGAGAATTACTCACTGCCTTAATGATTCACATGGTGTTAACGGCTTACCCCAAAGGTACCGTGGTGGTTCCGGTACAAGCATCTAGTGCCGTGGAGACCTTAGCACGCCGTCACCAGGCAAAAGTACTGCGAACCAAGGCCAATCCCACCGCCTTAATGGCCGCCGCCCAATCAAACCATAATGTGGTGTTAGGGGGTAGTGGCGAAACTGGCTTCATTTTTCCCCGCCTTCATCCTGGCTTTGACGCCATGTTTTGTATCGCCAAAGTAATGGAAATGTTAACGCTTCAGGGACGGACGTTAGGGGCGATCCGAGCCGAACTCCCCCCAGTGTATTACGACACTTGTACGGTGCGGTGCTCTTGGAAGATGAAAGGGGCATTAATGCGCCATTTGGTGGAAATTCATCGCGATCAGCCCATTGAACTCATCGATGGTGTGAAGATCAGATTTCCAAGTGGGGATAGCTGGGTATTGATTTTGCCAGATGCGGGAGAGCCGTTGGTGCATCTCTATGCCAACAGTGATGAGCGAGGTTGGGTAGACGATAAATTACGTTATTACCAAGGGTTAGTACAAAATTTTATTAGTGACGCCCAAGCAGACTCCAACAGTTACTTTTTCTAGTGCAGAGATGAAATTCCAAGAACCGCCGACACATAACCCTGGCTATCGTCCCTAAAAATGCGAAGATAATTGATTACATATTTTTTCCGCTGTGGTAATGAGTCTGAATTGGATGAACCGAGCTGATCGCTTACAAAAGCTACCACCTTATGTCTTTGCTCGTTTGGATGAACTAAAAGCCAAAGCGCGGGAACAGGGATTAGACCTAATTGATTTAGGCATGGGGAACCCTGATGGCAAAGCGCCTCAGCCCATCATCGAAGCAGCGATCGCCGAGCTACAATCAGACGACTCCCACGGTTATCCTCCCTTCGAAGGCACCCAGAGTTTTCGCCGGAGCATCACCCGCTGGTATGGGCGGCAATATGGAGTGGAGCTGAGTGCCGAGACGGAAGCATTACCCTTAATCGGCTCCAAAGAAGGACTGGGACATTTAGCGCTGGCTTATATCAATCCAGGGGATTTGGTCTTGGTTCCTACTCCTTCCTATCCAGTCCATTTTCGAGGACCGGTGATAGCAGGGGGAGAAATCTATCCCCTCAAGCTTTCAGCCGCAAATGATTGGCTCATTCAGCTGGATCAGATTCCCGATGAAGTTGCCCGGAGGGCAAAAGTTCTTTATTTTAATTATCCGAATAATCCCACCACAGCGACAGCTCCCCGTGAATTTTATGAAGCGATTGTGGATTGGGCCCACCATTATCAGGTGATGTTGGTTCATGACCTGTGTTATGCCGAACTCGCTTTTGATGGCTACCAGCCCACTAGTTTGCTGGAAATCCCTGGTGCTAAGGAATTGAGCGTAGAATTTCTTACCCTTTCAAAGACCTATAACATGGCGGGGTGGCGTGTGGGGTTTGTGGTGGGAAATGCTGAAATTATTCAGGGCCTGCGTACCCTGAAAACCAATTTAGATTATGGTATTTTCCGGGTTGTGCAAAAAGCAGCGGAAACGGCCCTGAGCTTACCTGAAAGTTTTATTGACACAGACCGGAAACGCTACCAAAAACGACGGGATTTAGTGATTACTGGCTTGTCAGAATTAGGGTGGTTCATCAAACCGTCTCAAGCCACGATGTACCTCTGGGTTCCCTGTCCCCTAGGCTTAACCTCTACTGATTTTGCCCTCTCCGTATTGGAAACTACCGGGGTTGTTTTGACACCAGGAAATGCGTTTGGAGAAGGGGGTGAAGGCTATGTCCGCTTGAGTTTAATTGCCGATGGCGATCGCCTTCTAGAAGCGTTGAATCGGCTCAAACAGGCAGGAATTCGGTTTCAGTAAACAATCCATAATCAATTCTGTTACCGTAAAGTCCCCATCCGCTCCCTCAAAAAATATGCCTGACGCTAGTTACCTGGTACTTGGGCGATATTATTCGCTCGAATTGGAAATTCAGGACATATCCAGCATCCGCTGAATTGGCTTTAACGCTGCTTTTCGTGTAGCTTCCGGCAAAATAATTTCTGGCGATCGCCGCTCCATTGCCCAGTAAAGCTTTTCTAAAGTATTCAAGCGCATGTAGGGACATTCATTACAATCACAATTACTGGTACTGGGCAGGGGAATAAATTGCTTGTTGGGGGAAGCCTTATGCATTTGGTGAATAATGCCTGGTTCTGTGCCCACAATGAACTGGGTCGCCGGATGGGACTGGGAAAAGTTTAATAATGCGGTGGTGGAACCAATAAAATCTGCATGACGGAGCAGAGAAGCTTCGCACTCAGGGTGGGCAATGATGGCGGCAGCGGGATATTTTGCCTTTAGCTCTAATAAACGTCGTTCCGAAAAAGTTTCATGGACAATGCAACTCCCTTGCCATAACACCATTTCCCTGCCAGTTTGCTTCATGACATAACGTCCGAGATTACGATCCGGGGCAAAAATAATTTTTTGGTCCGGGGGTAACTGCTCGACAATTTTGACCGCATTGGAACTGGTGCAAATAATATCGCTGAGGGCTTTGATTTCTGCTGTGCAGTTGATGTAGCTAATCACCACATGGTCTGGGTATTGGGCAATAAACTCAGCAAACTCCAACGGAGGGCAACTATCCGCGAGGGAACATCCCGCCTCTAGGTCAGGAAGCAAAACCAGTTTGCCGGGGTTTAAAATTTTCGCAGTTTCCGCCATAAAATGAACCCCTGCAAACACGATCACTCCGGCGTTGGTTGCCTCTGCCTGACGGGATAAGGCTAGAGAGTCTCCCAAAAAGTCAGCAATATCTTGAATCGCTCCGTCTTGATAGTAGTGGGCCAGGATGACCGCATTCATATCCTGCTTTAATGCCTGGATTGCAGCGACTATGTCAGCGGGAATTTGAGCAGAACGAGGGGCAACAGCAGTGAACACAAATAATAAACTCCAGCACTATTTATAGTTGATTCTACCATAAAAAATATTGAGCCTAAATCAGGGATGATGTAGTCCGTTTGATTGTGGACGGCGGAGATACTGGGGATAGGAATAATTTGTCAATTTCAAGGAGTCTTGTTTTTCTGTTGTGAGATGTCTTCGAGTATTTGTGATGTGGTCACACTGACCTTGACTGAAAACCGCAATAGTTGATTTAGAAAGCAATGTATCTGGTTCCATTACATCCGGTCAACCACAGGAATGCCCAGCAATGATAACCCTAGTTTCAAGGTTCGGGCGGTTAAATCACACAGCAGCAGGCGCGATCGCCGTTGGGGATCTTGGGCTTTTAAGACGGGGCAATTCTCATAAAAGCGATTAAAGGTTTTACTCAACTCGTAGAGGTAATCACAGAGGCGATTGGGCAACAAACTATTCTCGACAGCACGAATGACATCGGGGAACTGCAAAATGCTTTTCGCTAGGGCCAACTCCCCCGGCTCAGCCAAGACAATTTCTCCGGGTTCCCGGTGGGCAAAATCCACGTTTCCTCCGCGGCTAATGCTTTGAATACGGGCATAGGCATACAGCATATAGGGGGCAGTATTGCCCTGGAGCGCGAGCATTTTATCGAAGCTGAAAATGTAGTCGCTGGTGCGGTTCTGGCTTAAGTCGGCATATTTGACAGCGGCAATGCCCACCCGTTGCGACACGGTTTGAATAAAGGCAGGGGTTTCTTCCCGGTCTTCTGCCGCTAACCGTTGCCGTAAATCCTGCTCGGCCCGGCTGACCGCTTCCGTCAGTAAATCTTTCAGGCGGATGGTTTCCCCTGAGCGGGTCTTCAGTTTTTTTCCATCGTCCCCTTTCACCAAACCAAAGGGAACATGCACCACCTGGTCGGGGCTAGCAATAATGCCCGCTTTCTGGGCAACTTGAAACACCTGGGCAAAATGGTTGGCTTGGCCAGCATCCGTCACGTAGATAATCTTTTTGGCCTTATCTTCTCCAAAGCGATAGGTTAACGCCGCTAAATCTGTGGTGGCATAGTTAAACCCGCCATCAGACTTTTGCACAATTAATGGCTGACGATCGCCGTCTTTATTGGTAAAGCCATCAAGGAAAACACATTGGGCTCCCTGGTCTGCTTCCACTAACCCTTTTTCTTGGAGGCGCGTTAACACTTGCGGTAAAAACGGATTATAAAAAGACTCTCCCCGTTCTTCAATGGCAATATCCAAAATGTCGTAAATAGACTGGAACGCCCTTCTGGATTGATCACAGAGTAACTGCCACGCCTGAATACTCTCTGGGTCATGGGCCTGCAACCCCACCACTGCCTGCCGTGACGTTTCCTGGAAGTCTTCATCTTCGTCAAAGCGTCGTTTTGCCTTTTTATAAAAGGTCACCAAATCACTGATCGCTAAGGCATCCGGCTGGGTTAAGGCATCGGGGTAAACCTCCCGCAAATAGCTAATTAACATGCCAAACTGAGTCCCCCAGTCCCCCACATGGTTGAGTCGCAGCACGTCATAGCCCCGGAATTCTAAGACCCGCGCCAGGCAATCTCCAATGATAGTGGAGCGTAAATGACCCACATGCATTTCTTTGGCGATATTGGGACTGGAAAAATCAATGACCAGGCGATCGCCCGTTGGCATGGGTTCAACCCCTAAGCGTTCGTCAGTTTGTACGGCCAACAGTTGACTAATTAAATAATCCGGTAACAGCTTCAGGTTAATAAACCCCGGCCCTCCGATGGTGGGCGGCTCACAGAAATGACTAACATCTACCGTTGCCACCAGATCTGTGGCGATCGCCCTTGGTTGCTGCCCCAGTTGCTTCGCTAACGGCAAAGCAATATTGCATTGAAAGTCCCCAAACTTGGGATTACTGGCGGGTACCACCAACGGCTGGGGGAGGTGCACATCCGGCGAAAAATGCCCGTCTAATGCTTGGGCAAATTGTTGATTTAACTGTTCCAGGATCGATGGCATGACGTAGGCAAGATTTGAGGACGTACCTCTAAAATTTATATGTATGGGAGGCAAACATTCAACCAAATAAAAATGTTGCACCGCCTCCATCAAGCCATAAAAAAGGGACACATATGGCATGCCCCAAATCATGTAATCGCTCTCAGGTTGTTTCGTTTAAAGGCTTAACCCCGCTGGTCATAGCCAGCATTGGAAGGAGAACGGTAGTAGACGGCAGATCCTTCATTGGGGACAAAATGGCAGGCTATGTAAGACTTGAAAAACGCTGACCAGATCGGCTCGCGGGAAATACGATAGTAGTCGCCCAAAATTGGTTTGATCGCTTCGGTGGCTCGTTGGAGTTTGTAGTGGGGCATATTAGAAAAAATATGGTGGGCCACATGGGTACCAATATCATGGTGAATGGGGTTAATGAAACCGTAATCCCGGTCAATGCTGGATAAGGCCCCTTTGAGATAATACCAATCATCGCCTCGATACCAGGGAATATCATCTTCCGTATGGTGCAGAAAGGTCACCAGATCCAACCAAATGACAAACACGACATAGGGCATGAGGTAAAACTTGATTAAAAATAGCCAACCAAATTGAACCGTTAAGCCTGCTAATAAACCCAAAAATGCAACGAGGGAGAGGGTACTCGTGATAACATCCCATTTTTCAGAGGGACGAAAGAGTCCGCTACTGGGCAAAAAGTGTGATCCCGCTCGATTTGGCGATCGTCGAAAGAGATATAGAGGATAGGCTAACAGCGGTAGATAAAAGCGAAAGAGCTTTTCGTACCAAGGCATCTGGTCATATTTCGCTTCTGAAACCGGATACCAGCTTTCATCTGTGTCGATATTACCCGTGTTGGCATGGTGGGTGCGATGACTAATGCGCCAACCATGAAAGGGAACCAGAATCGGCGTATGGCTCAAGTGTCCAATAAAATTATTCAGCCATTTCGACTTGGAAAATGATCCATGACCACAATCATGTCCGACCACAAACAACGACCAGAACAACGTTCCTTGAATTACCCAAAAAATAGGGTAGAAGAACCAAGAATCTAGGTAAGCTGCCAGGGCATAAAAACCCGCAACTAAGCCAATATCCAAAAAAAAGTAGGCCAGGGATCGACCTACAGAGGGTTCAAAACAATCGGGGGGAATGGCCGCTTTCAGATCCTGTAGCGTAAACGGCAGTTCTTGTGATGGGGGTGTTGGGTGGCTTTGACCCACCGGTGGAGATTGAAGTTGCACTTAATTACCTAATACGAGCGCCGAAATGGCAAAACAATCTATTGATTGTACCTGTTTTCGCTGTGGAACTCAGGAATATATGTTGACGAGCCCAAAATTCAGGGGAGTGGGCTAGAGGATGATGAAACATGCGAAAAGTACAAACTTTATCGGAAAAAGCTTCATATCGCAGGGTTGAGTTTCGCCATTGGGCCATGAATCGACATTTTCTTTCGCGTATCGAGCACCACAGGGTGGATAGTTACCCCACGAAAAACTTCTCAAACATAGGCGCAGCACTCGAATCCTTCGTAGAATATTGCTGACAATTGCTGGCTCAACCCCCTTGCCAGTTTCCCTCTCACCCCTGACAATGGCGCTGTAGGCAAGTATTTTTACCTGGTTTTTACATTATTACTTGTGATCGCTATTTATCCCGGTAGTTTTGACCCCATCACCCTCGGTCACTTAGACATCATTGAGCGGGGTAGTCGCCTCTTCGATAAAATTATTGTGGCGGTGCTTTGTAATCCGAGCAAACAATCTCTGTTTCCCGTGGAAAAACGGTTAGAACAGATTCAGCGATGCACCCAACATTTACCTAACGTGGGAGTGGACAGCTTTAACGGTTTAACGGTGGAATATGCCAAGCAACAACAAGCCAAAGTTTTACTCCGGGGCCTACGGGTACTCTCGGATTTTGAAAAAGAGTTGCAGATGGCCCATACAAACCAAACTTTATGGGATGGCATTGAAACAGTTTTTTTAGCCACAGCTAAGGAATATAGCTTTTTAAGTAGTAGTATTGTCAAAGAAATTGCTAGGTTCGGTGGTAATGTGGAGCATCTTGTCCCCGATGTTATTGAGCCTGATATCCTAGCCTGCTACGCTTAACTCTCCGTTGTTCTACTCTATTGCCTTCAAGCCTCAGCCCACGCTTACCTAACACACCATGACCCGTCGAGACGAAGCCAAACCCGAAGTCACTGAGAACAGCGCCATTGTGCCGAGCCAGGCTGTGGATTTTAGTATCCAAAAACAATTAGAAGATTTACAGGATATTATCTACGATAGTTTTCACATCCCATTGACGTCATGGAATGTGATTGACGAAGAAAAGCTACTGGATCAAGTTGATCTGATTTCTGGATTTATTCCCGAAGCGGTTCAGCGGGCGATCGCCGTATTAGAGCGGGAAGAGCAGATTCTCCAGAAGGCAGAGGCTGTAGGGCAACAAATTATTGATACAGCCCACCAAGAAGCGCAACAAATTCGGGATGAGTCACGTATTTTGCAGCAAGTCCAACAAGAAGCGGATCAATATCGCTATCAGGTACAACAAGAATGCGACAATCTACAGCGACAAATTCAGCAAGAATGTGACACGTTGCAGCGACAAACCCTCAATGAAATTGAGCAACTGAAGCAGGTCAGCCATCAAGAGATGCATCAGTTTCGTCAACAAACGGTGCATGAAGCCCATGATATTCAGCGGGATGCAGACAACTACGCGGATAACGTGCTGGGTCGGTTGGAAAATAATTTAACCGACTTGATGCGGGTGGTCAGCCAAAGTCGCCAAATGCTTTATGACAATTCTCCCCAACATAACCCCCAATTAAATCAACAACCTCCACCAGGCGGAAATTACCCCAACGTAAACCCGAATCGGAAGAACAGTGCGCCGTCCGCTACCGTAGCGAAACCCAAAAATGATCGTAACCGCCGTCGCCCCCGTTAAGGGGTCACGTTACGGTTAATTAAATCTGCTATGGTCTCGCATTGAGGTTTACAGCACAGATTTATCCGAGGGATGCAGCACTCGTTGGCTCAGGCTTTTAATGACGATATACAAAATCGGGACGACAAATAAACTTAAAAACGTAGCCACCAACATCCCCCCAAAGACGGCTGTTCCCAATGCCTGACGACTCCCTGCCCCCGCGCCAGTGGCAATCACCAGTGGGAAGATGCCTAACAAAGTGGAAAAGGCCGTCATCAAAATAGGGCGTAACCGGTCATGGGCGGCGGCGATCGCCGCTTTGGCAATGGGATAACCCTGGGCACGGAGTTGGTTAGCGAATTCAACAATCAGAATGGAGTTTTTACTGGCAAGACCAATTAGCATCACCAGACCGATCTGACAGTAAACGTCATTGGGGAAGCCCCGGAGCGTCTGAGCAGTCAACGCGCCGAGAATTGCCAAGGGCACTGCCAACAGAATAATAATCGGGTCAATGTAACTTTCGTATTGGGCCGCCAACACCAAGAAGACAAACAGTAGTCCTAGCCCAAAAATCACCGGTGCTTGGCCCTGGGAACTCATTTCTTCCAAGGAAATCCCCGACCAACGATAGTCAAATCCGGGGGGCATTACCTGCTGGGTGATCGCCTCCATGGCCCGCATAGCTTGTCCCGTACTGATCCCCGTCGCCGCTGATCCGGAAATGGCGATCGAGCGGAATAAATTGTAGTGGGTAATCACCGGCGCTCCCACACCAGAGGTTACAGAAACTAAGTTTGCCAGGGGAATCATGGTGTCGTCTTGGCTACGGACATACAGCTGATTAATGTCTTCTGGGTTATCCCGGTATTGCTGATCCGCTTGGATATAAACCCGATAAGTTCGCCCTTGCAGGACAAAATCATTGACATAGTTTGACCCCAGGGCTGACTCTAACGTGCGGAATATGTCATCCACCGATACCCCCAAACTTTTGGCCCGATTGCGATTAACTTCAATTAATAGCTGGGGACTGTTGGCTTGGAACTGACTAAACACCCGACTCAGGGCCGGATTCCCATTGGCTGCCCCCAGGACTTCTCCCAGGGTGGCTACCATTGTGTCCAATTCACTATTGACCCGTAGATCCTGCATTTGGAAATCAAAGCCACCGAAGCGTCCTAGACCACGAATGGGGGCCGGATTAATTGGGATAATATTGGCCTCCGGAATCTGGGAAAATTTACCAAACAGTTGCCCGATAATAGCCTGCACCGATTGCCCTGGCGATCGCCGCTCATCCCAAGGCTTTAAGCGGGTAAATATGATCCCTTGGTTGGGACTATTGCCACTAAAGCTAAACCCTCCGACGGCAAACGTAGCCGTCACTTCAGGCGTTTGTAGTAATTCTTTCTCCACTTCCGCCATTACTCGACTGGTGTATTGCAACGAAACTCCTTGGGGCGCTTGGATAATCGTAATGAAATAGCCCTGGTCTTCTTCCGGTAAAAATGCGTTGGGCACAGTGATATATAGCCACACCGTCGCACTGATCAATAGAATAAAAATGCCCATCACCCACACCCGAAAACGGCTGAGCAGCATTAATACTCTTTCGTAACCCTGACTGAGGCTTTCTAGCAACCGATTAAACCCATTAAAAAACCAGGCAATAAATTGCGGCGGTTCCTGCCCTTCCCGGAGTAGCAGCGCACAGAGGGAAGGGGTTAGGGTTAATGCCAAAAAGGTGGATAAAACAATGGAAAAAGCAATGGTGAGGGCAAACTGTTGATATAACGCCCCGGTGGTGCCCGGAAAGAATGCCACTGGCACAAACACGGCCATCAAGACTAACGAAGTGGCAATAACCGCTCCCGTTAACTCCTTCATGGCATCCTGGGCCGCCTCTTGGGGGTCTTCATGGCGCACCTTGATAAACCGGGTGATTTGCTCCACCACAATAATGGCGTCATCCACCACCATCCCCGTTGCCAAGGTCAATCCAAACAACGTCAGGCTATTAATCGAAAAATTAAACAGCTTCACAAACGCAAACGTGCCGATCAGCGCCAGGGGAATGGTTAATGCCGGGATCAAGGCGGTACGCCAATCCTGTAAAAATACCAGGATCACCAGAATCACTAGCCCCACAGCAATCAAGAGGGTTCTAAGCACTCCGGATAGGGACTCTTTGACAAATTCCGTCGTGTCAAAGGCGACTTGATACTCAATGCCCGGCGGGAAGTTCTCCGCTAACCGGGCCATTTCGTCTTTAACTAGCTGTGCAACCTCTAGGGCGTTACTATCCAATAGCTGGTAAATTCCCAACCCCACGGCTTCCTTACCCCGAAACCGCAGAAAACTGTCATAACTTTGTGCCCCCAACTCCACCCGTCCAATATCTTTAAAGCGAATGACGGAACCATTGGCCCCCACTTTTACGATTAAATTTTCAAAATCTTCCACGTTGGCTAACTGACTGGTTGCCCGTAAATCCAGTTGATAATCCTGCCCTGGTGGTGCGGGTTCTGCCCCAATTTGTCCCGCTCCAATTTGTAAATTCTGTTCCTGGAGCGCACTTTCCAGATCCGCCATCGTTAACCCCTGAGCCGCTAGTTTCAAGGGATCCACCCAGAGCCGCATCGCGTAAAGCCGTTCCCCAAAAATACGCACATTCCCCACCCCCTCCAGCCGCCGCATGGGATCAACCAAATAGCGGTCAGCGTAGTTACTCAAGAAAATGTTGTCATATTGTCCCGTGGGACTGGTAATGCCAATCCCTAGTAGTAAACTGTTCGATTCCTTGTTAACGCGAACGCCTGTCTGTTTTACCGCATCGGGTAATTGGGGCTCCGCCAACGCCACACGATTTTGCACATCCACCGCCGCGATGTCTTTATTTCGACTCCGATCAAAGGTGACACTAAGGCTACTCGACCCGTCATTACTACTGGTGGAGGAAATATATTTCATACCCTGCACCCCATTAATTTGCCGCTCCAAAATATCAGTGACGGCTTTCTCCACCACTTCGGCGTTGGCACCACTGTAGTTGGCCGACACTTGGATCTCGGTCGGAGCAATTTCGGGATATTGGGCGATCGGTAAGTTCACCGCACTGATGATGCCCACCAACAAGATGATGACAGCACAAACGCTGGCAAAAATAGGGCGCTTGATGAAAAAATTGACAAACATAGCGGCAAGGGTGAGGCAATAATGGCGATCGCCGTTGGCAATTGATGACGACTGAGCGCTGGTTTCATCAATATGACGGCAATGAAGTTACAAAAATCAACAACTTCTCAATAGTGTAGCTTTCCCTGGAGCCCGCATTCCGCACATTGGGATAGAAGACTGTGCTTCTGCTGGAAAATTTCTGAATTAGTCCCGAAAATCGACTCAGATTTGACTGATGTAGGTGATAACTTAAACAGCTTGCAAGAGTGATGAAAGTTGTGTCAGTCAACTCGCTCAACATCGTCGGTGAAAGCCTGTCAGGAAATATCAAATATCCCTGTCTCTCTTTTTTCTTATGCTTTACCCACAAGCCCTACAGACCTTGATTGACAGGGATTTCAGATGAAATCCTGAAGAGATCATTCTCATTTAGTTCATCTTGTTGAGAAAGTGTCAATGAGGGGATAAGGATCTTGGATTTTAGATTCTCAGTTACTGCTCTTTATTGAGAAAAGCATCCGAAGCTGAGAGTCCTCTCGATGCCTAAAACCATTACCGAGAAAGGATTACAGGAGTTATGGGTAAAGCATAGTTTTTCATAAATCAAAAATGATAATGATTATCTTTATCATCGTATAATAATGACTATCATTTTATTTTTGTTTCGGAGAAGGCAAGATGTTCGATTTTCGACAAAGTATTACCGTATCAGTCTTTGGAGTTGTGACAAGTCTAGTTTTCTGGGCAGAAAGTCCAGCCCAAGCTGTCGACTTCCGACTGTCATGGAATGGGCAAATCCTTGGTTATCGGGCTGAGGGTTCATTTGGCTATGATGAGACCAAAGATTATGACAATGGCATTGTTAGAAAAAATGACCTTGAATCCTTTGACATTGCCTTTTTTGATCCGGAGGGCAATCTCATCACAGAATTTATCGATAATCATTTGACCTATCCCGACTTTAATTTCAATTTCGATACAAAAACGGGGACAGTCTTACAGGATGGCTTTTCTAACGAACCCAATGGTATTGATATTGGGGAGTATGTGTTAATTGACGAAGCTAATGGATTGGCTGAGGGGGTGAATTTTTGGTCAGCTGCACCCATTGGAGCGGACGGTGTTGCGATTCCTCACGTTCATTTAACCGACTGGGGCAATGACTTTCCCGATTTAGAAATGGGTTTTGGCCCTCATTTAGATGTGGCGTTCTTTACCCGAACCACTGCCGAATTATTAGATGATCCAACAGCAGGGGATGAATTCGGACAACCGATGATTGCCAGGCAAGTACCTGAACCGAGTTTTTTATTTGGTATTATCACAGCTAGTCTTTTGGGGATTTTGACAAAAAGAAACGCTAAACAGTAGCCACTGTTTTGCTTTTTCAAAGGGAGAAATTCTGTCTATCTCCCTTTTTCTCCTTAATTTGATTAACAGACTTAACTTAAATAAAAGCCTATGAGTTCTCTAATTTTTTCTTTCTCAGATTCACTCCCTCTTACGCAACCTTTAGACGAGCTGAGACCTTACCAGCGGCTACCTTTCTGCATTGGGTCAAGTACCTTGAATCAACACAAACGGCTGGACAATTAACGTTTTAAATTCTGTCTCCGGTTCCTCATTCCAAGCCGTTAACTCCGATGTATCAGGCTTATGGATCAGTAATTCAGTGATCCAGCGATTAACTTGGTGAGATTGATCCTTGGCGATCGCCGTTCCCACCGTCACCAAATCCAATTGTTGATCCACCACAATGACGGCATCCCTTTTGGCATGGGGGATGATTGCATTCCAGTCCATGGTAGCCAATTCGTCCTGGAGTTGTTGTTGAATAGAATTCATGAAAACTAATTGCTGAAGCGGTAGGGATATCGGCGGCTTACTCACCAGGAATCAGGACAGCGGCATAAATTTGTTCAATGAACGAAACAAAAAAGGATTTCTGCAATCTTCGCGCCGGTTAGTTTTGCTTACCAACCCAGCCAATATGCAGTGAAAAAATACTTAAAGCTCCCGGATATTCCATTGAATGATGTCAATGAGTTGTACCAGGAGCTAGAAAACGTGACCATCAAGGTCTAGATTATTGTTGGCCTGCAAAAAAGGCAAGATGGTATAGGTTACGACGCCAGGGGTGAGCTTGTACTTCCCTGACAATAGCTTGTCCTTCCCAAGATAGATGGGGAATTTTGATGTCGATGGGGGTTTCATTCACCGTGACTTTACGCAACAAATCCACAGCTTGTTTGTGGTTAACCACCAAAGAAATCGACTCGGCCCCATTGTGGCCATAAAGTGTGGTCGGAATCATACCCTGACGGCGGAGTGCTCTAGGGTTAACTTTTTCGGGGCGTTCTTGGCATTCAATAGATAAAGACATAAGACAATAATAGTTAATAAAAAATTTGGGTCAGAAAGAAAATATCGCGCCAGTAAGCTGGCACACCGCAGTGGCAAATAAGGCGCTAACCTGTTGCAACGGGGGCACCATCTGCATTCAGCAATGCCCGTTTGGGACCATGAATGGGATCTTCCACAATAATGGTTTGATCTCGGCTTGCCCCTAACGAAACAATGGCGATCGGGACTTCCATCAGTTCCGCCAAAAACTTGAGATAGCTTAAGGCTTCGGCCGGAAGATCCTCAAGAGTCCGGCACTCTTCGGTGGAACATTGCCAACCGGGGAAGGTTTCGTAAATGGGGTGACAGCGGGCAAACTCAGTCGCATTGCCGGGGAAATGGTCACAGGTTTGACCATCGAGTTCGTAGGCGACACAAACCTTAATTTCAGATAACTCATCTAAAACATCTAGCTTGGTCACCGCCAAACAATCCAACCCATTAATGCGGACAGCATAGCGACCAATCACGCCGTCAAACCAGCCACAACGTCGTCGCCGCCCTGTTGTCGTGCCAAATTCTGCCCCCCGGTCACATAGATGCTGGTTTAATTCTCCGCTTAATTCAGTCGGAAAAGGGCCTTCCCCAACACGGGTGGTGTAGGCTTTTGCCACCCCAATCACGCGGTCAATCGTGGTCGGGCCAATGCCAGAGCCGACGCAAGCACCCCCAGCGATGGGATTAGAGGACGTGACGTAGGGATAGGTTCCGTGGTCTAGATCTAAGAGAGTTCCTTGTGCCCCTTCAAATAAGATATTTTTCCGTTTATGAATGGCTTCGTAAATTTTCAGCGGGCTATCGACGACATGGGGACGGAGGCGATCAGCATAGCCCTCATATTCCCGAATAGTCGCTTCCACGTCGAGGGGCGGTAGGTTGTATAGCTTATCTAAAATGACATTTTTATAATCAATCGTCCACATCAATTTTTTGCGTAAAGTCCCAGGCTCCATCAGGTCAATCACCCGGATTCCCGTCCGTTCCGATTTGTCGGCATAGGTCGGACCTATACCGCGGCCGGTTGTCCCAATCTTATGCTCTCCCCGTTTTTCTTCTGAGGCCTGGTCTAGTAAACGGTGGAAGGGCATGGTGACGTGGGCTGTCTGGGAAATGTAAAGCCGATCCAGAGACACATGCAACGCTTGCAGCTGATCAAATTCCCCCAACAGCACCCGGGGGTCGATGACAGTTCCCGAGCCAATAATGCATTCAGTGTCAGGGTACAAGATTCCAGAAGGAATAAGATGCAGCTTAAATGTCTGGCCTTTAACTACTATTGTATGACCAGCATTTACCCCACCCTGGGGGCGCACCACCACATCCGCCGACCGACTCAATAAATCGGTTATTTTTCCTTTGCCTTCGTCGCCCCACTGAGCGCCAATAACAATAACGTTAGCCAAGAGTTTATTTTAAAAAAAGTTCACACAATCTGCCATCATTGCACTAGATTGATGCCCCGTCAAGAGGCATCTAGCGTCAAGCCGGACTCGGCTGATGTCTAAATTTTAAGCAGCTACTAAGACTCAGGCGCGATCGCCACTAACTCATCTTCCCGAAAATGGGCTTTAAAGCGTTTACTAAATTGCACAACGACAGGGAGGTTGGCGCTAATTGGGCGACCCTGCCATTCTGTCAAAATTGCGGCAACATCCCCTTCCATCCCCTCGAGGTCAAACGCAGTTTTTTTATGTTCTGGGTGGTGGTAAACCACAACGGAAGCGGATACGCGGACATGATCGCCAACTTTCATAGGGAAATTCTCAGAAGTTACGGTAGAAATCTGGCGCTGAACGATTAGAAACTAGCGCGATTCCATTTTTGCATAGGTTAGCCGTTCCCCAAAAAAAGCAGCAAGGGAGAGGGTCATGTCTACCGCATTGGTTGGGGTCTCAACATATATAGGGGACTTCCCGGTAACAACCATTACTAGCCGCTAGCGATAAACTCTTTACAATTTTTCATAAATATGAGTTTTCTTTGAAAAGTATTGAGGCGCTTCGATGACATCCCCGAATTACTCTCAACGTCCCCAGGTTGTCATTATCGGTGGCGGTTTTGCGGGACTCTACACGGCAAAGCACCTGAAAAGTGCCCCCGTAGAGCTCACGTTAATCGATAAACGTAATTTTCATCTTTTTCAACCCCTGCTTTACCAAGTGGCCACCGGGAGCCTATCCCCGGCAGATATTGCCTCGCCGCTGCGTGGGGTACTAAAGGGACAGAAAAATGTCCAGGTTCTAATGGATGAGGCGATTGATATTGACCCGGATCAACAAAAGGTGGTGTTAAAAGATCATCCCCCCATTTCCTATGACTGGTTGGTGGTGGCCACAGGGGTCAGTCACCATTACTTTGGCAATGACCACTGGTCGAAAATTGCACCAGGGCTCAAAACCATTGAAGATGCCCTGACAATGCGGCAGCGGATTTTTGCCGCGTTTGAGGCCGCAGAGAAGGAGATGGATCCCGTCGCGCAGCAAGCCTGGTTAACGTTCGTTATTGTGGGTGCTGGCCCCACCGGAGTAGAGTTGGCCGGGGCGATCGCCGAAATTGCCCATAGTTCTCTGAAGGATAACTTCCACCGCATTGATACTTGCCAAGCCAAGATTTTATTGGTGGAAGGCATGGACCGCGTTCTACCTCCCTATCTTCCCGATTTGTCCGCTTCAGCGCAGCGGGACTTAGAACAGTTGGGGGTAACGGTCCTAACTGAGCGGATGGTCACCGATATTACCGCTAATCAAGTCACCATTCGCCATGGCGATCGCCTTGAAGAAGTTACCGCTAAAACAGTGCTGTGGGCTGCTGGGGTCCGGGCCTCTGGGATGGGTAAAATTGTGGCGGATCGCACCCAAGCGGAGATAGACCGAGCGGGTCGGGTGATGGTAAATCCCGATTTATCGGTCGCCAGTTATCACAATGTCTTCGTGCTAGGGGATTTGGCTAACTACTCCCACCAAGGCGATCGCCCCTTACCGGGTGTTGCGCCGGTCGCCATGCAAGAAGCCGTTTACCTGTCCAAGCTGATTTCCGCTCGTCTCGCCAACCGGGAAATTGCCCCGTTCCAATACACCGATTACGGTAGCCTAGCGGTCATTGGGCAGAACAAGGCGATCGTGGATTTAGGCTTTGCCCAATTCACTGGGTTAGTGGCTTGGATGCTCTGGGTGTGGGCCCATATTTATTACCTGATTGAGTTCGACAATAAATTAATTGTGATGCTGCAATGGGGATGGAACTACTTCACCCGTGGCCGGGGAGCCCGCCTGATCACCGACACATCTTTATCCACGTCAGAAGGGAATTTGCAACAACAAACCATGCCACTCAAGAAGGTGCGCTAACGGTGTGCGGGAAATGGTAGAACACAAGTTTTTAGTTTTGCTCATAAACTTTTCCTGGTCATTGTGTGCGGTTTAGAGCTTTCTCCCCTGTCCACTTTTGGTTAAGCACCTCACTTTTGACATGGGTCTTCTTGTTCTTCTAAGTTCTTCTAAGTTCTTCCCTCCTTGATCTCATCTCTGAATTAGGATGGCTATATTTACTGATTTAGATACATTACTTTACAATCATCCCTAAGATTTTCTTGTTTTTTGCTTGATAGGGAACAACCTGCCTAGGGAAAGCGACTTAAAACCATATTGTTACGAAAAAACTGTGAGCACTGTGAAAGAACTCGTCTTGGTTGCTCCTTGCCACTAAGTGTCTGCTCCTTCAATTAGGTTTTGTTCAAAAAAGCTGTCAATTTTTTTAAAAGTGACACCTATCGGGTTAAATTTAATTCAAATTTCTTTGAACAACTGCTTCTGCCTACTGTTAGGTTTCGACAATCATGTTAATTTTCTCTTTCACTTAAATCAGGAAACGGACGACTACTATGATTCTAAGTAAATTTAAAGACTTTGTTGGCATCACTGAGCATGATGACGACGAAGAGGAATATGAAGAAATGGATTGGCCACAGCAATCTAGTGCTGCACCAGTCGAAGACATTCCCCCCCCTTTGTCCTCTGCTCGTTCGAGCCGTGACCCGATTAATCTCAGTAATGAACCCCTTATTGGATCAGGAGCAAGAAATAACGTGATTGGTATGCCTGGCATCAATAACAACAATGCAGAAGTCGTTGTTGTCGAACCACACTCCTTTGATGAAATGCCGCAAGTGATTCAAACTCTGCGGGAACGAAAATCGGTTGTTTTGAACTTAAATGTCATGGAGCCAGAAGAAGCTCAACGGGCAGTTGATTTCGTCGCTGGTGGTACCTTTGCAATCGACGGTCATCAAGAGCGCATTGGCGAAAGCATTTTCCTCTTTACACCTAATTGCGTTAAGGTCAGTTCCCTTTCTCCCCATGCCCAAGATCGAACTGAGAATGTGAGTAACCAAGCGGCATCCGAACCCATTGCCTCTCCTTGGGGTTATGACACTACTCGCTTGGCCCAATGAATCACTTGAGTTTGTAAGCCAAATTAGACAGGATAAATCCACTCAGGCTTCTCTCGGGTTGAGTGGGTTTTGATTAGGTGCATCCCACTTAGAGTAGTACAAAAAAATGAGGCAAGAGTGGTGAGAAAATGGAGGAAACACAAAACAGTAGAAAAAATGCTACCGATTCCATCAGAAGACCAGGCCTTACTCCATTACCATTTGACCGAATCAGCCTGCCTGAGGCACAAATAAACAAACCCCAATAAATTGAAAAATTTTGAGAGCATAGAAGTAGAACTCAGAAATCAGCTACGGTTAGGTTATCCACAGACCAGTGCAAAAATAGGTAACGTAAGGATATAAAGCTGCTTCAAATTCTTTTCCTTGGTCATGGTTGCGACTGCGTCTTCCTCTCCACTCCTCCAGCAATCTGACATCCTGGAAGCTCGTCTCAAAGAAATTCCCCAAGATCCCGGGGTCTACTTCATGCGCGATCGCCGGGGAGAAATCTTATATATCGGCAAAGCCAAACGTTTACGGAGCCGGGTCCGGTCATATTTTCGGGACTCTCAGCCCCACAGTCCCCGCATTGCGTTGATGGTGCAACAAATTTGTGAAATTGAATTTATTGTCACCGATACAGAAACAGAGGCACTGGCCCTTGAAGCCAATCTGATTAAACAGCATCAGCCCCACTTTAATGTGCTGCTCAAAGACGACAAAAAATATCCCTACGTTTGCATTACCTGGTCTAACACCTACCCCCGAATTTTTATCACCCGTAAGCGTCGCCCAAAAAATCCCAAAGACCGCTATTACGGCCCCTACGTGGACAGTTTCAGTCTGCGTCAAACCCTCCGATTGATTAAGCGCATTTTTCCATTACGACAACGCCGCAAACCCCTGTTTAAAGACCGACCCTGTCTGAATTACGACATTGGCCGCTGTCCCGGTGTTTGTCAACAGTTAATTTCCCCAGAAGACTATCGGCAAATCCTCCAGAAAGTGGCAATGGTGTTCCAAGGGCGAACCCAGGAATTAACCGATATTTTGACCCAACAGATGGAACAAGCCGCCACCGCTCTCCGGTTTGAGCAGGCGGCCTTGATTCGAGACCAAATTACTTCCCTGAATAAACTTAATGCCGATCAAAAAGTCTCCCTGCCGAAAGACACCATTTCTAGGGACGCGATCGCCTTGGCGAGTGCTGGTCAACTCAGCGCCATTCAACTTTTTCAAATCCGGGCAGGTCGTCTCGTCGGGCGATTAGGCTTTTTTGCCGATGGCACCCAATCGGACACGGAGCGGGGAGAAGTCTTGCAACGGGTGCTCGAACACCATTACCAACAGGTTGACTCGGTCGAAATTCCCAGTGAAATCCTGTTGCCCTGCCCACTCCCGGATGAAGAATTACTGCAGGGGTGGCTTGGCGATCGCCGGGGACGAAAGGTTGCCATCGTCTATCCCCAACGTCAAGGAAAAGCAGACTTATTGGAAATGGTCGAGCGCAATGCCCAGTACGAGCTAGAACGACAACAACGTCAGGCAGAAAAAACCCTACATTCCCTGGAGGATTTGACGGACATTTTGAATTTAACCGCCTTGCCTAAACGTATTGAAGGGTATGATATTTCCCATTTTCAGGGGGCAAACGCCGTCGCTTCCCAGGTTGTTTTCATCGACGGAGTTCCAGCGAAACAACATTATCGCCATTACAAAATCAAGAATCCGACCGTCAGACCGGGGCATTCCGATGATTTTGCGAGTCTAGCGGAAGTAATCAGTCGTCGTTTTCGTCGCCATGCTCAAGGGCAGGGAACCCCGGATGATTTGCCGGATTTGGTCATGATTGACGGCGGTAAGGGTCAACTATCGACGGTGGTGGCGGTGCTCCAAGAAATGAACTTACTGGGCAAATTCACCTTAGTAAGCTTGGCCAAACAGCGAGAAGAAATCTTCTTGCCGGGAGAATCCCAGCCATTACCCACCGATCCCGAACAGAGTGGGGTGCAATTACTCCGTCGCCTCCGGGATGAAGCCCATCGGTTTGCGGTGAGTTTTCATCGACAACAACGTCTCAGTCGGAGTCGGCGGTCGCGCCTGGAGGAAATACCGGGGTTAGGATTTGCTCGCCAGAAGCAATTGTTAGCCCATTTTCGGTCATTAGATTACATTCGGGAGGCGGACATTGAGCAGCTACAGCAAGTCTCTGGCATCGGAGAACACCTAGCCCAGGAAATTTACAACTATTTTCATCCCTCTCCCTAGCAGGTTGTCAAATTTTTCCTAATTTTCCAATAATTCCATGGATAAAACCTAAACAAGATGCCCAAAGTTTAAGGGGTTTTTCGTCAGGTTCATAGACAACAATTTTTATCATTTTTTTTATTAGTATTTTGATTCGATGTAGGACAGACAAAATAATTATCAGTGGATTATTACTAAGGCGTGTCTCTATATAAGTATGATTACGATTAATGTAGTAGTAACGTAAGGGAGAATAAATATAAATAGGATATTGCGTCGTTATATTGGTTAAGTAAGTGCCAAAATGATGCTGCATGGTTGTTTTTTGTGTGACAAAAACAGGGTACCCTCGATTCTTGAAATTCAGGCAATATTCCCAATCGACACCATCAATAAATAATGCCGGGTTAGGCAGAGAAATTGTTTGTGCTACCTGGAGATTAACAAGAGAACCAGAGGTAATAACAACATCACATTGGTATAAATTTTTGTGGACAAAATAGCTATGCTCAGCTAACTTCCAGTCAAATTTATATCTTTTTAAGTAGCCATTGGGTAAGATTTTTTTTGTCTTTACATCGATAATAGTCGGCGCAATGATGCCTGCCTCAATTTTATGCTGTTTTAGAAATTGATATTCATCTAATAAGATTTTTAATGCATCTAAAGATGGAGCACTATCTTGATCTAATGTCCAAAGGAAGTCATATTGTTGATTGAGCGACCAAGTAATGACTTGGTTTAACCCTCCCGCAACACCAATATTATTAGGATAATGATGATAAATAATATGATCGGAGCGTTGGATATATTTTAATATTGAGACCTCGGAATTATCGACAATGTAGATAGCATCGAGTAAGTATGTCTGCTGATTTAATTGTGCTAGGCAATGATTCAAAGCCTGGATATCGTTATAAGCTGTGATATAAGCAATAACTTTATACATTTAGTTTATTTGTAAGTGTTTCAGCGATTGTTTGCTCCCATTTTTCTAGATAGTGATCAATATGAAATAGATCCATTGCCCGGTCACGTCCATTTTGCCCAATAATGTAGGTTGCATCGGGATGGGCAAGTAAATAAGTTAGGATCTCAGCTAATTCTTGGGGTGTTTCTGCATAAAAGCCATTAAAACCATTTTTAATAAAGCGGTCTACATCATGGTTTTTTAGACTAACCGTCGCAAGGCCGCACATCATTGCTTCTCCGCGGCTCCGGGGCATGGGTGAACGAATGGTAGGATTAAAGTAGATGGAAAATTCTCGAATATTGTTAACATAGTTTAAAAATTTTAGTAAAGCATAATGATTGGGAGAGTTATAGCTCTGGGGGGTTATAATGTTTAGCGATGATGGTTGATTTTCTTTGGGTAATTTTTTAGTAACTTCTTGGTAGATATGATAGCCACGATAGTGGGTGCGAGATATCATTGCTTGGTCAGCTAGGGAAAGAATTCCTTTTTTATAAGTACCCAGGGGAAATTCATTGGGATCAAAGCCATGCCAGATCACCTTACTTTTGTTGAATTTCCACTCTGATTGAGCTTGATAAGAGTTAGTAATAACGATAATATCATCGAGATAGTTGACAAATTTAAGTCGTTCTGACTCTATCGTTTCAAGAATTTTTGCCCCTTGATAATGAAGATTATATTGCCCATAGAATTGGGGAGTACCATGGCAAATAGCAACTTTAGGAAGATCAATTTTTTCTCGAAAAAACTTGAATGTTTTACCCCAATCTAATTTAACTTGTTGACAACAATTTTGTGGAGTCAGGACATTTTCGTCAAAGTGGAGAACGGCTAGATCATAATCTTTGATATCAACCTCTCGGATAGATTTAAATTCGACATTGGGTGGAATGGGGCGATAATCTAGGTTCCAGCCTACTGTTTGCCAACTACCGGCATCGGTAATTAGTGTAAATTCATGGCCCAACTTATAGAGCTCGTATTGATGAGATATATGCCAAGGATAGGTTAATATTTTTAGCTTTTTACCCTTTGTTTTATGTTTAAACCTTTTTTTGAGATCATTGTCATAATAGACTACGGCATGAAGATGATTTTCAAAAATGTGATAAGGACGGTGCATTGACCAGGTTTTGAAACCCAGCTTAAGCAAGCAAAAATTCAAAAAAACGTATAAAGGCTTTTTGTTTTCCATTGACTGGCTATAGCTAAAATTTATATTTGTGTTTATGTGAATTTACTTCTTTTACAGTATGATGTGAAACTAATCAATTGTTTGCTCGTCAAATAGAATAGTGGTCTTTTAATCATATTATGAGGAATAGCAGAATCCTAAAACTGCAAGTCCGCTGGCGTTTCAAAGAAGTGCTATCCATGCATTTTATGGCTGACAATACAGTAGTCACTTAAATTATATTATTCGAGCAAGTAGGTAAGACTAAAAACACTCAGGTACGTTACGAGATGTAAATTAGATCAAAACTCTTACCAGGAGAGGCCTTAGGCTAGATTCTCCCTAGGAAGGCTAGCTTGATTTTATTGCGTCCACCTACTTATTGGCTTTTAATGTTTTTGAATTCTGAATCCTGTAGGATTTTCCGATGTTGTTTTTCAACTTAACTGTCCTTTTGTCTGATTCTCTATAAAGACTCAGGGAATCATGCAATCTAATAAGTCTAATCCCTTGCAAAGGATGGTGGCATTAAAGGAAGAAGCGTTTCAAAAAGAAGTGATGATATTCCATGCTGGTAGGTTTTTCAAAGTCCCAGCAAATCAGGACTCAGCCTTTGACCGATATTAACTCATCACGGACAAAAGTGAGCACCTACAAATATTTTTGTAATTGATGTGAGGTTAAAATTCCCCTCAGTAGTCCTTATTGTTGTAGCATTCATTCTTTTATGACATCTAATTCTCCTGAGATCCCCACGCTTCCCAAAGAAATCCGTGAAATTGCGTTAAATTTTGCAGTTAAACAATTTGATCCCAGTATGTTGACTGAGCAATTTATTAAATTTAGTGGTATTGTGCCTTCAGACTGGGAGTTAGGGCGGCAACCAGTGGTGAATCGAGGTGCTGCACAATTAGTATTTAAAAATGGCGTGAGTATTGTAGCCCAGCCCCGTAGCATTTCATTTTTGGAATCTATGAATAACGATAAGCCACCTGAAGAAGTTGTGGCAGCTAAAATCGCTAATACTTTTGCGGAAAAGTTGCCAAATGCAGATTATCAGGCTGTAACGGTGAGTCCTAAGTTTTTAATTCCCTTACCAAAACAAACAGATGGGGCACGTAAATTTATTACGGAAACATTGTTGGCCCAAGGTTCATGGCAGGATTTTGGAAAATCTCCTGTACAAGCTGGAATAGATTTGCTGTATCAGTTTGAGAGCTGTCAGCTTAACCTAAAAGTCAATCAAGCGGTACTCCAATTGCCTGGACAACAATCGGTTAGTGCCCTACTATTTAGTGGTAATTTCAACTACCGTTTGGATAATCCTGATGCAGGCGAACGCATTAAACATGCCCAACAAATTTTAGATGCTTGGCAGTCTGATTTAAATACTTTTTCCAGTATGGTTTATGATCGTTTCCTTGGAGCCCAGACGCCTGAAACGGTATTCGGGTAAAGTTAATTAATCCTAAACTTTTTACAGAGGCTCAGTAGGTTGGCAAAATAGATCAGATCAATGAATTCCTATAAAAGTAGTGTTTCAGTGATTTTATAGCGGTTTGCATAAAAATGAGGTCACTTGAGGATAGCCAGATGCTTGATTCTACTGGATAAATCCGTACCCCGCCTTTACGAGACCTGCTATACTCCGATTTATTTTGCCCATCTATTTACGATTTAGCCTGTCAAGAAAGTTTGTGGTCTTACCCTTGGGTCATTAGCTTTAGTTCCATGCCGTTATCATTAGAATTTATTCTATGTTTATCGACTTTTTCCTACGATATTTCATGCCTGACTGACGATTCAGTGAATTTTAATTCCCGCTGTGCCATCATGCTTCGAAATTGAGCGCTAGAGACAAGTTGTTCTACGGGATAAATACCTGCTTGTATTAATTCTTCCTCCAGCATTAGTTGAACAATACTACCTGTTCCTGCGCCTGCGGCGATCGCCGTATGGGGATGAATAAAGGTCACTTGATAAGCCTGGGCTGAATCTTGAGTGGTTACCAAGGCCCGTATGGCGACACCGACCCCAGTTATCCGGTCACTCACTTGAGTCATGGCATAACTGACTCGTGCTAAAAACTCCAACCCCTGGGGACTATTCACCCAACGTGGCGGAAACAGGTGGGCGGTTATCCAGGTGAGATGGTTATAGAAGTCTGGTAGAGAGCCAAATTTTGTTATGACGGAACGCACAGGGAATGATTGGGGCAAGCTCAACGTCTCTGGCATATCAAACCAATACACCCCAGCACGATTGTAGGGAGGCGGAAAATCCAGCTTTTCTCTTTCTGTATAAGGCTCAACGGTTTGCCATTGTCCATCTCGCCAAGCTAAAAATGGGGCACGGAGTCCTAAAAAAGTGGTCCGCATGACGGTTAAGCCAGCGCCCCCAGACCCCGCCACCACATAGCTAAGATGAATGGTATCGGGGCGATCGCACCGTTCACATGCCAGCTTGACTAGGCTATTGGAAATGCCGGGAAACACTCCAGTATTGATGATAGCTGTAATCCCCGCCTGTTGGACTGCCGCTTTTAAGGGTTGGATGGTCTGATAAAAACTGCGGTGGTCACTGACATCCACATAATTAACCCGCTGTTCAATACAGGCTTGCAGCACTTTACCCTGGCGGAAATGAAATGGCCCGGCACAATGAACAACCAGATCCTTTCCTTTTACAAGGGCCTGTAACTGATCCGTTTGTTCTAACTCTAGGCGACAAGTTTCAATTCGTCCCGCCGGGAACGGTCGTAACGGTTTTGGAATGACATCATGTGTAACAGTTCTTCCCGTTAGATAAACCTTAGCGGCAGTATGGGTCAAAATATCTGACGCCACGCGGGAGCCGATGCGCCCCATGCCGCCGATGATGAGTACCGTCTGGGTCACAGTTCTATGCCTGATTTAGCACCCATTGTACTAAGGTTCGGACAGGGAAGCCGGTTGCCCCTGGATTATGAACCCCATTTTGTTTGTCTGCCCACACAGGACCCGCAATGTCTAAATGGGCCCAGGGAGTATTTTCTACAAATTGTTGTAAAAATAGGGCTGCGGTAATGGAGCCGCCAGCACGTGGCCCAGTATTTTTCATGTCAGCAATTGTGGACTTCATCCCCTCAAAGTAGGCTGACTCCATGGGCATTTGCCAGAATTTGTCGCCCGCTTGTTCCGATGCGGTTTTTAATTCATTGGCTAGGTCTTCATCGGGACTCCATAATCCACCAATGTTATTGCCTAAGGCCACGACACAAGCGCCGGTCAAGGTGGCTAAGTCCACCATGGCATCGACGTTGAGTTTGTCAGCAAATACCAGGGCATCCGCTAACGTCAGGCGTCCTTCTGCATCTGTATTGTTAACTTCGATGGTTTTGCCGTTGGAGGCGGTGAGAATATCACCGGGATGCATCGCCTTGCCGCTAATCATATTTTCAGTGGCGGCACAGATAAAATGCACTTCCACGTCTGGTTTTAATTGAGGGATCGCCTTAGCCGCTCCAAGGGTGGCACCACCGCCTCCCATGTCCATTTTCATGGTTTCAATGCCACTGCCAGCCCCTTTGATGTTTAGTCCCCCAGAGTCGAATGTCAGGCTTTTGCCGATGATGGCGACTTTTTTGACTGGATTGACTGGACGATAGGTCAGATGAATAAACTGGGGGGGGAGATCGGAGGCCTGGGCAACCCCTAAAAACGCCCCCATGCCCAGCGCTTCACACTCAGCTTTGTCAAGAATTTCTAGCTCCATGCCATAGGTTTGGGCAAGGTCCTCGGCAATCTCTGCAAACGTTAATGGGGTCACGCTGTTGGCTGGGGCTGCCACCATTTCCCGTGCCAAGATGACCCCAGAGACAATTTTTTCCGCCTTGGCGATCGCCTGGTTCTGTTCACCCAGTTCCAGCAATTCCACCGTGGTCAGTTTGAGGGCGTCATCTTCAGGCTCAGACTTGAAGCGATTGTCTTGATGCAGAGCCAGCAGCAGACTTTCCGCTAGAATTCCAGCAGTTTCGGTGGGATCATGCTGACTTTGGGGCAAACTCAACGCCAGGGTTTTGAGTTTTTCGACTTTAGCCGTCCGGGCAATGGTGGCAGTCGCAGTGGCTAACGTCTCCCGAGAAAATTGCTCGATCGCCCCTAGTCCCACCAAAATCAATTTTTTAATGGGAGTGGTTGATCCGACCCGTGACACCACGGTTTGCCCTGCTTTGCCGCTAAATTCGCTTTCATCAATAATTTCGCGTAACGTACCAGCAAGGCGGTCATCCAGCTTAGCGAGATCACTGGTGATTTCCACCGCATTTTCAAAAAAGCCCAACGCCAGAGCGTCACCTTGCCAAGTCAGGGCGGTCAAATCGGTTCCACGAATCTGCATCGTAACGAGTATCTCAATTCATTAAGGTTTGCCATTTTTTATTGTGACATAGTTATTGATGGCTCAAATAGGTCTTCGACACCGTGGATACTGATACCCTGATTTGCCTCAGAAGGTCATGGAATTACGATAACGTGGGAATGCTAATCCTCTCAATTGTTCATGATTCCCCCTCACCTTTCCTGGTTAACCCCTAGCCATGGCTTCATCACCCTTTATTTACTCCTCTTCGCCGTTGCCCACAGTGGCATGGCAGCGCTACGTCCATGGGGAGAAAAAAAAATTGGAGCTAGGGGATATCGAGTGTTGTTTGCTTTGGTGAGTATTCCCCTAGCAACAGGGTTAATTATTTACTTTTTTAACCACCGCTATGATGGCGGGCAGCTGTGGCAAGTGCAGGTTGTCCCTGGAGTAAAAGGATTTGTCTGGACATTATCGGCATTGTCTTTTCTATTTCTGTTTCCCGCGACATTCAACTTACTGGAAATTGCGGCCATCCAAAAGCCCGAAATTCACCTCTATGAAACCGGGATTATCCGAATTTGTCGCCATCCACAAATGGTGGGACAGGTAATGTGGTGTATTGCCCATACCCTCTGGTTGGGGACAACCTTTACCCTGGTGACCAGTTTGGGGTTAATCGCACACCATTGTTTTGCCGTTTGGCATGGCGATCGCCGGTGGGAAAGAAGATATGGCGATGCCTTCTTGGAGGTCAAAGCGCGGACATCGGTAATCCCATTTAAAGCGATTTGGGAAGGGCGGCAAACCCTAGAATGGCAAGAATTTTTGAAGCCCGCCTATGTCGGCGTCATTGGGTTTATTGGGTTGTTATGGTGGGGGCATCCTTGGTTAATGCAAGTGACCAGTCGTGTGCCCTTTTAAAATAAGAGCTGAAATTCTCTTCTGGGATGCTTTTCCGGCTTACTCAAATAAAAAATAAACATTACAAATGACTATTTTTTGGGACAGTTCTTTACTTAAGAACTCCTGGTTTCGCGAAGGAAGCGATCGCCTCTTTAATCTGGTGGGGGAGTGGTTGTCACCTCGATGGGACAAGCGGCTACTGGGGTTATCGCGCCGGAAAATTCGAACCATTATTGACGTGGGAGCTAATCGGGGGCAGTTTGCCAAACAAATGCGGCGACAGTTTCCCAATGCAAAAATTTTGGCTTTTGAACCCTTGCCAGAAGCCTATCGCATCTTAGAGCAATGGGGGAGACGATACCCCGGTCATGTGAGTACCTTTAACCTTGCTTTGGGGGATAAAGCCACTAATTTAGACATTAATAGTCATCTTTTGTTTAGTGCGTCCTCCTCCTTGCTCCCCACCACTGACCTCTGCGAGGATTTATTTCCGATGGTCAAGGCTCAGGAAAAAGTCCAGATTGTTCAATCCACTTTAGATCAAGCAATTGAGCAATGGGGGCAGTCACTAACAAGTGAAGTTTTAGTCAAGCTTGATGTACAGGGTTATGAAGACCGGGTGATCCGGGGGGGTAAAAATACTTTAAACAAAGCCAGCGCTTGTATTATTGAAATTTCTCTGGACGGACTTTATCAGGGACAATGTCAATTTCGGGACTTATTTTATTCTCTGGATAAATTGGGCTTTAGCTATGCGGGAAATCTTGACCAAGTCATGGCCGCCGATGGCCACATCCGTTACTTTAATGCTCTCTTTCTTCGGTCTTTTTCCTAATCGGCTATGTCTTTAGGCTTTACCTCGTGGGACATTCTCCTTGATTTTCGACTCTTGGGATCTGTCCATTTTTTTTAATCAAGGTCAGTTGCACCACCGTATTATCTTCAATCCAAACCAAAACGCCACTGACTAAGTTTGTCTTGCACAGAAGGATCTAATCCACTCACCCAGCCCCGACTGGTGGTCGCCCTGTGGGTTGATAAACGTTTACGAGGCTGTTTCCGTTGCTGTTGGACTTGCTGGCGGCTTTGGCTAATTGCTTGCTTTAAACGTTTTGCCGACATACACTCCGCACCATAGCCGAGTACCGTTAGCTGCTGAGCGCGATCAGACGTCGCCACAATGACGCGGGCCGGATAATCATAGCGATTGCGTGAATAATGGGCACAACGTTTTTCAATAAATGTATCAGCTGTTTGTAACCAGGCCGTGTAATGAACCATGACCTGGGGACTGGCTTGTTCTTGGGTCGCCGGAGAATTTTGCAACTGAGCATCAAACACCAATTGGGTGTGGAAACCTTCATGGCTACTGAAATTAATTAAGGCTTCCGTTAGCTCTAAGCGGGCCAATTCAAGGCCATATTGATCGCGGGTTGACTTCAAAGAAGACCATTGACCAATAATGTTGTAGCCATCGACGAGGAGTAGCGCTAGTGGGGGAGGAACAGTCATGGTGAAAAGATACGCTAAAAGTAATATGGTCAACAAAAGCTTTGATCAGTGGATAACCTCAATCGGTTTTGGTGGTACTTAGGATCTCCACAAAAAGGTGTATTCTTCGTGACCCATAAGGCGTAGGGTTTTTTTCGCTATCGTGGCTAGTTATCTTTTCTCGACTGCGTGCTAGGAATTGTCAATTGTCCCCCACTCTTCTTTACATTCCTTTATTATGCTACGCACAGTGTCCTTACGGGTAGGTCAATCAGTGATGAACGGCAAGTGCCTGAGTAAAATTATTGACTGATCAGCTTCTTTCCCGAGTGATATTCACCGAGCTTTTAGTTTTGATTAGTGGGCACTTAATTTTACATGACCCTTTTCAAGGTATGACCACACGACAAATACGCCAATTTGGTAGTACGTTTGCTCCTAACGACTCATAAAAACTGATTGCCTCCGTATTCCAATCCAGCACAGACCACTCTACCCGTCCGTATCCCTGCTCTTTTGCCAGTTGAATTAGGGACGACAATAGGGCTCTGCCGATGCCTAGACGACGATACTCGGGCAATACAAATAAGTCTTCGAGATATAGTCCTGGCTTCATCAAAAAAGTCGAATAGTTTGTAAAGTACAACCCAAACCCCACAATCTCGCGGTCTATTTCCGCCACCAAGCTCGCCGCAACAGGCGGTTCCCCAAATAGGTGTTGTCGTAAGTCTACGGGGTCGCCAGTCAGTTGATGCTCCAAATTTTCAAAAATAGCCAATTCTCGAATTAAGGTGGCGATCGCCAGGGTATCTTGGGGTTGAGCGGGACGGATGGCAAAGGCTGGAGTCATTTTTTCAACAAAAGCTTGATTTTTGGCGGACTAGAACACAATTTGATGAACTTTATAGACTCAAATCTTACACTTTGGCGAGATGGTGTTAAGTTAGATTACATTGCAAACTAAAAATTAAGGATATCTGATACATGGTTGCAGCTCCTACCAAACAAAAGTACGACATCAAGGATATTGGTCTTGCTACGCAAGGCCGCCAACGCATCGAGTGGGCTGCCCGCGAAATGCCTGTTTTAAAACAAATCCGTGAGCGTTTTGCCCAAGAAAAGCCCTTTGCAGGTGTTCGTTTAGTGGCTTGTTGCCATGTCACCACCGAAACCGCAAATTTGGCGATCGCCCTACATGCTGGTGGAGCCGACTCATTACTGATTGCTAGCAATCCCTTATCCACCCAAGATGACGTTGCTGCTTGTCTGGTAGCTGATTATGGTATACCTGTCTACGCCATCAAGGGAGAAGACAACGACACTTACCACCGCCACGTTGAAATTGCCCTAGACCATCGCCCCAATATTATTATTGATGATGGTTCTGACGTGGTTGCAACCCTGGTTAAGGAGCGTCAAAGCCAACTGAGTGACCTCATTGGCACCACAGAAGAAACAACCACAGGGATTGTTCGTCTGCGCGCTATGTTCAACGATGGGGTTCTCTCCTTCCCTGCGATGAACGTTAATGATGCGGATACTAAGCACTTTTATGACAACCGTTACGGAACCGGTCAATCTACCCTAGATGGCATTATCCGTGCTACCAACATTCTCCTTGCTGGTAAAACCATCGTTGTTGCAGGCTATGGCTGGTGTGGTAAAGGAGTAGCTATGCGGTCAAAAGGCATGGGTGCTGATGTCATCGTCACCGAAATTAATCCCGTTCCGGCGATCGAAGCTGCAATGGATGGATTCCGCGTGATGCCGATGGCTGAAGCTGTCAAAGAAGGCGACATCTTTATAACTGTTACCGGTAATAAGCATGTTATCCGGGCTGAGCACTTTGCTTCCATGAAAGATGGGGCGATCGTCTCCAACTCGGGTCACTTTGATATTGAAATTGACCTCAAATCTTTGAAAGAGCAAGCGAACGATGTTAAAGACGTTCGTAACTTTACCGAACAGTATATCCTCCCCACTGGTAAGTCCATTATTGTGATCGGTGAAGGACGTCTCGTTAACTTAGCCGCAGCCGAAGGACACCCTAGTGCTGTGATGGATATGAGCTTTGCTAACCAAGCCTTAGCTTGTGAATATTTGGTGAAAAACAAAGGTCAGTTAGAGCCCGGTATGCACTCCATCCCCACCGAAGTGGATCAGGAAATTGCCGCGCTGAAACTACAAGCAATGGGTATCGAAATCGATTCCTTAACCCCCGACCAGATTGAGTACATCAACTCTTGGACTGCTGGCACATAAGCCTTGGCAGAAATTTATTAATTATTGATGATTTTTAGGTGGGCTTTACATATAGCCTGCCTTTTTTGTTTTCTGTATTGCGTCTTTTTAGCCCAGGAAAACTACTGGAATAGTATCCTTCTAACGACCACGACCATTGAGGACGCATTGCAATGGGCTACCAATATGACTTGGAATGGCTTTGAGCTTATTGTTCACTTAGGTGAGGGTATCAATGAAAAGCAGATAACGGTTCCAAAAGATGAACTAGAGGTTTACGAACAACAGGCAACGCTCTGAACAATTATCTAAATGGGATGTGACGATTACCCCTTTATAGCAGGTACCTTATTCATCTGCGGCTCCCTTACATGTTCCAGCGGTTTCCCCCTACTAGCTAACATGGAGCAAAGTTGCACTTGAGCGAATATATTTCATCAAATTAGGCTGATTTCTCCTTATCCATGATGTTGTTATCCATCCCTAACATTGCGACTGGTTATTTTTGTTTTTCCGGAAAGGGGCAAGGGACTGGAATCCTTCCATTTCGCGTTATGGGGGTTGTGACAGTCCTTGTCTTTGGTATTTTGGGCTATCCCATTATGGCTGAGCCAGTCACTCCGAGCGATCTAGCCCTACCAGACTCGGCCCCCGCAGATAGTGCCACACTCCAAAAATGGCTCCAGGAAACGCCGAATCTTTTTGAGGAAAATCGTCACGATCCCGCCTTTTTAACCACGTTTCGGCTTGGTTATGCCTATTATCCCGATGCCCAGGGCACCAGTGGCATCAGCTTTGGTGTGGAAGATGGGTTGATACGGCGATCGCCAGCGAGTATTAGCGCCGACTACCAAACAAACTTCCGGGGTCATCAAGACGGGGGGCTGAGGCGCAATATTATTTACTCCCCCTCGGATGGTACGTCAACATTACGCCACTGGTGGGATACCGTTCCTTACAACAGGATGGCTATCATCAAGACGGCCTAACCATTGGAGGCAAAGCAGTCCTGTCTTTTTCTCGCACCGGCGCCGCTGATCTCCGCTTCAGCCAAAAGTTTATTGCCCCCGGTAGTGCCAATGAAGTGGGGTTATCCCGCTTATCCCTGGGATATGCCCTCACCCCTGATTGGCGTTTGGCCACCGATTTGGAGCAACAAAATTCAGTCAGTCGTAAAGAAAGTCGGGTGGGGGTTTATGTGGAATGGCAGCCATTAAAATCCCACCCTGGTAAGCCTTAGCACCGGGAGAGGCCTTAGAGGCCTTGCTAACACGCATCTTCTACTTCCCGTTACCACCCTGTTTGAAGCTTTTCTACCAGGGAATCAAAGGGCTGCCAATCATTTTCGAGGGTAATAGCTTCCCAAACCGCTTCGATGCGGGGACGGAGCAAATCGGTTAAGGGGTTTACCTGTTCGAGGGTAGTGGCCATCTGCTGATAGGTGGTGTCATCCAAGCTCAACAATGCTTGTTGGTAGCTTTCTCGCCAGGCGGGCCAGTCAGCATTACCTAAGTTACAATTTTCTAAAATCGTTGTCGGGTCTTGTCGCCAAGCCTCAGAGAATCCCAAGCGTAGCTGCCCGAAAAAGTCTGGATAGTTGATTTGGCTGGTGGCTAAGCATTGCAAGGTTTGCTGAAACAGCGATTGGGCTAAAACGGGGGGCAATACCGGGCGATCGCCAAAGCCCAGACGACGTAGTAAGTAAGTTTGATAATGGGCGGCAAACCGAGATTCATAGTCCGCCAACGCCGCTTTCATGGCTGGCAGAGGAATCACCGTCGCGAGGGCCGCCTGCAACCGTTCTAAATTCCAGCGACAAATCTTCGCTTGGTTGCCAAAGCGATAGCGCCCTGCATAGTCAAAATATGCCGCCACAAAATTCAAATCATAGGTGGGAATAAAGCCATAGGGACCATAATCAAAGCTTTCCCCCGTAATCGACATGTTGTCTGTATTTAAAACACCATGACAAAAACCGGCCGCCATCCACTGCGCTACTAATTTTATGGTTCTCTCCACCAGGGTATGAAAAAAGACTGCCGGGCGATCGCCATTAAAGGGAATATCGGGATAGTAAACCCGAATGACATGATCCAATAACCGTCTGATGGCTTCCGTTTGCTGATGATAGTTTAAGCGCTCAAACGTGCCAAAACGGATATGGGAACGGCTAAAACGAATCATGACCGATGACCGGGTGGGAGATGGTTCATCCCCCCGCCAGAGGGAATCTCCGGTTTCCACCAAGCTCAAACAGCGGGAGGTTTTGACCCCCAAACGATGCAATGCTTCCGCTGCCAACACTTCCCGCACCCCACCTTTAAGGGTCAAGCGGCCATCTCCATTCCGGGAATAGCGGGTTTGTCCAGAGCCTTTGGTTCCAAAATCAAATAGCTCCCCCGATTTTCCCCGCACTTGACCGTATAAAAATCCCCGGCCATCCCCCAAGTCGGGATTGTATTGTCCAAACTGATAGCCGTGGTAACGCAGCGCTAAAAATGGTCGTACCCCTTCGAATAAGCCAAATGCTTCAATGAAGTCTTCATCTCGTACTGCTTCTGCTTCCAAGGCTAATTCCGGCAAAAGGGCATTATTCCGGAAGCGGAGGATATGTTGGGGAAAGGAGGCCGCAGCCACCGGATCGTAATAGTCCGTCCCCAGGGATTCAAGGGCCGGTTCGTAGGTTAAAGCGAGAAAGGGATTGGTCACAGGCAAGAGCAGTAGATCGAAAACAGGAGGGAGCGGGGCAGAAGACATCGCATTGGCAAACAACCATCACGAAAAGCTCGCCTTCATTCAAAATTCAGGAATCAATGCCACGATTCTCTTAATCATTTCTCGTAATCGTTATGGCAATGGACGATGCTAATTATTGGCTGAATTTACCAGAGTGGCATCAATCCAGCAATTATGTAGCTGTTTCCTCGAAAAAAGGACAGCATCCCTCGGGACGCACTTGTTTTCCCCTTAATGGGGACACTTCGTTATTACAGTGTTGGAATTGATAATAGTGGCAATTTTGGCAACATTCGAGATCGGCTAGGCGTTTTTGTGACTGATGCTGTTGATTCAGTTCCCGTTGCGAAATTCCCCGTAAAACCAATTCATTGCCTTGCCAACGGGCCTCCACTAATCCAGTTTCACTAAATCGTTGCCAGCGGTCATCTGTCTCTAACCGATTTTCTAACTCAAAAATAATCTTGGGGTCTTGACCCGGCAGGGGACGATCCATGGCTCCGTCATGGATGTCTCCTTCATAAACACTGGGGGTCGGGGGGGACGGCTGGAGGAACCGATCGCCAAAAGGCAGTTCTAGGGGAGTTCCGGCGCTGGGGGCATGGATTTGGTAACGACTTTGGAGTTCCGACAAGCTGGTGAGATCGCCAATTTCATGGGGATGACCATGCACAAACACTAAATGCTGGGGGCGGAGATTATGAATCAGTTGGGTCGCGTTACGGCCGTCGCTGTGGTCAGCTAACAAATATTCTTCTGAGGAAAATTGGGATAATGACGGAGAAATGTCTGGCAACGTTACACCAACGTTAGTGGCTGGTTGTTGGGGATAAAACACTGACCAGTTTCCCGGTAGGGCTTCTGGGTCCGGCCAAAATGAGGGCCATTGGTCGGTAACGATAATGTGACGCTCTTGGAGCAGATCTGCTTGCTGCCAATTTTCGGGGGTCAATGGTCGCAAATGAGGCAGAATTTTATCGTCCCAAAATAACGGTTGATGCTGGGTAAAATTACGAACGCTATCGGGCAAAGCGTCAATAATGGCTAAATAGGCATCACAGGCAGTGATCACAGTTCCGGCAGCCCAGAGGTTTACCGCCCGTCCAGTAAAAGCATGGTGGGTGCGCAGGAGCTTAAGCATTTCTTGGGCAACGCCCAAGGGCGGAACTGGCAATAAAATATTGTGTCCAGCTTGCAGGTGGGTATCCAGTTGCTGAATAAACTGTTTTTCCTGCTGTCGGCGATGGGGCAGACGACGAGTACCATATTGTGTCTCCAGGATCAACACATCGGGGCGTAGTCCCCGTAGAGGCTCTAGCACCAAGCCATTAACCATTTGTAGGTTGGATAAGCAGTAGTCACCGGTATAGAGCACCCGATAGGTTCGTTGCGGGGTGTGATAGCTCAATAGAATTAACGCTGCCCCTGGTAGGTGACCGGCGGGGATCAATTCGAGAAATAGTTGGGGCAGAATCTCTGTGGGCGATCGCCAGAGAAGCGTTTGGGCAAACTGGGTTTGGTGGTGGGGGAGGCCCGGCCAATTGAGGGGCAGCAGACGGGCGGTGGTCTCACTTGCGGCGATCGGTAAGGCGGGAAACGCCTGATGGAGGTGGACTAAGCCACGGACATGATCCGCGTGGGCATGGCTGCAGATCAGGTAATCTCCAGGAAGGGTTGGGGCCTCGGTCAGCGGAGAGATATCCTGTAACCCACAATCGAGCAAAATACGGTAAGGCCCTATCTCCAACCGGAGACAAATCCCCTCATCCTGTTGCCCTGTGGCAAAAGGAAAACACGTTATCCGGGAAAGGGGTTGTGGGGACAAATTTTCCGGGATAACCATCAATATAAGGGGGGAGAACAGACAACAACCATGATGTCAATGTCTGTTTGTCACTAGTGGGCAGAGCCATTGCCATCGTATTTATCGGTGTCGTAGTAACCGTTTCTTGTCCCGAAGAACAGGGCGGAGACAGTAAACAAAACGGTTAGGCCAACCAAAATAAGTTTTATATCCATACAGGGTTTGGGATTTTATCGGGTCGTTAAAGGCAGCACTTGGAATGCTAATGCAAGAATCTGGCATTCATCGTAACGCGGTTTTTCGGAATCCTGGCCGCTTTTAATCTGGCTGTAGTATTTAACCGTAAGCTGGGATCAGCAAGAAGAGTGGGGGGAATTGATGCCACAGCGGGGGGAAACCGTAAATTAGTAATCGGAGAGAAGGGCTTGGACTGCTGCACGGATTGCGGTTCGTTGTTGCTCGTCATAGCCCCAACGGATTAAAAAGTTCTGGTAAGCGCCTTCACCGTCTAGGCTGGCGTTCATGGCGGTTAATTTTTCGGTGAAACTGGGTAAACCTAACGCTCGGATTAATGTTTGGGTACGATGACAGACCCGCTGGGAACCGGCGGCGGCCTCTAGGTTTTGTGCCTGGGTATGATAAACATCCATTGCCGCAGACATGGCTAGGTTTTTGACCAATATTTCTGAGACGATCGCCGGACTGGACTGAAACCCTGTCAGCAGCGCTGGGGTGGGATGATCCGCCAGGGGACAATGTTCTGCCGTCAGAAACGTGGCAAAAAATCCCCGTGCTCCCTGTTCTGATTGCACCAACCGTGAAATCGTTTGCTCAAATTCGACATTATCAATTGGATTATCCCCCATCTGAGTCAATAGGGCCTGACTATCGGCGATCGCCTGTTCAAAAGAAATAGAGGAAGCTTCTGTAGGGACAGTCATAGGAATAAAAATCAACCGTGAAATTCATTAATAAGCAGCTTAACCCATTCTATTTAGTGAATCTTGTGGACGCGGTGAAAAGGAAAAAGTCGTAAAATCTTACAATGCGTATCGTCTAAGAATCACTAAGTTTTATTTCAAGATTTGATGGGGATGCGGTAAGTTATTTAGCGAGACGTTTTTGCCTAAATTTGCTGTTATTGCTTTGTTGTCTGGTTACAACTCCATGAAATCATCCCCATTCTTTGCAATTTGGTCAACATCCCGCACAAATGTGGTGTTTGCCATTTGTTTGTTACTATCTGGGATTCAAAGTGGAATTTGTCTTGCCCAGAATGAAAATACACCCTCAACGGATCAAACGCCCCCGACCCTGGAGGCAGGCGACCAAGCATCTGAGTTATTGCCAGAATTGCCCAAGCCACTACCCAATGAGGAATTGAATCCCGCCGGTAATCCATTGTTGTTTCCGACTCGCCCACAGGAAGTGGACACCACTGTGCGTCAGGCCATTACCCTAAATGAAGCGATCGCCTTAGCATTAAAAAATAACGAGCAATTACAAAACGCCAAGTTACAACTAGAACAACAACAAGCGGAATTGATCGCCGCCCGTGCTGCGTTGTATCCAAGCTTGGATACGGAATTTTCCCTGAGCCGGGATAGCAGTGCCGCCGCGCAGGCAACCAATAGTCGCTTACAAGAAAATGCGAATAATTTAGGATTCGACCCCAACATACAAAACGAAAACTCTACTAATGCGGTCGGAACCCTGGGATTAACCTACAACATCTATACCGGCGGCGAACGCGGTGCCCAAATTTCTCGTGCTGAGCGACTGGTGCAAAATGGTCGCCTACAGGTTGAAGTCATTGCCGAGCAAACCCGCTTTGAAGCCACCGATAGTTATTACGCGTTGCAAGGAGCCGATGCTCAGGTGGCGATCGCCCAAGCCGCGGTGGAAGATGCCTCCCAGAGTTTACGGGATGCTCGATTATTAGAACAGGCTGGTTTAGGGACTCGCTTTGATACCCTGCGGGCAGAAGGGGACTTGGCCACCGCCAACGAAGCTTTAACCCGGGCGATCGCCGATCAACGGAATGCCCGCCGCCGCCTAGCCCAGCTTCTCAGTGTGGGACAACGGGTGGAGCTAACCGCTGCCGACGAAATTACGGCTGCTGGGGATTGGGCTCTCCCTTTAGATGAGAGTATTGTCCAGGCATTTAAAAACCGTGCCGAGCTAGAACAACAGTTGGTACAAATTGAAGTCAGTGAACAGGATCGCTATATTGCCCTATCCGCCATCAAGCCCCAAGTCGATTTTTTAGCCAACTACACTTATCAAAATGACTTTGATGATTCTGCCGGTTTAGTTGATGGCTACTCTTTTGCTGCCCGAGTCCGCTGGAACTTTTTTGATGGGGGTCGGGCATTTGCCCAAGCCCGCAGCGCCGATCGCCAGATGGACATCGCTAAGACCACTTTTTCTCAGCAGCGGAATCAAATCCGGTTTGAGGTGGAAGAATCCTACTACACCCTAATTTCTAACAAAGAAAATATTTCGAGTACCCGCATCAATGTTACCCGCTTTGAGGAAGCATTACGATTGGCACGTCTCCGGTTCCAGGCAGGGGTAGGAACCCAAACCGATGTGATTAATGCCCAACGGGATTTAGCCGATGCCAGGGGGCGATTTTTGCAAGCGATTATTGGCTACAATCAATCCCTAAATCAACTCCAACGCTCGGTTAGCAATCTGCCCGACAACCAATTGTTTGACATTCAGCCTTAGTCCCAATACCCGTAAACGAAAGTGATGAAGCGTAGTGAATCAAGGAGTCTTGCGGTAGCGTAGATGGATATTCCATGTCCAACAAATCAACATTAGCCACAGGTCTCAGATGAGCCAAGCCATCACCGGGGTCACAAACCTAGCCGACCTGAGTTCCGAATATAGTCTGTCGCCGTTTTCTGAGCGGCGATCGCCTGAGCATCGCAACACTGCATTTTACCTTGATGGTAGTGTGGTAATCCCCTATTCCCTAAACCTTTTGATGGTATTCCAAATCCGATAAACAAAAAACAACGATTCAAGACAGTAGATGATGTGAAGTAACGCTTTTGATTATGCGGCAACTATCTTTTTTTCCCTTATCTCGCCGATCCCGTCATTGGCGCTTGTTACAACTAACATTGTTAGCCGCCCCTGTCGGTAGTACCCTGTATTTAGCGGTCAGCGGAAAGACCTCACCCTTGGTTTGCCCCATTTTGTCATTGACCGGAATCCCTTGTCCCAGTTGTGGCATGACCCGTTCTTGGGTGACGTTGTGTAAGGGAGACCTCCCCCTCGCCTTCCGTTTCCATCTTTTTGGCCCTGTGGTCGCGCTGGGGATATTGATGATGATGGGTAAGTTGGCGATCGAACTGAGCCAAGGACATTCAATTCAATGGAACATCTTATCGCGATCAAAGCTTAATCAATGCTTATTGATACTGTTGGTTGGGTTTAGTATTTACCATATCTATCGCTTACAGCTTTGGTATCAAACGGGGCAATTATTCACTAGTTGACAGCAATCTCCCCTGGCACTTTGGCTCATTGACGAAGTAAGGCGATGAGACAAGTTGGATCAATCAATGATTTAGGTAGAAAAAGGGTTTCAAGAACTTCTACCAGAATTTGTTTCTGTCCTCCCAACTAGAGACATTGCTACTGTTCAATGACGCCATAATTGAGTTGAGACAAAACTATAAATCCACTCAAATTTTTAAAAAAGACGAGACTGATCATATAGCAGTTTTCGTAAAGGCGAGTTACGGATTTATCGATTAAAATTAAGCATCTGGCTATCCTCAAGTGACATTATTCTTATGCAAACCGCTATAAATCCCCTCCTTCATTAAAATAGTTCGTCTGAGCTGTTAAGTCTTTTTAAGTTTAAGATGCTTTTCCAAAAACTATCGCTATGATTTTAGTAGTTTAGGCGCTGGTGCTGCATAAACTGTGAAAATAAGCTTTTTTTCTACACCACCTAATTCATTAATTTCAATCTAAGTTAGGCTCTGTAACGATGACTTATGGAAACGATGAAGCCAGTAAAAAAGTTCCTGCTGGTATTTGCGGAATTTTACTAGGGTGCTTTGGTGTACATAAATTTATCTTGGGTTATAACACCGAAGGGCTAATTATGTTGATTGCTTCCGTTGTAACTTGCGGCTTAGCCGCAACTGTAATGGGGATTATCGGTTTAATTGAAGGTATTATTTATTTATCGATGCCAGATGAAAAATTCGTGGCGACTTATATTAATAACAAGAAGGGTTGGTTTTAATGTCTCATACTAAAGTCATTTTTTTAAAAAAGAATTCTCTGAAATTCTTGCTGGCTTGTTGTGGGTTTGGTTACTTTGTCTTTTTTTCTAGTTTAGAAATTTCGCCCCTAATCCGGGGATATATCATATTGATTCCATTTCAAATTGGAGTATTAATTTATTATTTAAGACACAATTATAAAAGTGTCGATTTTTAGAATATATTTGAGTACTTGAAATGCTTAAGATGATCGCCCTCAAAAATAAGTTGTAGGTTGGGTTAAACCATAGTACAACCCAACAACCCAGCGTAAACGATAATAAATATAGTACTTCTCTGAAGCTCTAGCAGACTTACAGTTTTAGGATTCTGTTATTCCTCACAATATGATTGAAAGACCACTAAGCAGAGTTTTTTTGACGACAGTTGTCACAATGCCCACAATCATTTTGATGAACAGTTTCTGGATGAAAAATGTTTAATAAAAAGCGCCAACGACACTGTCTTGTATTCAGATACTGTTTCGTTTGCTGATACTGCTGACGAAGCTTGGTTATTATCTGTCTTGGAGAAGCATTAGAGGTTATACGGTAATGAAAAGGATCATCCCATTGCAATTGTCCTTGACGATGAAGCCAGGCGAGACACAACTCCGCATCCGGAAAGGCTTGCTTGAGCAGGAGCAATTCTCCGTGGCGCGGTAACTGGGATGATAGCCGCTGAATTTTTCGCTGAGTCTGCTCCTGTTGTCGTAAAAAGAATTGCTGCCGTTGGCGATCGCCTGGGTCGAGCCAGCCGGTTGGTTCGCTAACCAACGTTAAGCAGGTTGCGGGTTGCTGATCCCGACCGGCACGGCCAATTTCCTGAAGATATTCCAGTAATAAAAGCGGAGCATGGTAATGGAGTATCCAACGGGTATCAGGCTTATTAATTCCCAACCCAAAGGCATTGGTACAGACCACAAAGGGTAGGGTGCCCGCCAGCCACTGTTTTTCTAAATCTCGACGTAAACCGGAAGCTTGACCTCCATGATAGGGAGCCGTATGACAGCCTTGATTTTGCAGCCACTGGGCCAGGGCGATCGCCGTTTGTCGTGTCCGGACATAAACTAAACCACTTTGGCCCGCAAACCGCCGAATAAATTTCAACCCTTGGTGACGACGGCAGTGGTCACTCCATTGGCACTGCACCTGGAGATGTAAATTGGGGCGATAGGGGGACTGTTGAAACCGCTGGGGATCTCGCAGGGCCAATGCATGACAAATTTCAGCCTGCTGCTGAGGATCTGCCGTTGCCGTAAAGGCCGCAATCGGAATAACTTCATTCGGCAGAGGGAGTGCCGCTCGGACGGCCGCTAGCCGACGGTACGCAGGGCGGAAGGAATCTCCCCACTGCACTAAGCAATGGGCTTCATCGAGCATTAACCCCTGTAAGCGGAGATAGGGATGGCGTAGAATTTCCCAAATATGCGGACTTAGGAGGGTTTCCGGAGAACAATAAAGGAGTTTGAGGCGTTGCTGCTGAATTAGGGACAGCACCTGATTTTTTCTTTGGCGACCGCACTGACTATGGAGACAGGCCGCCGGAAGCTGTTTTGCCCGCAATGATTGCACTTGGTTTTCCATTAATGCCACCAGCGGTGATACCACTAGGGTGAGACCTGGCCCCATCAAAGCAGGTAACTGAAAACATAAAGATTTACCGCCCCCCGTTGGCAGCACAACGAGGCAATCTTGTTTTGCTAACAACGCCGTAATCACTTCCCGTTGGGGATAGCGAAAATGGTCATAGCCCCAATAGGTTTTTAATGATTGAAGAATAGGATCCATGTAATCTTCTATCTGCCCGCAGGTGAGTCCCCCACATCTGAGTCAGTTCGCAATCCCCACACTCCTATCAAAATATCGAAGCGCTTTAGGGCTGGATGGCGATCGCCTGGCACTGACTTTCCCTCATTTTGAGTCTTCTCTTGCTTCCCGAAAGGGAAAGAGAGCCTGCAAAGATTTCTATAATAAATATGTGGGTAATAAAAAATTGAAAGTAAAGATTGCTCAAATCTTTTGGGGAAGTGCCATTAAAAAGCCATTAATTGTCTTATGGAAAAAATCGATTGCGCTATATCAGGCTTCTTTCAATAAGCTTTGTATTTTTCGGGATGTCTTTTTCCTCCCTAAATCTTTTACCCCAATTATTACACCGGCTGACTTAAACCGTGTGGAAACTTAAAAGCCAAGCAAAGTGCCAAGCAACATTCCCTTTTGGCGGGTATCCCCTCGTTAACCCCCAGTAAAACTAGGGTAGGGACTATCCGCCACGATAGTTCTCCGGCATTTCCCCGTAAACGATTTCCCTTCACCGTCCCCGGGAGCGTTTTATGAATAATCAAGTAATCCCGACCCTAGTCTCTTTAATTCAATCGGCAAGAGTTTATCTCGATTTATACTTCCAAGCATCAAGGGCTCCTGCCAACACCCTCACGGGTTTGTCATTAGATGACCGAAATCCTGGGATTATTGAAAAGTTGTTGCCTTTTTTCGGCTGGATATATCAATATTATTTCCGCGTCCAAACAGATGGCTGGGAACATATTCCCAAAACCGGAAAGGTGTTATTGATTGGTTCCCATAATGGCGGCTTGGCTGCCCCTGATACCGTCATGATGACCTATGATTGGTTCCAAAAAATTGGCACCGACCGACTCGTCTATGCCTTAATGGAGCCCAAAATTTGGCAGTTTCTCCCCGGCCTGGCCCGCTTAGCCACCCAAGTAGGAACCATTCGGCCTTACCCCCATCTCGCTAGGGCTGCCTTACGTCGGGATGCCGCACTTTTAATTTATCCCGGTGGTGCGCAGGATGTGTTTCGACCATACTGGCTGCGAAATCGAATCCATTTTTCTGGCCATAAGGGATTTATTAAACTCGCGTTACAAGAAGAAGCACCCATCATTCCATTAATTTCCCATGGAGCGCACTCGACATTGGTGGTATTAGCAGATATCTACCCCCAGTTAAAACAACTCCATCAGCTAGGAGTTCCTTGGTTAGGCGGAATAGATCCTGGCATTTTTCCACTCTATTTGGGTTTGCCCTGGGGGATTGCGATTGGCCCCTGGCCGAATATTCCGCTCCCGATAAAATTGCATACTCGGGTCTGCCCTGCTATTGTCTTTGAGCGATATGGGCGAAAAGCAGCGCGAGATCGCGTCTATGTGGAGCAATGCTATCGTCAAGTTTGTTATCAGATGCAGCAAGAACTCGATCAATTGGTTCAAGAAGTAGAGAAAGGCAAAGAAATTTCACCTTTTCCCTTTGGTAAATTACATGACTTGCAGCAGATTGCGCTCAAACATTAGCTAACAGCTAACTTAGGCGGAAGCTTTGTCGATTAGCTGGCAAGCGCCAAGGTCTTTCCCACCACCTGTTGAACACGGGAGTCATTCATCATCAAGGTGTGTGTTACAGGGAGCTGAACAATGGGGTCTTGATGAGATAATCGCGTTTCACTGAGGGCAACAATCCCGTCATTACACTCATCCCCAAAGAGACTCCAAAAACCTCTAGGGCCCCCCACCCCAGCAATAATTGTGTAGGGACATTGAAGTCTGGGCAGGGAGGCAAAGAAATGGGGGTTTGTTAAGTTAAAGCCACACTGACCCGTCCACCATCTAAACGGTGGCAGTTGCCAAGCGGCAGGAGCAAGACGGGGAAGCCGGTTGGGAGGACCCAACATAACAAGATGCTGAGGTACTTTCAATGAATCTAACCCCAGTGCTGCCCGTACCAGTAATCCACCGAGGGAATGGGTGACAATACCATAGGTTCCTTGTCTCGCCATTACTTGCAGGCGGAATCGGAGTCGTTCGACAATGCTATCGAAGGTTTCGGTCAAGGCGATATAGCCAAATTGTTCTGTTATTCCGCCCCGTTGTTGTAAGTACAGTTCAAGACCCATCAGCGATAAAGGGGTTCGACTCAAACCATGAATCAGCAATATCTGCATTTTTTAAAAAAATAAAGTTGTTGAGGAGTAAGCCCTAAGTTTTTTACAAACTATTTCTGGCAGAGTTTTTGGTGATTTTTATCAGAAATCTTCCCAACTAAGACCCATACTTTTTCGCTTCACCATCGAAGAAAAGTCTCGCTTGATTCTTTTCTGACAGTTTTTCCAAGCGTTGATAACAGTCATCTACTTCAAAAAAAATTTGAGTCAGGTCTAAGGGCAGCAACATTAGGGTCATGGCTAGGATTACTTTAGTTTCTAGGCGTTGGAGTTCAATCCTAGCTTTTTTCTTTATCGAACTCGCGTTCTTCTGATTGAAGATTACTTGGAGTTACGGTTTTCTAGTAAGGCCAACCGCTGCTCCAGCCACCGTACCCGCTCGGTTAATGGCATGGCATCTTTATCTCCCACATAGGCTGCCATGGCGGCTAACATCCCCTCTGTAATAGTGAGATCATGTTGTTTAAGATAGGAATGGAACTTTTGCAGTAGGGTGTCAGGCACCCGGACACATAATTTTTGGCTAGGCATGGTAGACATGAATTTTACGTCGTCTAACGGCAGCAGCCTAACGTAGTTAGCCTAGGCATTATTTCGGGAGAACTACTGAAATAATCATCGCAAGTTATTTTGTATTGACGTAATATCAACTATCCATTTGTTCGTTTTCTGCCAACCAAGTTTTGCCATCAAAATTCTGATGTCTTAAGTATAGGTAAGTAGACCGGCAAAAATACGTCGATGTAAAAATCGCTGAAAACCTTTCTTTTAAGTATTCTCTGATTCAAACTCTTCTATGGCTCTACAGATTCCAATCCCGAGTCGCCTAGGGGATTTCACAAACAAACTAGTGGGTCATTTGCTTCGAGCATTGCCATTGTTTCAAGAGAGTAACGTGTCTGCGGAGGGGAAATCGAGTACAAGCACCTGAGCCACCTAGGTGATAGCGTTTTCGTAAGCGAGCCCGCCATCGGCGCTGAGCCCGCTTACCGCCCCATTCAAAGGGCGTCGGGTCTTGATTCCAAGCGTCGGCAACCGCTTCAACCCAGTCGATGATTTGCTGGGATCCACCTCACTCCTTCTCGCGGGGATTACTTTCAGCTCTGTGTTATGGATCAAGTCCTACGGGGGGCACCACGCTGAGGGAGGAGAGAGGCATTTCAGAAAAACAGCTCGACGAATGCACCTAAGACATTAAGCCTTTGCTTTCGCAGTGTCGATAGATAACTGCGAATGCGACAGAACTCTAGCCCCGTCCTCCGAACGAAAGCAGCCAGAGATTTTCTGTTTCACCTTTATCATCCGAAGGTCTCGTTCAGCCTGATTGTTATCGAAACGGGGACACCTCGAAATCATGCATGAATCTGAGGGTTACCGCTGCCTTGTGAGTCCCTGAAGCCGATCCAGCAGATTGTTGGGAGAGCAGACCGTTTGGGGCGACCCCTTTTCCCCTTGATTTTTGTTGAGTCGAGGCGCGGTATTGGGTTCAGCTTAATCCCTTGTCGTAAAATGGCGTCATATCGTACCGGCTTTCGAATAGTCTCTAAGTCCGGCGGGATCACTAGAGAAGTCGCTGTTTTCCGCGGTGCGGTGAGCTGCTTAACTTGCATGATGTATGTCGACCAACAGTACACTCAGATGAATGGCCCACTACTGGTCAGTGCTGGTTCACGATGAAAGTCAATTCTCTCAGGTGATGCGCATTACAGAGGTAATGATCACACTCATTGAATTTAAAATAGGGCTTCCAGTGATCATGTAAGGGGCCTACTCCTCGAAACGGTCAGGAGCCGAATACAATCATATCGTCAATGGCAGGCTCTATCCTGTTTCTGATGAACGAAGTAATAGGTTAACTCAGGCAGTCGCTGCCACAGGTATGAAGCCACTAGTTGTTGCCATTCACACGAAGCCCGCTCTCATCAAAGCCTGCACGACATCAGACCGAATGAGACCGCTTTGATGATTCTCGTTCATCAGGCTGAGCCATTAACGTCACAGCATTGCGCCCTGGTGTTGTACTGGAAGGTGCCTCTGCAGAAATTCACTGGCCGAAAACGTCATTCAAAAGTATCGTGCTGTTCGATTTGAAGAGGAACAGTGATCCTGCAGTGTTGAAGTCCATACGGCATAACTTTGAGTTTTGCGGGCCATATTGCACTACATTGCTGAGTAACGCCGTCGAATGGAAAATTCGACTTTGTGTTGTCTGACCACAATCTGGGCAGACTTTGATTTCTACCTGATGCTCGGTGACTAGCAACTCTATTGGTGGAATGTCGAATACCTGGCGGGCGACCACCTCGGCGACGGGCACTGCTGCCAGTGAACCTCCACATCCTGAACAACTATGAACTTCATGCTTCGACAAATTCTGGGGTGCCGCACCACCTCTATACTCTAGGGCTGAAATAATCCTATCATTATTAGAGTATAGTCTAGAGGTCTAAAACGGATGCCCCGTCTAGCTGCCCCTGCCATTGTTTTAAGCGAGCCCGAGAAATCAGAATTGGAGAAATTGGTTCGTCGCGCAAGCACCGCCCAGCAGGTCGCCTTACGAGCGCGAATCATCCTGCGAGCGGGAGCAGGTGAAGGACATGGAGAGATTTCGCGAGGGCTCGGAATCACAAAAGATACGAGTCGGCTATGGCGCAGACGCTGGCTCGAACTCAGCGGCGGCGAGCTGTCAGTAGAAGAGCGTCTGCGCGATGCGGCCCGACCGGGAACGCCCGGTAAATTCACAATGGAACAGCTGACCGAGATATATGCGATGGCCTGCGAGCCGCCGGAGAAATATGGACGGCCCATCAGCCACTGGACATCAGCAGAGTTGGCCGATGAGCTAGCCAACCAAGGCGTAGTCAAGAGCATTAGCAGACGCCATGTAGGTCGATTGCTCGAAGAAGCGCAAATTAAGCCTCACCAGAGCGGTTACTGACTGCACCCGCCCCCTGACCCAGAATTTGAGACCAAAGTTAAAGATATTTGTGAGGTCTATGGTTCAGCCCTAGAGCGAGCAGAACGAGGAGAAGTGACCTTCAGCCTCGATGAAATGACAGGTATCCAAGCCAAGGAGCGAAAGATGCCAGATATTCCCATGAAGCCTGGTCGCTGTGTCAAGGTTGAATTCGAGTACCTACGCCATGGCACTCAAAGCCTGATTGCCAGCTTCAATGTCGCCACCGGACGCATCGACCAAGCCGACGTGGGAGACACTCGCACCGAGGAAGACTTAGACGCCCATGTGCGAGCCTTGGTCGCTCGTTTTACTGACGCTCCCAAGATTCATGGAGTGATGGACTGTTTGAATACCCACCAGTCTGAGTCATGGTGCGCATCGTCGCAGAATTGAGCCGAACCCGCCAGAGCTAGGAGTCAAGGGTAAGTCGGGCATTCTCCAGTCGATGAAGACCCGAACTGAATTTTTGCGTGACCCGAACCATCGCTTGGTCTTCCATTTCACTCCCAAGCATTCTTCCTGGCTCAATCAGATTGAAATTTGGTTCAGCATCCTGGTGCGTAAGCTATTGCGGCGTTCGAGTTTCAAGAGCACTACCCAGCTCAAGTCCAAAATCCTGGACTTTATCGACTACTTCAACCGCACCATGGCAAAGCCCTTTAAATGGACCTATAAGGGTAAGCCTCTCGCCGCATAAATACTCGAAGAACTTACGCCCTAGAAGAGCCAGGGTCTGACCTGGATGACCCGGTTGTCCCCCAGACGGTTTCTCACTTTTGCGCCGTAAGCTCCGCGTACGTTTACCAAAGCCATCTCCTGACGGTGGTTTACTGCTATTACGACTATTCTTACCCAGGCGTCCCATCAGCTCTTTGACCTCGGCTTCCAGATTGTTGAGGCGCCTCTCAGCTCCTCACCAAGTCACCACAGCCTCTTCTCCCAAAACTTCATAAATTCCATTCGGATCTCTGCTTCGGTTGAGCTGTTTTTTTGGCTTTTGTTTGCCCACGGCTACGCTATACGAGGTTGCTTTATTTATACGCTACCTGATTTTTGTCCTAGCTCTGAAAAAAATTCTAATTTTAAGCCTGAGTAGTTACTACGGGGGTTTGTCCAGGGCAATCGGATGAATCAAAAATCCTACTTTTGAAGATTTTTTTGTATCACCCTGATACAAAAAGTGGACCCTTATTGACTTGATTCTCAATATTATTGCGAATATTGTAAATTATTGACATGACGCGATTGCCCTAGGGTTTGGGTCCGATCGAAGAAGTACAACGCCAAATCTGAGGAGGAGCAACGAGAGAGTTTCCCAGTTCGAAGCCGAGAAAGAGAGATTGCACAAGCTGAGGCTAGAAGAATTGAGGAAAGAGACCGATTCAATAAAGCGGCAGAACGCGAGGCTCGCCGAGGCTAGAATCGAAGCTCGATATCGTACCTGTCCTCATCCGATTCTTACTCGACTCCCGACTCCCACCCACTGACGACGATTAGAGAATGTGTTGGCGTTATTGGAGGAGGATTGAGATACGTTATGAGTTGCTTTGGCGAAATTGCTGGTTGATTTGAACAGCTTCGGGGAAAGAGTTCAGTGAGGCGAGAATCGGGAAGCTGGGATAGACAAATCAAATAGTTCTGCATAACGGTTTGGGTGTTGGGATGATCGTCACCGAGGACAGACTGAAAAATTTCTAACGTCAATTGATAAGGTAGAGTCGTAGCGCCCTACTGAGGAATACAAGGCGGCGAGATTGTTGTAGGAGGAGGCGGTGGAGGGATGATGATCGCCTAATTGCTCTTTACAGATGTCTAACGCCAAATTCAGAGAGGGGTAGAGCTTCTTCATAGCGCCCCATTGAGTAATACAATGCGGCGAGATTGTTGGTGGACGTGGCGGTGGAGGGATGGCGCTCGCCTAATTGCTTTTTTCTGATGTCTAACGCCAATTCATAGAGGGGTAGCGCTTCCTCATAGCGCCCCATTAAGTCATACAAAAGAGGCGAGGTTTTGTTGTGGGAGGTGGCGGTGGAGGGATGGCGCTCGCCTAATTGCTCTTTTCCGATTTCCAGTGCCAATTCATAGAGGGGTAGAGCTTCTTCATAGCGCCCCATTGACTCATACAATGCGGCGAGGTTGTTGTAGGAACCGGCGGTGGAGGGATGGCGCTCGCCTAATTGCTCTTTTCTGGATTTCCATGCCAATTCATAGAGGGGGGGAGGGCTTCTTCAGTAGCGCCCCATTGAACGGTACAAGCTCGGGTCGGAGGTTGTTGTAGGACGTGGCGGGTGGAGGGATGGCGATCGCCTAATTGCTCTTTTCTGATTTCCATGTGCCAATTCATAGAGGAGGGCTGCTTTCATAGCGCCTTACTGAACTGGCATAATCCGGCGAGGTTGTTGCAGAACGTGGCGGTGTCTGGATAGCGATCGGCCAAGCGGTTTTAGCAAGTTTCAACGCATAAGCTCTACGCTCTACCATTTTTCTGCTTAGGAAAATTGACTTCCTGAATCTCATAGAAGGAAGTGAGCGCCAGTTCTTTAGGATCAGATAATACTTAAAACCACTAGAACATAGAAAATCCAGAGTTTTATTGTATAGCAGGCTACATCTTTGGACTGGATATGCTGTGTACTGGAGTCTGCAAATTTTAGCGCGAAAAGCCTTGAGGAATGTTGTTTTTTGCTGCCTTAAGCAGCTCAATTTGTTCGAGACCAACAGGTTCAGAATTCTGATTCAGTAACAGATTGACTCTCAATGCCTATGCTGCTACCTGAGTCGTGGTGATGAAGCGTTTCACAAATTGTGTCGAGATTGCCATCATTGATCGCCTGTTGGCAAGCCGTCAGCACATCTCTTTGGCATGAACTCGCCGATGCTGATCACTTGAGCAATCGACGATAACAGTTGGCTGTCTCTCTGGATTGATGCATCTGCCAGTAGAGGAAAGT
>CALNXU010000037.1:0-103871 GCA_942490695.1 Merismopediaceae cyanobacterium | reverse complement strand
TACAGCCGCTGCATTGCCCCGGCTTTTTGAGAAGTTACCGCGCGGTCGGCGGATGCGCTGCGCCCGATCTCTGAACAAGGTCCGCCCACAAGATAAGGCCCCATTGATTCTCGGAATACTTGCCCGGTCTCTCCGGCTGCGTCACCAATGCGACGAAGCTCCAGCTTCGCGTCGCCAGGTGTTAGGCGATTGCCGGAAAATCTCGTACCAGATGACGCAGGATTGAGGTTCGCCTTCTAGGAGCACCGGCAGGAGCATAGCCGGGCTATGTGACTGCCGGTGCGACAACGAAGGCGGGCGTCAAGACAAGTCAGCTGGTATGAGATTTGACAGAAATCGCCTTAGCATCTGACACTCACGACTCGTGAAGCTGGCGCGTTATCGCTTAGGTGACGAAGCTGGAACTTCGTCACCAGTCTCTTGGTCTGGAACAAGCCCAGCGGTTCCAGCAACTAAACGCGAACCATTTTGCTGCCGAGCGGAGCCTGATCATGACCGCCCAACCCGTCCCACAACTCTCCTTCGACGATTGGCTCGCCATCGAGCGTGCCGCTTCGGACCAGCGCAGCGAGTTCGTCGCTGGCGAGGTGTTCGCGATGACTGGTGCCTCAGAGGGGCATAACCTAATCGTCGCAAACGTTATTGCTGGACTGCATGGGCAACTCAAGGGCAAACCCTGCCGCGTCTACCCGAGCGACCTCAAGGTCCGCATCGAGGCCAACAATGTCGGTACCTATCCCGATGTCATGGTGATCTGTGGCGAGCGCGCGTTTTATGACGATCGCAAGGACATTGTCACCAATCCCACTCTGATCGTTGAGGTCCTATCGGATTCGAGCGAGGCCTACGACCGCGGTGACAAGTTCCAGCACTACCGCACGCTGGCGAGCCTGCAGGCCTACCTGTTGCTCTCCCAGGACCGAGTGCAGGCGGAGTTGTTTGTGCGTCAGCCAAATGGCTCATGGAACCTGAGCGCCTATACCGACGCGTCCGACTGCATCCCGCTGGCGGCGCTCGATGCCGAACTGCTGCTCGGCGAGGTCTACGACAAGGTGGCGTTGGAGCAACAACCCAGCCGTGGATAGCTGGCGTTGGTGCTAAGGGCCGAGGCGATCTCTGTCAATCCACAACGCCTAAACGACGATTCAAAGACAACGGAAACAGGGACAGGTAGGCTGGAACTGGTTCAGAGATCAGGCGAAGCGCATCCGCGTCGGGCATGATGGCGGATGCGCTTCGCCCGATCTCTGAACAAGGTCCGCCCTACGAATGTTCACATTGTTTCTCAACCGTTACAGATCCGCCAGCAGTGGTGGATGTTGGGGTGGCGGGAAAAGTCGCGCGGTATCGTCGCCGCGGTGATGTCCTCAAACTGGAGGCCCGCCAGCGACTCGGTGTCGAGTCGGAATCGGCGCAGGTTGTTGGAGAACACCAACTCGCCGTCTTCCGTCAGCAGGTCCATTGCGGTGTAGATCAGTTCGACGTGGTCGCGCTGAACGTCGAAGGTGCCCTGCATGCGTTTGGAGGCGGAGAAGCTAGGAGGGTCTAGCAGGATCAGCCCGAAGTAGCCGTGGTAGGCGCGGGCGTTGCGGAGCCAGTCGATGCAGTCCGCCTGGATCAACTCGTGGTCGCGTCCGCTGTAGCCGTTGAGCGACAGGTTGCGGCGCGCCCAGTCGATGTAGGTGCGCGACATGTCCACCGTGGTGGTGGAGCGGGCGCCGCCGCGTGCCGCGTGCACGGTGGCGCTGCCGGTGTAGCCGAACAGGTTCAAGAAGCGTTGCTCGGCGCTCAGTTGGCCGATCAGGCGGCGGACCTCACGGTGATCTAGGAACAGGCCCGTGTCGAGATAGTCTTCGAAGTTGACCAAGAGCCGCAGCCCGTCCTCGACGACCTCATGGAAGCGGCCGTTGTCGGCCAGGCGCTCGTACTGCGCCGTGCCCTTTTGTTGCCGGCGCACCTTGAAGAACAGGTCCTGCTCCGGGACCTCCAGCACCTCCGGGATGACCGCCAGCGCCTCGCGTAGGCGGCGGCGCGCATCCCGAGGATCGACGCTGGCGGGTGCGGCGTATTCCTGTATGTGCACGAAGCGGCGCGCGCGGCTGTCCGTTTCGGTCGAGCCGTAGATGTCGATGGCGAGTGCGTACTCCGGCAGGTCGGCGTCGTAGAGCCGGTAACAGGAGATGTCTTCGGCACGCAGCCATTTCCGCAGGCCCTTTTGATTTTTGCGCAGCCGGTTCGCGAGCATCTCGGCGCCGGGGCCGCGCTCGGATACGGGCAGCGGGCGCGGCTTGCCCGAGACATGGGCCTCGGCGCTGATCTCGAAATGCAGCAGCCGGCATTCCACGGGGCCGTTGTAGAGCGTGTGGAAGCGCCGCGCGCGCAGGCCCATGCGCTTGCCGAGGTCCGGGTTGCCGGTGAAGACCGCCGCGCGCCAGCCGTCGAACTGCTGCTTTAGCCGTTCGCCCAGCAGTGCATACATGGCTGGCAGGTGGCTTTCGCCGCCGAGACGCAGACCATAGGGCGGGTTGGTGACGACTAGGCCGGGCCGCTCTTCGCCGCGCGGGCGGCAGTCCGCGAGATCGGATTGCTCGAAGCGGATAAACCGGGTCAGGCCGGCGCGCTGGGCATTGTCCTGCGCTACCCGAACGGTTCTCGGGTCGCGATCGGAGCCGCGGATCAGCGTCCCTGTTGCCTTCAGCCGCTCCAATCCGGCCTGCTGTCGCTTGCGGGCTTCGACTAGCAGCGCCTGCCATGCGTCGGTATCGTGCCCGAGCCAGCCGGTGAAGCCCCAATGCTCGCGTAGCAGGCCGGGTGCGATATCCGCGGCGATCATCGCGGCCTCGATCGGCAGCGTGCCGGACCCGCACAGCGGGTCGAGCAGGGCGCCGCCATCGGCTGCGATGGCGGGCCAGCCGGCGCGCAGCAGAATGGCCGCGGCCAGGGTCTCCTTGAGCGGGGCTGCGCCTCCCTCGGCACGATAGCCGCGCCGGTGCAGCGAGTCGCCGGACAGGTCCAGCGACAGCGTCGCCTGGTCCCGGAACAGGTGGCAATACAGTGCGATGTCCGGACATGCGGTGTCCACATTCGGTCTTGAGCCGGTGCGCTCGCGGAACTGATCCACCACGGCATCCTTGATCTTCAACGCCGCGAAGCGGCCGTGGTCGATACCGGAGCGCGCGCTGTCGGCATGCACGGCGAGGGTCCGGTCGAGGTCCAGATGCTCGGACCAGTCGATGGCGCGCACGCCGGCATAGAGCGCCTCGGCGTCGCGGGCCTCGAACTCCGCCAGTGGCAACAGCACCCGATTGGCGACCCGTGACCACAGGCAGACTCGGTAGGCATCGGCGAGTGTGCCGCTGACGCGCGCACCGGCGCGGGTCTCGGTGACGGCGGTCAGCCCCAGTCCGCGTAGTTCCTCGGCGAGCAGGGTCTCGAGATTGCGGGCGGTGGTGACGAAGAAGTCTGTCGCGGGCATTGAATCGGTCATTTGCTGTCGTTCTGGATCATTGGGGTTTGATCGTCGTCATCTGATCGTCGTCGCCTGGGTCTGCCGCCCGTACGGTGTTGGGCAGGTGCTCGCGCAGTGTCTCGGCAAAGGCATCCAGCGCGGCACGGCGCGGGAAGCTGCGGCGGTAGACCAACGAGATGCGTCGATAGGCGGCATCGAAGGCCAGAGGACGAGCGATGATGCCGGTGTCGGTCATCCAACCGCCGCGAATGGCCAGTGCCGGCACCAGCGTGCAGCCGAAGCCGGCGCCCACCAGTTGCAGCAATGTCTCCAGGCTGGCGGCGCGCAGATCCGCCATCTCGCCTTCGCGCGGGCGGTCCGCCAGATGGCAGATCTCCATGATCTGGTGGGTCAGGCAGTGGCCCTCGGATAGCAGCAGCAGCTCGATCTGCTCCAAGTCGGTCTCGGTGATCTCGTCCTTGTCATAGAGCGCGTGGTCGCGCGGGTGTGCGAGCCAGAAGGGCTCATCGAATAGCGCAATCGCGGCCAGGTCCGGGTCCGTGACCGGCGTAGCCAATAGCGCGGCGTCGAGTTCATGCTGTTGCAGCCGGCGCAGCAGGGAGTCTGTGATCTCCTCGAACAATACCAGCTTAAGCTGCGGATAGCGGCGCTTCAGCGGGACCAGAATCAACGGCATCAGATACGGGCTCAGGGTCGGGATGGCGCCGACCCGCAGCGGTCCGGCCAGCGGGTCTTGATGGGCGCGGGCCACCTGTTCCATCGCGTCCGCCTGCTCCATCAGCAGTCGCGCGTGTGACAGCAGCTCGACACCGATGGGCGTGATCTCCACCGAGCGGTTGGTGCGCTCGAAGATGGTCACGCCGAGTTGGTCCTCCAGCTTCTTGATCTGCCCGCTGAGGGTGGGCTGGCTGACGAAGCAGCGCTCCGCCGCGCGGCCGAAGTGGCGCGTTTCGGCGACGGCCAGGATGTATTTGATGTCGCGTAGATTCATGCTTGCTGTCCGGACACGTCCTCATAGATTTCCTCCAGCGAACAGCCGAAGCCCAGTGACAGCAGGTCCAAGCGCCCGTCCGCCGGAACGGGTTGCAGTATCCAGCCGTCCGGATGGCGGCGAAAGACCTCGACCGAGCGTGTTCGCGAATCGATCAATACGTACTCTTCCAGGCTGGGCGATTGTCGATAGGCGGCGAACTTAGCACCGCGATCATAGGCCTCGGTGGATTCCGACAAGACCTCGATCACGGCCTTTGGCTGGCGCTTCGCAATGGGCTCCGCGGCGTCCGCCGGGTCGCAGGTGACGAAGACGTCCGGGTAGAAGAATGCCTGCGCCCGCTCGACCTGCAGCTTCATATCCGCGATATAGACACGGCAGGGGCCGCCGCGGACATGCGCGCGCAGCAGCGCGAAGACATTGCCGGCGATGGTGACGTGCGCTTCGCCAGCACCGGCCATCGCAAAGACCTCGCCCGCCACGTATTCGTGCTTGACCGGCGAGCACGCCTCGCCGGCCAGATATTCGTCGACGGTGAGACCTTCGGCCTCGGCAAGGTTAGACATGATGGCGCTCCGCTGGCTGTTGGATGTCGCTGAGTATAGCGCCGTGGTCGGTGCGGTTCTCGTGGCTGATTGGGCAATATGCCCGATAACCACGGCCTACTCGGAAGGATTCTCACGGTTAGTTTAAACGCTTGCTTGAAAAGTGACTGTCCGTCAAAATATGACCGCCAGTCACAAACCAAGTCTCAACCATCGCCAATGGCCCTGCAAGATCGTAAGCAACGGGAGTTTGAGCGGCGCGAGCAGGACATCCTGACCGCGGCGCTGGAGTTGTGTTCGACGCCGCGCTGGGAGTCGGTGACGGTGGAGCAGATCGCCGATCGGGCGGAGGTCGGCAAAGGCACGGTCTACAAGCACTTTGCCAGCAAGGACGAGCTGCTGTTTCGGCTGACGATGCGCTTCTACCGCGGTCTGTTGCTGCGACTTAGTGACGAGATGGCCGATGGCAGCCCGCTGGATCAACTGCGCGCCGCGGCCGAGCGCGCATTGCGCTACCACATCGACCATGGCGAGTACCGCTATGTGGTGGAGTATTGCGAGCGTATTGACTTTAAAGAACGCGCCGATCCCGCCTGGCGCGACGATTTTCTGGAACTGGATCGTGCCTTTCAGGCCTGGGGCAATCCGATCGTCGAGACCGGCATGGCGCTGGGGCAGTTTCAGCGACGACCCGTGATGCAGGTGATGATCGGCCTACACGCCTGCTACAAGGGTGCGGTCGCGATGATCTGGGCCGCGGACAACTGGTGCCCGATGGGCGACGACGAGACGGTGGTAACGGCCGCAACCGAGTTCATGATCAGCGGCCTTCGCGGGCTGGAACACCTGCATCCGGCGGGTGATGGCGGCCTGGGCTACGCTGCATAGTGACCATCACGCTATTGATGGGTGCCGACGATTCTCCATCGAAATCACTTTCCAACGCCATAGACGATATGGCGATCGTCGATGAAGACAACTCTGTCGTTGTGGATGTCTTAGGCAATGATCTTGACCCCGATAACGACCCGCTAACGGTAGACAGTGCAACAGATAGCTCCAACGGCCTCACCGCTGTCAATGCCGATGGCACGGTGACCTACACGCCTGACGCAGACTTCAACGGTACTGATGAGTTTACCTACACCATTAGTGATGGCAATGGAGGAACGAGTACTGCAACAGTAACGGTAACCGTCAATGGGGTAAATGATGCTCCTAATGCAGTGGATGACACCGCCAGCACTTCCAAAGATGCAGCGATTGCGGTCAACGTAGTATCGAACGATAGTGATATTGATGGCGATTCCCTGACGGTTGAGTCCATTGACACCACAAATACCACTGGTCTTGTTACCTTGGTCGATGGCACTCCCACCTATGATCCCAATGGCCAGTTCGATGCACTCAATGAAGGCGATAGTGCCACGGACAGTTTCACTTACACGATTAATGATGGCAGTGGGGGCATGGATACCGCCACTGTCGATGTAACAATTACAGCTACCCCTCCTGCGGTCGATAGCTTTTTCTTGAGTCTGGATAAGAATGGGACCGTCGATGGCTTAAATGTTGCCAATGAGGATATTCTCCAGTTTGATGGCAACAATTTCAGTGTCTTCTTCGATGGCTCTGATGTTGGGATTGCAGACAACATTGATGGCTTAGCCGTTATTAGTGCCACCGAGATTCTGATGTCGTTCCAAACGGCGGTCACCCTCGCAGATGTGGGCACTGTTGAGGACGGCGATATTGTCAAGTTCACCGCCTCAGCGCTGGGTTCAGATACCGCAGGAACTTTTGCGATGTATTTGGATGGTAGTCAAGTCGGATTAACTGCTGGTATTGACGGCTTGACGGGGCTATCCGATGGGAGTCTGTTGATTTCCACCGATAAGAAGACCAATGTTCCTGTTCTGGGTCAGGTACGTGATGAAGATATCCTGCGCTTTACGCCCACGACTCCAGGGGATAACACCAGTGGAAGCTGGTCAATGTATGTGGACGGCGGTGAAGTGGGCCTTGGCACCTTTGCTGAAAATATTGATGCATTGGGGGTTGATGCTGCCGGTGATTTGTTGCTCTCGACCCAGGGCAATTTTGATGTCACCACGATAGCTGGGGCGGATGAGGATGTCTTTATCTATACACCAGCCTCATCGACATCTGGAACCTATAGCCCGGACTTATTCTTTGATGGGTCTCTATTTGGTCTAGGTGGCAATGATATTTCTGGATTGAGTGCATCTATTGATGTACAGTGATGCCCTACTTTCTCGCACATAGATCAGGAAATGGTGTCTAGCGTGATGAAGCGGTGAGAGGCCTATGCTTCAGCCATGATTCAGGGAGACGAGTGACCCATGACTGAAAAGGCAACTTACCAAAATCGCACAGTAATCGTTTATTTTGAACCGAATCGACAGGAGTATTTGGATCTGGTGCAAGCTGATGATCGACAACCGTTGATCGAGTATCTCCAAGCCCCCCCTGCAAGGCTAACTTTCACGAGAACGGCATCACGCTGACTGCCGCGACACTCTTCACGGATTCCGCAACCGTCGGGTGCAGGAATGGTTAGGAGAGGTCGCAACTATTCCCATCTGTCGAACCCGCTGTCGAAGCTGTTTTCTACCGTCTTACCGAGTTTTGCTGTGTGCTATCGTCGTCATGATGCAGACTGCTTGAGAAAACTGCTGGAATTGTCACTAGGTCTGGGGTTGAGCCAGCAAGAGACCGCCACCATTTATGGTTGGCTAGGGCCAGACCGGGGTTGGCACCCGATGCAGTGGCTGGGGAACCTAGGTTAGGACGGAGAGGTGATGCCAACATGAGGTAGCCAGTAATGCAGATCGGGAAAGTCTTGGCACTGGTTTCGGCCAGGTTAAAACCCCTACTGGGTCAAAGCCGCAAATCCAGGCACTTTGCCCGTTGCGGCCCCTCCATCTTTCCGGGAAACAATCACAGCACTGAGTTGGTCACTCATGACAGCCACTTTCTTTTCCGTTTGTTTATCGCAGGTTAACTCCAGTAATTGGGGATCAACGTCTTTCATGGCAGTGGTTAACTGCTGATAAAGGGCATCCGCATCTGCCTGCTCCTTACGCTGCACAGAAATGGGCAAGGGCGAGAATTTGAGGGTAATGTCAATGCTGTACATATGGTGAAAAAGTGCGTGTCGATAAACACTTCTTAGCCTATCGGTTTTTGGCAGTCGCAGCAGCTAGGAGGCAGCGAGCAATCTAATATTTGAGTCATTTTTTCTGACTACATTACGGCTATAAATTTGTGCCGGAAATCGGCTAAACCCGACTGTTACAGTTAAACTAAAACTCTAAGTAAGCGATGTATTCATCAATGGGAGAGAGGGCAATGGACACTGAAAATCCTTGTTTTGAAAATAGTTATATTTGCCCCATTCAGCATGTGGTGGATCTATTGGGGAATAAATGGTCAATTCTGGTGTTACGGGAACTGTTTAAAGGAACCCGTCGCACCAATCAATTGTTGGATGCCCTGCCGGGGTGCAGCACTAAAACCCTCACAGCCCGTTTACGGGAGCTGGAGAGGCACGGCATCATTGTGCGGGTCGTTTTTCCGGAAGTGCCCCCCCATGTGGAGTATTCGCTGACGGACAAGGGAAGAGAAATCCAACCCGTACTGGTGGCGTTGCATCAGTTAGGAACCCAATGGTTGGATCAAGAATCCTGCCAATGTAGTATCACGGCGATCGCCGATGGTTTAGTGGCTATGGGGTTGACAGAGCGTGAAACCAGCCCCCTATCGTAAGCTTGGTTCAACTTGAACTTGGGCGGAGTCCGGGAGCGACTTCTGGCGAGGAGATTGGGTCTCGATCATTGCCATGTTAAAGCGGTAGCCCACATTACGAACCGTTTGAATCAAGCTGGGTTGACGGGGATCGGGTTCAATCTTTTTCCGGAGGGAAAGAATATGGGTATCAATTGTGCGGGGATTGTCAATGGCCTCTGGCCATGCCCGTCTCAGCAACTCAGATCGGCTCAGGGCATTTCCTTCCGCTTGAGTCAAAACATACAGCAGACTAAACTCCTGGGGCGTTAAGTCAATAAAACTTTCTTGGTACTCAACCCGCCGTTGGACTAGATCGATTTTTAAGCTGCCAAAATCTAACAATAGAGGCGCATTAGTGCTCCGTTGCCGTCTTAAGAGCGCCTCGACCCGAGCCATAAACTCTTGCATACCGAAGGGTTTGGTCAAATAATCATCAGCACCCGCTTTTAATCCCTGGACAATATCTGCTTCAGAATCCTTGGCAGAGAGCACTAAAATATAGGACTGATGTTGATTAAACAGCCATTTACATAATTCGATACCGTTGCCATCTCCCAACTCAGAGTCGATAATTGCCAGGGTAGGGAGTTGTTGGTGAAAAGCCTGGCGAGCCTGATGAGAGCTACCGCACTGCTGCACAAAGTAACCGGCTTGTTGCAGGTGCCAACTCAACAGGGACCGGAGGTGGGGATTGCCCTCAACCACAGATACATAAACTGATTGCACGTGTCTCGACTCCTAAAAAAATCTCTACACAACCTAACAAAATTAATGTCAGAGTATTGTAACAACAGCTACGTGATAATTGGTACAAATCCGTAGAAATTCTTAAGATATTGAAATTCAGTTTTTTGATTGGGACGACTTTAAAAGAATCCCAAAACTTTAAATTAGTACTTTTTTGAAATTAACAATTTCCATCTTCAGAAAAACTAAAATTCTTTGCTCTCATCTCTTTCGTTCTTGATTTCTCCTTTTATGCTTCAATTATCCGTTAGTCGTCGTCAATTCATCCAAGCTAGCACTGTTGTTGGAATGACAACCCTCTTAGGAGGATGTGGACGGGGCACAGGAATAGGAGAAATTAAATTTCTAAGAAAATCGATTCCACCCCAACTCATTCGGATTTTTAAGGATCAATATCCCCAGTTTTCCAGCTTACAATTTAATGCCGGTACTACACTAAAAACACTTTTTTCCCAACTGGAAAACTGGCAGTCCCCTCCTGCCCCGACGCTTCAACAGGGGCTAATACGCCGTATTCCTTTCGTCAATCGGGAACCAACCAAGGCGGATTTAATGACTCTGGGTGATCGGTGGTTGTCTGCTGCCATTAAAAAAAACATCATTCAGCCTGTCGATCCCAGTACGTTGGCCCATTGGAATCAATTACCGCCACGTTGGCAAAAACTGGTGCAACGGGATAAGGAAGGGTTGCCGAGCTTATCGGGTTCAGTGTGGGCTATTCCCTACCGCTGGGGAACCACCATGATAGTGTATCGGAAGTCGGTGTTTAAAAAATTGGGATGGCAACCTCAGGAGTGGGCAGATCTGTGGCGACCAGAGATTAAACAACAGTTGGCGTTGATGGATTGTCCACGGGATATTATTGGCTTGGCTTTAAAAAAAATGGGCTTATCAGCGAATTTATCTCATCCTAAAAGCGAGGCAGCGTTGCTCGATACATTGATGGAGTTAAACCGGCAGGTAAAGTTTTATAGTAATGACCATTATCTCCAGGCTCTCCTCAATAAAGATGTGTCTTTGGCTGTGGGGTGGTCGAATGAAATTTTGCCGTTACTGAAAACACAAACCGATCTCGCCGCTTGTTTACCTCCCTCTGGCACAATTCTTTGGGCTGATTGTTGGGTGATTCCCCCGTCGTCCTCTGACTTGAACGAAGCAGCGATCGCCTGGCTCGATTTTTTCGGAACCGTTGAAAGTGTGAAACCGATGGCTCTATTTGCGAATGGTGCCCCGGTCATGTACAACGCAACCCACCACCAAGCATTACCCCAAAAGTTTATCGATAATCCTTTGATTAATGTGTCACCCAACACGCTTAACAAGAGTGAATTTGTGGAGACGCTGCCCCCAGAAAGCGAAGAAGAATACGACCAGCTCTGGCAGATGATGCGGCGATCAACCGGAGCTTAGTGATGCTCTCCAGCAATAGGACAGTGGATAAAGACAAAAAAGTTTACTTCTTACCCTAAATACAAATCCAGAAAATGAAAAAAAGCGCAGTTCAGAGTTTATGACAAAAGTAGATAAATACGAATAAACCCAGGTAAAACCCCTGTAACCCTTTTCCTGCCGAGATCACCGCTTAAGTCCCGATTGACTGACAAGAGTTGATGAAAAATCTGGGGATAGGATGCCTGATTGATAACTCAGCGCGGAACTATTTTAGAAAAAGAACAGCCTTTATTGTTAAGATCTCTTTACAACAACTCAGTGAGCAACTTATGTCTGAATGGTTAGCCGAGTGGATTCCCAACATCATGAACCAGTTGGGATATGTGGGCGTTGCCCTGCTGATGTTTCTGGAGAATTTATTTCCCCCCATTCCCTCTGAGCTGATTATGCCGTTGGCAGGATTCACTGTTGCCAAAGGACAAATGAGCTTTCTTCCTGCGGTTATTGCCGGGGTTGTCGGAACAATTATCGGGGCCTATCCTTGGTATTTTCTGGGCAAGTTTCTTAACGAAGAACGTCTAGAGCATTTAGCGGAGAAATATGGCAAATGGCTCAGCATTAGCTCTAAGGATATTTATAAAGCCAATAATTGGTTTAATACCCATGGTGGTAAAGCGGTATTTCTTTGTCGCTTAGTTCCCGGTGTTAGAACGTTGATCTCACTACCTGCTGGCATTAATGAAATGCCCTTGCTTCCTTTCACGCTCTACAGCACGGTTGGGACAACCTTGTGGGTAGGTTTTTTGACGTTTGCGGGTTACAAGCTGGGAGACCACTATGATTTGGTTGACGAATATTTAGGACCTTTATCTAAAATTGTCTTGCTAGCGCTTGTTTGCTTTTTGGGACTTTGGATCGTCCGCAAACGCTTACAAAAAAAAGCTTCCTAAAAATATTTTTATCGGCTGAGAACATCGCCCGAAATAGGGGAGTATGCCAGATCAAACATCTCATTCAGCTGGATCTTAGACAGTAACTGAACTCTTGCCCTTTCTTAGCTCGGCTTGTCAGAAATATTATTTACCCTGTTAGCTAACCCGCTGAATGTAAGCTCAATTAAGCCATCACATCAAATAAAACTTCACGCATGTAGCGGTCTGCCCAAGCTTGACCGAAAGCTTTTTCTAAAACCCGTCGAGTTTTATCGTTTTTTTGCTGTTGCTGGCAATAATGGATTTGCCCCTGACGATGAACTTGCTGGATGTGATTATCTAGAATTGCCACTGATTGAGATTGCTGGCAATGGAGGGTTAAAAATTCCTGAACTCGCTCCACAAATTTCTGGGCTTCTGTTTCATCACTGGGACGGATAAATAAGCAGTATTGGGAAAAAATTTCGCCCCACGGTGGTAGCTCCCTTGCTTGCTCGAATACCAGTGGCTTGAGGTTATTTAAGGCGGCTTGATAATCGGGGGGCAGTTTTCGGTCAGGTTGGGTCGGGGATAAGTCGGCGATCGCCGCACTGACGCCAGCGGGGCCAGCCACCACGTCACAGCCAAACAGGGGTAGCCCATAAGCCGGGTTGGGAAACATCACACAATGCAAAATATCCAATCCTTTGCCTACCCGGGCCAACTCCAAATGCATTTTGCGGAATTGGAGGGTTTGAAAGCAACGATTTTCAATCACCAGCTTTTCTCCCTCTAGGCGTCCTTCCACATAACCCAGATCCTCCGGTAGGACGTAGGGGGTCAAGTCCAGATTTTGCCAACTGTCCCCAATCACCTGGGCCAACGCTTGAATCATTGGATGTAATGTGGTGAGCAAACTAGATTGGCTCAAGTCGAGGTCAATAGTCGGCATAAATCTATCTGGGTTCGTTTTCTGAGTTAAAAATGTTGAAAAGCCGGAAGTTTCAAGTATCGGCGACCGGAAATTAAAGGCACCCAACATCTATGTTGCCAGATGTTTAAGCAGAAACCCCTTCTTCCAGTTCAGAGGATAACTCTAAGCAATAACCCGCCCCATAGACGGTTTTGATATAACGAGGTCGGCGGGGAGTCGGTTCGAGCTTAGTGCGCAAGTGGCGAATATGGACACGGATTGTTTCAATGTCATCATCAGGCTCATAGCCCCACACTTCGCGCAAAATATCACTGGGGGGAACGGTTTGGCCATGGCGCTGGAGCAGGCAGTGGAGTATCTCGAACTCCAAATGGGTGAGCTTAATCTTTTTGTCGAACCAAATCGCTTCAAAACGTTCAGGCACTAACGTTAGTGGACCATGGTTTAAGATTTCGGAATGCTTTGCTGCTTGGGGAATCCGGTCAGTACGTCTTAGGAGAGCCCTCACCCTAGCGAGCATTTCCTCCACATCAAACGGTTTAGTGAGATAGTCATCTGCGCCCGCGTTAAAGCCGTTAATTTTGTCTTGAATTTGTCCCAACGCCGTCAACATCAAAACTGGAATGTCAGACGTCCGGTCATCACGACGTAAACGCTGACAGATAGTGAACCCATCTACATTCGGCAGCATTAAATCCAACATAATCAGATCCGGTTGTAGCTGCACCGCCAATGCCTGACCTTTCACACCATCCGCCGCTTGACTGACATCGTAGCCAGCCATCTCCAAATTTATGGACACGAGGTCGGAGATTGCTGGATCATCATCAATCACAAGAATACGAGGCATAAACTAAAAGCGCAAATTAAATGATCTTACTGTAAAGGTTTTAAACGAATTGTGACACTTGGGTGATAAAACAACCCTTTGGTTATCCTTAAAGTCAACATTTCTTAACCGAACGAGCTAATTTAAAAGCATGAAAATATTTATGCTCTCCAGCTCGTAATGAGTATCGGCTCGCTTGTGAGGAATCGTTAATAGTCAAATAATTTGCAGTAAACCAGATTGTCTCAAAGTGGGAGGGTTAAACCCTGGTCTTTCACCATTTGTTGACCTTGACGACTCACCATAATGGGGTGGCGATCGCCATCAAATAACAGTGAACCAATCTTTATACGGCATTCACTGAGTTTATAGACATAACGCTCAGATCGTTTGTCAATGGCGGTGGTTAAAGACTGGTAAAGCGGAGTAACCCAGCTCTCCTCCGATGCTAATTCCCAGGAGCGGAGTAACTGCAAGGCAGACTCCGTTGTGGTGGATTGTCGTAATGCTCGAAGTTTGGTGGCCGGGAGCCCAATTTGCACGGCATAAGCAGTCAAAATTTCATTGCGGGCATCCGCCAGAAAGTGATGGGTGTGGAAAATTCCCCCGGCGAGTTTGATCAATTTGCCGTGATACCCCAGAAGGAGAACAGATTGAATACCGGCGGTTGCCGCCGTGACCAGCATAGAACCCAGCCAATTGGCGGTTTTGATCAAATATTTTTCGTTTGCGCCCCATTGTTTAGCCAGGTCTAGACCATTTTCCCCCACACAAAAAATAACGTGCTGTGTCTGGAGGGCGATGCTTTGGAGATGGGCTTGGAAGTCATTCAGCTGATCAGGCGCACTGAGAGGATGGGCAATCCCAGAAGTCCCCAACAGTGAAAGACCTTGCACCACACCAAATGCAGCATTCGATGTCCGTTTAGCCAGATCCCGCCCCTCCGGCAGAATCAGGGTGATAGTTAAGTCTAACGCTGGCTGTAGTAGGGGTTCCAGATGATGCAACAGTAATCGTTGAGCATAGTCATAAATTGCCGCTTTTCCGTCTGCGTTCCGCAATCGTCCAATTCCTTCGCCGCCATGAATGATCAACTGTCCTGTTCCGGGGGATTGTTTGGCATGGGCCCAAACCGGGGTGTGTCGAGTTATATCTAAGTTGTTGCCGGGGTCGCTACGGGTAATCGCTAAGGCGGTCGATTCATTCAGTAGCGCTCCTTGGTCGATGGGAATGGTTACTTGTGCCGCTGGTTGCAAAAGATCAAGCTCCACTGCTGTTGGCGATCGCCGTCGTTGCAGGGTATGAACTGCCGCAATAGCTGCAGCGCAAGCGAAAACTGGGAGAGTGTAACCGTGCTGGTGGTTGATTTGCAAGAAAGTGTAAAGTCCTCACGATAAATACAAAAAGAAAATGCTCTTTAATTAACAATACATTCGCCAAACTAGTGGGTCACTTGTCATACATGAAAATATGCCGAGATCGACGAAAGATTCACTGTGTATGGTTTTTGCCGATTTTCAGAATAGCTATGTCCGTGACAAACGTCCCACTAGAGTGGTGATTGATTTAAGATTTAACGTTCTCGATCACCCGCCGCAGATAACCTCAAACGCAGCTGGCAGACAACTTTTGGGTCGGGTGCATTTGGGGTTGTTAGCTAATTTAGACGTTAAGTCCTTGAGGCAAATATTGACCAGAGTGGTGTACTCTCACCCTCTCTTCTTTCCTCAAAAAGCGAGGTCGCAGACCGCTGGTGAGATCACGACTCATCTCAACCCAGATGTGGAAAAACTACGGGTATCAACTTAGACGAGGTTTAAGTCCCAAATCTCTCCCTTTGTGCTTGAACCGAACCCATTCCACGCCTTCGATGCGCCTATCTCAACCGCTCTCCCTTCCTCAGTTCAAATGTATTGTCTTGGGTGGGATATACCGCCCTCTTCCTCCTGAATTCGTTAAACTTTAGCTAACTGGTTTAGGAGAAATAAAGGATGGTTATTGCTACGGGGAAAAAAATCACCCCTGCCGAATATTTAGAACAGGAAAATCAAGCTCAAGAAAAAACAGAACTCATTGAAGGAAAACTATTTCCGATGGGGGGAGCGTCCATCAATCACAACCGTTTAACCAGTAAGCTTACCGCATTACTATCACTTGCTTTGGAAGACTGGGACTTTGAAGTGTTTGCGAGTGACATGCGGGTTTGGCTATCGGTTATTGACAGTTATGTGTACCCCGATGTTGTGGTCATTGAAGGGGAACCTATATTTGCTGAAGATAATCACATGGAACTGACCAATCCTTGCTTTATTGCAGAAGTGCTTTCTCCTTCTACCGCCAGATATGACAAAAAAGCAAGATTTGATCTTTATAAAACCCTCCCGACCTTACAGGAATATTTAATTCTGCCTCAAACTAATCAAAAAATAGAACTGTACCGCCGTCTCAATGAACATCAATGGTTAATTACAGAATTTGAGATAAGTAATTCAGTGGTAATGTTAGAGTCTTTAAACTTAGAAATTTCTTTGCCAGATCTCTATAAAAAAGTTATTGTCTAAGACAAATTCATTGATCTTTTCTTCGTTTAATCTGTAGTGGAAAATCTGGAACAAGTGTAGACTGGGCTAGTGGTTGCTCAGAATTAAAGAAAGTCATATTATCACCGGGGAGCAAAATCGTAATGGACACGGGTATAATCTCCTGCTACCCCATTCTAATTCGACGATCGCCGGTGAAATTTCCGCTTCCCACTGCTTATCCGGATAAAGTTGATCCTTCAGTAACCACAGGATGCCATAGGTTCCATGTAATGCCAGGTAAACCCAAGCTGCCAGCGAAAAGTTTTGATAGCCCCACATCAAGGCAGCAACAAAGGGGGCAGTTGAGCCTTTATGGAGATTAATGAGGGTTTTGACTTTCATAAAGTAACTGGGCAAATTGCGTATGGAGTTTATGGCTAGCTTTGTAAGCAACATAGTGGGCAGCCGGTATTTCGCCCAGCAAGCTTAAATCCCCTAACAGGTCCAGTAATTTGTGCCGTACCGGTTCATCGGCAAATCGGAGCGGCGGATTTAGCCACTTTTCATGGTCGCAGACTAGGGCATTGTCCAAGCTGCCTCCTTTGATCAACCCGGCTGCCCGTAGTTGTTCCACTTGATCCGCAAAACCAAACGTCCGGGCGGGGGCGATCGCCGTGGCAAAATCTTCTACTTCTGGCTTCCAGGTGAACCATTGTTTCCCGATGGGGGCATAGGAAAAATCAATCCCGTAACTAAATCGCCGTTGCTCAGCGGGGAAAGCCGCCACAAAAGCTCCGCCGTCCTGCAGGGTTATCGGGGCGGTGATGCCTACGGGGTTATCGGGGGAAGCCTGCTGTTTCAAACCAACCGTGGCGATCGCCGCCAGCCATTCCTGGGCAGAGCCATCTAACAACGGCATTTCGGGCCCATCCACCTCCATTTCCACATCATCAATCCCCAATCCCACCAGCGTTGCCAATAGATGTTCAACCGTCCGGACCGCTTGACCAGGCTCTCCCAATTCGGTTGATAGCATAGATTCCCGCACACAGCCCAAACTAGCAGGAATAGTTACAGGGGTAGGTAGATCAATCCGCCGGAAGCAACGCCCGGAGCCTGCTGCCGCTGGTTTAAGGGTAACGGCAACCCGTGCACCGGAATGTAAACCAATCCCCCGGACCGTAACCGGGTCTAATAACGTGGTCATCAGTGGTTTAAAATTTCTCCCCAATCCCGAAGTTGATCCGTGAATCATCACCCGTAAAGCCGAGGTCAATCCGAATCGGTCCAACAGGAGATTGAATTCTGACCCCAAAGCCATAGCCCACGCCAGAGCCGGGCAGTCCCCGCACGATCGCCGGAATCCCGGTCACCGCATCTTGGGAACCAATGTTAGAGCCATAATCGACAAAAAGCGCGCCTCCGACAGCGGAAATAATGGGGAATCGGTATTCAGCGGTGGCCTGAAAATAACTCCGACCGTTACCCAATTGCCCCTCAGCCCAACCCCGGACAGAATTACTCCCCCCCCCCAGTATAAAGGCTTCGTAAGGCGGTAAATCTCCCAAAACAGTTCCAGCCTGAACATTAAAAGCCCAAGTTTGGGGTTGGGTGGATTCCGTGAAACCAAAGCCCGTCAAGTCCAACCAATCCACCGGAATATAGTAGCTGTAGGTTCCCCGTAACCGACTGAAGGCAATACTGCCGGAGCCAATGGGAACAGTCTGTTCTACCCCAAAACGAACGAGGGAGCCACTGGTGGGTTGGAGGGGATTATTGCGATTGTCTTGGGAAGCACTGAATGAGAGGGTAAACAATTCATCTACGCCACTACCACTAAAGGACAGGGGCTGGGACGGAAAATCATTTAACGGTGCTGAAATCGGAGCGAGCTGACTATCAGAGTTCTCTATTCGTACATTTTGATAGCCAAAGCCGGCTGACAAACGCCAATCCGGTGGCGTAAAGACATCGTCGGCGATCGGACGGAAAAAGGTTAGCCCTGCTCCGGTTCTGACCACCCGCGGACTGTCAAAACCGTTGAGGGTCCGGATGGTCGAGTCGGCTCCATCAAACACGAGGGAAATGGTTCGCCGTCGAAAACCGTTCACTGTGTAGGAAGTCCGGTAGGGATCGCCCGCTATCCAGGGATCGGTAAAACTAGCATCAAATAACAATTCCCGTGTCCCTAACTGGAACTCTGCCCCCACCGTTTGGTTATTTCCCCCCACATTCTGCTCTTGGTAACTAATGGTTCCAAATAAACCGCTAGTGCTGCTAATCCCGGCCCCAGCCGCCACTGACCCGGTATTGCCTTCCACCACATCGACGTTAACCACCACTTCCCGCGGATCGCCCCCTGGGTTAAAGGAGAGACGCACATCTTCAAACAGACCCAGGCTAAATACCCGCTGTAAGTCGGTTTGGGCAGTATTGCGGTTAAATACATCCCCCGGCTTCAGCCGCATTTCACGGGTGACAATAAAGTCCCGCGTCCGTCCGTCCACGGGTTCATCTTCCGCATCAAAAAAGCGAACCTGAATATTTTCTATGAGGCCTTCGGCAATCACTAATCGCACCACGCCATCTGTCTCCACTTTCGGTGAGCCGACGACCTGGGCAAGATCATAACCATTGCTGGAGTACCATTCGTTGATAGCTTGGATACCCTCTTGTAAATCCCGTAAATTTAAGATTTTGCCGTACTGGTCAGAAAAGGTTTCATCAACGACTTCCTGGGGGAGAATGCGCTCCTGTTCTTCTGTTGCCGGGGGAACGGTTTCAATGTCAATGCCCGTAAAAATGGGATTGGGCTTCACCGTAAACGTGACCCGTACCCCCAAGGGAGTATCCGCCGGAGTGACTTTGACATTACTAAAAAACCCCGTGGCATAGATGGCATTCACATCCTCCTGGAGTTGGGAACGGGTCGTTGTCCGTCCTGGTTGGGTGCGGATGGCGTTATAGACCAGTAATTCCAAGTCGTCCTCTGCACCATCAATGACCACTTCACTCACCAGAACGCGGGGTTCTTTGGCTTCTGGTTGGCTTTCCTGGTTACCCGGAGGCGAGGGAGAGCCTCCATTTGCGGGCGTGGCATCATCCGGTGAAAACGTGGGGAAGGTGGTGGGGTTCATCCACTGCCGGTGCGTCAAAACTGGAGGGAGCATCAGTTTCCAACTCCTCGCCCTCTTCTTGCATCGCTTCGGGGGGGGCTTCTTCAGCCTCGACAGTCGTGTCATCTTCAGCGGTGGGATCACTTACTTCAACCCCTTCTGGTATTTCGTCTGCGGGATCAGTTACAGCATCGGGCATTACCTCTGTAGATGGATCGGGTAAATTCGGTTGATTTTCTTCAATACGCTCTTGAACCGCTTCCTCGACAGTCGTATCTTGGACTTCTTCCATCACCTCCCCATTGGGTGTTTCAGTCTCAATGACCTCCTGGGTTTGTTCAATGACTTCTGTTTGGGTCTCTTCAACCTGCGTGGGCAGCACCGTCCCTTGGGCAACGACCGGGGGAACAGAGGAGGGAGTTGCGTCAGGAGAAATTGCCGTTGTTGGGTTGGCGATCGCCCCAGGGGCCAGCTCACCTGGAGTCCCTGGTTGGTCAGCAGTTAGGGCAATGGGAGCAGGGGATGGATCATCACCAGAAAATTCGTTAACTATCGCGAGATCATTGTCATCGGATGTTTCTACAATTTCCGGAGCAGCGATCACTTCAATCGGGACAATCCCAGGCTCTTCTACTGGCTTTTGGGTAATGGCTGCCACTGTCTCCGGATGCTTCGGAGGAATGATTTGGCCTCCGGGGGGGGCGGAATTGAAAACGGTCGAGTCTGAAGGCGCATTGGGCGCAACGATATGGGCGTCCGTGTCTAATGTGAGACTTTCCTCTACGGTCTGTTCCGCGATGACTTCTGATTCTGCAATCGCCATGGCATCTGGCATCGTGGCAGCGGTCGCATTCGTGGTGGTCGTCACAGGGGAAACGTCCCCCTCCGCTAGGAATGCCGTTGGTGATGAGTACTGAGTCGCTTGAACAGGGGAAGCGCCCACCAACAAACCACTAGTTAAGAAAATCAGCCGATAGTAAGGAGAAAAAGTCACGAGTATCGTGGGAATAGAAACGTCCAAACACCAAAACCAGCCCCGGAATCATAAGATTCTCCAAAAAACCATGGCGAACGACTGGAAAATTCGCATTAGCTTGCTTATTATCAGTTCCAGTTGCCCCCCTGACAAGCCACTTGTGCAAAGCGATGAACTGGTTGATTGACCCTTTGTGGGCTAAAAGGTTCCAAATCAAGCTTGGGGTGACAAGGTCTCTAAATGCTTTAATACTCTTGCTTCTACCGTTTGATAAGCTGCCTCGATCGCCCCGAGGTCTCGCCGGAATCTATCTTTGTCTAACACCCTTGCCGTTGTGTCCGTTTGTTGTTGATCCCACAGTCGACAGGTATCCGGGCTGATTTCATCTGCCAAAATCAGTTGCCCCTGGCGATCGCGCCCAAACTCCAATTTAAAATCCACTAAGGTAATATCACAGCCCTGGAAAAACTGCTGGAGGTGATGATTAATGGCCAACGCGGCTTGCTGAAGGGACTGCAACGTCCCTTCGTCGATCCCCTCTAGCAGTAGCGCCCGCTCCCAAGTCAGGAGGGGATCTCCCAATGCGTCATCCTTCAGGTAAAACTCCACCAACGGTTGGGGGAGCACTCGCCCTTCTGTTAATCCTGTCTGCTTGCAAAGACTTCCTGCGGCCACATTGCGTACCACCACCTCCAACGGAATAATGGTGACCGCTTTGACCCGCATTTTATTCACAGCGGGGCAATCAATGAAATGGGTGGTGATCCCCAATGACTCTAGCCAACCAAATAAGGCCGCAGACACCGTGCAATTTATCCCCCCTTTCCCTTGAATTTGGCCTTTTTTTTGGGCATTAAACGCCGTCGCATCGTCCTTGAAAACAGTTAATAGAATTTCGGGCTCGGCGGTGGGATATAAAGTTTTTGCTTTCCCTTCATACAATTTTTTCATGCAAATTCAGGCCTCGATTGTCAGCAGCGGAGACAGAGCACCCTAATTTTAGCGGACTGGCGGGAAGCGCCGTGCTCGGTTTTTTCAGGCTGTGTCGTCGGCTTAACGCACGTCAATACTGAGTTGAAAATTGAACGCTTCTGAGGCACTGGAGGTAATCACCAGTTCATAGTAGCCCGACTCTATCAATCGACCCGACCATTGCTTAATGCTGGAATTTTTGAGATAGGTTTCATTGCCGGATGGGGAATAAAGGGAAAGATGGGTGCCAGCGGGAGCTTGGAGTTGTAGGTTTAAAAATTGGGCTTGGTTAATGTCAATAGCATAGGCAAACCCGCCGCCTGGTTTGAGTTTTCCCGATAGATTAAATCGAGGTTCTTCTTCTGTAAAATTCAGTTTTTGGTAGTGGCTTTCGTCTTCTAAGGACAACAAGGTATCAAAGGCTAGGGCATTCCAGGCGATCGCCAGGGGGCGGTCTGGTAAATCCTCGGGATTAATATTGGGAAATTCCTGTTGAAAGCGGGCATTAACTAAGTCGTAAAAGCTACGACTACTGAGACGCAGTTGGTTTACCCGTGGAATCCAGCGCCGCTGATCGCCAGAGGGGGATTGACGGAGTTCTAACAGGGCTTCGGGACTGAGGGTTTCCAGGCTATCCAGAATAACGACCGCTCCGTCCAAGCGTTTTTGTTCATCCCCTGGGGGCAATACTTCCGGGTCAGGGGGATCGGGGGGAGACTGCTGGGCTTGAAACCAGAGCCAGTCATCGACCAATCGTTGAAACTGGGGCGGTGTTAGCCCCGTATTTAAGCGCCGGGTACGAATTTCGTTTTTAAGTGCTAAACCCGTTTTGGGGGAATTGGATTCTGCTTTTTCGATGGCAGTAATGCGTGTCTGTTGTTGATGGTTGACCACGAGCCGGCCCGCCCACCATCCTCCCCACGCGGCGATCGCCATTAACCCCCACAACCACAGTAATTTTTGTAGGCAGCCCTTGGTAGTGGCAGATTTGGTCATGACAAAGAAGTCGTCAGCAGAATGGGTATTGGTCGGATCGGATGCAGCTACTGAGGAGGGTAAGGCCGCCGCTTCAGTTGCTTCGGGGTTGTCGGCCACCGGGGGGTCAAGTGGGGTCTCCGATTCAGCCAGGGTCTCCTCAAGTGTCTCCTCAGACGACCCCATGGTGACGGTGGTTGGAGCTGCCGTTGTCAAAAACCCTAACCAGTCAGTGGCGGTGGTCAACTGGGGCTGATCCGCCGGCTCCAGCACCTGTTGCAAAGAATCAAACAACGGCCCCGCATCGTCTGCTTGTGGTTCTAATGGGACTAAAACCTTGGCAGATGAATCAGGGTCGGTCTCAGTTTTTCCGGTCATTAAGGCGATCGCCATAGTGGCCAACCGTTGCAAATCCTTGATCAATGCCTTAGGAGAAGCAGCAGGTTGCAATCCTTCTAAGTTGACCAAAATGGGTAACTGGTCGCGGTCCCGTTGAATAATATCCGAGGCTTGAAGGGAGCCGAGGCAAAATTGTTGCTCGTGAAGAAACACAACCACCGGGAGTAAAGCCGTGAGTAGGGCCATGATTTCAGACGCGCTAAAGCATTTTCCCTGACTCAGCCGTAAATTGAGTAGATCCTGATAGGAATGGCCTTCAACAAAATCTTCAACAAAACAGAGAATCAATGACTCCTCTATGGTCAGCTCAAAGCTTTCCCGGAATGGCGTAATTTGGGGATGGTTCAGAGCTTGCCGTGTTTTTACAAAGGCTCGAAATTTTGTTGCTAGTGACTGGCGCTCTTCGCCTGCCACCAACTCAGCATCCACCGGATGAAATTCGTGGACGACACATGGTTCATCAAAATGATGGGTATCATTCGCCAGATATTGTTGGCTCAATTGCCCCTGTCCAAAATAAAGCTGGACAAGATAGCGCCCATGAAGCAATGTACCAGGGGGAAAGGGAAAGTTCATTACAAAGGACAGCCGGGGACTTGCACAATGAAGATTCAGGTGCTGTTATTGTACGCTTCAACTCTTCTAACTGGGCAGTCATAACTTTGCTCCTACGGGCCTACTTTCCTCCACGTTGTCCCTTAAGCCTGATCTGACAGAGTGCGTTGCTTATTTGCTTACTACTTGCCGATGCAGAAGCGGCTGAAAATTCGGTCTAAAACAGATTCGGTTACACTCTCCCCGGTAATTTGCCCTAGGGCATTAATGGCGACCCGCAAGTCAATAGTCCAAAAATCCAAGGGGAGCTGATCAGCCAAAGTCGTTTGCACTTGGTCTAGGGCTAATTTGGCTTCGGTTAAAATCGCCGCCTGGCGTTGATTAACGGCAAAGTCAAGGTTTTGGGAGGTGAGTTGACCCTGATTAACCGTGGTTAAAATCGCTGCTTCTAACTGGTCAATGCCCTGCTGGTGGGCGGCGGCGGTGGTCACTACTGTCGTGATGGCATCAGGATAGTCAACTTTTTGGGGACTGGCCAGGTCGGTTTTATTAATCACTAAAATCATTGGACGTGGCTTAACCTGTTCGTATATTGCTGACTCAGCCGCAGTCCATCCCTGCTGTGCGTCCAGTGTCAGCAACACCAAATCAGCTTGTTGGGCAGCCTGGCGGGAGCGTGCCACGCCCATTTTTTCGACTTTATCCCCAGTCTCTCGAATACCGGCTGTGTCCAGAACCTGAATGGGAATTCCGCCGACCACCAACTGGGATTCCACCACATCCCGTGTGGTACCGGGTAGGTCGGTCACAATGGCCCGATCGCTCCGACTCCAAGCATTTAATAAGCTTGATTTCCCCACATTAGGTTGTCCCACAATGGCTACTTTGAGACCCGTCCGTAACAATTCTCCCCGGTCGGCGGTGACTAAAATTTGCTCTACAGCTTGGGAGACTTCAATCAATTGTTGACGAATATGGTCTTCCGCTAAGGGGGGGAGATCATCGGCAAAATCGATGCGGGCTTCCACTTCTGCCAAGATATCGAGACAATTTTCCCGGAGAGCTTGAATCGGTCGGGCCAGCTTGCCTTGAATTCCGGCTAAGGCGATTGCTGCTGCCTGGGGAGATTGGGCACTGACCAGCTCACTAATACTTTCTGCCTGGCTCAGATCCAACCGTCCATTTAAAAATGCCCGCAAACTAAACTCCCCTGGCTGGGCTAACCGCGCGCCCTGGGCCAGGCACACCTGTAAAACCTGCTGGACTGGAATAATGCCCCCGTGACAATGAAATTCCACCACATCTTCTTTCGTATAGGAACGGGGCGCTAACATCAATAGCAACAGGGCTTCATCAATAATTTGCTGATCAACGGGATTAATAATATGGCCAGACAAGACGCGATGGCTTTCCCAGGGTTGTTGTCCGGGGGGGCTAAAAATGGTTCGGGCAATGGTAACGGCTTGTTTCCCCGACAACCGCACAATACCAATGCTGCCTTGCTGGGGCACAATTGCCGTGGCGATCGCCGCAATCGTTTCACTATTTAAAACCGTACACACTTCAACGCATTCCTCCAGATTGTAAAGATAAACTGCCACATCCCCGATGTCGTCAGAAAAAAACGATAATTTCGTCAGAATCGCAACAGCACTTAAAACGTAGAATCTATAAGATAATTCCGCTACTCTACTATTTTGTGTTTGAGTTGGATCGCCTATGTTAAGCCGTGTTGCTGACTCCGTATATTGGTTAAATCGCTACATTGAGCGAGCAGAAAATATTGCTCGATTTATAGATGTCAATCTTTATTTAATGCTCGACCTCCCCTACGGAGCTCAACAACAGTGGGAACCCTTAATGTCCACGACGGGGGATTTTCCCTTTTTCAAGCAACATTACGGTGAAGCAACCAGAGAAAATGTCATTCAATTTTTGACCTTTGATGCAAACTATTCCAACTCGATTTTGGCCTGTTTACACATGGCTAGGGAAAATGCCCGCTCCGTTCGGGAGATTATTTCTTCGGAAATGTGGGAAGAAGTGAACCGTTTTTACCTGATGGTCAAGCACGCAGCGGAGCACCCACCGGAGAATATTGCCGATTTTTTTGCCCAAGTTAAACTGTCCAGCCATCGGTTTGCGGGGATTATGGATGCCACCATGACCCACAATGAAGGATGGCATTTTGGGCAAATGGGACGGTTACAGGAACGGGCAGATAAGACTGCCAGAATTTTGGATGTGAAATATTATTATCTCCTGCCGTCCGTGGCCTGGGTTGGAACCCCACTGGATCAGGTGGAATGGATTGCCTTGTTAAAATCCGCCAGTGCCTATGAAATGTACCGTAAGAGTCAGCGGCGTATTACTCCCGCCAATGTGGCTGAGTTTCTCATTTTAAACCAGGCTTTTCCTCGCTCAATCTATTTCTGCCTGCTGGAAGTCCAGCGATCGCTCCATGCCGTTACAGGAACCCCCTTAGGACGATGGTGCAATGAAGCTGAGCGCACCCTGGGGCGAATGTGCGGAGAACTCAGTTATATGACAATTGATGTTGTGATTCATAAAGGACTCCATGAATTTTTAGATACCGTCCAAGCCCAAGTCAATGAAGTGGGGGTGACCATTGCCCAAACTTTTTTCGTCAATGAACCGTTGCCGACGATAAAGGTGGATTCCCCTGATAGCAGTTGGCAGAAACAAAGTAGCTGAGGCTTCAAGTTTTAGAGTCTACTTGAGACACTGCAATTGAAAATGGATTTGTAGGGAAGTCTTTCTCGGTGAAATTTCCTGGAATGGTTCCCCGCTTACGGCGATCGCCACTCCATAGCGCTCTTCTAGGGAACTAGATTTTGTTAAGCACCTATACTCACTCATTGAGCAAGGACCGTTTCTTTCACCCTGAAGGGGCGTAGCGCGGTGGATTGCTAACAAGTGATAATAAAGTGCCGGGATTGTCTGAAAAACTGGCTCCGCCCTGCCAATCACTGATTGCCTGTTTGACTTCCAAAGATCGCTGATAGAAGAGATTGCCTTTATGAGAATTCTGCCTGAGTTACCCCAACCGGCTTTACAGCAACAAATTCAATGGGTACTCGACCCCATTCGTTACTTGCAAACCTGTGAACTTCATTCGCCGGGAATGTTTCGTAGCGTTGTTAACGATGGGCTACTTGTGCTGAGTGATCCAGAGGCATTGAAATGCTTTCTCGCCGCAGACCGCTCACAGTTGTCGGCTCCAGCTAAAACCAATAAAATTTTAGAGCCCATTACTGGCCCTTCTTCTATTTTTTCGACGGAAGGCGATCAACATTTAAAGCGGCGAAAGTTATTACTGCCTCCTTTCCACGGTGAACGCCTAAAAAGTTATGGAGAAGCAATTGTTGACATTACCCATCAGTGCGTTGCCTCGCTAGCGCCGAATGAACGCATTTTAGGACGCAGCTTGACCCAGCAGTTAACCCTCGCGGTGATCTTCAAAACCGTGTTTGGTTTGCAAGAAGGAAAAAAATACCAACCGATCAAAGCGCTTTTAACAACGATTACTGATAGTTTTAGTTCTCCTCTAAATTCTTCTTTTTTGTTCTTTGAATTGCTCCAACAGGATTGGGGCCCCTGGAGTCCTTGGGGACGATTTGTTCGGCGGCGCTCCCGACTGGATAAGATGGTTTATCAAGAAATTACAGAACGTCGCCAGCGTCAAGCTCCTGGAGACGACATTCTCAGTTTGATGATTACTGCTGAATATGATGATGGCTCCCACATGACTGATCAGGAGTTACGGGATGAGTTAATGGCACTCCTATTTGCAGGGCATGAAACGACGGCATCGGCTTTAGCCTGGGCCCTGTATTGGGTCTGTCGATACCCGACGGTAAAGACCAAAATCCGGGAAGAATTAGCCCAGCTCTCTCCTGACGCTGGCGTGATGGCGATCGCCCAACTGCCTTACCTATCGGCGGTGTGTAACGAAACGCTACGGATTTATCCCGTGGCCTTAATGACGTTTAGCCGCATTGCAGAACACCCCCTGACCATCATGGATGTGGCGATCGCTAAAGGGACACAGCTCATAGGCTGTCTGTATTTACTCCATCAAAACCCGGTCTTGTATCCTAATCCTGAACAGTTTCGACCCGAGCGATTTTTAGAGCGTCAATTTGCCCCCTATGAATATATGCCCTTTGGGGGGGGACAGCGGCGTTGCATCGGGGATGCCTTAGCACTGCTGGAAATGAAGTTGGGCTTGGCGACCCTGCTAACTCACTACGACTTTATTCTCCAGGATGACCGGCCGGAAGTTCCTCAACGTCGTGGTGTTACTCTGGCACCAAAGCGGAATGTTCCGTTGCAATACCAGGGCAAACGAAATTCGCCAGTACCGGATGTTCTCCATCCCTCATCGTCAACCATGGAGGAACGAACAACAGCGATAAAGGTATAATCCTTACTTTTTCAATCGCTCTTACTTGCTTTGCCTACTTTTTTACCCATGCAACTCATTCTTTACGGCAAACCTGGCTGTCATTTATGCGATGGCTTAAAGGAAAAATTAGACCAGATCACTGCCATCTCGATTGAGTTAGAAGTTCGTGATATTACTCAAAATTCCCAATGGTTCGACGCCTTTCAATATGAAATCCCGGTTCTTGTATGGCGATCGCCCCAAGGGGACAAAATTTTATCCCGGTTGTCCCCCCGTGCTCCCGTCAGTCAACTTGAAAAACTGTTACGGCAGTGCGGCTAAATAAAAGCTCTCCGGGAATTCGCAGCGGACCCATATTTCTCACTATCACAGCATGAGGCTTATTGCCTATTACATGGTTCCACCCGGAAGTATCAGTTCTTGGGAGTGAATGGTTGACGGTTGGGGAGTGCCGAGCAGTTGTTTTTTCTTGTTGAGCCAAATTCTAGCTTCATCGGCCTCAGGATACCGCTCATCAACGAATTTGATAAAGTCATCAATGGTGCAAGATTGATGAGTTCCCCCATTCCAAGCATGAAATTCATTGTGGATATCGGTTGTGATCGTAATTAGATTATCGGTGGAGGCAGCAAGGTGAGGATATTTTGATTGGGAATACAAATGGTGGACAGCAACTGAAATAGTTCCTGTTAATTTACTGCCTGGTGCTTTTTTTTCAGAAATTTTGCATTTCTTTTTATCTCTAGTATTCTTAACGAATTTTTTTGCCTGTTCAATTTCTTTAGACCAAGAATCCCATGAGTTTATAATTTTCTTGACAGTTCCTTCGCCAACTTTATTCACATCACTACACCAATCTTTTCGATTTTTTCTGGTCAGCCCCTTCTCTTTATCCCCCTAGAATCCTCGATAATTTATAAAGGCCAGATAGAGAATAGTATCTCTTGTCTTCATAGTCAATAAAATCAATATTGATCATCAGGGGTTTCTGCGATCTTTTCAAATCCAAGAATGCTTTATTGAGCCTGGCATAACTTGTCCCTAAAATTGAAACAATATCCTTTTTACTGATGAAATGAGAGTCTTTATTTTCAGTAATTTACCAGGCGTATCAATAATATTGATGATTTTTCGCTTTACTAGAGATTGACGTAATCTTTGCTTGAAGTGGGTTAACCATTCCTTAAGTCTGGCAAAGAAACTCACCTTTGCTGTTGTGTGCAAATACTCAGCAATTGCATAGGCTCCTTGCTCGCTATAGACCCTCGAATTGGTGGCCGCCACGTCAACCATATAATCCGTTCCTTCAATTAACTCCCATTCATCATCTGGAATTGCATCAAAATGATTTTGGATTTCGGCGAGTTTTATATTGGAAATTTTCAGAGCTTCAGCTAATTGGGTATCTTTAATGAGAAATTTTTGGTTCATGAGAATAATGTTTTATAAAAATTAAAGTTAGGGCATTGCTGTTAGCGTTTGATAAAAGTCATTGATCCTATCAAAAATATCGGAATCACCAGTTTGCGGAATGTCAGGATGATAAATTTTGCTTAAATAACGATATGCCGATTTGACATCTTCTACGGAAGCCATTTCTGGGTTTAAATCAAAAACCCGCCAAGGTAAATGATATTTAAAAATATTAATCCCGTTAATACATCCATAGCCAATTTCATATTCTTCATTCGGTAAAACTCCGATAAACTCTCGATATAATTTTTTCCAAGTTTCCTTTTTTGCAAAATGGAATTTTCCCATGCCGTCAGTGGCCATTTGAAAGCCTTCTGATTTTTTTAGATTATCGGTACTTTTAACATCAAAAAACTTGAACACCGCTTTTTTTAGCTGGTTAATTGTCAACTCTTTTGGCGGTTTTACATGGGCAATAACTGATTTTGCAAAATACTCTAATATTTCAGGAGGGATATCATGTTTTTTTGACAAAACACGAATTTCGTAGCTTAGACCGTTGTCCAAATTTATAGGCATATCGACATCACCGATTTGATTGGCAGTTTATGGGGATTGTATCGTTCGTATTTTTAATGAAATCCAGTGTTTTCAGTGTTTCAAACCGTTAACAAATCCACGAAAAATAGTCGGATCTTAGGCTTGAAGTACATACTTTTGTTAGCTGAATACCCTTGCCAAGACACGAGTGACAGCCTTTTTTTGCTAGATTTTTATTATTGTTCCCTATGTTGTTCGGAAATTCACCATCTATATTTCATATTTCTTTCCAGTCTTGCAAGAGATGCTGTCTTCAAAGCTGCCCCATGCAATTAAACTCAGGCACAGGAAACTTGCTCACTGACGGACACATCTTATAGTACGTTTAACAGGACATTCATGCGACACAATTATATTCGCGGATAAGAGAGAAGGTAATTTGTCGATAGTAACGGTCACGGGCTTTGAGAGAGGGAAAACAAGGGGCAGAAGGCAAAACAGGCAGATAGTCAAAACGGAAAAATGAGTAAGCCTTGTGAACGACAGAGGTGAGCCAACGCAGACCAATCTTCAAAAAGCTCAGACCTCGTCGATAATGGGCATCAACGCAGGAACGGGAGCCATCGAACACAACAGCCGAGCCAACTAAAGTTGAAAATAAAGTGGCGACAGCAATGACGAAGTAAAGACGCTCTAGGCATTCAACGGAGCGAACCCGAGACAATTGCCACTGAAAAGCTCCAGACTTGCTATCGAGAAAAAGATGTTCGATACGAAAGCGTAAGCCATATTGCCAGAAAGTTTCGAGAGAGGGGGGTTCATTGGTGAGAATTGCCCACTTATCCTTGGCACTAGGGACAGAGGCCAAAGCCAGATTAGCCTGAAAGCGAGCATCCTCCCAGACCTGAATATTGTGATAAAAAAGTGCCTGTTGTCGGGGAGGGTATAATTCGCGAACCTCATAACCAAATCCGCGACGTCGTACCCCATAAATGAGGGTATCGGCGGGAAGGCGTATCGCCCAATGCCAATGGCTGGCGTTTAACCATTTCATTAAATTTTGATTTGCAAACCCCCTATCGGCGAGCAGCATAACATCGGAAAAAGAAGACAAATATTTCTGGGCTTTCTCCAACAATGGAGCGTATTTTTCCCAGGCTACACTCGCACTTGAATGTTCCAGTCCTAGCCACAATAGCGGCAGCCCTCTGCCTCCTACAATAATCGACAGATAGACAAAGCAATATTGGTTCCACAACAGGGTTGTATCCAATGCCACGTAGAGTCTTTTCTCCACTAGCCCTGATATTGCCTTGAGAATTAGCGGCACATAGATGTCTTCTACCTTTATGCGCTCATTTTTGAAAAAGCGCCGCCATCTTTTTTGGTTGCTATCTTCCTTTTTGGCTCGACTTTGAACGTAACTTCCCCATTCTGCTTGATTGATTGTTTGGCTTCCTTGTAGATTTTTTTCTGGGTCATTTTTAGCCTCCCAATTATTTTCCTGTGCTTCCCCTTTTACCTCATCTCTGCGTTCCTTGCCATACAAGCCTTTTTGCTACTTGTGTCCGTCACTGAGATTCTCAAGTTTGATTGAAGATATAAAAAAACACAGACTTGATATTCTGAAAGGCTCTCTATCAACTGAGGATTGTGAATTTTTTTTGATGAAAGCTTTTCCTGAAAAAATACGTAGAAATAATCTTGCAACAAAAACATTTCTCAAAACGTATTTTGCAGACAGTGCGAGTGATCGACCTGAAATTAGCACTAGTGATAAACTGAGGTATTATCCACGGGTTTTCGATAAATTTCTTCAAGTAATTGCTGATCCTCAACCAACTGATGTTGGTTCTTTTCAAGGATCTCAAACTATAGAAGGAAAGATCAGTCAAAGTCTTATCTTTATTGCTCATGAAGCAGCAGTTAGAGAGTATCTCAGTCAACTTCAGTCCGAGTTAAATTATTTAGTGAGTTTGTCAGATGACCTTTCTGAGAATCAAATAAGGATTAAAGCATTATTAGATGCTTTTGAAGGTTTAAAGACACCATTCGAGTTGGATGAATGTGTTACTGAGCTTAACTCTAAGGTGAATATCGAGAAAAGAGATATTAGAATTGCAATTGAGAGAATGAAAAACGCAGGCATGTTTGAAGACCGACCAGATTATCTGGGTCAACTTCGTGTTGGTCGCCTTTTCAAATCATCCTTGAAGATGAAGTACGTTAGAGGAAAAAGGTAGCCTTCGTAGGTTGGGTTGAAAGTATGAAACCCAACACCCGTTACTCTCCGGCGATGAAGCAGCAACAGAAGGAGGATATTGAGCAATTTGCCCTGAAGTCCCTGCTACAAATGGTCAAGGAGAAGCTAAAGAAAGCTTAGAAAATGCTATTCAACTTATTTTTGAAGATCGTTTAGCTGATATTCTTTGAGGACTACCAAAAGAGGCGATCAAAGAAACGATACACCCTCCCCTGTCAGGGCGATCGCCGGTAGGGTGCGTTAATGAAATGTACGCACCACCTTTAATCTTAATCTTTCCGTGGGTTACGCTGTGGCTAACCCACCCTACAATTTAATGAAGGAAGGAAATGGGAGGGCGATCATTAATTATTTCTCAATATTTAGCCATCTTTACTCAACAAATACTCCATTGCCCGTTGAAGTTGATCCATTCCTTGTTGAAGCTGGTTATGACTCTCTCGCATTTCTTCAACAAAGCGATCAATCCGACGATTTGTGGCTGTACTAATTTCAGCAAGTTGCTGTATGCTTTGCTGCATCTGTTCCATATTCTGTTCAATGCGATCTAATCGAGAAGAACGCCACCACATATAACTTGCCTCTAAAATTTTTTGAGCTTTTATTCTAACGTAAGGTGATCGCACCAGGGTGCATTCTGGGGAACCCTTGAAAATTCGACATTATCGTATATTTAGGAACGCACCACCCCAACCCGAATCATTGGGCAAAACTGCATATTTAGTCCCCATCACCTTCGTAGGTGGGGTTGAGCGAATAAATATGATTGATACAACATATTGATGAGATTTACGAGGGAAACCCAACACCCGTTACTCTCCGGTGATGAAGCAGCAACATAGGGAGGGTATTGAGCAATTTGTCCTGAACCTGAAGTCCCTGCTGCAAATGGTCAAGTAAAAGCTAAAGAAAGCTTAGAAAATACTATTAACTTATTTTTGAAGATCGTTTAGCTGATATTCGTCGAGGACTGCCAAAAGAGGCGATCAAAGAAACGATACACACTCCACTGTCAGGGCGATCGCCGACGAAGCAGATTTACACTGTGCGGCCAATTGAGCCGCTTATTACAGTCGGGGTCGAGAAAGTGAGCAAATCCCCGTCGTTTATACCCGGCCCAAGTCTGTGCTTAAGCCCAAAGGCGCGAAGCCGGGCATGGTCATTTACCAACAGGAAACGGTTATTTGGGGCAAGCCTTTACAGGTCGGCCACAATGCAGACCCTCTCACTGCCCCTGCATCTCCCTGATGAATGATGGCTCCGGTAACCCGCTAATTGGATAATGACTTTTGGCGATCGCCTGTTTACCTTAATGATCACCTTGGCATTGTTCTGATGAACTTAGGTGGGGGCGAAGGTGGGGGGGCGGCGTCGCTCACAGTTTTCCCCTCAGCAGTTTCGCTTCACGCATCCGCCGTAACAACCCTGAACGGTTTGAATAGTCTGCTTTCATTTGCCGAATTCGTGCTTGAAAAACCTCTAAATTTCCCTCTAACACGGCTAAATCCCGTAGATCAATCAGGTGTTGGACTGCTTGGTCATAGGGCTGCGCTTGCTTGCGAGCAATTAGGGTTTCAACGGCTTCCCACATCTGCGCTTGCCGAGGCTTCAACGCTTGGAGGAGGTACTTCCGTCGTTTAGCGTCTGCCGCCGCTTTTTCCTTTGCCAGGCGCTCCACTTCATGGGCATTCGCTAACTGGCTTAATGCTGCGAAGCTGCGTCGCTCCTGACTGGGGGCGATCGGTTCAGGAGCTGTGGCAAACTTTTGACGTAAACGGGCCTGGAGCTGACTGGCAATGGCAGAGTCTCCCGTCACAATTTCCAAAAGGAGGTTGGTTTTCTCTTGATCCGAGAGGGCATTCACCCAGTCCGGAAAAGGTTCTTTGACGTCCTGTTGGGTTGAACTGGCTTGTGCGGCTACGGCAATTAAATCCGGATCCATGTCTAACCAGTCCGCAAACGATTGGAGCGGCGCGTTGAGTTTTTGCAAATTCGCGGGGACAGGGGGCTCTGGTGCTTCTTCCCGTAAGTAGTCAGCAACGGCCACTGCCTGTAACCAGGCAAGATACAAAACCCGATAATCCCCTTGAAGAATCGCTTCTCGTAAAGGGAGCAACGCACTTAGCCAAGGATTATCTTCTTCAATCCAGCCGCCCCTTGGTTCCTCTTCATGAATTTCGATGTTGAGAATGACATGCTTTGCCGTTTTGGAAACCTCAACCACGTTGTCGAGGTAGTACGGCATTAATTCAGCAGTATTGATGGCTGATGCTGGAAAGCGAAAGGCCAATTGGTAGCTGCCCCAATTTGCCATGTACAGCATGGCATCAAAGCATTTCTCCAGAACTGACAGGGGGTCGCCATGAAAATCGGAATAACTATAGGTAAAAACGGCTCGTGTGGCGGTCGGCCTTACCCGACTGGATAAACTCCGCACATAGTCCTGTTCCGTTTTGGTCAGCGGGCGATCAATCGCCTGAAATTCATAGTATTGGTATTCCATGGAGGGGGGGCATCATTCATCAAGGACAGCGTTATAGGCTTGATTTTACCCTGCTACATCATCGACGCTGGCTGTAGGAGGGGGGAATTTGGCGGAAACTAAAGTTATCTGGCGTTGACTATAATGCCAGTCAGAAAATTCATTGGGGGGAACCTATGATGTCCACAGAAGATACCTGTTGCACGATTGTGCCCTATTTCCGGGTGCATGACGGGGAGCTGGGCGCGTTTAAACAACTTTGTGAACAATTTGTCGCCAAAACCCGCACCGAGCCAAAGTGTTTGTACTATGGCTTTAGTTTTTCCGGGAATCAGGTTCATTGCCGCGAAGGATATGCGGATGCGGCGGGACTCCTTTTCCACCTCGATAATGTGGGGGCGTTGCTGGAGGAAGCCCTCAAAATTGCCGACCTTGAACGCTTAGAAATCCATGGCCCAGCCGCGGAAATTGGTCAGTTGACGGAGCCGCTAGCCGACTTAACCCCCCAGTTTTTTACCCTCGAATATGGGTTTCGGCGCTAGGGTGTGGGGACTGGCTGGACAGAATAAGGTCGGTTTTTTTGCGTCCAGCCGGAGCGGATCGCCTATCCTAAAAGGCAAGTTCTCTCTATGTCGATGGGGCCATGAAAGCCAACGCAGTTATTGAGGCATATAACCAAGGCCGCCGAGACTTCCGGGGGGAGTCGTTGCGGGGCTGTAATTTTGCCCGGTTTGCTAAAAAGTCGAGAGATCGCCGCCGCTCAGGGGTTGACCTCAGCGGAGCGGATTTTAGTGGTTGTGATATCCGGGGAGCAAATTTTAGTAGGGCCAATTTAACGGGGGCGAAATTTGAACAGGCGAAAGCGGGATTACAACGGCGTTGGCTAGCGATTTTGCTCGTGGCGGCCTTTTTTTTAGTGATAGTTGCCAGTTTTTTCTCTGCTTTAGCAGCTGTCCTGGTCAGCTCGATTTTTGCTGAGGGGGATTTAGAAAGTCAAGTTGCTGGCTGGGCCAGTTTGATGACTCTGCTGGGATTTACGATATTAACCTGGCGCAAAAATATTTTGGCCGTAGCCGGAGCCTTTGCCGGAGCCGTAGCCGTAGCCTTTGCCGTAGCCGGAGCCTTTGCCGTAGCCGTAGCCGTAGCCGGAGCCGGAGCCGTAGCCGGAGCCGTAGCCGGAGCCGTAGCCGTAGCCGGAGCCGTAGCCGGAGCCGGAGCCGTAGCCGTAGCCGGAGCCGTAGCCGTAGCCGTAGCCGGAGCCGGAGCCGGAGCCTTGACGGCCTCTTTTTTTGTTGGATTGGTTGGTTAACCCTGAAACGGGAAGACCGGGATCCCTGGTTACGGCGGTTTGCCATTGCCTTTGCCGCGATGGGGGGAACCTCCTTTTACCGCGCGAATTTAACCCGCACGGATTTCACGGGGGCACGGCTCAAAAGCACCAATTTCAATCAGGCAAAATTAGACAAAACCATTTTCCACAGAGCGGTCAAGCTGGAACTGGCCCGCCCCGGCAACACCCTGCTGGCCAACTGGCGGGTACGGGAATTCCTGATCAATCCCAGCACCGGGGAAGGGCAAGACTTCACCAAAGCTGACCTCCGGGGCGCGAACCTAGATAATGCCAACTTGGCCCATGCCAACCTACGCCTCGCTGACCTCAGCCAAGCCAGCTTAGTCAATGCCAATTTATGGGGGGCCAATTTAACCGAAGTGAATGCCGTCCAGAGTGACTTTCGCCACGCCACCCTCACCGGAGCCTGTGTGGAAAATTGGAATATTGACAGCACCACCATTCTCGATGACGTGGATTGCCAGTATGTTTACCTACTTAACGGGGAACAAGAACGTCGTCCCAGCAGTGGCGAGTTTGCCCCCGGCGAATTCACCAAACTGTTTGCGGAAGTGTTCGATACCGTGGATCTGATTTTTCGGGAAGGGGTGGACTGGAAAGCGTTTATGAACACGCTGCAAGCAGTACAGGAGCAAAATGCTGATACGCCATTAGACGTGCAAGCCATCGAAAACAAAGGGGAGGGCGTGTTTGTGGCCAAAGTCTATGTGCCCCCGGATGCAGACAAGGGCACAATTCACCAAGACTTTACGGCAACCTATCAACGGCAACTGGCAGCCGTGGAAGCCCAGTATCAAGCCCAACTGGCCGCCAAAGATGGACAGCTCGAACTGTATCGTGACCAAATTGAGCATGAACGCCAACAAAACGCTGGCATGATGAACATCCTCCACACCCTAGCCAGCCAGCCCACTAACATTGAAATTAAACAAACCAACCAGGATCACAGCCAACAAATTGATGTTGGTCATGACCTCAGCATTGACGCCGATCACTCCACCGTTAATCTCCGGGATATGACCCATGACCTCTCCCTGCCCGATCCCATCAAGAATGTTTCCGCCACCACGGAGACTAACCCAGAAGCCATTTGGGCAGCGCTCCAGAACTTACAGCAAGAATATGAGCAGGTGATCACCCTGAAGGATCAACAAATCCAGAACCGAGACGAAACCATTGCCCACTATCGTCAACAGGTGAAAGATCTTCAAGAAAGCCTGAATCTGTTGGTTCAACGACCCAGCGTCGGAGAAATGACAGATACCGCTAACAAGTTGATGGCATGGCTGCAGGCAGTGCGGGGCAACATCGAGCAACCGCAAAGATAAACAGAATTTAGTTAATCCTCAACCCCCTCAAACCATTCATGAACCAACCCAGCGACCAAAGCCAAAACATCTCCGTCGGCGGTGATTTTACCCTGACCGCCCACCAGTCGGTGGTGAACCTGCGGGATATTCTCGGCACCGTCAACACCACCATTGACCGCATCCCCACCGAGACCTCCCCCCAACTGCAACAACTCCAACAATTACTGCAGGAACTGACCACCGCCATTGAACTGGAAGCCAGCCTAGACGAAGAAGAAAAGGCAGAAGCGGCCAATAAAGACGCTGCCGTGGATTATCGGCTTTTTGACATAACACCAGCTATTCATCCCCCGCTAAATAGACAGGTTAAATAAATAGACATTAATACCGATCCATTTTTATAGCCTGAGCAACATTTCAATACTGGCAGCTTAATACTGGCAGCATAGCTATAAGACTATGTAGAAATCAATATCAATAGACTATTTTCTTTGGAAGCAACACGGGGTATGATGATTTTTCAGTTGAACCCAAAGGACTCCTCCCTATGACCGTTGCCAGTGCTGCCCCTGCCTTTTGCCAAGGAATTCGCTTTTTTGGTGAACCGTTACCTGACTTTGAGCAATACGGCCAAGCGGCGGCGATCGCACCAGGAAAAACAGCGATTAGTGACCCCAGTGACGCGGTCGCGGTGTATCAAACCCTATTGGCGGCCGACGCTCTACGCTATCTCACCCTCCAAACCACCGCCAGTAAGCAGTCCGGTCACCCCGGTGGCTTTGCCAGTATCGCCGAGGCGATCGCCTCATTGGTCATGTTGGGATATAAAAACACTGTCACAGAAGTGGGACACCATGCGCCGGGTTTCTACAGCACCATGTTTTTAGACCGCTCCCTGGAAGCAATGGATATCCAAACCGTGGCACAACTAGGGGAACGATTCCGGGAAATGCATGGCTTACTGGGCCACCTATCGGGGCAAATTCCTGGGTTGCTCGCACCGGCTGGCCCTTTGGGACAAGGGCAACATTTTGCCATGGCGGGGGCAAAACTTCATCCAGGAACGCTGTTTCCGGTGACCATTGGGGATGGCGGCTTGGGTGAGCCTTACATTATGAGTAGTTTTGGGCATTTCCACACCGCATTTCCAAAAACCTGTAACTTTTTACCGATTCTGGTTTGGAATGGCTTCAGCCAAGAACACCACAGCATGGTGTCTACCCAAAGTAATGAAGCCATGGTCGCCTACTGGCAGGGCAATGGATTTGAAAACATTATCCTTGTAGATGCCAAAGACTATAACGACTCTGAGCAGTCGGGAGATTTTGTAGACAGCACCCAATTCTCCTTTAAGCAACGTTTGGCGTTTACCCAAGCTGTGCTGGAAGCCACAGCCCAAGCTGCCCAATCTGCCCTCGGTGGTACCCTCACGGTCTTGATTGTGAAGCAGTTAAAAGGGTCTGGAGTTCACAAACGGGGAGCAAAATCCCATAACCTCTATCCTGGCGATAGCTTGGAAAAAGACTATATTGTGTCTGCCCTCCAGGAACGGGCCTTGACGCCAGAAGCCTGGCAACTGGTGCGACAAAATTTTGAACGGGCTGGGGGAGGACCCGCTGCTAAAGTCGCGGTTACGGAGTCGGTGCTTCCACTCCCGGACTTGGGTCAATTACCCCTCACCGAATATGCTCCAGAAGACAAAAAAGTGTCCACCACCGCCATGGGGGAATTAGTGGTACATGTGGGACAAAATGATCCCAATTTCGTGGTTACCAACGCGGATGGTAATGCGGCATCAGGCATTAATAACATCAACATTGGCTTGAAAATTGCCCACCCCACAGTAGACGAAGACTATTTCCAGGGGCCCGACGGTCAAGTGTATGAACCTTTAAGTGAAGATGCTTGTGCTGGCTTTGCCGTTGCCCAAGCGCTGTTTGGAGGACGGACTCTTTGGTGTTCCTATGAATCCTTTGCTATTAATGGTTTACCGATTTGGCAAACGGTGACCCAAGCAATGGCAGAACTCCGTCGTCCCACGCCTTCTACCATCACCCTATTTACGGCTGGGGCATTGGAACAGGGACGTAACGGCTGGACTCACCAACGTCCGGAAATCGAAAACTACTTTGCAGGCATGATGCGGAATGGCAACATTTTTCCGCTGTTTCCTTGTGATGCTAACAGCATCCAAGTTTGTTATGAATGGGCACTGACAACGTCTAATAAAGGAATTCCAATTACCGCCAGCAAATCTCCCCTGCCGATTCGCACTACCCTGGCGCAAACCCGCACGGCATTAGAAACGGGGTGCATTGAGCTAGATAATTCTCCTGGCCGCGACACGGTTGTATTGGCGGTGATTGGCGATATGACCTTAATTCCGGTGTTTGAAGCAGCTGCGCAACTAAAGTCAGAAGGCATCGGTGTCAAAATTGTTTCTGTGATCAGCCCCCGTCGTCTCTACCGTCCCCATGACGTGCAATGGCAGGATTCTGCTGACGCGGATGGTGAATTCTTGAGTGATACAGATTTTGCCACCATTTTTGGCGGGGATGCGCTAGTTGGCGTGACCGGTGGCGGTGGGGCTATGTTGGAGCCGTTAATGCTCCGGGCGACTTGTCCACGGGATTTATTCACCTGGAAACGGGGGGAAACCACCTCTAGTGCGGGTCAATTAATGGGTTACAACGGTATTACAGCCCAGGCCATTGGCGATCGCGCCAAGCAATTACTCGCATCCCGTGCTGTGTAATCATCCAAGGGGCAGTAGAACATCGGGGTGAAAACCGCTTAGACTGACTTCTTTTTTCCCTAAATTAGGAGTCTCACTTGTTTCACAGACCTATCGGCCCCTCTTGACGTTGTATCGGGAGGCTGGACCTGTCTGGTCTCCTCGACAGTTTTTAAGACGTGAAAGTAGGACATTCACCATATGGTGGATGTTAGTCGGTAACCATGTATCGGCGGACTATTGAATTTAATCAGATAATAATGAGACATCAAAAGGCGACATGAAAAATCAATCTCGTTCCCGGCTAAATCTCAACCTCAACTAATCCGACTAAGACCTTAAATTAAAATTAAGGGTCTTCCCATAATCGCCGCCGGCCTTTGCCCCGGAAGCGTTGATGGCTGTCCCGCAATAAATCCGGAATGGCTAAATTTTGAGGACAACGGGGTAAACAATCGCCGCAGTCTGTACATCGATCGCCCCGTTTACCGGGAAACCAGTGTCCAGCGTTTTCTAACATGCGATACCGATACTGGGCAAATTGAGTCATGTCATAGGCGATCGCCAGATTACGGAGTCGAAGAATTTCAGGAATATTGATATTTTCTGGGCAAGGGAGGCAGGCATAACATTGACCACAGCGTTCTGGCCCCAGGGTACTATTTTGTTCCTGCTGAAGCCGCGCCAAAATGGCTGTTTCCGTCGGGGTAAAAGGCTCAGTACGATCCCCAAATTGTTCCGCCGCCGCTAATTCTGCGGGGGTAGCTGCCCCGACACTGATGGTGGTGATGCGGGGGTCACTGAGGAGAAAACGATAGTTCCATTCCAGCGGGCTCAGGGGAGCACACAACATTTGTAAGCGCGCAGGCGGGGTATGGAGTTGCCCTCCTTTATTCACCGGAGAAATAATAAATACCCCCATGTCTAGCGCTTCAGCTAAGGCGATCGCCGGTGCAAGGTGTTGATAGCTCCAGTAATAGTGCAAATTAACAAAGGCAAACAACCCTGACCGCATGACGGGTTCCACCAATTGCCAATTGCCGTGGGTCGAGAAGCCGACATCACCCACATCCCCCTGACGTTGGGCTTGGTCAATCACCGGCCACAGCCCTTGCACCCACTGCCAATGCTCCGTGGTGTTAACCCCGTGCAACGCGAGGCAATCGATGCGGTCTACCTGGAGACGCTGGAGCGAGGCGGTAATCTGTTGTGAAAATCGTTGAGCATCGGCGATCGGGCAGAGTTTTGTGGTGATAAAGACTGGCGACCGGCCGCTAATCTGTAAAGCTCGTCCTAATTGTATTTCGCTATCCCCGTAGGCTTGGGCCGTTTCAAAATGATTAATTCCTAATTCTTGGGCCCTGGTAATGGTCGCCGCAAAGTTTTTGGGATCCGATAACCCCCGCATTGTCCCAAGGGAAAAAACGGAAAGGGGCAACCGAGTTTTGCCAAAATGGCGATACTGCATCTCGTGAGTCTGATGGGCTGGCGCTAACTGTCTAATTCACTGTCGGAGCTAAAGCGAGCCTGTTTAATCAAAGCTTCTGGGCTGAGACCCGATATAAAATCTCTGAATGCTTGGCGCTCTTCCTCGTCCGCATCTTGATCAACGGGAATCGAGGCATCTGCAATCACTTCTTCCATCACCCAAATTGGAGTATCCATACGCAACGCCAGGGAAATGGCATCACTGGGACGACAATCAATCTCCTTTGTCTGATCGTTTTGACGACAGCAGAGCACTGCGTAGAACGTATTGTCCTGTAGGGAATGAATAATCACCTTGTCCAGCTCCACTTCCCACAGTTCCAATAGAGTCACCATTAAATCATGGGTGAGGGGACGGACGTGCTTCTTTCCTTCTAGCGCTCCAATGATGGTGCGGGCTTGATCTTGACTGATGTAAATTGGCAGAGCACGGCGTTCGGATCCATCTTTGAGCAAGACAATGGGACTACGGCTAACCGCATCCAAAGCTATGCCGGCGACTTGCATCTCAATCATGGCGCTAATCCCTGAGAAAGTAGGGGCGATAACGTTTGCCAATCTTATTGTAGGCATAGGTGGCGATCTCGTCGTGACTGGCCAGCCGTTCAACTAGATTTACCCATGTCTCAAAAGGGAAGTTTGGCTCGAAAATCTTGGACGTTTTCATACAATGCCACCAGGCGATCGCCTTCCACATGGACTTCTGGCGTCGGATAATTTTCGAGCACTTCAATCAGTTGTACTTCATTATCGTCAACAGCAGAACTAATAATCGCACCCCGCAGCGCTTGTTTACTAGCCCGTTGGGACGGGGTATGGATAACGTCCCCGACTTGATTGAGAATATAGACCCCGGCGAAACTGTTTAACACTTTGGAGAGGGTTACCGATGACACGGGAAAGGGTTGATTTAGCCACTGACGTAATTCTTCCGGTTCTTTGTTGGCCAGATTGAGGTAGGTTCGCAATTCTGGCGAAACTTTGCCGGTACGGCTTAATTCACCCAATTCTTGAATCGAAATAGATTCTTGAAAAATGCTGTATTTTAAAATCACTTGCTCCGCAGCGAGGGTTGGTGGGGAAAAGCACAAGAAGCTGAGTAGCCCCCCCAAGCTGGCAATAACCCCAGAAATAGGCTGATTAATCATGAACAATAACTAATGGCGAAGGAGAATTTTTTTCTATCTCTATACTAAGGGTAGGGCTTATCTAACTTTGTTCATCCCAGGGCAGTTCTATGGGTGTCGCCATACAACCGCAGTTGATGCGGGCGATTGAAAAACTAGATTATGTTGTAACAGTGGGAGATGTGGCTAGCCAAGCGGGATTGGCGCTGGATCAAACGCGGCAGGAATTGTTAAACCTAGCGTCGGTGACTCAGGGGCATCTCCAAGTGGCGACATCCGGGGAGATGGTGTTTGAATTTTCCCCGCAATTTCGCACGATTCTCCGTAACCACTCTTGGCGAACCCGCCTCAACGCCTGGGGTGCAAAGGTTTGGGGAATTCTTTTCTATTTGATTCGGATTTCCTTTGGCATCATTCTAATTTTGTCCATTGTATTGATGCTGGTGGCGATCGCCGCGATATTTTTTGCGTTGAGTAGTCAGTCCAGTGGTGACCGGGATGGCGGGGGGCATTCCCAGAGTAATTCTAGGGGAGGAAGTTTCTTCTTTTTTCCTATTGATTTTTTCGGCGACATATTTATCTGGTTAATCCCAACGGGCCATGATGTTCCGGCCCGTCATCGCCGGTCGGGAAAAGCTGACAAACCACTCAATTTTCTAGAAGCTATCTTTTCGTTTTTGTTTGGGGATGGGAATCCCGATGCTGACTTGGAAACTCGGCGCTGGCAATTAATTGGCACTGCTATCCGCCAACAACAGGGGGCGATCGCCGCCGAACAGTTAGCCCCCTATTTGGATAACATTACGCCCCTCAATCAAGAAACCGAAGATTACATAATTCCTGTCCTCGCACGATTTAATGGCTTTCCCCAAGTCTCGCCCCGGGGGGGGATCATTTACACATTCCCCGACTTACAAATTAGTGCCCAGTCTCAGGAACATCGGGGTCTCCAGTCCTACCTCCGTGAAACGCCCTGGACCTTTAGCCAGGCCACCAAAGGTCAACTCACCGGGGCGATCGCCTTAGGCTGCGTCAATTTAGTGCTAGCAATTTTCCTGGGGAGCTTGCTCCAATCCGGTTCTTTTGATGCCAGTTTTATCCAGTTTATTCAGGGAATTTACAGCATTCTTTTAGCCTATGCCATTGGATTTTTGGGAATTCCCCTCATTCGTTACGGCTGGCTGAAACGGCGGAACCAAAAACTCATGCAACGCAACCGAATCCGCCAGACACGGACTCAAGTTTTAAAATCCCCGGATGATGACCTGCAAGAAAAACTAACCTATGCCAAAGACTGGCAGCAGTCCCAAGTTATCGCTTCGGAGCAGATCGTGTATCGTACTGACCAAGAAATGCGAGGCCAAACCGCCAATCAATTGCCACCCCTCTAGACGGTAAAGACTAAGTCCGGCATTGTTCTACCTTGGCTAGAAATTCTTGCGTCAGCTTCACAAAGGCCCTAGAACCCGAGGTATTGGGCATGGCTGTCACCACCGGCATAAACGTATCGACCGCTTTGGCGACATTCACATCCATGGGAATTGCCTGCTCAAAAATTTGCTCTGGACGGAAGTCCGATTTGACCCGGCGCATCACCTGCTTGTAGTAGCGGCTCATTAAACCACCACCGGACAGGATAAAAGTCACTCCCAACAAATTGATATTAAGGGGTACATCAGATGATTTGTGACTTTCTTTGAGACGGGCAATACGACGTTCCAACAATTGCATTCCCACAACGGAGAGTGGTTCGGGTCGGGCGGGTAACAAATAAAAATGACTCGCTGCAATACCGCTACGTGTCAGTAGGTTATACCCTGGCGCGCAGTCTAAAATAATAAAATCATATTCATCTAACACAGGGGTGAGTAAATCACGAATCAACGCCCCTTCAAAGCGATTCCATACAGCTTCAAAGGCAGCCCCTTCCTCCTCTGTGGCCTGTTGATGCAGGGTTTCTGACACCAAGTACTCGTCATATAGCTCAATATCTCCGGGTAGCAGTTCCAAGCCTTCGATCCCGCAAATCTCAGGGCAAATAATGTCGAAGATATCTAGTTTGCTGTAGGGATTAGGGCGAATCGCATTTTCCAAGAGATAGCTTAAGGTTTTACCTTTTTTGCGCATTTTGGCAAAATCATGGGGGGGCATCAAGCTCAGAGTTGCACTGATTTGAGAATCTAGGTCTAATACCAAGACACGTTTCTGAAAATATTTGGCAAGACAGGTGGCGAGGTTGACGGTTAGGGTTGTTTTCCCGACACCACCTTTCATGTTGACTGTACTAATTATGCTGACCATGTATGAAGCGTGTTGGACGTAAAATCAAGACGAGGATTGGGCTGTGCTGGTTAGCTGACTCGTTGTCCTTGCCACTAGGTTCCCTGGCTTGAGCCGGATGAGAACCTCATTCAAAATCAAATCTAGGCTCTGAAATTTGACTTTATGGGGAATTTCGGAGCAGGACAGGCTAGTTGATTGGGTCATGCCGCAGTTCGAGCCAACAAAAAGGCAAACGCATCTTAATTATTTCAACGTAGTTTCAAGCCTGTAGGGGTTATGTCGCTATTTCAATGGGATGCTGACCAAAATTTGATAAATACGCCACTGTTGTTCCACTAATTGGTAAGTTAAATCAAATTCCACGTTGATAGACCCCGTCGGCACTGGTTCCGTAGGATGGGGCAGTCAGAATCCATGTCATATGCGGATTTGAGCAATAATGGGTAGTCCTCTAAAATCAGTCTCCCCATGGATCTCTTTGCTTATCCTTGTCCCTGCTGTGCCAGTAATGCCGTCCATGTCCATACCCATTATTCAACGCAGGTGAATGGTTCAAGGCGTTTGCTCCATTGTCGTCAATGCGACGTTTACTTTAGTGAGACCTTTGCGACCCCAATTGCAGGACTGAGAACCCCTCTGAGCCGGATTATCACGATCCTTAAAGTCAGGAGTGAGGGGATGAGTCTAAATGCCACGTCCTGCACCCATAACGTTTCGAAGAAAAGCATTATCGATTGGGAGCAACGTTTAGCCGGCATCAAGCCAACCCTGATGCTGTATGCCTTACTCCATCAGTTTATTCACCAGGAAATGGAAGGAGATGAACTGTACACCAAGGTTGGTAAAAACAAACCGCCCTGTGATTCTCAAGGCTGGACTATTGTTCTGATGGAGCGAGGGAGTCGATTTCTATGGGAATTGCACTGTGGGCACAAAAATAAGCAACTGTTTAAGACGGCTTTAGCTTGCTTGGCGGAGGTGATTGAGCAAACGGATAGTTTGAGCCTATTCACTGATGGAGAACGACGCTATGGCAACTTGTTGTTTGAAATTTGCCACGAAGTCCTTCGCAATGGAAAACCAGGACGTCCCCTAAAACGGCTGCCGAAAGGAGTCAGAGTTCGCCTTAAAAACAAAGGCTCCAAAAAGCGACCGGGTCGTCGACGTCAAAAGTATCAGGCTCCTGTGCCTGAACATCCGAAAACAACTCATGATGTGGCACACAAAGATATCCATGCCAATCATCTTGAAGCGTTTAATGCCTCCATGAGGCGACGAAATTCGACCTTTCGGCGTAAAACCAACACCTATGCTAAATCCAGAAAGGATCTACAAAGAACGCTCGATGTGTTTTGGGTTGTTCACAATTTCGTTCGAGTTCATTTCACCACTAAAGTTGTCCCTGCTGTAAAGCTAGGAATTTTGGAGACTGGGATATCTTGGTCGCAACTTCTGACGATGCGATATGCAATCTAACTCGCTGTAGACAATGCTTCCAGCTTCCCCAGACAACGGAACCAGTGCCCAATCAGGTGGGTTACTACCTGACAGGCCAAGGGAGATACAGCGAAGCCGAACCCCTCTTGAGCCAAGCTCTGGAGATGAGAAAGCGCCTGTTCTCAGGAGACCATCCCGATGTGGCTACTAGCTTGAACAATTTAGCTTTACTCTACAAAAGCCAAGGGAGATACAGCGAAGCCGAACCCCTCTACAGCCAAGCTCTGGAGATGTTTGAACGAGTGTTGGGGATAAATCATCCCAACACAGCAACAGTCAGAGACAATTTAACGACTTTGCAGCGTCTAAGCCGATAAGGCTTAAAACCCACTTTCTGATCTGCAAGATAGTAGACCGCGAGTGATGGGCAGAAACATTTTGAGTTGAGTCGACCAGCAATAAAAAATCAAGTGAACTGAAGCAGAGTAAACGCTAGAAGACAGAGGTAAAGAGATGACGGTCGGTAGTGTGATTGTCGTAACAGCAGATTGAGCACTATGTCGGTCAATGCTCTTAATGGGAACGATTTTCGGCGATCGCCGCTAACTGTTGCACCATAAATTCGGCAATTCGTGTCGAAGCACCGGGACTGCCTAAACGCTGACGACCGTTTTTCTCGCAGGCTTGGAGATAATCGGTATCTTTAACAGTTTTTTGCAAACACTGAGCAGCTTCCTGGATGGTGGCGGGGGTGGCCGCCCCCTGACCAATGGTTTGGGCGCAGAGACCCAACAAGCGATCCTGGGCTTCCGCAAACGCATAGGTAAATTGGGGGCCCTGGCCGGCAAATTGAATCACGGGCTTCCCGATCGCCACCGCTTGGTCTACCGCTAACCCGGCCATCCCCATCACGACAGTGGTGGCACAAATAATGTCGTTAAAGGCATCGTCAAAGCAGCCCACTTCGGCAGTCTGGCCCTCGTCTAGGGTCAAACGCAACCAATTGCCTTCCACCCGCCATCCCTGGCGATCGCCAATCTGGGGCAATTGTGCCATCACTTTAGGCACTAATGCCGCACGAAATTGGATGCCTTCCCCCATCAGTTGAACCGAGGCTTTAACAAATTCTAATTGCAACTGAAAATTTTCCACTGCTTCCGGTAGTCGTGAGCCTGGTAACAGGGCCACCATCGGCACATCGGGCTTGAGGGACAAATCTTTTCCCGTCGGAGCCAGCCAATCTAAAGAAGGAATACCCCCGAAACGGACTTTTTCATAGCCTTGTTTTTGCAAATCTTCTACGGTAAAAGGATCACGGGTAAAGACCCCTAAACAACGGGGCGATCGCCAAATCCAGGGCATCAAAATATCTAGCTTTAACTGTCCTTCGTACAGGGCAGACAGACAGGAAATAAAAGAGATAAAAGGTTTTTGGGTCAGGTAAGCAAAACTCTGCCCAACGGAGTCACCGGTGGCATGAACCAAATCACATTGGGGGACAAATTTTCTCACCGCCTGTAACTGCCGCCACGTTAGCCCCAACAGACCCGCCTGGATATCCTTGAGTAATAGGCGGCGATCGACATAACTAAATCCGCCGGAAGGCAACACCTCCGTGGTGGGGCCAATGATGGGAATATCCAAGGTGCGATAGGCGTTCCCCTCCCCCACAATGGGCATTGCGGCAATGTCTACCGTGGGGGCAATGACCTGTAAGCGTCGGATGATATGGGCGGAATGATTATCTTCTCCGTGGCCATTACTAATGAAGAGGACTCGCTGAGACATAGGGGGGCCTAAATTCAATCGCTACATTACTGTAGACGGTTTTCTCCCTCCTGCTGGGCATCAGTGGAAACGATGACATGGCCGAGGCATTGTGTTTTTCGCGGTGTCCGGTGGTGGGGTTTAATGAACTAATAACCCCCCATCGCCCCTGCCCATCAACTGCCAATTTCATGCCTCTTCGTCTCTACAGTACCCTCAGCCGTCAAAAAAGCGAATTCCAGCCCCTAAAAAAGGATCATGTCACTCTCTACTGCTGTGGCATCACCGTTTATGACTACTGCCATCTTGGCCATGCCCGCACTTGTATTACCTGGGATTTGGTCCGGCGCTACTTGGAATGGTCGGGCTACCACGTTCAGTACGTGCAAAATTTCACCGACATTGACGACAAAATTCTTAACCGCGCTCGGCAGGAAAATACGACGATGGAGGCGGTCTCAGAGCGCTTTATTGAAGCTTACTTTGAGGACATGGAGCATCTGGGGGTCAAACCCGCCGATCATTATCCCCGTGCCACCCATGTGCTAGACGGGATTAAACGGTTAATTTCGGAGTTAGAAGTCAAGGGCTACGCTTACCCAGCAGATGGAGATGTGTATTATGCCGTGCGGCAATTTAAAGGCTATGGCAAGCTCTCGGGTCGTAAGTTAGACGAGTTACAAACCGGGGCCAGTGGGCGCGTGGCGGTGGAAGATCCCGGCGCGGCCAAAAAACGTGATCCGGCCGATTTTGCCCTCTGGAAAGGCGCTAAGCCAGGGGAACCCTCCTGGGAGTCCACCTGGGGGACGGGGCGTCCGGGATGGCACATTGAATGTTCGGCCATGGTGCGTCAGTTTTTAGGAGACACCATTGATATTCATGTGGGAGGCAATGACTTGATTTTTCCCCACCATGAAAACGAAATTGCTCAGTCGGAAGCCGCTACCGGAAGACCGCTGGCAAATTACTGGCTCCACAATGGCATGGTCAAAGTGGGGGGGGAAAAAATGTCTAAGTCCCTGGGTAATTTCACCACCATCCGCGATCTCCTGAAAACCGTTAATCCGATGGCCATCCGTCTGCTGGTGCTGCAGGGCCATTATCGTAAACCGCTGGATTTCACCGACGTGGCGATCGCCGCAGCGACTAATAGCTGGCAAACGTTAGCGGAAGGCTTGCAGGTGGGGTATGAACAAGGGGCATCATTGGGATGGTCAGCGCCGGAAACGCCGTTTACGCCCCAGACGAACCAATGGACTCAGGCGTTTCAGCAAGCGGTGGATGATGACTTTAACTTTGCTGGCGGGCTAGCCGTGCTGTTTGAACTGGCCAAAACTCTCCGTACCGAGGGCAATAAGTTGAAATTTCAGGGTCACAGTGACATAGACCCAGGGCAATTAAACAGTCAATGGCAGACGTTGGTTAGCTTGGCCAACATTTTGGGACTGGGGTTTTCCCCAGAATCGGCAACCCCAGAAGCCCCTACTGGCGGTCTATCCGAGATGGATATAGAGGCGCTGGTGGAACAACGGCGACAAGCTCGACAAAATAAAGACTTTGCAGAAGGCGATCGCCTCCGAATTTATTGCAAGCCGGGGGCATTACCCTGGTCGATAAACCAGGCGGAATAACGGAATGGTATCGTTGAGCTTGATTTCTATCCCCAGCCATCCGCCTCCATGGCGCTGATTATTGTGGTTCTGTTGCTATGACGCCTATTGCCTTTAGTCAACGACTTGTAAAAAAAATCAAAATTCTATCGGACTCCATTTTACTGGCCTATCCCCCCAAGGTGGGCTGTAACTTGTGCGGCTGGCAAGGAAAGCATTTTTCCAGTGATGATTGGCATCCCTACACCATTTGCCCCCGCTGTGGTTCCCAAGTACGACATCGCTTATTGGCCGCTACCTTGGGTCAACACCCAACGTTTAACGCAGAAGCCATATTGGTAAATAAACGGGTGCTCCACATCGCGCCAGAAAAAATCATTACTCAGTTAATTCAGCAATACACCCAAGACTACGTCACGGCCGATTTTCTTCGTAGGGATGTAGACCTCGTGTTAGATATTACCCAAATGACGCCTGTTGCAGACCACTCTTTTGACGTATTTCTAGCCTGTGATGTGCTGGAACATGTTACTGATGATCAGCAAGCGCTCAGAGAGATTCATCGTATTCTGAAACCCAACGGCTTGAGCATTTTTACAATCCCCCAGGCAGATCATCGCCAGGAAACGCTAGAAGACCCGACCGTAAACTCTCCCGCAGATCGAGAAAAGTATTATGGCCAATCGGATCATGTCCGGCTCTACGGTGCTGACATTGCCGAGCGGATCACGGCGGCTGGCTTTAACTTAAGCGTGGTGGATGAAAATAGCTTTAATCCAGACCTCAGGGAACGTCACACCCTATTTCCCCCCATTTTATCGGGCAATCCTTTAGCCACGAATTACCGTAAGATCTACTTTGCCCAAAAAAGTTAATCAACTTGGTTGATAGCTTTAATTTTCCCCTGACTATGACTTATCATCCCCCGGCTGGTGCTCGGGACCTTCTCCCCCTGGAAGTTGCCCAAAAAGCGCATATTAATGACCAACTCCAGCAAACCTTTCAGCGCTGGGGTTATCAACGCATTGTTACCTCGACCCTGGAGTGGCTGGATACGCTGGTAGCCGGGGGGGCGATCGCTCCAGAGACGGTGATTGAGTTACAAAATAATGGGGAAGGACGGTTAGGATTACGCCCTGAATTAACCGCCTCGATTGCCAGGGCGGTGGCAGCCAGGATGACGGATACTCGTCCCCAACGGCTATGTTATCGAGCTAATGTTTTTCGTAACCCCCCAGCCGGATACCACGGTAGACAAATGGAATTTTTCCAGGCGGGGGTGGAATTATTATTTGCGGGTGGTGTCCGGGCTGATGCAGAAGTTTTATTACTGCTGGCCGATTGTCTAACCCAGTTAGGGGTGGAGCAATGGCAACTGGTTTTGGGGGACGCGGGCTTGACCCAACATCTTTTGGCAAAATTACCGGAATCGCTCCGGCGGGCGGTTAAAGAGTGTATTACGCGTCTGGACTATGTGGCCCTATCGGCCTTGGACTATCCCGATGCAGCAACCAAAACCCTGGCCCTCCAACTGTTTGACTTACGGGGCGATGTGGATACGGTGTTAACCCGCTTAGCCACGTTTAACTTTACCCATGAATGTCAAACCCAAATCGACGCACTCCAGGCCTTGTTGCACTTAGTCCAAAAAAGTTTTGATGGCACTTTTCCCCTGATTCTCGATTTGAGTTGGGTACAACCATTCGAATACTATACGGGGATGGTCTTTCAGGTGGTCAGTCACCAAGAAAATCAGTGTTATGTGTTGGGGCAGGGGGGACGATACGATCAACTCCTGAGCCAATATCATCCCCAGGGTTTGTCATTTCCGGGGACAGGCTTTTCTTTGAATGTTGACGACCTGCACCAATGTCTGCTCAAGACAGATATGCTCCCCCTGTCCACGACCCCCATTGATTATTTAGTCTGTCCCGTTAATCCCCAGGCAGAGGTGGCAGCCTTCCGCCATGCCCAGCAGTTGCGTCAACAACAAACACAATGTCGGGTTGAGCTAGAAATTGCCGGGCGATCGCCAGCAGAGATTGATCGTTATCAACAGCAACAAAATATTGGTCGTGTCGTGTGGGTACAAGCTAATGGTGAGGTTGAGTAACATTATCCCCATATCCCCAGGCGATCGCCTAGAAATGAGGCTTCATTAATTAGTGCCATGGGTAATCATCAGCACCATACAGCGGGAGGCATCTCAAATTGGTATCAGCTTGGTCACCCAAAAGCCGGAGCATGACCCCGGCTTTTTAGATTTGGTCGGCTAGGGTTTGAATCAGAACTTGTGCGCGTACAGTACCTCCATCACGTCACAGAGATAGATGATGCCCGAATAATCGTCGAAAAACTGCGCTGCGACCTCATCGGAAATCTTCACGGCCATCTCCCGACTGGGGGTAAGCACCTCAAACTTTACATTCGAGTAGGTGTCGGAAACGGTGGGTTGTCCCGACGAGCGCACATTGCGACTGCCTTTACCGCCAGCGTCCACCACCGTATAACCGGGAGCCCCGGCGTCGTCGATGATCTTAGCGATCTTTTTCAGCAGCAACTTTTCCGTGACGATGACGAGTTTGCTGGCTTGCTGAGTCATGTTGGTTACCTCTTGATTTGTGTATTCATTGAACGACATAGAAATTTAAGAAAACGCTAGTACCGCTCGCTATCACGCCGGTCTAGCCGCTGCGTTGGTCGCCGGGTCAGAGACAGCACCGGCATACCGCGATCCGTTTGGGATCAACCGCCCAGCGCCTGGGCAAGCCCGATGTACAGTGGTATTCCGATGGCAAGGGCAACCGGCGTGCCGACGGCTGTGGACGAGCCGATGTAGGCAGAGGGATTGGCCGACGGGATACCGGCTCGCAAAGTAGGTGGTCCCGAAATGTCTGAACTGGAGGCAGCGATGACGGCTAAGATCACGGCGCCGCCGAGGCTGAATCCCGTGGCGTAGTGGGCGATCATACCGAAACCGAAGGCAATCAACCCATGCAGCAGCGGCGCAACTGCGGCATATAGAGCGTACCACTGGCCCACCTTGCGTAGCTCACCAAGCCTTGCCCAGGCCTCCATCCCCATGATTAGCATCAAGATCGAAAGCAGGCCGCGAAAACCAGGATTGAAAAAGCTCTCATAGACACTTTCCGGACGGGTTAGTATGCCTAGCGCGAGGCCGAGCAGCAATGCCGATAGGGCAGACCCCTGGAGGCTTTCCTTCACGATGGGCCAGATCTCAACCCGCTTGCTTGCAGTGCCGCGCTTTTCCCTGAGATACTCCTGTCTACTCGTTGGATATTCCCGCTCGCTGGGATCTCCGCCTGCAGCAACACGCTGCTTGCTGATAACCTCCTCCTCGCTGAAATACTTGTCGCGCTGATGGCTGACATAAATGCTGGCCAAGACGATCGCCGTCACGAGTGCTGGGATATCCATGAAGGGGTAGAGTGCGGCGGCCCAGGGTTCGTATTCGACGCCTTCCGATTCCAGTAGCGTCAGGGCAGCGGCAAGGGTGGAACCACTCACGGCACCGAACAAGCCTGCGGTCGCAATACCATCCACGGTTTTGACCCCCGGCAGCTTGGCCAACGTGTAGCGCCCGATAAACACGATCAGGATCCCCATCAACACGGCGAACAGCGCAGGCAACAGCATCTCCGCCAGATTGGCGTTACGGATCGCAATGCCGCCACTCAGGCCAACTTTGATGAGCAGCATAAAGACAATAAACTTATAAACTGCATCTGGAATAGATAGTCGGCTACCGAGGGAGGCAACGACCATACCACCAATCAAAAAACCGAGTGTTGGGGACTGTAACTTACTCAGAAAGAGCGTCAAGAAATCGGACAAAAAATCCACGTAGTAATTCCTCCTTGATTCAGATCTTAGGGGTCAGGACGGCAGGCAAGCGTCGCCTCGAATCCTGGAGTCAGCTTTTAAAAAAAGTTGAAGCAAGTAAGGGAGAAGCTCTTCACCCCTACAGCACAGGTGTTACGAGAGAATTCTGCTGGCAGGGTGTCCGGCACTCTCCCCTCTCCAAACGGGGCTGGAAGGCGATCGCCGTCCCGTACCATCTTCCATAGTCAAGAATCTATTTAAAACAAACTTTATATACACTTAAGACTATCTTAAAGTGGGTGCCGATTTGCGTTGGCCAGCGCAAATTGGAAATATAAAATTAAATGCGAATCATAAGGTTTTCTTTTATTTGGCAATCTTTTAGATATGTCTCTGGTTCAGGGGAATCCGCCTTTCCAGCACTATCTTTGGACAGAATCAAACAATCCAAGCATCAATAATCCGGCTTGAGTGCGCTAGTAGGCAAAGGAGATCAAGGAGAAAAAGCCCACCATGGGAACGGGTATCGACGAAAGGAGAAATCCAGGAAATACCACTTCGGATACAATACAAATCATAATGATCAACGTAAGCTAAACGCATTCAATAAGATAAAGTCTATACACGCTGAGGGAGGTGCCATGTTAGACACCCAAAAGGACTCTAGCGCTACTATCTCTATAGCTACGCTCTATAAGCGCCTGAATCATGCCGGCTTAACACGCTCTACTGTCCGCAACATCTTGTTGCCGGATTGGTGGTGCGACGAGTTTGAGGAACGTGAGGGGGCTGTGTTTGAAGCGGCGGCTTATATCGCGCGGCATACAGGACTTGCTTTTGATCGCCTGATTGACGAAACTCAAGAGTTGTCCCTGACCCGGCGGGGACTGTGTTTCAAAAGGATAAGGAAGACGAAAAAAAGGGGTTCAGTGTATGGGGAACATGCGGAAAGTAGATGTAGTTGCTACCCAGAATATCAATGGTAAGGGCGCGCGCGGGGAAGAAATTTTAGCAACATCAGTGGGTTACCTCGAAGGCTTGCTTGATTTTGTTGGCAGCGTGGTTTACCCGTCTTTCATTTGCGTAATTTGCCTCTGGAACAAGCTAAAAAAATTGATGGCATTGCAGGAATATGTTGGCGGTCGGGATGCACGGGCAAAACCGCAAGTCTTTGGGATGTGTATGATTTGTTGTTGCCCATGAGTTGGGACGATTGGGTTGGCATGTGGAAGGAGGGGCAGGTCTTGACGAGAAGGTTTCCCATTGATGATGGAAGGACAAACAGGAAAAGAGCGGATCAGTGGGTTTGAGAATTGAAGGGGCACCAACGATAGAATGGTATTTGCACATTGGTCTGAGGTAAAAGAAGGTTCAGAAGGGCAGAGAGTGAAAGGTGAATTGATGGATCTAGGCAGGGCCGAAAGAAAGCTCAGAAAGCAATTCAAATATGTAAAAAAGTCGGACGGATCTCATTAATTTTAATTTAAAATGGGATTGCTGGGCGAGGGCGGAGTATGCGGAGAGCAGAGTTGGACTCGACGCTTGTTTATATTGATAATGACATTATTCTCAAACTGTGTGCATGCGACTCATTTGTGGAGGCGGGTCGGTCGGGTTGGGGAAAGGAAGGAATGGGGGGTCCGATGCGCAAACGTATGGGGAAGAGGAGAAAAAGATAGAGATCCAATTGACCCAATGATAAGGGAGGGAGGGACTACGCTGTGTACCCCCTCCAGACGGTAAAAGCCAGTCGGTCTAATTTTTAGCATGAGTTTGAATTGTCCAGGGTTGATCAAGGGGAAGAGAAACGGAGAGGCGATTGCCGAGTCATCGTTTTATTTCATGTCGGGGGATAAGAAATGTTTTCGGGCATTGGGGCAGCATGGGGAATTGGAAGCGGCGAGGCAAAAATTGTGTGGGCAGGTAATTTGTTTGGAGCAGGTTATTCGCCTTCTCATTGAGGTGAAGGGCTTTGAAATAGTTCGGGAGAAGGTTTCCCCTGTTCGAGAGTGCGATCAGGCGTTGAAGGCGATTTTTGGATCGGGGCATCAAACCAACAGGAGAAAAGGACACCGCTATCGTGTAGTTATCTGGAGGATTTAGAGGGAGAGCCGGGAGATGAGCATACATGAGAGGATAAGAGTTTGTGGGAAAGGAGATATGGAAAACCTTACCTGGCAAGTGTTTAGAGATCTCCGCACAGAATTTCTTAAAGTCAGTCTACAAGAGGGTTCGGACTGCTATTCCGACAGGTCTATTCTAGTGAAATTTTGCTTGGGCTGTAGAGGAAACTGTGTGCTCTACAAAGAATACCTCCCCTCCCCCTCCATTCATCTCCTTCCCCTCCTGCATTTTTTCTATCCGGTTAGGCCCCCGGCCCCGTTGTTTTTCCGATCGCCTCATACTTTCAAAAGGCACGAAATATGTTAAAGGCATTTGGTAAATGCTTACCAAACTCTCAGGTATGCCAAAGGAATCTAAGGTTATTGAAATTAAATATTCCGACAGTTTGGAATAGAAATCATTAGCCAGTTCAATTATGGGGCTATATCAACGATTAGAGCAAATCATTGTCAAGTTGCGTCCAGCGTTCAGCCGCGAGGCCACCTTTGAATGGTTCGTCCTCCCAGAGAACGGGGCAGCGGGTATCAAATTACGAGAGCTGTTTGCCCCAATTGAAGACTGCCGGCAGGTCACGGTTCCTTCAGGGCACTTTCTGTCAAACCCATTTCCCTTGCTACTTGGCTTATGGGTTTTCCTGAATCTTCGAAAATTTTCACTACCTCTGATTTTTGTTCATCCGTAAATTTTCGTCTTGGTTTTTGGCTCATTTGGACATTCTCCTTGATTTTCGACTCTTGGGATTTGTCCATTTTTTTCAGTCAAGGTCAAAGTGCTTGATTCAGCAATGCCCTTGAAGCGTCACTGAACATCGGATTTCAGCATAGGCGGGGTTTATATCAAGAAATAAGAATATTTTATGGCTGATTTTTATAATCACTTACCATAATGTAGAGACTATCTTCCTTCATAAAAAATATTAAACATCAATATCTGGATAATCAATGGAACTCACATACTTGTTGCCATTAAGTATTGGCTTAATTGTTGGTTATAAATCATTGGGTTCTAATCATGACATCGCCCATTTAGTAGCAGTTTTTGCCTTTATAAATTTGCTGGTTAGTTTGATCATTGCCCCTTGGGAAGTTCAAGTTATTTTAATGATCATAGTGGCCTTTGCTGTAAAGCTATTGTGGCAAAAAATTGATGACAAGATTACTTCTCAAGAATTGGAAGGACTGGAAAATAAAAATATCAAAAATGATCTTCAATATCGCGGTGTTAGTTATGGGTCTAATCAATCAAAAATAGCCTTGGACAAGGAAGAAAAAACCGTAAAATGTTATCGCGGTATTAGCTATGAATCCTCCCCACCCCATGCTGAAGAAACCACGGACATACCAGAAAAAATGATCAAATATAGGGGTGTCCATGTATCCAAAAAGGGCACTGGTCTGTAAAAGGAGTAATAGGGAGAATCTACAAAAAATCACACTCAACGATAAACTGAACTTGTTTAGTAAAGTCGAATTCCCCCATCCAGGTTGATTGCCTGCCCGGTTAAATTAGGTGCTGCTGCAATGTACACAGCTAACTGCCCCATATCTTCGGGGGTTTGGGGGCGCATGAGGGGGATTTGGGTTTCAACAATCCGTTGCCAAGCATCCTCCTTAGTTTCTTGGCCTTCCCGCGCCTCTTCTGCCAGATATTCCCACATTTGGGTTTGAACAATACCGGGACAAATGGCATTGACTCGAATAGTATCCGCAGCAAGTTCCTTCGCCAGGGCATTCGTAAAACCCACGACAGCAAATTTAGACGCACAGTAATGAGTTAGCCCCGGTGCACCCCCTTTCCCCGCGATAGAGGAAATTGTAATAATACATCCTTTTTTTTGTTGACGCATTGTAGGAATCACAGCCTGGCAGGCCAAGAACACGCCTTTAACATTGATATCAAAAGTGCGATTCCATTCCGCCTCGGTTAACGCCTCTATCGGTAGACGGCTAACCACCCCAGCACTGCAGACTAGAATATCGAGGCGACCGAATTGCGCTAAGGTCTGGGACACCATTTGCTCTATATCTTGGGCACAGGTAACATCTGCTTCAATGGCGATCGCCCTTTGTCCTAGGGCTTGAATTGCTTCTACGACTTCTTTTGCCGCAACCATACTATCAATGGCGGTAGATCCGTCGGCTTGGTCTGAGTGGCCTCGATTGGAAACCACCACATCTGCCCCCGCTTGGGCTAAAGCAATCGCGATACCCCGGCCAATTCCCTTTGCTCCCCCTGTAATTAACGCAACTTGACCAGCGAGTTGACCCATTATGTATGCTTAATCGTTACAAAAGGATTTAATTACCCTCCATCCATTGAGGAGAGAGGATTAAAATGTCACGTTTTGGCAATCAACAAAATCCGGAATCTATACCGCCAGTGCATCCAGGATGGTTTTGTTATAAATAATCCGACCAGGCGTTGTGTGAACATACTGGGTCAGGATTTCGCCATCTGCCGACTCCCGGACTTTCCTTTCTCGGTAATACTTCATCACCGAGCCATCACCTAGGTCTTCAGACTTGAGCACTTCTTCATCCGGTTTCTCCGTGACAACTTCTTCGTCCGTTAGGCGCACCCAAATGTAGGCATGGAGATCTAAGAGATCCTGGTCATAGGCTTTGAGGGCATCATCGATGCCGGCAAAGTAACGCCCGGCGCCTTTTTGCTCCTGGGGATTTTCAGCAGTTAAGTAGTAACAGCCCAGCACCATATCTTGGGACGGGGCCACAATGGGTTTCCCGGTAGCCGGCGACAAAATATTGTGACATGCCAGCATCAATAGCCGTGCTTCGCACTGAGCTTCTAGGGATAGCGGCACATGCACCGCCATCTGGTCTCCATCAAAGTCTGCATTAAATGCAGGACAAACCAAGGGATGGAGTTGAATGGCCCGACCACTAACTAGGATGGGTTCAAAGGCTTGAATCCCGAGGCGATGCAGAGTGGGTGCCCGGTTGAGCATAATAGGATGCCCCGTAATCACTTCTTCCAGCACGGCCCAGACTTCTGGTGAGCCTTTCGTAATTAATTTTTTTGCCGCTTTGATATTGTTCACAATACTGAGCTTAATCAAACGGTTGATCACAAAGGGTTGAAAGAGTTCGATCGCCATTTCACGGGGTAAGCCGCACTGGTAAATTTTCAGTTTTGGCCCCACCACAATGACCGAACGCCCGGAATAGTCAACCCGTTTACCCAACAGATTTTGGCGGAACCGTCCTTGTTTCCCTTCAATAATGTCCGATAGAGACTTCAGGGGGCGATTATTAGCGCCGACGACAGTGCGGCCCCGACGACCATTGTCAATTAAGGCATCCACCGCTTCTTGCAGCATCCGCTTTTCATTACGGACAATAATTTCCGGCGCCAGAATTTCTTGTAAGCGGGCCAATCGATTGTTCCGGTTGATTACCCGTCGGTAGAGATCATTCAGGTCAGAGGTGGCAAAACGTCCCCCATCCAACTGCACCATGGGCCGTAAATCTGGCGGAATCACCGGAATGACATCCAACGTCATCCACTCGGGACGGGATTCAGTGGCAATAAAGTTGTCAACAACCCTCAAGCGTTTAATTAATTTAGCTCGTTTTTGCCCCTTGCTAACTAGAATCGTTTCCCGTAATTTTTCAGCGACTTCTTCCAAATTTAATTCGGCGAGTAAGCGTTGTACAGCTTCTGCCCCAATGCCGACTTCAATGCCTTCTAGCTCCGAGTCTTCTGCATAAATTTGGTCTTCAATTTCCACCCATTGGTCTTCGGTTAGCAATTGCTTGTATTGTAAATTGCTGGCATTACCTGGGTCGAGCACCACATAGGCGTTGAAATAAACGATTTGTTCCACATCCCGCAGTGCCATATCCAGCAGAATGCTGAGGTAACTGGGAATCCCTTTGAGATACCAAACATGGGTGACGGGGGCGGCTAATTTGATGTAGCCCATCCGATGGCGACGAACCCGTGATTCAGTGACTTCTACGCCGCAACGCTCGCAGACAATCCCCCGGTGACGAACACGCTTATATTTGCCACACCAACACTCCCAATCTTTAGACGGCCCGAAGATCTTTTCACAGAACAAGCCATCCATTTCAGGCTTTAATGTCCGATAATTAATCGTTTCCGGTTTGGTGACTTCGCCTACTACGGTTCCGTTGGGTAGGGTGCGTTCCCCCCACTGACGAATTCGTTCGGGCGAGGCGATCGCGATTTTAACGTAGTCAAAGCGGGGTTCTGCTTGGGCTTTCATAAAGAAATCGAAAGACGAAAAATTTTCAGACCCTTTATTGTACCTTAATTTCCCTGGTTACAGATGGATGAACTATGGTCTTTTGCCAATAAAGAAGGCAATGGGCAATAGATACTGTGATTATGGGATTAGGAGTACTATCGGCAAATAGTTTCATAAAACCTTGCCAAAACGCCGTTGTCGTTGTTGATAATCCCGGAGTGCTGTGTAAAATGCCTCGCGGTTAAAATCGGGCCACAGGATGGGCGTGACATAAATTTCTGCATAGGCCATCTGCCACAGCAGAAAATTACTGATACGCAGTTCCCCACTGGTACGAATCAATAAATCAGGATGGGATAATCCTTGGGTATAAAGATGTTTTTCAATGACTCCTTCATCAATGTCGTCTGGTTGTAGCCGTCCCGCTTGGACTTCCTTGGCGATCGCCTGACAGACATGGACAATTTCCTGGCGTCCCCCATAATTGGTAGCCACCGTAAACCGGATACCTGTATTGTTTGCTGTTTCCGCCATCGACTGTTGAATTTGATTTTGGAGAGAACTTGGTAAAGAAGTGAGGTTGCCTACAAATCGAATTTGTACATTTTCGGCCATCATTTCCTTCAATTCACGCTGCAGAACCCTTTCAAACAACGTCATCAAAAACTCCACTTCCTCCAGAGGGCGGCCCCAATTTTCCGTCGAGAAAGCATAGGCCGTTAACGCCGAAATTCCCCAATCATCACAACACCGCACCAAATTTTTGAGGGCATCCACCCCCTTTTGATGTCCCATAATGCGGGGCATTCCCCGTTGCTTTGCCCAACGCCCATTGCCATCCATAATCACCGCCACATGTTGGGGTAAACGGGTTACATCAAGATCCGGTGGCAGTTTTTCTAGGATGACAGGATTAATGGTCATTTGTTATCGTCGGGGGCAGTCGAAGAAGAGGGCGAAAATAAACGCTTTAACACCCATTTGCTCTGGAACCCAAGGTTCCGACTCAGCCTGCTAAACCGGGGAGATCCGGCTTCCCGCTCCACTTGGGGGGCATACTCAGCTTCAAGCAATTCTCTTAGTTTACTGCTAGTTAGGGGACGATTGAGGTTTCCTCGATGGGCAAAGGTAATAGAGCCCGTTTCTTCAGAAACGACAATACAAATACAGTTCTCGCTGCGTTCTGTAATGCCCATAGCTGCCCGGTGTCGAGTTCCCAGTTGGCGGGAAGCACTCCGTTCCGATAAAGGCAAAATGACACTGGCTGCTACCAGTCGAGTGCCTCGGATAAAAACAGCACCATCATGGAGTAAGGTTTTGGGTTGAAATATGGTTTGCAATAACTCTTTGGACAGTTCACTGTTAATCACGACCCCTTTATTGACAAAAATTCGACTGTCTAAGGTGCCTTGGGTTTCCATCACGATCAGCGCTCCAATTCGGTTCTGGGATAGCTCCTTGATCGCGTCAATAATTTCATCAATGATGTTGATGGTTTTGGGGGTACTCCGAGGACGTTGCAGTAGTTGCAAAAACTTACCTTGCCCCAACAATTCTAGGAACCGTCGTAACTCAGCCTGAAAAATTACCGCCAATACAACGGATCCCCCTAACACCAACTTTTCTAAGACAAACCGCAATAATTCCAGCCCCAGGCGCTCGCTTAATACCTGGGCCACCATTAGCAACACTATCCCCCGAATCATCCAGACCGTTTGATATTCACCAATCAGCCGTGTCATCAAGTAGAACAAACCGATGACTAAACCCAGGTCAATCGCATGGAGAAGAACATTAGACAGCGAGGCAAGATCCGGCGGAAAGCCCGACATGGGGAGAGAACGATGGGTTTAAGGGTGGGCAGTGAATGTGGGGGACAAGGTGAGAAGGAGGAAATCTTTAGGTTGCTGAATCAGAGGCAGCTAGCCCCTAACCCAGGCTATTTAAGTTTAGAAGAAAGACAAGACTCAGGATTATCTTAATTTGTCAGTAATCGTGAGGGGAGGCAATCTTGGCGTAGCAGATCAGCATAGGTTTCACGCCGCAGGATCAGGTTGGCTTCTCCCTGATTGACCAAAACGGCAGCGGGGCGGGCAATGCGATTGTAATTCGATGACATGCTGTAGTTATAGGCCCCTGTTCCTAATACGACCAATGTGTCTCCGGGGTGAGTTTTGGGTAATTGGGCGTCGGTAACGACAATATCACCCGATTCACAGTGTTTTCCCGCTACCGTGACAGTTTCCGTCGCGGTATCATTCATCCGGTTTGCGACAACCACCCGATATTCAGATTGATAGGTGATGGGACGGGGATTATCGGACATTCCCCCATCGACGGAAATATAGGTACGAAGTTCGGGAACCACTTTTCGAGAACCCACTTCATACGCAGTTACACAGGCGGTTCCAATCAAGGAGCGTCCCGGTTCTGCAATTAATTTGGGATAGGGTAACTGGCGCTTATCACAGGCGATCGCCACGGAGAGGGATGCCGCTTTGACCCATTCTTCGATGGTTGGGGGGTCATCATTTTCGGTGTAGCAAATGCCGAGTCCCCCCCCGATATTTAATTCTGAGAAAGGTAAGCCATGGGTCAATCCTTTGCTGTACCAATGGACAAGGACTTCTCCTAGATCTTGGTGGGGTTGGCGTTCAAAAATTTGAGAGCCGATATGGGCATGGAGTCCAACACAATTGAGATGGGGCTGTTGGCTGATATAGGTGAAAACCGCTTCGAGCTGGGTGGGATCAAAGCCAAATTTACTGTCGATATGCCCTGTTTTAATATATTCGTGGGTATGGCACTCAATGCCGGGGGTGAGACGTAATAGGCATCGGATAGGATGATCAACACCTCCGTTGGCTAATTGGGTCAGGGTTTCTAGCTCGTGCCAATTATCCACAATCAGGGTCAGGTCATTGGCGATCGCCTCCCGCAGCTCTTGGCGGGATTTATTATTGCCGTGGAAGTAGAGTTTTTGTGCAATTTCTGTTGGCGACCAATTTAATTGCCTCAGTGCTTCCACTGTGGTGAATATTTCTCCTCCTGATACCACATCAAAGCCAAATCCTTCTTGGGCAAGGATGGCCACGACGGTGAGACAACTCCATGCCTTGGAGGCGTAGATGACTTGGCTTTTGCCTGGATAATAGGTGTTAAATGATTCCCGGTACTGCTGGGCAGACTGCCGCAGGGTAACTTCATCCAAAATGTATAAGGGGGAACCAAACTGCTTGACTAAATCCGTTACGGTGCAGTCACCAATCGTTAATTCCCCTGCCGTGTTGACGGCGGCTGTCATCGGTGCGATCGCCTGATTGGGGGACGTGACATTTCTGAGCAGGGAATTCCCCGTGGAAGAGGGGGGAAGAGGAGTAAAAACCATAAAAAGAAAAATATTTTTGTCTATTTGTGTCGGGATAGCCGTCGTCGGCCCATTACTTAAGTAAAAGTCAAGTAACTATTTTGGTGGCGTTCTCAACGCCTATGCTGCGTCTAATCGTAATTACCCAGTCTATCAAATGCACGGCGTTCCTATCCGGCGGTAATGCGGCCGTACGCGGGGTAAACGCAGAATATTTGTAGTCTGAAATCCTTGACTATGTAAAAACTTGACCCGGTTAGCCCTACCTATTTTTAGAATTACTCATTCCTGAATACTTAGTTTGTGCTGGCGATTTTTTCTAAATTGCCAGACCGGAGCCAGCCAGTCGGACCCCCTTGACCCACTCGAATTTTCGACCATTCCCCTTCGGTTTCCAAGACAACGACCTCATCTTGGTACCTCACTGAGGTTACCGGATTAGAGGACTTACTGGGCTCAGCCCGGACATTGACAGAGCCACTCCAGATGACCTTTGCTTCATAGGCGTTAGGGGGGAGCGTCGGAGAAGGGCTTGGGGTGGGTTTAGGCGTGGGGGCGGGAGAAGAAGTGGCCGTCGCTTTTGGGGAGTCTTTTTTGTCCGTAGCCGCGGGCTCTTCTTTGGAGTCAGCTGTTTTTTTCGCCTCGGTGGTCTCAGTTTTAGGTTGCTCTTCAGAAAATACTGGTTTTTCTGGTTTAGTGGCAAACCGATTAAACACCAAATAGCCAGCGAGGGAAACGCCCCCGAAGAAGATGCCGACCCCTAAAATAAAACCAATTAAAAATTGCACCAGCCCCGAAATCCTTCGCATAGCAGTCATTAAAATCAAGTCCCACAACAATATCCCTAGTAATTTTAGAGAATTATCACGGGCAGGGTAAGTTCCTATCTTTCTTTTTTTGATGTTGCAATTTGACCATATTTATTATTCGATCGCCGGGCGACAGACTTTAACGGATGTTAATTTTACGTTGGCGGCTGGTGAAATTTATGGATTGTTAGGCCCCAATGGTGCGGGCAAATCCACCGTGATCAACCTAATTAGCCAGTTGCGGCAACCCGATACGGGTCAGATAACCTTCCGTGGGCAAAGATTAAACCGTTCCCATCTGAGCTCCATTGGCATTGCCTTCCAAGAAAATTTAATCTATCAACATCTCAGCAGTCTGGAAAATCTTCAATTTTTTGGTCGTTTGTATGGACTAACCCCAAAACAGTCCCGTCAACGCAGTCATGCTTGCTTAGCGCAGGTTAATTTGCAGGCGAGCGCCCAGGCTACGGCCGAAACTTTAAGCGGGGGGATGCAGCGCCGTCTCAATTTGGCGATCGCCTTGATGCACAACCCCCCGTTACTAATCCTGGATGAGCCGACCACGGGATTAGATATTGAAAGCCGACGGGAACTTTGGCAATTAATCACGAATCTACGGGCGGCGGGTACCACCATTTTGTTAACCACTCACTTATTGGGTGAGGTGGAAAAACTCAGCAACTCCCTCCCGCTACAAAATGTGATGCGTCTAGGGATTTTGCAGCAGGGCAAACTACTGGCGGAAGGACGGTTAGCTGACTTGCGGGGCCATATCCCGGCTCAAGAAATTCTCTTTCTCCGCACCGACAATGATCAACAGGCGATGGCGATCGCCCAACGACAGGGTTGGCAGCACCGTTGGTATGGGGACGAATTGGGGATTTGGTTATGCGAAAAATTACCCCTAGCGGCGTTGATTCAGCCGTTTCAACCCTTGGAAATCTTAGCGATCCGCAGGGAATCCGTGGGTCTAGAGCATGTTTATTTGGAATTAACCACCGGAACATCGACTTGATTTCATTGAGGGGAATCGACGGTCTAGATTGACGGATAAAACTGGATAAAACTCATCAATCCCTAACAAATAGGGGGCAACTCCCTGCCGGGTATCCCCTGAGAGGGCATTGAAAAAGACCAACAAACCTTTGATCATGAACCTATCTGCTTGGAATAAATGCTTTGATACTCAGTTCTTCTGCAATGCTATTTGCCCTCCATATTCCCGACGGTTTTCTCAGCGGTAAAGTCTGCCTCGTCACCGGTGTCATTACCTTCCTACTACTGGGGTTAAGTTTCCGGCGAGTCCAGAAAACCTACCAAGATAGCCTTGTCCCCGTCATGGGGGTCTGCGCTGCCTTTATTTTTGCCGCGCAAATGATTAATTTCCCCGTTCCCGGCGGGACATCAGGTCACCTCCTTGGCGGAACCTTAGCGGCAGTGCTCCTGGGGCCCTGGGCTGGCTGTCTGGTGATGAGTGTGGTGTTAATTGTGCAATCCCTGTTTTTCCAAGACGGCGGTATCACTGTTTTGGGGGCCAATGTCTTGAATATGGGAATTACCACCACCCTATTAAGCTATTTCGGTTACAAGTTTTTGCGTCTCTGGCTGGGCTGGAATCAATGGCGTTCTATGGCGATCGCCGTAGGCAGTATGGCGTGGCTGAGTGTCATGGTGGCAGCGGTATTAACCGGGTGGCAGTTGGCGGCATCGGGAACCATTCCGTTAATGGTGGTGATGCCTGCCTTACTCATTTGGCACAGCTTAATTGGCATCGGTGAAGCCATCATTACTGTTTTGGTCATCCGGTCCATCTGGCGTACCCGTCCTGATCTCTTGTTCGATCCCCCCCGTGTCCCTAAGCCCATTGCTGAACCCTTCACCCAGCCGTGATCTAACGATCATTCCACTGACAAAACGTTGCGGACGACATCACGACAATTTTTATTTTTCTTCTACCTCAAATATCTGATTTTATGAAAACTGGCTTCTATTCTTCCCGATTCACCCTCATCGGATTAGGCATTTCATTGGCGACGGCCACCGTCTTCTCCAGTTTTGCCAGTGCCCGACCGGATGGGCTAGAGCGAGTGGCCACCGATCTGGCTTTTGACCACCGTGCCACCCAATGGGTGACTTTCCCTGGCTCCCAATGGTTGGCCGATTATGAGTTCAACGGGGTTCCCCCATCCCTAACATTTCTCGCGACTCCCATTGCGGGGGGGATTGGAACATTAACGGTATTTGGGATTGCATGGGGAGTCGGTACTGGGATTAAATCCACAACAGAAAAAACCCCATCGAATCTAGATGACGGTCTGGATATGGAATAAATCGGCATTCCGATCCATTTAATTACCCCTCGAAAATCAAGGGAAGGATTGCTGCAAGCCACTCCCGGTCGAAATAATTGAGCCTGTCCCTTTCTAGGGGCTAACTTAAAAATGACCGTATTGAGCAACCCCAATGGCGTCAGAAACCTTATCAAAAACTCACACAAGATTCAGTTCCCGGTCAGGCAAGCTGTGGCATGGTGATAAATGAATTACCCCATTGGGCGATTTTTTTTCGATTTTTTGATGTTTTTGGGAGTCACCATGGTGCAATCTGCTGAGCAAACAACCGCCTATGATGTGGAGCAAGCGGTTTTGGAACGTTACCAAGACGGGGCCAAAACAGTGCAGCCCAGTCTTTGTTGTCCCACCAGCTACGAAGCAGATTATCTGAAAATTTTGCCCCAAGAAATTCTGGAAAAAGATTATGGTTGTGGTGACCCCAGCCGCCATGTCCAGGCGGGGGAAACGGTGCTGGATTTAGGTTCTGGGGCGGGAAAAATTTGTTATATCCTGGCGCAAAAGGTTGGTGCCTCCGGACGGGTGTTGGGGGTGGACTTCAACGATGACATGTTGGCCCTTGCCCGGAAATACCAAGCCCAAATTACGGAAGCATTAGGCTACGATAATGTGCAATTCCTAAAAGGAAAAATTCAAGACCTCCAACTCGATTTGGCTAAGGTGGAAACCTGGTTGGCAGTCCATCCGGTTCACACATTGGATGCCTGGAAAGCACTAGAGTCCGAAGGCGATCGCCTGCGTCGATGGGAACCCCTTGTCGCTGATAACAGTGTGGATGTCGTGGTCTCCAATTGCGTTTTAAATTTAGTCAAGCCAACCGATAAAGACCAACTATTTCAGGAAATTTTTCGGGTCTTAAAACGTGGGGGGCGAGCAATTATTTCAGACATTGTCTGTGACGAACCGCCGACAGACCGCATCCTAAATGATCCTGACCTCTGGAGTGGTTGCATTGCCGGGGCGTTTTTAGAAGCCGAGTTTTTACAACGATTTGAAGCGGCTGGTTTTTATGGAGTAGAAATCCTGGAGCGGCAGGCGGCCCCCTGGCAAGTGATTGATGGCGTGGAATTTCGCTCCCTTACTGTGCGCGCCTACAAGGGCAAAGAAGGAGCGTGCTGGGAACGGAAGCAGGCGGTTGTTTACCAAGGTCCCTGGAAGCAAGTAGTGGACGACGACGGCCATGTTTTTTGTCGGGGTGAACGGATGGCGGTCTGTGATAAAACCTTTCAAATCATGACCCGTCCTGATAGCCCGTACCAGCAGGACATGATTGGGTTAGAACCCCAGGTCACGATTCCCCTCGAAGAAGCCCAGCCCTTTGATTGCAAAACCAAAGCCGTCCGCCATGCGCGGGAAATGAAAGGAAGCGATTATCGGATCACCGTGAGCCATGATGAAGATTGCTGTAGTCCCGGCCCATGTTGCTAATTTCTCCGTCGCTCCTGTTGATTGTCGAAACTTATCATGCTGACTTCTTCCCCTAAGATTGCCACTGCCCCGACGCCAAACAGTGGCGCTTTTCAAGACCGATTACCCACACCCTTAACAAAAACCTCGATCCGGACGCTACAAATTAATTTGGGTAAGCGATGTAACCTTGCCTGTCGCCATTGCCATGTGGAAGCGAGCCCCAAACGGGCTGAGGAGTTGACGGAAGCGGTGTTACAGCAACTTTTAACGCTACTGGATCGGTTTCCTCAGATTGAAACGGTGGATTTAACGGGGGGAGCACCGGAGATGAACTATGGCTTTCGCGCTTTGGTCAACCGTAGCCGTGAGCTAAAGAAAGCGGTCATTGTCCGCTCTAATCTGACCATCTTTTTTGTGCCTGGGTATGAGGATCTACCCAGTTACTTTGCCGAGCAGGGGGTACGGGTGGTGGCGTCCTTACCCTGTTATTTGCCGGATAATGTCGATCGCCAGCGGGGAAGTGGCGTCTATGATGACTCCATCCGAGCACTGCAATTATTAAATCAACGGGGATACGGTCAGGCCGGGAGCGGGCTAGCGCTGGACTTGGTGTATAACCCCCCCATGCCTAGCACGACTGATTTTCGCTTGACCCCCAGTCAACACAGCCTGGCCGACGACTATCGTGAATACCTGGCGGCGCAATTTGATGTCAAATTTAATCAACTGCTGACGATTACCAACCTCCCCATCGGTCGCACTAAACAGTTTCTCGCGCAACAGGGGCTGTTAGGTCCGTATGTGGACTTTCTCAGTGACCACCATAATCCCCAAACCGTTGAACATTTGATGTGCCGCTCCCAGCTATCAGTGGATTACTTGGGTAATCTATATGATTGTGATTTTAACCAAATGGAAGGGGTGGAGGCAGTCAATCAAGGGGGGCGTGCGTTAACGGTGGCGGATTTATTAGCAGAAAATGCTTTGGATCTTATTCCCTTAGTTCAAACACGGGATTATTGCTACGGCTGTACGGCGGGGAGTGGATCGAGCTGTGGCGGCTCGCTAGCGGATTAAGTTAATGATCATGGAGGGTAAACCTTTGCTACCGTAGCCAATAAGTCTCCCCCCTTGAGTTGTTTCCCGAAGTAATGGTCTACTCTACCCAACAACTAATCGATATCCTAGAGCAGGAACTCCGCGCCACTTGGCAGGGGAAACGGGTTTTATTGTCTACCGCAGAACGTTTGGGTGATCCCGTGGTGGCCAAGGCGATCGACTTAAATAAAGTGGGGAAAGTGTTTGCGTATCAAGATTTTCGTCAACAAATCCATGATTATCAGCGGCAGCATCAAGTTTCTGGCTTGATCTGGCGACATTGCTCCTTTAATGCCGACACTATCCGTTTTCCCGAACTCCATAATCAATTGGTGGCGATCGCCGGGGATAAAGCCACCTTAATGCAGTCCAAAACGGCGATCGGGAGCTTTTGGCAAAAGCACACAACCCATTTGAACTATTGGTTGGCCGCCCATCGTCAACGCCCCCTTCGTCGAGAGTCCTTTTTCGACCTGTGGCACGAAGGGGAATGGGCAGAATTAGATACGACCCAATCAGAATTATTTTTGGGCATTTGTTGGGGCGATCCGCTGGAATATAAGTATCAGTGGGCAAAGCCCGATTCCGGTTGCCATCGAATTATTGCCACCGCAGACCGCCCCAGCGGCATTAAAGTTTAGCAGTTAAGGCGAGTCCCTGGAAAAATTGATTCACCAATGTCGGGGATATGATCGTAAAGGACTATTTCTCAGCCTCGCCCTTGATGGAGCCTGCAACGACTTACGCGCTTATGTCGACCGCACAAAGGTTTTCTCTATTTTTATGATGCTGGAAGCTTGGGTACGCTGAGAGTATGTTTGAAAAGTTTTAGGCAAGCCTTCGGAGCATGAGATTAACCATAGCTACATAAAGCATTGTCTCACTAGTGGTGGGTAAATATTCATAATCTTTACTCAAACGACGATAACGACCAAACCAAGCAAAGGTGCGTTCAACAACCCAACGTCGAGGCAAAACCTCAAACCCTTTTTGTCCCTCTTTTTCCTAACGACTTCAAGTGTCCAGCCAAAGGTCTGTTCAATCCAGGCAATAAAATTCCTGCCACCAAAAGTGCTGTCAGTCCATATCAACTGCAGGCACTGCCATAAAGGGGCAGACCAAGTAGCCATCAGGGTCAAGCCCTTATGGTCTGAGCGATGAGCCCCATGAACTACTGCCCCTAACAACATTCCCATTGTGTCCACGAGGATTGTTCGTTTACGACCATTTACTTTTTTCCCACCGTCATAGCCACTTTCTTGCCCCGCTCCAGCCTTTTTGACTGATTGTGAATCCAGACATCCCGCACTTGGTTTGGCGTTTCTCCCGGCCCCTGAGACGGACTCTTTCCTGAAGATGTCATTAAGCTTTAACCAGGTTCCATCCTCCTGCTATTGCCGGAAATAACCATAAACTGTTTGCCACTTAGGAAAGTCATGGGGGAGGAGTCGCCAAGCATTCCCAGCTCTGAGTATGTAAAAAATTGCATTAACCACTTCGCGTAGATTGGTCGTCCGTTTTCTTCCTCCAGTTTTTGCCTCAGGCAGATGGGGTTTTAGTAATTGCCACTGCTGCTCACTTATGTCAGTATCGTAGGGGAGTCTAGGTGTCATAATCATCATGGTGAAATTTGTGATCTTCACCATTTTCCCTACTTCGAGCTACTTTTCAAACACGCTCTAAGGATAGTTGCTCACTGTTGAGGTTCTATGGCAGAACTCGTCCTAAAACGCACTACAGGCAAAGCCCTGTTCTTTAAAAAAATCCTGACGCATGCGCCGCCTTGGAAATGACCCAGATTCTGGCAGGGGGCTTCTAGATGGGAACCCCGGAAGCGGAAATTGAACGACTTTGTCAAGAATACAATAGAGGTCTTCAAGAATAAGAAAAATTTCCAGGTTTATCTGCCACCAGGCCTCTCCTCAAGTGCTGGCAACACTGAAGTATTCGGGCAGGTACAGCCGCAGTCATTACCCCAGCAATTGATTGAAGTGGAGACGCTGCCAGAGCCAAAAACTGTGCGTCAATTTGCACTCAATCACGGTACGGTGCCAGGACAGGGCATGGTGTTTCTAATCAATGGCAAGTCGTATGATCCGCAACACATAGATACTGAGGTCGCGCTGGACACTGTAGAAGATTGGGACATTACCAATACTGGGGTGATGGATCATCCCTTCCATTTGCATACAAATTCGTTTCAAGTGATCGCCTGGAACGGACGGTCTGTGCCTCATCGCGCCTGGAAAGATACGGTGTTAGTCCCTACCGGTGAGACTGTGAGGATTCGGATTCCGTTCAAGGATTATCCCGGCAAAACGGTTTACCACTGTCACATTCTCGACCATGAGGAGTTGGGAATGATGGGAACTATCGAGATGCGGAAACCAAGTTAGTCGGGGGGAGATTTCAGTTTTTACCGAAGAGCAAGCTTGGCAAACTTTGGGAGCAAACGGTCGCGGCGATGTGTTTGGTTATGAGCTATTGCAACGAGATTTGAAGCCATGATACTGCTGCTTAACAGGCACTGCTGTCTATGCAAATTTGGACTTAGGGGATTTCCACGAAAATCATGCTTTTTCACCAAAATCTAGAAAGGTCAGGCCTGATTGATGATCAGTTAGATAGTTCCTGTATTTTAAATAGGTTACTTCTCCCCTTAGGTCTGCTTTAAATTCCGGGGGTTGTTTATACTTGTGAGGGGGAAAAATTTCACGTAGCCCAATTGCCTGCTGATAGGGTTTGTACCAGCGCTTCAAAATCTTTATTAAATCTTTGAACTGCATAAGAACGTGTTTGAAAAGTCCATCGAAACCCAGGCTGGGCAAGGATTTGAGCACTTTTGCTAAAAACAGGCTCTATCCCCCATCAAATAAGGGATTCAGCAAAACTTTTCAAACACACTCTAAAAGAAATACGATATTTGTGGCTCAATCCCAGTACTTGGATAATACGAGCAAGGCTATCTGGATTTCTATAGGGACGAGGAAGCTTAATGATTTCGATGAGTTGCTCAAAGATTTCATTGTTTGCTATCAGGCACTGGTTCCGTTGTCTGGGGAAGCTGGAAGCATTGTCTACAGCGAGTTAGATTGCATATCGCATCGTCAGAAGTTGCGACCAAGATATCCCAGTCTCCAAAATTCCTAGCTTTACAGCAGGGACAACTTTAGTGGTGAAATGAACTCGAACGAAATTGTGGACCACCCAAAACACATCGAGCGTTCTTTGTAGCTCCTTTCTGGATTTAGCATAGGTGTTGGTTTTACGCCGAAAGGTCGAATTTCGTCGCCTCATGGAGGCATTAAACGCTTCAAGATGATTGGCATGGATGTCTTTGTGTGCCACATCATGAGTTGTTTTCGGATGTTCAGGCACAGGAGCCTGATACTTTTGACGTTGACGACCCGGTCGCTTTTTGGAGCCTTTGTTTTTAAGGCGAACTCTGACTCCTTTCGGCAGCCGTTTTAGGGGACGTCCTGGTTTTCCATTGCGAAGGACTTCGTGGCAAATTTCAAACAACAAGTTGCCATAGCGTCGTTCTCCATCAGTGAATAGGCTCAAACTATCCGTTTGCTCAATCACCTCCGCCAAGCAAGCTAAAGCCGTCTTAAACAGTTGCTTATTTTTGTGCCCACAGTGCAATTCCCATGGAAATCGACTCCCTCGCTCCATCAGAACAATGGTTCAGCCTTGAGAATCATAGGGCGGTTTGTTTTTACCAATCTTGGTGTACAGTTCATCTCCTTCCATTTCCTGGTGAATAAACTGATGGAGTAAGGCATACAGCATCAGGGTTGGCTTGATGCTGGCTAAACGTTGCTCCCAATCGATAATGCTTTTCTTCGAAACGTTATGGGTGCGGGCCGTGGCATTTAGACTCATCCCCTCACTCCTGGCTTTAAGGATCGTGATAATCCGGCTCAGAGGGGTTCTCAGTCCTGCAATTGGGGTCGCAAAGGTCTCACTAAAGTAAACGTCGCATTGACGACAATGGAGCAAACGCCTTGAACCATTCACCTGCGTTGAATAATGGGTATGGACATGGACGGCATTACTGGCACAGCAGGGACAAGGATAAGCAAAGAGATCCATGGGGAGACTGATTTTAGAGGACTACCCATTATTGCTCAAATCCGCATATGACATGGATTCTGACTGCCCCATCCTACGGAACCAGCGCCTCTTTTGGATTGAGGAACAAAACCCATAACTAACCAGGATTCCACGGTCGTCACCCCATCCTACCTTTGATTTCACCGACCTACTTACCTGTGAGTCAGTACCTGTTAAATAATTGACAACGCCGGTAAGGTAAGTGACCGCTCCGAAACACACAGATCCTGGGCGAGTGAAGCCTCCTCCGTTTCTGTGGTGGCGATCGCCGTTTGTAGAATTTCCGGTAAAGATTGCCCGGCTTCATATTGGGTAAGCCATTGTTGAGCCATGTTTCCTTCCCGCAAAATTTTTAAGAGAGGGGCCAGAAAACAGGCAAACCCTTTTTGTTTTGCGGTGGGATAAACCGTCTCGTATAAGGACTGAATCCAAGCTTTGGCGGTGATGGGACGACCATCTTGCCAATGGTTGAGGGTGGCATCCAGACTCCGTTCAGCGGCGATCGTCTCGTTTTTGTCCGTTAACGCCACTAGCTCTTCCGGGGTGAGGGTGCTACTGACGAGGGGGTCAAGATCTGGTTGTTGCATCAATTGCTGGAGACGGGCTTCCAGAAGCGCGACAATGGCCAGGAGAGCCAACGGATCAGTCACCAGATCACAAATTCGCAACTCCAGACGATTGAGGTTGTAGGGACGGTTATCCCCGTTGGGACGCACCGACGACCAGAGATGGCGCACATTTTGCATGGTTCCTAATCGGAGTTGCTGCTCTGTCCAGGCGATAAAATCGGCATGGCTGCGGAACAAGGGCACATCGGTCGGGGTTTTGGGAAATACATGCCAGCGAGTGGAATGGTAGCCAGTCACCTTGCCGTCAAAAAAGGGGGATGACGCACTCAATGCCAGATAAAGGGGGGCTTCTAAGCGAATGAGGCGACAGGCTTGGAGCAATAATTCCGGGTCAGGAATGCCAATATTGATGTGGATACTGGCGGTCACAACCTGGGTGCCATAGGTTTGCTCAATATAAGCATGGTAAGGATTTTGGGGGTCAGAACGATAAAACTGATCTGCGCCGCCCAGGGCCAAACAACTGCCTGGGATGAGGGTCCACTCCGGGCCGAGGTTAGATAAGTATTTTCTGAGTTGACGACGGGGGCGCAAAATGGCGCAGAGTAATCGGTCATAGCCAGTTAAGGGTGCCGTGGTGTACTCCACATTGCGGCTGTCCGGTTCTCGTACAAAGCCTGAACAGTCCCGCACAATGCGATCCGAGAGTCCCACGATATCGCCAGAGCGTTTACCCGTGTAAATTTCAATTTCTAAGCCTTTGCTCAGTTGCACGGCGATCGCCTCAATAAATACTGAAATAGTTGATGGAAAAAAGCCCTAGCTCAGGGCAAACCCTGTCATTAAGTATCCCATTACCTCAGCCTGCCATGCTGACTAACGCCTCAGCGAGGGTGAAATTGCTCGTTACCGATTGCACATCATCCAGTCCTTCTAGGGTCTCGATCAGCTTTTCCAATTGACGGGCTTGATCCGGGTCATCAATTTCCAACGTTGTTTGGGGAATCCAGCGCAACTCCCGATCCGTCACTGTGAAATCAAATTCCTGCTCCAGCACTTGGTTAAGGTGTTCTAGGTTGGCCACGCTGGTAAACAGCTCAACGCCGTCCCCTAGCCACTCGTATCGCTCTGCTTCCGCCATCAACGCCGCTTCCAACAACACCTCTTCGTCAACCTCGCCGCTAATTTGTGCCACCCCCTGCTGGTCAAACATCCAACTCACGCAGCCAGTTTCCCCCAAGTTCCCCCCCTGTTTACTGAAGGCGGCACGGAGGTCTGCGACGGTGCGGTTACGATTATCGGTCAATGCTTCAATGAGAATTGCAACTCCTCCGGGTCCATAACCTTCATAGCGAATTTCTTCGTAATTATTGCCGCCGTCGTCATAGGTTCCAGCACCTTTGGCGATCGCCCGGTCAATATTATCGTTGGGAATCCCGGCCGCTTTTGCCTTTTCAATGGCGGTGCGGAGTTGGAAATTACCCGCGGGGTCGGGCGAGCCATTCCGTGCTGCCACAATAATCGCCCGTGACAACTGGGTAAAGGTTTTCCCTTTTTTGGCATCTACCCGTGCCTTTTGCCGTTTAATGTTTGCCCACTTACTATGTCCTGCCATAGGAAAAATCTAGAAAAACCCTAAAATACTGAGATTTAGATAAACATGCCCCTGGGAAAAACCGCCCAAAGAGTGGCTAGTCTTCCGCTTGGAAAAAGGCCAAAATGCGGTCGATAAATCCTTGTACGTCCTGCCAGGAGAGTTTTAACAAGGAAAAGATTCCGATGGTAATCAAGACAATCCCAATAAAAAAATTGCGGTCAGACAAAATCAAGCCCACCACCACAATAAAGTAGGGCGACAGAATGCCACTGATTTTTTCCACGGTTTTCACCGATTCGGGTGCTTCATCGGTTTTAGGGGCTGTTCCCATACTGGTCTCCGTCTCCTTACGGTTGGCGATCGCCGCATTGTTAAGTTCTTGTGCCGTTTCTGCTAAATCCCCTTCCAAGGCTTCGGCAGCATCAGCATCAGAGGAACTCGGTTGGTTAGAAAATTTACTAAACATAAATCAACATCAAAAGATAGGATTTGGATTAACCCAAATGACTCCCATTCATCATAGCCACAAAATTTCTGAGAACTGAATCGGGGGTTAAACCTTTGCTTGTAATTGCGAACACAATACCAAAATGCCCATGGGGTCGGGCGGGGGGAGGCATTCACGGTAACCTAAGGGGAATTGGTTGTTATGACTCTCCATTCCCCGTAAATATATGACTGACCTGGCCGTACTGTCTGCCCTAGATTTAGCTAAACACATTCGCCAATCAGACATTTCTCCCCTAGAAGCCACCGAATATTTTCTGCGCCGTATTGAAAAACATAATGAAACTGTGGGGGGATTTTGCCATGTGGCAGCGGAAACGGCGATCGCCGTGGCAAAACTCCAGACAGAACAACTGAGTCGGGTTCATTCCACCACTGCGTTGCCCCCCTTTTTTGGGGTTCCCACTGCCATTAAAGACCTCAATGAAATTCAAGGAATGCCCACGAGTTATGGGGTAGCAGCATTACATGACAAGATGGCAACCTATGATGACGGAGTGGTGCTGCGCCTGAAGCAGGCGGGGTTTAACTTTTTAGGCAAAACCACCACTTCACAGTTGGGAACCTGTCCCTATACGGAACCGCCGGGTTTTCTACCCAGCCGCAATCCTTGGCATCTCGACCATACAGCCGGTGGCTCCAGTGGAGGAGCGTCGGCCGCAGTCGCCGCCGGGTTTATCCCCGTTGCCCAAGGGTCTGATGGCGGGGGGTCTCTACGGGGGCCAGGCAGTTGTACCGGGTTGGTGGGCTTTAAACCGAGTCGGGGACGGATATCCTTCGCGCCAGTGGGGGATTACCAGAGTGGCATCGCCAGTAATGGGCCCCTGAGTCGGACGGTATTGGACGCGGCAGCGATGCTAGATGTGATGGCCGGCTATATGACGGGTGACCCCTATTGGCTCCCCAATCCCGACCAGCCATTTGTCCACAGCACCCCCAAAGCACCGCCACCGTTACGGATTGCCTATCATCTTTCCATGCCCCCTTTCCCCAGTTCACCGGCGATTCAGCAAGGGGTCAAGACGGCGATCGCCGCAGCGGCTTCAGCGGGGCATCATTTGGAAGAAGCTTGTTTTGATGCATCGGAATTAATTACCCCCTTCAGCGTCATTTGGAAAGCTGGGGTGGGTGCATCGGGAATCCCCACGCCGTTACTAGAACCCTTGAATCAATGGCTGGGGGAAACCAGCGGCACAGCCGGAGACTATCTCCAAGCAGTCCGGGAGATGCATGTCGTCTCCCGGAAAATTGTGGGCTTTGTGGAACAATACGATGCCATGATTTTGCCGGTCTTTAGCCATCAGCCCCCCCGCGTGGGGGAATGGCAACATCATCCCCCCGCCGACATTGTGCAACGCATTATCCAGTGGATTGCCCCCTGCCCACCGTTTAATGCTTCTGGTTTGCCGGCGATCGCCATTCCGGTCGGCTTTGACGATGACGGTTTACCCCTGAGTGTCCAGGTGATCGGAAAACCAGCGGCCGATACAGCAGTGTTAGCGTTGGCGCATCAGCTAGAGCAATATATTCAATTCCCCCAACAGCTACCGGTTCAGTTTGCGTAGGCGGTTACTGTTGGTGGCGATGGGTGGCAACTAAATCGCAGTCAAAATTGATGACCCCCTGTTTTGCCTAGATTCTTTCTCTAGCCTATTTTTCAGCTTTGTCTAGGCAAAGAAATGACTGGCGAATAGGGCTAATTTTTCACTTCCGTCAGTTCAATAATGTGGTCATCGTAGTCTTTAACCAAAAAATTCAAGGGCTTGCGGCGACGTAATTTGTAACGGAGTCGGCGGGACTGAACCCGTAAGAAAATTTGCTCTAGGCAATCATTATCAAAACAAACGTGGCGCTGTTGATGCTTCTCTCCCAAGCTAGCCCCGGCAATAATATGAACTTGGGTGTTTTTCCGTAGCTGATACCATAATCCTTCCTGTTGACCGTAACGGGTCGTGGGGGACATCGGGGAAGCTCCCGTTACCGAATAGGCATCCCAACTAGCTGTCCCCAAGGTCTGCTCGTAGTTGTAGTAGTAATGCAACGGTACGTCTGCGGCATTGAGTTCCAGCATACCTTCGTAAAACTGCCTGGCGATCGTCAAGTCGGAGACCATAATGGTATAGATATTGGGGGCACTGGTTAAAAATAACCACATGGCCAGCCATAGGCTCCCAACAGCATGATCATGATGCCTTGGGTGGAAATTAGGCTATCGACGGGCAATAGGGAGGCCAAATAAACAGGTGAGATAGTCAAAAGTATCGGGTTCAAAAACAACATCGGCGCACGGCGGACAGAGTAAATTTTGGGATTACAACGGGACTTGTTTATTGTGCCATATTCCCCTATCGCTCCTTGGGGGCAAACGTTCCCCGGCGGCTAATCCCACCACAGGCTAACTGCACGGTCTTGCCTTAACGCATTCTCTAAAATTTGTAGACCAAAATCCGGGTCATCAAAACTCACCCCCTGTAGTAATGCCTGGTTTTTTTCATCCAGTTGCTGACCAGAAGCGGCCATCATTTCCACAATGTCATCCATGCAGCCATAGCCTTGGTCAATCACATCGGGGCAGAACTCATCAATTTCTTCAGCCAAGGTTGTGAGTTCTTCTGGCAGGGTTTTGAACTTGACCATCAGCCGATCCGCCCCCACATTACTGATTTCAATACCATACTGTTTATCCCATTCAGTCAATCTAGCCAAGACATCTCCGGTGGTGATGTCACAGTTAATGCCGTTGGTTTGATGTTCTTTGATCGGATCCAAATTCACCACGATACAGTCCCTCGGTTGCCATACTTTTCAATACTACGCTTGATTAATTATCTCTGGATTAAACATTCCTAAACGCCGATTTTTAAGGTCATTGTTCGATCTATGGGATGACAGATTTTTGATTTCGGATCTTGGGTCATCGATAGAAATTCATCAAACGGAAAACCAAGTTTTTGCCTTCGAACAGTTTTTTGCTTTGTTGTGTTGATCACCCATCTATTTAGTCGGATTGGTCGGATTTGAGGCTACGTTCGGCTGCCCATAAAACCAGTCCACCAAACTTTCCGTTAGGGTCTCCACCAGGGCTTCTTGGGCTTGGGTGTTGGTGATCCATTCAAACTCGGTGGGATTGATCATGTAACCCAGCTCTAGTAAAACGGCCGGGGCGATCGCCGGACGAATGACTGCCAAGCTATTGAAGAAAACGCCTTGGGATTCTCGCTCTAATTGCTGGGCTAAGTCCTGTTGTAAAAACTGGGCCAGGGCTTCCGATTGGGGATGGTACCAAAAGGTACTGACCCCTTGAATTTTATTAGGGTCGCCACTATCCGGCAACGCATTGTAATGAATAGAAAGCATAATGGCTGGCTGTACTTGTTCCATCATCGCCACCCGGTCTTGGAGGGACACCAATTGATCGGTGCGACGGGTCAGGCTGACTGCTGCGCCCCGCTTTTGTAGTTGTTGTGCTAAGGCTAGGGAAATGAGGAGATTAATCTCTTTTTCGGCATAACCTGTGGGGCCCACCGCCCCCGATTCTTTGCCCCCATGGCCCGGATCAATAAGGATTTTAATGCCCGATAAATCCCCCCGCTTGGTGGGGAGAGTCGGCGGATGGCGCAAGCTCAACACCAGGGTCGTGTCCTCATACCGGAGGTCATAGCCCCACTGTTGCGTACTGTGGAACTGGAAATGATAATCAATTTGTTGGGGTCGGGATTGTTGCCAACTAAACGCTTTCAGGATTGGGTTCGCATCCACCCGGATGGTATCGGTTTGAGCTGTGGTGTTATACAGCGTTAAGGTTAGGCGATCGCCATGTTGCTGCACAGAAACCGGAACGGGACGTTGCAGCGGAAAACGAAACTCGGTACGGTCTGACTGACGCTGATACCCCACACTCCGAATGAAAGAATGGGGCGGGGTGCGACTCGATAAAGTTTCGGTCTCAGCTTGTCGAATCCAACCACCGTAGTCCAACCGTAACCAATCGCCATCTCGTCCAGTCACACTCGCTTGGGTGCCTTGGGGTAACGGTGTTAAACGGGAATAGTCGGTGCTGGGGCCTGTCCGGGCAACTCCGGGGTTTGCCGTCACAGCGATGACTTCAGGCTGATCCAAGTCTAGTAAAGTGACCGACCCCGTCGCATCAGCAACGATCTTTTTGCCTCGCCATTCCAGTCGATACTGGGGCGTTCCCAGCAGCCCCTCCCCGGATTGGGCAAAGGAGCGACAGCCCTGATACTGGTCTACCGCCGCCATCTGGGGTTGATTCTCTCCGTATAACAAACTGTTATTGGCCGGCAGTTGCACTAAATTGCCCTCTGGGGCCAGGGAAAAAGTTTGTCCCGCCAGGCTAACCGTAACGTCAGCATTCGCCGGGGCGATCGCCCCAAAACAGACGGGTTCTTTCACGGGGAGGCTGAGGGGGCGGCGGGGCAGGAGGGAACCCCCGGCAAATCCTCCACCCGTCGGTAAAGTTGGCACATTGGCAACACGGATAATTGTCCGCTCGAGGCGTTGTGTCCCAGCTTGGAGAACAACGATGTTTTTGCCGATAGAAAGGGGCAAGATTGGGGCAAAATTTCCTTGGGGACTGCGGGCTACGGGGTCTCCATTCAGCGTAACCGGCACATTGGGATCAGCAGAGCCAATAAAGAATAGTTGGGCGCTACTCGTCTGGTGTTGATTGGGGGGATAGGCCAAAAACAACTGCTGTGATGCTTGGGGTTGGGCAGCGCTTATCTGAGGGAAGAAGGAGAGGCTAACCACTAGGCCTGCCGCGATCATTGTCTGGGCTTTCATGGCCTCCGCTCACTGAAATAGGTTGGATGCGGCATTATTTTACTACTTGATAGACCTAGATATTTTAAAGCTGATCGTTTACAACAGTTCCTGGTTAGGTGTACAAATTCCTCCTTATTGATGCAACCAAGGAATTAGCAAAACCCTCAATCAATTTTGACCACAGCAAACTTATTATCTGACAATACAATCGAACCACATGAATGAATTGCTGTGTTATCCGGACGGGCGATTAAATATTTAATTGGATAACCAGACATAATTTTTGCCGGACACCCCTTGTCAAAAAGCTTTTGGCGCGCCATCGTTAGACCATACCAGCGGATAAGTTCACCCTTCGTCGTTGGAACAAATTTATATGCCACCAACGTAGGACGCTTATAATATCGTTCAAACGGTAAGTATGAATTATCAAGTTCTGGATCAATTAAGAAAATGCTCCGGGAATCAGATTGCTTAACAATGGCATCCAGCGTTGACGGATACCAAGCAAGATCAATGCCCTCGAAATTGTTTATATTCTGGGCAGCTATGCTGATCGGTAAAGTCGGTAAAATCACAGACAGAAGAAAAATCAAGAAACTCATGGTGATTAATGAAAGTTGTCGCCGTATGCGGGCTTTGATAACAATCAAGAAAAAACAGAGAGTCAGCAATAAAATGACACTAGACGGTCTAAATAAATAAAGTTTCCCCAGGACTCCCCCGCGGTCAAATGCTGAAATGAATAAGCTAAAAACCAAATAAAAATGTAATGTCGTTATAATTTTTGCGAAGTTTTTCTCAAAGCCGGGGTCAACTTTTAAGAGTAGAGTCGTATTAATGGCTGTAAGCCCAAACAAAAATATGATGCCATTCAACAACCAATGTTTGAGCATCTGTGCACTACTAAATGGACTAACGTGGTGAGGCACACGGAAATGACTATATATCCAACTTGCAGATTTATTGACCTCTATGATTGCCCGGAATCGGCTCAAGTCAATAATTTGTAAATAACTAATGATAATAAGGAAAAACTGTGGCAGACAAACAATTACATACCAAATGGAATCTGACAAGGTTTTTTTGAAATCTTTGCAGCTAAAATACTGATAAAAGACAGTTGCCAAAAACCAAAATCCCCCCACCAAGAAATGCAAATAAGTTGCAATCCCCAAAAGGATATATGACACTTTTGTTCTTTGTCTTAATGTCATGGAAAAGCTCAAAAAAACCAATCCATAGGCAGGAATCTTGCCTTCAATCCCTGACGGATTCATGAATAATGTTTCTTCTCCTAAAATATCCTGTCCTAGCCCGTACATTGCTAGTACAATAATGCATGATTCAACAATTGAAAAGCCTAATAGACTGAAAAATATTGATAACGAAACAGCATAAAGAAGAGCGACAATTAATCTGCCAGCTACATGGGTAATGGCAAATCCAAAATGGTCAAGGAAAAAGCCAAAAATATATTCGAAAGCCAGTCGATGTAAACTACTATCCCTCAAAGCACTAAATTCCCAGAAATCGGGTTTAGTGAATTGCATCCAAGCCATTCCCAAGTAGGTCTCTTCATTACCACTCCAAAGGTTAGGGGGAGTGAAAAGTAGCATCAATAGAAACAGAAAAAATACTTTAAGCCATGAATTGTCTGAGACTTCCAGCAATGTCTTTTTAAAAGACGATCTACTAATGGCTATGTCCATGGAGTAGTTTTCAGTGAAACGAAATAAATTATTTTACATACTCGAGATTGAGTTGAATATACATTAACTAAAAAAACAAAAACTCTTTAGATGAATTTCTAAAATTTCTGAGGAATAAATTTAACTTTATCCGATTTCAGGACATCATCGTATTGATTAGATGAATCCCTCTCTCCCAAGTCTACTTTCTCCCGTTTAATTTCTTGATAAGGGATCAGACTCAGAAAATGACTAATGCAATTTAATCGTGCCCGTTTTTTATCATCAGCCGGTACAATATGCCAAGGAGAATAGTCAGTATCTGTCGCTAGTAACATATCATCTCGCGCCTCTGAGTATTCATACCATTTACGATAAGATTCAATATCCATCGGACTGAGTTTCCATGTTTTTCTGGGGTCTTTAAGGCGTTGTTTGAATCGCTTTTCTTGTTCTTCCATACTGGTATCCAACCAATACTTAACTAATTGAATATCTGAGTTAAGCAAGCTTTGCTCAAACTGTGGCGTATATTGCAAAAAACGAACATACTCTTTTTTTGTACAAAATCCCATCACCCGCTCCACACCAGCGCGATTATACCAACTTCGATCAAAGATAACGATTTCCCCGGCTGCAGGAAAGTGACTGATGTATCGCTGAAAATACATTTGAGTTTTTTCCCGTTCAGAGGGGGTTGGCAATGCAACGACCCGAAAGACACGAGGGCTCACCCGTTCCGTGAGCCGTTTAATAATCCCGCCTTTACCTGCTGCATCACGACCTTCAAAAATTACAACAATTTTTAATCCTTCTTGCTGCACCCAGTATTGGAGTTTGACGAGTTCTCCATGGAGCCGCTCCAATTCCTTTTCATATTGATCTTTGCTCAGCTTCGGAGCCGACCCTGAAAGCTTACGATTTTCTTTGCCCATTGGGAAAAATCTTTGTTTATCTTGAACTTGCTCCAACCCTAGCATGAAAAATTTTAGCCCCCAATTAAGAATCATCACATGGGCGTTTTCGTTCTAAAATCGAAAACTCTGTCGAGCAGGGTGCAGCCTTCACTGGATTTGGAAGGACGCATTACATTAATTAAAAGCTAAGCTCTTGCCGTTATGTCGGGCAAACGCAAAGGACAGGAAGAACATAAAAATCCATGGGTCTGACATTCAGGGGGTGGTTTTAGGGGCTTGCCGCTTTTTGCTGGTAGTGCTGAATTGCCTGCCAAGTCTGCTCGGCAAAGGCCAACGCATCAAGTCGATTGGGGAATGGGCCGAGGGTTAATGCTTTCATGGCAGAACAAATAACCACCATTGGAGCGGTGATGTCCTGTACAAAAACCGATTGAACTTCGTGGGTGGCGAGGTTTCCCACCGTCTGGTTTGCCCGCATCGCCCGCACAAAATAGGCATCAACTCTACAGGTTTTACGACGACTAGACCGCCAAGCACGAAATAGTAAGGCAAGGGTGATTATCAGAACAGGGATGAGCAGTTGACCGATTTGCCAAGGGGTTAACGGTCCGAGTGACAAAACCAAACCTGTCGGAGTCTGTTGAATAAACAGATTGTGTAACACTGCTCCGACTTTCGGCATAAGTGCCATCAAGACCACGACAAAAATCGCAAATCCTGATTCCTGTTGTAGTTGGCGAATCAGCTGGCCACTATGCTGCCATTGCCAGTGGGAAGAGACCGTTAGGCTGTGGGCATTGTTTGGGATGTCTACCACCCTCCGGGGCTGCCGTGGGGGTAAATGCTCTTGCTCTTGGAGAGGCGCAAAGAAAGCGTTTCCCCAGCCATCGGCAAAAGGAAACAAGACGGGGACTGGTGGCAGAAACGGTTTGATCTTAACGATCGCCTGGAGGACGATATCCAAATTCGCATCTTCTTCCACAATCCAGTGGGAATTATCCGCTAGGCGCAGTTGCCCCTGCCACACCCACCCGACGGGATTTTTAAACGCGCCCCCTGTAATGAAATGGGGCTGGACTTCGAGGTGCTGGACGGCGGAGACAGGGAATTCGGCAATTAATGGCGATCGCTTAGGGCGTGTCCATTGCCATCGCAGCTGGTCATGATGGATGCGACGTAGGTAAATTCTCCGGACGTAATCCCCTCGCCGCAGGGCCCGCTGGCTTAACCCGTTATCAATTAACCAGGTCACTAAAAACGTGAGCAGCAACACTCGGGCGACCTGTTGAAACCAAAAGCTGACTAGACATAACCCCAAAAACAAAAGAATGGCGATCGGGTTGGTGCTGGTGTCTTCGACGGTTACTGGGGTCTGCTGTAATTCTCGCCAGGTTACCTTGAACAAAATCCGGTAAAGTCCCTGCAACAAATGCTTAAACTGCACCAGCGGAAAAATGGCTTGGGCATAGGCACTCTGCTCCGGATAGAGCATGGTTCCTTGGTACGTCTTGGGGGGAGCCGTCATTGGTCTAGTGGCGGCAGGGGAGATAAACTAAGGGAAGTCTTGTCGGGCTGGCGCGGGAGAGTCTAAATTTTGATAGCCTTTTAACCGTGATTGGCAGATAATATTAACCGATATTTCCCCAGAGGCTTGTGGGGATGACTGCATTGCCCGTTTGTTTTAAGGAGACTCTTTAACATGTCAATTGTATTTCAGATTGTATTGGTTGCTTTAGTATTTTTTTCCTTTTTAATGGTTGTCGGCGTTCCGGTTGCTTATGCTTCTCCCCAAAACTGGGATCGGTCTAAGCCCTTACTATATATTGGTTCTGCCATTTGGGCTGCCTTGGTTATTCTAGTGGCACTTCTTAACTTCCTCGTGGTTTAATTTAGCCCAACGAGACGAAGCGCTCAGGGGTTTCGGGGGTGGTAGATGATTATTGTTCCTGAGTTTGCCATCACCATCCCTGGTTAATCATCGACTGACTATTCCGCCTTTAGCATTTCTATTGGCGATCGCCAGGACAAAAAATAAGTTTTTTTAAATACTGGATTAACTTGATATGACCGTCTATGAGGGAACGTTTGCGCCGCCATCCTCCCCGTTTCGTTTTGCCCTAGTCATCGCCCGGTTTAACGATTTGGTGACCGATAAACTATTGTCCGGCTGCCAGGACTGCCTCAAGCGTCACGGGGTAGATGTGAACCCGGAGGGCAATCAAGTGGATTACATCTGGGTTCCTGGTAGCTTTGAAGTCCCCCTGGTCACTCGTAAATTAGCTGTTTCCCAGAAGTACGATGCCATTATTTGTCTGGGGGCCGTTATTCGCGGGCAAACCCCCCATTTTGATTTTGTGGCGGGTGAAGCGGCCAAAGGCATCGCGGCGATCGCCTCCCAGACTGGCGTGCCAGTGATTTTTGGCATTTTAACCACGGATAATATGCAACAGGCTTTAGAGCGAGCTGGCATTAAAAGCAATCACGGTTGGGGCTACGCCATGAATGCCTTAGAAATGGCCAGCTTAATGCGGCAAATGGGAGACTTGGCGAGCTAGTTGTTAGCTAGTTGTTTCCCTGTCCTGAGAGGCGGTTCGTCGGGGGAATTCCCCCATGAATTACGCCATTTGACTAAAGCGTTCCACACACCGGACGAACAATTCCACCCCTACGGGAAGCACCGTTTCATCGAAGTCAAAACGGGGGTGGTGGTGGGGAAAATCTAAGCCTAAATTGGGGTTAGCTGAACCGAGAAAGAAATAACACCCTGGAGTTTGTTGTAAAAAGAAGGACATATCTTCGCCGGCCAGGGTTTGGTAATCCAGATTTACCGCTGTCGATTGGGTCATCACATCCGCTGCCGCCGCCCGAACCAGCTCAACCAAATTCGGATCATTGACGACCGGAGGATAAATAGATTCGTAGTACCAGTCGTAACTGGCGTTGTTTGCCAGACAAATACCTTGAATAATCTGCTCTAAACGTTGGGAAAAATAATCCGCCAAGTGGGGATCAAAATAGCGCACAGTTCCCCGGAGACGGGCACTATCGGCAATGACATTGAACGTTGTCCCGGCTTTGAGTTCTCCAATGGTGACGACAGCCGACTGTAAAGGATCAAGGTTACGAGATACTACCTGCTGAAAGGCTGTGACTATTTGGGCACTGAGCACCACTGCGTCAATGGTTTGATGAGGCATTGCGCCGTGTCCCCCTTTCCCAAACAGTTCGCAGTTGAAGCGCTCCACCGCCGCCATCACTGGGCCGGACTTAATACCTACGGTTCCCACCGGGAGGTCATTCCATAAATGCAAGCCGATGATGGCATCCACATGGGGGTTTTCCAGTACCCCTGCGGTAATCATGGGCTTAGCTCCCCCGGGTCCCTCTTCGGCTGGCTGGAAAATAATTTTAACGGTGCCCCGAAAATTATCCCGATTTTCTGCTAAATATTTTGCCGTTCCCAAGGCGATCGCCGTATGACCATCGTGGCTGAGGCATGCATTTTACCGGGGTGGCGGGATTTGTAGTCCACCTCATTTTCTTCCTGCACCGGCAGTGCGTCCATATCTGCTCGGATTGCTAAGACTGGTCCCGGTCGTCCACTGTCAATGGTGGCCAGTATGCCCGTTTCAGCAATACCCGTCTGATGCTCGATGTTCAAGCGCGTTAAAACGCCACTAATTTTACCGGCAGTCAACTGCTCCTGAAATCCCAATTCTGGATACTGATGAAACTGCCGCCGCCATTGAATGAGCTTGGGATGCAGACTGCGGATGGGCAACCGGATGTGGGCAAAACTATCGTGGGTAGGTTGGGGAAGGGTTGAGAGCATAAAGGTGTCTAGAGCCTGATGGCAGCTTGTCCCAACATTCTAAAAGAAATAATAATTTTCTACTAGGACTTCCACCGATGCGCCCCATCTCATGGAGGAGAAACACGGATAGCTTTAGGGACTGTGTAGAGGGAACGATGCAAAGAATTCGATGGTGTTTGACGGGGGAACCAGGCGGAGGACGGCTGATTAAGCGGCGACCACTTAATGACGCAGAAAAACCCAGGCATAAAATTTTGGAGCGCCACCTGAATCCTATCAATACTCACGGATGGGGTTAGAGGATTTGCGCTAGGAATTTTTGGCTACGGTCTGCCTGGGGATTGGTGAAAAATTGTTCCGGTGGTGCCACTTCGACCACTACGCCCGCATCCATCAGAACCACCCGGTCGGCGACTTCCCGCGCAAATCCCACTTCATGGGTCACACACACCATGGTCATACCAGATGCGGCTAAATTTCGCATCACATCCAAAACTTCCCGCACCATCTCTGGATCTAGGGCGGAGGTGGGTTCATCAAAGAGCATAATCTTTGGCTGCATTGCCAAAGCCCTGGCGATCGCCACCCGTTGTTTCTGTCCTCCTGAAAGCTGGGCAGGAGGTTTGTGGGCTTCGGCCGCAATGCCGACTTTCTCCAATAGTTCCTGGGCAACTTGCTCTGCTTTATCCACCGACCATCCCCTCACCCAACGGGGGGCAAGGGTGACATTTTCGAGCACCGTTAAGTGGGGAAAAAGATTAAAGTGCTGAAACACCATGCCGACTTCTCGTCGAATTTCATCAATATTTTTAATATCGTGGGACAGCACCATGCCATCAATCATAATGCGTCCTTTCTGATAGGCTTCCAACCCATTGAAAGTGCGGATGAAGGTGGATTTTCCTGACCCTGATGGTCCCATAATCACCACCACTTCTTGGCGATTAACCGTTAGACTCGCCCCCCGCAAGGCATGGAATTGATTGTCGTACCATTTTTCAACCTGTTCAGCAACAATGATGGGATCAGTAGTGGACATAAGGGCGGGGGAAACAGCAGGAAAAAACGGGCTCAACTATTTGGGGTTATTCAGACGATTCAGATTGTTGTAAAAAAGTCACGAATTGTCTAATTAACTCAGGATTACGCCAACCTTTATTCCTTTCTTTTTGTAAAACGTCAATGGCCTGCTCTGCAGTAATTGCCGATTTGTGACGACGGGGATTGGTCAGCGCACAAAAAATGTCAATAATTTGGAACACCTGGGCAAGGTAGGGAATAGCGTCTCCCTGGAGGCGCTCGGGATACCCAGAACCATCCCAACGCTCGTGGTGATACCGCATGATGTTACAGACCGACTGACGTTGCAGTAACGGCTCAAAGATCTTGGCCCCCACCTGCACATGCTCTTTCACCACGGTCAACTCATCCGGGCTGAGGTTTCCGGATTTGAGCATAATGACATCGGGGACTTGAATCATTCCTAGATCATGCAGGCGGGCCGCAAACATGAGGTCTTCAATTTCCCTGGTGTCCAATTTGAGGAATCGACCAAAGCTTGCCACTAGGTCACTCATCCCCACCCGTTGCCCGGCAACAGCGTAGCGTTGTTCAATGACCTGAGCCACCCGAAACAAAACTTGTTCAACTTGACTTAAGGATTCAGCCAACTGTTTCTTCTGAATTAATAAATCGATCCGATTCAGTAGATCAAAGCGGTCAGGGGGTTTAGATAGATAGGCATCCGCCCCACTTTCTCGGCTTCTCGCCCGATTTTGGGGGTCATCCATCACACTCATGACAATCACTGGAATGTTGGCGGTCTGGGGATTAGACTTCAGGATTTGACAAATCTTAATGCCATCCTGACCCCCTAAACAGACATCCATCAGGACTAAATCCACTTCTTGGGTGGCAATCCAAGTAGGAATGTCATGGTTTCCATCGGATTCCAGTACTTCGTAGCGGTCAAGTTGCAAAATATCCAGAGCGGCTAACCGACTGTATGGATCGTCATCAATCAGCGCAATTTTAGGAATATTCAGCGATGGCACTGGAGCCAGAAGACTGTCATGGTAACTGAGCATGACGACAAATTAGAATTTAACCAAGCAAAAGAATAGTTTCAGCCTAGCAAGACCAGGTCAGACTGGGGTGGTTTTTAGAAATTTTCTTGAAACGGGGTCAATCGCAATCAGAATTTTTGTGTGCCTCACCGTGACTGAATTTCTTCTGATACAGTGGAGGACGCGGTTGGTACACCGTTGTTGTTGTTTCCCCTTTCGCTCGGCTTGGCATGGCTAACCTTGAATCAGATTTAAAAACGCTGCAGCAATCTGCCGTAACGGCGATCGCCACCTGTGAAGACTTAAATAACCTTGATCAGCTGCGGGTGAAATATTTGGGAAAAAAGGGCGAATTGTCCTTAATTCTCAAAGGCATGGGCAAGCTATCGGGGGAAGAGCGTCCCCGCATTGGGGCGATCGCCAATGAAGTCAAAGAGGCCCTCCAAGGCCAGATAGAAGTACAGAAAACAGCGCTCCAAGCCGCCGCCATTGAGGCACAGTTACAGTCAGAAACGTTAGATGTCACTATGCCGGGGGTGATGCGGCCCCTGGGACGAAAACATCCCCTGAATAGCACCGTGGATAGGGTGTTGGAGATTTTTGTGGGGCTGGGTTATACGGTGGCTGGGGGCCCAAGTCGAGACAGATTACTACAATTTTGAAGCGTTAAATATTCCCGCTGACCACCCGGCCCGTGATATGCAAGATACTTTTTTCTTGAAAAATGGCCGGCTTCTGCGAACCCACACCTCCCCGGTTCAAATTCGCTATATGGAAACCCACGAGCCCCCCATCCGGATTGTGGCACCGGGCCGGGTTTATCGCCGTGATACGGTGGATGCGACCCACTCCGCTGTTTTCCATCAGGTGGAACTTTTGGCGATCGACAAGGGATTGGCCTTTACGGATTTAAAGGGCACGATCCAAGCGTTTGTGAAGCAGATGTTTGGAGAATCTCTCCCTATTCGTTTTCGGGCAAGCTATTTTCCGTTCACCGAACCCTCCGCAGAGGTCGATGTACAGTGGAAAGGTAAATGGTTGGAAGTGATGGGGTGTGGCATGGTTGACCCCAACGTGATGAAAGCGGTGGGCTATGATCCGGAAGTGTACACAGGATTTGCGGCTGGTTTTGGGGTAGAGCGCTTTGCGATGGTGCTGCACCAGATTGATGACATCCGCCGACTGTACACGAGTGATCTGCGCTTTTTGCGACAGTTTTAAATTCTAGTTTCCGCTAAATTTGGCACAAAGACACAAGTTCAGCCTCTGATCTGCACCAAGGCACTCCTTGGATGGACGTCCTTAATCTTTCCACCGTCGGTAACTTAGACACCTCGACTCTTTTTACTTCTTAGGAGGCACCATTGGATTGGGAGCATTCGAGTTTTTTTCATTGATATGTTCGGAATGGGTGCTATCCCATTGACTGGGGGGGCGAATGAGCAGATTGATTTTCCACCCAATATTGGCTAGCGAGTAGGCTGGTGGAGCGATAACGATATCCAACAGGATGGATTGAGGCAGGGCTAAAGATAAATGTGGATATTGGGTTTCATGAATTTGGCCCAACCTACGGTGATGGCGATTACACTTTCATGCCTTGATTGGCGGAACTTAGCTCATCAGCGAGTTTTTCGAGAGCTTGAGAATTATCAGTTGTGATTCCCCGACATTTCCGCCACGATCATTGGGGGGTAATCGGTACCCAGCTGATACCCTTGAATTTTAATGGTCTTCATAATCTAATTGTTGTAAAAAGTGATGGATATCGCAGTCAAGCACTTTTTGTAATTGCAGAGCCTTATCTAAATTAACTTTCAGTTGCACATACTCAATATTGGCACCATAGGCATGGCGAAAAAAGTGACGAAATCCCCGTAAGCTATTGAGGATTAGATAACTATCTGTAGACAAGAAAGCTGGGCGAATATCGGGGATTTCCATGGACATTCGTTGGAGCAGTAGACTGTGCCATTGGCTAGTGTTGCTAATATTGTTTTCAAAGTAACTTGCCACGATTTTCAGCAAGTCTTCAGTGGCACAATAAAGATTATGAATTTGGTACGCAAGACTCTCCAGAATAACTTCATCATCTTTATCTTTCAATACTGAAGCTCGACTCAGTAGCTTTTGATGAATTTTTTGAATGATCCCCATCTGCCCTTCCAGGTCAACTTTTAAGAGGATGAGTTTCTTGCTATCCATTGAATACCTGTCTGTTTAATCTGATTTCCGAAGTGACATGTCTGCAACTGAACCACATCCACGTCCCGTCCCATGGCTTCGGAAAGAAAGCCGATAACGGCAAACAAATCAGCGGCATGAATTTGCTCAACGGCAAGGTCGATATCAGAATTGGGATGAAAGCGGTAGGGTTGACTGAGGGAACCAAAAACGTAGGCGGAGCGAATGCCATATTCTAATCCATGGTCATCTAACCACTGCATGACTTTTTGTAATAAGGCCTGACGTCCTTTCTCATTCTCTAAACGGCAATCATCGAGAATTTGATCGAGCTTGTCTGTGTTGAATACATGTCGTGCTTGCATAAGATAAAAAGAGCCTTTTCTTTGCCAACGAGAAATTCATTTTGTGATTTGCCCCCCTAAGCGTTCTACACCAATTTTACTCAACACTAACTCGGGGGGAACTAGGGTTGATTTTCCACCCAATATTGGCAATGAGTAGATTGGGGCAAGGCTAAAGATAATTGTGGATGTTGGGTTTCATGAGTTCAACCCAACTCATGGCGATGGTGGTCGCACTTGAACGCACCAATGGTATTGTTCGGGAGCAAACAGGACGATGGCATCTTCGTACTGATCGGCACAAGCATCGCTCAGTCCAAAATTAACGAAAGACAAACAGCTCGGCTATGTAAAGAAATGTAAAAATAGCGCCAAAAAATTCGACCCGCCCCCGGCGGCGGGGCAAAAGACAAAAGAACAAAGGGCTACGAGAGGCTGGGGCGCTCACACACTACCCGCACACCGTCGCAGCTGCTCCGGTTGTCGGGAGAGTGGCTGTTGCGAGCCGCCGACCGGCAATACCTCGGAGCGTTGAACCAAGAACCGCCGCGTATTACTCTGTCTCTGCTACTACTTCCATCTAGCCACGCACTACCATCATTAGGAGCGCCTTTATAATTGTCATGCCACTCATCCTCACACAACTCCCAGACATTACCGTGCATATCATATAGTCCCCACCGATTGGCTTGCTTCCCCCCCCACAGGTCGCGTTTGACAGCCATTGTCGAGGAGTATTCTTCACTAGCTTTTCCCGTCTGGATCTGAATTCCACAAAGAAGAGTGTGAGTCAATCAGCGAATTCCCTGAGTTATCCCAAACCAAGCATAATCCCCCAGTTGGTCAGCATCATTCCCAAAGTAATAGCGTGTGGTGGTTCCTGCGCGACAGGCATATTCCCATTCCGCTTCACTGGGGAGTCGATATTGTTTTCCGGTTAACTGGCTCAGCTTCTCGCGGAATTTTGTCGCATCGTACCAGCTAACACACTCTACGGGGTGATTGGGGTTGCCTTGAAAATAGTGAAGGATTGCTGCCCATGACGGCTTCCCACTGCCCTTGGGTGACGGGATATTTCCCTATAGCAAAGGCTTTAACCTTCACTCAATGCTGCGGTTTTTCCCAGTGTTCAACGCCTGTCATCGCTATCGGGCGACCCCATCAAAAACTGCCGCTGGAATTGCAACTATCTCCACAGGCCACTGAACCATGGTTAATGTCTCAACCTCAGGTAAACTTTCCTGATCTCCTGAGAAATCTGCTAAACCTTTCGGGGACTCGGACTTGGTGAGGGCGCGGGGGGGATTCGACCAGGTTAGATCGATACCCGATCTTCTAGCTTATTCCAAGGCGCTAACGGCAGACGGTTCACTGCAATACCATGCAACAAAACCTGCACCCAATAAGAAATTACCGACGCGAGGGTTCTCGTTAATGGTGATGGTGTTGACCTCACCGGAGGCGTTGAGGACTGGAGCTGGGGATACTGAATTTCTTGGGCTGATTTAGGTTTGGTCGAGGTCGGTTGAGCAACAGCCGCCGTGCACTCCGGCGGGGGCTCTTCCCGGTCTTGACCCGGAAAAATATCTAAGCCCAATGTTTGATGGCGGGTACACCAATAACACTTACCATACTGATGGCTGTAATAATGGGTATCTACTTTGTCACAGGGCACCAAATCATTTGACGCCAGGGCAAAGCCTTCCAACCAATCCTGGGGCGTAGGGCGACGGTAGGGGTTCAAGTGCCCGTCATTAAAACAACGTAAAAATAAGGCTTTGAGGGTCGGATGCACCACGTCTAGGGGAATCGTAGCTGGACTAGGTAACACCAGTGAATCTTGGCCAAACGCCCATAGCCCCCGGCGAATCCATTCCACTTGTTCCGGTTGCGCCCCTGATCCTTGCCATGCTCCAGTAAAGGGGGAACACCCAAACAACAGGTAATAAATGGCGACTCCTAAGCGAAATCGGTCATGGACTTCCGTTTGATCAATTTGGGCTAAATCGACACCGATTAACTCCGGTGGCGTAAACCCCTCTGATCCTACTAAACAGTGGTATGTTCTCCCGTTAACCTCATCCCGTACCTGAAACGAATCGGTGTCAATGATAGTGGGTAACGCCCGGTCATTCACCAAAATGTTTTGCAGCTTAATATCTCCCAGCACATAACCTTCTTGATGAATCGCCTGGATAATCCCTGCCACATTCCGCGCCACAACATGCAGGAAAAACCAATTAACCGGCAACTTTAACCGTTTGCGGAGTTTGTAAGTACACACCGCTAATAATTCCTGTCCCCCCTTCACTTCTGGCATCAAAAATCCCACTGCTTCGCCGGTATTTTCGTCTTCTAACACCGAATAGGGCCAGGCAAAGGAAACATGATTTTGGTGGGCATTGGGATCTTGGGGGACCTGCATCACCATCAACTGCAATTTCTGAATCCGCTCGTTATGGGGATTGTGGTATATTTTCGCCAAAAACCCCTGAAAGTCGGTATGCCACACCTTTGCTTCGCCGCTATCGGCAATCATTGCCGTCAATTGCACTTTGCGATTATGCCGCCGACAAAGGTAAGTTGCCATCAATCCTAAAAACATCGTGAACAGAATGAAGTCAAGAAGAGCGGATTAGGTCGTGGGTAACCAACCAAATAGCTTTGCCTCTCCTGCGATTAGCGCCACAATTAACGCTGTCAAAATGCCCCGGTTCACATATTCTTGGTTATCAATTCTCTGACCCAGACCCGTCACTTTTTGATCCAGGACTTTAATTTCACCCTTAATTTCAGCATTGGCAACCTGTAAGTTAGTGCATTTTTCGTCGATACGTTCCAAGCGGTTATCGATTTTATCTAAACGTTGATCAATTTTATTTAATGTTGCTTCCAGTGAGGTCGTAACCGTTATCGATTCTGACATGGTTATAAGTTGTGGTGATTGGATTAACCTATTGTTTATTCAGTCTAGGTCACCCCTGTGGGAATCTGGCCAATGGGCAATCAACAGGGTTTTATCATCTGTGGTTCGTTGCTGGAGATCCTCCCGTTCTAAAAATTCTTGTAAATCTGCTGGCAGCGGCTCAGGGGTCTGTTGCAAATACTGATCCAGCGGTCGAAAAAAAGGGGGATGGGGTTGCCAATCGACATAGTTCACCGACACTTTTTCCACCCCATCCGTTGCCGCACAGAGAAATTCCACCGGCTCCGCCATCACCCGTACTTGTAAATCTTCTTGGGCATTCGCAGACGTAACAAACGTCGTTTCATTGATATATTCCCCCTTATCTGGCTGAAACAAGAGTTCATACCTTTCTTGCCCCGGTCGGCGCACCACAATTAAGCCATCCCCCACTTGCATCGCCACTAACCAGTGGGACGTAGCAATAAAACAAAGGAGGGTGGTGGCCAGAGCGTTCACCTCGACCGCTTGTTCGGTAGCAGCGGCTTGTAATTGCTGATTAACCCGCTCTAGCAATTGAGGTAAATACTTTTGCTTAAAGGTTTTGTCTAACTCTTCTGCCGATTCCACCTGGGCCTAGTGTCCGCTGTTCTAGGACATCCTCAGCTTCGTCTTGAATAATGTCCGTGATGAAGGCGATCGCCGTTTTGGACAGCCAGTTTCGATCCCTGATCTGAAAAAGGCGCACTCCCGGCCCCATCGGACACCGCTCCCACCAACACATCCTGTCCTAACTGACGAAATTTACCATAATCCTGACAGGGCAAGCCCGTTTCCCGGTGTAGGGAACCGATCGCCGAATGACAAATTGTGCGCCACATACGCTGATTACCACGTAAACTGTTTAGGGTGTTGGATTAACTGATTGTCTAGTACCTGTGTTCGATTTGCCCCCAGTTCCGTTGCTGGTAAGGCGATCGCCTCTCCTACTTTGCTAGACGAAACCCGCTTCATCGAGCTACTGAGCCACTGGAACAAATCCCGAAAATCGAGACCATTTAACAATACCGGCGGATTATTGGCAATGAGCCGTAACGTATTCATGTCAGCCCCCTCGACCCCCACCGCAAAAAATAACGCCTGCCTTTTATCTTCCGCCTCCTGCACCCGCCGCGCTGCTAACTGCCAATCATCCGTTGGCACACCATCGGTAATCAGAAACACCCAGGGGCGATAATACTGGATACCATTTTGTTTGTAGGCCTGTTTGCGCTCCTCCATCATATCCAGCGCCATATTGATGGCTTCCCCCATCGGCGTTAACCCCCCAGAGGGCAGAGTCGGTGGCTCAAACTCATCAATGCCAACAAACTCTTGGATTTTCTGCGCTCCATTTTTCCCAAAAGTAACAATCGCCGTTTCCACACTGAGTAACGCTTGGTGGTCACGCATTACATCCTCTTTAAAGGTTTGAATCCCCTGGTTTAAGGCTTGAATCGGTGCACCCTGCATCGAGCCGGACGTATCCAATACCAGGATTACAGGACAGCGATTTTCCTGGTTTTCAATAAATTCAGCAATTCCAATAGGCATGATCGTTCAAAGTAAGTTGGTTTCTTAAATTGGTGAAGGTTGATGCAGTGGTCAAAGGCAACGGAGCGTTCTTGGGCACTGGAGCTAAAGTGACCGGAGTGACCGGGGATATAACCAAAGGTGGCCTTTTTCCAAGTGAGCTTCTCTAGGTCACAGCAGCGATTTGAGAAAGAATTTTATTCCGTGAGCGACAGATTATAGTGTTCCCATCATTTGAGAATGACTAACAGACTGGGAGCTTTAAACTGGGAAAAATCTCCTGTGTTCGGATTAGTGGGGGCCTGCCAGTGGCACTGGGCCGGGTTTATCGCCGTGATACGGTGGATGCAATCCATTCCGCTGTTTTCCATCAGGTGGAACTTTTGGCGATCGACAAGGGATTAACCTTTACGGATTGAAGAGGCACGATCCAAGCGTTTGTAAAGCAAATGTTTGGGAAATCTCGCCCTATTCGTTTTCGGGCAAGCTATTTTCCGTTCACCGAACCCTCCGCAGAGGTCGATGTACCGTGATAGGTGAAGACGACTTGCAGAGATGACCCATAGACTTTGTAATACAGCTAATTTACTGGAGTAAAACGTCATCCATATCAGGCTTAGGAATATAAAGTTATATCAATAAAGTGGGCTCAATACCTGACAAAGAAAAAAATCCCTGATTATGATGAGGTGGGCTAATTCCCCGACTTGGAAGCAACCTCATGACCTTGCCTTTTTCTCCTGTTTTTCCGAACCGACTCCCCCTCAACCCCGCTCAATTCATCGGCAACAAGTCAAGCAGTGTTTGGCGATCGCCGCTATGGTCGCACTGGTAGCCAGTAGCTGTAAAGGAAAAGAACCATCAAATAATAAAACAACCGCCAATGCCCCAACGAAAACCGAGAACGTTGAAGCCCTGTATTACGCCAATGCCCAGGAATGTAAGACTGATATAACCCAACAAACAAAGGATTACCAGACCCTTAAGCAGGCCTACAGTGAAGGGAAATTGGTTATTGAACCCAAACCACCGCCACTTAAACCAGAGGAATGTGACGCCCAGTTTCAGGCTGCGAAGCAGGAACATGAACGGAATGCGCCCGTTTATGCGAGTCAAGCCGACTGTCAAGCTGACGGGGTTCGTTGTGAACCCACACCGAGGAATTACGATACACCCGGCTATCGTCCCATTTTTGGCGGTTATTATCTCTATCCCTTCAGCAATCGCTACCAGACTATTTACTACGGTGGTGTGGAACGGCGGGTCTTTCAGCCCTATACCGTTTACGAAAGCTCGACCCCGAACCGGGTTGTAACCCCCAATGGGCGGGCCGTGAGCCGGACCACCACAGGGAAGGTACAAGTTCCCAAGCATGTAACCAATCCCGCTCCGGCACGTCCTGCTGGTACAGCGGCGAGAGGGACAATTTCTGGGCGCAGTAGTGGACGAGGTTTTGGTTCAACCTTTAGAGGAACTGGTCGGGGGGGGAAATAATGCGGCCGATCAAAATCAGCCGTCGTCCTCACTGGCGTCAGCATATTCAACAAAATGCCTATCAAGCAGATGTTCTGAGTGATCCCGCCCAACAGTATTGGGTGGAAGCCCTCCCCCAACCCTTTGCTATTCAGTTCACCCCCGCCGAAGAAACGGCGATCGCCACAGCGACAGAAAGTTTGTGGGAGATGTGTGTAGAATTTTTGGATTGGTTTTTTGATTTGGATGATGAAGCCGCGATTGACCAACGTTTAGCACAATTAAAAATTCTGCCGGACTATTGGCCCGCACTAAAAAATAGTTGGCATCGCACTGACCCCGTCGAGGATCTCAGCTTAGCCACGCGATTTGATTTAGTGGTCACGGAGACAGGACAGATTAAATTAATTGAAATCAATGGCGAAACCCCATTATTAGGGGCCGAGACTGTTTACCAATGGAACTGGTTAGTGGATTATCAACGGAACCACAAAAATAGCGCTTACCCAATTCCCAACAGTGCCAGTCAATTTAATGAGTTTTGGGAGCGGATCGCGGGGCAGTGGCGCCAAATTGTTGAAGCCTATCAATTATGCGAAAAAGGCATTTCTTTTTTAGTCGATGAGCAGTTAGAAGAAGATGCTGAAATGGCCATGCAACTCATCCAAATTTTGCACGACGAGGTGGATGCCAACATTTACACCCAATTGGTTTATCTGCAGGGGGTAGAAGACAATCAGGGAAATACCATCCAGCGGGGTCTGGGTTTAGATGAAGCGGGCTTCTTCATTGACCATGTCAATGAGCGTATCCCGGTGATGTGGAAAATGTACGACTGGACAGATTTACAGAACGATATGGTCAATGCGGGTTGTACCGAAGCATTGGCCAGCCAAGTTACCCAGGCGGACATGAAAATTATTGAGCCCCTGTGGAAACAGGTTTTATCCAACAAAGGGGCTATGGCAATGATGTGGCAGCGGTTTCAGGATACAGACTATGCTCAGTATTTGCTCCCCACCTTTTTCGAAACCGATTTATCATCCGCAGCCACCCGCCTATTGTTAGACATCCACATCCGTAAGCCCCTATTGGGAATGGAGGGCATCGGCACTTCTATTGAGCTAGAACGTGGCGCTGTGGAAAAACGTGAAGCTGATGGGTATGACAAAGAAGGATTTATTATCCAAGAGTATGTGGAAATGCCCCAGGCATTTGATTATCACTATATAGTGGGCAGTTGGGTCATTGACGATACCGCCGCAGGCATTATTCTCCGGGGCGATCGCTCCCGTATTACAGGGCGTCATTGCCTCATTATTCCCCACATTGTGTCGGCTCAGATGCTTGCTGATCCGTAAAGACAGACGGGAAAAGGCAAGGGACTCTGGTGCCAATGACCACTTAATTTGATGACTTTGCCTGTTGGGTTAATATTTGCTCATTTAACTGCAGAATTTGAGTACCAGGATAATAAAAGCTCAAAATTTTATCGGCGGTCCATCCCAATTTAGAAAGTTGGTAAGAACCAAACTGGCTCATGCCGACACCATGGCCAAATCCACCTCCCACAAACACCACGCTCTGCAGACGTTGATTCGCATCGTAGGCGGGTTCTAAATAAAATAGGGTACTGCGGGGAGGTCCAAAGGCGCTACGGGCCTCATTTTTAGCTAGTTTCACCACCCCTTTATCCGTCGTGACTTCTAGCATCAATACCCGTCCCGACGGCGATCGTTGCGTAATTTGCATGTTGTAGATTGTGGTGAAATCAGCGAGGGGATGGCGACGCTTACCCAAATACTCCTTTAAATCTTTATTGAGGCTGTCTAGTGTCGCTGGATATCGCCAGCGGAGATACTTCCGGCCGGCTTCATTAAAACCATCTTTAAGGTTAATAAATTGACGAAATGCGGTTTCCTCAGCCAGGCTCTGGGCAGATAAATTCCATAACGGTTGCGTGGAATCAATAACAGCCTGGAGGTAAGGGCGCTCTTCCCCGTTCCACACATCACTAAACCGAGCTGTAACACCGCCAGTGGTGGAAGAATAGAGGGCATCAACCAGGGCATTGTTATAGGTTAAAACCTGTCCTTTGGTCGCTTGAATCGCCGCATCTGCTTTGGGACTGGTTTCACTCAGACCGTAATAAACCTGGCAGTGGGTCGTCGCACACAATTCATAATTATCGGCTGCAAACCGTCGTCGATTTCGGAGAGCATAGGTGCGGGCGATAATGGTTTGGGCTCGCGCTGCGGTGGGGGGGGCATTGGGCCCAATTTCGTGGGGCACCACACCCCGCAGGTAGGTTTCTAAGGGGACATAGTTGACCAACGTGTAATTACCGTAGGCATTGGGTTGGAGTTTTAACCAGCCGCCGAATGTGAGGGTTTTGCTGTTTGTGGTGACCTGCACCAGATTTTGTGGCGCTGTAATTTTAAGTTGATCGGTGGGATAGGCTTGCCCATTGACGGTTAATATCGCTTGGGGTTTACTGTCTTCCACCGCACTTGCTAAGTAAGGCAGTTCATGGCCCTGTTTTTTGAGGTTATTCAGTAACCAACGGCGAACCAGGGGATTGTCATAGTTATCTCGCTTAGCCCAAACCTGCCAGCGTTCAGGCTGGGTCACTTCTACGTTTAATCCCTTGGCTTGCCATTGCAGAGCACTGTCCTCTGCTGTTTCAAAGGTGGCATGGTCACTGAGGACTAAAACTTCGGATAATCGATTCTTGGGTAGGGGCTGCGGTTGGATCGTGAGAGTCGCTTGGGGGCTTTGCAGCGTAATGGATTGACCCTGGGAATTTTGTAACGAAAACGTCAGCGGCTGACTCCCTGGCCCCTGTAGTTTTAAGGCATCTTTTTCCTCCTCTCCAAATCTTTGCACGACGCCCACCTGCAGCAGTACCTCTTTGGCGATCGCCGGTAGAATACCACCGGTCAAGATGCCGAAAGTGACGACAAAACCGGCTATGCGTCGCACAAAGGGTTTCATTAACAAAGATTGAGGGGACAGGAACATAAACTCAAATGCAATGACGGTAGGCAGTTGATCCCTAGCTAATTTATCATCGCCAAGGTCGAGACTGCCTGACTTTACATTTTAAGGCCATGTTCCTCATCAATGTCATACGACCTCAATGGACGCCGACCGCTAAGCTGGGGGCGGAGAGGGGCTCATGGTTTGCCTCAAAGAAGGATGCGACTGCGACGGTTTCTTCATTTAAGCTCGGTACCGACTCCCTTGCCCTTTCCACCAGATAGTTAGTTGTGGGGTCATAAATTTGGGTGACGAGCTTGGGATAAAAACCAATGCCAATGATGGGAACCAATAGACAGCCCACAATAAAGACTTCTCGGGGTTCTGCATCAATTAAGTTTGTATGGCTGACTAGTTCTTCGTTTTCAGGTCCGTAAAGCATTTCCCGCAGCATCGATAATAGATAAATCGGTGTCAAAATAACTCCGACCCCCATCAACACAACAATAATGGTGCGAAAAACCACGTTATAGGCGTCACTGGTGGCGAAGCCGACAAAGACCATGAGTTCTGCCACAAAACCACTCATTCCGGGCAATGCGAGGGACGCCAGGGAACAGGCGGTCCACATGGCAAACACTTTTTTCATCTTTTGGCCAACCCCGCCCATTTCGTCCAGCATGAGGGTATGGGTCCGGTCATAGGTTGCCCCCACCATGAAAAAGAGGCTGGCACCGATTAATCCGTGGGAAATCATCTGTAACATCGCGCCGCTCATGCCCAAATCAGTAAACGACGACAGCCCAATAAGCACAAAGCCCATGTGAGAAATGGACGAATAGGCGATTTTCCGCTTCAGGTTCCGCTGGGCAAAGGAGGTAAGAGCCGCATAGATAATATTGACGACCCCTAAAATCACTAGCACCGGCGCAAAAATCGCGTGGGCCGCGGGTAACATTTCCACATTCATTCGTAACAGTGCATATCCCCCCATTTTCAGCAAAATTCCCGCCAGTAACATGTGAGCGGGGGCGGTGGCTTCTCCATGGGCATCTGGGAGCCAAGTGTGGAGCGGAAAAATAGGCAATTTAACACCATAGGCAATTAAGAAGCCCGCATACAGCAATAACTGTAGATTTAAAGGAATATCCTTAGCGGCGATCGCCGACATATCAAAGGTCGTGGTGTCGCCATAAAAAGCCAGGGTCAGTCCGCCCAGCAGAATGAAGAGAGACCCTCCAGCGGTATAGAGGATAAATTTAGTCGCGGCATAAAGGCGCTTTTTCCCGCCCCAAATAGAAAGAATGAGGTAAATCGGGACTAATTCGAGTTCCCAGACTAGGAAAAACAGCAACATATCCTGAACTGCAAACACCGCAATTTGGCCGCCGTACATGACCAACATGAGGAAATAGAATAACTTCGGCTTTAGGGTCACTGGCCAAGCCGCCATCGTCGCCAACGTCGTGATAAATCCGGTCAAAATGATGAGTGGCATTGACAAGCCATCGGCTCCCACTGACCATTTCAAGTCAATTTGGGGCAGCCAAGTGTAGCTTTCCACCAACTGTAAATTGGGATTGCTGAGTTCATAGCCACTGTAAAAGGCATAAACAATCAACGCAAAATCAATTAGACCGACGGTCAAGGAGTACCATCTAACGGTTTTACCGTCCTTGTCTGGAATCAGTGGAATGGCTAAGGCCGCCACAATCGGAAACAAAATAATGGCAGTGAGCCAAGGAAAAGAAGTCATTTTTTGTTCTAGTCTTGCTGGAGGGTGCTTGCCCCCCTCGTCAAGGGGCGGATTACAGTCAATAATCTAGCAAGTATTTTTAGGCTGATTCCCGGATTTATATTAATTTTTCGTAATGAAAATTTTTTAGGGAGCCTCGATTACCCAATTAATTGCCTTACTGCGAAAATTAATCACGCAACATCAGGTTTTTTCTCAGTGAAATTAATATTTTTCGAGATGCCTTTAAATGGAGTCCGCCCAGCCATTAAAACCGGGGATATTTGTATTAACTCACTTAAATTGTGAAGGGTTCCAGATGCTATTAATCAAATGTTAATCAACTGTTACAAAACAACAAAATAAAACCCCTATCAGGTCGAGAATGGTGGAACGATAGACTCAATAAAATGCTATGACTAGCCCAGAGTCAATTTGTTTTGGTCTAATGTTGAAATTTTGTAACGGTATTTGAAGTTGACGACGGAATTCCCCTCAGATACTCCGGGTCTGGGGTAAACTACACCTTAATCCTGACAATACATTTTTTTCGACCTTACGGAGAACCTCTCGGTTTAGGAGCCGATTATCAATGTCACATAGTGTAAAAATTTACGATACCTGTATAGGCTGTACCCAATGTGTACAGGCTTGTCCATTGGACGTTCTAGAAATGGTTCCCTGGGATGGCTGTAAAGCAGCCCAGATTGCCTCTTCCCCTAGAACTGAAGATTGCATTGGTTGCAAACGGTGTGAAACGGCTTGTCCCACGGACTTCCTCAGTGTTCGCGTTTATCTCGGTGCTGAAACGACTCGGAGCATGGGTTTAGCGTACTAGCTCTCTGTTTAACCACACTGCAATTATCTTGTTTTAATATTTTTTGATTTTGATAAGGCCATATTTAATGGCCTTTTTTTATTAAGGATAGGAGCTTAGATTTTCAATCACCCCCAATGGCAGAAAGAGTAATTCTGGCTAGATAATCTTGATTTACTAGCATTTTACGTTTTTCAGGAAGGTTATCTTGGGAATATGCTAAGGCAATCCAAAATCAGTTAAACCAAGTTTAGGGTGAAACCCATAGCTTTTCTTTCTCTGGCTTCAGGTGGGTTGTGACCCAGGCACTGATCCGCTCAGAATACTCGCCCCTATTGCTTAAAAATGAAATCCCCTTTTTTGCTGACGCCAATTCTTGCCATCACCCTATCACTCATCCCCTGGCAGTCTAAAGGATTGACCCAAGCGCCTTGTTTTTTGCAAGGACCGGATGGTCGCCAGATAGATTTAGGGGGATTATGTGGGGGGGGGCAGAATTCAGTTCAACCCTCCACAAACCGTCCGGCGGATAGTTACCAAATTCCGATTAAGCGGCGATTGAATGGAATTCCCACCGTTGAAGTCGTGATTAATGGTCAACATCGCTTTGAAATGCTGTTTGATACCGGGGCAAGCGTCGTGGTGCTCGATCAGGGTATGGCTAATAAGATTGGGTTAAATGACTCTAAGCCCGTTGGCTTTGCACAAACGGCAGGGGGATGGTGCCGGTGTCGGCGGGGCGTTTACAAACCCTGACGGTGGGAGCGCTTAAAAAGCAAAATGTGGAAGCCATGATTACTCAAGACTTGGGAATGCCGGGATTATTGGGGCAAAATTTCTTTGGTGGTTATGATGTCACTATCCGAGAATCTGTCATTGAGCTTCGCCGTCGTTAAGTGAATCGTTTGCTATGGAGTAACGTTTGAATAAATCGGTCATTGCTTCTGTGAATATTAGGTTCAATTTGCCCTATCCTCCGCAGGCTGTGGGTGTTGAGCCAGTATTTATTTAGGGAGTCTAGTCGCGATCACCCTCAACCGTACTGCTTTTTCCGCCTCTTTCACTTTGAAATTCTATGCTCCAGGCATTATGGCGTTTTTCTCGTCCCCACACCATTATTGGAACGTCATTGAGTGTGTGGGCTATTTTTACTTTAGTGTGGGCCGTTAATCCGACGACAACTGTCACTG
>CALNXU010000036.1:0-34600 GCA_942490695.1 Merismopediaceae cyanobacterium | reverse complement strand
CCTGCATTCACCCGCACCGCCATCTTGCCCCAACACAATAGGGATTCCGCTTGAAATCCCATATCCAGATCATCCAGATTGTCCAAGTCAGATTGTTGCAGGAGGCGGATATTTAATTCCGTCAGCCGATGCCCGGCGGTGAGGAGTCGGGGAATACTGGTGGCACCGTTGCCCACTTGATTGAAGCCATAACGGGCGGCCTAAAGATAGCGGGGGACATTACCTGGAATGGAGAATTTTATGGTCAGAAAATTGTTTATTTAGATAGGTTTCTAGTGTTTGTGTTCCCCATTGGCTGGTTAATTTTTGTGCTGATAAACAAACAAATGGTTTTTCTCCTTGACGGATAGCTTTAACTAAATCTTTGACCCATCTTTTAGGACTATTCTCTGTATAGTAATTAATTTTCCATGTCTCTTGAGGGGCGGGTTGCCAATGGTTTTGAATAATAAAGGGTTGTACAGGAAATCCTGCTAACGCTGTGATATAGTCTAGGGAAATATCACTTAAATCTGCATCAGCTAGATAAACTTGTCCCCCTCCCCCTAGAATATTTTGCATTAAGGTTTTCAGGGATTTTAGAATACTCACCCGATTATTTTTACAAGTAGAAGCATTTAAACCATGCCATAAGACCTGTTCTACTTCATCAATAATAATAATACTATCTTGCCAATCATTGGCTTGAAATTGAATTTGAGAGTTAGGATGTAAAGAGTCAATACATAACCCATAACCTAATTTTGCCGAAACTTTTTGATCTCTAACTTCAGTAACGTAAGGAAGGCCAAACCGTTGACATAAGGCTTCTACTAATTTAATCCGATGACCAATGACTAACACTTTTTTCTGTTGGGCGATCGCTTTTTTAACAATGGTTTCTAATAACGTTGTTTTTCCTGTTCCTTTGGGGGATTTAATGCCAATTAAAGAAGCAGTTTCAGGAATATTAATTGTAGGAAGGTAGGGAGAATTAACCTCAATTTGAGGGGTATAAGTTAATTGATTTAATCCCTGTACTCTCCAACTTTCTAAAGGTAACGCTTTAGCAAAACAATCATCAAAGGTTTCTTTTCCTTTATTCACAATAAGATCATCCACCCCCTTTCCCCATTCCGATGGCCACGTTACCACCGACACGGTACAATTAGCCTGAGTAAAGAGATAGCCTAACTTGCGAATAGCACAGTTAACCGCTTTAATCGTGGTAGGCTTACTATCTTGGTCAAAAACCAAGTAGATTTTACGCCCTTGCACTGCAAATTTAGCTAATTGAGGAATTAAATGGGATTTTCCGATACGATTTCCCATACTATCTTTTGGGGTACGACAACCATTATTAATCCCCGGTAAAGCGATCGCTGCATAACCTGCGGTTAACAATGTTCCTGCTTTTTTTGCTCCCTCGGTGATAAAAAGAGGAATTTCAGGATTTTCTAGTACCCATTGCCAAAAATCTCCTAAACTTTCTGTTTTTGCTTCGATTTGATGACCTGACCGTTGAGCGATCGCTTGCCATAGGTTCAAAGGAACTTGTAGGGCAAAAATCCCCGTTGGGGTTTGAGGAGGATGTTCATATTTAATAACTTTCCGATTATTAACAGCTGCAGCGGGGGCTAATCGGGTTTAAAACAACCCCACAATATCTGTTTCACCCGACAAAACATCGATTCCTGAACACCACCATCCCCCTGCCTCCACATGGGCATAACGCTGCAGAATGCCGGCACTCAGCCGACCGTCATTGCGGCGGGGCAAGGCATCCGCATAAAGCAGGTGCTGGGCAGGGGCACTACCCATCAGTGGCTGGACATTGAGGCGAATTAGTTGGTCATCAACACAACTTTGTCGCCATTCTTCCCAGTGGTTCATTAACCGGTGGTCTTGATTGACTCAAGAAACCATATCTAGTGTGTGAGGCTCTTAATTGTAGGGGTAAAACACTAAATATGGTAGCTGCGTGTTTCGGGGAATTTGGGTATTTTAGTCGCCTATCGAGGAAAATTGGGGACTTATCTGAGCCGTAGTTAATCTTAGGAGATTTTCCGCTGCTTTGGTAGCTCCATAGGATAATAGCAAAAGCAGGTGAGCTTAAATGCCCATCGGTTCAGGCAATCACCGCGAAGATATGCTAACGTTCTTCATAGAAATTCATACATTATGGGTGTGTAGGACACTGTTGATTGCAATATTTCTTCTACATTTTTTTCGAGAGCATAAATTTATTATTCCGCCTGGTATAAATTGTTGATTTTTAAATTGTCGAGTTTCGCCCTGTTGTGCAGTCAATTCTCTCTCTCTGCCTATTTGTTCCAGAAAGCGTTGCTCACAAGCTAGCGTCTATTTTAGATGGTGATCGTTATCAGTTTTTTTCATTCCATGAAACGACGGTGTTTAAGGAATTTTTAGAACATGATCCAGAACATATTGACTGCTTAATTGTTTTCGCGGAACCAAGCGTATACCCCATATTAAATAGTCTGTATGAAAAAGGACGTTTATTACCGACGGTCCTCCTAGAGTCTCCCCCATCGACCGAAGAAGACTTGGAGGCTCCCCGTCCCACCTTGGCCTATCACCACGCTGAAGTCCGTCTACCAGAATCAAAATGGCAATCCTTGTCTACTGTGATTGACCGGGCGATCGCCGATTATCTCCACCTTGAGCCCAGTTGCGCGATTCCTAAAAATGCTGGTGCGAATCAACCCTTAAGTGTGCAGGAATCCCAGCAGAGCTTTTTACTCCTCCAACAGCGTCGACTCGCCGACAAACTCAAAGAACGTCTAGGTTATTTAGGAGTGTATTACAAACGCAATTCCAGTCATTTTTTCCGTAATTTATCTCCCCAGGAAAAGCAAGAATTTCTTGAACTCATCAATGTGCGCTACCAGGAAATTATCCTGAACTATTTTAATAATGAGAGTGATGTAAACGAGTTGTTAGATCAGTTTGTCAACCAGGCTTTTTTTGCTGACTTACCCATTTCTAAAATTCTCGAAACGCACATGGAATTAATGGATGAGCTTGCCAAGCATTTAAAGTTGGAAGGACGTAACGAAGATATCTTACTCGATTACCGTTTAGTATTAATTGATATCCTTGCCCACCTCAGTGAAATGTACCGTCGCTCAATTCCTCGGGAAGATCTTCCTTGTGAGGTTCATTCCCAAACCGATTAACCATAGACCGGTGGCGGGTTTTAGCCCCGATGATCCCCAATCAATCTTGCGGATAAAATCCGAGTCATTGTGCCTATTTCGCTAAAAATCCTGATCGACTTGTAAATATATTCAACAACTGTACTATTCACTGCTTTTCCCCGGAGTCCTATGAGCCCTTTCAAAAAAACATACGTCCTCAAGCTCTATGTGGCGGGCAACACCCCCAATTCAGTACGGGCACTGAAAATGCTAAAAAATATTTTAGAGCAGGAATTTCAAGGGGTTTATGCCCTGAAAGTCATTGATGTACTCAAAAACCCTCAGCTCGCAGAAGAAGATAAGATTTTAGCAACACCGACCCTAGCCAAAATTCTCCCTCCCCCCGTCAGAAAAATTATTGGAGATTTGTCGGACCGGGAAAAAGTGCTAATTGGACTCGATTTACTGTACGACGAGATTCGAGAGCGGGAAGCAGAAGGATAATTACGCTTACCTACTTATAAGTCTGATTAGTCACGATGCTCACCTCTTTGGTGATGGCATTGACGACTCCTAAAACATTAAATCGTTTACGTCCTGATGGGGACGCCACAAAGATACGGGCGGAGCACCAGACCGGTAGTGAACCAGAGCCTGTGAACCAGAGCCTGTGAACCAGAGCCTGTGAACCATCCAAATGAAGGCTATCCAAGGGGACAAACCTCAAGGCTTATATCACGCCTGCCACCGCTTTCGTCGGTGATACAGAACTCGGCTCGTAATCAGCGGCGATCGCCTGGGCGCACTGCTTCCCAGAGAGAACAGCCCCTTCCATGCTGCCCAAATATTTCTGCATGGTGTAGCAGCCTGCCAAATAGAAATTTTTCACCGATGTACGTTGGTCAGGGCGACAGGCTTGACGACCGGGGGTGGCTTTGTAGACCGAGCGGGGAGTTTTCACCACATGGGACTTGATGAGTTTTGCCGCATTGTCCCCTGTAAAATGTTGGGGGAAAAGTTGCTTGATTTCCGCCATCGTAGCAGCCACAATCTCTTCATCCGACTTATTAATCCAATCCTTTGCGGGGGCCAATACCAACTCCAGCATTGACTTATCCGGATCGCTGTATTCCCGACAGGTATTGCTCATGTCAGCATACACACTCAAGAGAGGTGAGCGAGAAAAGAGCAAATGGTCAATGTCCGTCAGCTTGCGGTCAAACCAGAGATGGAGGTTAATCACCGGAACCCCTTCTAATCCCTGAATTTGCTTAAATTCCGTATACTCTCGCCATGCTGGGGGGACGAGGGACTTCAGCGGATCCACTGGCATCGCTGAGACATATAAATCTGCCGTAATAAACTCATCCGGTTCACCGTCTAGGCCCCGAATTAAATAGCCTTTCACGGAACCATCATCATTGAGCAAAATTTCTTTTAGAGGCTTGTTCATGTGAACTTCCCCGCCCCGTTCCGTAATATAGTCCACCATTGGCTGACAAAGGCGTTCTGTGGGGGAGCCGTCTAGAAAGGCCATCTTGGAGCCTTCCTTTTCTTGTAAAAAACGGTTCAGTGCTGTCAGTAAAATTGTGGCTGAAATTTCATCGGGATTGATAAAATTCAACGCTTTACTCATGGCAATAAATACTTCTTTCTCAATGCGGGGAGGAATATTTTGTTCCTGCATCCACTCTGACCAGGAGTACTTATCCATTGCTTCGACGTAACTTTGCCCTTGAATCATGGCTGGCAACAGACCCAAACCAAAACGAATTTTTTCTGGCCAGGTCAGCATGTCGTTATTCCGTAAGATCGCGACAACACCATTAATGGGGGCTGGAATATCCGGGAAATCAAAGCGAGAATAGGTTCCGGGTTTTTCCGGTTGATTAAAAATCATCGTATGTTCTTTCCACTGCAATCGGTCTTCTATATCCAATTCCTTAAATAGCTGCAACATATTGGGGTAAGCCCCAAAGAAAATATGTAACCCCGTCTCATACCAATCACCATCCTCATCCTTCCATGCTGCTACTTTGCCCCCTAGAACATTTCGTCGCTCTAACACAATCGGGGTAAAACCCAGATCAGCTAAATATTTTGCACAGGACAAACCTGCTAATCCGGCTCCAGCAATCACAACGCGCATGGGTAACTTTCTCGCTATTTTTCGATGGAAGTTTATAAAACTACTTCCCAGTATACGTTACATTTCGTTACGACCTCCCCCGGATTTGGAAATAATCCCAACGCAGCCTAATGGTCTTTCGTTTTAGATAAATCGCGTCAAGACCTAATAAAACATGAGTTTTACGTGGCTTATAGATTATCTGTATAGAAGATAGTTTCAATATACTATGAGTTAATTCGGGCCAGTGCTGACACATCAGCATTTGTGTTTTTCCTATGATTACCGGTCGCCAATTTCTGCAAATTCCCGCCCCCCAAAAATGGCTTCTGCATGACGATACCATTTAAATTCCAGCAAGTTATGGAAGGGATCTTCGAGGAAAAGGGTACGGTGCTCGGTCAGTTCATCAGGAAAACGTAGCTTAGGGGGGAGGTAGTAATCCAGCCCCTGGGTTTGAATCCGCTCATCGAAGGCAAACCAATCCCTTTCCTGGGTAAAAATCAGGCCAAAGTGTCGAGGATAAATTCCTTTTTGGGGTAGAATCGGCTCCGGCGCGCAATGGGCAACAACTTGATGCTCATAAAAATTCAGGATGATAGCTTTTTCTGTCTCCCGTCCGGCGATCGCCCCTAATTGGTCGCAATAGTAGACTTTTGTTTGCGTAATATCAGTCACAGGAATGGCGAGATGGAAAATAACAGGGGCAGGGGTCATAACACTTAACAAGGAAGACGAAGAATATTTACACTGGTTATTGTAAATAAAGATCGGATTGACTGGGCTAGACCTTAGTGGTGCAGAAAACTCCGCAACGTCTGAAAGGCTTAGAACACAGTTACCTTAGCGAACTCAATTCGGGTACTCAGCGCTTCTTGTTTCTTGGGCGAGGCGCAAGCTGCCGCCGGATTATATGGTGGTAATTGTGCTAACGGTGGTAACAATCGACGTTGGCAACATAGCTGGCTAATCCGCCGTAAGCCAATCTGCAAAAAACTCAACCCTCGTTGTGCATGCCAATCAATTGACTGCCGCTGACCTTAAGCACAGACTTGGACAGCCACCACAATGGCAATGAGGGTTGCGGCGGCGAGTAACATCAACAAGCGGGTGAGGGCCGTCGCATCTCGGAGTCGGGAGCGGGGTAGCTCAAACGCGGCAGACCTGTAATCCTTAAAATGGGGTTCAATGCCACCAAAACGTTGACCATAGAGTGCGAAGGTTTGCAACGACGGGGATGTGTCGGTAATCACAGCCCATGACTCTTCAGCCATGGTTAAGGTCGCCGTCGCTAAATGGCACTCAATGTCTTTGAGAATAGTCACATCTCGGAATAAACTGGCTTGCTCCGCAGGCGGTAGTAGGTTAGCCACAGATTTGGTTTGACCACTAGCTAAGGTGATTTTCAAGTCGGATTTCGCGCGAATTGCCCAAGCCCATTGGTGACTGCGTAGCCACCGAATCAACTCACCATGTTCGAAGCCACGGTCTGCCAATAATGTAATTTCACAAGCATCTGGTAGAACGGTCTTCACCGTTTCCAACACCTTGACATAGTCCTGGAAGGCAACAGTGGTACTGCCATGTTCCATAACCATTTGAGACAATGGAATCGAGCGGCCGCCCCAAGCAAAACAAACTTCTATCAGGCAATACTCATCCCACAACATGCTGGTATCGAGTGTCAACGTCATTGCTATCACTGAGTGACGTCACGTTACAATCGCTAAATCAAGTGAAGGTTGCATACCTCTAAGGTCTAAGATTAGACCGGTCTAGGAGATTAACATAGCTTCTCAAAAAGAGTTATGAGCCGTTTCAAATTATGGGCACTGTATTAATATTCAATGCTGAACCCCCATCAGTCGCAATTAACGATGGCAAATCATCAATTAAGCCGAATAATAGAATCGGGGAAAAAGATAAATAACCTCAATAAATTGCGTATTCATCAGTCAGAATTACCCCGTTACTTTGAAGCAGTTTGATTGATCCTTTTTAGGAGCTCTTCATAGGCTTTGGCATATTGAGGATCGGCCATTGTGCCAACCTTACTCCGATCTAGCTGTAACTCCTTCCGTTGCTCATCGCTTAGCTCCACGATGACATCTGGTTTGATCCCATTTTTGTTGATGTCACGACCATTCGGGGTCAGATATTTAGCGATTGTGACTGCCAAACCAGAACCATCTCCGAGTTCCCGAACTGATTGCACTAATCCTTTGCCAAACGTCTGTGTTCCGACGAGAATGGCTCGATTATTATCTTGAAGAGCACCAGAAACAATTTCACTGGCACTGGCAGAGCCACCATCCACCAAAACAACAAGTGGCTTTTTCGTTAATTGTTTATGGCTTGCGCTCTTTTGTTCTACTTCTCCTTGACGATCAACTGTAGAAACAATCTTTCCTTCTTCTAACCAAATGCGGGCAATATCTACACTGGAATAGAGTAAGCCACCGGGATTGGAGCGGAGGTCGAAAATGTAACCCACCACGTTTTCTTTCTCTAGTTTTTGAACCGCTTCTCGCATTTCTTCGGAAGCTTGGGCACTGAATTGATTCAAACGGATATAACCCATTTTATTGCCGTCAATTTCTTCTATCCACTCGTACTGGGTGAATTTCAATACGGGCACGTTCCAAGCGAGTAATCAATTTCTTCGCCAGCCCGGTCAATGGTTAGCACCACATTGGTACCAGGTTTGCCACGGATCAACTTCACCGGCATCATCTACTTCCATGCCTTCGGTGGTTTGACCGTCAATTTTGGTGATGATATCTTTGGCTAAAATCCCCGCTTTAAAGGCTGGGGTATCTTCAATCGGAGAAACAACAACAATTTTTTTCGTTTCTTGGTCTTGGGTAATTTGAATCCCGACTCCGGTCAACTCCCCAGAAGTATCAATCCGCATGGACTGAAACTCATCGGGAGCCATGAAACGGGTGTAAGGGATCTTCTAAGCTTCTCTAGCATTTCCCGGATGGCATCGTAGGCATCCTCTTGATTTCTATAGTCCCGTTTTAAATAATCCTTACGAATTGCTCCGCCAGTCTTTGCCGTTAAAAGTACCATCCACATAGGTTCGGTTAACAATTTGCCAAACCTCATCAACTAATTCCTTCGGATTATCCTGGAAATAGCCCTGGGAACGTGCTAAACGTAAGCCGACACCAGTCACAGCCACCGTGGTTAATAAAAGAGCGGTTGTCCCTAATACCAGACTGCGTTTTTGCTGAAGCATCTTAAAAACAAGTGGAAGTGGAAGAATGAAGTTTGGTGACGAAAATAAACTTTTGGCTGTTTAATTTGTCCTAGTTTCTAGGGTATAACATTTCAGGATAATCAATTTTTATAACGTCCATGACGAATCTGGTAGTGTCTGATTCTACAAAAAATCGACGGAGCGAATTGGCGTGGCAACGACGATGGAAGCGATTGAGGTCTTGCTGGCAATTCTTCGCACTGTCAGGATTAGCGGGTGGCATGGTTTGGGTGATGAGCTGGCCCGAGTGGTCAATCCGCTCCGATCAACAGGTCAGCTTTGTGGGTCATCAACTTCTATCTGATAAAACACTACACAAGCTGCTGCCGCTGAGTTATCCCCGGTCGGTTTGGCAACTATCAACTAAAAAGTTAGACCAGCAACTCGAGTCAAATGCCAGTTTAGCCGCAGTGGAGATTACGCGACAAATTTTCCCTGCTCAGCTAACGATCGCCGTTCAAGAAAGGCAGCCCGTGGCGATCGCCGTTCAAGAGCAAACCTTGGGCTATCTAGATATTCAAGGTTATTTCATGCCAGCCAGTTTCTATGAAGACGCTGTGAAGAAAAAATTTCCCCAAACGCCGCAATTTCTAGGTTTTTCGGATCAATATCGCCCCTTCTGGCAAACTTATCAAGACCGCATTCGCCAGTCTCCAGTCAACATCCGTCTGGTCAATGGCAATGATCCTAGCCGCATAACCCTGACAACAGATCTAGGGCAAGTATTCTTGGGATCAAGCCTTAATCGCTTTGATCAGCAATTATCAGGTGTTGGAAAAAATGCAAAATTTACCCCGCCGTATTCCCAAGGAGCGAGTTTTTTTCATTGATCTTACCAATCCTGACCAACCCAGTATCCGAGTCAAACCCCAATCATCCCCACCACCCAAAAAAGTCAAAGGTTCATAACAGAAAATGGTTTGAATTTTGTGAATATTCCGCATTCTTATGAAGAGTATCAGCGAATTTATTGACAAATCGTCATTATGTACCTAGTGTAATGACGAGAACGCTTTAGGCCTATTGATAAAACCAAAGAGTGAGTAGTCCTCAATCTTGATACTAACGTTTATCGATGCATTAACTAAAGTTGAGATGGTTTCCGTTCATGGTTGCCTTGGCACAACTCAGCTCCGCCCAGGAAAAATTGGTTTACTGTTTCTCGCTTTCTGTTCTAATCTTTACTGACTTTACTCCCCTCCGCTCGCTAACATGACGCTAAATAACAACCAACCTTTAAATAGTGCTAGCTTTAACAGCACCGGTGATGGCGATGCGATGGAGAGTCTAGCGGAATTATTTTCTCACTCTGATCCTGAGGCCAATCTTTCTTCTTCATCCCCCTCCCTCACTATGCAATCCGACCAAATTAATGAGCAGATTGTGCCCAGTAATATCGCTAAAATCAAGGTTATTGGGGTCGGTGGCGGTGGCTGTAATGCCGTCAACCGGATGATTGACCATAACGTCGCAGGAATTGATTTTTGGGCGATCAACACCGACTCCCAGGCCCTAACCAACACGAAGGCAGGAAATTGTATTCAAATTGGGCAAAAGCTAACCCGTGGTTTAGGAGCAGGGGGCAATCCCGCCATTGGTCAAAAAGCCGCTGAAGAATCCCGTGACGATGTTGCTCGCTCTTTAGAAGGAACCGACTTGGTTTTCATCACCGCTGGCATGGGGGGAGGGACTGGAACGGGGGCAGCCCCCATTGTGGCGGAGGTTGCTAAAGAATTAGGATGTCTAACGGTTGGAATTGTCACCCGGCCGTTTAAGTTTGAAGGACGTAGACGCACAAGCCAGGCTGAAGAAGGCATCAACGCCTTGAAATCTAGGGTTGATACGCTGATCGTCATACCTAATGATCAGCTTTTGTCCTCCATTGCGGCCAACACCCCCTTACAAGAGGCCTTTAGGGTCGCGGACAATATCCTGCGGGAAGGGGTACAGGGGGTCTCTGATATTATCACTATCCCCGGATTAGTCAATGTCGACTTTGCCGATGTCCGGGCAGTTATGGCCGATGCAGGATCAGCATTGATGGGCATCGGCATTGGTTCTGGTAAATCCCGTGCCAAAGAAGCAGCAACAGCGGCAATCTCTTCTCCTTTATTGGAATCTTCTATTCAAGGGGCAAAAGGAATTGTCTTTAACGTGACAGGGGGTAATGATTTAACACTCCATGAAGTTAATATTGCTGCGGAAATTATCTACAATGTGGTCGATCCCAATGCCAACATCATATTTGGTGCGGTAATTGATGAACGATTACAGGGAGAAATTCGTATCACTGTCATTGCGACTGGCTTTGGTAGCAGCGATACAGAGCGTGTTATTGCCGCCGATGAAAAAGCCTCCACCGCTTCAGAAGAGGACGCAGAACAAGACGGGCTTGAATCCCTCGATGAACTATCTCCTATGTCCCTGGATGAGAAGCCCCCACCCAACCCAGTGTCCCAAATCTTGATATTCCTGATTTCTTAAAGAGTCGTCGTTTTCCACCCCGGCGTTAGACGTTAATTAAATAGAAACAAATAAAAAGGCGCTAAGCCTCTAGCGATAGGTAGGAAAGGGACGTTTAAAATGTCCCTTATTTTATTTAGTGGGCTAGTCTGCCGATGATGTCTAGGGATCGCTTGATGGATTGGGCAGGATGCAACAGTTTACGTCGTTTAAGCAAACCTTGCCCCACTGTAGTGCCCAACGCACTAGCTCCACGCGGTTATCTGTTTTTGTTTTAGTCAGAATGTTACTGATGTGATTATCGACTGTACGCTTGCTGATTTCCAATCGCTCAGCAATATCATGGTTGGTCAGTCCGGTCGCAACCAGCTCCAGAATTTCCACCTCTCGCTCAGAAAGGGTTTGAGACTTCCCAGCCAACATAGGTAATTATCCTCGCGTATATTTGCCTAATAAGTTGTTCCTATTGTAGAAGACTCTGCCGTTATCTATTTTAATTAGGCCATCCTGCTTGGGGTTAAGACAAATCCATTCTGGAATTAATGGCTGCCATTTCTTGATAAAGAACGACTTCATTTAGCCATTGTAAATAGGGCAGGTTCCCGTGATCATAAATTTGACTGGCTCTCAGGAAACACTGTAGAGATAGGCGCGTGAGGCTACGGAAGCTTCCGTAGGGATAACAGAGTGTTGGATGAGGACAGTGGAGTTCTCCTGCTAAGGGGATTGTCCGTTGACCTAAGAAAATCGTAGCAGCCCGTTTAACTTTTTCAACAACATTCCAAGGGTCTGACAACGCCAAAACGAGGGTTTGTGGACTAAATTGATCAACCCAGGATGGCCAAGTTTGGGGATCATTAACCACCCCAATGACTCCATAGTGGGCGATCGCCTTTTCTGTGTGAACGGATTGTTCTTGCTCCCGACAGTATTGACTGACCCACTGGTTGATTGCTTCAGCGAGGGGTAATGAATCCACTAGGATAACCAGGGAGCTTTGGGGATTTTGTTCAGCTTGGGTGAGTATATCCAGCGCTATTAATTGCGGACTTGCTGCACTTTCGGCCAACAACATCCAGGATGACTGCCCGAGGCTACGGTCAATGTTCACCCAACCACTGACGAGTTGTTTCGCCCACATCACCGCTGCTGGCCCGACCCCTGTGATGGCTTCTACAGGGGATAGTGTTTCGGTTCCAAACGCTAAGGCGGCGATCGCCATAACACCGGGGAGTCGATAGATTTCTTGAATGCCCATTTCTTGGGCCGCCACCAGGAGTTCTGGGGCAATGTCCGCCCCGGATTCACCGTCAATGATTAGAACTCGTTCAGGAACGCCCACCGCTTTGGCTAGCAACCCCTGTTGCAGTAATTGGCCCAAGTGGGAGCGGGTGGGAGACGCGAGATAAAAACCAGCCCGTTGCACCGGGTAAAAACGCTGACCCTGCACCTGTTCTTCCTGGCCAAAGCTGACTTGAGGGCGGGGGAGTTGACGGCGATAGAGTTGACTGAGTTCGTAACTGGCTTGACGGATGGTGGTTAGCGTCGCTTGGGCAATCCGTTGGTAGGCAGCATCAATTTGTGACCCACGAATACACCAAAATGCGGAGTCCAGCTCCCCTATCCAAGCGGCCTCTCCTTGCCGTTGAACCCTTTGCAAGGTCTCAATGACAGGATTCAGCAACGTCCAGTCGGGGGTTGGCGGTAAGGTTTTTAAGCGGTGGAGTTCCTGGCGGATTTCCCTAGGGTGGTGGAGGATGCGTAGCATGAGGACCTATTGGCTCCCATCAGAGTCACCTCGGGGTAGAATCCCCTGTGGTTTTCCTTAGCTTAACGTTTTGCTTCAAGTTTGCTGACTTAGACAGAGGATTGTTGTAGCTGATCCACATAACTGCGAAAGCGTTCTAAATCAGCCTGTATGGTGGATTCCACCACCCGCCCGAGAAATAGGTTGTCCATGATTTGCCCCAACCACCCTGGTACGGAATAGGCGATCGACAAACGCACAATGCTCCGGTCTTGGCGGGCATAAAAACGCACTGCTCCCCGGTTTGGCAGTCCATCGACTGATTCCCATTGAATAATTTGTCCGGGAACCAGTTTGATAATGCGGGACAGCCAGGTAAATTCAAATCCGCGGCTGCCCAGTTTCCAGCGGGAAAGTTCCGGGTTGTCTTCCAGAACTTTGACGGAATCAATCCATTTCATCCAACGGGGCATTTGTTCCAGATCCGACCAGAGTTGCCAAACCAAGGATAGGGGAGCATCGACTTCCACTTGTACGCTGTGCTCTAACCAATTAGCCATAATGTTTCAGGAATAGGGGGAGGGGATGACGGCAACCGGGTTAAGCGGTGGCTAGGGGACGGGACAAATTGTTGGCGGCAGCATTGATGGCTTGGGCCGCTTGGCGACCGGAAAGGGTGGCACCTTCCATGCTATCGATGTAATCCTGCTGGGTATAACTTCCTGCTAAGAAGAAGTTGGCGACCGGGGTGGCTTGGCTGGGGCGATAGGGGTCCATGCCGGGGGCTTCCCGATATAGGGATTGGGCTAGTTTGACGACACTGTACCAAGTCATGTTTAAGTCGCCCGCTGAAGGGAATAGGGCCTTGACTTGTTTTAACACCCGATAGGCGATCGCCTCATTACTTTCTTTCATAAAGGGGTCACCGGGGGTCAGCACCAATTGCAACAGGGAGCCCTCTCCTTCGCGGTAATAGTCGGCGGGACTGGTGAGGGCTAAATCTGCAAAGCAAGAGAATTCAGCATCAGAAGTATAAAGCAGATTGTCGATGCCACAAGCTGTTTTTAATTGGTGACATTTTTCCGGATCATCTAGCTCTGTCACCCAACCATCAAACCGCAGTTGTACCGTGGCCACCGGAACCGCATCAAGTTTATAAATCTTGTCAAAAAACTCCCAGCGTCGCCAGGCGTCCGGTAAAAGTTTTTGAATCCCCGGTACATCACAGGCGGCAACGTAGGCATCGGCCGTGATCGTTTCTACTCCGGCACTATCGGCGATCGCCAGCCCAGTAATGTGGGTCTCCCCCTCTACGTTCTTGGTGTAAATCTCTTTAACCTTACGGCGAGTGTGGATTTTAACGCCCCGTTGTTCTAGATAATCTTGAATGGGTTTATGGAGATATTCTGCAGGAGAACCTTCTAGCATCCGCAAGACCGACGCTTCTGTGCGAGCAGCAAAGAGTTGAAAGATGGTCAGCATACAGCGGGCAGAAATATTTTTTGTGTCAATAAAACCCAACGCATAGGCGATCGGATCCCACATTTTTTTTAAACTGCCTTCATTGCCCCCTTTACTTAAAAACCATTCTGCAAAACTGACCCGGTCTAGCGCCCGAATAGTCTTCATCGCACCATCAAAATCCACTAGCCCCCGCACAATAGGACTTGTTGCCAATGCCAGGGAATTGGCCATTTTATCCACTGTGTCCAACTGAGAAGTAGTGAAAAAGGCTTTTAACCCATTAAAAGGAGCACCAGTCAAGAAGCGAAAATCCAATTCCCCAATGCGTCCCCCTTGATTTACAAACGTATGGGTGTGCTCCTTCAAGCGAAGATTATTACTCGCCCCTACTTTTTTCATCAAGTCAAACAAGTTGTAATAGCACCCAAAAAAGACGTGTAGTCCCATTTCCACATGGTTACCATCTTTGTCCACCCAACTCCCGACTTTGCCCCCAATAAAGCTCCGGGCTTCAAAGAGCTCTACTTCGTGTCCGGCATCCACCAATTCTACTGCAGTGGATAAACCCGCTAAACCTGCCCCAACAATTGCCACGCGCATAGAGTCACCTTGTGATACCCGAAAAAATACGGAATAGATTTGCTGTTCCCTTAATAAAGGTTAATGTTCAACCTCCCTTCCCTGCAAGCCTTGCCTACATTTCAGCCCTTATTATCTTCTAAAAGGATCATTCATCCGTAACTGGAGAAATACACCTTTGTCGGCAGTAGGGTGTATCAAGGATTTCCCTGAAAGTTTGATGGCAATGGGGACAGAAATAGCGTTGCAACCTTTTGCTGGTTCTCCCCTGCTTGTGGTTTTTTTCATTTTTCATATCCGCAGAGAGGGCAGAGCATCAATGTTTTCTCCATGACTACCGCTTCTACCGTACAAATTTATTAACTATCTCACGTTTGTCTGTCGCACCACCCAGTAGAGCTGGTCTCAGTGATGTTTACAATGGGGGCAACGAACTACGCTCTTTTACCCTTCATGCAATCCGGTCAACAATTCCTGAGTCCCGAAGAATCAGCCGCTGTGGATATGGCACTGCTCAGCCAGTCTGAAAAATTTCTCACCCGTCTGACCATTTCTTCCTGGCGACTCCTTCAAATTATTGCGGATGAAGAACAAAAAGCCATGTCTGAATTAACCCCGGAGCTGATTTTGGCTTGGTTTGAAAAGGATGCAAAACGGAAACGGGAACAGGGAGAAGCAGCGGCGGTGTTGAAGTGGTAGGCCGGGCCACAGTCATCAATTCCCAAACAGTCAGCGAGACTTCATCCCGGTAGTAGACTTCTCTGCGGGTCTTTATTTTTGCCCACCTTTTCCAGACATCTTTTTTCAACTTTATGCACATTGGATTATATTGTCCTGTCGAAACCGGGCATCTAAACACGATGCTTCCCATTGGTGAAGCACTGCAGCGAAAAGGGCACAAAGTCACATTTATTGGCATTGAGGATGCCCAAGAAAAAATTAAAGTGTCCGGCATTTATTTTGCGCCAGTTTCTGTCAAGGATTTTCCGAAAGGGACGACGGAAAAAATGTTTGCAGAGTTGGGAGAACTAGAGGGTTTATCGGCGCTCCTCTGTACGGTGAATTTTTTTAAAAAGCTAACTACTATTGTGCTCAAGGATGGAGCGATCGCCTGTAAAGAATTAAACTTGGATGGTTTCATCGTTGACCAATCAACCATTGAAGGATCGGCGATCGCCGATTATTTACAGATCCCCTATGTCACGGTTTGTAGTGCATTACCCTTTAATCAGGAAGCAGGTATTCCGCCTGTATTTACAACGTGGCAATATCGTGATGTCGGGTGGGCAAAGCTCCGCAATCAACTCGCCCACCAAGTGGGTTCATTCATTGGGAAATACGTACAAAAGCCCGCCAGGGATTTTCGGAAAAAACATCATTTGGCTAATCCCCAAAGCTTTGACTCTCCCCTCGCTATTATTTGTCAAGAGCCCGCCGATTTTGAATTCCCTCGCCATGATTTAGTCCCCCATTTTCATTTCACCGGCCCTTATCACACGACGACTAGTCGAAAAAAAATAGAGTTTCCTTGGGCTGAATTAACAGGTCAGCCATTGATTTATGCGTCGATGGGAACCCTTCAAAATCGTCTTGATAATGTTTTTCAAATTATTGCTGAAGCTTGTCAAAGGTTTGACGTTCAATTAGTTATTTCCCTAGGGGGAGTAGCTAATTCAGAAGATATTCTCCCTCTCGCTGGAAATCCGTTAGTGGTTCGTTATGCCCCTCAAATTGAATTACTGCAAAAAGCCACATTGACCATTACCCATGCAGGGATGAATACGACCCTGGAATCATTGACCTATGGTGTTCCCTTAGTGGCTATTCCTGTCACAAATGATCAACCCGGTATTGCGGCAAGAATTGCTTGGTCTGGGGTCGGGGAATTTATTACGCTAAAACAGCTATCACCTCGCACATTACAACAAAAAATTCAACAGGTTTTAGACAAACCTTTATATCGTAAAAATGCGCAACGCTTGCAATTCCAGATTCAATCCGCTGGGGGAACCAACAAGGCTGTTGATATTATTGAAAAAGCCCTAATAACTCGAAAACCAGTTATCGATCCTTAAAGATTTAAAGATGAAAAAAATTATTCAATTAGGTGAACATCAAGCTGCTTATAGCGTGGTAGGCAAGGGAAAACCATTGATTTTATTGCATGGCTTTTTTGGTAATGCTTTAACGCTAGGACCCTTGGTTGAAAAACTAAAATCAAAATACAAATGCCTTAGTCTCGAACTGCTGGGATTTGGGGATTCAGCAAAACCTAAAATTAATTATCTGATTCATGATCAAGTGGATTTTCTTAAGTCCTTTATAGAGACATTAAACTTAAAGAATATTTATCTTCTCGGTTATTCTTATGGTGCTTGGGTTGCGTCAGCTTATGCAATTCAGTATCCAACAGATTTAGAAAAATTGAGCTTGGTTGCACCCGCTGGCATTCGAGATGATAGCTTTGTTGGACGCTACGATCATCTGAAACCTTTACTCTGGCAGACAAAATTAGTGGATTTGGCGATCGCCTTCTATAAGCCCTTTGCCTATTGGCGCAGCGATAAAGCCGGTTATCAAAAAATTGTGGCAGCCCGCCATGCTCTGATGACTCAGCCAGCAGCGGCTGCGATGTTAAAAAGTCGTCTAAAACCAACTGATGCAGTGGATACAGTCGAGAAAGAAATTCATCAAATTTCCTTAGAAACATTGGTCATCGCTGCCGAAAATGATACGACAATTCCCCGTTGGCATAGTGAAGCTTATGCCCAGAAAATCAAAAATGCTCAGTTCACTATCATTAATGATTCTGAGCATGATTTCGTGCAAACCCATTCCCAAGAAATCAGTGAGATTTTAGAAGGTTTTCTGACTCAATCTGTGCCGACACAAACTATGTCCGGTTGCCAATCGATTAAACCATCATAAAGTTACTTTTACGATAAGCATCACAGCGTTTTTAAATAAAACACCGTCGCAATGCTAACCCATTAAATTTAAGGAACAATCAGCGATGATGTTGTCCAGTTAGGAATCCTAATCTCACCCTAATTCGATTCAACTATTGCAACCGATGGGGTTGAGCTTGCTTGATTAAATCCGCAAATTTTTCAGCGCTATTAATGAGGGCTAGTTGACTTGCGGCTAAGGCCATCTCCTGGCGTTGATTGGCGTGATTCAGTAGGGTGAGTCCAGCTTCGGTGAGCTTTTCAGTGGTTAATTGTTTCTGGTCAAAAACCATTGCAGCCCCTGCCTGGGCAAAAACGTCCGCATTGTAATGTTGATGGTTTTCGGCAGCGAAGGGATAAGGAATGAGGATTGCTGGCGTATGGGTAATGGCTAATTCCGTTAGCGTGCCAGCTCCAGCACGACTCACCGCAAAGTCTGCCCGTTGCAACAAACCTGCCATATTGTCAAAAAATGGGAGAGCCAGGTAATGAGGATGGTGGAAATGCTCCGCGTCGGGATCATTTTTGCCAGTCAGATGCACAATAAACGCTCCGGCTGCCACCCAGGCTGAAACACAGGAACGGACTTTCTCATTGACCGACACCGCCCCCTGTGACCCCCCAGCAATGACAATTAAACGGCGATCGCCAGGAATATCTAGTTCTAGGGGTTGGGGCCGTAGAAACTGTTGCCGGACGGGTGTGCTAACCCAAGCAGTGTGGCAATTGGGTAAATAGCGTGCCGTTTCTTTAAAGCCCAGCGCAACCGTTTGACACCAACGGCCAAACCAAGTGGTCACCTTACCGGGAATGTAATTGGATTCATGGAATACAACTGGAATACGGCACCATTTAGCGGCGAGGATGGCGGGGGCAGCAATGTAGCCCCCCGTGGTACAAACAATATCAATCTGCTGCTGATGAATTAATTTTTTGACCGTCAATACTGACCGGAGCAAGCGCCATAGAATTTTGAGGGTTTTAAGACTGGGACGACCTTGAAAGCCTTCGACGGGAATGGTGTGTAGGGGATACTGCTTGGGAACCAGAGTGATTTCCATCCGATTCGGCACCCCCAGCCATTGAATGTCATACTCCGTTAACTGCTCTGCTAACGCCAATGCGGGAAAGAGATGCCCTCCGGTTCCACTAGCGGCAATGAGGAGATGGATCGATTTCGACATTGGCATAGGTTTCTGGTAAGCAGCGTTGAGACATAATAGTATCCTGAGTAAGGCATCCAGATTAGATTCAGCTTTATTAGATCCGGCTCTCTTGCTTCTGTCGCCAAGCTCACCCCAATCTGTAGACTTTTGTTGTGTCATCAAGCATTTTATGAATCCATCCCACTCTCTGCGTTTATCCACTCCCCGCTCTTCGTGGTTAACCTGTCGTCGTTGGGCGATCGCCTGGGGATGGAGCCTTGGTCTGGCCGGATTGGGCCTGGTGGCCATACCCGCAGCGGGCGTTGCCCAGTCCGCCTCCATGAGTGCAGCCAAAACTCTATTGCAACGGACGGATACCATTGCTAACGACCGGGATGTCACACGGTTGCAGGAAATTTACAGCCCTGACTTCACTAGCGATGACGGCATAACCTACGAGGATTTGGAAAAAAGTTTGGCGTCCCTGTGGCAACTGTATCCCGATTTAACGTATCAAACCCGGTTAGAAGGCGTTACCCAGAGTGGCAATGATGTCGTGCTGGAAACCGTAACCACTCTAACGGGCAATCGCGATTGGTTGGGGGACACTGCCCAGCTCAACGGCGAGATCAAATCTCGACAAACGTTTCGAGGCGACAAGCTAATTCGCCAGGAAATTTTGTCAGAAACCATGACCTTAACCTCTGGAAAGCAGCCCCCCGCAGTGCAAGTCCGGTTGCCGAAAACGGTTAACCCCGGTGAGACCTACGACTTTGATATCATTCTGGAAGAACCGGTGGAGGATGATCTCATGGCGGGGAGTGCCTTTGCCCAAGAGATTACCCCCGAAAATTATCTACAACCCACCCAAGTTAAGTTAGAACTCTTGCAAGCGGGCGGATTATTTAAACGGGCGATCGCCGGGGACGATCCCCAATGGCTATCCGCGTTGCTCATTAGTCCCGATGGCATGATTTTAATTACCCAACGCTTGGCGATCGCCAAATAAGAGACCCTGGCTAACGGCCACAGCATTCCCTCTCCCAGTCACTTCATGCCATCAGCGGAGGGGCCATTCCTGATAAGCTGATAGGGTTGTCAAAATTCGCACATCCAAGCTTTCGGGTGTTTCCGATACAGGGAAATTCCCTTGGATGGAGGATAAACCCGAATAGGAGAAAATTTAAAATGCCTGTTGTTTCTCTCGCAGAACTGCTAGAGTCTGGGGTTCACTTCGGCCACCAAACACGCCGTTGGAACCCCCGCATGGATCAATATATTTACACCGCCCGTAATGGTGTTCATATTATTGACCTCGTCCAAACCGCTCAACTGATGGAAAGTGCGTATGACTATGCGCGCACTTCCACCGCCAAAGGAAAACGTTTTCTTTTTGTGGGGACAAAACGTCAAGCCGCCGGCATTATTGCCCAGGAGGCGCAACGGTGTGGGGCAAACTATGTCAACCAACGCTGGTTGGGGGGTATGCTGACCAACTGGGAAACCATTCGCCACCGGGTTGATCGCCTGAAAGAATTAGAAGCCCTCGATAACAGCGGTGCCATTGACCGGCGTCCGAAAAAAGAAGGTTCTATGTTGCGGCGGGAGCTGGGTAAGTTACAAAAATACCTGGGTGGTATCAAGACCATGCGCAAGATTCCTGATGTGGTGGTCATTGTGGACCAACGACGGGAACATAATGCCATCCATGAATGCCAAAAGCTAGGCATTCCCATCATTGCGTTGCTAGACACTAACTGCGACCCGGATGTGGTTGATATTCCCATTCCCGCCAATGATGATGCCATTCGTTCCATCAAATTAATTATCAGTAAGCTCTGTGATGCCATCTACGAAGGTCGTCACGGTCAACCGGAAGCTCAAGAAGAGTACGAAGAATTCAACGAAGCATTAGGCACAGATGACGCCGCTGAAAACTTTAGAAGTCGCTGAGAGTGATTCCTTTACCGCCGAGGAACCCCCCGCAGAAGTTGCGGCTGAAACCGCCGGAGCCGAAGAAACAGTGACTGCTGAGTTGAACCAGTAAGCCTTTTTGCTTTGAGCTGATTCAATCTGCTTCCTGAATAAAGGAAATTGCTGGGTTAAGGGCACCCTCGCTTACCCTGCTGTTGTCCAGACGCGGACTCCATTCCTGGGCGAATGACCTTATCCCACTGGATTACAAGGGCAAGCTCCAGGCAAAAATCTAGATCTAGATTGTATTCTGGAGCACTCTGCCCTGTCTAACCCCCTGTCTTCATGCAATGATAAAAACACCGAATAGGACACTTAACCATGGTAGAAATTACCGCAAAACTTGTTAAAGAACTCCGGGAAAAAACCGGCGCTGGCATGATGGATTGCAAAAAAGCGCTGCAAAAAAATGATGGCAACCTGGAAAAATCCATTGAATGGCTCCGTCAAAAAGGCATCGCCTCTGCAGAAAAGAAATCCGGCAGAACGGCGGCGGAAGGGCTAATCCACAGCTATATTCACTTCGGTGGCCGCATTGGTGTCCTGGTGGAAGTCAACTGTGAAACAGACTTCGTGGCGATGGGCGACCGCTTTAAAGAGCTAGTGAACGATGTGGCAATGCAAATTGCCGCTTGTCCCAATGTGGAATTTGTCAAAGCGAGTGATATTCCTCAAGCCATCATTGCCAAAGAACAAAAAATTGAAATGGGTCGGGATGACCTCGGTAACAAGCCGGACAATATTAAGGAAAAGATCATTCAAGGTCGTATTGACAAACGGCTAAAAGAATTATCCTTAATGGATCAGCCCTACATTAAAGACCAAAATCTTTCCATCGAAGAATTGGTTAAACAGGCGATCGCCGAATTGGGGGAGAACATCCAAATTCGCCGCTTTGTTCGCTTTAACTTGGGTGAAGGCATCGAAAAAGAAGAAGCTAACTTCGCGGATGAAGTGGCCGCTGCGGTTGGTGCTTCTGATAAATAAGGGTAGGGCCGGAGGTGCAAATTTTAAGAGCGTAATTGAGTCAAATCCTCTGGCCATTATTTTTTAAAACCCTTAACTTTCCTAATCTCCCGACCCTAGGGGGATTTTTTTATGCCCGATAACTCATTCATAATCTAGAATCACCTTCAGCCACTGGGGAGGGCGGGAAATCGGGTTGCCCAGTCGGTCTAAAATCAGGAGCGCTACCAGATGTACAGCAAACATATAGATAATGCTATTGACGACAATCATAGCCACGGCCGCTAGTTGCACAAACCAGAGATCCGGTTGGGCGAGAATATTGAGTTTTAAAAATATCCAATCCACTAAATTGGTGATTTGGATGGTGACATAAAGCCAGAGGTTTTCTCCCAATAATACTGAAAACAACCAAAATCGGAAGAAAAACCCGATCGCACCAATGAGGGCCCCTGTTAGAATTGAAAACTCCCATCGGGCTTGGCGTAACCAACAAAAGCCCAACTGTAAACTCATGAAGCCGTAGGGAATCAGAAACACAATACTGCGGGTTGGCCCCATCAATACCGATAGCAATAACCCTGCTGCAATAAGCCCTTTGATGGCGGTTTTCGCTCCCCAGCGCAAATAGACCAATGCCAAAGGTAACGGAAAAAGCACTCGCAACACTGGTCCTAGGGGAAAATAATAATTAATTAGCCATATAATGCTGACCATACTCGCCAGAAACGCACTTTCCACCATAGCCAGGGTTTGGGGGGATTTGAGCACTGGCTGTTGACGCTTGAGGGGCGTTGTGGGGGCCAGCGTCAAAGTCTGACCCATCGGTATCAGGGTAATGACTACCCTCTCCATCGACCCAATTATCTTGATCGTCATCCTCGTTATTTTCCGGCTCAGATATTGGTTCAGAGGATTGGAATGGGTCAGAAGAGTCGGGAGGATAAGGCGATCGCATGCTTGATATTGAGGAATCTCGAAATAAATAATGGGCAAAAAGAGATGACAACGAAATAAGGCAGATTAATGATTAAAGCAGAAGGAGGGGTTTAAGGAATTCTTACCTCGATTTTTTCGCTTGTTTACATAACCAAAAGGAAAAGGGGGAATTCTTGCCAGTTTTCTCCCAAGAACCAGGATAACCATCTACTTTGTCGATTTAGTCCACAGTGCAGGACATAATGACCCCTCATTGCGGCCCAATATCGTTTGGAGATATCAAAAAGCCTCTCTAACAGTGGGAACTTAGCACCCAGATTGTAAGCATCATAGGTCTGACCAGTGGAGACGTTATGCTAAATGTCGTTACAGATACAGCACTTTTGTCCTCGTCGCCAAGTCATATCAAATCTATCGCAATGAACAGTAAAAATCACACACCATCTAGCGCTCAAGCTTAAAAATCACGTCTTTTCAGATTCAAAGGCTAGGGGAAAGAGTCTTTCACAAAAAAAGAGTGTTCCCGCCATAATGCAGAGGGGAATGGTGACCAGATTCACGATGGGGATGCTAACACACACTAGGGTTACCAACCCAAATCCGGCACTAGCGGGCAGACTTTTAATAATTAGTTTTAACTTGCCCCGAAACCGGAGCCGGCGTCGTTCTAAGGGGGGATCAAAGAAGTCAAGGCAGGTAAGGATTCCGGTCAAAATCAGTCCAATGGTGGTGGCGAAAAAAGTTCCTAGCCCCGGTAGAAAATTTAAGCCAAAACAGATCAAACCGACGACAATGAGGAGAAACAATTTTTTTAACTCAAAGGCGACCATACGCCCAATATCTTGTATCAATCCCAATTCTTGCTGGGTGAGTTTTCCTAATAATTGCTGTTCTAACTGTTCAGAAAGTTTGCCATACCAAGGAGATCCCAGTAGCACCCCCATCTGAGATAGGATTAATCCGGTCAAAACCAACAAGAGTAAGCGCCAGAACCACAGCCCCAACCAAGCGATAAAGTTTACCAGGGGTTCCATAATGGAGCGGAGTTCGGGCAAGGTTTGTAAGGATTGCGCCAACCATCGCTGCGTATAGTTAGTCAGCATTTCTCCACTGGTTTGACTGACCTGAATCAGTTGCCAATACAAGACAAGTCCCAAGATTAGGTTGATTAACAAAGGGACAATAATATAGGTCAACAGTTTCGGTTGCTGCCGGAGAACGGCAACTGCCCTTAGCGGATAGAGCAAACCGGGAACAAATCCCCAGCCGCTGAAGAGTTGTTTGAGGGGCGAAAGCACAATAGATCTAATAGGTCTGTCTCGACGGAGGGCTTGTCCAGTATAAATTTTTGGCAGAAGAAACTGGCAGTGTCCCTGGCCCTAGCAATATGAAGAATTTCAACAATTCTGTGGGCTCATTTGGGAACTCCGCCAAGATGAATGGGATACTGCTGTGTGAGTTTTTTTATGTCTATGTAATATGTCTATGCAAATTGATGTGCTGGCTGATAAGGCCACATTAATTGAACGGGCTTTGGTGTGTGTCACGACCCGGATGATGAAGGCGATCGCCGAGCGGGGACAGGCGACCATTGCCCTTTCCGGTGGTAGTACTCCCAAGCCATTGTATGCCGCATTAGCGTCCCAGCCCTTACCTTGGGAAAAAGTGCATGTTTTTTGGGGGGATGAGCGTTACGTTCCTCCGACCCATGGGGACAGTAATCAAAATATGGCACGGCAGGCCTGGCTAGATCAGATTGATATTCCTGAAAGTAATATTCACCCGATGCCGACCCAACGGAATGACCCGGAGGCTGATGCCGCCGCCTATAGCACCACGCTAATGAATTTCTTCAAGTTAACACCGGGTCAGTTTCCCGGACTCGACTTGATTTTATTGGGACTAGGGGATGATGGCCATACCGCGTCCCTGTTTCCCCAGACAGATGCGTTGCAGGTACAGGATCGCTTAATTACGGTGGGGGATAAAGACGGTGAGCCCCGCCTTACTTTTACGATTCCCCTGATTAACCACGGACGTTCTGTCGTCTTTTTGGTGGCGGGGAGCAATAAACAGGCAGCGCTAGCAGAAATTTTTTCTCCCAACGCCGATAGTTTTCAATATCCAGCCCGCTTTGTCCAACCCCGAGGCAAATTAACTTGGCTGTTGGATCAAGCTGCGGGGGAAAACTTAGAGATTCAAGCGTTAAATACAGAGGAATAGGGGCTTCTTCTCCGTCGCGGGTAATAGCAGCTCAGCTATTCCCTATTCGCCTAATTTCCAGTTAACCATTTCTGACTGTTCAACCGTTGCAGGGTATAGAGCACCATTAAATCGAGGGTCACTCGCCGTTCATCAATCATGAACGACTCCAACGTGCTGGATGAGCGCCGGTTGGTGGCATAGGAAAATCCCTTTGAACCTTTGATCGACTCATCAAAAAAGTAAAGATTAAATTGGCGATCGCCATTGGCCCAGCGTCCTTCCACTTGCCAAAACAATTGCTTGGGGTCGCTGCCTGTTACCGGTAAGGCCTGTTCAATCAGTTGCAGTTCAGCCCCTTCAATACCTTCTGTTACCAATGCCTTGGCCAAAGTGGGGATAAAGTCCTCTTGGATAAATGTCTGAAACGGTTTGTCTTCCAGTGCCGGGGGCTTAGGCTTTTTAGCGGGCGCTTTTTTGGGAGCAGGGGATTGGGCTTCAGTCATGGCGGAGGGGCGACCTTAAAAACGACGGGGCTGGATTAGCTTTGGCTCATTTTAAAGGATCATGGGGGAGGCTGTTCAAGACGGTCTTCATTTCTTGGCGATCGTGGTTGATACCCTGCTAAGGGGAAATGAGATTACCTTGGCGATCGACTACCCGTATATTCCATTGCCCCTGTTCAGCCACTTCAAAGGCAATACGATCGCCATCGGTGTTGATGATGGGGTTGCGGGTTTCGGCATTCAGGGCCGGGGTCAAGTTCCGGCTTTGTTCAGTCTGGCGGTCATAAAGCATAATGTCGCTGTCCCCATTGCGACTGAGGGCATAGACGAGATAGCGACCATCCGCCGTAATGCTGGGGTGGCTAGCCACTTGGTTGAGCGCATTCAAACGGGGGATGGCTTCCAGTCGTTTGGTCTGTCGGTTATATAGGTAAATTCCTTGGGAGCCATTACGATCCGAGACGAACACCAACCAGGCATTATTCACCTGGGGGCTTAATTCTTCAGCAAAACTATTGACACCCCGCCCACTGCGATCCGTCGGTAAGCTGACAAAACGGGGATAGCCACAAGCGGACACCGCCAAGCTCAAGAGCAACACTAGCCCGGTCACGCGGCACTGACGGCATGGGCCGAATGGAGATAACATCGACAGATTCAAAAAAAACCAGAAATAACAGTTGACGGGTGGATGGAGGTCAATCCCCTGAGAGTTGCCAGCAGCGAAAGAATGAAGTTAATGGGCTCCTGCCTGCCATTGACGGAGAAATTGCCACAACTTTGACTGATTGGGAGACCGTTGGGCAAGCACCTCCTCCCCCTCTCCTTGGCCCATAAAAGACAGGAGGGGTAGCAGTTCTTGATCGTAGGCTGGCCGGAAGCAGTCGAGGGGATAAACAATGTCGCTACTCCCCCGCAAATCCACACATTCCGCAGGGTTAGGAATCCAGCCATCAGAGGTAAACGCCTGGTCGTAGTCCGCTAGCAAAAGGGGGCGTACCCAACATTGTCCCCGACTAGTCAGCAGTTGAATCATTTCACCATAAAGGTGCGTTTGAGCCATTGGCAAAACAGACGATTTGGTGGGGCTGAAACGTTTGGGTCATGGCAAAGGGTGGGAACAAAGAGTGAGGAAAAAGAGGGGTGCGACACAGATCAACTGTCAGCGGGAGAATGACCCAATGGGGCTAAATTTAATGGTCAATGCAAGACCGGCTGGAATCCCGATAACGCTCTATTTTCTGTCATCAATTTTAGGGTAAAACCCCAGCTCTCGTTAATTTTGAGGTTCTAGGGGAGGGAACTGCCGCATTCCAACTAATGCGAATAACCCAATCGGTGGGGGGTTAATCCTTCCTTCCGTCGAGGATAGGAAGGGGGCAGCAGAGAGATTTAGGGCAATCGCGTCATGTCAATAATTCGCGACTATTCGCAATAATATTGAGAATCAAGTCAATAAGAGGGCATTTTCTGTATCAGCATGATACAGAAAAATCTTCAGCAGATAAGCTTACCTATGCCTATCTATACTAAAGAGGCAATTACTTGTTATTCTCTCTATAAGTTCAACTCCATCAACTCCGTGCCAACCCAAGATGACTCACAGCTATGGAGACACAACGATTCGAACAAGCTTGATTGGAGCAGGGATTTCACCTGAAAAAGTCAGGTCGAAAGATATTGGGGAATTGATCACAGCGACAGAAGAAATAGCTAGTATCTACGTTTAGAACAAGCACTCTGATATCTGTACCAATGACATCATTATCGGTCTGAGAAATATTAGAGGTAATGGCTATATCTTTGAGTATGAGGCTAGTCTCTAGCTTTAGAAGTCTTACAGGTCTGTTTTTAGTAATTTATGGATCAATTTCAACCAAGCGATAAAGGCGAACTGATTTGGTCGGTAGCGGATTTGCTGCGGGGTGATTATAAACAGTCAGACTATGGCAAAGTTATTCTGCCGCTAACAGTCTTACGGCGGTTGGATTGTGTTTTAGCGGAGACGAAGGATAAGGTCTTAGCATTTTTACCAAAGGTGGAAACGCTGACGGATAGTGCGAAGGATGTCACGTTAAATCAGATCGCCGGACAAAATTTTCATAATCGCAGCCAGTTTGATTTTGAAAAGTTAATCGCTGACCCGAATAATGTGGCGGCTAATCTCAGAAACTACATCAATGGTTATTCGGCATCGGCGCGGGAAATTATTGAGTATTTCAATTTTGGTGATCAGATTGATCGCATGGATGACCCCAAGGCAGACATTCTGTTTCAGGTGGTGAAGCGGTTTACTGAGATTGACCTCAGTAATATGACTTCTATGGATATGGGGTATGTGTTTGAGTACCTGATTCGGAAGTTTGCAGAATTGTCGAACGAAACGGCAGGGGAACATTTCACACCACGGGAAGTAATTAAGCTCATGGTGAATGTGTTGTTTAGCGGAGACAGCCAAGCCCTTACCCAGAAAGGAATTATCAAGACCCTCTATGACCCTGCCTGTGGGACTGGGGGAATGTTATCGATTGGGGAACAGCATCTAACGGACTTTAACCCCGATGCGAAGTTAGAGGTTTTTGGTCAGGAGATTAACCCAGAGTCTTATGCAATCTGTAAGTCGGATATGTTGATCAAAGGTCAAAATCCCAGCAATATCAAGTTTGGCAATACTTTTACGGTGGACGGGTTACAGGATGAGAGGTTTGATTATCTGCTCTCGAATCCGCCGTTTGGGGTGGACTGGAAAAAGGCTCAGAAAACCATCAAGAAGGAAGCGGAGGATTTTGGTTTTGCGGGTCGGTTTGGGGCTGGTTTGCCGCGCATTAATGATGGGTCGTTGCTTTTCCTTCAGCACATGATCTCGAAGATGAAAGCTGCTGAAGATGGCGGTAGTCGCATCGGCATTGTGTTTAATGGGTCGCCATTGTTCACAGGGCAGGCGGGGGGCGGTGAGAGTAATATTCGTCAGTGGATTATCGAAAGTGATTGGCTTGAGGCGATTATTGCTTTGCCGGATCAGCTTTTTTATAACACGGGCATTTCTACGTATATTTGGATTCTCAGTAATGATAAAAGTCCTAAGCGGCGGGGTAAGGTGCAGCTCATTAATGCGACGGGTGCCAAGGACGAGGAGTTGATCGCTGAGGGTAAGCGAGACTTTAATCGGTTCTGGGAAAAGATGTCTCGTTCGCTGGGGAATAAGCGTAAATTGATTCCGGAAAATGGGGAGTCGAAGGGGATTGGGTTTATCTCGAAGCTCTATGGCGATTTTGTGGAAAGTGAATTTGTGAAGATCGTCCCCAATGAGTTTTTTGGCTATTGGCGGGTGACGGTGGAGCAGCCGTTACGGGATGAGGCTGGCAAGGTGAAAAAGTCGAAGGGGAAACCGAAGCCGGATAGTGGTTTGCGGGATTATGAGAATATTCCTTTTCTACGGGAAGAGAGCGACGGGCAGTTAGTGCCGCAAACGATTGAGGAGTATTTTGAGCGGGAGGTGTTTGCCCCATGTACCGGATGCTTGGATTGATGAGAAGAAGACGAAGACGGGCTATGAGATTAATTTCACGAAGTATTTTTATGAGTTCAAGCCGTTGCGGAGTTTGGAGGAAATTCGGGCGGATATTTTGCTCTGGAGCAGAGTAGTATTGAGTTGGAACATCAGGTTTAACCCTAAGTTCATTTATACTAATAAGATGAGGATAGAAGTTGCGCCAGTAATGTTGGATTGGGCTTGTCGTCGGGGTGGTCTCGATGAGCAAAAATTGCTGCATGATTTTCCAAAATTACCTCAGTGGAGGTCTCAGGAAGTACAACCAACTTTAAAGCAGCTTGAAAAATTTGCTCAAAAAAATCATGCGCCGTTGGGCATGTTGTTTTTACCATCTCCTCCGATCGAGCCAGTCCCTATTCCTGATTTTCGGACGATACAAAGTGCTGGGGTGATGGAGCCTAGTCGTGATCTGTTGGAAACGATCTATCATTGTCAGCGGCAACAGGATTGGTATGCGCAATATCTATGGGATAGTGGTTTTGAGGAAAATCCGTTTGTTGGGTCTTTGAAAGTTAAGGGTGAGGTGATTGAGGCGGCGGATTGTATTCGTACTGCGATCGGGTTTGATTGGGATAGTCGCCAAGGTCTGAAAACTTGGGAGGAAACGCTACGTTTTTTGATTGAGCAGGTGAGCGGTCTCAATATTTTAGTGATGGTCAACGGCATTGTGGAAGGCAATACCCATCGTGCTTTAAACCCGAAAGAGTTTAGGGGTTTTGCTTTGGTTGATTTGGTAGCTCCTTTGATTTTCATCAATGGAAAAGATACAAAAGCGGCCCAAATTTTTACGTTAGCCCATGAGTTAGCTCATATTTGTTTGGGGGCGGAGGGGGTTTCTAATCTACAAGCAATGGATGTTAATGGCGATCAAGATCAGATTGAGACTTGGTGCAATAAAGTTGCAGCTGAATTATTAGTTCCCCTCGATCATCTAGGGACTGAATTTAATATTAATGATAATTTTTCTGATGAGTTAAATCGATTAGCTAAGGTCTATAAGGTAAGCTCCTTGGTTATTTAGCGTCGTCTTTATGATTTGGGGATTTATGGTTATGCTGAGCTAAGCAAGCTTTATCAAGATGAATTGGATAATCTACGGGAAAAGATGGGGGTAAATAAAAAGAGTGGTGGTGGGGATTTTTATCGCACTTTTAGGGGTTAGGGCAAATCAATATTTTGTTAGGGCTGTGGTCTCTAGTGCTTTGGAGGGAAAGACGTTGTTTCGCGATGCTTTTAAGTTATTGAGCATCAAAAATGCGGACACGTTTTTTAAGTTGGCGAAGCAACTGGGGGTAAATTAATGGTTTATTTGCTAGATGCTAATGTGTTTATTCAGGCAAAGAATTTTTATTATGGGTTTGATTTTTGTCCGGCTTTTTGGGATTGGTTGATTATTAAAAATAATTTGGGGGTTGTTTTTAGTATTGATGGGATAATGACTGAAATTATGCGAGGGGATGATCCTTTATCAGAATGGGTCAAAGGTTTAAGTACTGGATTTTTTTCAGTCACCTGATAGGGCGACTGTTGCTAAGTTTCCGGTAGTAAGTCAATGGGCAAATGATCCAAGTTTAAATTATGAGCAGGCGGCCAATTAATGAATTTTTGAGTGTGGGTGATTATTTTTTGGTGTGTCATGCGTTGGGGCATTGTATGACGGTTGTGACCCATGAGATACCAAGTAATTCAAAAAGGCGTATTAAAATCCCTGATGCTTGTCGGGCTTTGGGGGTTCAGTTTATGAGTCCTTTTGAGATGTTACGCGAGGAAAGGGCTAATTTTGTTTTAGGGGGTGGGCGTGATGGAACGATATGAAAAGTATAAGGATAGTGGGATCGCTTGGCTTGGTGAAATTCCTGAGCATTGGAATGCTAAAAAATTTAAATATCTGTTCTCTTTCGTTAATGAAAAAATAGATATAGAACTTCCTAAAGTAGGTCTTGAAAACATAGAAAGTAATACAGGGAAATTTATTTCATCTAGTTCAGTATTTGAAGGAGAAGGAACCCATTTTAAAGTAAGTGATATTTTATATGGCAAACTAAGACCATATTTGGCAAAAGTTTTTCTTGCAGATTTTGAAGGAAAAGCAGTAGGAGATTTTTTTGTATTTCGTCCTAATCTCGAAATGGAGTTTAGTTATTCTCAACACTTTATCTTCTGGTTTATTGAAATTACAAATAGTTCAACTTTTGGTTCGGAAATGCCAAGAGTATCACCAGAGTTTATTTCTAATATTGTAATATACTATCCACCACTTGAAGAGCAAAAAACGATCGCGAACTACCTAGACCGCAAAACCGCAGAAATTGACGAACCTGCAATCGCCCAAAAGCAAAGCAAAGACTGATCGCCCTGTACGAAGAAGAGAAAACCGCGATTATCAATGAAGCTGTCACCAAAGGCATTAACCCCGATGTCAAATTAAAACCGACAGCAGCGATCGCTTGGCTCGGCGATATTCCGGAACATTGGAAAGTGATAAGATTAAAATATTTTGTCAACTGTTTTAAAAGATGGAACTCGGCTCATTCAAAAGAGTTAGTAATGGTTATCGCCTATTAAGTGTGAGAAATATAAAGGGTGATAATTTTATATTTCGTGACGATGATTCAAAAGTATCTGAAAAAGACTTTCTCTCAATAACAAAACCGTTCAAAGTTCAAAAAGATGATATTCAATTAGCTATTGTTGGTGCAACACTTGGGAAAGTAGCAATAGTTCCAGATTTAGAAGAAGACTTCGCAACTCAAAGGAGCTTAGCAACAATCAGAGCAAATTTAAAAAGACTGAGACTAAGTTCGTATTCTTATTCTTTAAAAGTGCAATTTTTCAAAACTATCTTTGGCATCATGCAGGCTTTTCAGCCCAACCGGGAGTTTATTTAGGCACATTAGAAGATTGTCGTGTATCAGTACCGCCTCTCACAGAACAAAAGGCGATCGCCGAATATATTGAAAAAGAAAGCGATCGAATTGATACCAAGATTGCCAAAACCAAACGCATCATCGAACTCCAAAAAGGTAATTATTCAGGAGTAAAGAAAAAAGGAGAAAAGGGGAAGACCGGGAAGAAGAGAAGGAGGCTCAAGACCAAATCGAGCAGCGCGACAGGCTGAGTTAGGAAATCAAGAACGGAGCGATTTTGTGCCTGAAATAAGTGGTCACGCGTAAGCATACGGGCAACAAAGTCACTGCCACCCTGAGACTTAGAACCAAAACTAAGGCGACGCCAAATGACGGCGGGTCTTAGAGCCTGCTCAGCGGCATTGTTGGTTGGTACAGGTAAAGGATGGTTAACAAAAGTCCATAAGGCGGGTTCGACCTTAAGAATCTGACGACAAGTCCGCACCGTTTTAGCCAAGGGAGTTTTCTCCTTTGGATCAACGTATAATGCCGCCGCATTCTCCAATTCCTGTTGAAAACCCCGCCGTGAAGATGGGAAACTGCTTCCACAAAACAGGGAACGACTCATGGTTCCATCTCGTACCCGGTGCCACCATCGAAATAAGCGACGTTGTCTTCTTAATAAAGCATTACCAATTTCTCTGATACCCCAGACCGTTCGCTAATAGCAATAAAATCCCTTTTCAGATGCGCCCAGCAAATTTGACGTTGCTCCAGGGGGAGCCAATTGTATGCTCCATACCGGTACAGAAGATAGTGCCTTTAAACCCAGTCCCGATAAGACTTTTCGCCGTATCCTGGGAACGCGGATAGTACTTATCTCCAAAAAATGAGACCAGGGGGGTTACCAATCCCCATAGCCACCCCTCTTCTTTGCTGGGATTTTTCCCATCACCATTGTGTTGTGTGAACCAGTTTCATCACTATTTATCGCTAGCTGGCTCTGGACGTAAATTTTTGTCTGTTCTACACTTGCTCCCTACCGCCTCATTGAGTTCCTGGCGTAGACGATTTATTCCCCCTGTCGATATCACCACGCCATATACTTCCTTCAGTAGCTCTTGCACTAATCCATGACTTTTACGATGGTGAGCGCTCAACACAATCTACCACCCGGTTAATCCTTTCTCCATAACCTTTCTGCGTAACTCCATTCGGCAACTTGGCTTCGGGTTCCATGCCCACATTCCGGGCATGTTAGTGCAGTCTGTCACCTTGCTCTTACCTCCGGTTTCACTGGCGACTTTCGCTCACTTGATGCCGATAAGGGATTTTCGTCTTCCCCTCTCAATTCATTCCCACAATGACCGCACGTTTCCGGTTTGACCTCCTTTATTGCCTTGCAGTCTTCCGGTTTATACAAATATCGTTGATTTCCTTGATGTCCCTTTTGGCCTCCACGACTTCCTACTTCCTATCTGACTGATTTTTCTCTCCTTTTTTTTTCCTGGCTCGTCTTTTGACGGCGGACGGGATGAATTCCCCGAATTTTTGATATAAACGTTCTTCTGGCTCGTTTACTCGTTCCTCTAACCGATGCGCTTTTCCATGGCCCTTCTTCATTTCCTTTCACCAATTTCATCACCAGTTCCCGCACGCTCGCTGGCGTTGACTCCCAATCCTCCTTGGGAACCTCATATCCGCCCACTTGAATCATCTTGCTCATTTTTCTAACTTACCAATTTTTTTCACCATTTTTCTACTTCCCCCTGAAAAGCTACCCAAAAAGAATATCGCACCGCCCTCATCAGCGAAGCCGTTACCGGAAAAATCAAAAGTCCCCGCATTAGTTTCCTAAAATGTGAAATAAACCCCAAAAATTACCGCCATGACCTTCAACGATCTCCAAACCCAAATCCTAAAACTACCCCTCCAAGAAAAATGGCAGCTCGTCCAAACGCTACTAAACGCCATCCAACAAGACAGCCACATCAAAACCCCAGCCAAAACCTATCCCCTGCGCGGCTTACCCATCACCATCAGCGAAGACTTTGACGAACCCACACTAAAGCCATGACAAAACAACAAGTCCTCGAACTCCTGACCCAAAGCAAAACCTTACTCCAGAAAAAATATGGCGTAACAAAACTCGCCCTCTTTGGCTCCACCGTCAGAGATACCGCCACGGAAAAAAGCGATGTAGATATACTGATTACCTTCGACGGAAAAGCCGACTCAAAAAAATACTTTGGCGTACTCTTTTACCTCGAAGACCTCCTAAATTGCCCCGTTGATCTTGTTACAGAAAATGCCCTCCGTCGCGAACTCAAACCCTACATCGACGCAGAAAAAATCGATGTCTAAAAACACCCCAGATCGAGAATGGCGATTTTATATCGATGACATGATCCGCTTTGCCGAAAAAGTGATGCGCTACACCCAAGCCCTCGACCAAACAGCATTCATCAAAAATGAACCCTACTACGACGCAACCCTCAGAAACTTAGAACTCATTGGCGAAGCTGCAACCCATATTCCCGAAGAAATTAGAAAAAAATATTCCGAAATTCCATGGCGACAAATTATTGCAACCCGTAACCGGATCATTCATGGCTATCTCGGCATAGATAACGACATCATTTGGAGCATTATCACCGACGAAATCCCCTTACTACTCATCACACTAAAAACCATCAAGCAACAATAGCCCTCACCCAAGCCATGAACTCACCTCA
>CALNXU010000035.1:0-56409 GCA_942490695.1 Merismopediaceae cyanobacterium | reverse complement strand
TGCTATCTCAGTTCGATGATTCAGCACCGTTTTTAGATATGGGTAGACAACGACTTCAATCAAACAGCTCTGCTTCTTTAAATAATTGCCCCTGCTGATCTCCGTTCGACAAGATGGGGTCTCCCCGGCAGTTGCCAATTGATCGCCAAATCGATCATTCCAGAGGATGGTTCTTTCGTGTTCAGGGGCGTAATAGTTAGTGGTTTTATAGAGAAATTCTGCTTGCTCCGATAAAACGACAAATCCATGGCCAAACCCCTCTGGAACCCAAAACTGGCGTTTATTGTCGGCACTCAGCACGCAGCTCACCCATTGCCCAAAGAACGGAGAACGGCGGCGGCAGATCCACAGCCACATCTAGCACTTCCCCCCGTGTTACCCTAACCAGCTTGCCCTGGGGAGATTTAATTTGGTAATGCAATCCCCTCAGAACACCCTGACGCGATAGGGAATGATTGTCCTGGACAAAGGTAGGAAAAATCCCGACCCCTTCCGCAAACACTTTTTGGTTAAAGCTTTCGTAAAAAAAACCCCGGTCATCGCCAAACACCTCCGGCTCCAGAATAAACACATCGGCGATCGCCGTCGGGATGATGTTCATCAACGCTGCTCCCAGTAAAAAACGAGACAAATGAAGTCCAGCCCAAAATGTACCATCTGTGATGACCCAAGAGAAGTCGCTTGGTCTCTGCGCCGTGGAAAAATCAGACCAACGCTTGGTCACGGTGGCGGGGAATTTCTACACTGAGAAAATCTTTGGCTAACCGGGTATTGGGGAAAATGGCTTGGGCTTCAGCTAATAAATTAGATAACTGTAGCGGGTTGCCTGGCGCATAGCGGGGACTGAAATGGGTCATGACCAATTGTTTGACTTTGGCGAGGAGGGCCACCTGGGCCGCCATCGTTGACGTGGAATGGAGGCGGTCGAAGGCTAGTTCTGCATCCTGGTGGGCAAAGGTTGCTTCATGTACCAGCAGGTCGGCTCCTTCTGCCAGGGCGATCGCGTCGTCGCAAAAAACCGCATCAGTACAATACACAAAACTCCGTCCTGGTTCCGGGGGGGCACAAAAATCTTTGCCATCAAACTGACGGCCGTCTTGTAACGTGATGGTTTTGCCTTGCTTTAATTGACCGTAAAGGGGTCCAAAGGGGATTCCTAACTGTTGAGCTTGTGCCGCATCGAACCGACCGGCGTGGTCTTTCTCAGTCACCCGGTAGCCATAGGCGGGAATGCGATGCTTCAGCAGACCACACTCCACTCGGAATTGTTTATCTTCATAGAGCAACCCGTCTTTACGAATCGTGTGGACTCTCAGGCGACGACCAAAATGAGTGTGGGACAATTTACTGCAAGCTGATAGATAGTCTTCTAATCCCGGTGGGCCATAAATTTCTACCCCTTGCCCTACTCCGGCTAACCCCGAACTGGCCAATAAGCCCATTAAGCCAAATATATGATCTCCGTGGAGATGGGTAATAAAAATTCGGGTCAGTTGGGAAATTTTAACGTCGCTGCGTAGAAATTGATGCTGAGTTCCTTCACCGCAGTCGAATAACCAAACTTCAGCCCGTTGTGGGAGCCGGAGGGCAATGCTGGAAACGTTGCGGGAGCGGGTGGGAACGCCGGAACTGGTACCAAGGAATGTAATTTCCACTGAATGATGAGCAGCTTTAATTTTTAATAAATACTTTTCTTCCTGATTCTATCGGTTCCGCCTCCGATTGACCCTGTAGCGAATCAAAGTAGTTCTCTCGCTTTCGCTAAGTTTGGCATCAGGAAATAAGTTTAACCCTTGAGCTGGAGCCATAACTCCCATTACTCAATGGCTCAAGTAGCAAGCAGATGAGCCTGAGATCAATAAATGGATCTGAGATTAACCCTGATCAGTCAAATAAGGCACCCAAAAGAAAATGATTGATCCGGTCGGGGTTTAGGTGAAGAAGGGTTGGGGTGTCGATAATGTCGAAATTGATATTGGTACGGTGGAGCTCACGATCTAGGGTTTGCAAAAAAGCTTTGGCTCTCTCGTCTTCCCCGACCTGGGCGAACAAAAGCCCGATTTCGGTCTCGCTCTCTACTTTTTTAGCGGCATCCAGTAGCAATTGGATGATGGCATAGCGGTTAGGCGGTTCACAATCCATCACCGTAATAATAATTAAACCCTGAGGGGAGTCCGGGCCATGATGACGATCTCGAAAATACGTGTCTAAAACTTTTGCCATCGGGCTGTAAAGATCAATCTCTGGTGGAGCAAAGGAATGGGTAAAGACATGGTTAAGTTCATGGGGCAATATATTTTCATAGCAGTAGTGGGGATGACTGGCGACGTAAACATCCAAATTATTGGGGCTAAGATGGTGGCAAGTTTCTGCAATTTTGAGCAAAATACTTTCTGCGTCTTGCCAATCTTGCGACCAGCCGGGCGAGGAAGCCAGGTTGGGAGGCTCATCCCTTGCCAGAATTAGGACGTACTTGCGATTTTCTAATAAATATTCCATGGACAAACACGACAGTAGTTGCCTTGTTCAAGGCTAACTTAATACGCTACGCTCCGATTAAACCCCGTTCAATTTAATGGTGTCTGCCATCGGAATCAAGAATAAATACTCAGTAATTGTGGCGAATAACCGATAAATTTAGCCCGATGCACTGTGGTGACCCGGTAAAATTGTGAATGATTGCGGCTGAGCCTTCTCTATTAGCGTTGGCCGAACCACCGTTCTGACTATCTGGTCATCTGTGCTGGCCCGTTCCAGACTCCTTACTATGCCTGATGCCCCCTTTTCGTTGGATACGTTAACCTCATCCCTTAAGCCTTGTGCTTTAACCCAAAATCCGTTATCTGCTCGGTCTCATCGCCCTGATATGTCTTCCTTTGTTTTACCTTCCCTCGATTTAGCGACAGTCCAGTCTCAATTAGAAAGGGCTAATGCGGAGAAAACCGTCCAATGGGCTAAGGATGCGTTTCCCCAGAGATTGGTGATGAGCACGAGTTTTGGCATCCAGGCGGCGGTGATGCTACACCTAGTTACCCGCATTATTCCAGAGATTCCAGTCATCTGGATTGATACCGGTTACCTGCCCCCTGAAACCTATCGCTTTGCTGAGCAATTGACGCAACGGTTGATGCTTAACCTGCAAGTGTATCAATCTCCCCTGAGTCCGGCTCGCATGGAAGCACTGTATGGCAAATTGTGGGAGGAAAAAAATGTTGAGGCGCTGAATCGATATGACCACATTCGGAAGGTTGAGCCCATGCAACGTGCTTTAAAGGAACTGGGGGCGATCGCCTGGTTGACGGGTTTGCGGCGAGAGCAAACTCACCATCGCCAGCGACTTAAAGCGGTGGAGCGTCAGGGGGAGCAATATAAAATTTTTCCGATTCTTGACTGGAACGCCAAAGACATTTACGAATACTTGTCGGCCTATAGTTTGCCCTACCATCCCTTTTTTGACCAAGGATATGTGTCGGTGGGGGATTGGCATTCAAGTCGGCCCATGATGACCAGCGATGAAGAGGAACGCGATACCCGCTTCCATGGGTTGAAACAGGAGTGTGGTCTCCATTTACCCCTTTCCCCCGATGTGGCCCAAAGTCTTGACTCTAGTAGTTTGTAGTCAAGCAATTGTTGAAAGATGACGAGGCCAATCTTTGTTAATAAGGGCGCTGATGACGTTGCTTGGTTAATAGGGGCAAGGGTTGGCGATCGCCGTCGGGGCTGGGGGGGAGGTAACGCCGGGGTGATTGTTGACTGGGTAACGGTTTACGACTATTTCCTTGCTTCCATCGAATCAAGAATGCCAACATCGCCATCAACAGCCCAACCGAAAAAAGACTGAGCCTACCATCAACCCCGCCCAAAACCATATCAACAGCGGCGGCAATCAATATAAAACTGGAGATGGGCTCCCGACGATAAAAAAGCTTAACAAAGCGTGGAAAATAAAAATTCATCTGGTAGAGACACAACCCCCAATTTTTTCGGCCAATTATGACAAGTAAGCTAACCTGCCCCCATTATATCGAGACACTTCCCCCCGTAATACCGATGTGGCAGCGGCGGAGGTGAGCAATTCAGTTTACCAAGGCAGAATGGAGCCGTCCCAACTATAGAACTTGCCGCTATCGCCAGGGGTAACGTCTAACAGGATATCCATTAATTGGGCAACGGTGCGGGTAGGGAAAAAGAGTTTTTCCGGGGGGACATTTTTTTGAAAGGGTTCCGATAATGTCGTGGCCGTTGTGCCCGGATGCAGCATCACCACCGCCGTGCGCGGAGAAACTCGACTGTATTCGATCGCCGTGGTTTTAAGCAACATATTCAGTGCCGCTTTCGAGGCGCGATAGCCATACCACCCGCCGAGGTGATTATCGCCAATACTGCCCACCTTGGCGGAAATGGTAGCAAAGCAACTGTGTTCCGCTTGGCGAAAATGGGGTAACAGGGTTTTAGCCAGTAACGCCGGGCCAATACTGTTGACCAGAAAGTAACGCTGTAATTGGGCTGTATTCAAGTGGCGTAGACTCTTTTCTGGCGATCGCCCGTCCACATGCAAAATGCCCACACAATTAATCACCCAATGCAGTGGCTGTTTACCCAATTGTCGGCTCAAGCTCGTGATTTGTGCTTCATTCGTGATATCCAATGGCAACACGCTCAGGCGATCGCCCTGCTCCGCAGCCAGTTGTTGTAAAGCAGTCCCATTGCCATGGAAGGTCGCCCAAACCTTGACAGGGAATGGGGCTTGGGTCAAAAAATAGTCTACAAAAGCGAGACCGATGCCCCCTGATGCACCGACAATGAGAACGTGTTGGGGAGTAGTCGAGTGAGTCGAATTCATTTAGGACGCCGCCCGTTGGGTAACTCAAAAAATGTTAATTTTCTGGTCTATTTTTCTAGCTTGCGCTGCTCTCCGTCAAAGATTCTGGCAGATTCTTCCACCAGTTTGCTTTTTCATTACTAGATAAAATCCATATTGTGCAATTCCAGTAAATTCACATCAACATCGACAAAGTACGACGGCCATAGGGGCGTATTAACCAGCAACAGGAGGCTGACATATAACCCCCAAAATAAAATGTAGATGAACTCAGCCCGCCGCTGCATTAGCAGTGAAGTGGTCATAACCAACGTCAGTCCCAAAAACGCCATGATCCCAATGGACGGCATTAATAGGGGTTGGTTCGGTGTGACCCATAAATATTGATACCCTAAACTGAGCAGCGCTAAGAAGAGAACTAAACTGATGACCCCAAATGCTGATCGCCACCAGAGGGGGTAGCTTGCGTTTTGCTTTTGATCCGTCGGTTGGCGGCATTCCGCTAAGGTTTTGGCAGCGGCGATCGCCACAAAGATCAATAGGGGAAATTTAGTTTGGTGGCCAAACCCCAGGTCGGTAATCAGACAAAGCCCCCCATACAAGCCGATATGGCAAGCAAAAAAACGCCCCCAACTCCACTGCCATGCTTGGCGGGTTTGTTGTAACGCCGTCAGCGCAAAAATCAAACTGGGGAGATTGCCCAATAGGAACCAGTAACCCTGCGGCCAGCTCAAGAAAGAATCTTCAATAGCAGATCCAGGTATAGCAGTGGCAAAGCTGTTACCCAAAACCATTTCCCCCATCCCCCAGGCGATCGCCGGCCATAGTCCCAACCCTAACCCAATCCAGAACCAAAAAGTCCGCAGTAGACGGGGAGTATCCCATTGTAAAAAGCTTAAGCCCGTCACCAAAAGAATGCCGCCGAGTCTCCAATCCGTCCAGACGAGGGCCGTTAAGGTTAATCCCCAGAGCAGTGACCCCCGATAATCTAGGCGACAAAACAGTAACGCGGCGGTGCTAAAAATCGTCAACCCCATCATCAGGGACTGGGCTGGCTCTAGTCGGACTCCATAAAGCACACCAAAACTGGTGCCGTAGACAATCACACTCAGCAGGGCTGCTGAACTTTTTCCGAGCAAGGTTTTGCTGAGCCAGTATAAGCAGGGAAGACTGAGCAGGTTGAGGATGATAGCCGGTAACAGCGGTCCCCAATGCGGCGGCAATATTCGCAGTCCCCATGCCACTGTTATGACGGTTAATGGCGATCGCCCCGGAGGTAAAATCTCGTTCCAGGCGATCGCCGGAAAATGGTGCCATTGTTCCAACCAAAGCTGGGCTTGGGCTTGCCATGAATTGGGGGGAAGTCCCCCCCCTTGTTGCCCCAATTGACTGAGCCATAAAATGGCGATCGCGCCACAAACCAGGACTAAACGCAGCTGATCAAAATGACGATCTCGTTGTCGGCGATGGAGGGTAAAGCCGGAAAAAACGGAGGAGGGGGGACGCTTCATGGCTCAACATCCCCATAGGATAAAAGGGCGCAAAACCGGCATCGCTCAAGATAAACATCAGGTTTGTTAAGATAAGGTGCTCTCAATCGGGATGATTGCATTGTTTTGGTGAACAGCATTAACGGTTAGTACGGGCTTAGCCTTTTTCATTATGTCTAGTTTTTGGGCGAAATACTTGCGGTAGACAGCAACCAGCTTGTTAGCTGGTATCACCGTTGTTTCCCGACTTCTCCTTTGCCCCTGTCCCCTAAACTCCCTACCTAACTCTATGGAAGGTTCCCTCACTCTGACGCTACAGATTGTGCTGACTGTCCTTTTTGGCATCGGAGCACAGGTGGTGGCAGCCTTTCTGAAAGTCCCCAGCATTGTATTTCTCTTAATTTTTGGCATTGTTTTAGGGAATAGCGGCCTGCACTGGATTCACCCCAATGATTTTGGGGATGGGCTGGAAGTCATTGTTTCCCTTTCCGTCGCCATTATTTTGTTTGAAGGCGGGTTGAATTTAGGGCTACGGGAATTAGGCAATGTGTCCGGTAGTTTGCGCAACTTGGTCACTGTCGGGACATTACTCACCCTCATCGGTGGCGGCTTAGCGGCCCATTGGTTAGCCGAATTTCCCTGGTATTTAGCGTTTTTGTATGGCGCATTGGTGGTGGTGACAGGGCCCACCGTGGTTGGCCCCCTCATTAAACAAGTCCAAGTCCAGCGTCCCGTCGCCACCCTACTAGAAGGGGAAGGCGTCCTCATTGACCCCGTCGGTGCCATTCTAGCGGTGGTGGTGCTAGAAACTATTTTTAAAACAAACGTCAGTGTCGAAGCCGATATCGTTGAAATTTTATCCGGTCTCCTCTTGCGCCTGGGCATGGGAACCCTCATTGGAGTTGGTGGTGGCTTCCTCCTGAGCCTATTTGTTAAGCGGGCCAATTTTTTGTCCGAAGAAATTAGTAACTTGGTTGTGCTCGCCGGGGTTTGGGGGGTATTTGGCGGGGCAGAGGCCATTGTCAGTGAGTCAGGATTGATGGCAACGGTGGCAATGGGAATTTTTCTCAATTTTTCAGCCCTGCCAGATAATCGCATGTTGAAACGTTTTAAAGGAAAACTCACCATCCTCTGTGTTTCAGTGCTGTTTATCCTGTTGGCTGCAGAGTTGTCCTTACCGAGTTTTTGGGTATTGGGCTGGGGGAGTGTATTGACGGTTCTCGTTTTAATGCTAGTAGTGCGACCCCTGAGTGTGGCACTGTGTACCTGGAATAGTCCATTTTCCTGGCAACAGAAACTCTTTGTGGCCTGGATTGCACCGAGGGGAATTGTTTCAGCCTCTGTTGCATCCCTGTTTTCCCTCCTGCTGACAGAGCAAGGGATTAATGGGGGAGACTCCATTAAGGCAATGGTCTTTTTGACCATTATCATGACCGTATTTCTGCAGGGACTCACGGCAAAACCCTTAGCGCAAATATTGGGCATTACCGAAGCCACAAGCACGGGGGCAGTAATTATTGGCAGTACCCCCATCGGTCGACTGCTGGCGCGTTTATTCCAATCCCAAGGGGAATCAGTGGTCGTGATTGATACGAATACTGAAGCCTGTCAAGCGGCGATCGCCGATGGCTTAACCGTGTTTGAAGCCAGTGCCTTGGATACGGAGGCATTAGAAAAGGCGGGGATTGGAGAAATGGGGGCTTTCCTGGCGTTAACCAGTAATGCGGAAGTAAACCTAGTACTGGCCCAAAATGCAGCGGCAGAATTTAACCCACCTAGGGTTTGTGTGGTCGGGCCCGATAAAATCTCCGACAATATGACCCTGTTAAATAAAGCCGGAGTGAGAATCTTTACCCATCAGCAGATGTTTAAAACATGGAATAAATATTTAGAGGCCGATCAGGTCAAAGTGGGAACGACAACCTTCCGGGAGACGGGGCTGGATCTACAATTTGCCCATATTCAAGCGTTGGTTCGCTCCGGCGAGCTGCTACCGTTGATGGTCAAGCGTCAGAGAAATTGGCAGTTGACCCAATGGGAGAAGACACCGGAGGTGGGGGATCAAGTTTTTTATTTACTCCATGATCCCCGCTCGGCATTGATTAAACAACTATCCGGTAACCGGACGATGAAATCTTTAGAGCCGGAGCCGTTAGCACGGGTAGAAGAAGTGCCGTTAGTGCGTAATTCCCAAACTGAGCCCCCTCTTACAAAGCCACTAACCAACTAATGACTATATTTTAAGTGGATGGTCAGGCAGTCATCCTGCTTGACTTCTTCAGCGTGTCATTACTGAATCCAGTTAAATCACTCAATTTAAATTAAATTAAATTTAGTTCGTTGACCCCGACTGATCTGGTTTAAACCGCTGCTCAAGTTCCGCCAATATTCCGTCTTCTTTTATAAATGCCCATGTCAATGGAGCCGACCACCGCTGACCCTTCCCGTCACAAAAACTTTCGCCCAATTTTTGTGTCCACGTTTCTGACGATTTTTCTCGCGGAAATGGGCGATAAAACCCAATTGAGTACCCTCCTCATCAGTGCAGAATCAGGCTCACCATGGGTGGTTTTTGCGGGGTCTGCCATCGCCCTCATTGTCACCAGCCTATTGGGGGTCGCGTTGGGGGTGTGGATCGCTCGCCGTTTATCACCCAAAATTCTAGATTTTTTGGTAGCTATCCTGTTGCTCTTTATTACCGCCTTGTTGATGGGGGATGTGATTACGAGCTAGTGAGACACAAAATGATGCAAGTCCTTGGGGGCAACGATCAGGGAGTCAGGATTGCTACCCAAATCGAACAGGGAACGAGGTGGTTAGACCAGTACCGCCATCATCCCCCTGTGTTTGCTTGTGTGTTGGGGTTTACCGAAACTGGCTTAATTCCAGGAATTTCTGCAGCGGGCAAAACCCCCCAGGATCGTCAGTTTACGGCGATCGCCGATGCAGAGTTTTTAGTGACGGGGAATCAAACCAACGCTCAGTATCCCTTACCCCCGCTGAATTTAGGGATTTCCCCGGTTTTTATCAGCCGTGCCGTAGCCGCCGCGCTCAACATTCCGGTTTATTTATTCAATGCCGGATTACCCATTGCCCCTAACGTGCCAGCCATTGATTTGCAAGGCCAGCCCGCCCGCTGTTTATCCACGGGTCGCGCGTTATCCTTACCCATGGCACAGCATCTGTTTGAGCAGGGATTAGGGTTTGGTGAAACGTTAGCCGGGGCCTCCCCCAGACACTACTTAATATTGGGGGAATGTGTTGTGGGGGGGACCACCACTGCCCTAGGGGTATTAAAAGGCTTAAACATTGATGCAGACGGCAAGGTTAACAGTAGCCATCTCCAATGCAACCATAGGCAAAAACGACAACTCGTCCGTCAAGGATTAGCGGCTGCCAAAAGTTTAAAAACACCGTTAGAAATAGTGGCGGCGGTGGGGGATCCCATGCAAGCGGTTATCGCAGGAATGGCGATCGCCGCGAGCCAAAAAACAGGGGTCATGCTAGCCGGGGGGACCCAAAATGTTAGCCGTCTATGCCTTAATTCAAGCGTTGACGCTCCAGCAGAATTTGCCGACCCACTTAAATCAAATCGTGGTGGGAACCACCCGTTGGGTCTGTGACGATCCGACCGCCGATGCCGTTGGTCTAGCCCACTTGCTACCCCCGATTTCCCTCATGGCAACCCCTTTAAGCTTCGCCGATTCAACGTTCGCCCCACTGAGGGCCTACGAGCAAGGATTTGTAAAGGAAGGGGTTGGTGCCGGGGCACTGGCGATCGCCGCTAATTTGTACCGGGGTTGGGGACAAAAGGAATTATTAACCGCCATTGAAGCCCTTGTGTCTCAGCAACAAAGGGTCAGAGCAGAATGACCATTATCATTGCGGGAGAAAGAAGCGGCGCGGGAAAAACCACCCTCACGTTGGCCATCTTGGCCTATTTGGCTCAGCAGGGACTGCGGGTACAGTCCTTTAAGGTCGGGCCAGACTACATTGACCCCATGTTCCATAGCCAGGTTACCGGACTCCCCTGCCGTAACCTCGACCCTATTTTGACCTCAGAAGGGTATGTCCAGCAGTGCTTTGCCCACCATGCCGCCCAGACGACCCATAGCTTGATTGAAGGGGTCATGGGGTTATTCGATGGTATTCCTTACCGTGACCGCTCGGACTATGCCTCCACCGCCCACATTGCGGTATTACTCCAAATCCCTGTCGTACTGGTGATCGATTGCCGGAGTTTGTCCGGTTCTGTTGCGGCCATTGTGCAGGGTTACCGTCACTTCAATCCTCGGATCACCCTTGCTGGCGTCATTCTCAATCAAGTGGGGAGCGATCGCCATCATCAACTCCTCAGAACGGCCTTAGACCCTTTAAACATCCCCATTCTTGGGGTGCTGTTTCGTCAACAAGCCCTCCAGTTGCCGGCTCGACATCTGGGATTAGTCCCCTGTGGAGAACTCCCAGCCATTCATCAATACTTTGACCGCTTGGCTAACCTTGCCGCTACGCAACTGGAGTGGTCTAAGCTGCTGCCGTTGCTAGCATCGCCCCCAATCGGTTCCCCTGCCCCGTCCTGCTTTGAGCCAGTTAATCATGGTTCTAATTACTATCCCTGTCACTTGGCGATCGCCCAGGACGCCGCTTTTAATTTCTACTATGCAGACAACCTAGACTTACTACGACACTTTGGAGTGACCCTGATTCCCTTTAGCCCCCTGAATGACCCCCACTTGCCTATGGCGATCGACGGACTGTATTTAGGCGGAGGCTTTCCAGAATTATTTGCCGAAGACCTGGCCAGTAACCAATCGTTAAAACACCAATTACAACAACTTATTCAACAGGGCTTGCCCGTCTATGGCGAATGTGGCGGTTTAATGTATCTCAGTCAGGCACTGATTAATTTTGATGCCGTCGGCTATCCTCTGCTCGGAATCTTGCCCTTGACGATAAAAATGATGCCAAAATTGACCCTGGGTTACCGCCAAGCCATTGTGAGCGAAAGGTCTAGCTGGTTAAAAACGGGACAGCGATTTTGCGGGCATGAATTTCACCATTCCCAGGCCTTCCCTTTACCCCCCCAACCCTTGTATCGCTTAAAAGGCTTACTAAAAGAAGACCAAGCTTTTTGTGAAGGATGGTCACAACATAATGTGGTTGGCAGTTATCTCCATCTGCACTGGGGGAAGCACTCACAAAGTTTACAGGGATTCTTGCGCGCCTGTGTTGCATTCTCCAAAAAGGTGCGTTAGTTTAGTGAATGTAAATCAATTAATAGTCCGTTCAGGAATACAGGAGGTGATGCCCATGGTAGAAAGTAGTATGCAAATGGGTCACCTAGTTGTAGTTAGCCGGCTGTGCGCCGGGGCCATGCTTTAAATTATTTCTATTCCTTTTTTCCGAATAGATTTAACCTAAAGTTTCTTCCGGCAGTCAGGTTACAACTAGTGTTTGACCCGCCTAGACCGCTCTTCGAGTTTTACTCGGGGAGCGGATAGTTTTTTATGGGAATATTTTTTTGCCTCTGGGATCTGTGTCAGTTACCCCACCCACCATATTTCGACGCACAACCGGGCGAGAGCGTCAAAGAGACTGATCTTATAGGGCAATCGCATGACCCCCCAAAATCCCACGTTTGGAGATTTTTTGTATCAATCTGATACAGAAAATGCCCTCTTATTGACTTGATTCTCAATATATTGCGAATAATCGTAAATTATTGACATGACGCGATTGCCCTGATGATTCTTAAATCGTTTAACACTATTAGCTTCAATCCTCGTTCAGGTTGCACTCCAGAAGACGCATAAAGAAGAAGGTCACCATTTTTAAGCCATAGGGCGACTTCCACCAGATAGCAGGAAAGGAAGCTTCAGGGGCATTGAGAGAAAAGTCCCACTGGTCATACTCATCAAAACGAACTTTTCCCTCCACAACCCAGCCTACTTTTTGGGCAAATGCACCCATGACCTTTCGATCCTGGGAACGCAGGGTCTCAATACTTCCCCCAACAGATTGATAGAAATGTAACTGGCGGCTAAAGCCGAAGCGATGGTCACTGTAGTTGCGCCAGAGTCCATCAATCACATTGAGCACCGAACAGGGTAATTTTTCTAGCATTTCTGGGCTGAAATCACTTCGTGTCGCCGTTACGGTTTCTAAGATAATTTGAGTTGTGGCCGCATCTGCTGTTTTAAAGTCCTGGCGCTCCAATGCTTTTTGTAGGGGTTCGTAACGTTGAATGTCAGGGATTAGTAAAACTATATCATCAATTCTGTTATTGAGTTCGGTGATCTGATCTTTTAATACCTGGAGTTGCTGAGCCACATCATTCGATACTGCTGGTGTTTCAGAAGCTGTTGTTTGAGGCTCTGTGTTGGGGGAGTGGGAAGAAGGGATGGACGCATTGGGAACATCGGACATGTTATTTTGCTCGAATAGTACGCAGGAAAAAATTCGTTGGCATTATCTTATCCCATGGACGATGGGGGATATTTGTTCAGGTTTATCGAATGCTATGAAACCCATGTCTTTTCCGGGTGACTGGAGGCCCGTGTGGATGGGCTATTGACCCTTGCGTTGGGTCATGTTGTCCCGCATACTAAGCAAACATAAATTGGCATACTGCTGATTTGTCCAAGATTGTTTTCAACATTTTGTCGATAATGCAACCCACACCTCCCAAACCACCTCAAGCGACGCCCACTCCCCCCAGTAGTAAGCCGCTTGCCCAGCCTGCCCCTAGTGATACAACTCTTGACACTTCTCCTCAAAATTATTATCAGGCGATCGGTTGGCTCCGAGGAAAATTGATCAAAGAAGAAGATAAATTCTGTATTCAGATTCGCGATACCAATTTCCCTTTATATTTTCCCCGACGTGTACTGACTATTGCCAGCAACTTAGAAGGACAACAGGTTTGGATAAAGTGCTACCCCCAGTCTAAAGGGGAAGGATTAAGTTTTAAAGTGGTTTGGATGGGACTAGAGCAAAATGAGAAAACCGATCCTGGAATTTTTGTGCTCCGTGGGGTGTGGCAGTTTATTCCCCAGTGTCGTCGCCCGGTTTTCAGTATTTATCGCAATGAATTAAAAAATTATGAAAGCCGTCCGAATAACCAGCATCTGCCTCTTATTTGGAGTGATCAACCTCCCTATCGTTTTCGGAAGGATTCGGAAGAACGACCTAAGTTTTACCAAATAACAGCAAGGTTAATTCCCCAACGAAATTGTTTCGGGTTCGTTTCTGAGATTGCCGATCCTATAGAACAAACACCAAGAAGGGTTAAAAAAACCTTTACCAAAGATAGAGACTCTGATGAGCATGTCAAATCAGAACATGAGAAGCAGGAGGTTGTCGAAACAGAAGATGAGAAAAAAAACCTCTAAGAAGACAAGCTTGATATGAAATCTTATTGATTCCACGCCATTAATTCGGAGGCTTCACCCGTGGAGGTTGGTTAACGCGAGCTCGACAAAGAAAAAAGCTAAAATTGAACCTCAGAGTGTAGAAAATAGAGTGATTCTAGCCATGACCCTAATTTGACCACGTTTAGACCTGACTCAAATTTTTTGTGGAGTAGATGATTTTTATCAAAGCTTGGAAGAATGTTCAGAGAAAAATCAAGCCAGACCCCCTTCGATGGCAAAGCGAAAAAGTATCAGTCCCGTCTGGGATATTAGTGAGGCGATCGCCATTACGCTGCATGGCTCTGGTGATCGGGCGTTCAAGTTCTTTTTTTGTAGCACAACCTTTATCAGTTAAGACTTATGGGTAAGGCATAGCTATTTATGCCTCATCAAGTTGATCAATAAGATTAAGCCCACCAACAGACGCAGAATCGTAAAAACAATGCCGACACCGAGGAAGACTGCCAAGCCGATCGCCCCCTGTTCTTGAAATCGTGGATCTTGACCAAAGATAAAGACCAAAATGACGGATGCAATAAAGTATAGGGGGGATGCAACCAATGCCCCTAATGCTTTCTTCCCTGCCTGTAGCCGAGGATTGTCCCGTAGCAAGTTAACCGTGAGGACAATATCAATTAAAAGAGCCGGAAAAAGGACAGGCAGAACATAAAAATCCATGGGTCTAACATTCAGGGGGTGATTCCAGGGTGATGATAGCTTAAAACCGATACAGAGAAAGAGCTTTAGCGCTTTGAAGAATTGTCATTATTAGTCGCTTTTCCCAGCATTATTCTGGCAAAATCCTTACTTCATAAGACTTTCGGCTAAAGTTTGCCTAAAATCGGAGACCGGTAACCTATAGTCATATCTGCTGAAAACTTGACCAGACGTATCTTTCAGACACCATTACAGGAGAATTATTACCAGATTTTGCTATCTTTGGTTTACTCCTGCTGCCCCGACACAAACTAAGTTGGAATCAGAATAGTCCTAACTTTGAAATATCCCTGTTGGCCCATAGCCGATGAAACTATGAAACGTCGCACCCTCTTAAATCAATCGGCGATCGCCGCTAGTAGTGCTGCGTTAGTGGCCTGTAGACAACGCTTACCCCCAAGTGAAGCAGAGGGGACAACTGCCGCATTACCTAAACTTCGTTGGCGCATGGTCACCAGTTGGCCTAAATCTCTGGATACCATCTTTGGGGCGGCCCAATACTTCTGTGATCAGGTAGCGGCCATGACCGGGGGCAATTTTCAGATTACGCCCTATGCCGCAGGGGAAATTGTGCCGGGGTTGGGGGTGTTAGATGCGGTGCAAGATGGCACGGTGGAATGTGGGCACACTGGTAGTTATTACTATGTCGGCAAAAATCCGGCGCTAGGCTTTGCGACATCTATCCCTTTTGGCCTCAGTGCCCAACAACAGAATGCTTGGTTGTATTTTGGCGGAGGCTTGGAGGCAATTCATAATCTTTACAGCGATTTCAATATCATTAACTTTCCCTGTGGCAACACGGGGGGGCAGATGGGGGGATGGTTTAAAAAGCCCGTGCAGACCGTCAGTGACCTCCAAGGGTTAAAAATGCGAATTCCGGGTCAGGGAGGACAGGTGATGGCTGCCTTAGGCGTCAATGTCCAGGTTCTGCCAGGGGGAGAAGTTTTCCTGGCCCTAGACCGGGGGGCAATTAATGCTGCTGAATGGGTGGGGCCCTATGATGATGAAAAATTAGGACTCAATAAAGCCGCAAAATATTATTACTATCCGGGCTGGTGGGAACCTGGACCGACGCTAGATGCCCTCATCAACAAAAGTCAATGGGAAAAGTTGCCAGAAGTTTATAAAGCTGTCATCGAGACTGCGGCCAAAGCAGCAAATCAGAGAATGCTCGTCCATTATGATGCGCTCAACGGGAAAGCACTACAACGCTTGGTTGATAGCGGCACTGAACTCACCGCTTACTCTGATGAAATCTTAGACGCGGCCCAAAAGGCATCCACAGCATTATTGTCAGATATGGCCAGTAAAGATCCAAGCTTTAAAGCAATTTATGACCAATGGTTAACGTTCCGGACAGAAATTTTTCAATGGAATCAAATCAACCAACTCAGCTACGCTCGTTTTATTGAGTCCAATTCCTCCCGCTAATGACGCTAGAGATCTGGGAAGAGTATCGTCATTGTTCTCCGGTGGAAACCAATTTCTTAACCCTTAATAGCGGATACGGGGATCGATGTAAGCATTGATCAAATCAATCACTAAACTGACGACCACCACGATCGCCCCGAAAAAAATCATCAAGCCCTGAACCAGGGGATAGTCCCGGCGGGAAATAGCTTCATAGAGTTGGTTGCCCAATCCCGGCCAAGAAAATGTCACCTCTGTCAAAACAGCCCCTCCTAACAAAGAGGCAAAGGTCAGCCCCAACACCGTAATGACGGGAATGAGGGCATTTTTTAAGGCGTGGGCAAATAAAATACGCTGCTCCCCGATCCCCCGTGCCCTTGCGGCTTCGACATAATCTGATTGCAGCGTTTGTTGTAAATTCACCCGCACCATTCGTTCAAAAATACCACTTAATAAGAGGCCCAAGCTAAAACAAGGCAGAGCTAAGTGGTACATCGCCAATCCCCATTGGGCCAGATTCCCTTGTAATAAGCTATCCACCGTTAACAGTCCTGTCCAAGTTGTCGGCGGGTCACTGCCCAGGGGAAAACGACCCCCGAGGGGAAACCAGCGCAGCTGCACCGCAAAGACCAATTGCATCAGCATTCCCACCCAAAAAATAGGTAACGAATAGCTCACAATGCCAAATATCCGCCCCCCGGCATCAAGGGCTGTACCAGAACGAGTTGCTGCCACCATTCCAATCGCGCCGCCAATGACAACAGCAATGATTAGGCTATACAGTGCTAGCTCGGCTGTAGCGGGAAAATATTGCTGGATAACCGCACTAACGGATTGCCCTTTACTCACCAGCGAGTGACCAAGATCTAATTGCAGTAACTGTTGGAGATAATCAAAATATTGTCCAATTAAGGTCTTGTGGAGACCCAACTGTTCTCGCATTGCCATTTTGGCGGCTTCGGGGGCGCGATTTCCCAAAATAGCATCGACCGGATCACCAGGGGTTGCCCTCAGGAGTAAAAAAACCACCGTAGCAATTGTCCATAGCATTAGCGGTGCCAATAGCAAGCGGGATAGTAAATACCATTGCAACGCTTTAACTCGAGACATGGGAAATACAGACACAGAACAATCGAATTCTGCCATTGTGACAGCCGCTGCGGCAATTCACCCATTCAAATTAGCCCGATTGGGTGAAGACAACCCCCTCTCCTCTCCGTTACCGTGAAAGTAGAAAGCGTTTAAGCGCGAGGAAATCATTATGAAACGCACATTATTTTGGATCGGGCTAACATTAGTCTCCCCCTTAGCCTTAGGTCGCCCGGCGATCGCCGAAAACCCGGCTCATGTACAACAATTACTAGAAACCAATGCCTGCATGAACTGTGACTTACAAGGCGCAGATTTGAGTGGTGCTCACCTAATTGGTGCAGACCTGCGGAATGCCAATTTACAAGGGGCTAACCTCGACGAAGCGAACCTCGAAGGGGCAGATATGACCGGGGCTAACTTAGCGTTTGCCCAGCTTAAAGGAGCCATGGTAACCAATGCCAGTCTAAACCATGCCAATCTGCAGTCCGCGAATTTTGCCTATGCCAAACTCTATGACGTAGAAGTTACGGGGGCAACTGTCACTGGGATTAATATCCAGAATGCAGAAATCTACAACACAGGTATTGGTATTGGTGGCGGTGATGAAGAATAAATCTATTGGCTGCTTCAACCCGTCCGCAAGATACGTCGGGGTTCCATGGTCAAGCCTTCCAAGGTGGGGGCTTGATTTTTTATCAATACGTGATTAAGTCAGCAGACAAAAAATAAACCAAACTAAATATTGCTGACTTACTGACCAATAAGGATTTTGTAACATCGGCTTGATTATCAATATTTTTAGTCTTGGGATGATCCCCAGGAAAAGTAACTTGGTACAGTAAGGGTGAAGCTAATTATTCATTCCCGTCTGCTTGCATTTAAACGTTTGAGCTTGCTCGTCCCCGTAGGCTGCTGGTCTTGCCCTTATGAGTATTCAAAAAATTGTCGCCCAAGCCTTACAAGAAAAATATTTAACTCCGGCAATGGAAGCTGAAGTGGGTCGTATTTGTGAAAACGCTGAAGAGTTGACGTTAGAAGAATATAAGTCCCTTGACCGACTTATGGAAGCTTTACTAAATGGGGAAGTTGTGGCGATGCCCCAAAAGCAATTTACGAATTTGATGGAAGAAATGGTGATTAATGAGGTGGTTACCCAGCTTGCTCATCATCAAGTAATGCCCCATGATGGTCTAGAAATTACAGACGTTGCTGCCTATGCCCTCAACCGTTTACCGCCTTTATATGCGACAACTGAGGAAGGCGCGACCTATCAGCGTAGTCGAGCCAGCGAGGAATTGGAGTTATTAATTCAGCAACAGGTTAACGAAGGAATTAGGCGCTATTTGAACCGACCGACGTTGGAAAATCGTCAACCCCTGGATAAACCGATGCAGAAAGACTTGCTATCACGGGTCAGTCGGTTACTGGAAACCTTTGCACCGGATTAAGGCAGGAAGTATTTTTTGGCATAGTGGGCTATGTTGTGTGCTAAAGTCCCGTACTAAACTATGGCTCACAATTTTTTAGACGTTTTTCAATAATGTTCGCCAACAAAAGAACACCGTAAATTGTGCCGATATAGATAGAGGCTAACAACAAAATTTTGAAAACCATAATGGATGATCCTTATTAAAACTGAAAAAGTGACTTCAATAAAATTTGTTTAATTAATTGGCTCATTAACACGTTTTATGCACACCTTACTTCGAACAGATCCGGAGAGATTTTTGATGAAAATCAGAAATCTCTTGGTAGTTCCATTGAGCTGTGGCAGTGACGATATTAAATCGTGATTATCAACACCCTAATCCCTGTCCAGAAGTCGAAAAGCCCCCTTCTGAGTTAGGCAAATTTTACCAACTAACCATATTTTCCTATCGGTGGACTGGCTGTTGATTCATAACCAATCGTCAGTCCAACTCGCTCACACCAGCATGGCTAGATTATTTACGCATTGACGAAAAAGATACCTTAAAAGTGGCATTGGCAAAATACAGTACGTCTAAGCGATCAAAGGCAAATTGTACAGCCAACAATATAAGTCTTTCTTTACTATCTTTGCTTCTAGGCAGTTGCTGAAAATCCCTAATATATAGACTAACATAACGATCTGGATTATTGATGTTCAATACTAACGTAGACCCAACTTTTGCTGCCGAGAACTATAGAACAAATGCCGGTTTAATCTGGAAAAATCGTGAAAATTTAGGATTTCCCATTTTTTCCGCCAGAAAGGTTATCTTAAAATAAGCATCAAGATATGTAAACTTTCGTAAATGTCTCCGCCGAGTTTGGCTAGCAGATGATCTCCACTACTTCTCTTTTCGCCCCCGTTGAGTCCGATCTTCGTTTGTTGACTGATAATCTTAAGCGGTTGATCGGTGCGCGGCATCCTATTTTAGGCGCTGCGGCTGAACACCTCTTTGAGGCGGGCGGGAAACGGGTTCGTCCGGCGATCGTCCTGTTAGCTTCTAGAGCAACCTTAGGGGAAGACGACTTAACTGCTCGACATCGGCGGTTGGCAGAAATCACTGAAATGATCCATACCGCTAGCCTGGTTCATGACGACGTAGTGGATGAAGCCGAATTGCGTCGTAATGTCCCCACCGTCAATAATTTATTTGATAATCGGGTAGCTGTATTGGCGGGAGATTTTCTCTTCGCCCAATCTTCCTGGTACCTAGCCAATCTTGATAACTTACAGGTGGTTAAGTTGCTGTCAGAGGTGATTCGCAATTTTGCAGAAGGGGAAATTTTACAAAGTATTAATCGCTTCGATACTTCATTAACCTTAGAGATTTACCTAGAAAAAAGTTATTACAAAACGGCTTCTCTGATTGCAAATAGTGCCAAAGCCGCTGCCGTTTTGAGTGGTGCTCCCCTCCAAATTTGCGAACATCTTTACGAATACGGCAAAAATTTAGGACTAGCCTTTCAAATTGTTGACGATATCCTTGATTTTACTTCCCCCACAGAAGTGCTGGGTAAACCCGCTGGCTCGGATTTAGTTAGCGGTAATATCACTGCTCCAGCAATGTATGCCATGGTGGAGCAACCTTTTCTACAGACTTTGATCGAACGGGAATTTACGGAAGTGGGAGACATCGAGCAAGCTTTGTCCATTGTTGAAACGAGCGATGGCATCCGGCGATCGCGCCAATTAGCGGCAGATCATGCCCAATTAGCTAGAGAACATATTAGCCATCTTCCCGCTTCGGTCAGTCGTGAATCACTGTTGGAATTAGTAGATTATGTCTTGGGTCGTCTATACTAATTGCTGGGCGATTATGGCACTTGGGTTTGATCGGGAATGATGCGCCCCTCTGTACGATTTTCGGGACGAAAGATCTGTTGGGCAACCCGTTGAATATCTGCTGGTGTAATGGTGGCGATCGCCTCAATTTGAGCAAATAGATTACGCCAATCTCCTGTCAGCACTTGATACTTAACTAATCGTTCCGCCATGCCGCGGTTAGAGTCTAAGGATCGTAATATCCTTGTTTGGAGTAAATTTTTGGCCCGTTCCAATTCCTTCGTTGCGACCGGCTCTGTGATCAGACGAGTCACTTCTTGATGTAGCGCCTGACCCAGCTCATCTAAACTTGTCTCCGGCGTACTTTGGGCATAAAAAAGGATTAGATTGGGATATTTTTCTCCGGGAAATCCATTAAATCCTTGGGCCACTAAGGCAACTTGTTGCTGTTCCACCAAAGATTGATATAGCCGAGACGTTCGTCCGCGACTTAGAATCGTTGTGATGGTGTCATAGACCGCATTATCGGGGTCAGCCATGCTGGGCCGATGGTATCCTTCAAAGTACCAAGGCTGGGAAGGCAGGGTCAGTGCCACTTGTTTACTCTGACGCTGGGGTGGTTCCGTGACAGAGATGCCGACGGGTTTGGGACGAGACGGAAAGCGATCAAAATAAGTATGGGCCATCTGTTGTACTTGCTGGACATTCACATCCCCCACGATGGCAATGGTCATGTTAGAGGCAACATAGTGCTCACGATAGAAGTTACTCACATCTTGCCGTGAAAGATTACGGATGTCTTGGTCATAGCCAATGACCGGCCGTCGGTAGGGATGTTGCGTAAAGGCTTCGGCTAAAAAGGCTTCAACCATCGTGCCGACAGGATTATTTTCGGTTCGCATGCGTCGCTCTTCCAAAATGACCTGTTGCTCTTTATAAAATTCGCGGAAGACCGGGTTTAAAAAACGTTCAGACTCCAGGGACATCCAGAGTTCTAACTTATTACTGGGCAGGCTGTAATAGTAAAATGTTGCATCTGTCCCGGTTGCTGCATTGAGTCCCACACCGCCTGCTGTTTGAATGATTTCGCCGAACTCATTCCGTTCGACTAATTTCCCGGCTTTAGATTGAAGTTCGGCAAATTGCACTTCCAGGGTTTCAGCTTTTTGGCGATCGTCGTTGGCTTTGGCGATTTTTAGTTGTTCAAAGGTGTCATCTAATTGTGCCAATACCTGTTTTTCTTGGAGATAATCGGTTGTGCCAATGGTTTCAGTGCCTTTAAATGCCATATGTTCCAGAAAGTGGGCAACTCCGGTTTTTCCCTCTGGTTCATCTACTCCTCCGACATCAAAGAGGGTATAAAACGAGACGACTGGAGCCTCATGGTTCTCCATCACAATAAACCGTAAGCCATTGTTGAGTTGAAACTCCGTGACTTTGGCGATCGCCCGATTTAAATAGGGCCTGAACGACTCAGGAGATGCAATGGCGTTTGCGCCATCTGCGAGAGCTGGAGGAGGAAAACTGCCATAACCAACAAACAGGAGCGTCAACAATCCCCACTTGAGAAAACAAGAAAAAAGACGGCGGAGGGGCAAAGGCATAACGGAGCAACGGTAAAAAAGAGAGAGTCGTGATTGATTGTCTGATCCTAAATCAAACTTTAAGGGTTTCAGCAAAGATAAGTAACCCGCTCTGGGTGAAATCCTGAATTGGCGCAGGAGAATGGGTTACAGAATGTTACATTTGCCGGAGTGGGACAGAAACCCAGTTAAACCCTTGCTAAACTGACGATGACACGCTGTGCATTCTCTATATATTTCTCCCATAACTTTCAAAAAAACCCTTTTTATAACTCATGGTTAATACCCTCGAAAAACCTGGATTTGACGAAATCCGCCCCGGTGTAAAAGTGCCGGCCAAAGAAACCATCTTGACCCCCCGCTTTTACACCACTGACTTTGATGAAATGGCCAAAATGGACATTTCTCCCAATGAAGAGGAGTTAGAAGCCATTATCGAAGAATTTCGGACAGACTACAATCGCCATCATTTTGTCCGCAATGAATCATTCCAAAAGTCTTGGGATCACATTGATGGGGAAAAACGTCGTCTATTTATTGAGTTTCTAGAACGTTCTTGCACAGCCGAATTTTCAGGATTTCTCCTCTATAAGGAGTTAGGCCGTCGCCTCAAAAATAAAAATCCTTTGCTGGCAGAAGGATTTACCCTCATGTCCCGTGATGAAGCCCGCCACGCCGGTTTTCTGAACAAGGCCATGGCTGATTTTAATCTGTCCTTGGATTTAGGATTTTTGACCAAAAGCCGAAAATATACCTTCTTTAAACCCAAATTTATTTTCTACGCCACCTATCTCTCTGAAAAAATTGGTTACTGGCGTTACATCACTATTTATCGTCATCTGGAGCAACATCCCGAAGACTGTATTTATCCAATTTTTGAATTTTTTGAAAATTGGTGCCAAGACGAAAATCGTCATGGAGACTTCTTTGATGCATTAATGCGGGCTCAACCCCACACCCTCAATGATTGGAAGGCTCGCCTTTGGTGCCGCTTCTTCCTTCTGTCCGTATTTGCCACCATGTATCTTAACGATATTCAGCGTTCCGATTTCTATGCTTGTTTAGGCTTGGAAGCTCGCAATTACGACAAAGAAGTTATTGAAAAAACTAATCAAACGGCTGGGCGAGTTTTTCCCCTGATTTTAGATGTGGACAACCCAGAGTTCTATGGTCGTTTTGAAACCTGTGTCAGCAACAACGAGCAACTCCGGGCGATCGACGCCACTAATGCCCCCGGTTTCATCAAAGCCCTACGGAAACTCCCATGTTTCCTCTCCAACGGCTGGCAATTCATCAAGCTCTATTTTCTCAAGCCTATCCCCGTTGAACAACATGCTGGCACAATTCGCTAATGGGACGTTTGTCACGCTTCACTTCAATCTGCCTGATTGGAGAGGTTTGAGTTGCTTCATCCACCAGGGCAGGGTTACGAATATCAAACTCACTGCCGTCCCTTAACTGGCTCAGATCCTCCAGTATTCAACCCTGGTGCCGCTCATAGCCCATCACATAGGTCATGGTGATCGCCTCTACTTCTGGATCATTCCGCATCCTCTCAAAGGTTTGATCCGTTGATGGCGAACAGACCAAAGCTGACCCCAGATAAGTGACCCGTCTCCACTGGAGCCTTGGCAATAAGACTACGTCAGTTATGGCGATGGGCTATTGTGGGCACTCACTTTTAACGCAGCAACTCTTGACTCTTCAAGGGTTTCACTCTATGACCCCTTAAGGAGCTAGTGCCCAGGCATGGGAGTTGAAGATTAGGGATTAGGAAGACCAGAAATTGATGTTTTTGAAAAAACCTAAGTCTTTGTAGTCGATTGTCCAAACAAACGACTGAGTTCGTTGAGCAACAACTAAAACCGACGCATCCTCAAGGGTTCCAGTCCAGTCAGGATACTGAGTTGCTAAATTAAATATCTCCCAAAAATCATCTTGAGAAAGGAGTTCTATGAGTGTTTCTGCTTGAAGCATTGCTAACATTTCCTGAGCTATTGCAAAAGATTCATTAAAGGCAACAAATTTGTAAACTTCAAACACAATAGATAGAGGAATAAGAACTTCGCCAAACTCTTCGGGTAAGCGTGCAAAACCTTTTTTGGCCAATTCATGATAGTCATCATTACGAGACAATAAAGCAATCAACGGCCCCAGCATCTAGTACCAAACGTTTCATATACGATGAGCTGGATTCACAGAAGAATCTGCTGGAGCATCTTTAACGATTCCCGCCAACTCAATTAGCCCAGCACCATGACGGGGACGCAGTTTATCCTTTAATGCATTCTGCACCACGCTAGATACATTCTCCGTCGGGTTCTCCTTCAAATACTGACTAAGCTGTTCCCAAAGATCATCGGGAATATAAAGTGTCTTTTTCATGGTTAGCTTTTTGTGTATGACATGGGTTGTACCTTGAGTGTAGCAGCTGACCCCAGATAAGTGACCCGTCTCCACTGGAGCCTTGGCAATAAGACTACGCCAGCTATGGTGATGGGCTATTGTGGGCACCCACTTTCAACGCGGCAACTCTTGACTCTTCAGGGATTTCACTTTATTACCCCTTAAGGAGCTAGTGCCTCTTAGCGTCGGGTAGAAGGGGCTAACCCATCACCCACATAATTGACCCCCAGGACGGTCAAAAAAATTGCTAAGCCAGGAAAAATCGCCATCAATGGTGCTGTTTCAAGATAGTCTTTGGCGGTATAAAGCATTTGTCCCCAGGTGGGAATATCTGGGGGAAACCCCAACCCCAAAAAGCTGAGGGTGGATTCGGTAATGATGGCATTTCCGATCGCCAAGGTGGCCGCCACAATAATTAATTCCAGGACATTTGGTAGTAAATGCCGCCAAATAATTTGTCTTGGAGAAGCTCCCAGAGCGATCGCCGCTGTTACAAATTCCATTTCCCGGAGTTTCAGAATATTACCCCGGATCAAACGGGCCACATTCATCCAGTTCAATAAACCAATCAGCAACACAACCAATAAAAAAATGCCTGTTTCCGGTGATGTAGCACGGGTCACCGGTTCTCGGAAGAGATAGACCACTAGCAGGACTAGAGGCAGTTGGGGCAAGGCCAAAAATAAATCCGTAAAACGCATCAAGCCAACATCAAGCCAGCCGCCAAAATAACCAGCAACAGTACCAATCAAGGTTCCCAAAATCAATGAAACTGCCATGGCACTTAAGCCAACCGCTAAAGAAATTCGTCCGCCCGCCAGGAGTCGTGCCAGCAGGTCTTGACCGAGGTCATCGGTTCCTAGAGGATGTTGCCAACTGGGTAATTCCAGGGCCTGACTAAAGTCAATCTGGTCGATGGGGACTGGATAAATCCATGGCCCCACCAGAATGGTTCCCCCAATACCACTCAGTAGGATGAGGCCGAGCCAGAACAAAGGCTTTTTTCGCCCACGACGGAGCCAAGATTGAAAAAAGAGACAGAAACGATTCAAGTTTTTTCCCTTTGGCGATCGCGCCGTAAGAGTTTAGACAGTCTTGATATTGGAGCAATAATCGAGTCAAGTAACCCTTGTAACGACCGGGGTAAAGATAGGTGGATCACTCAGTTCGACCATCAATTCCTATTCTGTGGCGATGAGGGGCGTAGACCCCGCTAATTTTTGTCGGGCAGTTTGTAGAAAAGATTGCAAAACACCTAGGCGCTGATTTTGCTCAAACGTGCGCTGCATAATCCCGGAAAGTTGTTGCCAATCCCAAGGTTTTTTGGGGGCACTAGGGGGTTGACACTCTAAAAATTCCACCAAGCTCAACCCAGCAATACGGGTTAAATAGGCCGCACTCAGACCCTGTAACGCACCCCCGGCCAGGTAGGTTAACGGCTGGCTTTTTAACAGTCCTGCTAGCGCCTGGCTCGACAATTCCACCAAGCCCAGCTTGACCAAAATTTCCCCCATTTGCCTTGCCACGGTTTGCGCCTGGGCCAGGGAAACTTTTTGATGATAGAGCTGGCTTAGATCGCAAACCAGTTGGCCATTAATGGCGATCGCCGCGAGCAGATCAAGGTTAGCCACGGGGTTAACCAAGGCCGCTCCCCCAGTTAACCATTGGGCTTGTTCAATGAGCGGTAAGGCCAACATACGGCGATTAGCTTGCCACCGTTCCAGCGCTTGCTGCTGAATATGTTGAGCCTGCCGCCAAATCACGCCATATTGCAGAGTCGGCTGTTGTTGCCACAGGGTTGCTTCCAAATCAGCAATAAGATTCCCCAGTTGCGGTGGCATCATTTCTTGATCATATTCAATGTCTCCGTTCTCAAGATGACGGCGGATGGGCAGTGGGGCTGGGGCGGCACTGATGGCTTCTACGGTCTGGGTCGGCTGCAGTTGGGTGACCTGGTGTTGGAGTTGCTGTAATAGGGTTTGGCGATCGCCATCGGGCAGACGATCTTGTTGGCTTAGCAGCAATTGCCAGGGGTAATGATTCTGTTGAAGATATTGCAGGCAATGCCATTGGGATGCTGTCAAATCCCCATTGGTTAGCACAATGACATAGTGACTATTTTTCAGTGCCGAGGGCAGGGGTAAGTCAGAGTCTGCTAAGACCCATTCCTGCCAGTTGAGATTGAGAATCTCGTCACCAGTAGAACGCAACAAGGTTGCTGGTAGATGGGGCAGCAATGCACTTTTTCCGGTGCGTTTTTCTCCCAAAACTACCCCATTGAGATTAGTGGGGGCGATCGCTGATTGTTGTTGTAGCTGTTGTCGTTCTGTGTCCAGATCAGCCAGGGATAATTCCGGTGCCACAGCTTGATACTGTTCCAAGATTTTGTGGGTTTTTTGCAAGGCTTGTTGGAGTGATTCAGACGTCAAAGGGTTAATAGGCAGATTATTGGATGGCTCAGATGGCGATCGACGGAGCCGCCAGAGAACAAATCCAAAACCCGACAGCCCCCAAAGCCCCCATTGACTCAATCCTTCCCAGGATCCTTGAAGATTATCCCACCCCCACAACAGAGCGCAAATCCCCAATCCCCCCACTAAAATCGGCTTTTTCAGTAAAGTTTGCTGCCACATAACAATCCTGCCTGTTGCTGACTAATGACTGTTTTTCTATGCTATACGCATGGGGGACAGCACGCTGAATTGCCCAAAGTCACAAACAACAAACAACCCCGTTAGTTTGATAATATCGGTCGAATGCCTAAAAAAGTCTTAGTTTGCCAGCATAAAACCTGTCCCATGCAAGGATCGACTTCCGTATTGGAGGCTTTTCGCGCCCAATCTCCACTCAATATTGTGGTCGAGAGTACGAGTTGCCTAGGAGAATGTGGCAGTGGACCAATGGTGATTATCCTACCGGAGAAGATCTGGTACTGTAATGTGCAGCCCAAAGATGTGCCCAAAATTGTCGAGCAACATCTCAAAGAGGGAAAACCGGTTAGGGAAAGGCTGTACCCAAAATTTCATCCCCAGAAGCAATCGCTTAGAACTGGGCCTCTTATACTTATCCTGGTCTTGTTTTTTTTAGGATTCTTCGCTTGGTTGATCGTCAGCCAAACTTATTACTTTTAGAGAAAAACTTTTTTTATATCCCAATATGATTAACCCACCGGGTATGATCCTTATTTCTACTAGCCATTTAACTAAATTAGAGTGAGATAAAATCGTTTTTTAAAATTAAGATAATATTATTTCTGGTCACATTTAAATCTTAATGATTTATATTGTAACTTTTCTAAAACAATTTTTTTGATTTAACTTAATGATTAAAAATAACTCAGGAAATAAAGCTTCTTTGTTTTTGCCCCAGCTAGATATTTTTAGGGGTATCGCTGTAATCTTTATGGTTTACAACCATGCAAGTATCGCATTTATTCCAAAACGAGAAGGTCTAGCCTGGTTTTTGGGTTTTACCTCAAGCTTTGCACCTGTTCTATTTTTTTTCGCAACAGGAGTCGGCTATGGATTACGATATGGAAAGAAAGTTAAAAAAAGTTTTTATAAAAATATTATATATAAATCTTCTTTATTAATTATTGCAGATCAATTTAGGTATTGGCATCAACAGAAAATAATATTAGGAGTGAATTTCCTGGGATTTATTGGAATAATTTTATTGGTTTTAGCTATGGTTAAAGCAAGTAAACGACCCATTAAAGTTTGTTTGTTAATTATTGGTTTGTCTTTTACTCTCCGATATATAATAGGGCCAGTAATTAATGACTATATTTCTGCTCCAAATTTATTGCTGTGGGTTACGGGAACTAACCAAAACAAGATGTTTGTTACGTCATATCCCTTCTCTCCCTGGATTATCTACCCATGTCTGGGTTATCTTTTAGGTGTTATGACTATCAAAAAAGAAAGCACTATAAATTATTTAAATTCACATAGAAAAAATTTTATTTTATGCTTTTCATTTATCAGTTTATTATTATTTTCTAGTGTTTCAATAATGATGATAAAAAAAGTGAGATTTCTGCGGTGGGGGACAGTTAATTTTAGCTTTTTTTGGATGAGTTTTGCAGTGCTGCTTATTATATTTATTTTATTGTTTATTCTTACGCATTTGCATTGGATTAATATTGCTTATAAATACCTTGGAATAAGAGGTATAGCTTCATTAGCTATCGTTCCTATTCATTATTTTTTAATATATGCAATCTCAATATTAATCGCCAATGAGTTTGACTTTAACGTTTTTCTGGTTGTTGTCAGCATACTGATTTCTGCAGTTTTCTTTTTGTCAAAAGAAACAGAAGGAAAAACAATTTATTTTTCCAAGAAATATTCTCCCCGAACTTGTCTAGGAATTGGGTTAGCGAGTGTCATTGTTTCTGGTTTTGCGCTATTTTATTTTTCTTCTTCTGAAGTTCTATCTGAACTTTTTGTCCTAAGTGGACAACTCAGTATATGTTTGCTCTTCAGTCTACGCTGGTAAATTAGATGTGGTGAGACAGTAGATTAAATTACGGACGTAATTAAGGGATCCATACCTTGTCATACGAGCCCAACCATTGAGGTGGATCCCAAAAGTCGGGCCAGAATTGTGGAGAGGAAAGCTCCGAAATTTAGGAATTCATCAAGAGACTACATGGTAGGTGGTGTACCTAGGTTTTGCTGATAAACAGAATCTGGAGTTTTGTAGTCTAGGGCTTGATGTAATCTTTCACGATTATACCAGTTAATCCATTTTTTTACCTCCTGATTTAAATGTTGTCCATCTTCAAACTCATAAATATAAATTAGCTCATATTTAAGGGAACGCCATAATCTTTCAATAAAAATATTATCGAAACATCGTCCCCTCCCATCCATGCTAATTTTTACCTGAGCATCTAAAAGAATCTCAGTAAAGTCTTTAGATGTAAATTGACTTCCTTGGTCGCTGTTAAAGATTTCTGGTTTGCCATACTTCTCTAACGCTTCCTCCAATGCGTTACAGCAGAATTTAACATCCATTGTGTTACTGATACGCCATGATAATACTCGACGGCTATACCAATCCATTATGGCAACTAGATAATAATATCCTTTGCCAATTGGCAGATACGTGATGTCTGTACACCACACTTGATTGGCTTGATTAATCTCCAAACTCCTTATCAAATAGGGGTAAATCCGATGTTCTGGATTGCTGACACTGGTTCGCTTTTTTTGATAAATTGTTTGCAATCCCAGTTTATGCATCAATTTAATGACTCTTTTTCGATTGACATGATAACCTTGCTTTCGTAGATATGCTGTCATTTTTCGACTTCCATAAAAGGGGGTCTTTAAATATTGCTCGTCTAGGAGTCTTAACAGCTCATTTTCTTCCTCCTTTGGCTCTTTTGCCTGATAATAATAGCTTGAACGATTTATGCCTAATAATTGGCATTGCTCTTTGAGGCTTAACTCGGCCTCACTAGGATTTACCATGGCTTTTCGGTCGGCAAGCCCAGTCTTGCTGACCTGTCGGCTAAAAAATCCTTTTCCACCTTCAATTTTCCAATTTGTCGATACAGTTCATTGATTTCTGCATCCTTGTTATTCATTTTTTCTACCTTTACAGACTCCCCTTCAAAGATTTTGACAGATTCGTCTATCAGTTTTCTTTTCCATTTATTGAGCACACTTGGGTGGATTTTGTACTCCCCTGATAGCTCCGCTATACTTTTTACCCCTTCTACTGCCTCCAAGGCTACTTTGGCCTTGAATTGGGGGCTATATTGCTTTTTCGTTTTGCTCATAAACTTTCCTCTGTTAAGGTTTTCAGTTTAGAGCTTTCTCCCCTGTCTACCCCTGTCTAGTTTTTGGGGGCCACCTCAGATTCTCAAGGGTTAAGCCAGTGATGTGGCAGCAGGGATTCGACGCAGTGCCACCCTGCAAAATTTATCCAAAAAGAAGAGAGAGAACGCTGATAAATGTGCCGACTATTTGTTGAAGTATCGCCCCTTGCTGCGCTATGACCAATATTTAGAGCAGGGCTATCCGATTGCCTCAGGTGTGATTGAAGGGGCTTGCCGACATTTGGTCAATGACCGTATGGGCCATTACTGGGGCTCGTTGGCGACTTGACCGGGCTGAGGCAGTCCTCAGGATTAGAGCGCTCAGGGCCAGTGGTGATTTCGATGAGTATTGGGAGTTTCACAAACTGCAGGAATTCAAACGCAATCATGTCAGTAAGTTTCAAGAGTCAGTAAATTTCAAGAGCCTGAAAGATTGTTGGCGGCTTAACCCCTTTACCTGAAAAGAGCTGCACCCATTGGCAATCGCCTTAGCGTCACTGCTCCAAGAACACGGCGCACGACAGGTGGATTTACTCGCGATGGACACCAAGTTTACTCCCAGCCGCTACAACACCCTGATCGTTGATGGCAGCAACCCCCAAGCTCTTGCTTTGGTGGAAGCGTTTAACCAAACCATCACCACCAACCAGCAAATCGCCGTTTCAGAGTTGATTTTGACCCGTAACAGCGATCAAAATTGGGCAGCAGGGTTAGACACCTATCAAGAGCGTTGCCTGGTGCGTCGGTTAACGGTTAGCCCCCTCTGGGCAGACCGTCTGGTGGCACGGCTAGCATTGGAAGGCTTTACCCGCGACTTCCGGTATCTCTCTTTTTAGACAAACGACCTTGCTATTGACACAAATGAATAGGGGCAAACAGCATGCCCCCTTTTTTTTGAAATGATGCTGGTTGACTAACAAAACTTTTAGAACGCTTGCAAAATGAGAGCCTCACTCAAAACAGATCCAATTCTGTAGATGCACCACCCGGAGAGGCTTAAGATTTAATTAATTATGTTTTGCCTGCTTTTCTGAGCTTCGGTAACCGTTTTAGGGGACGATCGCCATTGGACGGTCGAATTGGCTTGCCAGGTTTTGGCGATGGTTGTTGTTTTTTCATGGGACGCCGTTGATTTAGCCCCAGATCAGTGGACTGCTCCAAAATGAGTTGATTTTTTTGTAACGTCAGTTGCAAATTCCAAAAATGTCGGAGCGGGCGGTCACAAATAGAACCATCTGCATTTTTTAATCGTCCATGGACTTTAACCTTAAAAAATCGTGGGCGTTTGCTGTGGGGTCTAGGCGACTGCCGCACCTTGACAATCACCGTTTCTTTGGCTGAGGAAACAAACACCACCTCTCCCCGCACAGAAAAATAAGCACGGTCTTTGTCTGGGGCAGCTAGGCTATCCGGTTGAGTAACATCAATGGACCCCGTCCCCAAGGTTGCTGGCTCCCAGATGCCCATAACTTGAAAATGAAGATGGTCATCTTTATCCCGTAAGCGGGGATAAACGATCCAAAAATGGGAATCGTCTAAATCTACATGGTTCTTTACCACACTGAAGACCCGCCCTAACAGAACCGTTTCCACCATGCTGCCATCTTCGGTGACCAATACTCCCCGTTGACTAGCCGCTTCGCTGGGGTAATAACGCCCATAAACGACTCCAATCGCCCGAAATTGTCGTGGATGGTTGGGGGGCGGGATGGGATGTTGACGGGGTTGGATGGTGACTGTCATGAAAGACTCAAGCGGAGGGTAAGTCGAGTTTAGCGGACTTGCATTCGGTTAACGTTATTCTACCAAGGGTTTTTTCTCTGCTTGGAATGAATGAATAAGCCGTGACAATTAGGCTGGCACTACTTTTGGCTTAGTATTCCCTTGGTGCGTTGTGCAATAGATGCCGTGCAAGAAATAACGAGCAAGGTAAGAACTGGCTGTGATGGGGACGGACTCCGAGATAATTGGACAAGGCTACTATTATTTGTTGTTTTTGTATGTCCCGCTTTACTGTTTCTGTCCCTGCGACTACGGCCAATATTGGGCCGGGTTTCGATTGTCTGGGGGCAGCCTTAGATCTTTATAATCGGGTGACCTTTACCCGTCTGGAAACACCACAATCCATTGAAATTACCTTAACTGGCAGGGATGCCGAAAAAATTTCTCCCGGCCCAGATAACTTGCTCTATCAGGCGATCGCCGACTTTTACAAATATATTAATCAACCCATCCCTGGGCTACACCTTAAGGTAGCGTTGGACGTTCCCCTGGCACGGGGCTTAGGGAGTTCAGCGACGGCAATCATTGGAGGGTTGGTGGGGGCAAATTATCTAGCTGGCAATCCTCTTTCCCGTGAACAACTTTTGCAATTGGCAATTGTAAAGGAAGGTCATCCCGACAATGTTGCGCCAGCATTATTAGGGGGCTGCCAGTTAGCGGTTGGAGAGACGTTAATTTCCCTCGACTGGCCAAAGGCATTTGTCCCGGTGGTCATTATTCCCGATTTTGAACTCGCCACCGCTGAAGCCCGCTCTGTTTTACCCCAACATTATGACCGTGCCGCCGCCATTTTTAATGCCTCCCATCTAGCACTGTTAATGCAGGCCCTGCATCATCAACGGGGGGATTGGTTGGCGATCGCCCTCCAAGACCGTATTCATCAACCCTATCGTCAAACCCTCATTCCTGCTTATGGTGTTTTACACGCTGCGGCCATCCAGGCGGGAGCCTATAACCTTGTCATTAGCGGTGCGGGACCGACCCTATTGGCGATCGCCCCACCTGATCGAGCCCCCCATGTGGCGGAGACGTTGGTCGCTACTTGGCAAGGAGCAGGAATTATGGCGGAAGGGTTATGTCTAAGGCTCAACGACGAAGGAACCGTTGTGAAAACCTAAAAAGGGTCATCAATGTAGAGCAGTAGGTGCCCTACTGCTTCAGAATTACCCGTGCCACAACCACCCCCGGATAGTAGCGGTTTAAGATTTGTTGATAGTTATAACCCTGTCTTGCTAAATCGTAGGCACCATATTGGCTCATCCCCCGGCCTTTATGGACACGGGAAACAATTTCATCGGTGGACGCATACAGAGATTCCACCACACCGCCATTGTGGCTGAGCACTTGTCCCAGCGTTGCGATCACTGCCCCATGGGAAGTTTCAAACTCACTTTTGATGCCTTTGTACACTTGCCACCGTTGAGTATCTCCTAGGTCGAACCAATCGCTAGCGGGGCGTACCATATGTACCAGGGCATAGGAGCGGGCGGCGATCGCCTGGGCTTTGAGAGCTTCGGTCGGAGCAGTGGTATGCATTTCACTGCCCACCACGCTGGTTAAATAATGCTCTAAATCAACATAGTTAACCGCCAGTACCGTATCGCCCCGTGACACCAACAGGACTCGGCCGCGATACCATCGGTCTCCCACTGCCAAATAACCATCATGACTCGCTGTCAACCAAACAACGCCGGGAAAATTGCGGCCATTAATGGCAAGGCTGGAACCGCTGGAACGAACAATGACATTTTGATTGGGGGCCAGGGTTTTTAAAGCCTTACCCGTGCGATCCATTAATGTCCCCTGTTTGGAGGCGGCGATCGCCACACTCGGAACGTCCCGCTGCACACCAACCCGAATTTCGAGCGGTGGAGGCGTGTAGTTAACCGTGGCGATGGAAGCTGGCGTTTTTGCCGTCGGAGCCGCGACAGATTGCGGGGCTGTTGGTTGCGCTGATGTGGGTTTAGGGGGCGTAACCTGAGGAGATGCCGCTGTTGTCGTCACTTTGTTGGGCACAGCCGGCTTGGGCTTGACCACCGAAGTAGGTAAGGGGTCAGGAAGCTTTTTGTCCGCCGGAGATGATTTGGCTGTAACCGGGCGGGGAGCTCGTAAATTATTGGTCTCCTGGGTGGGGGGAGCGGGAATCTGACTGAGGGGGGGCAGATCGATAACTGATGCTGAATTAGGTGCAGCTTCAGGGGACAACGTGACCGGGTCTGACGACGACTCAAGGCGTTCAGGTAACTTGACCTGGGCTTGCAGGGCGAACAACAATGGAATCCCCCCAATAGAAGCCAGGGGTAACAGGAACAGCCCCCAGCGTTGATTTGGGTTGAATTGGGTTACCCACTGGGGGGTCACCCATCGAGAAAATTTATTAAAGCCTTTCATACTGACAAGAATTAACGTCCCCACACCTAGAGGCGTATGACAAAAACTTTACACATTGTAGGCGGTCTTCTTCCAACTGCCGATCCTCAGCTAGAAGCACTGGTGTAAAACCGGAGGGCAAATTGCCAAAAACGATGGGAACACCACAGTGAGGCGATCGCCAGAAACAGGGTGGCCATCAGCCATACCAGCGATAACCGTCCCAACATGGCTTCAGCGGGAAAGGTGGTTAAAAACGCGATCGGAATAATAAAGGTAAAAAATACCCGGTAAACGGCAGGAAAGGCCACAATCGGATAGCGTCCGGCTTCTAGTAGCCCCCGCAGCACTTCAGTGACGTTATAGATTTTGACAAACCAAATACTGGTGGCTCCTAACATAAACCACAAACTATAAAGAATGAGGCTACTTAACGCCAACAATAAAAAACCCAGGGCCAAATTGAGTGGATTCAGTGCCAATGTCTGTGCCGCATACCCAATTAACCCTAGACCAAAAACAATGTCGGAGATTCCCCAGGGAGACAGTTGCCGTAACGATAGCCAAAACTGACTACTAATCGGCTTGAGCAACACAAAGTCGAGGGTTCCCTGCTCTACATATTTCACAATGCTATTGAGGTTGGGTATGAATAAAGTGGCTGCTAATCCTTGCAAAATGGTGAATAGTCCCAACACAATCAGTGCGGATCGCCAATCCCAGCCCGCAAATTCATACCCCGTGCGGTAAAACAGAAATAAGCTGAAAATACTTCCTCCCAAATTCACCAGGCTACTGATGCTGGCAATCACAAAATTGAGGCGATACTCTAACTCAGCGGCGATCGCCGTTTGCCAAAAAATTGCTAGGGTTTGACGATAAGATTGTAGACTAACCATTCTGCCTAAACAGCCGCTAAAATTTGTTCATCCAGATCAAAATCAAGATCTTCCGCTTGTCTGCCGGACAGGAAATAGTCCTGCTCATAGCTATTTTTCAAGCCGGTAATCAAATCGTAGTTGGGCTTCCAGTCGAGGTGGAGCTGAGCTTTGGCAATATCGGCAAAAAAGTGTTGCTGACGGAGGGGAAACGGTTTCCGCTTACCGAAATCAAACGCAGCGGGATCGTAATGAACCAACTCCAGCGCCTGGGGATCGTGTCCCATCGCCTGGGCACAAGCCTGGGCCAGTCCATCAAAGGTTACATATCGATCGCCAGAAATATTATAAATTTGTCCCTTGGCCGCGGGAGACACCAATGTTTTTGCCATGGCAACGGCTAAATCTTCCACATGTCCCAGTTGGGTAATCCATTGACCATTGCCGGGAATAGGAATCGCGCGTCCACGGGCAATCCGGTCAAAAAACCAAGCTTCCAGGGGATTGTAATTGTGGGGGCCGTAAATATAGGTGGGGCGTACAGAACACCAAGGAATGCCACTTTCGGCTAGGTAACGCTCAGTTTCAAATTTGCCCCGGTGGCGACTTTTGGGGTCAATGGCATCCGTCTCTCGGTGGGGCATTTGCTCAGATGCGTGGTAAACCCCGGCTGAACTGACATAGACAAAGTGCTGGATATCGCCTTTGAACATATCCACCAATGGTTGGGTGTCCACCAACTCCCGTCCTGTGTTGTCAAAAATAGCATCGAATTCTTGTCCCTCTAAGCCAGCCTTCAATTGGGCTAGATCACGGCGATCGCCATGAATTTGGGCAATGCCGTTGACTGGCGGCGGACAATTACCCCGATTAAAGAGAACAACTTCATGACCTTGGGCCACAAGCACACGACATAAATGCACTCCAATAAAGCGCGTGCCGCCCATGATCAAAATTCGCATACCCGTTTGTCTCCCTAGAGCGTCTTTGGTAATTCGGCAATACAATCAACCCCACCATTATCCCCCAGTCGTTCCGTCTCACCGCAAAAAAAAGGAAATCACACCAATCCGAATGATGACGAATGGAAAACTATAAGCGGGGAAGCTTTGTGCCTGGCGGAGTCAGGTTTTCCAACCGCATCAAATTAATCTCGTGAAACGACCGCCGCCCCCGTACAGCCCTAGTGGGAGATGCACGAACATTGCATTAGGTTATAGATTATGGAGGATACTCTCTACTGCGGACTATAGAAAGCGTGAATTCAGGCAAAATTGTTGCGATTATTACTGGAGCCATATCAGTATTACTGGCCGTTGCATATTTGGTACTAGTACAAATTCTTGATTTTCGCGGGGAAATGCTGCCACCACCGCCAGAAGCATTGAGTTTATTATTTAAAGGGTGATTCAAAAAACGTAAATCATTACAGAAAAAATCAAATCTACCTCAGACAAATGTAATAAATTGTAATATTTTCTAACGCCAAGACCGCTTGCCACTTATGATTTAGGATAACTCGTTATTAAGCTCTTTCAAGATCACGGAGGTTTACACTTGGCTCTTCCCCTATTAAATTACGCCCGCCAAAAGTCAGAATGTAAGGGTCGAAGGTTATGAAGTTGGGTTCAGATGAGAAACCCGTTGTTTTTACCACGGAGAATATTCTCTCCAGCGCTGACATGGACAACCTCATTGAAGCTGCCTATCGTCAAATATTTCTTCCACGCTTTTAAATGGGATCGGGAAAAATTCTTGAATCCCAACTGCGTAATGGCCAACTTACCGTTCGAGATTTTATCCGGGGCCTGCTCCTCTCCAATACGTTCCGCAGTAGCTTCTACGAAAAAAATAGTAACTATCGTTTTGTTGAACAATGCGTCCAGAAAATTTTCGGTCGGGACGTTTATAACGAGCGGGAAAAGATCGCCTGGTCAATCACGGTAGCAACTAAAGGTTATCAAGGTTTTCTCGATGATCTGCTCAATAGTGACGAGTATTTAACCAGCTTTGGTTATGATACGGTACCTTACCAGCGTCGGCGTAACCTGCCGGGACGAGAAGCCGGTGAATTGCCCTTCAACATCAAATCTCCCCGTTACGATGCTTATCACCGTCGTCAATTGGGCTTCCCACAAATCGTCTGGCAGAACGAAATTCGTCGCTTTATTCCCCAAGACAAAAAGCTAACAGCCGGCAATCCAGTAGGATTCCTAAATATGGCTCGGAGTATCAAACCGTCGGGTAGTACTCCTCCCAGAGTTTCTGCTCAAAATATCAACATTGAAGCTGCGGTTCCCCGCCGTTAAGATTGTTGAAACAATTTATTTAGATTCATCTTTTTAAACTCTGAATTTTTTTTGGGTAACTCTGCTTAATTTCTGGTTTAGTTCTGGTCGCTTCTTTTTTCTGTCCAAGCTCCGGCGTTTTCTGGGAAAATCACGTAGATCATAATCCAATCATTTTTAATCAGAATTACTGTAAATTCTCAAACTTTTAAGAGGGTTCGAGGTTGTTGTTCGTTCAATGGGCAAGTAGCAGCTTCGAGCTTTTTTATGGGGGCGATCGCCAAGGAAGTCTTAAAATTTAAAGTTGAGTTGTCCAGTAACATTTAGCAGAATAACTGGACAGACTCTGCTTGCTGGCTTTTTTGATGGGAATGCTCAGGGTAGGGTATTTTTTTGATCTTTGCTATGTGTCCTTTCCCCAATAACACGTTCTTTTTTAGCCTTCTCAATAAAGCAGTGAAAATAGCCAGATCTGGGCAAAAAGGGTTTTAGGGATTGAGTGTTATAATCGTCAACGGTTTCATCAACCTTTAAATTACAAAAACTTCAAATTTTAAATATTAATGAAACTTGAGTACTTTTTTTGATATTTAATTTGCAATTATATTTTTGCTTTATAAAGTTTCACCCACTCTATAACTGGTCTGGATTTTAATATTTTATATCCACCCTTCAAACTCTTCGTTTTTACAGTTACTCTTTACCCTTTATTTTTTCATTTTTTATGGATGACTCGCTTCCAGTACTTTATCTCTCCGGCTTACTTGTCGTCCTAGGGGGGCTAGCTGTTTTTGTTTTTAGCCAAGTACTCAAAGCAAGACGCTTAGAAACTACTCTCGGTAAGCTTCAAAAGAAATTAAAAGAACAACGGGGAGAGTCGAAAGACTATTACCAGTTAGGGAGCCTTTATCTTGATAAAAAACTCTATGCCCAATCCCTCACTGTTTTCCAAAAGGCATTAAAAGCAGAAAAGGATGTGGAACCTGAAAATAAGGCTTTGATTTATAATGCGTTGGGATATGCCTATTTTGCCCAAGAACAGTATGACGCCGCTATTCGTCACTATAAAGATGCGATTAAACTCTACCCTGATTATGTAACAGCGCTGAATAACTTAGCCAATGTTTATGAAAAAAAGCAATGATTGCTACGGCTGTGGAAACCTATGAAAAAACATTGGCGATCGCCCCGGAAAATAAAATAGCGAAGCGTCGATTAAAATCTTTGAAAAAACGGCTTGTTGAAGCTTGAAGAAGTTTCTTTTTCAATCATCCCAATGGCGTTAAACCTAATTTGCCCGGTCGCCATTAGTAACCAAAATTTCCACATTTAGAACGTGTTTGAAAAGTTTTAGGCAAGGTGACGGAGCGTGGGGTGAGATATGACTATATGGACTCACTGGAGCGAGTCAACACACCAACGGCCAAATGAGTCTGACGGTTTAGGATAGCGTTATGCTCTCCCGTTCTTTCTCTCCCCCGCATCAACCTTTTTCCCCTGGACAAGTCCTTGGCGATCGCCACTGTTTACGGCAACCATTAGGACCACCCCGATCCGGAAAACAGACCTGGCAGGCCTGGGATTTAGCCTCCCATCCCTATGGATTTTTGTGGCGCTGGTCGGGGCTGAACACGGTGAAGCTACTCCTTTTTCGTCGGGCCCCCCAACTCGTGACGGTGAAGCTGTTGGCCTTTCACTCCCAGATGCAATGGTCGGAATTTAAACTGTTTGAGCGGGAGGTCACGGTGCTACAACAGCTTGATCACCCCCGCATTCCCCGTTACACCGATAGTCTGCAATGGCAAGGACACGACGGCAATACCTGGTGTGGTCTAGTGCAAACGTTTGTTCCAGGCCAATCCCTACAAGAACGGGTCAGGGAAACGGGTACATTTAATGAGTCGCAGGTCAAAGCCCTGGCGGAACAGGGATTAGAAATTTTGCAATATCTCCATAACAGTGCAGAGCCTATTTTGCACCGGGATATTAAACCCAGCAATTTAATTTTGGATCATGAGGGGCAGTTACATTTGATTGATTTTGGGGCCGTACAAACCCCGGAATCGGCGGCGGGGCTCACGTTAACCATTGTGGGTAGCCTGGGCTATACGCCGTTGGAACAGTATTGGGGTAAGGCGGTTCCGGCATCAGATTTATATAGCTTGGGCATGAGTTTATGGTTTGCCCTCACCGGGCGATCGCCCCAAGGAGAATCCGAGCAACCAGAAAAACGGTTAGCCCATTTATCGTTATCGCCTCGTTTTGCGGCTTGGTTTAGTCGGTTAATCCAGCCTCAGGTGGCAGACCGATTCGCCTCCGCCCAAGAAGCTTTAACCCAATTACGGCAGTTGAAAACGTCCCCCCGTTCCTCCTCTTTGGTTTCCTCATTGAAGTCTTTGGCAATTGGAAAGTCAGACTGCTGGCAACTGCAAGAAGCCCCCGACCAGTTAACCCTCACGATCCAAGCGGGGCGTTCTAGTCCCGGTCTGCCTCCCACTGCATCCCCCGCCTCTACCCAGCACAGTCACCGTTTGCCCTCTGGAAAATGGGGTGGGGGGTGGCTCCGAAAATTTGCCTTGCTGACGTTGGGTGCAGGGAGTGGACTGGAGGTGGTTCACTCAAGTGTCAGTCCTATTTTGTCTTTTCCCATTGATGCCTCCTGGGGATGGGGCACTGTTGCGGTGGGGAGCGTGCTTTTGATAACCGATGGGGTCAAACGTTGGGGCAGTCGTTGTCAATTTTCGGTGGCTGGGGAACAGTTTACCGTCACCCAATCCTTCCTGGGACGCTGTTTAAAATCTTGGTCTGGCGATCGCCGCGAGATTGTGGCAATCCTTGCCCAGCCCGTCAAACCGAACCAGGAGCAGAGTCCTTACAAAGTGATTTTAATCACGCAACAGCAAATCATTCCCCTCGCGTCAGGACTGGCCCAAGCCGAGGCGGAACAGATGGCGATCGCCCTACAGCCCTTGGGAAAAATTATGCCCAAGCCGTCTTAGAGATTGACGTTGCGGCTTAATTTGATAGGGTTTCAGTCTGTAATTCCTCTGTCTTAGAGGCAACGAGTACCGCTGTGGCGCTACTGATACGCTGGGATACTTGATTGTCGATCGCCTCTTTAGCTAGGCGGGTGGCATTAAAAATAGAAGCGGCTTTGGAACTCCCATGGCTGATCACACAAATCCCATCCACACCGAACAATAACGCCCCTCCATGTTCAGCATGGTCAACCCGTTGTCTAATGCGTTGTAAGTTGGGTTTTAAGAAGACAGCACCCGCTTTTCCTCGCCAGCCCCTGGGTAATTCTTCTTTGATAATACTTAATAAAATCTCCCCGACCGCTTCGGCAAACTTTAAGATTACATTGCCCACAAAGCCGTCACACACAATCACATCAAAGTTACCGGAAAGCACATCCCGCCCTTCCGCGTTACCCACAAAGGGAATTTGGGGATTGGCTTCAAGGCGTTCATAGGTTTGTAGGGCTAAATCGTTACCTTTCGTGGCTTCTTCCCCAATATTTAAAAGTCCAACTTGGGGGTTTTCCATACCTAGCACATAGCGGCTATAGACCGTTCCCATGACGGCGAACTGCTCCAAATACTTGGGTTTGCAGTCCACGTTGGCCCCCACATCCAGCACAATCACCGATTTATCCGGAATCATTGTGGGAAACAAAGTCCCGATCGCCGGGCGGTCAATACCCTTTAAACGTCCGAGGCGTAATAAAGCCGCTGCCATGGCGGCGCCGGAATGACCCGCAGAAACAACGGCATCTGCTTGATTTTTTTTGACCAAGTTCATGGCCACGTTAATAGAGGCCTTTGGCTTCCGGCGTAGGGCAACAAGGGGTTCTTCATCCATTTCCACAACCCCCTCGGCATCCACAATCGATAAATTTTCGGGCTGATGGGGGTGTTGATCCAGGCAGGCTTGAATTTTTTGACGATCGCCAACGAGTAAGATTTCAGCATCTAATTCAGTACCGGCGCGGATGGCCCCTGCCACAATTTCTGCTGGAGCAAAATCCCCCCCCATTGCATCTAATGCTATTCTTGCCCGCGTTAAAGCCATGGAACACAATTAATGGAATCTAGCAAATTGTAGCAGACCGCCTGTGGCCCTCCACGCGGGATGTTCCCCCTGTGCCCCTTAAAAAATCCCCGCTGCTTGCCCTTCTTGAAGCATTTGTCGGAGCGATTGTCGCCAATGGGGCGGAATTTGATTGCAGGTTTGACGGTATTTTTGGGTCGCTAGGACAGAGTAGGCAGGACGTTGGGCGGGAGTGGGATAGTCAACCGTGGCGATCGGTTGCACATCTTCAACCACCAAAGGAATCCCCAGCGCCTTGGCTTCCGCAAAAATAGCCACAGCAAAATCGTACCAACTAGCCACTCCGCTATTGGTGTAGTGATAAATGCCGGTTCCTCGTTTGTCGATTAAGAGGGCGATCGCCTCCGCAATATCCTTTGCCCAGGTGGGACTCCCAATCTGATCCGCCACAACCTTGAGTTGGAGCCGTTCTTTCCCCAGGTGGACCATGGTTTTGACAAAATTCCCTGTCCCTTGTGTGCCATACACCCAGGCAGTGCGCAAGATACACCAATCTCCTCCGACTGCTTCAATTTTTATTTCTCCGGATCGCTTACTCTGGCCATAACTACCGAGGGGGTTGGTCTGATCGGTCTCTAGATAAGGTGAGCCTTTTGTTCCATCAAAGACATAATCGGTGGAAATATGAAGCAAAAATGCGCCACAATCCTTGGCTACCTGGGCTAATTCACCTGGAGCATCCCCATTAAGCCGCTGGGCTAGGCTCCCTTCCGTTTCAGCTTTATCCACTGCTGTGTAGGCTGCTGCATTGACGATCACGTCTGGCTGCAGTTGGGCAATAACAGAGACGATTGTGTCAGGTTGGCTCAGATCTAACTGTTGCCGGGTAGAGGCGACGAGGGTTCCAAATGGTTGCAACGTTTGTTGCAGTTCAGCCCCCACTTGTCCTGCAGCCCCTGTCAGCAAAATTTTCATAGGGAAATGATCCGAATTTAAACGCTTTCAAGCTTAGCCTAGAAGGGGTTATACGCAATTTGCCTAAGGCTACGGTGCATTATAACGAGCAGGTTTTAGTAATTAGCTCTGCTATTGTGTTTTCAGGTTGCCTCATTACCCAGGCAATCTGTAGACATGACGGAAAGACCAGACCGGCTGGTGACTTCCCAAGCCATATTGGCCGGAACGTTAGCTTTTATTCTGCTCTACGCACATTTCTTTGTATGCTACTTTGATACCTTACGGCGTTAGCGTGTTCCGTGAAAGCCAAGACTGTTCGCAGGGCCAATACATAAAGGAAGTCGCCTTATAGTCTACCCGTGCCACTGCACTAATTCACATTTCTTCTGCCTCGCTTTCCGGCTTCTTTTTTCAAGCCCTATTTACATTTACCGATGCAATAATGATGACACTTGTTGAACCATTTGCTTTGCTAATTTTTTGACTAGGAAATCTTTGTCTGAAATATATTTACTGATGCATACTCTGCGATATGCATTATCAGGTAAGATCACTTGATCAAATCTATTGTCCTCAAGGAGTTTATCAAATCTCTTATCTTGATTCTTCACATTGGCAAGCATAATACATTTAGTTGGCAATAAATCTAAGTCTTGGCATACATCTTGGTGGAATTTTTTATAATTTAAAGGCATAAAATCAGCAGGAAATTTATCCATAAGCCTCGCCCCAATGTATGCTCCTGCTTGGTTAAAGTATTTTGTTTGTTTCTGCAATTCTTCAAGGTGACTAAAAGATTTCTTACAAAATAAAATACCGACTCGATAAGCGAACAAGGAAAGGCATTTACTCAAGCTGAAGCTCACCATTTCAATGGCCGGATGTGAATAATCAAAGGAGGTATCGTAGCAGGTACCAAAGTAAGCTGCGTCAATCATCACTGGAATGCGTAGCTCCAGGCATTGATCCAGTATTTGTTCAAAATTGCGAGGAATGTCACCATTTTCATAGAATGGACAAGTTAGCACTAAGGCATCGTTTTTTTGTAGTTCATCATCTTCAAGATAAACCCAATTATTAACGGCAAGTTTAACGTATGGGTAATCTCCCTTGACGGTTCTAAATCTCTTACCTTGGTGTTCCCAGAAAAAAATGTCATAACTCTGGGTAACTCCGTTGACATAATAGATTTGTGGAAATTTTTCCAATCCGATGACGGGTGAGGTTGAACAATCCTGAAGCCATTTAAGGTACTTTAAAAAAAAGTCTTCTTTTAGTTTTGGATTTCCCAAACCTTCCTTCAATATTTCAGACATCTTAATCGATTTTAATTCGGATAAAACCTTGTTGTTTTTTACGGGATTTGTTCCTCTTGAAACTTGAGAGATGTCTGCCATATAGATTTTATTGTTTAACGAATAAAGTAACCGTAACTTATTTACAGAGTATTAACAACATTAGATTCAAGGCATCTTTTGAAAGAAAAATATCATCAAGGACATCTCAAAAAAGAGAGTGCTTGGGTAGAAAAGCCTGATGGATTTTCGCCGTAGGACGATGATCTTAGGTTCCCAGTACCATCACTTTCTATTCTATCCTTCTGGATTAAGATGCTTTATTCACGACCTGATTACTGAGAATGCTTATTCCTCTCAAATCAGACTCTCTACAATTGATGAAATCCGTCATTGCTCCATGCGCCACCTCATAACCGGCCCCCACATCCGTCATTTTTTACCTGAGTTGCAACAACAGATAAAACGGGGATACATTCCCATCACCCCTAATCCCCATGCAGCTAGAGCATTAGGGGCTTCTCGCCACTTCCTGCCATTACAACAATTAGCCCTTGAGCTTCTCGCCCAAGGTACGCCGCCTCAGACGTTGATTTCGCCTGTCCGGGCAATGCAACTGGTGCGACAGAGTATTAAAATCGCGGTTAATCCCCAAGATGTGGACGGCACTACCCAAACTTGGCTATCCCCTATTCGGGAGTTATTAAAGGCAACGCCCCAACTGCCTGACCCTCAGGAATTACCACGCCCAGTCCAAGGGTTAGTCCAGACGGCGATCGCCTATCAACAAAAATTACGACAACAGCAGCAAGTCGATTTGGCTGAGCTTTATTGGCGTGTTCTTGATGTGACACCGCAGAACTTGGACTCGGATATTCCCCGGCAATCGCTCCTGATTTATGGCTATTTTGTACCGAGTTGGGATGAGATAAGGTTTATTGATGGGATAGCAGGGGATGGAAGTATTTTTTATCTACCGTCGGCTGACCTGGACGGCGCGGCCCAATCCACGGAGCAGATTGCTTTCCTGCAAAAGAATGGCTGGGGAATTTATGAGAATCCGGCAATGATTGCCGCTGATATAGGAACGCAATTGGGGGAAGCGTTTGCTCAGCCGACTCGCAACCCATCACTTCCCACTCAAGCCATTTCAGCCCATTGCTATCCGGATCAAGAGACAGAAGCCCGGCATGTTTTGGCGCAAATTAAACGATTACTGAATCAAGGGGTTCGCGCAGATGAAATCGTCATTGTCGCCGCCCAGGATCAAACCTGGGGGCCAATCCTCTTGGATATTGCGTGGGAATTGGGCATTCCGCTGCGGTTACCCTATCAAATTCCCTTAACCGAAACCCGATTGGGGGCCTGGTTAACCCAATTAGTCACAGTCATCGATCAGCACTTTCCCTATGAGCTGACGTGCCAATTGCTGCAACATCCCCTGAGCCCGAAACTAGACGATCAGCCATGGGTCGCCATTCGTCAATCCCGCCCAACTACGTTTACCCAGTGGCAAGCGATTTTACAACCAGATTGGTTGGCCTGGAACCATCTCCAAATCCCCGAAAAGGCGCAACGACAAGCTTGGATTAGTCAAATTAAAGTTATTCTGCAAGGATTTAAACTACGGCAAAATGCCGCTTACTGGGCGAAAGAAAGTGTGGCTTATCTCAGTCTGGAAAAAGGAATGGATGAGCTGGGTTTGGGCGAAAAAGAGTCACTGAATTGGCAGGAATTTAAGACGGAATTTTTAGATAGTTTAACCCTGCTAAAGACGGTTGCTTATCCAGGACGGGAGGGGATTGAGCTGCATAACCTGACTTCGATCATGGGGGCACAATATGCCCAGGTTTTTGTGCTCGATATGATGGAAGGGAAGCTGCCACACCCCGTCAACAATGATGCGGTTCTAGATTTTTATACCCGTCGTCAGTTAAGCCATCACCATCTCGATCTGGCTAATGCTGCTGAACTGGCCCGACAAGAAAGTCTCAATTTTTACTATCTGCTCCAAACTGTCACAGCACGACTCACGTTGTCCTATGCCACCATCGATCGCCAGGGACTAACCTATGCCAATGGTGAACCGTCTTCCTATTTTGAGCGCTTGGGGTTAATACCAATAGCGTCCGATTTTTCGATGGTTGCTAGCCCAGAAATGGCGCGACAGGTTTATCTCCGGCGATCGCCATCCGGGGAAGATCCCGTTTTAATCCAGGCGGCTAGGGGGTATCAGGTTGAACTGGCGCGGGAAAAAGACCTGCTCAGCGTCGAATATCCAGCCCATAACGGCACTGTCGGCATTAGGTTTGATACCGAAAATCACTTGTTTAGTGCCTCCCAACTCATCCAACTAGGACAATGCCCGTTTAAATGGTTTGCCCATAAGGTTTTAAAACTGACTGAAGACGACGAACCCGAAACCATCTTAAGCGCTGGGTTGAGGGGGAATTTGTACCATCAAGTGTTGGAATTAGCCTTAACGGATTGGCAAGACAATCCAGATCTGGATCTCACCGACGAAGATAAACTGTTGGAGTGGTTTTTAGCCGCCGAAAAACAATTAGAATTTCCCCCGCTTCCGGCTTGGCCCAGTCGCCGCACTGAGCATATTCAAATCCTAAAGCAAGCGATTCAAAAACCCATTTTCTTACCCGATGGCGTGGAAGTCATTGCCATCGAAACTCAGTTTAAAGGGGAATGGCAGGGACTAACCATTACCGGACGGGTAGACCGCATTGACCGCACTCCCCAAGGGTTAACATTAATTGATTACAAAACCAGTAGTCGTGCCCCAAAAGGGGTTAAAAATGTTGACGGTGATGCCAAAATCGATCTGCAATTACCCCTCTATAAAGCGGTTGCTGCACCAGCATTATTTCCCCATGAACCGGTCTATCAAACTCAATATTATTCCCTCACCAAAGGGGAAGATATTTCTCCTAGAAAATTTCCCACCGAAACCGAATTAAATCACGTTGGCGATCGCCTGAAACAACACTTAAATGAAGGCGACTATCCCGTGCAACCGGATAACCAACGACAGGCTTGTCGCTATTGTTCCTATGATGCAGTTTGCCGAGTGCAACCCAGCAGAGGATGATTGTTAAGTCCCAATCGGCAACCGTGGAATCTTCATGCAGGTGATGAGGTCGAGGGTTAACCGGCTTTTTTGGCGATCGGCGTCGTTTTTTGCTCTCTTGGAGCAGTAACTGTTGAAGACCGGCTTACAAAGAATTGTGACGTCCTGCAAAGAAGCCCGTGAGCGCATCGAGATTGTCTAGATTGGCTAGTGGCTCTGACCTATTTCTTTTTAGAGGGTGAGGGTGTGTCGCTACTCGGCTGCTTCGGTGAGCGGGGAGGACTCTTTTTATCACCTGGACCTAGTTTTAACATTGGAGGTTCTGGAGAACGAGGTTGACCGTCTCGAACAAAACCATTCCTTTGATGAGTGCTCATTGTGCTATTTGATGAATTACGTGTACTAAAATGGTCGAGTGCAGCCCAGCAAAGGATGAAGTTCCAATCGGCAACCGTGGAATCTTCATGCAGGTGATGAGGTCGAGAATGAACCCGCTTTCTTTGGCGATCAACGTTGTTGTTTTGCCCCTCACTGACGGACACAAGTAGTTGAAAGCCTCGCTAAGACTGGATTCCAAGAATAAGGCTAAAGTTATTGCTCTGATGAGAAAATTTACCTAGAATTCCCTTAACCACTGACTTTCGAGAATCGGTCCAGAGTGAGGCTCTCGATAAGTGAATTTAACTAAAAACCTCACTGGATAAGTTTTTCAGCTTTTTGTACTTCTAAATAAACTAAAAGATGTGTTCGTCAGTGATCTCTCACCCTCCTCAATTCGATTCTTGCTCCTGTTCCAATCGTTGCTGCTGCTTAATTTTTGATCGTCCGCTAATAAATACCCCCACTAAACTAGCTAACGTTCCGCCAGATAGAATTGCCGAAGCGACAGGCTTATCTTTCAATCCTAAGTAGATCGATCCACTCAATCCGAATACTGCGATAAAAAAAGCACAGATTAATCCCAAATAATTTAGCCTTATTTCATTATTGATGAGCTTAGTTTCACTTGCTACTTGATGCTCTTGTTGCTGTTTCTCGATAGTTAATCTATGTTCCTGTTGCTTCTCAGCCATAGCAAGGATTCTTTCACCACTGCCTGGCACGACATTTTCATATCCCTGAATGATTTCAGGCGGAGGAAGCGGTCCCGAAAACAACTGTTGTCGCTCAATTGTGGCTTCTATCTTTTTGAGACTACCATTCAGAACCGTTTCATGTTCATTTGTTGAAATAGTTGATGATGATTCAGGGTTTGTTTCGTGGGACATACAAAGCACACATAGTCAAGATTCATATTTCTGGGCATATTGCTGGAGTGCAGCATTTAGATCCTTACCGACAGCTACAAAATCGGAGTGAATCGCTTCACTGTCACTTCTGGCACTAGAAACTACCGATAAGGAATGGCCGCTTCTCAATTGCCCCGATGGAGAGATAAACTTACACCGGATGGGAGATATTGAAAGACAGCTCCCACTTATATCAAGGATTCGTGAGACCCCAAGCAAAAAAGATTGATTGAAGAAGTGTTTCATAGTGACCTCCTGTCAGGATCTTGATCCTAGCATTTGGCCTATGAGGGGTAAAGCCCCAACTTAGATGAATTTCAGGGCTTAATTAGCGCAAGCCACACACCCCTCACTCGAATCCTTAAAATCATCCTTTTGAACGGTGCGGATATAGTAAATGGCCTTGCAACCTTCTTGCCATGCCAAAACCAAGGTTTCAAAAATATCCTTGGCATTGAGGCTACGTTCCGGTTCTTCAGGGAAGTAAACACCACCATTAAGGTTAAACAACAACTCCATGGAAATGCCCGTGTCGATCCACTGCTGCATGGTTGCTACCGCTTTCACCACTTTATTTTGATCCAAGGATTTATTTTCCGGGTAGAACCAGAAACAATTACCAATGAAGGGGGGCGCAATGGGGACCGTGCCTTTTGCCCATTTGTCATAGAAAAAGCGACTATAGACCGGAAGAATGCTGGCGGTACAGCCTTGAACGAGGGAAGAAGATGTATTCGGGGCGATCGCCGTGATGTGGGAATTGCGGATGCCGTAGGTTTGAATATCCGCCGCCAGCTTTTCCCACCGTTCTGGCTTGGCAGCATTTTGCTGGAACCAGGTAACGGGTTTGGAGCCGATCAAGCGTCCTTGACTCCAGTCACTGCCGGGAAATGCCGGATAAGCCCCTCGTTCTTTGGCGAGTTCCATCGAGGACTGGGTACACCAGTAGCCCACCTCTTCAAATAAACGACTAATATCCGCTAGATTGTCATACTTTAAGCGCCGTTTTGCCAGCCAGTCGGCCAGACCCATGCAACCCACCCCAATGGTGCGGTAACGGTTGTTATGGTTTTTGGCATCGGCAAAGGGGGGATAGGTCAACTCGATGGTGTTGTCCAAAATCCGCACCGCAATTTGGCTCACCGTCGGAATATCCTGGAGGTCTAGATTGGCTAGGTTGAGGCTAACCAGGTTACAACAATGGGCTTCTTGCCCCGGTGTGACATTGGAAAAGGATTCTGTGCAGAGGTTAACACCGGGAATATACCCGGCATGTTTATTGGGATTAGCGCGGTTAATGGTGTCCTTAAAGGACAGATAAGGCATACCCGTTTCCACCTGTGTCCGCATGATGTGCTTAAACAGTTCACGGGCATTAACTGTCTTGTAGAGGGTAATTTTGTTGTCCAGTTGGGACTCAATTTCAGCGTAGGCCTGGTCAAATTTTTCACCCCACAGTTCCGCCAGTTCAATGCCCAGATTTTCCCGCACCTCGTAGGGGTCTACGAGCGTCCAGTCCGCTTTCGCCTGCACCCGGCGCATAAACTCATCAGGGAGGATTAATTGGGGGAAAATGTCATAGGCTTTGCGGCGTTGGTCGCCATTTTCCGCCTGCATTTCTAAAAACTCTGGCACATCCAGATGCCAGATGTCTAACCCCACTGTGACGGCTCCGGCTCGACGACCCCCCTGGTTAACGGCGATCGCCGTATCGTTGAGTAGCTTAATCCAGGGAATGACACCACCGGAGGCATTGGACTTCTGCATCACCCAGCTACCGGTGGCGCGAATCCGGGAAACGTTACAACCCACGCCCCCGCCGTTTTTGGAAATCCGGGCTGCATTGGTGATTTCACCAAAAATACTTTCCAGATTATCTTCCATTGCAATGATGAAGCAGGAGGTTAACGAACCACCGGGAACCCTCAGGTTCGCCAGAATGGGGGTCGCCAATGACACCCGACGGGCGGCGATCGCCTCGTAGAAGCGCCGGGCCCACTGCAAGCGATTATCGGGGGCTTCCACTGATGCCAGCAGCAACGCACAGGTGAGGAGCGCCTCTTGGGGCAACTCATTGGGGAGGAGGTAGCGACTGGTGAGCAACACCACTCCCGCATAGTCATAGTCCGTATCCCAATCCGAATTAATCCAGCATCCGGCTTGCCGTAATTCTTCTTCGCTGTAGGTCAACAGGCGGGAGTCATATTCACCATTGGCCACCTTCGTTTGCACCGTCTGCAAATATTTACCATATTGGTATCCCCGACTGACCAGGGTGTCCTTCCACAGACTCCACATGTGTAAACGTCCCGCCACGTAGCGCCAATCCGGTTGGTCGGGAGAACACATCTCCAGTGCACAGCTGATCAGATTATCTTGAATTTCCCTTGTACTAATTCCGTCCCGTAACCGGGTGGTCAAGCCCGCCTCTAGGGCAATGGAATTGACCTCCAGACCCATACAAGCCCAGTCCACCACCGCCCGGATTTTACCGATATTTAACACGGTACTAGAACCATCTCGGCGGATCACTTGTATCCGATGGTTAGTGTTGGGAGAATGGCTGGGGCTGGAAGTGCTGACGGTTGTGGCGGGGGCAGCAGGGGCAGCGGTTAGGGTAGGTTGCATAGAGCGATAAACAGCGGGACGGTTTTTGCGGGCGGCGAGGAAGACAAGGCAGAAAACGCTAGCAGGATTGGGATTATAGCGCTTTGACCATAGATATGGTGTTTGTTTGCTGGTCTTTACTCTAGATGTAGTTACATCATAGGCCAAGACCCCCGGCTGGCGATCGTTAAATTGGCTACCATTTTCAATTTAAAATTCTCCTACCGCCCTAAAATCAGCACCGAGAGAGGGATTAGGGGGATCACAAATCTTGTTAAGATTGCATCATTCATTTCTGCAAGCAGTTTTACAAAAATCAATATGAATGTTTCTTTGGTGTTGGCCGTAGCAGGGGAATTTCCCACCCTCTTCGTGTTGGTCTATGTAGTGGGCTTTATTGCCGCTCTATCATTGGGCTTGATCGCTTGGTACAACTCCAAACGTCCGGTGGGGTTTGAACGGTCTCAACGACCCGGTTACATCCCCAAAATCGATACTGGGGTTGATCAAGAACCGCTGCGATTTGAAGACTATGAACCCTTTCCTCCGTCAACCGAAACCGCCGACGCGGATGCGCAGGATACCCCTGATCCGGTGGAGTCCAATGGCGCAGACAATGAGTCATCTCCTCCAGGTAATAATGAATGAAGTGGAAAGAGAGTCGCTAGAGTTATGGCAACAGTGAAACAGGGCCACAGTGGTTCGAACGGCATTACCAGGCTGACAGGCTTCCTCTTGTCGCCACTATTCTTCTTCGTCGGGATGCCAGCCTCAGCCCAATCGGCAACCCTGGTGGTTTGTGGGGCAGAAACAGGGCGCGTTTATTTGCGCGAGAACCCTCGTGCTGCCAGTATGGACGCGAATCGCACCCTAAGCAATGGAACTATTGTCCAGGCTTACCAGAATCGCAACGGCTACGCGCTGGTGGAAACCAATAATGGCTCATCGGGCTGGGTAACACAACGCTATCTCTGTGAACAGTCCCAAATGCCATCCTTCTCTAGCTATATTTGTGGCGCGGAAACAGGGCGAGTTTACCTACGCCGGCGGCCTGATTCGTCAAGTCAAGATGCCGCGCGAACTGTGGTCAATGGAACAGGGGTCGAAATTGATGACTATCAGGATGGCTTTACGCTAGTGACCACCGAGGAGGGTCGTTCTGGCTGGATTACGGATCGCTATGTTTGTTATTAAGTCCGATGGGATCTAGCGATTTGTCGTTTAGGAGTGAATAATAAACCCTTGTACGATGGGTGTTCAGCAATTCAGCGGGCAATCAATTTTTGGATTTGATAATGGCACTAGACAGTCTTAAAACATCTAGCTCATGAAGAGATTATTGCCACCCTTACCATTACTGAGTTAACAGCACTTGACAGCATCTAACCACGCAATAGGGTGATGGGGAAACGGTCACTAGGGATAACGTTATTGGTGATAGCGGCCATCATTGGGCTGCCGGGGTGCGATCGCCTGCGGCCCCGTGCGCCCCTGACCCAGAGTCTGAACAGTCGCTTTAACGATGAACAACCCAGCCTCAGTGGGGATGGTCGTTGGTTAGCGTTGGTCTCGAACCGCAATGGTAGCCGAGAAATTTTAATTTATGACCTCCGTAGTCAGACCCTGGTCACCTGGACGGGATTAAACCAAGCGAACGTGATTGCCGAAAGTCCCAGCCTCAGACAAACGGGACGCTACCTGGTTTATCTTTCTAGTGTGCAAGGCCGTCCTGATATTGCCCTCTATGACCGGGTCACCCGTCAAAACAGACCTATTAACCCTCAACTATCGCCAATGGGTGCGAAACCCCCAAATCAGCCCCGATGGTCGTTATGTCGTCTTTGAAACCGCACATCGGGGGCAATGGGATGTGGAAATTTTCGATCGGGGCGCCCAAATCGAGTTGGATATTCCCGATGGAACGGTTGTATTGATGGGCTCCCCCCAGTCAGCCTTAAGTCACCGTCAATTGCTGAATGCTGACTTCAAGCTCCGTTACAATCCGGGGTTCAAGGATATGCGATTCTAGGAATTGTCAAATTTTGCTTAACAAACTGCTTTATTAGCTTTTTTATCACAATGGAACAGCCACAAAAACCCACAGCAATTATTACCGGAGCCTCTTCCGGGGTTGGACTCTATGGCGCAAAAGTCCCTAATCGACAAAGGCTGGCACGTCATTATGGCCTCGTCGCAATTTGGAAAAAACCCAAAAGGTTGCCAAGGAATTGCAGCTTTCCCGAAGGAGATTACACCATTATCAAGCTCGATTTGGGGTATTTCGACAGTGTTCGGAGATTTGTTAGCCAGTTTCGGGAGTTGGGACGTCCCCTCAAAGCTTTGGTTTGCAATGCGGCGGTCTATTTTCCCCTGCTCAAAGAACCCCTGTGGAGTGCGGATGACTATGAATTGTCCGTTGCTACCAACCATTTAGGACATTTTTTACTCTGTAATTTATTGTTAGAGGACCTAAAAGCCTGCCCTGATGACGATAAACGACTTAATTATTTTGGGAACCGTTACCGCCAACAGTAAAGAACTGGGGGGCAAAATCCCCATCCCCGCGCCGCCAGATTTAGGCAACTTTGAAGGCTTTGAAGCGGGCTTTAAAAAACCGATCACCATGATCAACAACAAGGAATTTAAATCGGGGAAAGCCTATAAAGACAGCAAACTCTGTAATATGCTGACCACCCGCGAATTGCACCGTCGCTTCCACCAAGACACGATTTTCTTTGGGCATTGTCTTTAATTCCCTTTACCCCGGTTGTGTGGCAGATACCCCTATTCCGTAACCATTACACCTTTTTCCGTACCATTTTTCCCTGGTTCCAGAAGAATGTGACCAAAGGCTATGTCAGTCAGGCCCTAGCTGGAGAACGGGTGGCCATGGTGGTTGCCGATGAAAAATTTAAGGATTCCGGGGTGCATTGGAGTTGGGGCAACCGTCAACAGGCCGGACGAGAAGCCTTTGTTCAGGAATTGTCGGCGGAAGGCAGTGATGCCGAAAAAGCAAAGCGGATGTGGGAACTGAGCGTTAAGCTAGTTGGGCTAGCTTAGTGGCGACGTAATATCGGCTAATGGCTGTTTTAAGAGGAACCTGTATTGAGTTTTGGGGCGTTACCTCTGCCCCTCTCCCGCCAGGTTACTCCTTGGTCAATTGTCAGTACGATTTAAATACGGATGAGGGGCAAGCCACGGAGCGTGCCTATTCTTATACAGGAATCGGTGGAAATCCTCCCTGAAGGAAAGGCATATTGCCAGGGCTTTGTTACACGAATAAACCCAGCATTTGTAACGGTTTCAGCGCTTGAGTTCCAGAAAAATACTCATTTCAAGGCCTGCGTCTTTAACCAGAGAAGGCCGGAGTAGGGGCACGGGACAGTAGCTGCCGGGCTTGCTGACAATCGGCTTGGATTTGTTTTTTTAGCGCTTCTACGCCAGCAAATTTTTGCTCTGGTCTCAAATAATGCACTAAGTTCATGGTGAGCGACTGTCCGTACAGGTCGCCTGACCAGTCTAAGAGATGCACTTCGATGGTGGGCTGTAACCCATTAACAGTGGGACGATCGCCAACATTGAGTACGGCGGCAATGGGATCGCCTAGGCAACTTAATTCCGCCCAGCCCCCATAAACACCATATTTGGGCCAAAGCTTATCGGCGGGTAAGGCCAGATTCGCGGTGGGGAAGCCCAACGTGCGTCCTAGCTGTTGCCCACTGACCACCGCTCCCGACAAGGCATAGGGACGACCTAAAAGCTGATTGGCAAGGGTGAGGTTGCCAGTTCCTAAGGCTCGACGGATGGCGGAGCTACTAATACGCTCATCTGCCGTTTTGAGTAGGTCGGCGATCGCCACCGAAAACCCATGCCGTTTCCCTAACCTTTTTAAGTCATCGACATCACCCTGGCGTTGGTAGCCAAACCGATAATCTGCCCCGACACTGACTAAATGGACATGGAGTCGATCCCGCAAAATGTGGGTAACAAATTCCTCAGGAGAAAGCTGAACAAGCTCCGTGGTAAAGGGCAAAAGCACCAATTGCTCAACATTTAAATGTTCCAGTTGAATCGCTTTTTCCGTCGCTGGGGTGAGTAGGGGCTGGGACTGTCCAGAAAAAAAAGTGCGGGGATGGGGCGTAAAACTCACCACCGCTGGATGCAGGACAGGATGGGATGCTTGGGCAAGACGAACCAATTGTTGCAACACCCGTTGATGCCCCCGGTGGATACCATCAAAATTCCCCAAGGCGATCGCTGTCGGGGTTCTCAGTTCATTGGTTGCGGACAGAATATGCACAGTCGGGAGAAATCAAAATAAAAAAGAATCGTAGACAAATGACCTTAACGTATTGATGAGCAGCGGGTCTCACCCTCTAGGCCAGTCAACCCAAAAAGTCACTGCGGTTCACAGGAAGCAATAGTGATTTACTTGCCCTGATACGCCGCCCCCAAATACAACTCTCCCACCATTGGATCATCCAGTAACATCTGACCTTCTCCTTCCAGCTTATCAACCCCATTCTCCAACACATATCCCCGGTCTGCCATCATCAATGCCTGCTTCGCATTTTGCTCGACTAGGATAATGGCTTTACCTGTCCCATTAATTGCCTTGATTTGCTCAAACACATCCTTCACCAAAATCGGGGATAACGCCGCAGAGGGTTCATCTAGTAACAGCAAATCGGGATCTAACATTAATGCCCGCCCCATCGCCAGCATTTGTCGCTCTCCCCCCGATAGCGTTCCGGCTTTTTGATTTCGCCGCTGGGCCAACTTCGGAAACATGGTGTAAATACGGTTCTTGAGGGATGTGGTTTCACCTTGATGCAGAAATGCTCCCATCTCTAAGTTTTCCGCCACGGTTAACGACCTGAAAACATTCGAAACCTGTGGGACATAGCACATCCCCCGTTGCACAATGAGGTCAGAACTTAACCCGGCAATATTTTCTCCTTTAAAAACAATTTCTCCCTGACTGGGGGTCAGTAAACCAAAGATAGCTTTGGCTAGCGTCGATTTACCCGCCCCATTGGGACCAATGACCGCAACTAATTCTCCCGGTGAAATTTCAAAATTAATCCCCTGTAAAATTGGGACATCCGGCACATAGCCGACAAAAACGTCCTTAACGGTGAGGATTGGCGTCATGGTCACACAGAGAAAAATAAAAAAGGAAATTGAACCAGAAAATGAGCAATACTCGCTAGCTTAAGCGGGTGTTTTTTGGAGGTCAGCATTTTCTTCGGGAATAATTGCGCCTTCCACGGGACATACCTGGAGGCATATACCGCAGTCAATACAGGTCACAAAATCAATCCAAAACCAATCGGTTCCTTTTTTGTTTTTGCCATCCCCCGGATGAATACAAGCAACGGGACAAGCAGGGGCGCAATCGGCAACTCCTTCACAGACATCAGTCACGATGGAATGGGGCATGGGTTTTATCGCAGAAGAACAAACGTTGTTTACAAAAAGTTATTGTTCTATAGCCTAACGAACAACGCTCCCCCCGTGAAGATAAGCTGTGAATTTAGGATTAGGCCGGCATCATTTAAGCGTTTTCTACGGGACTCTGGGCTGAAGACAGGAGCGCTTTGTCAGTGGAATTTTGGGCGGCAGGATAGGCATTCTCAAACCAAATGGAGCGTTGGGGAAACGGAATGGTAATGCCCGCTTTGTCAAAGGCTTGTTTTAAGCGTCGCCGATACTCCCGAGCGACTTTCCATTGATCCCCAGCTTTGGTGGTGAAGATGAGCCGGAGGGTAATGCTATTGTCACCAAACTTTT
>CALNXU010000034.1:0-18698 GCA_942490695.1 Merismopediaceae cyanobacterium | reverse complement strand
GCCACCATTTGGCGTTTTCATGATTTCAATGCCATCGTTTCTCTGATCCTAACTTTTCTTTTTTGCTATATATCGAAGCTCATGACCTTCAAAAAACGTATAGGGGCGCGCTTCAATAGGGAACGCTCTATGTCGGGGATTCTATTCTCTCGCTCTGCACCAAATACGCTTCCTGGTCACGTTTATAACCTACCATCAAATGCCCAATTGAGATAACCGCCATCGCCCTTGTTTATCAATTCAAATGCGTCACCTTTTTCTTGAGAAATATATCTCATATCCAATGGTTCTATTGTTAGCCACTGGAAGCTCATAGTGTTGATGTAAGGAATTCACCTGTTCTAGCGTGAGGGCATGAATAATTACGACATTATAATTAGGATAATCTTGGCGTGCTTCTTTTACAAATTCTTGAGTATAAGTCGCCTGTCGCTCGTCATCATTTTTCGCTTGTTCAAATCCGCCATTGTACGTGCTCAAGCACCTTCCCTAGTATTCCGATTATTGCAGCAGCAGTTGCCCAGGCCATAGCACATCTCCATTTCTTGAAAATCTAAACTGTTGTCAATCGTACGTAGCTGCTGCACTAACGGCAAAATGCAGCGTATGGTGTATAATTTCGGAAACTTCACCAGCGGCTTTTGCCCGTCCGCTGCCATGATGGGCTAGACATTGAACAGAGACGTCCAAGTATCTCGACCAACTCCAGCCGTCAACTTCAGCCCTTTCGCTTCTTGGAAAAGCTTCACTGCGGCTTCAGTATTGCTTCCATAGTAACCGTCGGGACCATCTACTCCAACTGAATAACCCAACTGAAGCAAGCGTTTTTGAACATGCTTGACAATCACTCCATTAATCATTGGTGAAGTAAGGTAAAGTTGAGGTTCACCAAGTTCCTCATAAGACAGTTCATTGAGATCTAACGCCTACCTCACCTTGATAAAGAGGTATCCCATAGCCACGAATCTGATGTGAATAAAGGGATCGTCGTTGAACTTGTCCACCATTACCGTTACTGCAATGAGGTATTGCCTTCAATGAAAATTACCACCTTTGCTGATCATCAGCTCCACGAAACCAATGTGATCGGATACTCCATCGCCACCCCAGTCAAACAAAACAATTGCGCCAACCGGAGGAATACCTTGCCAGCGCCCTTGCTGGCGATAGTACTTTTCAATGTATGGACAAAATGCAGAACCACATTCGTTTTGTAAGCCCCGAAGCTCAGTTAATCCAGCCTTATCAAGTACCCAGCTGACGAAGGTAGCACACCAGGGAATACCGTTTACTCCATACCATTCATTGTATTTGACACGGTTGGTACCAGCTGGACTTTCGGATATCCCCAACTGGGAGGCAGCGATGGTAAGAACCTTTTTGGCTGTAGTCATAATCAGTTTCCCTCTTTTTCGAGTGAAAGGTATTTCGCTATATAAAGTGTGGTTGTCTGTGGTGGATTCAACTATATGATTGTGCCAGAAAAGCATCCGTATAAAACACCTCACGATACTTTTATTTAGAATAATTCCGTATAAAAACCCAGATAGGGATGTTATGCAGATGACATCTGTATAATGTGAATATTCAGGTATTATACGGATTGAAATTTCTCCTATGACACTATCCCCTCCGCATAAGCTTTTGGATGTTGTTCGTGAAGTGATTCGCCTTAAGCATTATTCCTATCGCATCGAACAGAGTTATATCGGCTGGATAACGCTATCTGCGTTATCACAATGGCATCCCCGTGACATGGGCAAGGCTGAGATCTAAGCTTTTTTGACTCATTTGGCGGTGGAGGGAAAATGTGGCTGCTTCTACTCAAAAATCAAGCTCTAAGCGCGTTGTTGTTTTATATCGCAACGTTCTTGAGTTGGAATTGGAGGGAATTTCTGATTTTATTCGCGCGAAACAACCAAAAGATTGCCGACTGTTTTAACGAAGCCTGAAGTTAAAGCGGTGATGGAACACCTAACGGGAGTTGAGCGGCTGGTTATTCAGTTGTTGTATGGTAGTGGGCTGAGGTTGTCGGAAGCTTTGAGTTTAGGGTGAATATGTCGATTGCCCAAAATCAACTGATTATTCGGGATACTGAAGGTAATGAGGATCGCGTTACGCCTTGCCTACTGAGCTTAAAGACGCCCTAAAAAGCCATTTGGAGGTGGTCAGACGAGTGCATAAAGAGGATCTGGAGCGGGGGTTATGGTTCTGTTTATTTGCCCTATGCGCTGTCAAAAAAGTATCCAAATGCCGATCGCATATGGATTTGGCAGTATATTTTTCCGTCCTATAAGTTATCCCAAGATCCGTTCAGGGTTGATCCGGGGCACTCATCTGAGTGAAAGTTCAATTCAAAAAGCCTTAAAAAGGGCTGTTCAGCGTTCGGAGGTTACAAACGGGTGAGTTGTCATACGTTTCGCCATAGTTTTGCGACCCATGTCTTGCAGAGAGGCTATGATATTCGCACCGTACAGGAACTTCTGGGTCATAGGGATGTTAAGACAACCATGATTTATACCCATGTGTTGAACTGAGGTGGCTATGCGCTTCGAAGTCCTTGGATGATTAATGACGGCTTAAGACATATCAACGATCGCGTTTCGTTAACCCCATGGTGTTGATTTGGATAAATCCCTTCGACTATTGATTTCGAGATAACTATGGTTTTTTGGATTTACTGGCAGGGAATTAACGTGGCGATCGCGATGGAGTAATTAATCAATACTGACATCTTGTTTGCCTTCTTGAATCCTGCAAATCTTTGTTCGAGTCGATATTTTAGGATTTAGTTTGAGCTACGAACTTGGTGGAAAAACTAAAATAGGATGCGTTACATTTCATTAATGCACCCTAGAAGATCGGCGATCGCACTGCATACCAAAATCCAGTGTTCTAACTGTCTAGTTAGGCTGCGGATTGCTTGGCAACACTTTATTTCTGGAGCGACAAACCTCAAAAGATAATTCGTTTTGATAAAAACACACGTTGAACTCTGCAAAAAAATTCATGTGACCTAAAAATCACTGGTACATCTGTTGCTTGAGTCCAAGCAAAGGCAAGTAAAACAGGTGGAAAATGTGCAACTTTCCCGTCAAAACAAGCCCTCGTGACTTAATATGAGCAAGGTTTCCACTTAAGGGAATTTGAACAGTTTGATTTTCCCAGACTGCTCCCATTTGTAAACCAATTTCGTAGGGTAAGACATTAACACTTGCACCAGTATCCAATAATAAAGCCATAACTTCAATTGAACGTTTGCCATTAGTCAAGGTTAGCGGTAAGTATGGCAAGATGCTAGAGCGACCAGAACCATCAGTCTTTTCTGTAAATGAAAAACGATGACCATCAAGCATTTGATTGGCTCCTGCGCTGCTACTAAAAGGTTCGACAAGGCTTGAACCGCTTCACGATCGCCTTGAGGCGACCATACGACAGCTTCGGTCATAGCTAGCTGCTTCATCAGCGTATTTTCATGCTGTTCATTATGAGCAGTTTCTAGGCTACACCCTTCCTCTCTCGCAACGGCAAGCAAAAGGAAGCGAATAAGCCGAAAGCTTATCTTGATGTGTTAGTTGACTAACAGTTGGTAAGAGATTACTAAGAAGCATACTTAATTTGTGAATATTTGACTGTGTAATCTACCTTTAGATCATAGGATCTTACCAAACTTAGCCATGTCAATCCACTACTTTGAAATAGCGTCCAAACCATCGCGAATTTTTTTGACAGTGGCGATCGCCTTCATCAACAGCTTGAGTAGCTTACTTAAGCTGTTACGTTCGCCCTTAATCACCTGCGCAATACTATCGACAGATTTTTGGACAGAACCACGCAACTTAATTAGCAACCTGTTCTTGTAAACTGCTCGATACTTCATCAGCAATGCGCCAAATTTCATCTTCAATGTTGCGTGGCTTTTTCTCCTCAGCTTGACCGCTCATCCAACGGCGATCGCCTACTTATACTTTACTTTTTAGCTTCATTGTACCCGAAGCACCCGCAATAAACTTACTGACACACTATCGACATCTTAGCCTAGACCAATACCAGCTTTTTGAGACATTGTAATCTCTATTTCATCAGCACCATTTTCTTTTCCTGCTTTAATGATGTCGATCGCCGCTTTTCTTGTTCTTCCATCTCTTTTTCGTTAGCACCTGATGTAAGAGTGGCAATAACGTCAAATAAGGTCTTTTCAAGCCAAACTGCTGCTGCTGCCATTGGAGGATTTATCATAAGGACAACGGCAAGCCCATTTTCACGCCCTTCTTCTGTAGTGATGTCAAATGTCTGATTAGAATTACTCATCAGGGTTTACTACTCCAAAAAAATGGATCGGCATAACGATTAAGCTTCACCTGCCCCATGAAGCGCAGCGACATAGCGGTCAGTTGGAGCGCCTGCCATAGTTAGGTGATTATCCAATGCATATAGACATCAGAATTCATAGCGACAATGGTCTATTTCTTCCCGGAATAGCTCTGCAATCTTAGCCTTTTCTTCTTCGCCAAAAACGTCGCGATAACTCCGTTTGTCTTTCTGAATCTTGATTTTGCTCTTGGCAATTCTAGTTTCTCTGAAATGCTGACAAGTTTTCTTATTTCCTCCAATTCTTCAGATAGATTCTCACATAAAGATACTTTGGCGATCACAATCTTTTCATCTATTGTATACAACTCATACCCCCTCCTCTTGAGTAGCAGCATCAGAAGACCCAACAAACTCCGAGAGCGTCGGACGCGGTTCTTTTCGGCATCGCCAGCAGTAAAAAGAGATAACCCGATCCCATGGATTCCTCTCAAAACAGAACTTGTAATAGCTGTCCCACACTGATTGACGATGAGGGCTTTCACTTTAACGAAACAAGGATTATAGAAATGCTTTTTTCCGCTTAGCTAACCACCGTACGGCGTCGCGAATGCCGTATTCAGATACAGGCAGGAAGTGGTTTTGATACTCCAGGATAGCCCAGCTTTCTTCTCGTCTGTTCATCATTCGCAGAAATTGGCGTAATGATGTCTTCCGGGCCACAAAACTTGGATAGCGCAATTTTCATTGAAGTTCCTGCAGTCTTGTTTGTCTTAAGAAAAATAAACTTATGTCTATGTTATCATTCTCGATACCTGCGTTTTCACTCAATAGTAATTAAACTGCAATATGAACTCTTGATGCTGTTTATCACTTAATTTGTAAGGATAAACAGCATAAAAACCCATACTCAGCTTGCTATTTCTAGAGGATACACCTAAAAAGAACCGCTAGGTCAAATTATTTGGATTAAGTTTCATTAAGTCAGTGGAGCTGTCGGATAGCATGTAGATTGTAAAGATATACGGCATGAACAACCATGAGCAGCTTCCCAGCGGTTAACCCTAGGTTTGACGAAGTGCTGAGATCCGAGCAGATCCCACTAGCACAATGGTCCGAGTATCGGAAGTGGGTGCGCTTCTACCTGCATTTCTGTAACAAGTATGGGCATCAACCGGGGGATCCTGGAAGTCTGCCGCTCTTTATCGCCAAGCTGGCTTCCAAGGGACAGACGGTGCAACAACAGGCGGAAGCCCAGGGGGCAATTGGCTATTACAGGGCCCTCCTTTCGCCATCTATTGAACCGAGGGGAAAAGCCCAGTCCGAAACCATGGAACCAGTCGCAGCTGACGAGAACTCAGTCGCTCCCATCGCAGAAGTAATACCAACAGTTACCAAGGATGTCTTACCCCCCCCAGCTAAGAAAAAGCCAGATCCGATACAGGATCCTTGGCAGGAAGTGGCTGACAAGCTCAAAGAACAGATCATGCTACGCCATTACTCACCCAAGACTCTGAAGGCTTACTCGACATGGATGTGGAAGCTCTGTCGGTTTTTAAATCATCAGTCACCCTTAGAAGTCACTAGTGGAGATGTCCAGCGGTTTCTAGCAGATTTGGCGGTTCGACAGCAGGTCTCTGCCTCAGCCCAGAACCAAGCCTTTAACGCCCTACTGTTCCTCTTTCGGCACGTTTTCGAGCGCGAACTCGGAGACCTTTCGGATACCCCTAGAGCCAAACGTAGAAAGTCGATACCTACAGTACTTTCTCGCTCAGAAGTTACTGCACTCATCGAACAGTTGCCGCCACCCTATCGGTTGATGGGGATGATTCTTTATGGATGCGGTTTGCGTCTTTCCGAGGCGCTATCTTTACGGCTGCACAATTTCAATTTTGATACGGGTATGCTCTCGGTGCAATTTGGCAAGGGGGGTAAATCCCGGACAGTACCCTTACCAGAGAGTATTCAGGATGAGATTCAAGCGCAATTGGAGCGGATCAAAGCTCTCCATCAGGAAGACTTGGCAAGGGGGTATGCCGGGGTGTTTATGCCAGGAAATTTTGAAAAGAAAGCAAAAGGCGCGGCGCGAGAGCTAGTCTGGCAATGGTTTTTTCCTGCTTCCAGCCTGACCCGAGTCAAGGAAACCGGCGAACTGCGTCGCTACCATGTGCAAGAAACTAATATTCAGCGAGCCATCAAAGCCGCCGCCTTGAGGGCAGGGATCCCGAAGCGAGTTTCACCTCATACTTTACGCCACAGCTTCGCCACACACCTGCTGCAAGCCAATTATGATATTCGTCAGATTCAACAAATGCTAGGTCACAGTGATGTCCGCACCACGATGATCTATACCCACACGATTAAGTCCGACTTTAAGTCCTTAAAGAGCCCTCTAGATCTGGATAAGTAATACAATGATGTTATTTCGTCAGCTATTCGACCCAGGAACCTCCACCTATAGCTATCTCATTGCTGATCCGGCCACCCAGGAGGCAGCATTGGTAGACGCAGTGTTGGAGCAGGTGCAGCGGGATCACCAATTACTACGGGAATTGGGCTTGACCTTGCGGTACTGCCTCGAAACCCATGTTCATGCCGACCATGTCACTGGCGCAGCTCGCTTGCGAGAACTGACGGGATGCCAAGGACTGGTTCCCCAGGGGGCGGAGGTCAACTGCGCAGACCGAGAGTTGGCCGATGACGAGGTCATCCGGGTGGGCAGTGTTCCGATCCAGGCGATCGCCACCCCGGGCCATACCGATAGTCATTTGGCTTACCTCGTCAACCAGGATCATCTGTTAACGGGGGATGCGCTGCTGATTCGGGGCTGTGGGCGCACCGATTTTCAAAGAGGAGATGCGGGGACGTTATATGACGTAATTCATCAGCGTCTTTTTACGCTATCGGACGCCACCCTAGTCTATCCTGGTCATGATTATCGGGGGCAGACCGTCTCCACCATTGGGGAAGAAAAGCGCTTCAATCCTCGTTTCCTAGGGCGCGATCGCCAAAGCTTTGTTGCCTTTATGGCGGCGTTAAATTTACCGGATCCGAAAAAAATCATGGAAGCGGTTCCTGCTAATCAACAATGCGGTAAAGTGCCGACCACTCTTTAATTTAAGGATTAAACGGTGCTTCAATCTGTTTTATTCATGGACACGGTGGCTCATCAACATGGAAATAATAATCTAGGCGATCACCTGGCTTTTTGCCGCCGACGTTAGCGGCTAATTCCACCCATTATTTAACCCTGGGGCTGGGAGAAGCCAATCAAGTGTTGGCGTCAATTCCCACCACCTTTTCCCTCCGGCGGATCATTATGTATGGTGATTGTTGCAAAGGTCTACGGATTAACCCATGAGCCCGGCTAAAATCGCTCTGTTTACCATGAAATCCAGCGTTATCCTTTCGGTGATTCACGCTGGGATTAGAAGCCATGGTAACGGGGGAAAATTTTTCTTACATTATTGGCTTGCTGGTCACCATTTTGTTACTCTCCATTGTGGTGATTCCGCTGCTAGTAGAGCTGTTTAGTGTGGCGTTCCAGCAAGAAGCTGATGTTTCTCCGGTGATCGTTGCACGGGTGGTAATGACGGTGATTCTTGTGCTCCCTTAGCCGTGGGCTCAACCATTCGCTCCGTTTTGCCAGGTCGCGTCATCAGACCATTCATCGAAGTTTCCTTCAGGCGGTCAATATAATTAATTTATCACCCCCATTCCCTGAGCCAAAATGATAACCCAGAACGAGTAGGGAATTTCCCGCTCCCTTTTTCCCTTTTGTCCGTTAACCCATCCCCTGGATTTCCAAAATATAAATTCCTAGAATAATTGCTAACAATCAATATCCAGTATGACCACCACTAAAAATTCCTCTGTTATTGATGCCCAGACCCTTGCTCAACTCCACCAACAGGATGCCATTACGTTGGTCGATGTGCGGGAACCGTTAGAGTTTGTGGGGGAACATATCCCTGGAGCCCAGTCTTTTCCCCTATCACGGTTTAACCCCAGCCAAATTCCCCATCAAGAGGGCAAATTGATTGTGCTTTATTGCCAAAGTGGTAACCGTTCTGGGCAAGCCCTCCAACGTTTGTACGCAGCAGAATTGAAAGATGCAGTCCACCTCCAGGGAGGATTACCGACCTGGAAACAAGCTGGGCTACCGACCATCAAGTCAACAAAAGCGCCCATCAGCCTGATGCGTCAGGTGCAGATTGTGGCTGGCTCTTTGGTGCTAACGGGAACCCTACTGGGGGCCTTTGTGGCACCGGCTTTTTTAGTGCTCAGTGGGTTTGTGGGGGCTGGTTTGCTGTTTGCCGGGGCTTCAGGAACCTGCATGATGGCCAATTTGTTGGCGAAGTTGCCCTATAACCAAGTCAAATAATGACATTGGTTGAATCGTCTAAACATTTCCATCACCCAGGGGGGCTGGGGAAAAACACTTATGTGGCTACAGGTATTAGGGTATTGTCTGGCGGCCTGCATCGGTCTCAGTTTGGGGCTGATCGGAGGCGGTGGCTCCGTGCTCGCGTTGCCCATCCTGGTTTACGTGATGCATATACCGACAAAATCGGCGATCGCCATGACGTTGGTCATTGTGGGCACAGTGAGCTTGATTGGAGTCATTCCCCACTGGCGGAAGGGGAATGTAAATCTTCCCAAAGCGTTAATTTTTGGCTCAGCCACCATGGTAGGGGCCTACGGCGGTGCCAAGGTTGCCAATCTCCCCTGGGTAAGCGAAGCATTTCAACTTATTTTGTTCGCCAGTTTAATGATGCTGGCTGCGGTGTTTATGATCCGCAAGTCTAGACAAACGTCGCCGGCAGGAGACCCCCAGCTCGCACCATACCCCAAGCCCGTTTGTAAATACTGCTGGCTGTGGCTGCTGACCGAAGGCATTGGCATCGGCATCTTAACCGGATTAGTGGGGGTCGGGGGCGGTTTTGCCATTGTGCCGGCTCTGGTGTTGCTGGGAAAAGTCCCCATGAAAGAGGCGATCGGGACTTCACTATTAATTATTGCGGCGAACTCCGTTTCAGGTTTTTGGGGTTACTACGGACAAGTCACCCTGGATGTGCATTTATTGGTGTCTTTCACCTTTATGGCAGCCGTGGGAATTTTACTCGGCTCCTACCTATCCACCTATGTGGATGCCAAGTTGCTCCAAAAGGGATTTGCTTATTTCTTGCTGGCGATCGCCACTTTTATCCTGTGGCAACAACGGGAAACGTTTGCCCTCAGAAGGGGGCAGCGGCCCGGATTGCCCCCGACCCCAATACTTCACGCCCCCCCGAATGAACCACGCAATCCCGGTGGGTTTTTCGTTTCCAAACCCTCCTAACAATATGGGTTAGGGGGTTGCAACGGTTTTTTTTGGCAGCCCCCCCGAATAAATTAATCCCTTCTGGGCATCAATGGTCACAATCGACCCCTCGCGAATCTCTTGGGTGGCCCGTTTGAAGCCCACAATCACAGGAACCCCTAAACGCAAGCCAATCACCGCCGCATGGCTGGTGAGGCTTTCTTCTTCCGTAATAATTCCTGCCGCTTTCCGCATCATCTCCACACAATCCACATTGGTGGCGGGCATCACCAGAATTTCCCCCGGGCTGAATTGGGCAATGTCACGGGAATAGTGGGCAACCCGTGCCCGACCGCTGACCGCTCCTTGGCCAATGCCGACCCCTTTCCCTAGAACCGCTTTGACCACCTCCACTTTAATTAAATCGGTTGACCCGGCGACCCCTTGCAACGTCCCCGCTGTCATCACTACCAAGTCGCCGTCGTATAAAAATTGGTTTTCCTGGGCCACGTTAATGGCAGCCTGAAAGGTTTGGGTGGTGGAGGGTAAGTCCATTTCCAATAGGGGTTTTATCCCCCAAGCCAACTGTAACCGCCGCGAAACGTCCACATGGGGGGTCACTGCTAAAATTGGTGTTTTGGGACGAAACTTGGAAACGTTCCGGGCCGTTGAACCCGTTTTTGTTAATGTCATGATGGCAGCCGCGTTCAGGGTTTCGGCAATATGACTGACGGCACTGGAAATTGCATTGGGAATTGAAGTTTTGTTGACTTTCCCTTTAGGCGGTGTCAGTTCCTCATGCTCAATCCGCTCAGCAATTTTGGCCATAATGGCCACCGCTTCCACCGGAAATTTACCGATCGCCGTTTCATTGGAGAGCATCACCGCATCGGTGCCATCCAGAATTGCATTGGCAACATCCGATACTTCCGCCCGGGTCGGACGGGGACTGTTAACCATGCTGTCGAGCATCTGGGTTGCCGTAATGACGGGAATGCCCAATTGGTTCGCCGTCACAATTAATTTTTTTTGCAGAATGGGGACATCTTCCGCCGGGCATTCTACCCCCAAATCTCCCCGTGCCACCATTACCCCATCACATTTTTCTAGCACTGCCTCCATGTCTTTGATGGCTTCATGCTTCTCAATTTTGGCAATTACCGGCACTGACTTCCCCGCCGCCGCAATGAGACTTTTGATTTCGTCAATGTCAGCCGGATTCCGCACAAAACTTAGCGCGACCCAATCAACCCCCTGATCCAGACCAAACATCAAATCCTCTTTATCCTTCTCCGTGAGGGCTTTTACGGACAGGTAAACACCCGGAAAATTGACTCCTTTATTACTCGATAACGTTCCCCCCACAACCACCCGGCACTTTAAATCCCGCTGCTCCCTGTTCACTGCCTCCACCACCATTTCTAATTTGCCGTCATCGAGCAGAATCCTGGCCCCAACCGGCACTTCGTCCGCTAGATAGTCATAGCTAATGGAGCTGACGGTTTCAGTGCATTCCACCATGCGACTGGTAAGGGTATAGATATCGCCATTGTTTAAGAGCACTGACCCCGATTCATTCTTAAATTTGCCGACCCGGATTTTGGGGCCTTGTAGATCCTGCAAAATCCCGACGGGTTGATTGAGCTCGAATGCGACCTGCCGAATGAGACGGATACTCTGTTGGTGATAGGCATGGTCACCGTGGGAAAAGTTTAGGCGAAAGGTCGTTGCTCCTGCTTGAATTAACTGTCTCAGCACTCCCTGACTCTGGGTAGCCGGGCCGATGGTGGCGACAATTTTGGTGCGATGAGGCAGGTGAGACGCTTTCATAGATGAACAAATTTCAACGAAGAAGAATTAGCGGCAAGGTAACAATCAAGAAAAAAGATGTAGCCTGTGTCACCAAAATACTTTCATTACCCGTCACAAAGGGTATTTTCCTGAGTGAATCGTGGGAAAACCAGGGACTAGGCTCCATTAAATTTGTGGTTTGGCTTTTACTTCTTCCGCTGGATCAACGCCATAACGATCAAAGACTGATATCTCATTGTCCTCAAATTTGTAAAAATACTATCGCGTTAATCGTGTAAGGCGATCGCATTATGTCAATAGTTTGCGGCTATTCGCAATAATAGTAACTGTAGTTACAAAGTGTCTCAGGCTAATTCTTTTAGAAATAGCCTTCATCAACTCCGCCGTAGATACAGTTAAGCAGTTCTTCCCCTGTGACTAAGTGAATCACTACAACCCGCAGGTTACTCCAGTAATAGAACACCCAAGAGCGCCAGTCTGACCCGAGAAAGGTTTCGCCCGATAACCATGAAACCATCGGGAATCCTTCCTACCCTTTACCAAAAGTTGCATGGATGTAGTCATCCTTGCCTCCTGATAAAATCTGGATTTTTAGAGGTATCTTTCTGAAGGGGGGACAAACATGGGTAAATCTAAGACAGATAAGGCTTTCTAGGGGTTGCGCTTGAAGAAGATTAAAACGAAAATGAGCTTTTTGGACAAGACTGCATTCTGAAATGCCTATTCTGTCGTTAAAGCTCTCTTCTCAATTTAGGAGATTTGCCGGAACATCTATTGCTCGAAAAGCCCGCCCCATAGGGCTTTTAGCATACCTTGTCCCCCCGTCAGAGGTATCTTTAAAGTTAATATTTTTGTGATTTTAGCCAAGGAGTAAAGAAACAGAGGTAAATACTGTGGACTTTTAAAATTATTTGAGACAAGACCAGTGTCACCAAGATTCCCGTTAGGGTTGAAAGTTTTTGACTTCGATTGCCGCTAATTCAGGATTGGAATAATAAAAATACACCTTATCTGGGGTAATAATATCCGTTTCCCCTTCACTGGTGGAATATTGATATTCCTGGGGTTTGATTCCTTGGCTTTCCATCCGCAGGCGATCATCACTGAGCCAAACCAAATCAAACACAACATCGGGATAGCTCAACGTCGTTTTCGTCAATTTTTCTCCGGTGAAATGATTTGTGACATTACACAGATAGCGGTAGGTTTTGCCGTCCACAATGACACCGCAAACGGTTTTAAACGCGCCGGGCGGTATTGGTTCATCCGTTATTCCCAGGCGAGCATTGGCGACTCGCTCACAGTCTGCATCCGAAGTATATTTGAGGCTACGATAACGACCATCCGCAGTCGTGACTTGAAGGCAATTATTGGTTTGTGGTTCTCGATAATAAGTATAGGCATTGTTCCCCTCGACTTCGCCGCCAACAAACTCGTAGCCTTGAGAGCGTAATTGGGTTTCCCCCGAACTGCCCCTGGCCCCTACTAATTTCTGAAGAGCGGTGGGAATTTCCTGGGCATTAACGCCTGTGGTTACCGCAAATAGTGTCATGACACTGGTGGCCAGAATCTTGATGGGCCTTGCGTAAACGATCATACTAAATAGGGATTACAACGTTTTTCAAACATTAATTTGAACCGAACAGTATTGTTGAGTTCATTACTGTATCTGGCTGGTTGGGGTAAAAACCGGCTGAATTACCTGATTGCATCCAGCCGATGGTTGTTCATTATTAATTGAAATTTCTGGTAATGATCATAGCCAGAATATAAAAAAAAAAAAAAAAAAAAAAAAAAAAAAAAAAAAAAAAAAAAAAAAAAAAAAAGTAACCCAACTGGGGGGGAACCACTAAGTAGGTCGTTGAAATAAAAGTCAGCTATGTAACAGACTATGAAGATGGACGAAGGTTGACAAAATCCACAGAATGTCCTCCTTTTTCACCCCGATTCTCAAGCCCCCAAATAACATGGCAAGCCAGTTCTGATTCCGTCTCAAACATTTGACCAGACAGTTCGTCGCGCTTGAGATGTTGCCATTCCAACTCAATATCGTTCATTTCAGAGCAATAAGGCGGTAAAAAGAACAAAAAAAGTCCTTTCTCTTCCCATTCAGCCATTTTTGCTTGCACCATTTTGCTCACGTGGATTGAGCCATTATCCAGCACAATGACCCGCATTCTTCTCGCTTTTTGAGCGGCATCTGCTTGGTCATCCATCAAACAAATAAAGTCTTTGCTCTTAAAACTTCCTAAAACCAAGCTGTAAACAAATTGGATTAATGGCTGCCATAGTCCGATGATACTTAAGCGCTTTCCTTTCTTTTTTGTCTGCTCTTGCCGCTTCTGTTCCCCACGAAAATATAGACTGTATCCCGCTTCGCTCCATAAACAACATCCCGATTCATCTCCATAGAACAGGTCAATCTCCCCAGCTGACGCCGCTATCTCTAGCATCTCCAAGTCTGCTTGCTTCTTCTGTCTCTCTTTAGGATTTTGTTTCCCTTGGTGACTTTGTCGGGTTCGCTTCCACACTATCCCCTTTTTTTGAGTACCCGACGCAAACGGTCGCTACTCAACGTTACCCCTCGTTCCCTGGCTAGAACTTCTGATAATTGTTGGCTGTTATACCGCCTTTGCTCGTTTCTTAGTTTCTTCTCTAAATATGCCATGTCTTCCTCGTGCCACTTCTTTGCTCTTCCACGTCCTTTTTTCTCATATATCCCCCCTAATCCTTCTTTTTCCCATTTAGTTAGGATTTTTCTCACTGTCTTTATACTAATTTCCAAGTAGGATGCTATTTTTTCTACATACCATCCATAATGGCTTAGGCAAATTGCTGTTGCACGGTCTCTTTCCCTTCTTCCTATATAGGGCAATCGCGTCTTATCGAGTGAGAACCTTGAGTAGATAGTCGTTATCCCATCCAGCTTGCAATCGCCGATTGTGAATACCAACTTTACTGGTTTTCTCCTGATTTAACAGGCTTAAAGCCAGATGTCTGAGCAGAGCGAAGTTCTCGTCTGCATGTCCTTTGCGAACACGACACTCATCTTCTCGAAAGGCAACGTCTAAAACCCAGTGCAGTGAATTTTCGATGCCCCAATGAGTGCGTATGGCTTTCGCTAAGCACTCCGCCTTAGGGGCAAGGGAACTAATGTAATAGCGTTTCTCTGGGGTGGGGTTGGGCTCGGCGGTAGTTCGACGGATAGCCTCTACCATCACAATACTGTTCAATCCCGACCACTTTTCACCATTGAGTAACCCATCGACACAGCCCATGCTCCAACAGCGTCGGGTTTCAATTCGACCATGAGCGGCATCCACACATTCGTAGTAGTCATGTTCAGTTCCCCTAAAATCCATCGATTGGGCATACTGAAAAAGCTGTTGCACATCCTCAAATAGATTGCCTTGGTTACCTTTTAGCGCCAGGACATAGTCTCCTCCTTGGGCGATAATTTGCTCTGCAATCGCTGTTTGGGTGCCCATTGCATCAATAGTGACAATGCAGCCGTAGAGGTCTAATACCCTCAGCAGTTCAGGAATGGCTGTAATTTCATTGGACTTCTCATCTACTTTTCTTTGCCCCAGCACCAGACGATTTTGGCTAGCCCAGGCACTCACCATATGAATTGCCCCCTTATTGTCCCCCTGGTCGTAAGAGCGACGAACTGTCTTGCCATCAATCGCGATGACTTCTCCTTGCGTCAGACGACTGACTGAGCGCACCCAATTAAGAAAACACGATTGTAATTGCTCTGGATTCAAGCGGGCGAAGACATCGCCAAACGTGTCATGACTTGGTATCCCATTCGGCAAGTCGAGGAATATCTTCAGCCACGCACGTTTAGCCTGACCGTACCTGGCAACCGCTACCCAGTCATTCGCACCACAAATCACCGCTAGAATCGCAATGGTGATAATGTCGCTTAGTAAGTGGCGCTGACTGCGTTCTATCCGGGGATCCTCGACTTCTTGGAAATGCTCGATGATGCTAACTTTCGGTTTGACCGTCTCAAACTCTTGATGGGTGTTGGACTTGGACTTTTGACTCATTAGGGGCAATTACTCAACGCAACAGCCTTTATACTCTTACCTTTAGCACTCCCTTTCACAATTATTTAAGACGCGATTTCCCTATAGGTTAGTGCAAGCTTGAACCGCCCTCGGAATAAGGCGCATTGAAAGGTTCTATCCTAATGATGGCTAAATTTGAATGCTTGCTACCAACCTGTATTTTTCCCATCGAGTCAATACTGCGAAAATTACAGGAAATCCTACTTCTCCGCAAATGGGTAATATTATTTGAACTTAAGACAACCGGCTTCTCCACTGACATTTTTATTTAGAGCAGCGACAGTACGCCACATCTGCTAACAAGGGTGGTTAAAGACTGATGCTCAACGTTGGCGGGGCTTGATAGTTGACGCTCCCCACTTACCTACAAAACAATGTTTTTTTCCGCCTTAACTCCAAAACAGAAAGGCCCGTCTTGGCTTTTATGGATGGCGATCGCCACAGTCGGAGTGGGAATTATTCTGCGGTTTAGCGGTCTATCCGAGCGGGTGTATTGGATTGATGAAGTGGCAACGTCGATACGGGTGGCAGGCTACAGCTTTCAAGAAGTTGCACAAACCTTGTATCAAGGTCAACCCTTAACCCCGGAGACAATTCTCCGCTTTGTGTCTCCCGCACCAGACCGCTCTGTGGGGGAAATGTTGCACTCTTTGGGGATAGAGGATTCCCAGCATCCGCCGTTATATTATTTTTTGACGTTTTTTTGGATGCGACTGGTGGGTCATAGCCCAGCCGCCATGCGTAGCTTTTCTGCCATTCTCAGTGTCGTTGCTATTCCCTTGTTGTTTTGGCTGTGCTGGGAATTATTTGCATCGTTACCGATTGCTTTAACGGCGATCGCCTTGAATGCGGTCTCCTTTATGCCCATCAGCTATGCCCACGAAGCGCGGCAGTACAGTCTTTGGATTGTAATTTTACTGCTGATGCAGATTAGTCTGTGGCGTTACGGAAAAACGGGTAGCAGGGGGTCATTATGCGGCTACGTCATGGCAAGTGGGATGGGGCTTAACACCTTTCCGGTCACAATTTTAGTGATTTTCAGCCATGGTCTTTACCTCATGCTGCGGGACAGAGCCGGTTTTCCCCAATTGTTCGGGACTTTTTGCTGGGAACGGCGATCGCCGTACTGATGTTTACGCCCTGGCTCTGGGTGATGGCGACCAATGCAACAGAAATTTCGCAGACCACCACTTGGATGCAGCAAGAACATTCGCCTTTATCATTGCTGGGCATTTGGTTGATCAACCTTTCCCAAAGTTTTATTGGACATCCCTCTAAATTTAGTTGGCCATTGATTCTGGTTATGGCGATCGCCCTGGTTCAACTGGTACGACAAGAAAGACGGGAAGTGTGGTTATTTTTAATCTCGACCCTGCTGGTGAATGGGGTGGCATTCAGCCTAGCGGATCTTTTTTTTCAGACCAGTTTTTCATTTCATGGACGTTATCTCTGGCCTATTTACTCTGTAGCCAAGTAGTGCTGGCTATTTTTTGGGAACACTTCGCCCCTCCTCCCGTGCTCCCCGCTGGCAAGCCCCTTTTGGCATGGCCCTACTGTGCGGAATTTTGCTGGCTTGTTTCATTAAGTCGGGACTAACGGTTAAGCGCTATGGAGAGTCTCCGATCTTGGCGGCAGCAGCAATTATTAATCAAGTACCTAATCCAATCGTCTTTAATTCACTCTTTGCCAATCCAGTTTTGCGTTTCGAGCAGGTGGACAATACGGCGATCGGGGATATTTTCAGTCTGAGCTACCACCTCAATCCCGATGTCATCTTGCAATTGGTGCCCAATCTTTCTGCCTTAGATACAAAAACGATTAATCCGGGTGATTTTTTATTTTTTGTCAGTCATTCACCAGAAAATGCTATCCATGCTACAACCCTGACCGGCGTTAAAGCTTTCTTTAAACCAATTGACATTGCTAATTCTGAAAAGACTATATTGTTCAAGCCGATAGCAACGTCTCAGAGTAAATATTTATATTTTAGACACTCTGGACAGTTGAAAAATGGACATTTTTGGACGACTCAAAATTCAAGGATAACAATGCTTCTAGAGATTTAAATCGGCGTATTAGCATTCTCGAGACGAGTTCTAATATTCGTTGAAAATCAACAATAATAACAGGAAGCTCTATCCCAGAACAGGCTAGGATTTTATGCGTGATCACTACTTCCCTATCACCCCCCAAATTCGCAAATAGTTTGCCAGAATTTACTGCGAATGTGGCTTCCCCCATCACAGGACAAAAGTGACAAACTGAACAATCTGAAAATACAAATTTTATTGCAAACCTAGTAATAAATGATTGGTTTTTGCGATCAACCATCACTTAATTTAGATTCCATGTTATTTATTTTCCTAGTCCACTGAGGCAAACCCAAAATAGACTAGGAAAAATCGAATCATTAGCTAGCTTCTTGACGCTCTTTCGCTTCTTTGATGACATCCTCCGCCACGTTATTAGGATACAAATTTATTTTAGCGGGTTAAAATTTAGTGGTGAGTCACAATCTCCCACGCTTATTTTAACTTCGACTTCACAATCAGTGACTTCTGACTTCATGAACCCAAGATAATACCTGTAGACTCAGATATTGCACCTGGTTCAAAAAGTCCAAAAAAAGAGGTATTCAGTTGATTTTTTTAGTCAACAACAAGAAACCCTATAGCAATCGGGAAATGATTCATGAGACTAAGTGTCGTTGAAATAGTCTTTATGGCGTGATCTGGTTCTCACATTTGATTACTGATTGCTATATAACCGATAATAAGGTGAGTTCGATGTCAGGAAATTGCCAGTTTTGACGCTACTGATTTTCTCTTACTTTATAGAAAGAGGTAACATTGCCCATGGCTATATTGTTCTAAACCCGCCTTTGAAGATACGTTTTACCAGCACTTTCATTCTTTACATAAGCATCCCAAAAAGCAAGACTTGCCATTTCAACATAATTAACAATTTCCTGTCGATCTACAGTTTCTTCACTGTCATTATTGAAGCGATCGCGGGAGTCTTCCACCACCAAATCTCCTATTTTCTCCATCATTGTTGCGTTGATCACGGGAATCTTCTACCACCACCAAATCTCCTATTTTGTGTATTGCTGAAAGAAAAATGATCAGCATTTTCAATAAATACAATATTATCCTCAAGAGGAGCAAAATCAAAAGGCTCACTCTTTCCAATCAGGC
>CALNXU010000033.1:0-92246 GCA_942490695.1 Merismopediaceae cyanobacterium | reverse complement strand
TGGGCTAAGCGGGTCTGATCACGGGTACCGTTCAGGACTGGCAGCCAGTAGGCTTTGTTGCCATCGGGGTTAACCTGAACCCCTGGCAGATATTTCCCGCGTAACGCAAAGTCCAACCCCCAGCGATAGACCTGGCCGTAAAAATAAAATTCAGTCCCCAGTTGGGGGGGGCGGTCGCCTCCGAGGGGTAACGCGGTAAACAGGCGTTGGGCTTGGGTCGGGGTCAGAGCAATCCCTTCCACTTGCCATTCGCGATAGTGGAGATAATTGGCTTTCATGGCCACGGGGTCTTGTCCGGCCACGAAGGGTAACGCCTGCTTTTGTTGGCGATAGCTGGGTAACGTGAGGGACTGGGTGTGGAGCTGAACCGTGTCGAGGGAAGGGAAAGGAAGTCGGAGTTCCGCCCCCAATGTCAGTAAATCTGGAATGGCTGAGGTGAAGGGATGGCGGGATGCATCCCCCGCTGCCCCGGCGGTTGACCAAATGTCTGCCCAAATAAACAGCTGACCCGTTTGGGCGGTATCTGCGGGTAGCCAATTGCAGTGTAAAGTTGCCATAACAGGAATTTTAGGGGACAGTGTTGAACTTATTGCAACGCCATTGTTTGAGACGGCCGCACCGCTTCACGGACTATTCGGATTGAGCTTTCCCACTCCCCCTTTCTTGCCATAACCCAATTAAGGGGGGAGCCAGCCGTTGATTCCTTTTTTCCGTCATAGAAATCGCCGTAACCCCAAAACGATACATTTTTTTGCCGACAGCGACTGCTTTATCTTTGTGTTTTTTTTGTTAACGAATACTAGCGTCGCACTGATCATTAAGTTTTCTTTGCCTTTGTCAAAAAAAGCGAATCAATACAATTTGACCATGTAAAATATGGTTGTTCTATTATTTGTGCAAGTCACTTATGAGCAGTAAATCCTTAAATTTAATGTCCCTTGGCATAGTTAGTTTTGAAATCGCTGTCCTTAGTGGTTCTTTTAACAGTGTATATGCCTTAAATATTACTCCTTCCATTGATGCAGAGGCCATGGCTGAGGCATTACTGGGGGAAGATTCAGCCATTTCACTGGTCCCCGGTTCCGCTGTGTACACAGGGGCTAATGGAGCGGCGGGCTTTTCCTTCGATGATGGCTTTGCCTCAGGGCTGAAAAAAAAAAAAAAAAAAAGGAATTAATACTGGCGTAATTCTTGGCATGACATTCTGGATGCTAGCCGCTGATGCCATTCCCCCCCCTCCCTCCCCCCTTTCCCTCCCCTCTCCCGCATCTACCGGGTCCCTCGGCCGTCTCTTTCTCTGGGTGGGGTCTGGTCCAGAACAACCGAAACCTTAGTGATAAGCCCGCGGCACGACAACTGTTAATGGTTTTCCGGGTGACGGTGATCGCTAACATCTAAATGATTGGGGGCGGCGGCGCTCGTTGGCGCGGGTCCGGCGGCTCTTCCGGCGGGTTTGCCCCGGCTTTCTTGTTGTCTTAATTCCAGGTACTGTGTCTTCTCGTGGCTCCCCTTAATACTAATGATGCTGCTATTCTAGAGTTTTTGTTTACCTCAACAACCAACCAAGTTGCGTTTGAATATCAGTTTGCATCAGAAGAGTATAACGAGTTCACCAACAGCAGCTTTAATGATATTTTTGGGTTCTTTGTGAATGGTAATGATATTGCATTCATACCGGGGACAACGACACCCGTATCCATCAACAATGTTAATGGAGGCAATCCGCTGGGGATAGATGCTTCAAACCCAGCTTTTTTTAACAATAATGATTTAAATGACGGTGGGCCATTTTTTGATATCGAATATGATGGTTTTACCTCGGTATTCACAGCTACATCAGTTGTCAATCCTGGCATTAATTCCATTAAATTGGCAATCGCCGATGTCGGAGACTCCAGTTGGGATTCAGGTGTCTTTATTAAGGGACAAGGCTTCTCAGGAGAAATTCCGGGAACTAACCCTGATGACCCGCTTTTACCGGATATTATCGGGGATGGCGGCGGCTTTATCTTTGATGACATCAGTATTTTTGACACAGACGAATTTTACTTCTTTGATCCTGACGTTGCCATCGGATATGAATACATAGCAACTGGAGCTAACATTACTGAAGTATTATTGCCAGATAATATTGGTGATCTGGATAATCAATACAACTTACTTGCTGATAGCAGCGGCGGTAGTTGCAGTAGCTTTGCTCCCACTGGTGATGTTATTGCTGGTGGCTCGCCTTTCGTATTGAGTTCTCCAGTTCCCTGTTTTGCCATTGATGGAATTGATGTTAATGCAGGACTAGATCCGACTGATCCATTGGCATTTAATACAGGACTCAAATTTGATTCTACGGGGCTTATCGACCTTACACAGACCCCGATTGTACAATCCCACGATACCCCTGAAACTTTAACCCTTCTGGGAGCAACCGTCGCAATTATGTTTGGTCGCTCATTCAAAAAAGGCAAAAAAGGCGATAGGTCAAGCTAGGTAAGTACGTGACAGGGCTTTGTTGCAGAAAGAATCGCATACTACGCGCAAGGGTTTGAGTTTTTCAGAAAGTCTTAAAATGAGTCTTTCTCTGGAATTCAAACGCTAAAATCCTTATAAATACTGAGTTTATTCGTGCAACAAAGCCACTCCACATTAAAATTACACTGCTGAACTCTAAAAACCTTGCTGGGCGTGGGCTCGTGTTTTGCCATTTGTCTCAACGCCTCGTAAGGGCTATGTGTCTCTGTGAGATATTTTTGGGCAGGCTACTCGAAAAATGCCAATTATGCCAATTGTTGAAAACCTTCTTACAATTTACAAGTAGGGAATAGCCAGGGCTTCAGTCCCCATAAAGTCTGTAGAATTGGCTAAACATGAGCTCCTACCATTAGCGAGTCTACTAGGTCTGGAGGGTCAATGCGAGTCACATTTAAACCCGACAACCGCTTCCCGGTTCCTCCGCCGCCTGCCATGAATACCCCCCACCCCCAGGCGATCGCCAGAATTTTAGACGCTAACCTCAACCGAGCCAGGGAAGGTCTCCGGACGATAGAAGAATGGTGTCGGTTTGGGTTAAACAATGGGACATTAGCCAATCAGTGTAAACAACTGCGGCAAGCCCTAGCCCAATGGCACCGCCCAGAATTTCGGGCCGCCCGCAATACCCCCGACGATGTGGGCACCGGGTTAACCCATCCCCAGGAAGAACACCGCCAATCCACCCCCTTGCTATTGTTGGCCAATCTTTGCCGGGTACAGGAAGCGCTGCGGGTGCTGGAGGAGTACGGCAAGCTGGAGGACCCGGCGATGGGGGAAAGCTGTAAACAACTCCGTTATGAAGTCTATGCCCTCGAATCTGCGCTGCTGAACCCCTCCCGCCTAGACCGTCTCCGGCGATCGCCGTTGTATTTGGTCACGTCTCCCCATCCTAATTTATTCACCGTTGTCGAATCGGCCCTCAAGGGGGGGTTAACCCTGGTGCAATACCGGGATAAGGAAACGGAGGATTGTCTCCGCTGGGAAAGGGCGAAGCAATTACGGCAACTCTGTACAGCATATAACGCCCTGTTTTTGATCAATGACCGGGTGGATTTGGCGATCGCCGTTAATGCCGATGGGGTTCATTTGGGGCAACAGGATTTACCCATTGCCGTTGCGCGTCAACTCCTGGGTTCCGGTAAAATCATTGGCCGCTCCACCACCAACCCTGATGAAATGCAACAGGCGATCGCCGGAGGGGCAGACTACATCGGGGTGGGCCCGGTGTATGCCACGCCAACGAAAGCCGGCAAAAAACCAGCGGGCTTGGCGTATGTGCGCTATGCCCAGGAAAATGCCCCAGTCCCTTGGTTTGCCATTGGTGGCATTGATCCGGAAAATTTGTCGGCAGTCACTGCTGCCGGTGCCACCCAAGTGGCGATCGTGCGCGCTGTGATGCAAGCCAATGATCCCGCCCAAATGACTCGGCAGTTATTGCAGCAACTACTAACATCATCGACGATATGATGATGCAGGCAGAGCAAATCACACGAGGAAACTGGAAATGAGTCACAACATGACGAGCACTAGTGGTAAATGCCCGGTGATGCACGGCGGTGTGACGAAAACCAGTATGTCGAAGATGGAGTGGTGGCCTAATGCACTCAACCTCGATATTTTAAGTCAGCATGATAGTAAGACCAATCCGATGGGAGCAGACTTTGACTATCGGGAGGCGGTTAAGAAGCTGGATGTTGCCGCACTTAAAAAAGACTTGCACGCGCTGATGACTGACAGCCAAAATTGGTGGCCAGCGGATTGGGGCCACTATGGCGGTCTGATGATCCGTCTGACCTGGCACGCGGCGGGAACCTACCGTATTGCGGATGGCCGTGGTGGTGCGGGTACGGGTAATCAGCGTTTTGCCCCCCTTAATTCCTGGCCAGACAACACAAACCTCGACAAGGCACGCCGTCTGCTCTGGCCGATTAAAAAGCAGTATGGCAACCAGCTGAGTTGGTCTGATCTGATTGCCTATGCGGGCACGATCGCCTACGAATCTATGGGGTTGAAGACCTTTGGCTTTGCTTTTGGACGGGAAGATACCTGGCATCCCGAAAAAGATATCTACTGGGGGTCAGAAAAGGAATGGCTCGCCCCCAGCAACAGTAATAATCCCCTCAGCCGCTATTCCGGCGATCGAGAGCTTGAAAATCCGCTGGCTGCTGTAATGATGGGATTAATCTATGTCAATCCCGAAGGCGTAGATGGTAATCCCGACCCCCTCAAAACTGCCCATGATGTGCGCGTGACCTTTGCCCGTATGGCCATGAACGATGAGGAAACCGTCGCCCTTACCGCTGGGGGGCACACAGTGGGTAAATGCCATGGCAACGGTGATGCGGCATTGCTGGGTGTGGAACCCGAAGCTGCCGACATCGAAGAACAAGGCTTGGGGTGGATCAACAAGACCCATCGGGGCATTGGTCGCAACGCTGTCACCAGCGGCATCGAAGGGGCATGGACGACTCATCCCACCCAGTGGGACAACGGTTATTTCCCCATGCTGCTCAATTACGACTGGGAATTGCAGAAGAGTCCGGCTGGTGCATGGCAATGGGAACCCATCAATCCTAAGGAAGAAGACAAACCGATGGATGTTGAAGATCCCACAATCCGCCGCAACCTGGTCATGACCGATGCCGACATGGCCATGAAAATGGATCCTGAATATCGGCAGATTTCCGAGCGGTTCTACAATAATCCTGAATACTTCGATGAAGTTTTTGCACGGGCATGGTTCAAACTAACCCATCGTGATATGGGGCCAAAAGCTCGTTACATTGGCCCTGATGTTCCACAAGAAGACTTGCTTTGGCAGGATCCAATCCCTGCTGGGAATACCCACTACGATGTTCAATCCGTAAAGGATCGGATAACCACTAGCGGTCTGAGCATCAGCGAAATGGTGTGTACTGCCTGGGATAGTGCCAGAACTTTCCGGGATTCGGACAAGCGTGGGGGAGCTAATGGGGCACGTATCCGATTGGCTCCCCAGAAAGATTGGGAAGGCAACGAACCTAAGCGTCTAGCCAAAGTGCTGGCTGTACTAGAAGGTATTGCGGCGGATACTGGGGCCAGCGTCGCAGATGTCATCGTACTCGCGGGTAATGTCGGCATCGAGCAAGCTGCCAAGGCCGCTGGCTTTGACCTTACCGTTCCCTTCTCCCCTGGCCGTGGCGATGCAACAGACGAGATGACCGATGTCGAATCGTTCGGAGTGTTGGAACCCATCCATGACGGCTACCGTAACTGGCTCAAAAAAGACTATGCCGTCAGCCCCGAAGAGCTAATGCTTGATCGCACACAACTGATGGGATTGACGGCTCCTGAGATGACGGTATTGGTTGGTGGTATGCGTGTGCTTGCAACCAACGAGAGCAATACTAAGCACGGTGTGTTCACTGATCGTGAAGGTGTATTGACCAACGACTTCTTCGTGAACTTAACCGACATGAACTACCAATGGAAACCTGCGGGGAAGAACCTGTATGAAATCTGCGATCGCCAAACAAATCAGGTTAAGTGGACAGCGACACGGGTCGATCTTGTCTTCGGCTCCAACTCAATCCTGCGTGCCTATGCCGAAGTCTATGCCCAGAATGACAACCAAGAAAAGTTTGTGCAAGACTTTGTAGCAGCATGGACAAAAGTGATGAATGCCGACCGTTTTGATCTAGGCTGATCTCGCTATTGCTCCTAAATCGTCGTCACCACAAAAGCGGCATATCGCGCGCAGCGCGCGATCAAATTTCTTGGAGCCATGGCTTGGCGGTAAAGCCCATGGCGATGTCTGACCATTGGTAAAAGCAATCCCGACTCTGGTGATCCCTACGGGTTTGGTATCCTGATAAGCAATGCTGGACTATTGTTGCTTGGCCCTAACTGTCGGTAAATCAACCATGCCAGATAATGATTGCAAAATTTGGGTAGATTTCCAGGACATCCCGGAAGAAACCCCGAAGGCCGTAGCCCCATCAGTAGGGAAATAACCCGACAAGCTGGGTCATCCAGACGCATCCACCTATTGACCTATGGGCAAAAACTGGGCAATCACCATCGGCATTAACCATTACGACAACTTGCAACGGCTTGTCTGTGCCAAGCGGGATGCCGAGGCGGTGCGGGACTTTTTTCGGGATGAATTGGCGTTTGAGCAGGTATACCATTTCACGGAAGATTCTCCCCCCATTCAACCCAAGACGGGGTTACCCATCGCCTCCCGGCCCACCTTTGCCACGTTGATGCGATTTTTACGGGTTCGTTTTGAACAACCGTTTTTGGGGGCAGGGGATAATCTCTGGTTTTTCTTTGCGGGTCATGGGCTTTCCCACGAAGAACGAGACTACCTGCTGCCGTTGGATGCAGACCCAGGGGATGTGGAACGAACGGCCATTCCCATCAGTTATGTGACCGAGAGGCTACGGCGGTGCGGAGCCGATAATGTGATGCTATTGATTGATGCCTGCCGCAGTCTCAGCCGCTCAGGGACTGGTATTGGCCGGGAAAGCCAGAAAGGGGTGGTGACGCTTTTTTCCTGCAGCCCCCGCGAACGTTCCTATGAAATTGAAGCGCCGCCGATTCAGCATGGCGTGTTCACCTATGCCCTCCTCCAGGGACTCCGGCTCCAGGGGGAAGGCAACTGTGCCACGGTGGAACGCCTGAGCCCATTACCTCAAGTACCAAGTCCCGGAACTCAGCCGCCACTATCAAAAGCCAGCCCAGCGGCCCTATGCAATTGTGGAACCCGCCAGCAAATATCACCTGATCCTGCTGCCCCGCAACGCAACGGTAAGGGATACAGAAGCGCTTAAGTTGGAAGCATTCCGGGCAGAGCAGGGCAAGGAGTTTGACCTAGCAGAACAGCTCTGGATTCGTGTTTGGGCAGTTTCCCCCAGCGATCCAGATGCCCTGGCCGGGGTACGGCGGGTAGACCGTTTGAGGTCAGACGCTCCCAACCGATTCCGGAATCGTTCCGCCTGACACTCCCCCGGAGTCGTGCTCAGTCGCCTGCCCCAGCAACGATCGCCAACCGACCGCCAGCGACCCCAAAATCTTCCACGCGTAGGTCTGAGACTTTTCCACGCATCCAGTACCCCGCAGACGGCGACGGAACAGAGACCAGTCTCATTGGCACCATCACGACGGCGGAGTACGTAGTGTGATTTGCTTAGCTCGGGCGTTGCCTCCTCGTGCAACACACCCCTCAAGCTCCGGGTATCAATTGAGTCTCTCGAGTTGCAGCGAGTTATCGGACTCTCCTATTCCCTGAACCTGAACGTTTAAGGTGGTTCATCGGTTGAAATGCCAAAGGGCATTCCACGAAAGAAGAAATGTTGCTCGAAAAAAGGGCGGAGTTTAGTAAGGAGGACTTGGGTGGTGGTGTTCAATTAGCGATGGTGGGCATTCCTTCGGGTTCATTTACGATGGGTTCACCGGCCGCCGAAAAGAAGCGACAGGATGATGAAAGTCCTCAGCATGGGGTTAATGTCCCGGCCTTTTTAATGGGTCAATATCAAGTAACCCAAGCCCAATGGTGGGCAGTTGCAGCGTTGCCTAAAGTTGAGAAGGAGCTGGATGCTGATCCTTCTAATTTCAAAGGGGATAGCCGCCCGGTGGAGCAGGTTAGTTGGGAGGATGCGATGGAATTTTGTGCCCGCTTGTCGCAAAAGACGGGGCGGGAATACCGTTTACCCAGTGAAGCGGAGTGGGAGTATGCTTGCCGTGCTGGAACGACGACTCCTTTTCATTTTGGGGAAACGATCACAACTGATCTAGCTAATTACAAAGGTAACTACGTCTATGGGTCTGGGCCAAAAGGGAAATATCGAGAAGCAACAACCGACGTGGGATATTTCCAGGTGGCCAATGCGTTTGGGCTTTATGACATGCACGGCAATGTTTGGGAATGGTGTCTGGATCATTGGCATGACAACTACAAGGGTGCGCCGACGGATGGCAGTGCTTGGGTCACTGGGGGAGATTCTTCTTATCGAATGCTGCGGGGCGGTTCCTGGGATTTCTATCCGAGGTACTGTCGCTCTGCTGACCGTAACGGGCTCAGGCCAGTCAGCAGGTACATCTTCAACGGTTTTCGTGTTGTGAGTTTCTCGGCGTGGACTCTGTAGCCCTCTGCCCTCTTGCGCTTTTGCCCTCTGCACTATCTTCTCTTTTCTCTCCGCACCATGTAACTTTTTGAGTCGAATTCATTTTTCTAAAAAAATTGAAGATAAAATTTTGCTAGGAGTAAATCGTCCGCCAAAAAAAGTGCTTCAATTGGTAAAAGTAAACCGATTAAAGTTAGGAAATAACTATTTTTTTAATCCTGATAAAGTTTTAGGAAACATTCGTTTTTGATTCTCCTTGAAACCCTATTTAGAGGTAATGTCATGTTGTTTATCACCAATCGTGTTTTGAATGAAGGACCGACTCCTAGAGTTAATGGGGCCTATCAAGTTCCGCGTTCAGTGAGCTTCAATCTGAGCGATAATCAAGCTTTACAATCCGTTTATTTCTGCCGTCGTAACGCCGGGAATGACTATACTGAAATCGGCAATGTTAGCTTTTTTTCGGAACTGAAAGCAGCTAATGTCAAAGAACTTCTTTTGTACTTTCATGGCTACTCCAACTTGCCGGAGCCTTCCATCTTTCCCCGGACAATGGAGTTGCAGCAACTCTGCGATCAAAAATCGCCGGGTTACATAAAAGTCATTCCTGTAATTTGGCCCTGTGATGACGATCTCGGTCAAATTGGAGATTACTTTGACGATCAAATTGCTGCCGACAAGAGTGGCCTCGCCTATGCTCGCCTCTTTCAAAAATTTCTCGCTTGGCGCATGGACAACAGTAACGTCGTGAATCCCTGTACGAAGCGAATTAATATCCTGTCCCACTCCATGGGCATTCGCGTATTGAGAGCTGCTCTAAACGATACGGTTCATTACTTTTTACCCCAGGGGATACCGCTGGTCTTTCGCAATATTTTTATGGCAGCGGGAGATTTAGTCAATGAAGCTCTCGAACCCGGAAAAGAAGCTCAATACATAGCACCTTCCGCTCGCAACGCAGTCGTTTATTATGCATCGGACGATCTGGCCATGCGAGCCAGTAAAGTAGCGAACGTTGCCAACATGATCGCCTCCCGACGTTTGGGACATACGGGGCCGGAACGCATTGATCGCTTAGACAGGAATATTTTTGCCATCGATTGCGATGATTTTAATACACTTTACGATCCGCCGGTTGGCCACAGTTATTTTGGGCGCGATCGCCAGGGAAATCCCGGTCAATTATTCGAGCACATGTGGCAGACCATCTTGACGGGGCGATCGCCGATGGATCATCCCACTTCTCGTACTTCAATTCTCAGAGAAGATGGCAGCTTGGAAGCTAAGGCTTAGGTAAGGCGACGTTGGCAACAACATCCGAAAATCCCCCCGGATTGGGTATCCTGGTAGGCGACGCCGAACAGTTGCCCAGTCCCCCTTACTGCACAGGTAGATAGACAATGCCAGACGAAGATTTCAAACTTTGGGTGATTACCGAGGACATCCCAGCAGAAACCGCTGTCCCGGATGGAGCAAGGGAGGCAAAGGACACCGGGGGAGGATGGGGCAATCAGCCCAGAGGCGGTGGTCAGACTACAGGAGGGTGGCAAAAAGCGAGTGCCGTTGGATGCGCTAGCGTTAAAAGCGCAAATGGCGGGACTAATTCACGTTGTCGGGGATCTGTTTACCACGGCAGCCGCCAAGACCGGAATGCAGTTGGACGAAGTACAGCTATCGGTGGCGATCAGTGCAGATGGAAAAGTGAATATTCTGGGGATGGGGGGCGGTGGCCTGACCAACAGTGGGGGCATCACCCTAAAATTCATTCGTCAGCCAGATAGTCCAGAAGCATAGCCGCCACTATCGACCCATGGGTAGAAACTACGCAATTACCATCGGTATTAACGACTACTACAACCTGCAATCCTTGAGCTATGCGGTGCAGGATGCCGAGGCAATGCGGGATCTTTTTAAGGATGAAGTTGAGTTCGAAAAAGTTTACTATCTATCCGACAATTCCCCCCGGATTGACTCGCCACGGGGTTTGATACGGTCTTTACCCACCTTTGCTAATCTCAAACGCTTCTTCCGGGAACGATTTGCGCAACCCTTCCTAGAGACAGGCGATAACCTCTGGTTTTTCTTTGCGGGTCATGGCCAATTGCAAGATGGTCACGATTATCTGATGCCGATTGATGCTGATCCCGGCAACCTAGAGGAGACGGCGCTACGAATTAGTGACATTACGGCTTATTTGCGAAATTGTGGCGCGGATAATGTGGTTTTGATGCTGGATGCTTGCCGGAGTCAGGGACGGCGTGCCGGGTTGGGAATTGGGGAAGAAACGCAACCGGGCATAGTGACGGTCTATGCCTGTTCTTCCAAGGAAGCATCCTATGAAATCAAAGAACTAGAACACGGTTCGTTCACCTATGCCTTGCTAGAAGGACTCCGCCTCCAGGGAACGAATAACTGTGCCACCGTTGAGCGGTTGGATCAATATCTCCGCACTCAAGTCCCCCAACTTAATAAGCGCTATGGAAAAGAACCGCAAACCCCCTACATGCCGTTGAACCCATCTCCAAAAGTCGCCTGATTTTGTTACCGCAAAAAGCCCTGTTACAAGATGTATTGGCGCTCAAAATGATGCATTGGAGGCTGAAGCAGAAAAGGATTTAGACCTCGGCCGAGAAATTATGGATACGAGTTTTGGGGGCATCGTCTGCTGATGGCAAAGCAATTCGGGCATTACAGCGGATCGCTATCCAACGGGCATCGTCATCGGTCAAAACATCGGCAGTCAGCTCAACGACTGCAACGAGTCGTCAGGTAACAGCACCCGTTCAACCTAAGCCACCAGACCCCACCGTTGAATTTGAGGTAGTGACGGTCGATGCCAAAGGCACTATTACGGATCGCCGCAGAAGTCAGGCGGAATGCCGTCAGGAAGACCTGGGAAATGGCGTCCAACTAAGCCTGGTGAGGATTCCGGCGGGTCAATTCCAGATGGGCTCCCCGACTACTGAAGAGAAGCGTGATGATGAAGAAGGGCCCCAGCATGGGGTCAATGTGCCTGGCTTTTTGATGGGTCAATACCCAGTAACCCAAGCCCAGTGGCGGGTAGTGGCGGCGTTGCCCAAAATTGAGAAGGATCTGGACTCCGATCCGTCCCGTTTCAAAGGGAAATAACCGACCCGTGGAACAGGTTTCGTGGGAGGCGGCAATGGAGTTCTGCGCTCGCTTGTCGCAGCTGGCAGGGCGGGAGTACCGTTTACCCAGTGAGGCAGAGTGGGAGTATGCCTGTCATGCCGGGACGAGAACCCTTTCATTTGGTGAAACCATTACTACCGGTCTAGCGAACTATAACGGCAACGGAACTTATGGTTCTGGCCCAAAAGGAGAATATCGAAAAGCAACAACAGAGGCGGGATATTTCCAAGTAGCTAATGCTTTTGGACTTTATGACATGCACGGCAACGTGTGGGAATGGTGCCTTGATTACTGGCACGAAAACTACGACGGAGCGCCGACAGATGGCAGTGCTTGGAGAACCAGGGGAGATGCTTTTTTGCGAGTGCTGCGGGGCGGCTCCTGGTACAACAGTCCAAGGAGCTGTCGCTCTGCTATCCGTGTCAGGAACAAGCCAGTCGTCAGGTACTACTACTTCGGTTTGCGTGTGGTGAGTTCCTCGGCGTGGACTCTATAGCCCTTCACCCTAGCGAAGCAGTCACCGGCAACATCAAAGCCCCCGCATTAGTTGCCTAAAATAGAAGCAAATCCCCAATTCTCACAATCATGAAACTTAAAATTCTCGTTTGGCAAGAAGCAGAAAACTGGTGCGCCCCCGTTCCAGCTTTACCCGGTTGTCATACTTGGGGAGAGAGTTACGACCACCTCATGGAAATGGTCAAAGAAGCCGTAGAAGGTTGGCTAGAGGTAGCCAAAACACAGACTTACCCACCGGAACCCTCAAAGGGATTTTAAAAGATGCCAACCTAACCGAACAAAATTTGCCTTGAAATTTGACGAACCCATGCCAGAACGACAAAAAAATAACAGGCGATCGCCCCTCAGCATCAAGAGATCACTATCATGATCACCGTCCGACCCTCCCATGCCCGAGGCAGAGCCAATTTCGGCTGGTTAAATACCTGCCACACGTTTTCGTTTGGGAACTACTATCATCCCGAGCACATGGGGTTCGCTTCTTTAAGGGTGATTAACGAAGACCAGATCAAACCCAGTCAAGGGTTCAATACCCACCGCCACCAAGACATGGAAATTATCACCTATGTTTTGGCGGGATCTCTAGCGCATCAAGATAATATTGGCAACGGTTTCATCATTCGCCCAGGAGATGTACAACGGATGTCTGCGGGTACTGGCATCGCCCATAGTGAATTTAATGCGTCTGATCGTGAATCAGTTCATCTTTTACAAATTTGGATTACACCGAACCAGACCGGAATCCAACCCAGCTATGAACAAAAACACTTTGCCCCCGCAATGCAACAAGGTGGTTTAACCCTCGTCGCTTCACCAGATGGCCGCAACGATTCCGTCACCATTCACCAGGATGCCTACCTCTATGCAGCACAGTTAAACCAAGATGCTGTTATTCACCACACCATCAATGGCGATCGTGCTGTCTGGCTACAAATAGTCCGGGGGTCTGGAGAAATTCAAGGACAACCACTACAGGCAGGGGATGGTGTGGCCATCACCCAAGAGAGCCAGCTTGATTTTGTCACCAAGGGTGACAAGACTGAAATTCTCCTGTTTGATTTGACTTAAAGTTAACGATGGGTGGATCATCGCCCTTAGACAAGATTTTTGGCAATTTACCCGAAAAGCATTTAACCCCATGGATACCCTAGACACAATTTATCAACGTCGCTCTATCAAAGGATTTGATCCGGATCATCAACTATCTCCTGACGAAGAACAAACATTACTGGAGGCGATGATTCAGTCCCCCACAAGCTTTAACATTCAACATTGGCGCTTTGTCATTCTGCGTGACCCGGCATTACGTCAGACAATCCGCCAAGAGTTTGGCAATGACCAGGCTCAAATGACCGATGCCTCCTTATTGATTCTCTTCACTGCGGACATGAAAGCGTGGCAAAAAGAACCAGAACGTTATTGGCGGAATGCGCCGCAAGAGATAGCCGAGCTCCTGGTGGGTTGGATGGGCCCCTTCCATGAAGGTCGTGAATGGCTGCAACGGGATGAAGCCCAACGCTCCATTGGCATGGCAATGCAGACGTTAATGCTTACCGCCAAAAGTATGGGCTATGATTCTTGTCCTATGATCGGTTTTGACATTGAAAAAGTAGCGGAATTAATCAATCTCCCCGCAGATTATGTCATGGGACCCATGGTGGCGGTGGGGAAAAAGATTAAGGAACCTTGGGAAAAAGGCGGACAACTACCATTGAATGAAGTGGTTGTGGAGAATCACTTTTAGTATTGCCGGGGATGCTGATCCTGTTTTGCCGACGCCCCCGTTAGACCCGGAGAAAACGAAATGTCCCTAACGTCCCTTGTGGCAAACTTCTTTGCCCCCTATTGGAAACATCAGGAGGAGCGTTGTAATGCGGATCCTGTGTGCCGCCTTGTGCGACGTGAGTTGAATCGGGTAGGCAAAAAATTTGAAGCAGAAACCTATGAAACACTCCAGGACGCGGCATTACTTTCCCATTCAGAAACAATTGATGGGATTGAGGTTTATTTCAATGCCGACACGTTCACTATTTTAGACAATGGCGATCTTGGGATTTGTATCGATGCCCAGGCAAAACAGCAGTCCACCTTCTGGCAGCCTAGTTACCAGTTTTTTAAACGGCAGGATGGCAGCGTCTATTATGCTTAGTCGGTTCCTATGACTGACAACATAGCTAAATTTTAATCAATTTTTGAAATGAAACCAGTGGCTTCATCGCTTTAATAACAACCAACAACCTTAAGTTGTCAAGAGTGACCAAGAACTGGCGAAACTCATTAATACTGGCTCGTCTTTAGGTTCAGGGGTCGGTCTGAACTTTCCGATTGTTGTGCCAATTCTTCTTCCAAGAGTGTCTGATATAGTTTCGGCAATCGCGGGGACATCACGTTGTCTTCGATGCCATATCCTAGGCTGGTCCAAGTGGGCGACAGAGTTTTTAGAACATAATGAATTTCCCCCGCTTTGAGTTGTTTGATCAAATTAACCCCCCAAGCCCTTTCATCACTGAGCCAGCGATAGAGGACTCGATCCTGATAATGGGGCTGAAAGCTATAGTTTTTCCAAAGCAAAAATCTCTGGGGTTGGGGATGATATTTCGCGGCCTTTTCTGCCCAGGTTGTATTAAGAAATTGATAGCGCCCCGCTGCGGTACTGCAGTTGCCCCGATTAGGACCCAAGGGAATGCGCACGCAGAGATTAGGGTGACGACTGAGGTCATCGACATGTTGGCCACCAAAAATCACATGGTACGGCTGGGCGGTATTGGACTCACTCGCGCTGATCGTTCTCATCAGTGCCCGTAAATGGGGGTCACCTCCTGGCATAGCGAGGGGCGGAATTTGAATCTTACTCGAATACTGGGAGTGATACTGACTGAGGGTGTATCTCAAGAATTGCCAGTGGGGTCGCAGATGTTCAACAAAATGTAAACAAAAACTGAGCCCTACCGCGACGAGGGCAATCCAAATTAATTGTCGTCGGGGGGCTGTTTGTCCAGGACGCAGAGAATCCGACGGCGGAGCAGACAATAACGGGGGGTCAGTTCCAGGATCTGAAGGCGGCAGGGAGAAGGACATAAAGAATTATCACCGTAATATCTCAAGCAAGAAGGTAACTTCAAAGACTGATTAATTAGTCTATCGAGTTTCCATCGAGGAAATGAAGGGGCCGACGCAAAAGTTTTAAAATAGGGCATATTCATGGTCATTATCTGCTTATTTTGAACGTCCCTCCCCCTTCCGCTCCCCCGCAAACGATTTTTGACCCCATTGATGCAGCGCTCGCGGATATTAAAGCAGGTAAATCAGTGGTGGTGGTGGATGATGAAAATCGGGAAAATGAAGGCGATCTCATCTGCGCGGCTCAATTTGCCACCCCCCAAATGATTAATTTTATGGCGGTGGAAGCACGGGGATTAATTTGCCTCGCCATGACGGGCGATCGCCTGGATCAATTGGATTTGCCGTTAATGGTGCGGAAGAATACGGACAGCAACCAGACCGCGTTTACCGTCAGCATTGATGCGGCGACCCATCTGGGGGTAACGACTGGCATTTCCGCTGATGATCGTGCCCGCACGATCCAGATTGCGATCAATCCCGCTACCCGCCCAGAAGACTTGTCCCGTCCTGGGCATATTTTTCCCCTACGGGCCAACGTAGGTGGGGTCCTCAAGCGGGCTGGCCATACAGAAGCAGCCGTGGATCTAGCCCGTTTAGCGGGGTTGTATCCAGCGGGGGTGATTTGTGAAATCCAAAATGCCGATGGCTCCATGGCCCGGTTGCCGGAGTTAATCGATTACGCCCAAAAATATGGACTGAAACTAATCAGCATTGCCGACCTAATCAGCTATCGACTCCAGCATGACCGCTTTGTGTTGCGGGAAACCATCTGTGAATTTCCTAGCCAGTTTGGTCAATTTCAACTCTATGCCTACCGAAATTTACTGGATCAAACGGAACATATTGCCATTGTCAAAGGCAACCCGGCCCAGTTTAGTCACGAGCCGGTCATGGTGCGGATGCATTCAGAATGCCTGACCGGGGATGCCCTCGGCTCGCTCCGCTGTGATTGCCGGATGCAACTCCAGGCGGCCCTGAAAATGTTGGAAAGTCATGGTCTAGGGGTCGTGGTTTATTTACGGCAGGAAGGGCGGGGAATTGGCTTGGTCAATAAGCTCAAAGCCTACTCATTGCAAGATATTGGTTTCGATACGGTGGAAGCCAACGAACGTCTCGGCTTTCCGGCGGATCTTCGGGATTACGGCATGGGGGCACAAATGCTGAATGATTTGGGGGTCCAGCAAATTCGCCTCATCACCAATAACCCCCGAAAAATTGCGGGTCTTAAAGGTTACGGCTTAGAGATTGTGGAGCGAGTGCCCCTGCTGATTGAGGCCAATGATTACAATTCCTATTACTTGACCACCAAGGCGGAAAAACTAGGACACTGGTGGGTTAAAACCTATCTATTGGCGATCGCCATGGAATGGCAGCCCCCATTGAGCACCACCAAGCAACGCTATGAAAAGCTGGAACTCATTCGCCGACACCTCCAGGGAACCGATCTCATGGTGCATGAAGATAACCGTCCGGTGGCCATCACCTTGTTTGGTAAGCAGTCGTTAATTTTCCATATTGGACTCGATCAACCCTTAGCCGATGCCCATGATTGGCATTGCCAATCGAATCATCCTTATCTCAAACCCATTCAATCCCTCATTGCGACCCTCAGAGGCTGGGACAACCTTAAAAGCCTGTCGGTGTTGCTGGCCCAGGGAGAAGACCCCATGAGTAATCTCCAGGTTAGCCTGGAGCGGGCGGTTTACAGTTGGGAGACCTTAGCTGACTTGTCGCCGCTCGATTGGCAACCCCAAACGATTTACCACTATGTCGCCCCATAGGTTCCCTGGCGGTTGACAAGGGGGAATATAGCAATCTCACTTGATGGGTGAAAGTCCGTGAACACCCATCCCAGAGCACACTGGCGCTTGATTAATCATCAAGAATCACCACCCAACGCAATCAATCGGTAAAAACACCATCCTGGGGTACTGCGGCCCCAAGTCCCAGTAGCCGCCCACAGGCAACGGCTTGTGCCTGGGGCATTTGACCATAGGAAAATACCCAGGGTAACGCCGGACAGGATTGGGCAATGGAGGTTTGGAACCAGGCCATCACATAGGGACTGCCATATAAAATCAAGCCCCGGAGCCATGGACTTTGTAAGCTATGTTGCAGGACTTGCTGGCTCTGCTCGGACAAACCCGCACTGCCCCGGAAAGGATTGCCCCGGATAAATACTTGCAAAATCCAAGGATGCTCTGGTAGTGGACAATGGTGGAGCAATTCCGTCGTCAGCACTTGACCCTGATAACCCGCTTGCTGGGGGATGGCGATCGCCGGGCAGGCGCGGTCGAGAAAATTCATCCCCAACAGGTCATCTACCACTAACAAATTGCTGCCCGTGTCGGCGGCAAGGGGAGACAACGGTAATAGCCCAGCCGATTGTAGGGCGTGGTCAACAATTTTATGAACCACTTGTCTCGCCGGTTCAGGAACAAGCCCTCCCGTAGCTGGCGCTAACGTGACCTCTGGACCAAAAATCTTTTGCTTAGCCTGCCAAATCCGCTGCACTGATTGATCAATCCGCGCTTCGGTGAGACGGCCACGGTGGACTGCTTGCTCAATCGCATCAATCGTCGCCACGGGGTCAATGGGCATCAGTAGCACGTCAACCCCGGCTTCTAAGGCCCGGACTGCGACTTCTTCAGGGGGGGCAACCTGGGTAATGCCGCCCATCATGAGGGCATCGGTCACAACCAGACCGTTAAAGCCCATTTTTTGCCGTAACTTCTCGGTCAAAATAGCTGGGGACAGGGTTGCCGGATGGGCCTCATCCCAAGCGGGAATTTGGAGGTGGGCCGTCATCACACTATCCACCCCCTGGTGGATGGCTGCTTGGAACGGAGGCAACTCAATGGTGGCTAAGCGCGCAGCCCCGTGGGTAATCACAGGTAAGTGAACATGGGAGTCGGTGTCAGTGTCACCGTGGCCAGGAAAATGCTTAACGGTGGTTAATACGGCATGGGGTTTAGCGCCCGCAATAAAGGCCTTGACTAAGGCGCTCACAATTTCCGGGGTTTCGCCAAAGGCCCGCACATTGATCACCGGATTGTCCGGATTGTTATTGACATCAGCCACAGGAGCCAGAATCCAATTGAGTCCGATCGCCAATGCTTCTTGGGCTGTTGCAGCCCCCATTTGTGCGGCTAACTGTTCCGCAAGGGACAAATTTTCCGTGGCGATCGCCCCTAACGCCATCGGCGGCGGAAACCAGGTCGCGCCGGGAAAACGTTGACCTACCCCTTCCTCAATATCTGCTGCCATCAGAAGAGGGGTAGGAGACCAGGCTTGTAACTGGGCAGTGCGGGCGGTGATTTCGACAGCACTGCCTCCCAGTAAAATCACCCCACCAAGATTTAAAGATTCCAGCCATTGTCGGAGTTGCCCATTGGGAGTCTCCCAAGCGGGATAGCGAATTTGATGATCAAACAAAAAGCCTGAAGCCCGTACCACCAGCAATTGACCAATTTTTTGACGCAGGAACCAGGAACACGAATAGGAATTTGATGGCATGGGGATTTTCATTGGGCAGCGGAAAAAATCATGTTTTATCTTACGGAGATTCTTTTGGCCAACCTGGGGGATTTTTGCGATCAGGGCGGCTGGCTTCCCCAGAAAATCCTAGGCTATAATGGGCGACGAAGTGACTACTACGTTGGTGACTGCCAATAACGTTTTTTGATCTATGCTTGAAAAATCTGGGTGTCCTTAACTAGTTCTACGTGGCAGTAAACCGAGCCTGTACTCGGAAACGAAAACGGGAATGTCGATACCCACCTGGTCTAACCAGGTCATAAACTGAGGTAAAACGGCGTAGTGGTTCTTCTTTTCGACTTAATGACTTAATGGAATAATGACGACGACTAGGGTTTGTTAGGATGATTGACGGTCACCCAAAATTTCTTGTCATGTCCAACCCTTTGGTTCGCTTTCGTCAACAATACCCCCAAGGCAGTTTACGCACTGATTTACTCCAGGTTGACCGGGGCTTATACGTGGTGCAAACAGTGGTCACCCTCGCAGGACAGGCGATCGCCACGGGCCTCGCGGCCCAGCCGACCATTGAAGGGGCTGAAGATTTAGCCAGAGAGAGAGCCCTCACAATTTTAGGATTAACCGAGGGGCGGCCACCAAGTCCAGAGCAGCCGATTGTTAGTGCCCCCACTTCCGCCCCACCGCCAGCAAAGTCTCCATCATTATTAGCGGTAACCCCCTCAACAGAGACGCCTAAAGCCTCTACCGCGACAAGTCAATCCATTACGCCTCCGCCTGTCGCAACCCCGGCCCCATTGAATGAATCCAGTGAATCGACTGTCGATGAGCTGCCTCTCCCGATAAACCAGTCCCAGGCAGTAGAGCCAGAAATTAATTTTCCTACAGCAGACTCTACTCCCCCGCCTCCGCCCGTTACCCCTGAGCCGGAATTATCCTTAAGCTCACCACCAGCTGAAGCATCACCCAATACTCCCTTAGCGCCCCTCACCCATCATCAAAATGGGAGCAATCAATCCTTGCCAGAAGATATAACAACGGCTCAGCCAGTCACAAACACTGCTCCCCCGGAAGCAGAGTTACCTCCTGAGCCCATCCTATCTTCCCCCCCTGAAACGGAAACGGTAGAGGCAATTGACTTTTCTGAAATTATTGCCCGGAGTAATGTTGAATTAAAGCGCTTGAGCTGGACTAGTGAACAAGGGCGTAATTACCTGTTGCAGACCTACGGCAAACGCTCACGCCAACTATTGTCGGATGAGCAACTTCTAGAGTTTTTAGCTTATTTGGAAAATCTACCCACACCAGAATAAATACTTGGAGTCCAAACTAAATAAAAAATTATGCACTAAAAAACAGCCCTCCAATAGAATGGGGGGCTGTTGCTATTGTTTCAACTAAGAATGGTTAAAAACCACAAGCGAAACACAACTAATGGTCGTTTTAGTTAAACTTCTGCTTCTTTACGAGTAGACAAGTCACCCACTTTGGCAAAGACACCAAATTCCACTTGTTCTTCCAAGCCTGGATCAACTCCAGCAAATACATCGCGGAAGAGGGTACGGGAACCGTGCCAAATATGACCAAAGAAAAAGAGTAGAGCAAAAACGGCGTGACCGAAGGTAAACCAACCCCGGGGGCTAGTCCGGAATACCCCATCCGCATTGAAGGTTTCAGTATCAAAGGTGAAGCCTTCACCTAATTGAGCTTTCCGGGCAAACCGTTTCACATCAGACGCATTGGAAAAAGTTTGACCCCCTAAAGCACCACCATAAATACTCACGGTGACACCAGTTTGTTCCACACTGTATTTAGATTCGGAACGGCGGAAAGGAATGTCGGCTCGAACGACGCCATCTTCATCCGTCATGATAACGGGGAAGGTTTCAAAGAAGTTGGGCATCCGACGCACTGTCAGAACCCGGCCTTCTTTATCTTTGAAGACTGGGTGACCTAGCCATTCTTCGGCGATGCCATCACCACTATCCATTGCCCCCGTGCGGAATAAACCACCTTTCGCAGGACTATTACCGACGTAATCATAGAAGGCTAATTTTTCGGGAATGGTTTCCCACGCTTCAGACAAGGATGCACCGTTAGCAAGCCGGCTATCCACCCGGCGTTGAATTTCTTCTTGGAAGTATCCTTTATCCCACTGATAGCGGGTTGGGCCAAATAGTTCGATTGGGGTGGTCGCATTGCCGTACCACATCGTCCCTGCAACTACAAACGCAGCGAAGAACACAGCGGCAATACTACTGGATAGTACGGTTTCAATATTTCCCATCCGCAGCGCTTTGTAAAGTCGCTCGGGGGGACGAACTGTCAGGTGAAATAGACCCGCAATAATACCAACAATTCCTGCTGCGATATGGTGGGCAACAACGCCACCTGGATTAAAGGGGTTAAATCCAGCCGGGCCCCACTCTGGCGCAACAGGCTGGACATGCCCAGTCAGACCATAGGGGTCAGACACCCACATTCCAGGTCCCCAAACGCCAGTGAGGTGAAACGCACCAAAACCGAAACAGAGGAGTCCGGATAAAAATAAGTGGATTCCAAACATTTTGGGCAAGTCTAGCGCCGCTTCCCCAGTACGGGGGTCAACGAATAGCTCTAAATCCCAAAAAACCCAGTGCCAAACAGCGGCTAGGAAAAGTAGACCAGACAGAACAATATGGGCAGCAGCAACTCCTTCGAACGACCAGAAACCAGGTTCAACACCCGTTGCACCGGTTACATCCCAGCCATTCCAAGAACCCGTTACGCCTAGGCGAGCCATGAAGGGCAAGACAAACATTCCTTGCCGCCACATGGGGTTTAAGACCGCATCACTGGGATCAAAAACAGCTAATTCATATAGAGCCATTGAGCCGGCCCAGCCAGCCACAAGAGCAGTGTGCATTAAGTGTACAGAAATCAATCGTCCTGGGTCATTCAGGACAACTGTATGTACGCGATACCAAGGTAGTCCCATTGACGCTCCTTTGAGTAACGAATAGTGTTTATAAAGTTAAAAAACGATGCTTATTCTCTTGTTTTAAGATAAACAAGATCCCTGGCTGATAAGTGATTGAACCATTATCAGAGCAGAATCAAAGTTTTTCTATTATCTCTTAGAATGCGAGATTTTTTGAAGTAGTGTAACGAAAGCTATAGGGATTTCGCAAGGCTGGCGAAATGAGCAAACGATATTTATTCGCTGGCTGCAACCAATAAGCGGACATCAATGCCACAGGTTGAATTTGTCAATAAGGGTTAAAACCCTTGCATTGTTTATGTGGTGGTAGGCTAGTAACTTTTAGAAAACGGCAAATAGGTGGGCACAAGTAGCTAAAATCTCTTGGCCGCCTGAATTAGAAATTCATGTGAGCCGTCAGCCTGTATGTTTTTTTCGTAACCCAAGTTGCATCCAATACCGATGTTAGGTTTTATGATGACGGCGAGACTTTAATGAAATACGGTCTAGATCAAACTATGTTCGAAAAACTTACGCCGCCGAGTACAGGGTCAAAAATTACGTTTCAAGCGGGTAAACCCCAAGTGCCTAATGATCCGATTATTCCCTTCATTCGTGGAGATGGAACCGGGGTTGATATCTGGCCCGCAACAGAAAAGGTGATTTCAGCAGCAGTCGCTAAAGCCTATGGTGGCGATCGCCAAATTCATTGGTTCAAAATTTATGCGGGGGATGAAGCCTGCGATCTGTACGGGACTTATCAGTATTTGCCGGAAGATACCCTAGATGCGATCCGAGAATATGGCGTTGCCATCAAAGGGCCGTTAACAACCCCGGTGGGAGGGGGAATTCGTTCCCTGAATGTAGCACTGCGGCAAATTTTTGATCTCTATGCCTGTGTTCGTCCCTGTCGCTACTATCCAGGCACACCGTCCCCCCACAAAAGTCCCGAAAAATTAGACATTATTGTCTACCGGGAAAATACCGAAGACATTTATCTGGGGATTGAGTGGAAAGCGGGCACAGACGGTGCCAATAAATTAATTGCTTACCTCAATGATGACCTCATTCCCAATTCCCCTGAATTAGGCAAAAAGAAACTCCGCCGAGATTCGGGAGTCGGGATCAAACCCATCAGTAAAACGGGCTCTCAGCGACTGATTCGTCGGGCAATCTTACAGGCGTTGCGTTTACCAAAGCCCAAAAATATGGTCACTTTGGTGCATAAGGGCAACATTATGAAGTTTACGGAAGGGGCATTCCGGGATTGGGGGTATGAATTGGCCACCACTGAGTTTCGGGCAGAGTGCGTCACCGAGCGGGAATCCTGGATTTTAGGCAATAAGGAAAAAGATCCTGATCTGTCCATCCCAGCGAATGCCCGCATGATTGATCCCGGCTATGATGCGCTGACTGCAGAAAAGAAAGCCACCATTGATCAAGAAGTCCAGTCAGTGCTGGATGCCATTTGGGACAGCCATGGCAATGGGCAATGGAAAGATAAAGTCATGGTCAATGACCGCATTGCGGATAGCATTTTTCAACAAATTCAAACACGTCCCGATGAATATTCCATTCTGGCCACGATGAATCTAAATGGAGATTATTTGTCCGATGCAGCGGCGGCGATGGTGGGGGGACTCGGCATGGGCCCCGGTGCCAATATTGGTGATAACGCGGCTATTTTTGAAGCAACCCACGGAACAGCCCCAAAACATGCGGGCCTAGACCGGATTAATCCCGGCTCGGTGATCCTGTCTGGGGTGATGATGCTGGAATTTATGGGCTGGCAAGAGGCCGCCGACCTGATCAAAAAAGGCATCTCAGCGGCGATCGCCAATCGGGAAGTCACCTATGATTTAGCGCGGATGATGGAACCGCCGGTCAACCCGCCTCTGAAATGTTCTGAATTTGCCCAAGCCATCATTGATCATTTTGACGACTAGATGAGCAACGACAGAACTCAAGCCATTCCTTCAGTATTTTGGGCTCCACCGTCCGTTTCTGCTGGGGGATTGGTTGCGGTTAGTCGGAGAATGCTCGGCAACTGTTCCAGAATGTTATCCGCAGTGACAGTGGGCGATGGTTGCCAGGTGATGGTGATCGGAATGGTTAAATCAGCTTGTTGGTAGCGGGAACGGCGCTCTGCGAGCAATTTTCGAGGGTCGATAGGATAGCATAAAAAAACTATTCAATAGTATATACTTATGCTTCTATTACAATGATTGCATGGGGGGCGAATTAAGAAGTTTTGTTCTTTCCCCAAAAAGCTATCAGATAAACTCAAGATTCAATGGACAATATTTCATTGATTTATCGTCTCCCTCTACTTTGGAATAATCCTGTGGTGATTAGATGATCAAAAAAGCGTTAGTAACTGGCTCTGCAAATGGTATCGGTCGGGCGATCGCCTTAGATTTTGCTCGGCAAGGCTATGACATTGCCGTTCATTACCTGAGCAGTGAAGCGGCTGCCCATCAAGTTTGTGACGCGGCCCAGGAGCACGGAGTCCAGGCGATCGCCTTACAGGCTGATGTTACCGATCCCCATCAAGCCGAACAACTGGTACAAACAGCCGCAAACAAGCTCGATGGCTTGTCCGTAGTGGTTAATAATGTGGGTAATTATATTTACAAGTCCATTACCGAAGTCCAAACAGACGAGTGGCACGAGCTACTGGACTCCAATCTCAATGCCACGTTTTATGTTTGCCAAGCAGCAACACCGTTACTGAAAGCAGCGGGAGGAGGGCGAATCATTAACTTTGGGTTTGCCAGTGCGCAACATGTCATTGCCCATAAAGTTAATGGTGCCTATGCCGTCGCAAAAACAGGCATTATTGTTTACAGCAAATCCTTGGCATTAGCCCTCATCCAGCACAATATAACGGTTAATGTCATCTCGCCGGGCGCAGCGGAAAACACCGTCGGGCTAGAGGATGTTATTCCGTTGATACCAGCAAAACGACCCGCAACATTAGCAGAAATTTGTCAGGCGGTTGCTTTCTTTGTAAATCCAGAGAATAGTTATATTACGGGGCAAGTTTTAGAAGTTGCTGGCGGGTTGCGGCTTTAAATGCATTCATGTTTGGCTCGCATCCACAGTGCAGAATAACGAAATAACCCCCAAATCACTTATTCGACGCTATCTCTCCGGATGGGGTTGGGCTGATACTTTTTTTAATTCATTCAATTCTGATGTTATCTCTGCAAAATTTATATAAAGTTTACGAACAATATGGTGATGACTACCATCATCAAATTCCAGGTTTTACTATCGCCAACAAAGCCTTTGACTTCAATGCCCGCACTGCAATTTTAGGCATTATTAATCTTTCGAAGGATTCCTGGTGGAATCATGCCATTTGCTATACCCCCGAACAAGCCATCAGTCGGGGACGAATGTTAACGGCCCAGGGGGCCGACATCATTGACATCGGCACAGAAGCGACAGCAAACACGGCTGATCGCACTGCGGAGGCTCAACAAATTGAGCAGTTGGAGCCTTTATTGAAGACATTCAGTCAGGAAAATATCCTCACATCGGTGGAGACCTATTACCCGACGGTGGCCCAGGCAACCTTAGCTATGGGGGCAAACGTCATCAACTTCACTGGCACCGAAAATAGTGAGGAAATGTATCGGGTGGTTGCAGAACATGATGCAGCAATTATTATCTGCTATGTACAAGGAAAACATGCAAGGGATGTGGGAGATTTTGATTTTAATAATGCCCAAGATCCGACGATGCTAGTTTATGATTTTTTTGCGAAAGAAATTGAAATTGCGACGCAACTGGGGGTCAATAAAATCTTTATTGATCCGGCAATTGGGCTCAGCTATAACAATTTTTACTACAAACATGAGTACCTTTCGCGGCGCATGCAATATCAAGTCGATACGCTCCTTAATGCCTTCCGACTGCGTAAGTTAGGCTTTCCTGTTTTTAATCAAATTCCCACAGCCCTCGAAATTTTTGGGGAAGAAGTCCGCAGTGCCCAGGTCTTTACGGCTGTGTTTGCGGCGTTGGGTAAAAGTGATCTGTTGCGAACCCATGAGGTGGCAAAGGTTAGGGCGGTGCTAGACGCCATGGCATCTTATTAGGACTCTTCTCTGATTAAAATTCGTTAGTTATCACCTTGCAGTAAGGCTTGGAGCTGGGAGAGGTTTTCCAGAATCAAAAAGGCTTTTTTTTGAACATCGTCTGCCGGTGGGGCGATACTGGGAATCATCACCGCTAATCCCCCACTGGCGATCGCCGCTCGCATTCCTTGATTAGAGTCTTCTAGGATCAGAGTTACTTGGGGAGAAACACCGAGTTTTTGTAAGGTTTTTAGATAAATTTCTGGATGGGGCTTACTCTGGACAATGTCATCGCTCGTCACAATGGCGTTGAAAGCTGAGCGATAGGGAGTTCCTGAAAAATTCAAAGCTACTCGTGCTAAGGAAGAGCTTGTCGCCAACCCTAAGGGCAACTGATGGGATTGAAAAACGGCGAGCAGGTCTTTAAATCCAGGATAAAAACGGTTTGGTGTTTGGAGTAAGGTTTCTCGGTACTGGGTCTGAATTTTTAAGGAAAATGCTTTAGCGGGAAATTCGTTCCCAAATGCATCCCGCAAAATTTGTTGACAAGCATCGTGGGATACCCCCAAAAACTGAGAATAAAGACCATCTGTGATCTCATAACCCAACTGCCTTGCTGCGATTTGATAAGCCTGCTTATAAATCTGACTATTATTGACAATCAACCCATCCATATCAAAAATGACACCATCCAACTGATGGTTCTGGAGACTCAACATGATGATTCTGAATTAAAAAACTGGCTACACAGACCGCTATCCACGCCATAATCGTTAACCGTTAGCTTGCCGTTGTAACTAACCGATTGGGTCAGTCGCTGGGGGTTATCAAACTGAATCTAGATTCAGGCCGGAAAAGAATCACGAAGCAGTCTATGGGGCGCATCAATAATAAATGGGTCAACGTCAATCCATTCATCAGCCCTTGACTTCCAATGCCCCAATCAGCGTATGCCCCACCCCTAAACCCGGCTGCAAAGCAAATTCCAAGCTTCGTAAATGTTCCGCTAACGTTAATTCAACAAGATTTGGATCTGGTTGTCGGCCACTGGACAAACTTTCAAGGGCCTCCCGGTAGGCGATCGCCGCCGGGGCATCAGTTTTGATATGCTCAAAGCCCTGGGGTTGTTGACGAAAATTGGCCGCTGTCGCTACGAGGGCATTCCATTGTTGACTAAAACCCTCAAAGAAATGATGAACCGGTTCTGGAGCATCGGGCAAAGGGCAATCTAACAGCAATTGGTGTAAATCGGTCAAGGTATCGGCTTCGTAAAGGGAGTTAACCACCTCCCGATAGGGGGGAACATGAGAATTATATTCATTTGTCGTTGTGTGTCGCCCTACCATAATGGATCGGTCATGGAAACGGATAGATTTGATGTCACAGCCAGTGGCTTTGGCTGCATTTTGAAACAGTTGCTCAAGTTCTGGCGCATAGTAACAGGTCATCGCCATCGGCTCCTGTTGGTCTCCCGTTTCCGCCAAAAAGCTCATGCAATAGTCCCAACGAGATTCCTGCCATTTACTAATCCACTCAATGGAATAGCGACCTAAAACATCGATCAAAATTAAGGATTCGGTTTGATTGCGTTTGATGGCTTGAAAAATATTATGAACCACCCCTTCCATCTCAACTTTAGTCAGATGAGAATAGGGAACCCCACAGGAGTAATAAATTTGAACCGGATGCTGGGGAATTTTCCCTCGAAAATCTCGTAACGAAAACTCAACGTTAGGGCTATCCTGCCATTCTTGACTAGCAGTCTTAATCATCTCTGGACTAATGTCTAAACCCAAGTAATGAATTTTTTGGGAATCAATATCTAGGTCTTGGAGAATATGTTGAATTAAGATCCAACCCTCACCAATCCCACAACCAAAATCAAGAACGCTAATATCATCGATTTGGGATCCAGAGACTAGCTGGGTAATCACCTCCTTGGTCAATTCTCCTGAAAACTGACGCTCCCATTTGACTTTGACACTATCTTTACGTTTGGGAGAGAGATAGTGACTAACGGCTGTTTTGTAGGTATCTGTTTGGGTTTTAATCATCTAGTTAATCAAGTTGTTATGGAGTCTAGGCGCTAGCAATCACGGCAATCAGATGACGTCCCCAGCCATGGCCATTCGATTGCTTCACCTGAGCATTAAGCTTGGTGAAAATCCAATCAGGCTCAACGCGGGGAACGTTATAAAACTGTCTCCTCTCGCAAAATCACGCCCACGAAGCTCAACGCTTATGGAGATTCTTCTTTAGCAGAAAGATGAACGTTTCTTGGATAGGGGCACGGCGTTCAAGTTAAGTTAAGAACGCTTACTGGTTATGCCAACGTTATCTACAAAATAGTAGCAAAGAGCAGAGATGGCAAAAAGCAGCAGTTTTTTAGTGCCCTAGGCAGACGGTTCGTCGTTATTTTGAGGATGCTTCAAACCATTGGCAACACATTTCTATTGTAAGGACTCGTGGAACATCACGTCCCTGGGCAGCACAAATATTATTCAGTGTCAGGGTCTGGCACTGGTTCCGTAGGATGGGGCAGTCAGAATCCATGTCCATACCCATTATTCAACGCAGGTGAATGGTTCAAGGCGTTTGCTCCATTGTCGTCAATGCGACGTTTACTTTAGTGAGACCTTTGCGACCCCAATTGCAGGACTGAGAACCCCTCTGAGCCGGATTATCACGATCCTTAAAGCCAGGAGTGAGGGGATGAGTCTAAATGCCACCGCCCGCACCCATAACGTTTCGAAGAAAAGCATTATCGATTGGGAGCAACGTTTAGCCGGCATCAAGCCAACCCTGATGCTGTATGCCTTACTCCATCAGTTTATTCACCAGGAAATGGAAGGAGATGAACTGTACACCAAGGTTGGTAAAAACAAACCGCCCTGTGATTCTCAAGGCTGGACTATTGTTCTGATGGAGCGAGGGAGTCGATTTCTATGGGAATTGCACTGTGGGCACAAAAATAAGCAACTGTTTAAGACGGCTTTAGCTTGCTTGGCGGAGGTGATTGAGCAAACGGATAGTTTGAGCCTATTCACTGATGGAGAACGACGCTATGGCAACTTGTTGTTTGAAATTTGCCACGAAGTCCTTCGCAATGGAAAACCAGGACGTCCCCTAAAACGGCTGCCGAAAGGAGTCAGAGTTCGCCTTAAAAACAAAGGCTCCAAAAAGCGACCGGGTCGTCAACGTCAAAAGTATCAGGCTCCTGTGCCTAAACATCCGAAAACAACTCATGATGTGGCACACAAAGACATCCATGCCAATCATCTTGAAGCGTTTAATGCCTCCATGAGGCGACGAAATTCGACCTTTCGGCGTAAAACCAACACCTATGCTAAATCCAGAAAGGAGCTACAAAGAACGCTCGATGTGTTTTGGGTGGTGCACAATTTCGTTCGAGTTCATTTCACCACTAAAGTTGTCCCTGCTGTAAAGCTCGGAATTTTGGAGACTGGGATATCTTGGTCGCAACTTCTGACGATGCGATATGCAATCTAACTCGCTGTAGACAATGCTTCCAGCTTCCCCAGACAACGGAACCAGTGCCCTCTTCTAACCAAAGGGATGCCTATATTCGAGATGTGATGGATAAGCCGGTGAGACAGTTTTTGACAGCAGGGGATGCAGATGAAACAGTGCCAGCCAAAAGTATTTTTACCCCGTTATTTATTCGTGCTCTCGAAAGGGAAGCGGATGTTGTTAATCGAGATGGCTATGTGACGGGTTGGGAGTTGGGACTTTTTATGCGACAAAACTTAAAGGAATACACCAGAGCGCAAAACCCACAATTTGGCACGATCCGCAATGTGGAATTGGATCAAGGGGATATTGTGTTTCGTTCTGTTCAGGTTGCTGCAAGACCTAGCCCAACCCGTCCAACACCCACGCCCGCTGCCTCTCCCCCCCAAACAGCCATCGCCACACCTCCATCTCCAACGCCTGCACCTGCATCGTCATCAAACGCACCTCAACTTGTTTCCCAGACCACCGGCGTTGACTACACCCCCCTACGTCAACTATTACAGGCAGGAGAATGGCGACAAGCAGATGAAAAAACTCTTGACTTAATGCTTGCCGCCGCTAATCGAGTTGATGCAGGCTGGCTAAATCGTGCTTCCCTGGAGAAATTTTCCTGTGAAGACCTCCGCATTATTGACCGAGAATGGGCAGAAGCGTCAAACGGTCGATATGGCTTTGCGGCTCAAAAACGGGTGTGGGAAGAAGTGGGCGGCCCTGGTGAAGTGGATGATTCCACCAAGCGGCAGTGGCGGCGCATGTATATTAAACTGGGATGGAAAACCGGGTCAGAAAATTCGGGAGAGGGGTATTTGGACTATTCCGAACTTAATTTTTCTAATAGTGGTGTATCGGGACACCTTCCCTTAGCGCGGGGGTGGCCAAGTGGAGGGGGAGAGTGGTGGATGAGTGGGAGTGGGAGTGGGAGTGGGGGTTTCTTTTCTTATCGCGCTGCGAATTGTAGCCTGTAGTCTATAACAGGTTGAAGCAAATTTCTATTACAAATTTTTAAGGATTTTTTACGAAAACATCGGCTTTTCCAGAACTCGATACCTGACACCATGATGCTCCTGGGAGGGGACTAAGGGGTGGGTTGATTGTGGCGCTAGAAGTTAATACCCCTTCTGCCCTCCGGGCACCTTCCCCAGGGAAGGAGGAGGTTTTATTTCCCCTCCTGGGAGGGGATTAAGGGGTGGGTTAATTGTGGCGCTAGAAGTTAATACCCCTTCTGCCCTCCGGGCACCTTCCCCAGGGAAGGATTGAATCCAGTCTCCCCTCTTGGGAGGGGACTAAGGGGTGGGTTGATTGTGGCGCTAGAAGTTAATACCCCTTCTGCCCTCCGGGCACCTTCCCCAGGGAAGGATATGAGTAAAGTGGATAACGTAGAGACGTCCTTTCTAGCCATGTCCCGCAGAATTATCCCCTACAACCCCAAACTCAAAGAACGAGCCCGCGAACTCCGCAAAAAAATGACTCCCGGAGAAGTAAAGCTCTGGCGACACCTCCGAAGAAAACAACTGCAAGGGTTTGATTTTGACCGACAGCGCCCCATTGATCAATTTATTGTTGATTTTTACTGCAAAGATTTAATGTTGGCGATTGAAATTGATGGTAGTAGCCATGACGGTGAATTAGCTCAGAATATGGACATGGATAGTCAGCAAAGAATTGAAGTGTTAGGGGTAGCTGTCTTGCGTTTTACAGAGCGTGAAGTTGTTTATAACCTCGACTCCGTTCTGGAAAAGATTATTGCTTTTATCAGCGCTCACAAACATCAAGCCTAGCTCTATTTCCCCTCCTGAGAGGGGACTAAGGGGTGGGTTGTGGCGCTAGAAGTTAATACCCCTTCCGCCCTGCGGGCACCTTCCCCAGGGAAGGAGGAGGTTTTATTTCCCCTCTTAGGAGGGGACTAAGGGGTGGGTTGGATGCTGGGGATCAACCCCTTCCGCCCTCTGGGCACCTTCCCCAGGGAAGGAGGAGGTTTAATTTCCCCTCCTGGGAGGGGACTAAGGGATGGGTTAATTGTGGCGCTAGAAGTTAATACCCCTTCCGCCCTGCGGGCACCTTTCCCAAGGAAGGAAGAGGTTTTATTTCCCCTCCTGGGAGGGGACTAAGGGGTGGGTTAATTGTGGCGCTAGAAGTTAAACCCCTTCCGCCCTCTGGGCACCTTCCCCAGGGAAGGATAAGAGTAAAGTAAACGTAGCTCTTTACTTTGTTTTTTTTATCGTCCACCGACTCAAGTGACCCATAATGTTCAAAAATCTTTGTACAATTGAGGGCTGCTAATTCCGTCCCCTCCCCATGACTGCAACGCCCCGCCTCGGCACGGCCAAAGAACCGCAACAAGACTATCGTCCGCTAGATCGTCAGAAATTGACGCCGATGTTCCAGCACTATACAGAGGTGAAGGAGCAGTATCCCGGTGCGTTACTGCTATACCGGGTGGGGGACTTTTTTGAATGCTTTTTCCAGGATGCTGTGATTATTGCGCGGGAATTAGAGCTCATTTTAACCAGTAAAGAAGGGGGTAAAGAAATCGGACGGGTGGCGATGACGGGGGTTCCTCACCATGCTTTGGATCGTTACGCGCGACAGTTGGTGGAAAAGGGCTACGCGGTGGCCATTTGTGACCAAGTGGAAGATGCCGCCGAAGCCCAAGCGGAAAAACGGATGGTGGAGCGGCAAGTCACCAAGCTATTAACGCCGGGCACGTTGACCGATGACAGCATGCTCCAGGCTAAGCAAAATAACTTTTTGGCGGCGATCGCCTTGGTGGGGGATAAATGGGGTCTTGCCCATGCGGATATTTCCACGGGGGAATTCTACACCTGCCAATCCAGCCACCTGGAAGAATTGGCCATTGAGTTACTCCGGTTGCAACCCTCCGAAGTCCTAATGCCAACGGCAGCCCCTGATGTCCGTAGCCTACTGAGACCCGGTGAACCCTCGGAGCATATTCCGTCTGAACTGCCTAGCCAATTTTGTTATTCCCTCCGGTCAGAAATGCCATTTTCCCTGGTCGAGGCGAAACAACGACTCCTGCGAACTTTTCGGATCAAGTCCTTAGAAGGCTTTGGTTGTGCCGACTTACCCTTAGCTATTCGTGCCGCCGGGGGCTTACTGGAATACATCGAAGATACCCAAAAGGCCAACCTCGTTCCGATCCAACCCCTCAAAACCTATGCCTTAACGGATTTTTTAGTCCTGGATCACCAGACCCGTCGCAACCTAGAAATCAATCAAACCGTTAGGGACGGCAGCTTTTACGGTTCTCTCCTGTGGGCATTGGAGCGCACCACCACCACCATGGGCGGACGGGCTTTACGACGTTGGTTGCTGCAACCCCTACTAGAGTTAACGGCGATTAATGCCCGCCAGGAAACCATTCAAGAATTAATTGCCAACTCCCCGCTGCGGCAGGATCTCAGACAACTGCTAAAGCAAATTTATGATTTAGAACGGTTAACGGGTCGGGTCGGTGCCGGGACAGCCAACGCACGGGATGTGTATGGTTTAGCCGAATCGTTGGTGAAGTTGACAGATCTCGCTGACTTAGCCCAGGAAGGCCACAGTCCTTTCTTGAAAGCCCTGCATCAAGTGCCGCCAGCGCTAGAACAGGTGGGAAAATACGTGTTGGCCCATCTGGTGGAAAATCCCCCGATTCATATTAAGGAAGGTGGTGTCATCCAACGGGGGGTCAGTCAGACATTGGATGAAATGCGGCAACGGCTAGAGGATGATAATCAATGGTTAGCTAATTTAGAGGTGACGGAGCGGGAACGAACGAACATCGCCACGTTAAAAGTGGGCTATAACAAATCCTTTGGCTACTATCTCAGTCTTCCCCGGAGTAAAGCTGACCACGCTCCGGATAATTACATCCGGAAGCAAACCTTGACCAATGAAGAGCGTTATATCACCCCGGAGTTAAAGGAACGAGAAACCCGGATTTTGACCGCCCAGGATGACCTCAACCAGTTAGAGTACGAAATTTTTAGTGGAGTCCGGGCTACGATCGCCGAACAATCCCAAGCCATCCGGGATATTGCCCAAGCCGTGGCGGCGATCGATGTTTTAGCCGGGCTGGCGGAAGTTGCTGTTTACCAGGGCTATTGTCGCCCCCAAATGCAACTGGAACCGCCGGTGATTGAGATTACGTCAGGACGGCATCCGGTGGTGGAACAATCCCTCGGGGCTGGTTTTTTTGTCCCCAACCACACTGAGTTAGGGCAAGAGCATTGGCATCCTGATTTGGTTATCTTGACAGGACCCAATGCCAGCGGTAAAAGTTGTTATCTACGGCAGGTGGGATTAATTCAACTGATGGCGCAGACGGGAAGTTTTGTGCCGGCAAAGGCGGCGACGTTAAGCATCTGTGACCGCATTTTTACGCGGGTGGGGGCAGTGGATGACCTGGCCACCGGACAATCTACCTTTATGGTGGAAATGAACGAAACAGCCAATATTTTGAACCATGCGACGCCAAAATCCTTGGTGTTATTGGATGAAATTGGCCGGGGCACTGCGACCTTTGATGGTTTGGCGATCGCCTGGTCGGTGGCGGAATATTTAGCCAAAGAAATCCAAGCCCGGACAATTTTTGCCACCCATTACCATGAACTGAATGAGCTGGCCTCTCTGCTTGAAAATGTGGCGAACTATCAGGTAACGGTGAAAGAGTTGCCCAATGAAATTGTCTTTTTACATCAGGTACAACCCGGTGGAGCCGATAAATCCTATGGCATTGAGGCGGGACGGCTGGCTGGCTTACCCAGCTCAGTGATTACCCGTGCTCGACAGGTGATGGGGCAAATTGAAAAGCACAGTAAAATTGCCGTGGGCCTACGCAAAGGACAGCGACGAGCCCAGAAACCCGCGACCCCGGAAGAAGAGGCGGAATCAGTCGAACAACTAGATATTTTTCAGTAGTGGCAGTCGCAGAGAGAGGAGACTTAATTTGCTACCCTTACGGGTGTGGATACGTCCGTTTATTCTTTCCCCGATAAAAAAGCTGTCATGAATCGTCAGGGTACTTATCGAAGCAGCGACCAAGAAATAGAAATTCGCCGATTGACCGAGTTGATGCCAGCCTCGGGGCGCATGATGACCAAAATTCAAGGGCAACCGAAACAATCCCGCGTCATTGATTACCAATTTCCCAAACCCTGGCAGCTTGGCGATCGCCAAATCAAAATTAACTTTACGCTGTGGTGGGAATTACCCCAAGCTGAACGGGATTTACTGCTGTTAAGTGGGGTGTGCCGGGTTGCAGGAATTCGTTGGTTTAAACCCGATGTTTACCAGGCCCTAACCTTGGCGGGGGTGACAGGGGTGGGGTTACAGCTATGGCAACAGGATGTGGTGGGGATGATCGTAGCCGGGGGGTTAACGGCGGTTGCCGCACGGCAAATTTGGCAATCGAACCAGAGTACCGAGCGAGATATTGAAGCGGATGCCCAGGCGATTAAAGTCGCTGTGCGGCGGGGATATGAACAAGGTGATGCCATTCGTCATTTATTAGCGGCGATCGAAGATGTTCCCCGCATCGAAAATCGTAATGCCCTCAGCTATGCGGAATTACTCCGCTGCCAAAACCTCAGGTTGCAGTTAGCAAACTATCCCCAACCCGCCAAAGTCCAACCCTAGCGGGGCCAGGGAGACAAAAAAAGAAGTAATCGTCATAGCAAGATCATCATGATCGAAATTGTCTAAGGGGACTAAAGACTCCTCCCAAACTCCACTTTTTTCACGATCTCTGGAGAGTTGATCCAGGCTCGGATGGTCTACCCATCTCATCAACCTGTCGCCCGTTCTCGATCCGGTTCATCTGTCGCAGCTTGCAGACCTAAGGTTCGTTGCCAGCCCAATTTTTTTTCGATTGAGACAATCATCATCCTCGCAATATCCTTCCCGGTAGCGGATTCAATGCCTTCCAGTCCAGGAGACGAGTTAACTTCCAATAACAAGGGGCCTTTCGCTGAACGAATAATATCCACCCCCGCCACGCTTAATCCCAAAACCTTAGCCGCAGTCACCGCTAATTTCCGTTCCTCTGGTGAAATTTTCACCACATGGGCCGAGCCTCCTTGGTGGAGGTTTGCTCGAAATTCACCTGGTGCAGCTTGACGTTGAATGGAAGCCACCACCTTGCCATCAATCACAAAACACCGTAAATCTTTGCCCTCAGCTTCTTTGACAAATTCCTGCACTAATAAGTTGGCGTTGAGGGCTTTAAAGGCGTTAATGACACTTTCTGCCGCTTTTTTGGTTTCTGCCAGCACAACCCCGCGCCCTTGGGTTCCTTCCAACAGTTTGACAATCAACGGTGCTCCTCCCACCATTTCAATCAGATCGTTGGTGTCGATAGGAGAGTTCGCAAAGCCTGTTGTGGGAATATTAACACCATTCTTGAGCAGAAGCTGGAGGGAAAACAACTTATCCCGAGATTGGGTAATGGCGGCGGAAGAGTTGATAGTATATATTTTCATGCTTTCAAACTGACGTGCTAAAGCACAGCCATAAAACGTTATGCTGGGCCGAATACGGGTAATGACAGCATCCAGATCATTTAAGAGTTTGCCGCCCCGGTAGTGGGCTTCGGGGTTCGTCGCGTCCAGTTTCATATAACACTGCTTAATATCAATAAACTCCATATGATGCCCCCGTTCTTCCCCGGCTTCTAAAATCCGCTGATTACTGTATAAGTCTGGATTACTGGCCAGCAACGCGATCAAGAGACCACTTTTAGGGGGGTCTTTTGTGCCATACAGGTTATCAATGTCGGCTTTGGCAATATTGCCTTGGCAAAAACTCGTCTCTGGGTCAATGACGAGTTTGCCCACCATCGCTTCGCGCCCCAACAACATGCGGTATCCCATGGAGTCTCGATTGGCGAGGGTGAGCTCAATGTCCCAAACTTCTCCAGCGAGTTTCATGGGGGCAGAAATCACATAGCGGGTTTCAGAAACTCCGCTGGAACTCTTGATTGATCGCCGATCAACGATGGGTTTTTCACAACGAATAACGGTGCGACGATTATTTTGTAACGGATGAACCTCAAAACTGACCCACTGCTGACCCTCGCGGCGGAAGACATGAATATTGAAGGCATGGATGGAAGACGTTTTTGCACCGGAATCAATGCGGGCTTTAATAGCCGGGAGTGCCATATTGGGAAAAGAACACCATTCTTCACACCCGACCATCAATTTAGATTGATCTGACGACATAAAAATTACCTGTGGAAGATCGATAAGTAGGGGCGAACCTCTGATTGACTGACAAAAGTTACTGGGCCATTGTCTATAATTCTTGCCCAATCAGGGTTAAATGGGTCTGAGAAAGGGGAAGCTATCGAAGACAGGCCTTGCCAGTCAACTGGCGGATGCTGAGCATTCCTAGTTGTAAGTAAGTAAGTTTGTGTGTTCTACAATGAAGTCATAGTCACAACTTGGAGACCAGAGGTCATGGCTAAGAGAAAGCCACGAGGGACGGCTGGAGACAAGACGATATGTCTTCCCATCGGCTTTGTTGCATAAAGAATTGTATGCTGCGCGAAGGTTTGAGGTCCTCAAGAATTCTTAAAATGAGTATTTCTCTGGAACTCAAGCGCTGAAACCTTTACAAATACTGGGTTTATTCGTGCAACAAAGCCAATCAGCGGCGATCGCCGCTCAGAAAACGGCGACAGACTATATTCGGAGCTCAGGTCGGCTAGGTTTGTGACTCCGGTGATAGCTTGGCTCATCTGAGACCTGGGGAAGTGTCGTTTCTTCGTGTCTAATTGATTAAGATGAGAGAAGAAGTATTCGTTAAACAATGCCGAATTTCCAGACGTTTATCGCCATTGTGACGGCGTTGCTGGTATTTATTACCAGTGTTTTTCTGGCTTATGACTCACTCCAATTCCGAAATTACACCGTTATCATCCCCCAGTGGGCAGGACTCCTCCTCGCGGGGATTACTTTCTGATTTGTGGCAGTGGATCAAGTCCTACGGGGGTTTGTCCGACTTGAAGAAATACAACGCCAATCTGAGGAAGTACAACGAAGGGCTGAGGAGGAGCAACGAAGAGTTTCTGAAGCTCGAAGCCGAGAAAGAGAGATTGCACAAGCTGAGGCTAGAAGAATTGAGGAGGAGCAACGAAGAGTTTCTGAAGCTCGAAGCCGAGAAAAAGAGATTGCACAAGCTGGGGCTAGAAGAATTAAGGAAAGAGACCGATTCAATAAAGCTGAGGTGGATCCCAAAAGTCGGGCCAGAATTGTGGAGAGGAAAGCTCCGAAATTTAGGAATTCATCAAGAAACTACATGGTAGGTGGTGTACCTAGGTTTTGCTGATAAACAGAATCTGGAGTTTTGTAGTCTAGGGCTTGATGTAATCTTTCACGATTATACCAGTTAGTCCATTTGGGTGCATCCCACTTAGAGTAGTACAAGCAAATGAAGTAAGGGTGGTGAGAAAATGGAGGAAACACAACACAGTAGAAAAAATGCTACCAATCCCATCAGAAGACCAAGCCTTGCTCGATTACTATCTGACCGAATCAGCTCGCCTGATGCACAAATACACAGACCCCAATAAAATTGACATGACGTGATTGCCCTACTGGTATGTTTATCGTTTGAGCTGTGCTACCGGAGTGAAGCGCAGCGTAACGTAAGTCAGAACGGGCGTCTTGTTAACGCTATTTTTTATTTTTACGTACCGACTGTTTAATTAGACTCATAATGTACTCTAAATCATCGTCTGAAGTAACCTGGATTTCATAGTCACCATTGCCCCAGTGACCAGTACCTGAAACATCTCTGGTTAAACCTCTGCTATCATCTAGCTCGCCTTTGCGCATATTAAGCCACATTTTTAATGCTTTTTTCTGTATATGAATATCTACCACGTTAGTACCATAAACAAATGCCACATAAAGTTTTTTAGGTTTTATTGATATATCACCAAGATTCAGTACTGCCTGTTTGAATTTGTCGTAAAGCTCAGCGGTTTCTTCATTGGCTTTTACTAAGTTATCCTGCTCTGTATATACCTTTATTTCTTTAGCTACCTGATCAATGTCATTATCTGATTTTGATACAGTTTTGATACTTTCAGTTGAGCCTAACTTTTGTACTTGCTCATAGGAAACAGAGTTGTTTTCATAACGCTTTATTTCCCAAAGTTCAATTGGTAGATCTTTGAAATTAATTGCTTCTTTTTGGTATGCCGTGAATGATTGCGAAATAAAAATAACTTTTGATTGAGACCAGTCAATATCTGTACGCTTTAAGGTGTCTTTTTGAGACTCATTGTATTCAAGGATAAAGTCTGCTTTATTATTTAACATTAACGACAAGTATGCATATCCTTGATCTATGACACTAAAATTTTTATCTCTTTTGTATTCGATAATTACAAAAGAGTTAGTTTCCTTATCGTATGCCAATGTATCAAGCCGGAAATTGCCCACCGTGAATTCTGACTTCACGCAATCGTAGCCAAATATGGTGTTGATATTATTTTCGGTAAGCTTCTGTAGTTCCTTTTCAAGCTTGAAGGGCTTTTCTCTAATGCTACTTAGCTTATTGTCAATTTTGTATAAAGGCATAATTTATTCCTATTTTATAAACGCTAACAAGGTATTTCGAAACGACACTTTGCTCAACGCTTGCCACGTTTACTGGAATGGGCCAACGGGGCGATCGCTCCATGGCACTGCTGTGAAATTTCCATCCCTACTGTCGGCAAACTTGAGCACTTAAAGGCGGGGTGCTGCGTCCTTTTGAAGAATTCAATGGGTTTCGCTATCATGACAACTGTCTCATGGTACAGGGACAAAAACTGAAAAGCCAGACTCAGAAGGGATTTGACAAAAAAAAGGAGAAAGCGGTGAGCTAAGGAGAAGAACGTTTAGCCCTCCCCCTTAGTTTCAATGGAAGAGATAAAGCAAATTCAAGCAGCCTTGCGACAACACCTTCCCTGGCATGGAGCCAGATTAGCCTTTGTGGCGTTATTCTTGGTGGCGTTATTTCGAGTAGAGACAGTCAACCTAGAGAAACTGGCATCAGTCTTTGCCAATAAAGCCAAGAGCGAGTCAAACCATAAACGTCTGACGCGATTTTTTAGGAAATTTGAGATTGATTTCGATGAGATAGCACGAGCCATCGTAAATTGGAGTCAAATTTCCCAACCGTGGACACTGAGTATAGACCGAACTAATTGGTCATTCGGGGCGATTAACTTTAATATTCTGGTGCTGGGAATTGTTCATGAAGGGATTGCCTTTCCCGTGATGTGGACAATGCTGGATAAACGGGGCAATAGTAATACTCAGGAGCGAATGGATTTACTTGAACGTTTTAACAAAGTGTTTCCCACGGCTCAGATTCGTTGTTTGACGGGCGACCGAGAATTCATCGGAAAAGAGTGGTGCAGTTTCCTGCTGATGTCCAAGATGATTCCCTTTCGGCTTCGACTCCGGGAAAGTGACAAAATTAGCTCTCGCTCTGGCAAAAGTCATCAGAAAGGGAAAAGAGTTTTTGCCAGCCTGAAAGTTGGGGAGAGTCGTTGTCTCAGTGGTAAGCGTTTGGTCTGGGGTCGTCGTGTCCACATTATTGCTACCCGCCTTGCCGATGGTGAGCTGCTGATTATTGCTACCAATCACGCTCCCCATACTGCATTGGCTGACTACCGCCTCCGATGGGGTATTGAAACCTTATTTGCTGCTCTCAAAACCCGGGGCTTCAATCTTGAGTCTACCCATTTTTGTCATCCTGATAGACTCAGTAAATTACTGGCTTTGTTGGCTTTAGCTTTTTGTTGGGCTATGCTCACTGGTCTCTGGCAACATCAGCTTCGACCTCTCGCTATCAAAGCTCATGGTCGCAGGGCTAAGAGTCTTTTTCGCCTTGGCTGTGATTTTCTTCGCCGTACTTTCTCAGATCTTCCTCTCCGTTGCTCCGAGTTCCAGCAATCCTTACAACTTTTGTCCCCGTACTGAGGCCTTTTTGCTACTTGTACTTGTGTCCGTCACTGAGGTTCAATCCAGGCAATAAAATTCCTGCCGCCAAAAGTTTTATCGGTAGTGCGCTAGTAAAGTGTGGGATAGGTGGCAAAATCATGCCAAGTCCAAGCATGCATAGTTAATTGTGCCCTTTGAGCAGCCGTGTCATGGGTGCGACTATGACTCCAAATCCAGTTGAAATAGCTCACCACTAAACGCGCCGTCACAATCGTTTGCGCCCAAAGCTTTCCAAACTTGTTCTGACGACGATCGCCATTCCGCCTCCCGGTTTCAAAAAGTCCAGATTGCGCTCAATAAACAAAATGTCGCACCCCGCCTTGTTTTACCCCTTGCCATTAGGCTTTTTTGCCAGATCATAGCGGGTAATCAATCATGCGCGGTTCTTTGATGTCTTCCGTAAAGGGCGGGTTCGCCATCAACAGATCAAACTGAAACTCTCGATAATCCTTGCTGCCCTTGGGTTGTCACTTTTTCAGCTGTCGAAAGCCTTCATGGTACACGTCATCCCAATCGTCTTGCTCCGTGACTTCATTCCACAGTTCATAGTCCAGCGTGTTTAGGGGTAGCACATTCGTCTGCCCATCCCCCGCCGCGCTCCCGCACCGCCTTTTCATCTTGCCAAATCACATTTAGTAAGTTTTGTTTTTCTACAAGGGCAAACAAAACCCGGTATTGACTTATCATATTTTAACCAACCCAAGCAATCATTGTCTTGACATTTAGCCAATTTGTCAATTTCAAGCCATTTGTCAATGACTCGTTGCATTTCTTCACTAGTCAATGAGATAGCTGGATCTTTCCAGTGAGCAGTGAGATTCCGAAATCCAGATTCTTCTTTTAAGGCAGATGCAGCTACATATAAGGGATTTTCTTTTCCTAATTTCTCTTTCACTCTGATCATAAATCTTTCCAACAAAGGAGCTAAAGAATAAGTAGGTCGTTGAAATAAAAGTCAGCTATGTAACAGACCATGAAGATGGACGAAGGTTGACAAAATCCACAGAATGTCCTCCTTTTTCACCCCGATTCTCAAGCCCCCAAATAACATGGCAAGCCAGTTCTGATTCCGTCTCAAACATTTGACCAGACAGTTCGTCGCGCTTGAGATGTTGCCATTCCAACTCAATATCGTTCATTTCAGAGCAATAAGGCGGTAAAAAGAACAAAAAAAGTCCTTTCTCTTCCCATTCAGCCATTTTTGCTTGCACCATTTTGCTCACGTGGATTGAGCCAGTATCCAGCACAATGACCCGCATTCTTCTCGCTTTTGAGCGGCATCTGCTTGGTCATCCATCAAACAAATAAAGTCTTTGCTCTTAAAACTTCCTAAAACCAAGCTGTAAACAAATTGGATTAATGGCTGCCATAGTCCGATGATACTGAAGCGCTTTCCTTTCTTTTTTGTCTGCTCTTGCCGCTTCTGTTCCCCACGAAAATATAGACTGTATCCGCTTCGCTCCATAAACAACATCCCGATTCATCTCCATAGAACAGGTCAATCTCCCCAGCTGACGCCGCTATCTCTAGCATCTCCAAGTCTGCTTGCTTCTTCTGTCTCTCTTTAGGATTTTGTTTCCCTTGGTGACTTTGTCAGGTTCGCTTCCACACTATCCCCTTTTTTTGAGTACCCGACGCAAACGGTCGCTACTCAACGTTACCCCTCGTTCCCTGGCTAGAACTTCTGATAATTGTTGGCTGTTATACCGCCTTTGCTCGTTTCTTAGTTTCTTCTCTAAATATGCCATGTCTTCCTCGTGCCACTTCTTTGCTCTTCCACGTCCTTTTTTCTCATATCTCCCCCCTAATCCTTCTTTTTCCCATTTAGTTAGGATTTTTCTCACTGTCTTTATACTAATTTCCAAGTAGGATGCTATTTTTTCTACATACCATCCATAATGGCTTAGGCAAATTGCTGTTGCACAGTCTCTTTCCCTTCTTCCTATACTCTCCGCTTGACGCATGTCTCTGAGAGTCCTTTCCTCTTCTCTTTGCAAAAATACTCGTAGTCTTACTCCCATTTTTCATAATTCCTCTGAGCTTTACATCTTTTAATTTACCTTACTTTTTTTGCGCCTACCTACTTACTCATTTTGCCTATTATATTGCACAAGTATCCCAAAGTTTTCTCCCATTTCCTGCAACTGTCTCTCTAAATAAGGTCCCATGTTTCTACCAGCTTCTATGGGTTCATCATTATCGATATGCTTTTTTATTTTATCTAAAGGGGCAAATCCGTCAGTCATAAATGGGCCATGATTATATTCCCATCGTTGGAATCTCTTTTTAACTGCAGTGGGGAAAGATTCAAATAGTCGGTCGGCCCAGACATTATCATGTGTTAGTAATAAAATCTGATGATTGGGGAATTTATCCTTTAGTAATTTTACTATAAGGGGACGCTTATACCCATCAAAACTGTTGATAATATCATCTAATATGATAAACTGAAATTTTGAATTAAAATATTTTGTGGATGCCAAAAAAACCGACAATCCAAAACTATTGAGTTGCGACTCGCTAAGGTATTTATATGCAGGGTGAATAGTCTCCCCATGAAATTCAATTTGTAACTCAACCGCGCGGTCATCACCCGGCAATAATTTCAATTTGGCTTTTGTTAATCCTTTTGTGTCTTGCTCTAGTATCGCAAAATACGTTTCAACATCATCAGAAATAATATTGAAACGATTTTTTACATTATCAATACTTTTAGCTATGTAGTCATCAACTATACTCTGAAAATTTTGGGAAACGTGTGATAAGTTGTTTAATATTGCTTCGGTATTTTTTATTTCAGACCACAAATTAACAGACTGACCAAATGAGTTATTATCTTCAACAAGTTCACTTCGTTGTTTATTCCCCTCCTCCAAAACTTGTAATTCAGTATTGATTTTTTCTAACGAATTTGACCTTTGTTGTTCAAAGCGCGTCAAATTATTCCTGAGATTTTCAACTCCATTGATCATTTTTTTCAACAAATCAGGAGTTATATTGTCAACTCTTACGCTTAACCATTCTCTTAAATCTGAAATATCTTGTTTCACGGTCAAGGATTCTTTTTGTACCGCAGTAAGAATAAACGACTTATCTAATTCATCAAAACTATCTTGAAACTGTTCGAAAGATATGACAAAGCGATCTTGTTGCGGTAAATCGTTTTGTACACTTCGCTGCTTTTTCTCAAGGTCTTCCCTAGCTTGTTTCAGTTTTCTTAAATTTTGTATTTCTACTGATATGTGTTCTTTTAGATCGCCATCATAAGCTTGCCCACAAAGTGGACAATCCACTAATTTTTCGGTTGAGGAAGTTGTTGAGAATACGTTTTGCTCGTTTTGGGACAAAACCTTTTCCCCCTGCTCATAAAGCTCCAAAAGAAGTAGTTTAGATAATTTTTGTTCATCTTGCAGAAACTTCTGGATATTTGTTAAATAATTGTCAAGCAGGGTAAATAGTTCCTTGCCAATTGATGGAGCATTAAGTGTTGAAGCAACCGTTTTAAGCAAACTGATTCTGGCAATTCCCGGATCATTGACTACTAAATCATTAAGGGTTTTTTTGCGTTCGTCTAGTTCCTCAATAGTTGATGCTAGAGGAATTTTGTAAGCTTGAAGTCGTTGATTCATGCTTCTTAAAAACTTCTCCGCAGAAATTTCGTCCAAACTTGCGCTTTTCTTTAATCGAGCTTTGGTGTTATCGTACTCTTTGTTTTTATTTTCTATCTTTTCATTGAAATTTTTCAAGACACGACGGAGGGTTTTTTGCATTTCAACTTGAGGCATAAAACCCATTAACTGGGCCAAAGCGTCAAACTTCTCAGTTTTTGTCATATACACAAAGCGCGTGAGATCTTCAAACCGTATATGACAAGGATGCGGAGCCAATGCACGAAACTTTTCTATATCCCCAATGGAAACGGGTTTTGTAATTCTGGCATTCTTATATGTAAGCCTAATCGTCCCCAATTCGTCATTGGCAAAATCAAGTTCAACATATGTTGCTTTATCTTCATCTGTTACATTTCGATTCGGGTAAGCATTTGGGCCTGCACCTTCACGTTTAAGATGTTCTATTTTTTCTGTGTGAAACCATTCCCACGCATCTGCAATTGAACTTTTCCCCGTACCATTTCGGCCATAGATAACCATTGAGCGTATTGACTTGCCCTTTTTGAAGTCTAATGACAAACAAGTATTGATACCTCTAAAACCAGAGATTCTAACGCCGATTTAAATCTGAAGTGTATCAAGAAGTCGCGCAAAGGAGCTGGATAAAGAACACATGCGTCAAATATCGCAGTGAAATTACTCACAATTAATATCCCATGTCGAGCTCCTGTGCCTCAGCTGCCAGTTCTTCAAGGGATTGCATTCTCTGCTGATCTATCTCGCGCTTATAAGTCATAAGGTCATCAAAGCGAATCCGGCGATGGGTTCCAACTTTTCGGCATAAAATCTTGCCATCATCAATTAGCCTAATTAAAAATGGCCGGGATACATTCAAAATATCTGCTGCCTGCTGCGTCGTTAGCTCCGCGTGGACATGCATCAAGGTAATTGAATTACCAAGAGCCATTTGCGTCAGAATGTCAGTAGACCTCTTTCATAATTCATGACCCAATGTGCTGTGTATTGTTTTCCCTGTCTAAAGTAGAGAGAGATAACTCATAGTTGTAGATGGCGGCAATCAAGTTGCAGCGGAGATTATAACGGCGACGACGATTGCGATATCGACCCGCCAAAACCCTGAAAATCTTCAAACTACGATTGATATGCTCGATACAGATGCGTTCGCGACTCAAAGCCTGATTATATTCGCGCTCTAAGTGAGTTAGTTCGCCCTTTTTTGACTTTTTGAGCGGCACATAGCTGTTGGGATGATAAGCATTAATTCCCTGATAGCCGCTGTCTTGAATGCTTTCGGTATCTGGATGAAGATGGACTCCGGAAGTCTTAAAAAGATGGAAATCATGACGACGACCTTCCCCGAAAAACAAACAGATAATTTCTTTACTGTAGCGATGAGCCAATACTTGACACTTGAGTGTATGTTGTTTTTTCTTGCCAGAATAATACTGTCTTTGCCCTTTTTTGGGACGTTCAATCGGAGTTTCCGTCACGTCAATAACCACGACATCAGGATACTCACCTTCTGACAGTAACTGTTTTTTCCCCGGCAGACGAAATCGCCCCGAGCCCATCAACACTGTTTCGACACGATGAACAATACGATAAACCGTTGCCTCTGAAATTCCCCAGTCTTTGGCTATGTGGTAGTAGGTGCGGTACTCTCGCCAATATTGGAGAGCTATCAGTAGCTGGTCAGGTGGGGTCAACTTTGGGGGTCGTCCTGCATTTGAGTGACCCACATAATATTCATCCCATGCCTGGAGCATCAGATTAAAAGTTTCTTTTTGAATGCCGGTATATCGCTTAAAGTTCGACGGGCTCAGGGTCTGAGCTGTTTCATAATTCATTTAATATGCTCTCAAGAGTAGAACTTTTATCAGCCTTACCATACTGTGAAACCAATTATGAAAGAGATCTAGTTAACAGACGAAATGCAGAAGATGGGATGACGATCACCTCTTCTGGCTCATCATCAGCTTTTACGCGTAGCCTGAAATTAGGAAAACCACTTCCCGCAGGATGCCTGCCCAGAATTTTTGATAGTCGGCGACTAGACTCGCGTGCAAGCTCTGTATCTGCCGGAGTCGGTGAGATTGTCTCAGGAAAATCAGCGGGCATAGTAGCCATGTTTTTCACCTGTACTGTGGATTCGTACCCTTTGCAAAGCCTGATATAGCTTAGTGTGCCCCACAAACGAAATAATCGCAATAAGCGAAATGCCGACTATCTTTCTACGGACTGTCTAATGTATACATTCTCCTTCTTATACGGCGATGGTCAGTTAATCAACAGTAAATCATCAAGCTCTCGATAATCTGGCAGGGTGGTATCGATGGGCTGACCCTGGCGAACCACCAGGCGATCGCCATAATGTCTGTCGCATTCTACGTCTTCGATTAAAATCAAGAAAAGAACTCAGGTTGCTAAATCCATGCCTAAATAAACCTGCATCCTAGAATTAAGTTACGTTCGTGTTGCATCTAAGATAGGAGTTCTTAAAACTTATGAATCTCGTTTTAGACCGTGAAGCACCACCTCTGCAAGAAGATGAAGTTGGAGCAGTAAGAGTCGGAAATTCCAGAGTTCTTCTGGAGACTGTGGTCAGAGCTTTTCAAGATGGAGCATCCCCTGAATCTATCGTTCATCGGTACACGACTCTATCCTTGTCTGATGTTTACAACACAATCGGTTTCTACCTCCGGCATCAAGGTGCTGTAGAGGCATATCTAAGTCAGAGAGAGCAGTTGGCTGAAGCTGTGCAGCAGCGGTTATCTGATATTCAACCTGATTTAAGTTCTATTCGTGCTCGGTTGCTATCTCAACGGAATGCTTTGCCATAAACATGCTGAGTTTGTTAAGTGACGAAAATTTCAATGGCGACATCGTTCGAGGTTTAATGCTGCGTAACCCCAATCTCGATTTACTTCGAGTTCAGGATGTTGGTTTGCGGAAGGTCGATGATCCAGCAATCTTAGCCTGGGCGGCAAGCAGTGGGCGTATTCTGCTCACTCATGATCGGGCAACGATGCCAGATTTTGCTTACAACCGCCTGGTTAGAGGAGAACCAATGGCAGGGATGTTTGTGGTCAATGACCGGATGCCTATGCGGCAGGCGATCGACGAATTGCTGCTGCTGGTAGACTGTAGCGAGCAGGCAGAATGGAAAGATGTTGTATTGTATCTGCCAGTGTAAAGTGCGCCGAATTTCGACATTACTAATTGGAGCGGTTTGCAATATATTCCTTTCCAATGCTTTGGCGATCGCCGATGAGGTCTGGCAAACTGAAGAATACAAGGTGATTTACCTAAAAGACCAAGGAAAAACTGCTATTTGGTCATACAACAACGACACGGGCCATATTTTTATTGATGGGCTGGGGGGAGTCACCACCAATCGAGGGAGCTACAACGGTTATTGGGTTCAGCCCGAGTCATCCCGACGTTGTGATACCTATCGTGAAGGGCCTGACGGAGAACCGACATACCATTGGGGACGATTTGAAATCACATTCCTAGATCCGGATTTCCCCTCCCGCTGGCAGGCAAAATTTGGTGTGTGTGATGGGCTGCTGAGAATACAGCTCAATGGCACCCCTGTCACAGCATTGGATCGTTAGTCGGTCGCCATAAATCCCTATTTTTCTCTGACTCCAACCGAGCAAGGTTTATCGAGAAAATCGTTGCCCAGCAAACCTGTCATTGATTGGGGGCGTGGCAGTGGCAGCATTGACATTAGCGATCCCGATTGATTAACCATCACACTATATCTCCAGGAGGTTGGCGGTTAGCATAACTCAGCAATAACCAAAAGAACGCTGTACCCAGCACATATTTAAAGCTATCCGGAATCCACAAAACAGGGGAAATAAACCCTTCAATCAATCCGGCAATGAACAATAAAGGAACAATGCCAAAAACTAGCTGAGCGGCTAATTTTGCCTGTTGTTTAATGGCCACTAAGCGGCGATATTTACCGGGCCACACTAACCCTTTGGCGATCAGTAATGCCGCAGCACCAGCTAAAAAAATCGCGGGTAGCTCCAGTGCGCCATGGGGAAAAACAAAGGCCCAAAACGGTAACGCCAGTTGGTGTTGGGCGACCAATGCTCCGACAGCACCGATAAGTAAACCGTTATAAAACAAGGCGTAAATAGACCATAGACCTGCTACGGCTCCTCCCGCCACGATGCGGAAGGCCACCGCCAAATTGTTAATCATGATGCCACTGGCTGCCACGGGCTTCATCGTTAAAATTGAGCCCATCCATAATTCCTGGCGATCGCGCACTGTCGTAATAATATTCTCCGGCACAATCAGGGCCATAAAGGTGGGATCTTGCCAACTAAACCACCAAGCAATGATCCCCCCAGCGAGAAAAATTCCAAATGCCGCCAGGGTATAGGCCGCTGTTTGCTGTAAAACGAAGGGCAACCGCCACCGATAAAATGCCCCGACTTTATCCCATTCCTGTCGGCGATCGCCTTGATAAATTTGGCCATAGGCACGAATAATGAGGCTTCGAAGGGTTTGACGGAGACGGGGACTTAAACCATAGGTTTGGGCCCTCGCCAGGTCTGCAGAAGTCGCCCGGTACAACGCCGCCAGTTGTTGGATTTCCTCTACCGTTAGGGACTTAATCCCCCGTTGCTCAGTTTTAGACAACAGTTGTTCGAGGATATGCCAATCGGTTTCGCGATTTTTGCACCAGCGTTGGTGATCCATAAAAAATACTCCGGCTTACCTACTTTTCTGGTTTAAGCAGTTCAAGATGTGAAGTCACCGTAAAATAATTTACTCATGGTGATCGCCTGATTTTTGGAGAAGGACGACTCACCCAGCATAAAAGCAAAACAAGAAAGCTAATGCCCAGAAGGCCTGATAAAGGGTTGCGATCAATGCCCGTTATCCACTCTGGAACGGTATTGGGATAGTCGACCAACTTGCCGACATTGAGCACGTAATAGGCCCAGACGAGGCCGCCATGTAGCCCAATGGCACTGCCCAGGCGATCGCCATGACGACGCTTAGTCATCACAAGACTCAACCCCAACAGGGTCAACGCCGGAAACTGGGGCAGCGTCCGCAGGATTTCGGGGAGGGGTTTGAGGAAATGGAGTACCGCAAAAATAAGGCCATTCGTCCATAACGCCGTCCGCCGTGGGTAACCCTGCTCCAGTTCGGTGAGTAACCAACCCCGAAAAAAAATTTCCTCAGCAAACGCCACTCCTAACCCCGTCACACTTCCTTCTATGAAAGTTTTAAACAACTTGCCAGTACTGGGCGTTAACTGAACCCAGCCCAGCAGGGCTGACACCAGAAAAAGACTGACGGTAAACCCGAAACCTAACGCAACGCCTTGTAACAATTCGATCGCCTGTCGTCGCTGCCGCCCTAAACCATAAACGCCATAGGCTCGCCACGATAATGGGTAGCCATAAACCCAGTGGCTCCAGGGAATGAGAAGCCCCATAAACAGTAGAAATAGTATTCCCATGACCCCAATGGTTCGTAGATTGTCATCCCCAACGTTGAAGTACAGAGGGGTGGCGATCGGCACCCAAAGGGAAAGCAGTAACACCAAAAAACTAGCAATGCGTAGGGGTGTCGGTAACGTTGGCAGGGTTTTTGTCAGTCGAGACAATGCAGCAAGAACAGGATTCACAGTCACAGCCAATATTTATCGCCATTGTCCCCCATCCCAGGCAATTCAATGCTTTCCTAAGCTCGTAAACCATGTTCACGCTTGACCGAAATTCACGGTATCCGCGCGAGGCCTTGCCTGAAGTTATTTCAATTTGAATCGAGAACAACCAAAAGCTAAGATTTAGCAAAAACAACGGAGAGATTATTGGCGGGCATCGGCACAATCGCTTGACGAACGAAACCCTCCGCTAACGCTGCTTTCGTGACGGTTTCCAGTGACCGTAGCCCCCATTCAGGGTTCCGGGCTTGTAGGGATTGATCAAAGGCTTCGTTACTAGGGGCAGTTTCTATTCCTGCCTGACGGTAAGGGCCGTACAAATATAAGATGCCGCGTTGGGGCAACAGTTGACGAGCGCCATGCAATAGCCCTAAGCAGGCTGACCACGGTGCAATATGGATCATGTTTATGGCTACGATACTGGCGATCGCCTGGGTAGAGAGGAGGGGGTGGGTGGCCAATCGGCCAGGGTGACATCAAGATCCAGGGGGGCATGGAGATTGGGCAGCGGCGGATGGGTTCGCCAGGCTTGGATGCTTTCTCGGCTGAGGGGATTGGGGTCTGACGGAATCCAGTCCCAGGAGGGAAATAAGGAAGCAAAAAATTGAGCATGTTCGCCGGTGCCACTGGCGATTTCCAACATACGACCCCGGGAAGGAAGAACCTGTTGCAACACGCTGGCGATCGCCTCGCGATTACGTTGGGTGGCAGGAGCAAATTGGCGACGGTCATTCATGGCAGATGGGAGAAAAGCAGTGGTTGATTAGGATTCTTCGCGGTTCAGTCCGGCGCAGATATCATGCCTCGATCGTAGTGGATTGCAATTGCTTGACGCTCCGAGGATAGAGGGGATATGGTTTGAAAATCCCGGTGACTCTCTACATTATTCGCCGGAATCTGGCTACTATTGAGTCTTTTATTGCCCCTTTTGCCATGACTGCTATTACCCAGCCGATTGTTGATCCTTGTATGTTGGCGGCAATCGATATTGGCACCAATTCGGTTCATATGGTCATTGTCCGGGTTGAGCCGAGGTTGGCGACGTTTACCATCGTGGCACGGGAAAAAGATACGGTTCGTCTAGGAGACCGCGACCCCAAATCTAATAAATTAACCCCAGAGGCCATGAATCGGGCGATCGCCGCTTTGCAACGGTGTATGGAATTAGCCACCAGTCTGGGGGTAGTGCATATTATTGCCGTCGCCACCAGTGCCACCCGGGAAGCCAAGAATGGTCAGGAGTTTTTAGCACGCATTGCCACAGAGGTGGGGCTTGAAGTCAATCTAATTTCGGGACAAGAAGAAGCACGCCGTATCTATCTAGGGGTTCTGTCTGGCATGGATTTCCGGCGATCGCCACGGGTCTTGATTGACATTGGCGGCGGTTCGACGGAATTAACGTTGGCGGATCCCCAAGATGTGCGCTTTCTCAGTAGTACTAAGGTGGGGGCCGTGCGGCTGACCCAAGACATTGTCCATAGTGATCCGATCGATTCTACGGAATTAGCCGTGCTGCGGGCCTATGTGCGCGGCATGTTGGAACGGCCCGTCGAAGAAATTAAACAGCAGTTAGCGCCCACTGGAGTGGCCAAAATGGTGGGAACCTCAGGCACCATCGAAACCCTCGCCACCATGACTGCCTTGCAAAAGCAGGGTAAGGTGCCCGAGCCGATCCAGGGCTACGACATGACCCGCGCCGAAGTTTCTCAATGGGTGAAGACCTTAGCCCGGTTATCCTATGGGGAACGGCTTGCTGTTCCCGGCTTATCGGATCGCCGGGCAGAAATCATTGTGGCGGGAGCAGTGATTCTGCAAGAGGCCATGACCCTACTAGAGATTGATAGCATCACCATGTGTGAACGGGCCTTGCGGGAAGGCATGATTGTCGATTGGATGCTGACCCATGGCCTCATTGAAGACCGCCTCCGATTCCAGGGAGAGATTCGTCAACGCAGTGTCCTTAAAATCGCCCAGAAATATCGCGTTGATTTAATCTTCAGTGAACGGGTGGCTGGATTTGCCCTCGGCTTTTTTGACCAGTTGCAAGGGGAATTGCATCGCCTCGAAGAGCAGGAGCGGGATTGGCTCTGGGCCGCTGCAATTTTGCATAACTGTGGCACCTATATCAGCCATGCATCCCATCACAAACATTCCTACTATTTAATCCGTCATGCTGAACTGCTAGGCTACACCGAAATCGAACTAGAGGCGGTCGCCAATATTGCCCGTTATCACCGTAAAAGTAAACCCAAGAAGCGCCATGAAGACTACATGAAATTATCGGAATCCCTCCGAAAATCCGTGCGACAATTAAGCGCCATGCTCCGGCTGGCGGTGGCCCTAGACCGACGACAGATAGGGGCCATAGAAGCCGTTGAATGTAAATATGACGATGAATATAAGCAACTCCATCTCCACATCACCCCCAAGATACCGGAAGATGATTGCACGTTGGAACTGTGGAATTTGGACTATAAAAAAGTAATTTTTGAAGAAGAGTTTGGGGTTAAAGTCCTGGCCACCTTGGCGATTCCTGTCACTCCCTAGTTGAAGACCCTTATCAATAGAATTAAATTGATATAGTCTTCATTTTTAAGATATTGAAAGGATTGAATACAATTGGGGTATGGCATACGGCATAATCCTTTTACCCCAAAGGGGAAACCATGGTTATTCCCACTGACAGTAAGCTCCGTTGGACCCGCGCAGATCTAGATCTGCTGCCAGATAATGGCGATCGCTACGAAATTATTGCAGGAGATCTCTATGTGACCCGTGCGCCCCATTGGAAACATCAAGACACAATCAATAATCTGTCAACTTACCTCACCCTTTGGACAAAAAAGCATCAACAAGGGAGAGTCTTACAAACACCCGGTTTGATTTTTGCTGACGAGGAAAATGTTATTCCTGATGTGGTGTGGATTAGCGATCAAAAATTGGCAACCTGTGTCGATGAGTCGGGTCATTTCACGACAGCTCCCGAATTGGTGATTGAAGTATTGTCCCAAGCAGCTAAAGATATTGCCCGCGATCGCCAAGTCAAGCTCAAGCTTTATTCACGGGTCGGAGTGAAAGAATACTGGATTATTGATTGGCAACAACAAACGGTTGAAATTTATCGGCGATCAGAAGTTCGACTGCAACTCGATTGCACCTTATTTGCAGAAGATAAACTGACCTCCCCCCTTTTCCCCGCATTCAGTCTTAAGGTTGCAGAGATCTTTAGTTAATTTGAGGCATCAAGGGGCGATCATCTGATAAGCCACACCCCGACGCTTGTTTAACTCCTTAATCCAGCCAGCCTGGTCTAGGCAAGTCCAAATAGACTCTGCAAACGCTGCCTGACCCAATCCATGATATTGGTTCCTGTCTCCGCATCAGACAGTAATCCCTTTGCTTCTAGTTCAGCTCTCCGTTCTTCTAGTTCCGCTTGATGCTGGCTTAATGCCTCCAGAATCGCCGCGTGAAAATCCCCATTATTGCGGAGCAGCTGTTCAAATTTGTCAATGTGAATGACAAATAACAGGGTTTTTTCGAGGGCACGAACTGAGGCGGTCCGGGGAATGCCCAGCATTAGGGACAGTTCCCCAAAAAAACTCCCCACGCTTAACTGTGCCAGCACCCTCCCCAACTTTTCGGTGTAAACCTCCACCGACCCGGAAATGACGACGTAAAATGCGTCCCCCACGTCTTGCTCCTGAAATAAAATTTCACCACTGCCCAGGGTCTGGAGTTGACCAATTTCTATCAGTTGACGGACTTCTAATTCATTTAACCCCTGAAAATAATGGCTCGATTGCAGCACCTGGCTGACGGATACTAACGGAGTGTTATTTTCTTCCAACGGGGCGATCGCCAGCGGCCGATCAGGATGAATAATTGGCGTCATTGTCTCAGGATTTTTTAACCATAAGTCCTGTTGGGGAAAAGGAATAACAATGTGATTCCGGCGAAAATTAAAACTAATGGCATAACGGAGAGCACTAGAAATTTCCGGGTGTTGGGCGATTTCTCGTTTGGGAATCCAGACCCGCAATTCAAACAAAAGGGCATGATCTCCAAACGATTCGAAAATCACCTGAGCCGGCGGTTTTTTTAAGACGAGAGACTGACTGTAAGCACTCATTAGCAATGTCTCGGTGACTAATACTGGATCTGTTCCATAGGCCACCCCCACCGGGATTGTTAACCGCACTGCCTCGTTGTCATAGTGATAGTTAATGACCTGCTGCTCAATGAGCATGGTATTGGGCAAAATCACTGAAGATCCGTCTCTCAATGCCACCACCACCGCCCTAGGCGACACCTCTCGCACATATCCCTGAATATCTTGAAAACGAATATAGTCACCGATTTTGATCTTCTGCTCCACCAGCAGGGTAAAGCCCCCGACAAAATTGCGAGTGAGATTTTGTAAGCCCAAACCAATCCCCAAACCTAAGGCCCCTCCCACCACTGTTAGGGACGACAAATTGACCCCGACCGACTGCAGAACGAGAATTAAAATAAAAGCCCCTAGGCTGTAGCTCACTAAATTCGCCACTAAATAACGAATTCCCTGCTCCAAAATCAGACGATGGAGAAGAGCCTGTTTTAATAAACGATTGAGATAATGGGTAAGGACAAGAATGAGCAAACAGTAAAAAACAAGCTGGGTAATCGCCAAGAGTGAGACTTGGGATTTGCCCAAATTGAACGTAATGCTCTCCAGAGCATGGACAATATTATTGAGGGTGGTCTGAAATACCAGCATTCAAGTTAGGCCCAAAAAGAAAAAAAGCTCATCCCAGCAGTCCATAAAAACAAAATAGCTGTGGTCTATGGTGGGATCAGAGCATGTCAATGAAAACCATCTAGATTTATTGATTAGCGCCTCAAAAATTTATGTTAGGCTGTTGTCATAGCAACATCGCTAGTGCTTATCTCACACAGGGTAATTTCTATAAGTCTACCGACTGGGTTGTTGATTTAAATGCTCTTAAGTAATTAGAAGCATTGCACAATTTACTCCGAATCCGAGTAAAGTCATCCCCCTTTCTAGCCGATTTAAGAGGTTTTCGCCCGAAATAATCACAGGAGTCGTCCCCAATAATGGACATCTTAGAAAAACTACTTGACAGACTTAAAGATTTAGCCCGTCAAATTATTGACGGCTTGTTAGGCCCCCAAGCAGAACCTGAGCCAGAATTGATTCCGGTTCCTGTCAATGACCGTCGTTCCCGTCGTTAAAAGGCTTGTTTCTCTATTTTTTTGCTCTCGCAAAGGTTAGCAAGAACTGGTTTAAACCTTTCAGAGTACCTTTAGCGCGAACATTTAGGTCATGGCAAGTCAATTCAGAATTCTCGTCATCCATGGCCCAAACCTAAATTTATTGGGCCAGCGAGAACCAGACGTTTACGGTCGGCAGACCCTGGAAAAGATCAATCATGATTTGATCAGCAATGCTGTGACGTTAGAAGTCGATGTAGATACTTTTCAGTCCAATAGTGAAGGCGATATTATTACCCAAATCCAGCAAGCACTGGGCTATTATCAGGGAATTGTCATTAATGCTGCTGCCTATACCCACACCAGCATTGCCATCCGAGATGCTATTAGCGCAGTCGGTATCCCAACTGTAGAAGTTCATCTCAGTAACATTCATCGGCGAGAAAGTTTCCGTCACCATTCTGTCATTGCAGCTGTCGTCATTGGCCAAATTTGTGGCTTTGGGGCAAATAGCTATGCGTTATGGCTCCGTGCCATCGTGGATTATCTGCGGGCTATTGAACAATAGATGACGAACAAGCTCCAATGTACGACAAGCTCGTTGGAAGCAAAGAGAATGACAATAAATGCACTGCCACGGCTAATCAAACAATACGAACAACTCCAAAATACAGGCTTGTTGCGGTAGAACCCCTTAGCCTGCTCTTGACATTCTTACCTAATCAGCCGATCGCCAACAATCTCCATTAGTCAGGGTCACCCTTGGGGTCGAGAACTACGACGGAAATTGCTAGGGGTTCCGGCGATCGCCCACCGCCCGCCAGAGCGGTAGTGCCTGTTCAAAGTAATCTAACGCTTTTTCCTGCTCCTCTAGTGCCAAGTAAACCCGGCCAAGCCCAGTTAAAAGTAAGCCTTGTTCTGCTTTGCCCCAACAGCCTGATAAAGCGTTAACGCCGCTTCCCATTTTTCAATGGCATTCTGAACGCTTTCTGGCGTTTGTTGTTGAAATAGTTCAAACCCCTCTCCAAGCAGTTTTTCCGCCTCCGCCTCCTCTCCCTGCGCCACTAAGACTTGCGCTGCCAGGGGTTGCCATACCCCAACCTGAATCGGGAACGCCAGCAATAACCCCAATACCAAGCAACGTCCCGATAAGCCTTGCATTATCAAACCCTAGAATCAATGCCGCCAGTCCAAAAAATATTTCCCTGTCTACAAAAATTAACCCGCCCTCGTAATTTGCCGCTTCTTTTTCTGATAATCCTGAGGTTGATCTGTGTTGTCACTTTTCCTGAAAACACAGCAGGTGAATACAATAGGACAATTATTAGCATTTGGAGCCTTCACCGTTGCCCAGAGTCCGTGTCCGTCAGCATGTCAACCCCCTAAGCCAGAAGTATCAACAGGTTATTCAGCCGCCTGATTGGGACACGGTGTTTGCCCATCCGGCCCAGCCACTCCAGGTGGATATTGGCTGTGCTCGCGGGCGCTTTGTGGAAAAAATGGCGCAAGAGTGTCCGGGCTGGAACATTATCGGGGTTGAAATTCGGGAGCCGTTAGTCATTGCCGCTAACCAGGGGCGCGATCGCCTGGGGTTAACCAATTGTCATTTTCTATTTGGCAATATCAATATTCAACCCCAACTTTTTTTTCAGGGTCTACCTGCCAATACTTTAAAGCGTGTTACTATCCAATTCCCTGACCCCTGGTTCAAACAACGCCACAGTAAGCGCCGAGTGGCTCAACCCGAATTGATTTCGGCGATCGCCAACAGCCTACCGTCGGGGGGAGAGGTGTTTTTACAGTCCGATGTGGCAATCGTGGCAATGGAGATGAAACAACGTTTTGAGGAAAACCTCTTGTTTGAGAGTACCCATTCAACCGAATGGTTAGCCGAAAATCCGTTACCGGTCCCCACTGAACGGGAAATTGCTTGTTTTAATCTGGGTCGTCCCGTTTACCGTTGTTGTTTTAGTCGTCGCTGAAAACATGGCTTAACTTTTCGGTCAACCCCCTTGTAAGCAAGGGTCAGTGGTCAGGCGATCGCCTCACTTGGTTCCCAATTGACCGATTGGGGCGACAGAATCGCTTCAGTATGGGATGCCTTGCAATTTATTAGCCGCCATAACAAACGGACTGGGGACGAAACGGATTGCGCCGTAATCAGCAGAAGCTTGAATGTGCCCCAGCGACATAAACCTTAAGCCTGGGATAACAACTTCCCAATTAACTGATTAGTGAGTTTGGGATCGGCCCGACCGCTAGTGCGTTTCATCACTTGGCCCACAAAAAAGCCCTGCATATTTCCCTTGCCGTTGCGGAATTTTTCAAGTTCCTTGGGATGATCGGCAATCACGCTTTCAATGATGGCGGTGAGTTCGGCGGGATCGGACAGTTGGGTTAATCCTCGCTCTTCCACGATCGCCTTGGGAGACCTACCATCTGCCAACAGTTCTGGCAGAATTTCCTTGGCAATCTTACCGCTGATGGTGCCTTGGGTAATTAACGCGATGAGTTCGGCGAGGGCTGTCGGCGTAAGAGCTAGCTCCGTGATTGTCAACTTATTGTTATTCAAGTAAGCAGCAATGTCCTGGGTAATCCAATTGGTCGTTGCTTTGGCGTCTGCCCCTGCGGTCACCACCGCTTCAAAATAGGTGGCCACATCCCGGTCTTCCGTCAATACACGGGCATCGTAGGCAGAAAGGCCAAATTCTGCTTCGTAACGACTCCGTTTCTTGGCCGGAAGTTCAGGTAGCCCCTCCAGCCAGGCTTGTTTGTCCGCTTCAGACACCTCAATGGGGGCAAATCCGGCTCTGGAAAATAGCGGTAATCGCTGGAGCCTTCCTTTTTCCGCATACTGATAGTGCGTTGACTACCTTCTTCCCAAAGACGGGTCTCCTGAAAAATTTCTTCCTCCGCTTCAATGGCGGCAATTTGTCGATCAATTTCATAGTCGATCGCCTTTTGGATAGCACTAAAGGAATTCATATTTTTAATTTCTACTTTGGTTCCGAATTCCTGTTGCCCGACGGGACGCACCGAAATATTAACATCACAGCGGAGGGAGCCCTCCTGCATGTTGCCGTCACTAATCCCCAAATACCGCACCAATTGCCGTAGGGATTGGGCATACTCTGTCGCTTCTTGTCCACTGCGCAAATCAGGCTCCGACACAATTTCCAATAACGGTACTCCCGTCCGGTTGAAGTCCACTAGGGAATGGGTAGACCCCGCCAGGCGATCGCTCCCGGCATGAACCAACTTGCCCGCATCTTCTTCCATGTGTAGCCGGGTAATGCCGATTGTCTTGCGGGTGACTTCAACTTTTTTCTTTTTCTTTTCCACCAATTCAATTTCTAAAGAACCATGCTCTACAATGGGTAAATCGAACTGGGAAATTTGATAGTTCTTGGGTAAATCGGGGTAAAAATATTGTTTCCGGTCGAACTTACTATAAGTGGCGATCGTGCCATTAATGGCCAACCCCAACTTCACAGCCGCCGCTAATACCTGTTGGTTCAACACAGGCAAAACTCCTGGATACCCTAAGCAGACAGGACAGACATTCGTATTGGGGGGGCTGTCAAAATCCGTGGAGCAGGTGCAGAAAATTTTACTGTTGGTATTCAGTTGACAGTGGGTTTCCAGACCAATGATGGCTTCGTATTGGGGGTTGGCAGCAGTCGCAGGCATGGCTTTCAAGTGAAGTGATTCAGATTCAATTATAGGACTGTGGGACAATCCAGCTTCAGGTTGACGTGCTTCTCGGCTGGCATGGTGACTAAAAGAGAAAGTCGAGGTGCGTTAAACGAAGACGGGGTTGCGGGAGCTGAGAAAGAATTTGCGGAACCGCCTGCGCTTCATCGCTCTCCAGGGCTATCACTATCCCCAATACCCCATGCTTGATTCTGCCTAAAATCTCTAAACGCTAAGCATTGAAGTAGCTAAGCATTGAAGTAAGTTGGCGTTATATTGGATATTGAGCTTAGACCACATCGGCTGCACCCATAGATAAGGATTGCCCATGTCATATCGTCTCTCCTGCTGGCTTTCACTTTCTTTTCTGCTTGGGTGGTGGTGGAACAGTTCTTTGCCGCTGTGGGCCCAGCCCATCACCCCGGCAACAGATGGCACAGGCACAACCGTAAACCAGCAAGGAAACCAGTTTAATGTCGGCGGTGGAACCTTATCGGGCGATGGACAGAATTTATTCCACAGTTTGCAGCAGTTTGGTCTAGACCAGCATCAGATCGCTAATTTTCTCTCCAACCCCCAAATTCGCAATATCCTCACCCGGATTGTGGGAGGAGATGCATCGGTGATCAATGGACTAATCCAGGTCACGGGAGGAAATTCCAACCTATTTTTAATGAACCCAGCGGGGATGCTTTTTGGCCCCAATGCCAGCATTAACGTTCCGGGGGATTTTGTTGTCACCACGGCAACGGGCATCGGTTTTGGCGCTGAGCAATGGTTTAACGCCAGTGGAGATAATAACTACGCAACGTTGATGGGAGACCCGACCCAGTTTACGTTTGACCTAGCTAATCCGGGCGCGATTATCAACGCTGGGGATCTGGCGGTGGGCGACGGTCAGACGCTGGCATTGTTGGGAGGGACAGTGATCAATACGGGAAGCTTATCGGCACCAGGAGGCAATATTGTTATCGCGGCAGTCCCCGGCAGTAATCGAATTCGGTTGTCGCAACCGGGGAACTTGTTAGCGCTAGAGATTGAAGTGGCCCCAGGCGGAAATCAATCGATTTCAGTGTTGGACTTGCCGACATTGTTAACCCTAGGGGCAACGGGTTTAGAGACAGATGGGAATGGCACGGTGACGGTGGCAGGAACAGGAGATCCGGTGAGGGCAACGCCGGGGTCAGTGACCGTGACGGGAGTAGTAGATGCGAGTAGCGCAACGGGAGACGGCGGGCAGACCGCAATCGCGGGAGACCGGGTCGCGTTATTGGGGGCGACGGTGAATGTATCGGGGGTTGGCAATGGGGGAATCGCTAATATTGGGGGTGATTTTCAGGGGCAAGGGACATTACCGGCGTCAGAGGTAACGGTGGTGGATGTTAATACGGTGATTCGGGCCGATGCAGGCAATGGGGGTGACGGGGGAACCGTGGTGGTGTGGTCGGACGGCGAGACTCAGTTTGGGGGAACCGTGACGGCAAAAGGTGGCGGAGTAAAGGGGGATGGGGGCTTGGTGGAAACCTCTGGATTGGTGAATTTACAAATTGATGAGTCAGCTTCGGTGAGCACGATCGCCCCCAACGGCAATAAGGGGACTTGGTTGATTGATCCGACGGATTTAGTGGTAGAAGCATCGGGAACGGGAACCATTGACCCCAATGGCGAGAATGATCCGGCGGCGAGTTCCATTAGCGCGGCGACTATTGTGGCCGGGTTGGGTGTGTCTAATGTCGCGTTAAGTGCGGATAATTCGATTACGGTGAATCAGGCAATTGATTCCTCCGCCGATCCTGGGTCAGGGGATTTAAGCTTCAATACGATAACGATTAACTTGAATCAGCCGATTACGTTATTTTCTGGCCGTGTTTTGTCGGGCACTCCCACCGTGGTTAATGTCGGGGCGCAAGGCTCGGTTCAAAATGGGGTTGATATTGTGGCGATCGGGGGGGAAGTTAATCTAGCCCCATCGACTTACACCTTGTCCCAGGAGATTACCGTTGAAAAATCATTGGATATCCAGGGGCAAGGAGCGGACAACACCATTATTAGTGGCAATAATTCAACCCGTGTTTTGAACATTTCCAATCCCGATGCGATGGTGACGGTGACGTTAGATGGTCTAACGATCGCCAATGGTCAAGGGGAGACTGGCGGCGGTATTAATAACAACGGTGCAGCGGTAACGGTTCGTAATAGTACTATTTCAGGCAATTCGGCTACGTCTGGTGGCGGTATCTATAACGTCGGCGGCACCGTAACCGTGACTAGCAGTACCCTTTCGGGTAATACCGCAGGATCGGGTTCGGGCGGCGGCATCGCCAATAACGGTGGGGTAGTTACCGTTAATAACAGTACAATTTCGGGTAATACCGCCAGTTCTGGTGGTGGTATCTACAATGGCGAGGGGATAGTAACCATCGGCAACAGTACTATCACTAACAACACCGCTGAGCTAGGGGGAGGATTCATCAACTACAGCGGGACAGTGACCGTGAGCAATAGCATCGTTGCCGGAAATTCCGCGTCCTCTGGCACGACAGAAGTGAATAATAGCGATGGGTCATTTATCTCTGACGGAAATAATTTAGTGGGACAAAACGGCGATGCCGGTGGTTTCCCGACGAGCAATAGCGACATCCTCCTAGGGGGATCAATTGGCAGCGCCATCACCCCACTCGGTAACTATGGGGGATCCACCCAAACCCATGCCCTCGTGTCGGGTAGCCCAGCAATTAATGCCGGTAACAACGCCTTAATTCCCAATGACCCCAATACAGAAAGCACTTTTACCGGTGATCAAAGGGGGTCACTGCGCATTGTGGATAGCACCGTAGATATCGGCGCTTTTGAAGTACAAGAAACGACATCCAACATTACTCCCGTAACCGATATCCCTTCTGATAGCCCAGGCGGAGGGGAACCCGAAAATAGCCCCATTCCTATCCCCATTCCAACTGCAATAGTCACCCCAGATTTAGAGCGTTTTGATTTCATCATCAATACGACGACGCCGAATAAAGAACTGGAGCGAGCACCCCAACCTGATTTACTGCCGGACACCCAAAATGCCATCTCCTTTGGGGAAAATTTCGGTTCAATAGTCGAGGTCGCATTATGTAATGAGTTTAGTCAATTCCTAGACCTCGATGGGGTCGAATGCTACGTTAATCCAGTGGAGCCACTCTCCCAGGTGGAGGCCCAAACGGGTGTTAAATCTGCCCTGGCCTATATTTACTTTTATGACCCAGAGCAGGGCCTGCAACCAGAAACGCTTTGGTCTTTAAACGAATCTTTGGATGCAACCTTGGCTCCCAACCTAGCGCCAGAAACCAATGATCAATTGGTCATTGTGGTTGCTACGGCGGAGGGCTTGCAATCCCCCTTACGGATCGAGGGGGTGACCCGTGGGGAGGTGGTGAAGCTGATTAACGATTTTGCCCAAAGCTTAAAACTAAAGGCTGAAGCGTCGGATTATTTACCCCAATCTCAAGCGCTGTATAATCTCATCATTCGTCCGGTCGCCAGCTCACTAGCTGAGGTGGGAGTAGAACATATTAGTGTTATTGTGGACCGGGGTATTCGTTCGCTCCCCTTGGCAGCGCTCCAGGATGTCGAGACCGGAGAGTATTTAATCGAACAGTTCAGTATTGGTATCATGCCGAGCTTATCCCTGACTGACCGGACAGTGAAATCGGTTCAGGGCAAGGAGGTATTGGCAATGGGAGCGGATACATTTCCTAGTCAACTTAATCAAGCGCCGTTACCCGCAGTTCCAGTGGAACTCAATATGATCACCAATACCTTATGGCGAGGCAAAGAATTTTTAAACCAGGACTTTACTGTGGAAAATTTAGTACAGTCCTTGTCTACACAGGATTATAATTTAGTCCATCTAGCGACCCACGGTGAATTTCTTCCTGGCAACCGTAATAATTCCTTTGTGGTCTTTTCTGACCAGACGTTAACCCTGGATGAGTTCGCCAAAGTCGGTTTGGATCAACCCATTGATTTATTAATTCTGTCAGCGTGTGAAACCGCCCTCGGAGACTTTGAAGCAGAACTCGGCTTTGCGGGATTAGCGGTGAAATCCGGAGCACGTACAGCCATTGGCAGTCTATGGTATGTCAGTGATGCGGGGACGCTGGCGCTGATGAGCAGTTTTTATGATCATTTACGGCGATCGCCAACGAAAGCTCACTCTTTACAGCAAGCGCAGATAGACTTACTCCGACAACAAATTACCTTGGTGGATGGCGGTTTACAGTTAACGGATGGGACTGTGATTCCATTGACTGGGTTGCCCCCCGATGTACTAGATAACCTCGGCAACGAGGATTTAAGTCATCCCTACTATTGGAGTGCCTTCACGCTGGTGGGGAATCCCTGGTAATGCGAAAATTCTTTATTTATTGAGTAGGATTGGATTTTAGGGTTCCGTGTTTTATCCCCTAATTGAGTTTGAAGACCACCGGAATCACATCACCGATCGCCATTACGAACACTATTGAATTTCACCGCTTCCCATTTTGTCTGATTTCCTGCCTCCCATCACTAGCAGTCAAAATCTCCTGGTCAAGCAACTGCGTAAGCTTCAACAAGCGAAGGGACGGCGGGAGCAAAACTTGGTGTTACTAGAAGGAACTAACTGGGTAGAAGCCGCATTGGCACAGGACAAAACTATCCACCATGCCTGCTTCACATCCAACTGGCACACTCGCTATCCCCAGTTGAGTCATTCCTTGGCTAACCGAGCTGAACATTGCCGTCAAGTTAGTGGGGAAGCCCTCCGGAAAATTGCCAGCACCGTTAACCCCGATGGCGTAATCATTACCCTAGCCAGTAGGACTTGTTGGCTTTCCCCCCCTGTTAGCCCCAAATTAGGTTTAGTGCTCGAACGGCTCCAAGATCCGGGTAATTTGGGGACTATCATCCGCACCGCCGCCGCGACCGGAGTGGACGGGATCTGGTACAGTGCCGATTGTGCTGACCCAGAAAGTCCTAAGGTGCTGAGAGCTTCGGCTGGCTGCAGCTTACTTGTGCCCCAAAAAAAAGAGACAAATTTATCCCAGCAACTGGCACAGTGGCAACAACAGCAAGTCCAGATTGTGGCGACCAGTCCCACCACGCCCCAGACTTATTGGCAGTTAGATTATTGTCAGCCCACCGTGTTTTTAGTGGGCAGTGAAGGACAAGGATTGAGTCAGTCCCTCCTGGACTCAGCAACCCACCAGGTCAGAATTCCCCAATCTCCCCAGGTGGAATCTTTGAACGTGGCGATCGCCGTTGGCGTTATGTTGTATGAGGTGCAACGGCAGCGGGACACTATTCTCTCTCCATCAGGCGAGTAAAATTAAACTGGCTAAATCTTCTTTGAATATCAACAGACCAGACTGCTTTTTGTTCGTTACCCATCAAAAAATCATGTTGCAACAGCACCAAACCAACTTGAAGGTTGCCACCCAAGGTAAAAATTTGCACAATATCACCCCCAAAATTCAGCAGGTAGTTCAAAAATCTGGCATTCAGACCGGATTGTGCTGTGTTTTTGTACGCCACACTTCGGCCTCACTGATTATTCAAGAAAATGCCGATCCCAATGTTTTGGCGGATCTCGAAACCTTTTTTAGCCACCTAGTACCCGAAGACCCCCATCGTTATCGCCACAATGACGAAGGGCTTGATGATATGCCATCCCATATCCGCTCTGCTTTGACCAAAACAACTGAACAAATTCCCATCCGACACAATCATCTTGTTTTAGGAATCTGGCAAGGAATTTATTTGTGGGAGCATCGTGCCCATCAACATCAACGGGAAATTGTGGTGCATGTTAATGGCGAAAAATGATAATTGTATGCTGTAATCCATCAAACTGTGGCGGTCATATAAAATGATTTATATCGTCTCTTTATGCAACGCATTGACGGGATTTAAATTTATGCAGTATGGCTTATCCGTATCAAAATACACGCTTCTTTTTTGATATTGCTACTCCTGTTTATATTTCGCTTCGTTTGGATAAAGTTGAGCTTAGTTTGAGCGAAAAAACAAGCTGGAACAATGAGTTAGACAGGAAGCAGTTCCAGCAATATTTTCAATTCATTTTTTCTTGTCCATTTAGAGTCTATCAATAAACCTCAAAAACCATGAAAAATTTAGTCAAAAATGCTCTTAGACCATTGTATATTTCATACAGGCAAATGCGTACAAAACAAAAAGTCAGTCAAGTACTGGCAAAAAAAGAGGACATTCTTTTGGAAATTGGGTCGGGAAATCGCCAAGGAAAAAATGGCTGGTTGACACTGGATATCAATCGAAGTTGTGACATTTTCTGGGATTTAAGAAAAGGGATACCATTTCCAGACGAAAGTATCGCTAAGATCTATTCATCGCATTTGTTTGAACATTTGACCTTTCGAGAAAGTCAAGCACTATTAGATGAATGCCTAAGAGTCCTGATTCCTGGGGGGATTTTTTCTATCTGTGTTCCCAATGCCAGAATATATATTGAAGCTTATCTAAATCCTGAAACCAAGTTAGACAATAAATACTTTTTCAACCATCGACCAGCTTATAACCAAACAACAAGAATTGATTTTATTAATTACACCGCTTATATGAATGGCGGTCATAAATATATGTTCGATGAAGAAAATCTTATCCATATCCTAAAAGCTAAAAGAATGAAAAATGTTCATCTAAGGGAGTTTGACAATATGCTTGATCGAGTAGAGAGAGATTACGAATCTATCTACGCAGAAGCCGAAAAACCGCAGTGAATTTAGAATTAGGCCAATCGGCGCTTATTTAAGCCTTCAAGTACTAGCTTACTGTAATTGGAATTTCTGGCTGAGGCATTATGGCAAGCATTCTGCCTGTTGATTCAAGTCCACACGGCGATCGCGCCAGCACTTTGGGTGGAGTGTTAGCTTAGCGTTAGATGTGCTTATCTTCTAAGATTATCAATACAAGCCCTATCCAACTACTGTCATGAGAGGGTTCAAATGGTACAGTCTCCATCTAAACCTATCCCTCTGGAGGAATTTCTGACGCTACCAGAAACTAAGCCTGCTAGCGAGTATATTGATGGGCAGATCATCCAGAAGCCAATGCCACAGGGAAAGCACAGCACTATTCAAACTGAATTTTCTACCACCGTTAATGGGGTTCTTAAACCCCAACAAAGTGCAAGAGCGTTTTCAGAGCTGCGTTGTACGTTTGGCGGACGCTCAACAGTTCCAGATGTATCTGTGTTTACCTGGAAGAGGATTCCTCGTGACCAAAATGGTGAGGTCGCTAACATCTTTCCGATCGCCCCTGACTGGACCATTGAAATCCTCTCACCTGATCAGAGTCAAACAAAAGTAACCAAAAACATTTTGCATTGTCTTAATCATGGAACTCAAATGGGTTGGTTAATTGACCCTGATGAGCAAACTGTTTTTGTGTATCTTCCAAAGCAGCAACCAGAAGTGTTTGATCGATCCGAGCAGACGCTACCAGTCCCAAACTTTGCCAATGAGTTGAATTTGAGTGTAGGTTTATTATTTGGTTGGTTGTTAGAGTAAGGGAATATACACAGTTACGTCTAACAATATAAATACAGCGGACAGTTGAAAGGAGTTGGTACTGAGTGCGAGGCGATCGCCCCTGCTGCTATGTAATTTAACCGCCCGGACTTTGAAACTGGGCTTATCACTGCTGGGCATTCCTGTAGCTGACCGGATGTAATGAGACTGTGGATGATCTGCATTATCGACTCTGGAAAATATTTTGCACCATCGTTTTTGATAGACCTGCTGCTTGTTGATCCAATTCTGCCATTTCTCCGGCGTCCAGCGCCCAGCCTAGAGCCCCCACATTTTCCGTCAATTGCTGACGATTTTTCGCTCCTGGGATAGGCATGGTTCCTTTGCCAATACACCAATTCAGGGCAACCTGGGCCATGGTCTTTTCCCGGCTGGTGGCGATCGCCTGGAGGGTTTGTAGGAGGGGGCGACTGCTGGGGAGGAGTCGGCGGAACAAAAAATTACGCAGACCGCGGGGAAACGGCCCGCCTGGGGAATACTTCCCGGTCAGTAATCCTAATGTTAGGGGGCTGTAGGCAATTAACTGGATGCCGAGGGAATCGCACATCGCCTTTAAATCCAGGGTCGTGACCGAATAGGTGGATAACAAAGAATATTGCACTTGCAGGCTGGCGATCGGGATACCTTGGTCAGCAAAAAATTGATGGGCTTTCAGTAAACGTTTGGGGCCAAAATTCGATAATCCCACTGCCTTTGCTTGTTGCTGTCGGCATAAATCCACCATCCCCTGCAATAGTGGTCGTTCTTGCCAGGGAGCATAGTTGGCTGTGGACCAATGGAGTTGCACTAAATCGATAGGGCGTTGTAAGCGGGACACAGATGCATTCCCAGCCCTGACCAAAGACCCCGACGTTAATCGCCAAGGATAGGGGGCTAACTTAGTTGCCAAACAAATCTGAGTTTTATTCCCTCCCTGATACTCGCGAGCAAACCGCCCTAACAATTTTTCACTCTGTCCCTGGAGCCGTCCTGTTCCGTAGGAATCCCCCGTATCAAAGAATGTAATGCCCGCCGCCACGGCTGCGTTAAAAACCGCCTGTAATTCCTGATCCATGGCGGGCTGGTAACCCCACAGGAGCTGATTTCCCCAGGCCCAGGTTCCACATCCCATCAGAGGAAAGGTCATCGGGGCGGAAGTTACGGAGGGGGAAGTTGCAGTGGTCATGGCAATAGAAACATGGGCTTACCCCAAGGCGAGAAACAAGCGGGAAGGGAAACGGACTTTCTCGGCGGTAAAGCGTCAGGTTCAGTGCAGGGGAGTCGGCCGTTAGATCATCCCAGGGAAATCCGATAAAATAGGCAATCGTGAGATTGAGCTAATTTTTGCCTTAGTCTGTTCAATGTACATCCGCTTGATTTAAGCATCAGAGGAAGATTCAGGGTGACAGTTAAACCGGAATGGCTGCGAGTTAAAGCGCCCCAATGGCAACGGGTCGGTAACGTTAAGGATATTCTACGGGGTCTCGACCTTAATACGGTTTGTGAAGAAGCATCTTGCCCCAATATCGGTGAATGCTTTCAAGCAGGTACTGCCACCTTTTTGATTATGGGGCCCGCCTGCACCCGTGCCTGCCCTTACTGCGACATTGACTTTGAGAAAAAGCCCCAGCCCCTAGATGTTACTGAACCAGAGCGGCTAGCCCAGGCAGTGCAACGGCTCCGGCTAAAGCATGTGGTGATTACGGCGGTGAATCGGGATGATTTGGCAGATGGGGGAGCTTCCCAGTTTGTCGCCTGCATTGAAGCGGTGCGTCGGGTTTCTCCCTCAACGACCATTGAAGTTTTAATCCCAGATTTGTGCGGAAACTGGCAAGCTTTAGCCACCATTCTCCAGGCAAAACCGGAAGTCTTGAACCACAATATTGAAACGGTGCCGCGACTCTATCGCCGGGTACGCCCGCAAGCGGACTATCAACAATCGCTACAACTCTTCCAAAAAGTAAAACAAATTTTTCCGACGGTATTTACCAAGTCCGGCATCATGGTGGGTTTGGGGGAAACCGAGGCGGAAGTACGACAAGTGATGCAAGACCTGCGGACGGTGGACTGCGACATTATTACCATTGGTCAGTATCTCCAGCCCAGCCAAAAACATTTAGGGGTTCAAGCGTTTATTACGCCGGAACAATTTGAGCAGTGGCGGGAGTATGGGAAATCTATTGGTTTTTTGCAGGTGGTTTCTTCCCCTTTGACCCGTAGTTCCTACCATGCAGAACAAGTTCAGACACTCATGGCAGAATTTCCTGACCGTTGTGGGGTTCCGTCCTGTGACTGAAGTTTGCCACGATAAGGGCCGATTAATAACCCGTTGATTGTCAATGCTGAAATTGCTTTATTGATGTTTACTAGCGCCTATGGATATTACTGCTTCCTTGCCGATTTTTATTGTGACGCTCCGTGAAGCGTTTGAAGCGAGTTTAGTGGTCGGCATTGTACTGGCTTGTTTGCAACAGGCTCGACAAACGACGCTCAACCGTTGGGTTTATCAAGGGGTGGCAGGGGGCATAGTGGCCAGTGTCTTGGTGGGCTTTTTGCTGGCGGGAGTTCTCCAAGGTCTTACGACATCAATGGGGCTCTATACCCCCATCTTAAAATCCCTGTTAGCGGCTTTATTTGGGGCGATCGCCGTGGGAATGTTGAGTTGGATGTTGCTGTGGATGACGGCCCAATCCCGTTCTCTGAAAGCGAATCTTCAGGGAGAGGTGACCACCGCTTTAGCGTTAGATAACAGCGGGCAAGGGATTGCTTTAGTTGTGTTTATTGCTGTGTTACGGGAAGGATTTGAAACGGTGCTCTTTCTCGCGGCCCAAGGGCAAGTTGCTGATCTGTCGGGAATTGCAGCGGCGATCGCCGGAGTGCTGAGTGCTATTTTGCTCGCTTTCTTGATATTTCAAGTGGGCATCAACGTCAATATCAAGCAATTTTTTCAGGTGATGGGATTATTGTTATTACTCATTGTCGGCGGGCTGGTGGTGAGTGTTTTAAAAAATGTCGATCAGACAGTGGCACAATTGGCGCAATTCGATTTGGGATTGGGAGCTTACTGCTTTGTCCCAGGAGATTCTTGCCTACTGGGAGTCCAAGTCTTGGACTGGTCGAATTGGTTACCGGATAGTCAATTTCCAGGGCTCATGTTTAAAACCTTATTGGGTTACCGGGATCACTTATATCTACTCCAGGCGATCGCCTATGGTCTGTTTTGGTGGCTTATTGGTCGTCGCTATTTTCAAAAAGTGTAGTGTCCAAGTGTATGAGGGAAGCAGGGTTGATTTGAGTGTGAAATTAAAGATGAATATCGAAATTCCAGCACTCAAAAAATAAACTATGGTATTGGAATTGTTACATAACAACTTCCTGGGAAACGACTTCAACGACGGCTTCTGGGGCTTCTTTTTTTTCTACTTTACTTTGTAATCGAGTTAGGACCATTTGTGATAGTTCAGAAACCAGAAGGGTGGCAATGAGTCCATCGTCAATCCAGCCAATAATGGGAAACATATCGGGTAAAAAGTCAATGGGACTCAGCAAGTAAGCCAAGGATCCTAGTACAATCCACCAGCGATAACGTGGATGGTTCAGCATTTGACGATACCAAGCGTAGAGAGACTCTAAGGAAAATTTCATGACAACAATTAAATGGGTTTAAGCTCTTAATCACATTGTCATATTGACAGAAATAAATGCTGTTCTCCAGAGGAAACTACTACCTTTTTGGGAAAGATAACCGTCTTTTTTTAAAGATTATGTAATCGCAGTTTCAATTTGATGATGACCCCACCCTAAATTAGTCAAAAAAAGAAATTCCTTGTTCAGTAAGTCCTACCTTTACCGATGATGGCAACTGGCATCATTTCGGTGGTTATTCATGGCTCAATTATTGCTTCGGCACTGTCGGCACTAAAATATCTGACGCGGGGGCTGCCGATGCCCCATTCTGGCTAGCATTTAACTCACCATTCATAGCCCGCAACGAGATCTGTTTAACGGCATCTTTATATTGAACCGGGGCTAACAATATGGCTTGTTCAAAAATCAGGACTGCGTCTTTGACTTTGCCGGTTTGAGCCAGGACTTCTGCTTTGGCTAATAGGGGACGAAAGTCTTCCAGGTTAACTTGACTCGCGGCTTCGTAGATGGCGATCGCCTGCTCAGGACGATTTTGGGAGAGATAAATTTCGCCGAGCAGCAATTGTAATGAGGTCACTTCCGCCAAGGGAATACGACTTTGCTCCCGGGATTGGGCTTTAATCGCCTGGGTAATTGCCCGTTGTACCACCGAAACCGCTTCTGTGGCACGGGATTCCTGTAGATAAAGCTGGCTTATTCCTTTCAATGCCTGGATATTGTAGGGAGATTGGCTCAGGATGCTTTGGTAAACCCCTGCTGCTCCACTTAAATCATCCAGTTGGGTTTTGGTTTCTGCCAACAGTAATCGATATTGCACCTGATCGGGATTTAATTGTCCTAACCTTTCTAAAGGGGCGATCGCCGCGTTCAAATCATGTTGCTGTAAACGAATATCCAGTAATCCAAGGAGTGCGTTGACATTATCTGGTTCCCGACCTAACACTAATTGATAACCCAAGGCTTGATTGTCTAAGGATCGAGAAGGGTCAATTGCCGGGGACGAGGAGTTAGACGGTTGCCAAAGACCCGCTAATAAAGGCAGAACTGTTACCAGCACCAGAGCACTAATCAAGGCTCCTACACCGACATAGACCCAGGTGTCTTGTTGTGTGCGAGACGTTGCCATAAAAATCCCTTCCTCAAACCCAAAGATTTATCCCCTCCAGCATACCCGGTCTTTTTTCTACCGCCTAGCCTCACCAGATGTTTGCTGCATTTTGGACGATTCTAAGGCGAAATAACGTTAGATTTATAAAGGGTTCTCCCCTATTCTGTCCCTTCCCAGCCCCGATTTTAACTCTCCTCCTCCTCAATTATTTTGCACACTGCAAATCAAGGCTTTGGCCCTGTTCTCCGTAATTCCCGTTTTTTTAGCGCTCTGGTTGGGTCAAATTTTTTCCCAATTGGCTGACAAGTTCTACTTGGTGCTAATGATTGCCCTCATCGCCAGTCGCTATCAGGGCGAGGATCAATCAATTAGTGGCTGGGTGTCTACCATCATGATTGCCAACACCATTCCGGCGGTGTTATTCGGCTCCCTGGCGGGGGTATACGTAGACCGATGGCAAAAAAAACAAGTATTGGTGGTCAGTAATTTTATTCGAGGCTTACTGGTCTTAAGCTTGCCGTTCCTACTCTGGCTAAGTCAACAGCAGGCGATCGCCGTTCCGTTGGGCTGGTTACCGGCATTTTTACGGCGGTGGGATGGCCAAAACCATGACAGCTTTGCCCTGCCATTGGGGTTTGCCCTGTTATTGGTGATGACGTTTGCCGTTTCTACGTTGACCCAGTTTTTTTGCCCCTGCCGAACAATCGGCCACACCACTTGTGGTGCGTAAACGGCACCTATTGGCGGCTAATTCCTTAAGTACCCTCACCATGATGGCAGTTCTAATTGTGGGCTTTGCCATTGGAGAACCGTTACTGAGCCTGGCGGATGAGGCTTGGCAGGGGGATTTTGGCAAAGTCATCGTGGTGGGAGGTTCCTACGTGGTGGCCGGAGGAATCCTGTTGTTTTTAAACACCCGCGAGGAACCCCATGATCCCACGATTGATCACCCCCATGCGCTTAGTGATATTTGGGATGGCGTGCAATATTTACGACAAAATCATCGGGTGCGGAATGCCCTCATCCAGCTATTAATCCTGTTTTCAATTTTTGCGGCCCTATCCGTGTTAGCGGTCAGTATGGCGGCCAGTTTGCCAGGATTGAAAGCCTCCCAGTTCGGGTTTCTGTTGGCCTTTGGGGGAGTCGGGATGGCGATCGGGGCAGTTAGTGTGGGAAATATCGGTCAACAGTTTTCCCAAAATCAACTGGCGCTGTGGGGATCGCTGGGGATGGGGGGATGTTTGATTGCCCTCGCTGTTTTAAGTCATAGCTTAGTCCCATCTTTCCTTACCATCACCATTCTGGGATTTTTCGCTGCCTTGGTCGGGGTTCCCATGCAGACCCTAATGCAGGTGGAAACACCACCCGAATATCATGGCAAAGTGTTTGGTCTAGAAAATAACGTCAACAATATTGCCTTGTCCCTGCCCCTAGCCCTGGCAGGGGTTGCCGAAAGCTTACTGGGGTTGAAGCCTGTATTATTAATGCTGGCAGCAGCGGCGATCGCCGGGGGGATTTTAACCTGGTTAATTGCCCAATCTCCCAAGCCCCTCACCAGCCTCAAGCATTAGTGGCTGCCATAAAGTCTGCTTAATTTGAATGGCACACCACGAGGGAAGGATTTTGGGCTACTGATTAAAATTAATGCTTCTGAACCCAGATTGACGTTGACCTGGCCTAACAGCGACTGTGGCGGCAGACTGTCAAGCTAATTGTCGTTTCTGTTCGGTGTTTTTTTTCCTTTTTCACGGTTCGTTCACTCTGACATCGGGGGCATTTCATCGGCTAAAGCTCCATTACTCCAGCTATTTTAGCTGAGTAGGTAGGCGTCATTAAACTAATGATAGATTCAAGCTGGGCAAGGGTTATAGGGCGATTTATATTACAGATAATTGAGCCGACTTACTTATCACTTATCACCCTTTAGAGGCCCAGTGCCGGCAATAACCCAAGTTGTGTTTAACTTTAGCCATGGTCGAAAAATCACAGGATTGTGTTGACATTGTGTACACAAAGCGCTTATGCTGGAGTAATCCTCTATGAAAGAGCTAAGCGCTATGTACGCCTCAGCCTGTGAAGGGCCAGTTAGCCAGACCCGTGATGTCACAATCAATATTCGAGCTAAGCAAGACCAGCGTGACCTAATTGATCATGCAGCTAAAGTGCAGGGAAAAAGTCGCTCAGAGTTTATGCTTGAGTCATCTTATAACAGAGCCCAAGACGTTCTTCTAGACCGTGCCTTCTTTGGGCTAGATGAATCTAAGTTTGAGCAATTTTTGGCATTGCTGGATGCACCACCGACTCGCAATGAGAAATTACACACATTGCTAACAACCAAAGCTCCGTGGGAGTAGATTTCGAGCAAGACAAGCTCCGCCCACCTGAGAAACTGAATTCATTACATCGAATTGACAGTTTTGGCTCAGGCGACAGCCAACTAGATAACTGGCTTAAGCATCGTGCACTGAAAAATGAGTTAGAGGGAGCTTCTCGCACTTATGTTCTCTGCGCTGGTGAATTAGTTGTTGCGTATTACTGCCTCGCCAATGGAGCCGTGGCACAAACTGTTGCAACCGGTCGAGTTCGGCGTAATATGCCCGATCCTATCCCAGTTATGGTAATCGGACGACTAGCAGTTGATCGTCACTGGCAAAGGAAAGGTATCGGGCGTGCCCTACTTCGAGATGCAATTCTTCGCATTCTACAAGCCTCTGAAATTGCAGGAATACGCGCAATTCTCGTACATGCTATCTCAGAAGATGCGAAGCAGTTTTATGAGAAGTGTGGTTTTAGCGCTTCACCTGTTGATCCAATGACACTTATGGTAAAAGTGAGCGATGCAGCTGCTTCAATTGGTTCGCAAACCTGAAAGTTCTTCGGTTTTTCTAGAAATTTGCTTAATTTTCGAGTCTCCATACGCAAGCTAACAAACGGCTGCGCTTGGAACGTTGTTACTTGATCGCTCATGATGCAAAGTGTATCTGCGTCCGGTGAGCCGCAAGTCGTTGGGCGATCGCTTGTGGGTTACGGCTCATCTCAACCCAAATGCGGAAAAACTAGGGGTCTTAACCGAGAGGAGGTTTAGATCAGAAGCCGAAAATCGACAGAGGGCAATGAAGAGACATTAATTAAATCCCCAGTACCGCAACAATCGCTATTAACGGAAGCTCCAAAACTAGCTACCATGGAGCAGTCGACATCACAGCTAATAGGGTAATGGTAAACTTCGGGCTAAACTCAGCCAGTATTTTAGGAATCTTTCTGGCCGTAGCGGGTGCAGGACTCTATTTTCTGCGGTCTGTCCGTCCTGAAGTTTCGCGGGATTACGACATCTTTTTCTCAGCGGTCGGTTTGCTATGCGGGTTAATTTTACTGTTCCAAGGCTGGCGACTTGACCCGATTTTGCAATTTGGTCAACTGCTCTTGACAGGATCAACGGTCTTTTTTGCGGTGGAGACCATTCGTTTGCGCGGAATCACGACAGAACAGGCTAGGCGGAGTACTCCCTATGCAGATGATCGCCGCGTCAGTAAAACGCGGGTGTACACCGAAGCAGAGTTAGACCAAATCGAACCCTACGAAACGGAAGAACCCGCCCGAAACAATCGTCGCTTAAGGGGTTACGACGATGAGGATCGCCCCGCTCGTCCCGATCCCTATGGGGAAAGTGAAAGTCGCCCCCGGCGTCCCCCCAGTAGCCGCAACCGTCGTCCCACAGCCAATAGTCGTGGTGAACGTGAACGTCCCAGCCGTCGTCGTCCCCCTGGTGTGAGTCGCCCTAGCCGTTCCGGCTACGATGAGGAATACGACACTTGGGATAATGCGGACAATGATATGTGGGATGAACCGACTCCCCCCAGCCGTCGTCGTCCCAAAACAGATCGTCCTGAGCGGGATGATGCGGTTGCCAGTCGTCGTGCCCCGTCTCGTCCCTCTCGTCGCCCACAACGCCCGACCCCCCGAGAGGCCCAACAATATGAGGATGAGCCCCCCGCCGCGTATGTGGATTATCAACCCATAGATGACTCGGAAACTCCGCCATCCTCCAGACCAGATGAAACGCCCCGGTCTCCCCGCCCCCCAGTCGATGAACGTTCCCGTCGTGGCGATCGCCCTGTTGGTAATCCAGAGTTCTATGACGAAGCTCCAGAAGCTAACGACCGCTTGGATTATTGACCCCTCTCATCGACGCAGAATTGATTAATTATTGCGGTGGAAAATTTCGAGAACGCACAACATAGCCCAAAATAGAGGGGTGATGTCCTAACGGAGAACTCTTGAATGTTGGCTCTAATCCTATCGGCAGCGGTTGGTCTTGCCAGTTTGTTGTTTTTCTTTTCTGCCTTTTTCGCCCCGAAGCTACACCGCAAAGATGATTTTCTCTGGAGTGGCTTTGGCTTTTTTTATGCTGCGGTTCTCTGGCTTTGCGACCAACGCTTTACGGGGAGCATCCTCCTCGGTCAAACAGTCGCTGTTATTCTTATTCTTGGTTTTGCGTGGCAAACGTTACGACTCCGGGCGGCGATCGCCAAGCAGGGTATTGATCCGGTTACTGATTTCTCCGTATTAACTTGGATCGGCGGCAGTTTTAAAGGCAAACGTAAAGCCCCGACAGCCTCTGTTACCCCCGGCACATCTCCGGCTCCGAAACCGAAAACTGATGTGCCATTGGCTCCTCCTCCAACAGAGACCGTGTCTGAGCCTGGAGACAAAGAAGATAAAAATATCCCCGCTGTCTCGACTCCAGTAGAGTCCACAACGGATACCATTGAGGCGAATGAGCCCGACGTAGAAGATATTAATGTTAACAATCAACCGGGCACCCGGGCTACTTCCATAGAATCGACAGAATCTCCCAAACAGTCCCCTACCGATGCTCCTGCAACGGTATCCAGTTCCGGAGCCCCTATTCAGCCGAAATCCAGTTTCTTTAAACGTTTATTTGGGAAAAAGCAATCTCCGGCTCCTGTCCCAACGGATCCGCCCCAGCCAGCAGAGGCGATCGCCGACCCAGAAGTAACAGCAACAGTAGACACACCAGAAACAAGCATTGATGACAGTGGGATTGAGACAGAGGAAATAAAGTCAAATGATTCAATTACCGAAGCTGTTACCATCGACTCGATGCCCGAAACTGAGAGTAACTGGCCAGTAGAGCCTGAAACGAAAGCGGGCGAAGAGCAAAATATTGAAGAGGCGGTCGCTGTGCCCACGGAAGAAGCTTCTTCTGAAGAAGTCTCAGTCTCCTCAATTGCAACAGAGACTGTGGCAGGGGAGATGGAGGATGAAGTTGCCGTTCTAGCGGTAGAAGTCGAAGATGATGAAACTGCAGATATATCGACGGACGAGATAGAAATAGCGGACGTACTAGATGATTTCCCACAGGCTATTGATGTGTCCATTGAGGAAGATGAACCCTCTATCCTTGAGCCGGAAACGGAAATAAGTGTAGAAGCGACGCCAAATGCTGAAGAAGCAACTGAAACTGAAAGCTTGGATGACAAAGTTAATACTAATCCTCCAGAGTCAGAAAATAAAGAAACAACCGAGTGAGAGTGTCAAACAGAAGTTCAAACGCAATCATGCAAGTAAGTTTCAAGCTCCTGAAAGATGGTTGACGGCTCAATTTCTTTGCTTGAAAAGAGCCGCACCCACTCAATTTTGCAATGAGCCAGTTCGAGGGTGAGTGACAGCGGTTCTCCCCTCTGAATGACCCCGTCTGTCCTATGCCTAGAAGTTGATGAATCGCTTGATTCAGTGGTTGAAAATAAATCAAAGTAAAAGTACTTAAGGCGCTTGTACGACTTATTGAGAAGCTACCGGAGAAAAATGCTGTTGGTAATAGTTGTGAAACCAATTTTTAGCCTGCCCCAGTTCAAAGCTTAATTGCTGATGAATTCTGCCGTTTGTCGCTAAAATTCGCCCAGTTTCAATCTGAAGCGCTTGCCCATCATAGGCGGACAATTTCCCCCCAGCTTCTTCGAGAATAATTGCCCCAGCACTAATGTCCCAAGGCTTTAATCCCCGCTCCCAGTAGCCGTCTAAACGTCCACAGGCAACATCAGTCAGATCGATCGCCGCCGACCCACTGCGTCGTACTCCCTGGGTTATGTGGGTGAGGTAACAAAACTCTCCATAATTATTGTCGATGGTGTCTCGACGGTCATAGGCGAACCCTGTGACCAGCAAGCTATCAGTGAGGGTGTCAGTTTGGGAAACCTGAATCGGTTGACGATTGAGGGTTGCGCCCTTCCCTTTAGCCGCTCGAAATAATTCCTGACGAAAGGGATTGTAAACAACGCCCAACAAAGGAGTTTCTTCAATTAAGAGGGCAATGGAAACGCAGGACATCGGGTAACTATGGGCAAAATTCGTTGTGCCGTCCAGCGGATCAATCGCCCAGCAGAAAGGACTAGAGGGGGAACCTTGTCGTCCGGATTCTTCGGCCAAGATGGCATGGGAGGGGAAATGTCGCTGTAATATTTCGAGAATAGTTGCTTCTGCCAGTTGATCGGCTTCAGTCACCAGATCCCCCGCACATCCCTTAGCCTCAATCTGCTGAACTTTTCCCCAGAGGGCGGTAATAATCGCCCCAGCAGCCAACGCAGCTTCGGTTGCCACTTCAAGCCAGGTTTGTAATTCTGTTTGGTCTTGACTCAGGTGGTCAACATAAACCATGAATTTATCTCTCCCTCATAAGGGGCAATAGTGGGTGATTTAGATGATTTTTCGGGAAGCATCGCCATTTTATCCCGTCCCTGTTGCCCGTAAAACAGAGAAAGAAGTTCAGCGTCTTGGGTTGAATCAAGCCTATGTCCGATGACTGAGACAGGGTCTGATTAGGCTAGGTGCCAGGGAATTGCAAATTACAAAGTATTTCAGTTGGCGATCGCCGTTTTGGATTGTATTGGTAATGGTTGCCCTTCCAAGTATTCGGGAATCGGTGCCCCCATTAGTTTCAAAATTGTGGGAGCAAGATCCAGCACATGGCCACCGGAGAAGGGAACCTCAGTATCCAGATCAGGGGTAACGGCAAGAATAAATCCTTCGGCTCGGTGACTGCCAGCTCGGTAGGGAGGGAGGGGGCCAAAACGACCGTATTCAGGGCTATCCACCACATCTGTGGGATAGTCTTCCTGCCATACCACAATCAAGTCAGCATCCGGTAATTTGGGGCTATCGTCCAATGGATTTTGGCGGGGACGCACCACTTTAGTCACCAATGGGATGTCGGTACGGGGCTCCCGGAGGGCATACAATTTTTCTTCAATCTCATCGCAAACGGCATGGTAGTCCGCCGGGTCAACCACGCCCTCGGGTTCTCGACCCTTGAGGTTAATGCGTACATAGCCTTCCGAAAAGCTGGGTAAAGCATAGGCTTTCATTTTGGGCCACAGCGGCTGGTACCACTGGGCTGGCATCCACGGGGTTTCGTTCACCCCTTGCGCGGCCAAATCAGTCCCAAAGACCAAACCACTATCGGTTTCTTTATCCAACCATGGATGGAGTTGCTGGAAGATGCGGGAATGCACCTCCGCCCGTAGATATTTTTTTAGGGGGTTACTTTCTGCTTGGGTTCCCCAGATGTGGCGCTCCCACCAATTGCCCTTCATTGTTTCCCAGAGGGGGGGCAGGGGCTCCGTCGTTTCACCATGACCCAAGGCCCATTTTCCAGGAAAGTTCCAACGGTAAAGCAATTCTGGCAAATAGACAAAGCTAGGTAAATCGATGGTGGCAAACCCCATACCATGGCAGGCAAAGAGGACAATCTGAGTGGAGTCGGGAACAGCCGCTAGAATATCGCCGATCGCCTGATCAATGGCTTGGTATATCGTCAACAGGGGATCGTGGTCAACTTGGGCCCGGAGGGTTTCATGGAGCGGGTGATCCGGCTGACTGAGTTGCCAAAAAACGTGTCCGCCGCCGTGGGGTTCACCAAAAACGGTCAAGAAAAGATCCCATTGCTCCCGTTGCAACAAATCACGACAAATTTCGACCTTCCGTTTAATCCCCGTCAGAAAACGCTGCTCCAGCTCCATGGTGTTTTCTAAGTCGAGGCAAACGGCATAATCATTGTGCAAAGCCGGATGATTGCCGTGTTTATCAATAATTTCTTGGAACAGTGGTGCAGGCAAAGAGGCACTAGGCACTTGGGGAGAATGGGCCCCCCAGCCCCCCACTTGAGGACCATTAATGTTGGGGTTGAGGCGTAATTGGGGCACATCAAAAATGGCTACTTTATAATCATCTCCTAGGGCCATGAATGGCGGAAATTCTTCGTAATCGTAAGCCGCATAGGTATCAGTTTCATAGGTTCCATCTTTGTAACCCACAGCGGCGAAGTATCCCGTTGTCCAGGGGGCACACCCCGTACTAAACGAAGTCCAAGCTGTTTCCACATTGGAATCTTTAAAATTTTCCAGCCGTTGATACAATCCCTGCTCTTTGAGTTTAGCGATATTGGGTAAAAGGCCTTCCGCTGTCCATCTTTCTAGCAAAGACGGCTCACAGGCATCCAGACCAATCGCGATAACAGGTTGTTTTTGGGTTGTCATAACGGTTCTCCAAATAAAATAAAATTTAAGAAATGACTGGCAACAGTTGAACTAGATAGCTAACGCGGCCCCCTGCAAAACTGATCGTTTCGTGCCAGGGTCGTGGGTTGTTTTTCTGCCATGCCATCAGCATTAAGGACAGTCTGTGAGAAAAACGAACAATAATGGACTTTAAAACTAGCGCATTGGCTGAACAATAGTGACAGGTTTAGAGCTTTTATGGAAAGTGGCTTGGGGGCAAATCTCGATAATCAAACGCTTTTAAGCAGGAAACTTTGTCCGTAACTTATGCCGCTACTCTAATGTATGAGCAGGTGATTGGCTGTGTCTGCGGGCTAGTACGGCTAAGGGGGCAGTCTGTCTGAATTTCAGCCTTCTGCAACTGGAGGCGGGGAAGCCTGCGCAATTTTCTTGTTTTTGAAGAAGTCTATTGGAGCGTAACGAAAAGAAAACATGGCAAAAATCGGGAATCTATCTTTTTTATATTTATATTTATATTTAAGTTCAACGTTGTTGATTTCGCTGATTATTGGAGGGTTTAGTGACTTTCTCGATGAATAAGGGATTGGCTCAAAACCCTAATCCAACTAGACCCCAACAACAGCCCATCCCGTTTAATCCCACTGTCCACTTTTTCGGGACAAGGTCATCCCACAACATACTGGTATCGAGTGTCAACGTCATTGACATCCCTGCCCAAGCACTGCAAAATGGCGGCGATATTTTCCGCAAAACCGCGTAGATGACGTTGATCTTTGGGACTGATCCATTGACTCAGTTGAACACCTAACACTAATTCCAACAATCTAAGAGCTGATCTAGCTGAGAGATATCTATTAAGCCGTACTGCCAGAAAATCATCGGTAGGTATGAGGGCATACCCTGGGTTTGCTTAATACCCCAGTTAATTTGATCCGAGGATAGGTTGAATTCATCTTTAAGTAAGCGGACAAGATTCTCTGACATGGTGGTATACGAACGGTTAATGCTTTGAGTGATTAGGGTTTAGATGAGGCGTGAGGTTTTTATACTTTCACTAGGATCAATTTCTGCTCTAAAGGAAAAGACTTCTGAGGTAGAAACAAAGAATATGATGGTAACATCACTAGGGAACAAAATTTGATATTCATCGTACAAGTAACACAAAATTATGTTGGTGATACTACCCGTTTTTCTCAGAAAAGATAATAAAAACTACCTAATGTCTGCCTAAATTGAGCAATCTGTCGGGTAAGTGTTATCGGGAAACAGACCTGATAGCAAAGTCTGATGAGAAATTCTAGCTTTGTTTTGATGTTTGATGCAACCTTAATCAAGATTAAGCTGTAAACTCGTCGCCTTGGAAGTGGTTTGTGACTTTTTAACAAAAACTTTAGATTTAGGAACCTGAATATTGGGCTTAGCCCAATACCCATGAACGAAAGTGATGAGGCGTAGTTAATCAAGGAGTCCTGCAGTAGCGTAGATGGACATTCCTGGTTCCAAGTAAGTTTGTATGCTCTAAGATAGGGTCATAGTTACAAAAATAGAGTCATTATTAGTTGTGCCTGCCTAATCGATACTTTAATTTAATTTATCAACTTCTCTCTTGCGACAGCTCCTCGCCCGAAGATGAAACATCTCTAGTCTGTCAAGAGTCTTGATCGTTAAGCTCATTTCATTGCAAAGAATTGACTAATGAAACGATTTCTTCCCCTAACCCTAGCCCTTGGCCTCACCCTGGTGGGTGCTTTCCCCAGTTGGTCAGGAGAAACGCTTGACCGAATCAAAGAAACAGGCACGATTCGAGCTGGCGCACGGAAGGATGCGATTCCTTTTGGCTATATCAATGCTCAAGGGAAATGGGTCGGATTTTCCCTGGACATATTGGAATTAATTCGCCAGCAGACGGAAGATCGCCTCAACAAACCCATCAAGCTCGAATTAGTGGAAGCGACGGCAGATGAGCGGTTTGACTTGATTGCTAACGAGACCATCGACTTGGAATGTGCTTCATCCACCTTTACCTGGGGCCGGACTGAAAAGGTTGATTTTTCGGTCAGCTATTTTGCTGATGGCACCAAAATTTTGACATCAAAAGAAAGTGGTCTAGAATCCGCTGAGTCCTTGGCAGAAAGACGCATTGGTGTCATTCCCAATACCACGAATGAAAAAGCGATTCAAAGTTTTCAACCCGCCGCCAAACTTATTCCGGTGATTGACCAGGCAGATGGCATGGCGAAACTGGAATCTGGCGAAATTGAAGCCTTTGCTGGGGATGGCATTGTCCTCGCTGGGTTGATGGAAAAGTCAACCACACCAGATAAATGGCAGGTGGTACCCAATTTCCCGTACCAATATGAATCCTATGCTTGTTTGTTGCCGAAAGATGATTCGGACTGGCGACACTTGGTTAACTATAGTCTGCTGAAATATATGGAGGGTGTGATTAGTGACCAACGGACTGCGGTCAGTATTTATGACACATGGTTTGGTGAGGAGGAGGGTGTTGCCCCTTATCCCCGTGACACTATGAATGACTATTACCAGGGAATTGTGGATAGTTTTGAGTGGATTCCCATCGTGAGCTATTAGTCTGGGATGGGCTGGAGCGAGAGGGGGGGATTTATAAGTTGCTGCTGGTCAGATTCAAATGGGGTTCAAAAATGTAACCTTTACCGCGAATGGTGCGAATACACTCATTTTCGGGTTCTCCAAGTTTGCGGCGAATCTGGCCAATATGAACATCCACCTTGCGGGCCGTTGCATCATGCTGTTGGTCTTCCCACACCTCTGCAATTAATTCCTGTCGTCCCCAAATTTTTTCGGGATGGGTCATTAAAAAATAAAAGAGTTCATACTCTAACAGCGTTAACGGAATGATTTGCTGTTTTCGGGTGACTTTCAACAATTCATGGTCAATGGTGATCTCCCCAATCTGAAATTTGTTGGGATTAGGAGGCGGCGGAGCGGGAGTTGTGGTTTGTTGCTGTCGCTTTAATAGCGCTCCAATCTTCGCCTTTAGAACTTCGAGGTCAAAGGGCTTGGTTAAATATTCATCTGCTCCTCGCTCAAAACCAGTCAAAATGTAGTCTTTGTCAGATAAACAAGTCAGCATTAGCACTAGCGTTCGAGGGCTACGCATCTCGTTACAGAGGTTAAAAGCCACTGTCATCCGGAAGGTTGATATCTAAAACAACGAGATTGGGGACAAATAGGTGAAATTTTTCCCGGGCGATCGCCGCTGTTTCTGCGGCTTCTACTTCGTAATTATTAAAACGAAGGAAGCGGGTAATCAGGTGACGAATGGCTGGGTCATCATCGACCACCAAAATCCTGGTTGTTGCCACTACTGGGGCCATAAGGTTAGGACTCAAGCACGGGTGAACACAATTATTTTACCCAGAATGATTTTGATTTTTTACTTTTATGAAATAATCATGAAGTATTTTTTAGATATCTATGAAGCTGTAACGACGCCTTTGGGCTTTTGAGCGCGGTGGAAATGCTCCGCAAGCATAAGCCATCAAGTTCTATGAATCGTGCCAGAAGGCAGTCGATGGATCAGGCTCAACAGCCTCTGCTCTCCGCCTTAAAACAATCGGCTCAGCAACCCCACTGTTCATTCTATGCCCCTGGCCATAAACAGGGGGTCGGGGCGGTGTCTTCATTACGGGAGCTATTGGGTAGTCAAGTTTTCACCGCAGACCTGCCCGAGCTACCGGAGCTGGACACTTGTTTTCTCCTCAGCCCGATCGCCATGGGGCTCAACGATTGGCTGCCGACCTATGGGGGCAGAACACAGTTGGTTTTTGGTCAACGGCTCAACGGTGGGAATTGTGGCCGCTATTGTGCCAACTGTGGTGAGGGGGATAAGGTGATTTTGCCCCGCAACAGTCATCAAGCGGCGATCGCCGGCATTATCCAAGCGGGGGCCATTCCCATTTTCGTGAACCCGGTGGTTAACGGTGACTGGGATTTAGCCTGGAGCATTACCCCTGCCCAACTCGCCCGAACCCTGAGTGCCCATCCCGATGCGAAAGCGGTTCTTTTGCTCCATCCCACTTACCATGGCGTGGTCGGGGAACTAGAAGCCCTCATTAACCGCTGTCATGAAGTGGACTTACCGGTGATTGTGGACGAAGCCCACGCGGCTCATTTTCCGTTTCATCCCCAGTTACCCCCCTCAGCGTTGGCCAGCGGTGCTGACATCACTGTGCAGTCCACCCATAAATTACTGGGGGCATTAACCCAAGCGTCCATGCTCCACTGCCGGGGGGAACGGGTCTCTCCCCAGCGGCTGAGCCAGATGCTGCAATTGTTACAAACGAGCAGCCCCAGTTATCTGCTTTTGGCTTCTTTGGATGCGACCCGTTACCAAATGGCCCATGAAGGTCAATCCTGGTTGAACCCCATCGTCGCGGCTTCATACCGTTGTCGTGAACAGCTTGCCACCATTCCCGGCTTAAGTTTATTGAGTCAACCCAATCCTCTGCCCGGTTTTGCGGCCCTCGACCCGACCCGCATTACGGTTGATGCCACAGCCTGGGGGCTATCGGGATTTGATCTGGATGACTTATTACGAGAGCGGTTTAGCATTACGGCGGAGCTGCCCACCTTGCGACAATTGAGCTTTATCGTCAGCATTGGCAATACGGAATCTGATTTAACCCGGCTAGTCTGGGCCCTCCAGACCCTGGCCCAAGAAAACGCGACCCATTCACCGCTAACGTTAACGCTGCCCCCCCTCCCCCCAGCGTTGTTGGCTGCGATCGCCCCCCGACAAGCGGCATTTGCTCCCCAGAAGATGCGTCCGGTTGCCCAAGCGGTGGATTGCATTAGTGCCCAACTGCTCTGTCCCTACCCGCCTGGCATTCCGGTGTTGATTCCCGGTGAAATTATTTCCCCCCTCGGCGATCGCCTATTTGGATGCGGTACTGGCTGCCGGTGGATCGGTGAGTGGTTTACAGCCCACCCAGGTTAAGGATCAACAGGTGGTGGCTCTACAGATAGTTGACGGGAAATAACGGAAATACAGAGGCGAACACTGTTGTGACTCTGAAAAATAGCTAGGATTATCGCCTTTGTTCGGGACGGTTTATTTGGATGCTGAGCTATTGACCGAAATTGATTACCAGATTAGATGTGCTTTATCGGCTAAAAGCCGACGTAGACAAAAAATAAGGAGACCAGATGTCTCCCAAAAAATTTAGTAAGTATGAAGTTGAAACTTGAGGATGGAGCCGAGCAGAGTCGAACTGCTGTCCAAACTGGGTATTGACTTTCTGATCGTTCACAGGTTTAGCCCTTTTAATCCGCGGACAGGAACCATCTCTTATCCCAGATGGCGGGATGCACTAGTTAAAGTCTTAGTTATCGAGCTAACTAGAGAAAATCTCGATACTGCATCCGTTGGGGTTAACCTCTAATCCTTAACGGAGTGGGACTAGAAGTAAGCGTTCTTTGTTAGAGATAAGAGTAGCTAGTAGACTAGGCTGCTACGGCTACACGCTTGAAGGTAACGATGTTATTCGCAGTTACGTTTGTTTTGAGTCATTGATTTACGAGAGGTAACTCACTCTCGACCTGCATCACAGTTAAGCTTTCGCCAACCTGTCGAAACCGTTGCGGCCCCTTGATGTATCTATAATATTAGCGTTAGAGTCCGGCTTTTGACAATTGGCCCATGGGTAGAAACTACGCAATTACCATCGGTATTAACGACTACTACAACCTGCAATCCTTGAGCTATGCGGTGCAGGATGCCGAGGCAATGCGGGACTTTTTAAAGGGGGTGGAGTTTGAGCAAGTTTACTTTTTCGCCCAAGGAGCCGACCTGATTGCAACCGAAGATCGTCTCCGGCCCCTACAATCTGACCCGACCTTTGGCAATCTGGAATATTTTCTTTACAAGCGGTTTAAGCAGCCATTTCTGGGGCTGGGGGATTCTCTCTGGTTTTTCTTTGCCGGCCATGGCAAACGGCACCAGGGGCGTGACTATCTCATGCTCATCGATAGCAATCCAGGCAATGTCAGTCGCTCAGCGGTTGCCATCCGGGATTTGACCGAGACGTTACAACGCAGTGGGGCTTCAGTAATAACATTATTTTGATGCTAGATGCCCGTCGAGATGCTGATGATCGCGGGGGCTTGGGATTGGCGGGGATCGACAAAAAGGAGTGGTGGCATTTTATTCCTGCAATCCAGAGGAACCCTCGTATGAAATTGACGCGATTCAACACGGCGCATTTACCCATAGCCTGTTAGAAGGGCTAAGCATTCAAGGGGCAGGTAACTGCGCCACCGTTAAACGTTTGGATGAGTATTTATGTAGACAGGTTCCAGTGCTGAATCAACAATACGGAAAACCGGTTCAGACCCCCTATACCAGCATCGAACCTCCTTCTCCTCCCTCAACGGGCAGTGCCGCAAGATGTAGTCCCCTGAAACTGGAGGCGCTCAAGGCTGAGATAACACGGAATTTTGAGTTAGCGGAACAATTTTGGACACATGTGCTCACCCTATTGCCAGCAGATTCAGATGCGATCGCCGCGCTGAAGCGAATCGGTGGAGAAAGTAGGGAATCTGGTCCGGTGCAACCGCCGCTCCCCACCACCGTTGAGTTTGAGGTCGTGACGTCGATGCCAAAGGCACGATTACGGATCGTCGCAGGAATCAGGTGGAATGCCGTCAGGAAGATCTAGGGAATGGCGTGGCGATCGACCTGGTAAAAATTCCGGCGGGTCAATTCCAGATGGGTTCACCGACTACTGAAGAAAGTCGATATGACAGAGAAGGGCCCACAGCATGGGGTCAATGTGCTTGGCTTTTGGATGGGTCAATACCCAGTAACCCAAGCCCAATGGCGGGCAGTTGCAGCGTTGACAGATGGAGAAGGATCTGGATGCCGATCCTTCACGTTTCAAAGGGGATAATCGCCCCGTGGAACAGGTTTGTTGGGTGGAGGACGCGGTGGAGTTTTGTGCTCGGCTATCGCAAAAGACGGGGCGGGAGTACCGTTTACCCAGCGAAGCAGAGTGGGAGTATGCCTGTCGTGCCGGGACAACAACCCCTTTCATTTTGGGGAAACAATTACGACTGATCTAGCAAATTATCCAGACTGGCAACACAAGGAACGACTTATCGGTAACTGTACCAAGGTAAAAGTGGAAGCTATCGAGAGGAAACAACAGAGGTTGGGATATTTACCAGGTTACCAACGCTTCTTGGACTTGATGATGCACGGCAACGTGTGGGAATGGTGCCTGGATCATTGGCATGAGAACTATAAGGGTGCGCCGACAAATGGCAGTGCTTGGGTCAAGGGAGGAGATGCCTCTTATCGAGTGCTGCGGGGCGGGTCCTGGAATAACGATCCGGGGAACTGTCGCTCTGCTTTCCGTAGCAGGGTCAGGGGCCAGGCGTCAGGCTCAACGCCGGCGGTTTTCGTGTTGTGAGTTTCTCGGCGCGGACTCCGTAGCCCTCTACCCTCTTGCGCTTTTGCCCTTTTCCCTATCGCGCGTAGCGCGATCAAAGTCTATGTTAAACAGCATTGGGCGGGGAAGCAGATTGTAAATTGAGTCGAATAAGCGATGTCTAACCATTGGTAGAAGCAATCCCGGCTCTGTCGATCCCCCGGATTCGGTAGCCCCAGTACTCCGCAATTAGGAACAATCTGTTCAAAGTTCAAAAAAACTTTTGAACGGTTCGCAACCCTAGCTTTCATCAGCAAAAAAAGGGTTCAAACAATGAACCCCTAAAGAAGGAAAAAAGATTAAATTAAGACTATCGAATTTGCTAATCTATCAAACAGACCCTTAGACTTGTGCCAATTGTGGCTCTGGACGTTTACTATTCCGTACTCCGGCGATCGCCTCAGCATAATTCGGGGCTTTGAAGACAGCAGAGCCTGCCACAATGGCATTTGCGCCGGCCTCCAGCACCTGCCAGGTATTATTGGGTTTAAGACCACCGTCCACTTCAATCCAGGGGTCGAGACCCCGCTCGTCACACATCTGGCGTAACTGCTGGATCTTGGGGTACAACTTCGAGGAATAAAGCTTTGACCGCTAACCCCGGGTTGACACTCATGATCAGCACGAGGTCACAAACGGGGAGAACATATTCAATGAGATCTAGGGGGGTGGAAGGATTAAGCACAGCCCCAGACTGTTTACCTAGTTCACGAATTTGGCCGAGGGTACGGTGTAGGTGGGGGAGAAGCGTTGTGTTCTGCGTGAACAGAAATAATATCAGCCCCCGCCTTAGCAAAATCTTCAACATATTTTTCCGGTTCCACAATCATCAAATGAACATCTAAGGGCTTTTTCGTGAGGGGACGAATGGCATCAACAATCAGGGGTAATGGTGATGTTTGGTACAAAACGACCATCCATCACATCAACATGAATCCAATCTGCCCCAGCTTCATCCACGGCTTTGATTTCTTCACCCCAAGACGGCTAAAATCCGCTGACAAAAATGGAAGGAGCAACAATAGTGTTCTTGGCATGGGAGGAGACTCTAGGTATTTCGACGCATGAACTTAGATGAGGTTAAGTGTAAACAATTACGGTCATTTCGGTAACCCCGGGTTAGATGCTTTAATGACTATCATCTTTCACTCAAACCATTGTATGGCAGGGAAAACAGCGTTTTTTTATAAACGGATTTCGGGCATTATTAATAGCAATCAAATCACTGACTTCTGATGAGTACTATCATTCATACGCCCTAATTTTCCTCTAAATTAGTGCTGGGTCGAAACGGGTAGTACAACCATTTCAAGCGTGATATCAATTTAGCCGCCGTAATTCCGGTAATGGTGGATAAACCGGAAAATGAATAGTCGATAAAAAAATTTGATTGGCGGCTGTCCCCATTAATCCCACGACGGTTGCCGGCAAGATTAATTGCACACTCGATGTATTAATCGCCAGAAACATACACATCGCATCGGTGGCAGTATCTTTGTGCGGGTTGATTTCCTCTAGTTCCTGCATCGCTTTTAACCCCAAGGGGGTCGCCGTATCGTTTAACCCCAACATATTGGCCGATACATTAACACAATTGAACCGATCGCCGGATGATCGGCACACCAGGAACAATTTCGTTGGTGACGGCCGGACTAGCTCAAGGATCACTCACAAGTCCTGAAGCTTCTGCAATTTTCATCATGCCCAACCACAACGCCATAATGCCGATCAAGCCAATGGCGAGTTCCACTGCCGTTTCCCGGCGCTACTAAATTGCCGCCTCGGTCACCGCCTCAATTTTTCCAGTCACGCCACCAGCAAATCCGTTGAAATCAGAATAATCGCAAACCAAATATAGTTGAGCATGGCATCAAAAGTCTTTTCCCCCTTGACGAAGAATCATGGAAACGTTTCGGACAATCACCCCCCCCCCCCCCCCCCCCCGCGTCAATAAACAGAAGCCCGAAAATAGAAAGGGAAAAGTCGCCATGAAAAACTCTAGACAGACAAATTTATGCAATTTATTGATCAAGCGGAAATAGAGGTTGCCGGTGGAACAGGAGGCGATGGGATTGTGGCGTTTCGGCGGGAGAAATATGTCCCAGCAGGAGGACCATCGGGAGGGGAATGGGGGACGCGGGGGCTTTATGGTTTTAGAAGCAGATCAAAATCTGGCGCAGACCCTATTGACTCGGCATGTCAGTTTGTTCAAGGCAGATAATGGTAAACGAGGATGTAACTGAATAACTGCACGGGGTCATGGGCAAAGACATTACATATTGTCCAGGTTCCTTGCGGGCACGTTAGGGGTGTGGTGGATATGGCGAATGATGCACTGGCGTTGCGATCTGGTCACCCACGATCAACGACTTTGTGTTGCAGAAGGGGGAAAGGGGGACTAGGCAATCAGCATTTTTTGAGTAATCGTAACCGAGCACCGGCGCCCCCGGCCTAGAGGAAGCACGTCGGCTGCGACTGGAGTTAAAACTCCCGGGCAGAGGTGGAATTATTGGTCTGCCTAATGCGGGAAAATCCACCACCTTAATTGCGCCCTTTTCCGCCGCTCGTCCCAAAAATCGCTAACTATCCATTTACAACCCTCATTCCCAATCTAGGTAAAGCGTAAACCAACAGGAGACGGAACCGTTTTTGCGGATATTCCAGGATTGATTGCTGGAGCGTCTGCGTGGGGTGGGGTTGGGGCACGAGTTTCTGCGGCATTGAACGAACCAAGCTGTTGCTGCATGTCATTGATGCCACCAGTGATGACCCCATCGGTGCATTCCAAGTGATTAATCAAGAATTGTTAGCCTATGATCCCACCCTGGCCCATCGTCCCCAGGTTGTGGTGCTGAATAAGATAGATGCCATTGATCAAGAAATGGTGGCATTGATCACCACAGAATTACGGCCCCACATTGGCGATCGCCGTTGTTTACAGATTTCGGCAGCAACCCGTGCAGGGCTAGATACTTTAATGCAGGAAGTGTGGCAACAACTTGACTCTCTCTAGCGCCAAAATATTTTAGACCAAGCAAACCCACTGCATGGGGCTGTTGGGGAGGCTGATGCTTGAGACTCAGAATACTAGTAACGTGGAAATCAGACATCTCTTTATTTGATCGCCTCAATACTGCCGGTGAAAAAACTGTTTGAGCAAAGGATGATCAGACTGTTTCGCCTCATCAGTAGTGCCGTCCCACCGAATTTTCCCTCAGCAAAAAAGATACAATACGTCGAGTGGTAATGGCTAAATAAAGTAAGGAAACGGATGGGTAACAATTAAATAGCCAGAACAGACTTTTGACCGTTAACAAATCATAAATAATCGTTTCAACCCGAGTTGAGGCAACGGATCAAGGCCCGCTCGCTCCACAAGGGGAAGCGTGGGACACAGGAGTCGGATTGACGGGGATCGCGAATAATCGCCCTGGCTAAACTAACGCGCTTACGCATTCCCCCGGACAGTTCAGCCGGGAATCGATTCAATGCCGGGTAGACCGACTAAATCTAGGGTGTCATCAACCAACTTCGGCACGGTTTGAGATCCGCAGTCCCGATAAAGGGAGAATCCTATATTTTCAGCCACTGTTAACGAATCAAATAGGTCAGATTGTTGAAAACCAACCCGATTAAAGATTGCTCTCCTTCAATCGTTCGTCGCTCGGCCAGAGATGATGACTTCGCCACTATCGGGGGCTTGCAACCCAGCGACCAATCTTAAGATGGTGGATTTTCCGGTACCGGAAGGACCAATCACACCGACTGCCTGGCCGGGAAAAATTTTTAAGTCCACATTATCCAGAATCACCTTGTCACTAAATCGTTGGCACACGTTACGAAATTCAATAATTGGTTCATCCATAGTGGCAATATTTGACCGATGCACTGCCCATAGTTTACTGATTTATTGTTTCATCTATCGATGCGGGCTTAGCCTGCGTGTTGTGGCTACTAATGACTCACCCCCCCCGTGGAAATAAGAGCTTCAACCGCTTCGTACAGCTTGCAAGCGGTTGTAGCGCTTCATCCCAAGCGGCGCAAAGATAGAAGGAAACATCATCAAACTGTCACCATGGGTAAAGTTTTCGATGACAACATAATAATCTTCGGGATTGTGCCTATCAATGTGGCGGCGATTGACCCCAAAACCCAACCGTTGCCGACGGTACCGTAAAACGGGGGTGATCTCGTTAACCAGCGATAAAAATTGGGGGCAGACTCCAGACTACTCAAGGTCTGTTGCAAAATCGGTGCTGGCATCGGGGTTTGCGTCACCATCATCCAGGCTTGGCTAATTAGGGTCGGTCGTTTCTCCGGCGACTCAGCCTGAACTAACTGGGCGGCGGGGGAATTGTTCGATGGCTTGGGGGAGGCGATCGGGAGCAGCACTGAGGGTCAATAGGGCCCGGCTGTTACGTCCCGGTAGGAGGTGAGTTCCGTCTCAAGTCAGAAATTGACCTAACCACCAGTGCAGTCCCCTTGCACTTGATGTAACCGCCGCTGCCGACCGGAACCCGCTTCAGCACTGGTTATCAGAGCCCGAGAGCGTAGATTACCTGCGGCGATCGCTGAGGTAAAGAGACGCAAAACCGGCAAGGCGTGCGCCAAATCGGATTGGTCAAAAACAAAGTGGTCACGGAGGAGGCACTCTAACCGAAGGCTTCGATGTACCAGCGGGTCGTTGCTGGAGCTGAACAGGCTAACCCAACCCATAAAAAGACCCCGCTTAGCGGGCACTAGGCGTAGAGCTTTGATGAACGATTGGCTGGCTTGTTAGATTTTCGGCTAATTGCAACCATCCCAGATTGTTAAACCCAAACTCGGTTCGTAGGCAATGGCATTAGCCCCTTGGAAAGCAGTCATTGCTTCCTGGCTTAGGGCTGCTCGCTGGGCCGGTTCAGGGGCGGTGAGACTAAGCTCCCCCAGATTCCAACCGAGTTGGAGGGGGTAATAGGGTTCCCACGGCGCAGTTCGTCTAGCTTGGTTAAGAAAGCGGGTAAAGGCAGGAATTTTTTCTGCGGTTAAGGCACGGAAGCTGATTTCCGATAGTTGCCAAGCCCGGAGCCAGGGCCATAACCACAGGCCCATGATTAACAGGAGTGTTAGTCCCGCTAAAAAGCATGACGAGCAGCCGGATGGGGCGTAGGTGGCGGCGTTTTGCACTGCCAGAGCTGT
>CALNXU010000032.1:0-61710 GCA_942490695.1 Merismopediaceae cyanobacterium | reverse complement strand
GCTCTGTCCTATTTCTTTGCAATTCCTGACAAATTGTACTTTGTGAACACCCAACCAGCTTGGCTAGTTCTCGCTGTGATAAGTTCTGTTCTTGTTTTAGTTGATAAAGATGATTTCGTTGGTCTATGCTAAGATGCGAATAGCTCATTGGTTTGCCTGCTGGTTTTGAACGACTTCAGACTCTAACTGGTGAGCTTTTCTATGTCAAGCTTTTTATGTGATGCACTTCAGATTTAAATCGGCGTTCATTTCACCACTAAAGTTGTCCCTGCTGTAAAGCTAGGAATTTTGACTGGGATATCTTGGCTGCAACTTCTGACGATGCGATATGCAATCTAACTCGCTGTAGACAATGCTTCCAGCTTCCCCAGACAACGGAACCAGTGCCACCTTTGTGCAAATTCTAATCTACTTTCTTGATCTAAATTAATAAAATCAAATGGCTAACATTACGATTAATGGTATTTCCCTCGATCCAGCAGCACAAGCGCCATCACTTATGTCGGCTGGATTACAGAGTTTAGACAGTACTCGTTCAAACTATATCCTCGTCCAAACGAGTGTTCCACTAGACCGATCTAAGAAGAATGAACTAGCAGGACTTGGGGTTGAAATTCTTAACATTTGTCCTCGAAAATATCATATCTGCAAGTATGAAAACTCAGATCTCTCGGCAGTTCAAGGTTTGGACTACAGAGTGGACAAATACATATTTAGAAGGATTCAAAATATCTCCTAAATTGCGTGATCCGTCGTCAACAGCCAGTGTCAATTTGATGTCGCTTGGTGCTTTTGATCGTTCGATAGCTAGTCAACCCAAGCAAGTTGAAGTTGTTTTTCACAACGACGTTTCTATCGATGATGAACTTCGTCATCGAGTTGCAGCAGTAGCCGGGCTCTCACCTGATGATCTGCAATTTGGGCGCCATTCCATTCGCTTATCAGTTCCATATCGATATCTTTCAAAGTTAGCTGCCATTGATCAAGTGCAACACATTGAAGAATATATTGCACCACAACTATTCAATAATGTTGCTATCGGACTGCTAAAGGCGGATACCGTCCATACCAGTTTAGGTTTTGAAGGAGACGGACAAGTAGTCGCCGTCGCTGATACTGGATTTGATCGCGGCTCAACAACTGATGTCCACCCAGCATTTACTGACGGGCTAAAAACTTTACGCATTAGGACGTTCAACCAGCAACGATCCTGACGGTCATGGCACTCATGTAGCAGGGTCTGTTTTAGGTGATGGTAACTCAGGCACAATGGGCGGAGTCATTCGGGGATCAGCACCTAAAGCTACGCTTATAATTCAATCAGTTCTTGATTCTGGTGTGTGGACTCTGGGGGATTACTCGATCTTAATGATTTGTTTCAAACTCCTTATGATGATGGAGCAAGGGTACACACAAATTCATGGGGCGGTAATTGAGCCTATACCCCTAGTTCTAACGATGTGGATGAATTTGTTTGGAATACCGCGACTTAGTGATTTGCTTTTTCTGCCGGCAATAGCGGGAGAAGACAGTGACGGGAATGGTGTCATCAATAACGGTTCCATTGGTTCACCAGGCACTGCCAAAAACTGCATCACGATAGGAGCAACTGAAAATAATCGACCGTCTCAATCCAAACCATATGGTGCTCTTGGTTTTAGTTTCCCCGTGGCTCCGATATCAACTGACGGATGGTCTGACAATCCTGAAGGTATGGCTGCTTTTAGTAGCTAGGCATTCTAACCCGGAATGAAAGGATCAAGCCTGACGTAGTTGCTCCAGGGACTGCAATACTTTCTGCCTAATTCGCGAGATGCAAGTATCGATAATTTTTGAAACTTCATCTGATCCCCTCTATGCTTTTCTCGCCGGGACGAGCATGTCTACTCCTCTTGCATGGTTGTGCAGCAGTCGTGAGGGAGTATTTTCAGAAAAAACATAGCCTGAATCCTAGTGCGGCTTTAGCGAAAGCAATGCTAATCAATGGAGCTAAAGATCTTGTTGGTCAATATATCCCCTCTGAAGCAGGAGACATCCCTAATTCATCTGAAGGTTTTGGCAAAGTTGACCTAGCTTCCACCATTGGTGACGGTATATTGTTTGAATTTAAAGATGAGGCAACTAACCTTGATACAGGCGAAGAAGAATTAACCTCACTTAGCGTTAGCTCTGTGGGACTACGCTCAAAGTAACTCTAGTATGGACGGATTACCCGGAGAAGCTTTACAAAATGATTTGGATTTAATTGTACAATCCTCAACCGGGGAAGAACGACATGGAAACACTCCCAGCAGGATCTATAAGTTTTGATCGAAGGAATAATGTTGAACAAATTATCTGGAATGATATCCCTACTGGTAACGTCGACATTATCATTCGCGCTCACCGAATCATTGCAGAGCAGACTTATGCTCTAGTCATCAAAAATTATGATTGAAATATGGTAGTAACTCAGTGATCAGTATGGGGAGCGCTCTCAAAAGATTGGCGGCGAGCTTCGAGTCGCAGGGAAGGAATCAAATCATCGATATTGCCCAACACTGCCACCAGCCTGTGTGGATTCGCCCTATCTGGGTTTCCATTTGTCGTGAGTGCCATCCTTTCGACTGAAGTTTGTGCCCACATTTTTGACAGCTTCCCATTGCCTCGGCTCTTCTGCCTGCCGTCCTATCTCCGATTCTAAATTTTTCAGGCTAGCCATAATCTCATTTGCATTCCTATCAGACCATCCTGGCTAGACTCGATTCGTCTTGCAACTTCTCACACTGGGCTTTCCACTCTGAGTTCCCCTGACAGATTTGTTCGAGCGTTACTAATTCCATTTTTTACCTCAGACTCAACAACAATATTGTTCCCTTTTCCTTGGAGCTTCTTCTCACACGTTTTGTCCTAAATTCTGCGTACTACTCTTCTCCTCCCCCTTTTGGCTAGATGCGCCCAGCATAACCTTGCTTTTGATAACCTTGTCCCCCTTTAAGAAAAAGAAGGCAAGATCAAAAGTGCTACTAAGGGTTGGCGCGCGATCAGCTTAGAACCTACCAGTATTCAATGCTGGCAGGCGCATTACCTTGGGTTGAGGTGGTAGTTAAGCGGAATGGTGCATTAACACCAGTTTTGGGCTAGTTTCCGGTGGGTAAGGGTATTGTAATGCCCTCCTTCGACAGCATTTCCCGGACATGTTGGAAGCGTTCATACTGGGTGAGCGTAATCAGTACCAGCATACCCCCTCGCTCTGCATCTTGCGCGGTGGATACTGCACATAGGTTTTCATTAGCTCTTTGACCGTTTCACCGATGGTGACCAGCATCCAAGTGCGTTCCGTATAGTTATTCATGAAGATGTCATAGCGTTCCTGGGGGTCTTGCCAGAGGTCAAACATCTGCGGCACGACGGCAACATAACTCTCTGCCCCCTTCCATCCCAGGTTGGAATCTACGGCTAGACCTCCGGTCGTTGCACCATCGTCACCCCGTAGGTTAAACACCGCCTTGTAATTGTTCACCCTTACTGCGCCCGGTGTCAGTTCATTCTCGGTGAAGTAGAACCAGGATTTTCGCTCACACTTGCCGGTGCCGAGTAGCACCGGAGACATGTCATAGCTGTCAAATGTGGTCGGTTGTCCCTCACGATCATTGGTGGGCAGCGATACCCCTGCAAGGTTAGCAAAGGTCGCCATCAGATCGAGACCGCCCAGAATATCGTGGTTCTTCACCCCCGGCGCGATCTTCCCTGGCCACCAGGCAATGGCAGGGACGCGGTTGCCCCCCTCGCGGACAGTGCCTTTCGTGCCTCGGAATGGGGTATAGCCAGCGTCAGGATAGACATCCTGCCAAGCCCCGTTGTCGGTAGTCCAGAAGACGAAAGTATCCTCTTCCAGCCCAGTTCCCGTACCTTATCCATAATTGCCCCGATGCGAGAGTCTAGCTCCACGATCGAGTCCGCATACTTGCACTTAGAAGGCGATTGGTGAATGAAGTCGGGGTGCGGCAGGTTGGGCTGGTGTACCTTCATAAAGTTGACGTTGAGGAAGAAGGGTTGGTCTTCCTTGGCCGCATCTTCGAGAAATTCCACCGCCGCTTTCTCGACATAGCCATCGAAGAAGGGAATCCCCACCACGCCTTCATCTGGCGTATCAACGTACTGACCGTTGATCTTGAAATCTTCTTTGGCCTCCTCACCAGCCTTAGCTGACAGCGATCCTTTGGTCACATTTTGGAACATGGCCCGTAGTTCTGGCTCCATATCGGGGAACCAGGTGGGGTCGGCATAGGTATAGGCATTCAAGTGGTAAAGACCGACGTACTTCATTTCGTCGTAGCCCTGGGCATTGGGCAGTGCGTAATCGTCCTCACCCAGGTGCCATTTGCCCGTGAAAAAGGTGCGGTAGTCGGCCTGTTTCAGCACGGATGCCAACGTCCACTCCGCTGCGGGTAAGCCGCCGCCCTGCCCTTGAAAGGCCACGGTGGTCATGCCGCTACGGTTGGGGATACGACCCGTTTGCATGGCCGCCCGACCTGGGGTGCAACTCGGTTGGGCATAGAAGGAAAAGAAGGTCATGCCTTCCGCCGCCATACGATCAAAGTTTGGGGTTGGCATCCCCCGTCCTTCGCCGCCGCCGTAGGGGCCGAGATCGCCATAGCCGGTGTCATCGGTCACGAGCAGAATAATGTTGGGTTTTTTATTCGGCATTGTTTTGTCTATCCATTAATTGGTTACTAGTCAGCAGGTGAATCCTGCCAAGGGATTGCATTGGCGTATCCGTATACGGCTCTCCTATTGAGCCATTGACCGCCGGAGGGCAAATCGGTCAATGCTGCCCCTACCTGCACCCTTAAGTGCGGGCAGGTTGACGAGCGATTTTTCGGCTTTTGCCGATTTTTTGTGCACCATGGCATTTCTTAAACTTCTGACCGCTACCGCAAGGACAGGGATCGTTGGGATGGGCTTTGGCAAAAGCGGCATCCTGGGCGGCCAGGATGGGCATGATCTTTGCGGCGGGATAGTTGCGTCGCATTATTGTCGCTAAAAGTCGGAGGGGTTCATCAATGTGATGAAAAAATGCCTTATACCCGGCACACAGGTAATTCAGCCCTGGCTCTCCATCAGGGGTGGTAATGAACCGATTTTTAGGACATTCGCCGTTGCAAGCAAAGCGCACGTCACAGTCCAGGCAATACTTTGGCAATTTTTCCAATTTGTCCCGCCCACACTGATGCTGGCGATCGCCGCCGACCAGATCCCCTATGGGCTGATCCTGAATGTTGCCCAGCTTATAATCGGGTTCGACAAAGTGATCACAGGAGTACAGGTCGCCGTTATGTTCGAGGGCCACCGCATGACCACAGGTGGGTTCAAAGACGCACATCCCAGAAGGCGCACCGATCCACTTGCTGACGGCGGCTTCAAAGGTTTGTACGAATACCTTGCCCACATCGTGGCGCACCCATTCATCAAAGATGCTGATCAAAAAGTTGCCAAATTGTTCGGGTTTAACGGAGCGATCGGAAACGAGGGTTCCCTGTTGGTGGAGGGTGCTGCCGTACTCATTGATCCGCTCAATAATGGGGATGAACTGTATCCAGTTAGTGCCTTCTTCATCCCGAAGAAATCGATAGACCTCTAGCGGGTGATTACCATTGACGGCATTGACAGTGGTCAGGATGTTGTATTCAACCCCAAGTTTCTGCAATAGCCGCAGACCCCGCATCACATTATCAAAGGTCGGCCCCCCAGCTTTATCAACTCGATGGGCATCTTGGAGTTCCCGTGGCCCATCAATACTCAACCCCACCAGATAGTTATTTTCTTTTAGAAACTCACACCACTCATCGTTGAGTAACGTGCCGTTAGTTTGGATCGTATTCTCAAAGGTCATGCCCGGCTTGCGGTACTTCTCCTGGTAGGCGATCGCCTTGCGAAAGAAATCAACTCCCATGAGGGTGGGTTCTCCTCCCTGCCAGGCCACCGTGACCTCTTTTGTGCGGTGGGTTTCGATCAGTTGGCGAATATAGTTTTCCAACAGCTCATCCGCCATCCGGAACTTACTGCCAGGATAAAGCTGTTCTTTGTCTAGAAAAAAGCAGTAGGTGCAGTTGAGGTTACAAATTGCGCCGGTTGGTTTAGCCAGAACGTGGATGCGGGGAGGGGTTTTGGGCTGGGTCTGGGTCATACGGGGAACTCGGTGGCTGAAGGGGGATCAAGGTCGAAACACAGTAATATTGTATGCTCTAACAATAATCAATGTTATGCTGCGAACTAAAATAATAAATCGGCATCTAAGCGGCGATCGCCGTTAGAAAAAGTTCACCAAGCATTAACAACCGAGAGCAGAGTTTAATTAGTGGGTTTAATCGCTTCATTAAGTTGCTCCTGAGTTAAGGATTTAATTAAATGCAATGGAAGAGGTTCTTTCCCCATTTCTTGAACCGCCGCATCGGTTAAATAGGGCTTGAACTCTTGTTGTTGGTTTAAATAAAGATTAAAGAAAGCTAAACTAATACTTTTGAGATAATCATAGGCTAATGCTTGTCCTGGCCCGACGATAAAATCAGGTAATTGATCGGTTCCTTGATCGAATGATAGATGAGTTGAATTTTTCACTAAAAGTAAATATTTATCCTGTTTATTCAGAGCCGCAAAAGGCACAATTTGTTGAGATAAAGGAGGGGCAAAAATATCGGAACTTCCGGCAATAAACATCATTGGCACAGACAGTTGATTAACTCCCTCATTGCCAAAGGCGGGATTGGTCACGGGATTGATGGCAATCACAGCCTTGATTCTGGGATCTTGAAGGTTTTCTACAGGAGGCGCACCTTCGATTCCTTTACATTGCCAGAGTAAGGCAGGATTTAAATTAATTTGATTAGGATCATCCAAAGTGGCACATTTCTTTAAAACCTCTGGCCATTGAACCCTCGCTCCCCCGATCGCCGTTGCAGTGTAGCCACCCAAGGAGTGACCCAAAATTCCCACATTTTTGACGTCTAATTTGCTCTGCCAATTGGGATCAGATTGCATTTTTTGCTCCAACGTATCTAAAACTAAACTCACATCTTTAGGCTGATTCATCCAGGCATTGGGATTGGGAAAAGTATCCAAACCTTTTAAGGCATCAAGCATTCTTTCGTTATCGCTCTCAGGAAAATCAATGCCAACGGTGGCAAAGCCATGGGAGGCTAAATGTTTGGCCACATAACTTAAGGCTTGAAAATCAGAATTTAAACCAGGGGCAATAACGATAACAGGAGCAGGTTGGGCTAACCCCTGGGGTAGATAAACAAAGGCAGTTAAAGGATCTTGATTAGGTTTAGGAATCGTTAAGGTTTCCGATGTCCAAGTCGTTTTTCCTGGCTGGGATAAGTCAGATAAAGCAATGGAACTATTTGGGGATGTTTCAGCCAAAGCTTGACTATCTAACCATGCAAACAATCGATCTGCTGTCTGATATAGATAATCGGCTTCATTGATCGTGTTACGAACTGTTTTTAAATCTAGAGAGAGAGTTGGACTGTCATAATTTTTAAGAACATCAATAATTTTAAAGCCATTGGGATTGACGGCGGCGGAAATTATTGCCCCTTTTAAAAAAGGTTGACTTTCATCGGGAGGACTATTAATTGCTAAACTCAACTGTCTAACAATTTCTTTGCCAAAGCTTGTATTGAAAAATTCAAAAGCCTCTATGGAACTTAAGGGAAAGGATTTATTAAGCAAGGCACGAAATTTTATTAATTCTTCAGGGGTAAGATGCTTAGCATAAAAATTAAATTCAGGGGTGATTTTACCATCCTGGGCAAAAGTCTCTAAGCTATCAATAGAAAGATTAAAATCCCCGAATGGCGCAATGGAAAATTTAATTTCTTCTGCGGCAGAGATAGGGGAAATGGGGAGCAAGGAAAGCAGTCCAAATCCCAACGTTAGCAATAATTTTTGGCTTAGATTAATCATAATTAATGATAATAGGTTTTCAATTTGGTTAAGCAAAAATCTGCTTTTTCTTAATTAGTCAGGCTGAAACTCTTGCCAACAAGTAATTCTACATTTATTCAGCGTCTTTATAGACAATATAGACAACGGGATAGTTTTCTTTTCTTTCCAGATTGCTGTTCGGCCCTGCGGGATGCCACAAGCTCAGATAGGCGACTTGCTCAACTTAGGTTTTCTCTGGTGGTGGTTCAAAAACCAAGGAACCAGGCGATCGCTGTTCGTCCGTCAAATCGGGATATTGATCCTTGGGGACAGGACGTTCGGCGATCGTTACATAGCCCGTCTCCTTCACAAACTGGGCAAACTGGGCATTGGTGATTTCATACTTATCCATGCAAAAGCTATCCACCGTGACCGCTTCGACGGCAAGCTCATCGGGGTAATGATCCTTTGCTCCCATGCGAAACGTGCCGCCCGGAATCAAGGTCATCCCGGTCGGGCATTGGGGGCTTGCCAGGGCCAGAGCTTCTGGCGAATTAAACCAGCTAAAGAGCATGAGGACAGCGATCGCCAGGCTCGGCATTAACCAGCGCAAAATTGAGTAGAGCATTTTAGAAATCTGCTTTTAACTGGTCATTCGTTTGATAATTCGATCAGTCGCAAGGCTCAATCATTGATAAACAATGAAATGACGCAGAAACGACATCATCACTGAAAGTTGTGTTTGATAATGGTTACCGATGCTTAATCCTTAATCCATCCCACCGACTTAGGGGTTCCTTAATAAAGTCCCTATTGCCCGATCGGGAGAGCAACGACTAAACGACTTGAGCCATTTTTTCACTACCCGTCGGTTCAGGCTATACAAAAATGGCAAACTTTTGGCCAGTCAACATTTCTTTACAGAGCGTCGATGATGATTGATGGTTTTTGCCATTGCTACATAAAATAATCCTATGGTTCAAAAAATTCAGCCACCAGCCGTGCAAAAGCTTACCCATCAACGGTTTCAAGATGCCGACGAAATGGTTGAAGCGTTGAGGCTTGATCTCAGAATTACCCCGTTAGTGCTTACTCCCTACTCTTGTGAAGCGGTGCAACTCAATCTGGGAGGCATTGTCTTTAACTTTACGAACAGTGCTGTTCCCTTGCGGGCCGTCGGGCCGAAACTAGCCGGAGCCGTCATTTTTTCTTTGCTACTCAATCTGGCAGATGAGCAGACATTGATCACCCACGACTGTCCGATCAATCGGCAGATACTGTTTGGGTTTGACTCTGAGCGGGAGGTTGATCTCGTGATAGCTGACTCAGTCTTGCTTTGCCATCTTGCTATCAGCCGCGTCGTACTGAATCAATACCTCTGCCTGATGCAACGGGACGACCTTGATGCCAGGTTCTTCGCGCAAAATCAAGTCTGCATTCCGACGACTATTGGGCCACTCCAGACCTTTGTCAGGGAACTCTATGCTTTGGCCGTTAACCAGGCTGCTTGCCTCGCCAGCCTAGCTTTTCAAAGTCTTGTTCAAGAAGACTTCATTCCCCTCTTGATTCAGGCCATTCCGCCTAAAGGGCAGTCCCCCACAAAGTCCCAGCGCACCTTACGCCGAGGTGATTTAGTCCGACAAACGGAAGCATTCCTAGAAGCCCATCTCAACCAGCCCATCACCCTGGCCACCGTTGCCAAGGGCATTTTTACCAGCCAGCGTACCCTAACCTATGCCTTTGACCAAATTCTGGGCATCTCTCCCATGGCCTACCTCAAGATTGTGCGTTTGCAGGCGGTGCATCGGCTGCTGAAAATGACAGTCCCAGGAACAAAAACTGTTTCGGCCATTGCGGCTGATCACGGTTTCTATAGTCCAGGTCACTTTACTAGGGACTACAAGACCATGTTTGGCAAGAGTCCCAAAGAGACGCTAAAGCAGTCATTGAAAGTGACGCTTTAGGGTACTCACGGACACTGCAAACTGAGGTGTCAATACCATTTCTCTGGAGAAAAGCTATCTTCTGTTGGCAGGGAGCGTATAAGTGAACTCAGGTGGTTTTGTCGAAATAACCATCAATCAATTAGATCAAAAATTGAGTGATTTTATAATTACCCCAATAAAACTAATGAAGCCAATTACCAATAAAGCCACACCGACAACTTCTGCGCTGTGAGAGGCTTCGTAGGTATAGCGATCGCTTTGGATTTGTTTGAGTAATCGACGATGTTCTTTTAAACCTAACGCCATTCCGAACATTCCCGTTGCAATAAACGCTAGACCCACAATTACCGAAAACCTGACAGGATCAATATGATGTCCAGCTTGGGTATTTTGAATGGTTCTAACAATCGTGGGAATGCCAAAACCGAAACCAATTAAGGACAAAGAGGTGCGAATCCAAGCCATTAAGGTACGGTCGGCGGCGGCTCGACTACGGTATTTAGCTAGTTCGGTGCGATCGCTGGCTAATTCATTATTAGAAAGTGGCTTAGAAGATTCAGGATCGATAGGCAATTGAGTCATGATTATTTTGATGAAAACTGAGAGTTTAATGTTTATAAACAATCTATAATTATTCTTGTTTTTGTTGAGGCTGGGATTCTAATTCTTTCGTTAGAAAATAATTCAAAAAAGTTCGGATGAGGGCAACAATTTCGAGTTTTCCTAAAGAGTTAAAGGTCGAGCTTAGAGTTGTCGCAAGAATATCGGCTCCTAACTGAAATTCTAAGGTCATGACCAGCCACATTCCAAATTCTAGTCAGATTTGCGAAAATTGGTTTGTCGTATGATGACGCTTAAGCGCGATCGCAAGTTTCTCTGTTTTTACGATCCCTAAGATAATGCAAAAGACAGCAATAGCTTCTAATAAAAACTTAAACAAAGTGATAACAAGAGCTAATCCACCTTCTAAATATTCCAATAATTCCATTAATTTACCTCATTTTAACTAGATATTAGTTTCCATTTTCAGTTTGCGCTTATACCAAATTGAGTAAAGAATACCAAAAATTGACCCTAAAATTAGGTAAGCGATTAAAGTGGGAATGATTTGCTTTTGTACGTCATTTAAAACCCCAATAAACAAGGCTAAACCGACATTACGGGCAATACAAGAAATCGCTAAAATAGACCGTTTATCTTCATCGGGGCCGCCTAAAATATGACCAATCCCTAGAGAAATAATGACCATAATAGCGATCACTACGAGAGGTAATCCCCAAATTTTGAACATTAAAGGAAGCCCTAAAATACAGGCTAAAATAATTAATACTAAAAATAAACCATTAGAAATGATGGTTAATGGACGAGCGATCGCCTCTGCATATTTAGTCCCAAATTTTTGTAATAAAAGACCGAGGGAAACGGGTAAAAATTGTACCATTGTGACTTGTTGAGCAACTTCTAAAATCTTTACTTTGTCTGGAACTCCTTGAAAGAAAACAGCAAAAATACTTAATGTTAAAGGTGTAATAATAACCGCAAGTAAAGCCAAGGTTAATTGAAGACTGGCCGAATAACGAAATCTGGCTCCTGCCATTTGTGATCGCTTTGTGGTTAGGGGCGCACCAGGAGAAGCGGCTAAAAAGGCTAATCCAATCATGACTTCGGAGGGTAAATTGAACAACTTGAGCAGAATAATAACAACAAGCGGAACTAATACCACCACTGCGAAAAGTGCGCGGAAGAGTACGGCGGATTTACGCCAAAAAGAGAGCATTTTCTCTAGGGAAAGATTAACCCCGATCGATAACATCAGGGAAAATATTGTGATTTTGACAAGAATGATTAAAAGATAATGATTCATTGTTTCAAATTAAAAATTATCATTTTAAATTATCATTTTATTGAATAACTTGATTCCTTAACTGCCCACAAAGAAAATGAGAACATAGATTTCGATTTTAGTCTGCGCTGAGAGAGTTAAACAAGAGAGAGTAATCAAAACCCTAAAATCACAGAACGAAAACGCATAATCAGTCTCCCAACAACTAAGCAACTTATAGCTGTACCAAATTCCATTAGGGCGTTTTTATTTCCCCTTTCCTTTTTTCCATTTTTTTCGACTGAGATTTACTGCCCTAATTTTGATGTGTTAGGGCTATATTTTACAGTCAATGCCAAACTCCTACCGATGAAATTTAGAAATTTTGATAAAAACTCAATCTTCCTACGCCTATATCAAACCCAAACTTGATTTGGGTTAAAGGCGATCGCCGTTAATCAACCAGAAGGAGAACCCTCCCTCTCCATGGCAATCCCATGGGGGAGTGCCCGTGTTTGTCAACCCCAAACCCTTGTTTTTTCAAGGTTTTTTAGATGTTTACAAAAAATCAATTTTCGTTGCGACACCGTGATATGATTGCTTCTGGCTTAAGGTCTCTGTTTCACATAATCGTGAAATCCTTTTCCCTTGTTAACCCTTGCATTTTGTAAGTGTGTGGCAACGCCAACATCCTCGTCTGAGAGCCCTACCGTCATCAGTACCAATAATGAAGCATCGACTTCCGTCCCGGAAGATGTTGCGAATCATGGCATGGATGACTTTTACCGTTTACAACAGCAACTGCTGCTGTGGACGCTGGTCGCAACCTTGGTGGTTTTTCTCTGTGTTGTTTGGGCATATTCCCTCAACGTAGCGCTGAATTATCTACTGGGTGCCATCGGAGGGCTTCTCTACTTGAAGCTATTGGCTAGGGATGTAGAACGCATTGGAACCCAATCCCAACGGGCTGGAAAAAAAGGGTTAGCTGTCTTTGTCGGTCTAATCATTATTGCCACCCAACGGGAAAATATTCAGGTTTTACCGGTATTTCTCGGGTTTCTAACTTATAAAGCCGCCATCATCATCTACACTTTGCAGACGGTTCTATCGCCTTCGGCAGACTAGGTGGTGACAGGGTGAGGAAGGAAACCATGAAGTCAACAGAAGCAGGCTGTCTTAGCGCTGGTCTTTAAGTTCACTCCTATTACTCAGGAGATGATCGTAATTCTGGCAAAGTCAAGGCGATGCTTTCTGTTCACGATAAACATCCTTCAGTTGTTCTCCGTTAATCTCACCGAACAAACATGTTAGCTGGTTTGAGTGTTTTAAATTTGTTTCCTCTCGCTGCTCTAGAAGTAGGACAGCAGTGGTATTGGGAAATTGGGAACCTCAAATTACATGGGCAAACCTTTACAACCTCTTGGTTTGTAATTGCATTGCTTGTAATTGCCTCCCTCGCGGCAACGCGAAATGTGCAACAGGTTCCGAGTGGCATTCAAAACTTCATGGAATACGTGTTGGAATTCCTCCGGGAACTGGCACGCAACCAATTGGGGGAGAAAGAATACCGACCTTGGTTACCGTTTATTGGCACATTATTTCTTTTTATATTTGTATCAAATTGGTCTGGAGCGCTTTTGCCGTGGAAACTAATTCATGTTCCCGATGGCGCAGAATTAGCCTCTCCCACCAATGATATTAATACAACTGTCGCTCTGGCGTTATTAACGTCTTTAGCCTACTTTTATGCAGGTTTGAGTAAAAAAGGCCTGGGGTACTTCGCCAGTTATGTGCAACCCTTTCCCTTTCTTTTACCCATCAAAATCCTGGAAGATTTTACCAAGCCGCTTTCCCTCAGCTTCCGTCTTTTTGGGAATATTCTAGCGGATGAATTGGTGGTCGCTGTACTCGTTTTACTCGTGCCCCTTTTCGTACCGCTACCCCTGATGGTATTGGGTCTGTTTACAAGTGCAATCCAAGCCCTTGTCTTCGCCACTCTTGCCGGGGCCTATATCCATGAGGCGATCGAGTGTGAAGGCGAAGAGCATTAAGCTTCGGTTAATTGAATTGGGATTGATCCTCACATGATTAGTTCCATGATGTTTACTGACGCTCTCTTCTAGTATTTCTTCCCCTAACTCAGTCCAGTGTAATTCAGTGAAAAAACCCTGAAAAGCACGGCTGAATCCCAAAGTTTAAATCTCGTTTTGTTAGTTCAAAGGAAAACAACATCATGAATCCCACTATTGCTGCTGCTTCTGTTATTGCTGCTGCCCTTGCTGTCGGTTTAGGCTCCATTGGTCCTGGTTTAGGTCAAGGTAATGCCTCTGGAGAAGCCCTCTCTGGTATTGCTCGTCAGCCCGAGGCGGAAGGCAAAATTCGGGGTACATTACTTTTGACCCTGGCGTTCATGGAATCCTTGACGATTTACGGTCTGGTCATTGCTCTTGTATTACTTTTTGCCAATCCGTTTGCGTAAGCCCATAAGCCTACGGATTTGGGGCTGAGGCGTGAATTTTCGCGTCTCTGTTTCCCGCTAGTCTTGATCAAAATGGTATCGGAACACTTGTTAATCCAAGTTTTGGCGATCTGTCCACCGTTACCAGTCTCCGCGTAAGTTTAAGTTTGTTTAAAACTGCCATAAACCCATGTTTGATTTTGATGCCACCCTGCCATTGATGGCATTGCAGTTTGTTATTTTGGCGTTCCTGCTGAATGCAATTTTCTACAAGCCTTTAAATAAGGTGCTTGATGAACGGGCTGATTACATTCGCAATAATGAAACGGACGCGCGTGATTGTATAGCGAAAGCGAACGCTATTACCCAGAGCTATGAGCAACAGGTTACCGATGCCCGTCGCCAATCCCAAGCCATCATCGCTGATGCTCAGGTAGAAGCCCGACGCTTGGCAGCCGAAAAAATTGCTGGAGCCCAACGGGAAGCCCAACAGCAAAAAGAAGCGGCGGCACAAGATATTGAAGCCCAGCGCCAATCTGCCCTCAGTTCTTTGGAACAAGAAGTTGCGGCGTTGAGTGAACAAATTTTACACAAACTGTTAGGCCCTGAACTCATTAAATAAGTGCCCCACTGATCGAGTTTGTCATTATGTTTAATACCCTATTTATCCTCGCAACAGAGGCCCATGCAGAAGGGTTTGGCCTGAATCTAGATTTTCTAGAGGTCAATCTCATTAATCTGGCGCTTTTGTTAGGCATTATTCTTTATTACGCACCAAAAACGCTGGGTAAAATCCTAGGCGATCGCCGTACCAAAATTGCTGAAGCGATCCAAGAAGCGAAATCTCGTCAAACAGAAGCCGCTAAAGCCTTAGCAATGGAAGAAGATAAGCTGGCTAAAGCGAAGGAAACGGCTGCGAAAATTGTGGCTGATGCCGCCCAGCGGGCCGAGGCATCTAAGTCTGAAATTGCGGTGCAAGCCGCCCAAGATGTTGAACGTTTGAAAGAAACGGCAGCGAAAGACTTGGGGGCAGAGCAAGACCGGGTGATTGCGGAACTAAAACGCCAAATTGCAGAGCAAGCCTTAGTCAAGGCGGAAGCTGATCTCCGCGACCGTCTCAATGATGATGCTCAGGATCGCTTAATCGAACGCAGTATTGCCCAGCTAGGAGGCTAATGATGAAAGGTACACTTTATAGTAGTGAAGTTGCTGAACCCTATGCTCAAGCCTTGATGGCATTGGCAAAGCAAAACAACTTAACTGAAGTTTTTGGGGATACGTTAAAGGCTTTACTAGAGCTGTTAGAAGAGTCCCCTGAGTTGGCGATGACCCTGGAAAACCCAGTGGTTAAGGATGGAGATAAGAAAAAAGTACTCCAAGCGATTTTAGATGATGACACCAATGCCTATCTAAACAACTTTTTGATGTTACTGGTTGATAAGCGTCGAATTATGTTTCTTGCGCCGATCTGTGAGCAATATTTATCTTTATTGCGGGAATTAACCAATACGGTTTTAGCAGAAGTGACTACCGCGCTGAAGCTGACAGAGAGTCAGCGAGAACAGGTCAAGGATAAGGTGAAACAGCTAACGGGAGCTACGGCAGTGGAACTCGCCACTGAAGCCGATCCAGACATCTTGGGTGGGGTGGTCATTAAAGTCGGTTCGCAAGTTTTTGATTCTAGCCTGCGGGGTCAACTGCGACGGGTGGGTCTCAACCTAGGCACATCCCTGTCTTAACACTTTGGTCGCTCGGCGACATTTTACAGCCTTCTTATTTATCGGATATTTTTTTCATTATGGTAAGCATTAGACCCGACGAAATTAGCAACATTATTCGTCAACAGATTGAATCCTACGACCAGAGTGTTCAAGTGTCCAATGTGGGCACAGTGCTACAAGTGGGTGATGGGACTGCTCGAATTTATGGTCTAGAACAGGTTATGTCCCAAGAGCTGTTGGAATTTGAGGACGGGACTATTGGCATTGCCCTCAACTTGGAAGAAGACAATGTGGGCGCCGTGCTGATGGGTATGGGTTTTGGTATCCAAGAAGGTAGTACGGTAAAAGCTACGGGACAAATTGCCCAAATTCCAGTGGGTGACGCTATGGTGGGTCGAGTTGTTGACTCCCTTGGTCGTCCCATTGATGGGAAAGGAGAAATTCCTGCAACTGAACCACGTTTACTAGAGTCTCCCGCCCCCGGTATTATTGAGCGGAAATCGGTATGTGAACCGATGCAAACGGGAATTACGGCGATTGATGCCATGATTCCCATCGGTCGCGGTCAACGGGAGTTAATTATTGGAGACCGTAAAACCGGTAAAACAGCGATCGCCATTGACACCATCATCAACCAGAAATCAGAGGATGTTATCTGCGTTTATGTGGCGATTGGTCAAAAAGCATCCACCGTTGCCCAGGTCATCGACACATTGACCGAAAAAGGGGCAATGGACTACACCATTGTGGTGGCTGCCAATGCCAATGATCCGGCGACCCTCCAATACCTTGCCCCCTATACTGGTGCCACCTTAGCTGAGCACTTCATGTACAAAGGCAAGAGCACCTTGGTCATTTACGATGACTTGTCCAAGCAAGCCCAAGCCTACCGTCAAATGTCGTTGCTGATGCGTCGCCCCCCCGGACGGGAAGCCTACCCCGGTGATGTTTTCTACATCCACTCGCGCCTACTCGAACGGGCAGCCAAATTAAGTGATGAACTGGGCGGTGGCAGCATGACGGCACTACCGGTGATCGAAACCCAAGCAGGAGACGTTTCTGCCTATATTCCGACCAATGTAATTTCCATCACCGATGGACAAATTTTCTTGTCCACTGACCTGTTCAATGCCGGTTTTCGTCCCGCTATTAATGCGGGGATTTCGGTCAGTCGAGTGGGTTCAGCGGCACAAACCAAAGCCATGAAAAAAGTAGCCGGTAAACTGAAGCTGGAATTAGCCCAGTTTGCTGAGCTTGAAGCTTTTTCCCAGTTTGCCTCTGACTTGGATGCTGCAACCCAAGCTCAACTCGCTCGGGGTCAACGTCTCCGTCAATTGCTCAAACAACCCCAAAATTCTCCGTTATCTGTTTGGGAACAGGTTGCCATTAGCTATGCCGGTTTAAATGGCTACATCGATAAAATTCCTGTGGAAAAAGTCACTGAATTTACCCAAGGTCTACGGGATTATCTGAGTACCAACAAAGCTAAGTTCTTAGAAATTATTGATTCCCAAAAAGCCTTGACAGAAGAAGCGGCAACCCTCCTCAAAGAAGGGATCACTGAATTTACTCAAGGTTTCGGGGCATAAAATTGCGTCCCTGCCATTGAGCCTGATGCAACTCCTCTCTGGAATGGGGGAGTCTGCATCCGTATTGATGAGTGATTAGTTTCTGCTTATTCATTTCTGTCAGTGATCGGGTTGAGACACGCAGCAGAAGTCTGACCCTTGAACTCAGTCGTTATCCGATAGCCAAAATTTCGATGCGAGTGTAATCTCCCATGCCAAACCTTAAAGCCATTCGTGACCGAATTCAGTCGGTAAAAAATACTAAAAAGATTACAGAGGCAATGCGTCTTGTGGCAGCGGCGAAGGTTCGTCGTGCCCAGGAGCAGGTTCTCTCAACTCGTCCGTTTGCCGATACCCTTGCCCAAGTCCTTTACAATTTGCGCACTCGTCTTTCTTTTGCCGATACAGAACTTCCCCTATTCGAACAACGGGAAGTGGAATCGGTCGCGTTACTGGTTGTAACGGGCGATCGGGGTTTGTGCGGTGGCTATAACGTCAACGTTATCAAGCGTGCCGAGCAACGGGCCAAAGAATTGAAATCCCAAGGGATTAATGTTCGATTCGTATTGGTGGGAGGCAAAGCAAAACAATATTTTGGTCGTCGAGATGTCAATATTGCGGCATCTTTCGTCAACCTAGACCAGATTCCCAGTGCAGCGGAAGCAACTGAAATTGCGGATAGCTTGGTGGCACTCTTTATTTCTGGAGAAGTGGACCGGGTGGAATTAATCTATACCCGATTTGTGTCTTTGATTAGTTCCCAGCCTGTTATCCAGACCCTCTTTCCCCTCTCCGCTGATGCGCTGTCGGTGGAAGATGATGAGATCTTCCGAGTCATTACTCGGGGCGGCAAGTTCCAGGTGGAACGGGAAAAAGTCGGCGGTGAGGTGAGTAGCTTCCCGCAAGATATGATCTTTGAGCAAGATCCGATCCAAATCTTGGATGCGCTATTGCCGTTATACAACACCAATCAGCTGTTGCGATCGCTCCAGGAATCCGCCGCCAGTGAATTGGCTGCCCGGATGACGGCAATGAGTAATGCCAGTGAAAATGCAGGTCAACTGATTGGAACGTTGACCTTGTCTTATAACAAAGCCCGACAAGCGGCTATTACCCAGGAGCTGCTGGAGGTTGTGGCTGGCGCTAACGCACTGTAGCGATATCCTTACCAAGGCTTAGACTGGCTTAAATTTTAATATTGAATCAATGTATTCAAAGCATTCTCCTCCTTTTGTGGGGAGATTTTTTTTGCCAAAATCACTGTTTGTTTACTCTCTTTGACTGGATTATGTCAGCAGCCGTGGCATTAAACAAATGATCGTCGTCAAAGTTTGGCAAGCTTTGGGAGCAAACCACTGTGACGACGCGCTTCGTGATGAGCTATTTCAAGTGGATTTCGCGCCATGGTCGTACCCATGATACTGCGGCTCAGCGGGCACAGCTATCTATGCAACCTTGGACTCGGCATGATTTTTGCTATCCCACACTTTGCCAGTGCACCACCTGTTAATCGTAAGCTAGCTGCTTTAACAAGAAGGGCCAAGCGGCTCGGTTTCCACCGTCTTCACTGGAGCTAGCACCCACTTCAAAGGTTTTCCCCCCTGCTTCTGGCCACTTTAGGGCTGCAACACACAATTCGGCGATCGCCAGGCGACTAACCTGACCTTTGAGGGTATCCCCTTGGGCAAACTGGAGCGTCTGGGGTTCCGTGGATTCGGTAAGGGCACAGGGGCGAATAATGGCGTGCCGGAGGAAACTGGCCCGGAGGAGGTCTTCTCCCCGTCGCTTCCAGGTCAAAATGCCGCCCAATTGATCATTCATGCGGACGGCGGGCGGTTCTTCGTCTAGGTTCAATCCCGGCTTACCGGGGCGAGTGACCCCAGCGGAGCTGACATGGATAAATTGGGGTATTAACGGATTGCTGTAGGCTCGGATGGATTCAACTTCGAGCCCAAACGTGCCTGGCGAAAAACTAGGATTTAGTCCACCGTCGTACTCAAATTTGCTGTGCATCAGTTGCAGCGCATAGACCTTGCTAGAGTCAAAGGCTTGTTCGGAAACGGTTTTTGCCCGAAACACAGGGATTAATTTTTCAAAAGGAATTTTGACCGTTTGGGGATGGTGGTTAAACGTATCAAAGGAGTAACAAAAACTGAGTCCGTCCCATTGGTTTTCGCAGCGGGCAATAAATTTATAGCGTTTGCCATCCCCTTGCACCCGTAATTCAATACCGTCGGCATGGGATAAATCTAACGGCGGTTCGTAATTTGGCGATCGTACTGAAGCAAAGCCCCCATTATTATCCGTAGAAACTTGGCCGGTAAAGAGGGCCCGATCGCCGGTTAAGCGCCACTGGCTACTACTCACGCCCCCCATCACCCCGTCGTCCACGGAATACCATCGGGACTGGGGCGCAGCGGGGTCATTGAAATTGACCAGGGGTTGCTCTTTTGGCTGAATTGCACCGGTCACCACCGCCAATAAATTTTTAATGCCTTCATATTCCACCTGCTCTGGCACATCCACCACTTCCGGCAGATAAAACTTTATGCCTTGGTAATACTTTTCACGGCTGGGGGTGTCGCCTTCCACGGGCTGCACCTTCGTGCCGCTACAGCAAATGACAGCGGTAATATCGGCGAGTAAGTGGGGGGTTAAACTATCTGGCAGGGTTAAATCTCCGGCATAAAATTCCAATGCCTCCGGCAGTTCTGCCTCCAGCCACTCCCGCAGCAGGGTCTGGGCTCTTGCTTCATCCCGGACTAATGCCCGCACCCGATAACCTTGCGCCAGTAATAATTTCACGACCCGTTTACCGACTCCGCCCGTCGCGCCCACCACTAGAATCATTGAAAAATCCCCCATCAGATAACATTTCTTAATCTAGTAGGGAATGTCCCCTTACGCCAAATGTCGGGGGGATGACGATGGGGCGGTTAGGGGCGACATAACCGTGGTGGAGGGCTTTCCGGTTGGACGAATCTTAGAAGAATCATCAACAAAGCCGATGAAAGAGGTCTATTTAAAAGACTAAGGTATTGAGCAGTGGCAATAATAAAGCCACAAAATAATAAACTAGCGGTGCGGTAAAAACATAGCTGTCTGTTCGATCCAAGATGCCACCATGTCCTGGAATTAATTGTCCTGAGTCTTTCACCCCTGCATCTCGTTTCATCATCGATTCAGTTAGATCACCCAGTAGACTCACCACACCAATCAGAAGTCCCAGTAAGGCTCCAGAAAATTCCCAATAGGGCCAGTGTAAGTACCAGGCTCCCAATAGAGCGACCAGCATACTACCTCCAATGCCCCACAGTGAACCTTCTACGGTTTTCTTAGGGCTAATATCCGAGAGGCGAGTCCGTCCCAGCCACTTCCCCATAATGTATGCTCCAATATCTGCAGCCCAGATACAAGCAAAAGCCAAGACGGTGACCAATAATCCAGTGGGAAAGGTTTCTGGATTTGCCCAGGACTGGGGCCAAAAGCCATTTAAGGAGAGGCTAAAACCTTTTGTGAAATCCGGGGTGAAGCTGGCATAGCCCAGGCGTAGTCGTACCCAATAACTGGGAAGATATCCACCATAAAATAGTCCTAGTAATGAAGTGGAAATGTCAGCGATGGTGGCCATTTTGGGCTGAAACAAGAGATAAAAGCAAATCAATGCTCCCGTCAGGGGAAACATTGCATCGGTCAACTGGGGGGTCACGGTGGCACAAGCAAGCAAGAGTAACGACAACACCATGCTTGTTTTTCCCGCTGGAGCGATTCCTTTTGCCCTCACTAACTGAAAATATTCCCGCAAACCCAGATAAATGACTATGGCGATCGCCGCACTAAAGTACCATCCTCCAAGGATTAGGAGAGCAAATGCCAGGCTGATGCCAATAATTGCACTGATGATTCGTTTGAGCGGCATAATTTGATCGTTAGGAGTGGAAGAAAAACAAGCTCCATGCCATAGGTTGTTGTCGTATATATTGTTAAGATTAATTGCTGACTCACTCAACCCTATTGACCTTGCCGCTATTGCTTGCTGCCTGAAGTTATTGCTACTATGCTTGTTCAATTTCTCGCGGCTATACTTTTGGCAAGTATGGGAGATCATTAATTTATTAACCTTTTCTTATTCTAATTAATATACATTAGTTTGTATTATTGCCCTAAGACTGGGTGACGAACGGGAAGAGAGCGGCTTTCCTGTCAACCACTTTCCGAGTAATCTCTGGTTGCGGAGCGATCGCCCAACTAGTAATTAGACTGAACGTTTCCACCTAAGATCCTCTCTGGGGGTGATTAGACCGACTAGATTCTGCCTAAGATCCCATTTTAAGCGATTAGGCCGACAACTTAAGCGTATTCTCTGCGGCGAGATACGGATGTTAGCATTCATTCTTCTTAACAGTTGCATTCGAAAGTCATCAAACCTCAGTTGACTCTTCTTCCTCCTAGCGAGCAAATCCTCCAAAATTAGGCGATCACGATAATCGGTAAAGACTCTAATACGTCTTGCCTGACCCGTAACTCGGGCTGCTGGCAGGGTTGGAAGGCGACAATCGGGCGATCGCATTACTCAATTTTTAACTCAAACCCAGGCAGTACGTCCTCTCCCGAAAGAATCGCTGGCAGTTGGAGCATTTCAGCCTCCTTCCCCATTCGATAAATTTCTACTGTCCGATCTTGCGGATTAATCAACCAACCCAAGCGCAGGCTGCTCTTTAAATATTCATGCATTTTGGCTTGCAGCGGCTTCAAGCGATCGCTTTTTGAGCGCAACTCGATAACGAAGTCGGGGCATAGTGGCGGAAACGTTTTTTGTTGCTCGGGCGATAGGGCATTCCATCGCTCCAAGCTTACCCACGCGGCATCAGGGGAGCGATCGCCTCCGCCGGGGAGTTTAAAAACCGTTGAAGAACTGAAGACTTTCCCTATTTTCGTGCGGCGGTTCCACAGGTTCAAATCGGTGATTAAATCTGCTTCTCGTTCGCCGCTTTCTCCGCCAACAGGGGACACAATAATCAACTCTCCTTCAGGGCTGCGCTCCATCGCCACGTCTTTGTTTGCCATGCATAGTTCGTAAAACTGCTCATGGGTCAGTTTTTGGGTCAATGGCTCCAAGTTCAAAACGATGGCAGTCATAATCCTTATCCGCGATCACCGGTTTCCCCCATTCTACATCTCTACAAACTGAACCCTTTCCGCTGCTGGAATCCCCTTCCCTGCTGGTTCTACCAACTGAGGATCGATCGCCAGTGGTAAACGCTAACGTCGCTTCGGTAAAAGGGTAATTCATCACCCCATCAAATTGGGTACCATCCAACCAAGGTGACGCATCCGACCAAATTTCCCCCACAATGTAGGCTTCGGGGTTAATCCCCTTAACCCGTTGTCGGAACTCCTGCCAAAACCCCGGCACGGTGACACAATTGGGCACATCCAACCGCCAACCATCAATGCCCTGGTGTAACCAATATTCGCCGACCTGCATCAGGTATTCCCGCACATCTGAATGGTGGTGATTGAACTGGGGCAAGGAGCGGTTATTAGCCCAACCTTCATAATTGGCGGGTTTGGTACCGTCGTAGGCCGCCAGGGGCCAATCTTCAATCATGAACCAATCTAACCAGGGAGAATGGGGACCATTTTCCAAAATGTCATTAAAAAAGAAAAAGCCCCGACTGGCATGGTTAAATACTCCGTCCAGCACCACTTTCATTTCCCGTTGATGGGCAGCATTTAATAGTGCTTGTAACGCTTCATTTCCCCCCAGGAGTGGGTCAACCTGGTAGTAGTCGTGGGTGTGATAGCGGTGATTACAGGCTGACTGAAAAATCGGTGTCAGATACAGAGCCGTGATACCCAGATTCTGTAAGTAATCCAATTGCTCCACAATGCCCCATAAATTTCCTCCCTTATACCCTTGCAGGGTGGGGGGAGAGTTCCAGGCTTCTAGTTGGGGATGACGGGCCGCTGGAAGGGGGCGGTGACTCCGGGCAAATCGATCTGGGAAAATTTGGTGAAAAATTGCCCGTTTTACCCAGTCCGGGGTGGTAACCATGGTGCTTACTTCCCCTGTATAACATCGCTCAGGGTCCATCTCCCGTTTTTAGAATAGCGCCGTTTTAATGATACGCTTCCGTGCGAGCCTAACGTTTAAGCTATGCTGTGCGGTAAAAACGGAGCACAGCGATAAGTGCAAATTTTATCCGAACGCAGCGCCTTGTTAGGCATTTTTAACTCTGGATTCAAATTTTATTTCGCCAGTAAATGTACGTGCTCTTTTATTGGCATTCAAATCAGTTCCCCTCTATCTCATCAACTCTTCGTAACCTTCGAAATTGGATAACAATGCAGAGCCATAGTGAATAGTCGGCATTGCCAAGTCCGTCTAACACCAGACTCATTGGTCGTCCATTAAGATTTGAGTAGAATAACTGTTCAGTTGTCCTAGGATCTTTGTCGATATTAAGTGATGCACCTAGGTGCTAAAGCTTCTGCTTCTCTTCAGATTTAAATCGTACCTGGTACATTCAAAAATGTTTGCTCTATTGCTATTTCGATTGGAATTGGTTGCCGTCTGAACAGTCCCGTTAGATATGACTGAATGCCACCCATTTACCTGATATGTTTGGGCATCGCCCTAACGTCTTCGGATCAAATTATGACTCTTAATTTCCAAAGATACTTGACAAACACTATCCAAGACCTAACATAGAATCGTTGATAGATAACTGTTGTGGATATGTGGGATACCATCACCTTCGATGAAGTCGATACTACGGTCAACAGTCTTTCAACAAAATAGATGATATAAGTCTGGAAATGCTAGCTCCCATCAGTCACGATTCCTTTAAACGCAAATGCTCATAATATTGTGAGTTAGCATCTAATAGTCCAAGTAATTCTATGAATATCTACTAAAAATTTATTAACATCAGATTCACTCCATTTTCTATTACCTCTAAATAAATAGGAGCCACTCAGACACTACCCCACTGATCAGATATCTGCCTCTTTGGTCTGTTCATACAGATACAGTAGATTCTTTGAGGATATCATCCGACTAAGACACGTATCATTATCATTAACAACTCTCCATTAGGAACATTCCATACTAAACGTTCAAGTCCAAAAGAAGTAATTGAGTAGCTAACATGGTAGCCGTCTTCAATCATCTTATATCTTAATTTTCTATAGATCCTTGTTAAGCGCTTAGAAATCTTCTGCTTGAATTTGCATTTTTAGTTTCTTCCATTATCAATGTGTTGTTTTGGGTAGTTACACTATATACCTCTAGTATCCGGTCTGATTTTTCGCACCAGCTTTGTATATTGGTGTCATTCGCGCCGATAGTTCCATGTTGGTACGACATCAGTTTCAACCCTGTACGTCTATGACTCAAGATCTTAAGCATTTATTTTTCTCTTATAACTGAATCTGAACGGACTTGTTGAAAGATGCCGATTCAACATCATCTTTGAATTGTTCTAGTGAATCAATTCAGAAGGGGCTATCTTAGTCCAAAATCTTGTTCTCGATTTTCCTTCGGTCATAACAGTCAGAGCCTATAACAAAACCCTCTTTCCCTGTATATGTATCCCAACATTGATGTCGATACTCACTGGTATCCTAAAATTAGAATGATTTCAGGAGCCTATGACCAAAAATTAAACTCGAGTACCTTTACTAGCGAGTACATTGTTAAATGTTTCGCTTATGGCATCTCTAACCATGCGCTCTGAATTAGCCATATGATTATCTGCTTCAGTGTCACTTGCTGGTTTCATCCAATTATTAAGAGTGTCTTCGCACATTAAAATCATTTTATAATGCCAGATATTTCCGGCGACTATCTTATGCCTAACCAGTAATTAAACTGCAATGGGATGCATTAATGCACATTTATCACCTAACTTGTAAGGATAAACAGCATAGAAAACTACAGTTAACGTGCTATCGATCAATGTATCTGAAAAGAACCGCCAGGCCAAATTATCTGGATTAAGTTTCATCAAGTCAGTGGAGGTGTTGGATAGCATATAGATTGTAAAGATAATTGAAAGATTCTTTCTAAGATCCCCAATAGAAATTTTCTTCATAACATACTCTACAGTAATGATATAGAAAAAACCTCAGTATATTCCCCCATTTAGGGGCGATCGCCTGGCAAAGACTTAGCATTCAAGAACCGCACTGTTTTCTGTTTTAAGTGGTATCAGATTGCTATTTTGAGGTTTATTGCCTGCAATCAAAGATTGATAAATAAAAGAAAACCGAAAAGACCCATGCCGCCTTATTGCCCTATCGACTGACTATGACCAGTCAGGGGGCGATCGCCAACGAAAATCGAAATTCACTGCCCTGTTTTGGTTGGCTGGTCACCGTAATCGTTCCGCCTTGGAGTTCCACCAAGCGCTGGGTGATGGCCAGGCCAATCCCGGTGCCACCGGAGTAACGGGAACGGGATTTATCCGCCCGCCAAAAGCGTTCAAAAATATGGGGTAAGTCGTCGGGGCTAATGCCGATGCCCGTATCCCGCACGATTAACCACAGCCATGCTTTATCTTGTTGGTCGCGTTCTGCTGTAACGGTGATGCATCCCTGTTCGGTGTAGCGGATGGCATTACCAATGAGGTTCACCAAAATTTGCTCGGTGCGATCGCCATCCGCCATGACCACTGGCAGGTTATCCGGCAGTGCCAGTTGCAATTGGGGCCCGTCCTCTAGTAGCTGAGATTGAAACCGCTCGACCAAATTGGTTAACAGCGGTTCTAGATTCAAGGGTTGCAGCTTGATGGATAGATAGCCCGCTTCGGCTTTGGACAGTTCCTGGAGGTCATGGGTTAACCGCTCTAGCCGTTGGGTTTCCTCCACTAAGCGTTGATAGAGTTCCGGACTGCCCGAAATCTGACCCGTGGCCAATTCTTCCAGATACCCCCGCACCACCGTTAATGGGGACCGGAGTTCATGGGTGAGGTCACTGATCAATTCCTGGCGACGATGCTCCACATGCTCCAAGCTATCTGCCATGCGATTAAAACTTTGTCCCAACTGGTCTAATTCGGGGATGGCACTGTCCGGCATCCGGGCTTCTAAATCTCCACTGGCCAGGGTCTGGGTAACGGATTTCAACCGATCCAAAGGTTTCATGATCCGTTCGGCAGCCAGATAGCTCAGTCCCCCTGCGGCACTTGCCCCAAAAATCACTGCCCAAATGGCGCTACTGTTCCAGGCTGTTTCAAAGCCCTGCAGAAGATAAGTACGTGCTGATCGCACCGTGATGAAGCCCCTATTTTCCAATTCTTCTAGGCGGAGCACAAACATCCGGGGGGAAGAAAGTTTCGCCAATACGACAAAGCTGCTGAGTCCCACCAACATCACCAACACATGGGATAAAAATAGGCGGGTGCTCAAGCTCAGTTTATTCATGGCAGTCGTTACAACACTAAGGTTGGTGAATGTCCCCCAACAAACAGTCTCGTTTTGCCCCCGTCACACTGGGGAGATTACCGGGAAACTGGTCATGGAATCGCCAATAGGCTAACACGGCAAAGGCGATCGCCTCTTTGTAGTCACTGTTAAGTCCCCATTCGTCGGTGCTTTGGATAATGGTGTTCTCGCCCAGATGCTGTTGCAGACGTTGTCGGAGGTATTGATTATGCACGCCCCCCCCACAGAGCAACAAACGCTCCGGTAACTGGGGAAGGTAGCGCTGATATTCCCTCACCACGGAGCGGGCGGTAAATTCCGTCAACGTGGCCAAAAAGTCCGTTTCACTCAAACCATAGGACTGGGCATCGGCCCAACAACTATTTAAATACAGTTCTCCGAACAGTTCCCGTCCGGTGGACTTGGGGGGAGCCAGTTGAAAGAAAGCTTGCTGTAGCCAGTGGTCTACCAATTCCGTTTGGGGGATTCCCTGGGCTGCCCATTGTCCCCCGGCATCATAGGTTTGTTCGCCATGACTCATTTTTTGTACCGCCAAATCCATAAGGACATTCCCTGGCCCGGTATCCCATCCGGTCACCCCGGTTGTCCAATCATCCCCTTGCCGGGGGGGTAAATAGGTGACATTGCCAATGCCCCCCAGGTTTTGGATACAACGATGCTCCTTAGGATGGGCCAGTAAACAGGCATCAATTTTAGACACCAACGGGGCTCCCTGTCCCCCGGCAGCAATATCCGCCTCCCGTAAATTACTGACCGTCGGAATGCCGGTTAAATGGGCGATCGCCGCGCCCCGTCCCAATTGCCAGCTATAGCCCAGAGACATCAATTGTTGGGGGTCGGGGGAACGGTGAAACAGAGTCTGGCCATGGGAACCAATCAGATCGGCGGGGGGCATCCCCTGCTGAATCGTCTGGGCGGCCTCGGCAAACTGAATGGCGATCGCGTCATCAAGTCGGGCAATTTCTGCGGGACTGGTGACCGCTTCGCCACAGAGATCAATAATTTCCTGCCGCAGCGCCGGGGGGTATTCATAGGTTGCCCCGTTTAATAAATCCACCTGTAAGCCCAACCCAGACCCCCGAATTTCCACGAGGCAGGCGTCAATACCATCTACCGAAGTCCCACTCATCAGACCAATACAGTACATGTTCCCCTCCCAAAAATGTCCAGACTATGTTGTTCTTGACGCTGGGGTAAACCAGAGGTTGCGGATTTTAAGTGTCTCCCCGATAGACCTGAGCAGATTGTTAACAAGTAATACAGCCTTTCTGAAAATGGGGAGAGATCAATTTCCAACGATTATCATTGGAATAGAAGTGCGTTACTCGCCCTCTGTATTTGCAACTGTAGAGCCTAATTATGGAAGCCTTTGCCCTCTTTTTTCTAGTCTTTTTCGGGTCGGCGATTGGAACCTCCGTCAAAATTGTCAATGAAAAAAATGAATATTTGGTGGAGCGTTTAGGTAGCTACAACAAAAAATTGAGCCCGGGCTTGAATTTCATCATTCCGGTATTTGACCGCGTGGTTTATCGACAAACAACTCGCGAAAAGGTGATTGATATTCCCCCCCAATCCTGCATCACCAAAGATAATGTGGCGATTACCGCTGACGCGGTGGTCTATTGGCGGATTGTCGATATGGAAAAAGCCTATTACAAAGTCGAGAATTTGCAGTCCGCAATGGTGACCCTCGTCCTCACTCAAATCCGCTCAGAAATCGGCAAACTGGAACTAGACCAAACTTTTACGGCCCGTACCGAAATCAACGAAATTTTATTGCGGGAATTGGATATTTCCACCGATCCTTGGGGAGTCAAAGTGACACGGGTGGAACTGCGGGACATCATGCCCTCAAAAGCAGTGCAGGATTCGATGGAATTGCAGATGGCGGCTGAACGTAAAAAACGGGCGGCGATCTTAACCTCGGAGGGGCAACGAGACTCTGCTATTAACTCAGCTCAAGGGGATGCCAAAGCACGGGTCATGGAAGCAGAGGCCAAAAAACAGGCAGCAATTCTGAATGCGGAAGCCGAGCAACAGAAAAAAGTCTTAGAAGCTAACGCAACGGCGGAGGCATTGACCATTTTGACGGCACGCTTGAGTAGCGATGGCCATGCACGAGAAGCACTGCAGTTTTTATTGGCCCAGCAATATTTGATGATGGGGACAACGATTGGCAGTAGCGAAAGCAGTAAAGTAATGTTTTTGGATCCCCGTAATATGTTGTCTACCCTGCAAAGTGTGCAATCCATTGTGGGACATGATGGCGCAGCGGATGATTCCCTACAAGCGGCTCTAAATAAGATTGATCGCCACCGGGCTGCGGGTTAATTCAGTTCACCCATGGTCGCATTAACGTTACTCAGCAGAAACTCAGCCATGCCTTAGGGGAGATTTAGGGCAAGTCTACAGACTGGAGGCAAGAAGCCTGACCTATTTCCCCTATTTGTGTTTATTCCCCCTCGATCGCCTGTGCTGCCTCGATCGCTCCGTGCTCGACTGACCCTTGGTGTTGCCCTATTGAGCATGGTGGGTTTAGGCAGTGTGGTGGGATGGATGAGTTGGCGGATGCAAAGACTCTTGGTGGCAACCCATAAGCAAACGCTGGGCTATATTGTGGAACGCTTTCCCGATGATGTGGCGATTTATCAAGATATGCCCCCTGGGGGAAATGGGCTGCAACTGGCGATCGATAACTTAACGGATACTAAAACCTTGCTCTGGGTCAAAAATCCGCAACAGCAGACCTTGGCCGAATCGATGCCAATGCGTCAGAGCCCCAATGAAAAAGCCCTACTATCCTTACAAAATATTGCATCGGAGCCCGAACCCCGCCACGTTAATGACCAGTATTGGTTACTGTGCGGTACGCCTTTAGGAATTGAAGGAAGAGCGGTCGGTACGCTCTATGTTGCCCAAAATATTACCAGCGACCAGACCCTATTTTTACAGCTGCGGCAAAGCCTGATCCTGACCACCGTGATTGCCGTCGTCGCCCTCGCGGTCACCCTCGCTTGGTACATCAAACGAGCCCTTGCCCCCCTCAAGCAAATCAGAACTTTGGCCCAGGCGATCGCCGTGGAAGATTTAGGGGCAGCCGAATTAACGTTAGAATCGGCTCCGCTGGAAGTTCAGGAACTCACCCAAACCCTAGAGGCGCTGTTATTACGGCTGAGTGAAGCGTTAGAGCACCAACGGCAATTGGTGAGTGATGTTTCCCACGAGTTACGAACCCCGTTAACGATCATTTCCGGTTATTTACAAAGTACGCTGCGGCGGGGCCAAAACTTGACTGAACCCCAACGAGAAGCCCTAGAAATTGCTGAATCCGAAACCCAACGCACCAGTCAACTTCTACAGGATTTACTCGACCTAGCCAGGGCCGATAGTGGGCATGTGCAATTTACCTATCGCCCCCTAGAATTAGCCAGCTTCCTGCAAGAAGTCGTAGATATCAGTTGTCATGCCAGTTCTTGTACTATCGACTACCAGCCGTCCCATCCCCTCTGGGTAGAAGTCGACCCCAACCGACTCAAACAAATTTGCCTCAATTTAATTGATAATGCCCTGAAGTATTCGCCCCCCCAAACAAAAGTGACGGTGGCATTATCCCGGCAAGCCCAAGCTGCCATCATTTCAGTGACCGATCAGGGGGATGGTATTCCTTTATCCCAACAAAGCCGCATCTTTGAACGGTTTTATCGAGTGGATGAAGCCCGCAGCCGTAGTGGGGGAACAGGGCTAGGGTTGGCGATCGTAAAAGTGCTTGTGGAAGGCATGGGGGGAGACATTAAGGTTTCTTCCCAGGTAGGGGAAGGTAGTACCTTTGCTGTTGTGCTGCCATTGTTGGGATGCAAAACCGACTTTGTCCCTCCATCCCCCAGCCTGACTACACGGATGCTGTGAGCGTAGGGCACAGATAACTATAACTTCCCCAGACCCTCTCGGGTCGTGCGTGAGAATGCTGGTGCTAGTGATGAAAAAGTCTGGTGGTAGTGGTCTATCGCCATAAATGGGATCTAATGCATCTACCCTGACATTAACCATCGAATAGAGATGGTTTCCACTTTGATCGACTGAGTCTATGTAACTAGAACAACACAGAGAAAAAAATGCTGCAAGAACGCATTTAAGTAATATAACTGAAAGTAAAGGAATTTAAAGCATAAAATAAACTTCAATTTTTAGGCTTTTGCGTCTTAGATAGTAACGAATTATACTGACCTCTAAAACAGTTTTGAAATTAAAAGAAGGAAAAACAGCCTTGGACTAAATACTCTATTCATTGCTTGGCATGGCTTTTGGTGCTTTATCGATGATGTCTTTCTCTACCAATACAGCTCTACTTAGTTGATCTATTGTAAATGGTGTCTTTGCTTTAAAAACTCTTTCGGAAAACACTGGACTTTACACAATAAAGCGTTGCTTGGCATCTTGTTGAATTTAAAAATTGTTATACTCCGAGGGATTTGAATAATATTTTTTGTTCTAAATATCAAAACAATTTAATTGAGTGAGTTGAGCTAGACATGGATATGGGCAATTAGGACTTTTTCGGTCTTATTTCTGTTTTATATGCTCTACATGTTCCATCGATGAATCTCTTGTTATCCATGTCAATAGCTTTTGGCTACTGCTGTTAAACAATTTAATTATTTAAGGTATTCACTATGTTGACGAGACTACTTAAAAGAAATTCAGCTAACCAACAAGGTTTTGCCCTTCCACTTGTTACCCTTATTGGACTGGTGATGTCTGTCTCTTCTATGATGCTTGTCGTCAGGGCAATGGGTCAACAAACAGATCAAGTGATGAAGGAGACAACCTCCCGAGCTCTATCTATAGCTGAGTTGGGCGTTACTCGCTATCAAAATTTCCTAGTTGAAAACCCAGAACTGGTTGTCTACCCTGATTGTGTGGGAACCCGGAATAGTAGCGGCGCGTGCCCAGACACGGGTTCTGTCATGAGTTGGTCAAATGCTAGTGCAATCCCTGATGCCACCAGTAGTACTGAAATCACCACCGCAGCAGGCGGTGGCTGGCGGGATGTGATAGCAGGGGATCCTTCCAAAGGACAAATTAGGTTACTGAGTTTCTCATTTGACAATGACGATAACCCTGCCACTCCGGTTGATTTGACTGCTCCGGGTGAAGCAATCCTGGAGGTAGAAGGAAGAGTGGGGCAATCTTCCCAAGGGCAAGAAATGGCGGGAACGGGCATATCTCGTCTTCGGGTAGCCTTTAACGTTATTCCAGGTGCGGCTGGCAGTGGCACAACTTCTGTTCCCGGTCTATGGATAACCTGTAATGACGACTCTGGTGGCTCGACGTCCGGTACCATCCAATCAAATATTAAGGACTCAACGGGTGCTTACCCTTGTCCAAATAATCCTGGTAATGTCACGGATTTACAAAATTTGCAACCGACTAGTACGCCGCCCTACACCTATGAAGTGAGTTCGGAGCCGCTGCCGCCATTGCCACCCGAAGGCGAACTGAGCAATATTGATCCGGCAACATCCTGCGAAATTCCAGTAAAGGTTACAAATTCTGTTACCCTTCCGTTAGCTTGTGCGAAAGATGGCGTTGTGTATAACACTTATCATTTTAGTAATAAAGAGTCTTTTGCCCTTGGTGGAGGAGATGTGATTACGGTGGATGCACCAGGACAAACAGTAGTCTGGTACGTTGAAGGGTCAATCAGAATGACCCATAAAACCGCCCAAATCGTGGTGACACCAGGGACAACCCTAGTCATTTATGCCCATGATGAAATCAAACTGGATGGAGGATCGGATGTGGGGGGCCCATTCAATAATCCGGGAACTCCAGACAATATCCAAGTTTACAATTATAGTACTGAAGAAGTGTCACTCACTGGAGGCTCTGGGGCTAAGGCTTTTGTCTTTTCTCCTAATGGCTTAGTCAAATTGACTGGTACAGCGGTCACGAGGGGGACAATTTGGGCTCATGCATGGCATGGAACGGGTACAACAAGCTTTCTCAGTAATGCCATTGATTTAAACTGTGCTAATCTACCCGCTTCTTTTTGTGGTGGTGCCAGTACTGGGAATAAAATTGAATCTATTACCGCTTGGGAAAGAGTTTCTCGCTAGTGGGTCATGGTTAACCTATCTGTCAATAATTATGGTATGACCTAATTTGGATGTGAGCAGAAACCTCGAATTCCCCTATCGTTCAGAGATTCAAGAATAGAGGCAATGCTATTAATACAACATCAATGCATCCTAGCTTATCAATGATTTTTGCGGGGGCGCAAAAAGAGAGTCCGCAAGAAAAACTGTGGTAATGCTAACATCCGCCGCCAGCGCCAAGGTTCTTGATACAAGCGATAAAGCCATTCCAAGTTGTATCGACAGAAAAAGTCGGGAGCACGTTTTTTGCTACCTGACCACACATCGAAACTCCCACCGACCCCAATCCAAATGGCATGGGGACAGAGATGACGGTGTTGAGTAATCCAATATTCTTGTCGAGGAACTCCTAGACCTACCAGAATAAGAGCCGGTTGCTTTTTCTGGAGTGTTTTAGCCCAAGCTTCCTGCTCTGCTTCCTCAATGAATCCGTGACGGGTAATAAAGTGTAATTCGGGTTGCCTTTTTTGCCAGGCCGTCGCTGCTTTCTCCGTGACTCCCGGTTGACCACCATAAAAAGCAATCGAGGGGGAGTCGGGACTGAGGGCTAAACGATGCATTAATTTTTCAGCCAACTCAATCCCGGGGCATCTCGCTTGTTTGATGCCTTCTAATCGTAAATAAATGGTCACGCCAGCCCCGTCTGGAATAACCATTTCTGCTTCACGAAAAATCTGGGCGATCGCCGCGTTTTTTTCCGCTAACATCACCATTTCAGAGTTGAGCGTGACCACATGAGCACCTTGTTGTCGTTGCCAACGGGCATATAACCAATCAAGATAGCTGTCACAGAGGTGAACCGGTACAGAAAAAACTTGAACCTTAGTTAATGTCGGTTGAATAGGGCGACTCATGGGCGCGGAAGTGGGATTCACAGAAGTGACAAATTTGACCCTAGCACACTTGTAATCCTTACTTGTATACCTCCCACTTTCGATTTAAGACCAGCGTCGAAAAAAACTCACTGCTTGCCAATCCTGAGCAGTACGCTGTGCGATCGCCGCTAGGGCGTCGGGAGTTAAGGGGGTAAACTGCTGAGCTACCCGGACATTGCTAGCCAGTTGTTCGACCGTTTCTGCTGCCACAATGCAACTGTGCACCCCAGGGAGAGATAGGGTATACCCCATTGCTTGTTCCATGCCGTCCAACCGACCCGGTTCAAAGAGCTTGCCATAGGCGGGAATTTTCATGGTGACGACCCCTACATTGTTCGCTTGGGCAACGGGTAGCACCTTGGGGGCAAAGGGACGGGGGTGATGGGAATCAGCGGCGTTGATGGATACCAACGTGGTATCAAAAGGATAACGTTCCAAAGCCGTAGCAATGACATCCGGTTCATGGTGCCCGGTGATCCCGGAAAACCGCACAATCTTTTGTGATTGGGCTTCTTCCAGAGCCTTAATGGCTCCCTGTGGGCTGAAAATTTCCGTCAATTCTTCGTCAAAGGAGACATGATGGAGCTGCCAAATATCCAGATAGTCAGTGTTGAGGCGCTTTAACGTCCGCTCCAACTCTCGCCAGGCTCCATCTCGGTCCCGCCGGCCCGTTTTGCTGGTCAGGATCACGTCTTTACGATAGGTCGGTAAAACTTTCCCCAGGTAACCTTCGCTGGGTCCATAACTGGCTGCAGTATCAAAGTAACGAATTCCCCATTGAAACGCCGCTTCAATGATGGCGATCGCCTGGGTTTCTTGATCGGGCTTGGACAGGGGGGTTTTTCCTGCTCCCCCTAGGCCAAAAATGGGTAAGGTTAATTGGGTTTTTCCCAGAATCCGTTGGGGCAAAGGATCGGCAGGGAGAGAGATGGTCGTTGCGGCTAATTTTGTTGAATTTCCAGATGGGTCAGATTTGGCATCGGGGGGAGATGTCCCACAGGCGATCGCCCCAGCCATTGCTAGACCACCAGCGAGAAAATTCCGTCGAGTATTATTATTCATGGGGTCAGTGGGGGAGGCATCAAAAATTACTTAACGTCATTGTAGCCAGGATTCCCAATGTCAGTAATCGAAAAGAAATTGGCAGATTATTTATTGATACCGCCTATCAACTTACATCCCCGAAAGGGTTTAGTACCTTCATGGGATTTCCCCCTGACACTGGCACACTACCGTATAACCCCCTGAATGACTGGGTTTATATCAGTCCCGTCAAAAGTACCGGGATTACCGCTCCAATTGAAATCACTAATACGGAGGTTGATGGAGCCAACTTCCAAGACCGGATTATAACGAATTTGGATGTTGTGGGTTCGTCGACTATATTCGATGAAATAGTCGGTGCTAATTTCCCTAGAAACGGTAATGCTATAGGCGCTTTGGGCACCAATACGCAGGGGACCGTACACTTGTTGCGTAATGCCCATCAAAACAACCTGGGTGTCGGCAAAACGATCAAAAAAGAAAGGAGATTGATCGCCACGGATGCCCTGGGAAAAGCCGATATTAAAGCCGGTGTAATCTAAATAGGGGCGTGAAAAATGACCGACTTGCCCTTGCAGCACAACACTTCCTGTTAGGGACGGTTGGGTGCTGCCATTACTATAAAATCCACCCACTCCCGTTAATCCAGTACTAATGGCGACATAGGGAACAACGGGTAGAGGTGTGTATTTCAAGCCTTCGGTAGCCGTTGAGGGAAGCTGGTCTCCAGTCCAAAGCATAAAAAGCCTACTTAAGGATGCCGCCCCCTGATACCGCATTAATGTCGTTAAATTATTACTAGAACTCGAATTGATGAGGTCTAAATCATCCGTCGCTGCTTCGACGTTCTGAATTGAAGCCTGATAGGTTAGGGTCGTGAATGGATCGCCAAAATTAATCACCGGAGAGACCAAAACCGCCCCTAAACTACTATTGACTGTTTGAAATCCTAGTGATCCATTAAATAATCTTTCCCGGTAATTGTATTCCACCCGTAAATCGTGGGGATTTTCCAACGGGCCGAGTTTATTTTGTACAGCAAGTCTGGCTCGGAGAGAGTTATCTAGCCTCTCCAGATCCAAATTGGAAAAGTTGAACGTATTAATCAGACTTGTTCGCTCGTTAAACTGGGCATCTAGTTCGGTGATGAGACCAAAGGCGGCAGGACACAGGGCACAGATTTCTGACTCCTGATCGGCGGCGGGCAGGGTACTAGAAAAACTATCCTCAAAATCGTCAAAAGCACCGGGAAAGGCAACTTTTTGTAGGAGGTACTGCGGCTTAATTTGGAATCGCACAGAATCTGTGTCAATCGGGGTAAAGTTCGCTTGGAGATACAACCCCCCCCGGTCTCTCCCGTCATAGCCAATGCTCAGAATTCCCGGTTGGCGATCGCGTCGATCAATCGTAAGACGGTCTTGAAAAGGCAGAGAGACTCTTTGATCCAACAAAACCCGCGAACCGGTCAATTTCAGTTCGTCTACTTCGGGAGAAACGTTATAAAAATCAGCAGTCTCCGCTTGAACTTCAAGTTCTGGAGGGGAAAAAGGATCATTCGTGAGACGGACTTTTTTTGCCGTCCAGCCATCCGCATCGAAATCAATCTGCTCAGCTTGAAAGCGGATACGATTAATTGTGCCAGCGTTGCCTGCTGGATTAGTCGGGTTTGCGCCACCGGGATTAAGGCCGGCACCAACAGATGTTTGAAAACCTTCCCTACCAACAATATTTTGTACTGGTTGATTAACTGCTAAACGATCATTGAGCGTTTGGTTGGGTAAAACAGCATTGGCTGGATCGTTGGGTAAAGTCGGACTGAAATCCCTAGCGGTACTGGGCTGATAAATTTCTCCGTTCGCATCGTAGATAACACCTTTATCCAACACAAAAAAATACTCAAACCGCTGCCCCTGTAGAATTTGTTCGCCCCGTTTTAGGGTGACATTACCTTCTGCAACAGCAAAGCGGTCTGTTAAATTGACCCGTAGTCGATCTGCTAACAGTAAACCATTGGCAAATCGCATCGTGACGTTCCCCGTAGCCGTCACGACTTGCTGCTCGGCGTCATATTCCTGACGATCCGAGATGAGTTCTATGAGTTCGGGCGGCACTAGGCGCGCAGGATCGGCAATCTGATTGCCAAAGGGATCGAGGATTTCGATAGTTTCTTCCGTTGCCTCGTCCTGTGGTGTGTCATCCGCGTCGGTATTGTTACCGTTGCTACTATCGTCAGGGGTAATTAAAAATTCTTGACTTTCTCCGTCACGGGTTTGGGTAATGAGACGCTTTGCTGCGGGTAATCTTAAATGTTTTGCTGATGGCAATTCGTCCCCAATAACTGGAAAAACAGCCCTATCTGGTGGCGGGGTGACAACGATCGCCTTGGCGGTCGCTTGTTCTACCGGGAGCAATGACGAAACAGTCGTTGTCGCTTCAGTGTCACCGTCCGGTAAGGGGAAAGATGATGACGGAGGAGCCGGAGAAATGGGGAATTCTTGAAACTCTGCCATCCCAGCATCAGGAAAGTTGTCATCCGGCAGAGATTGCATCGTGTCAATCGTCGTAGACAGCTCTGTAGCAGGTGTAATGGATGGATCTCCTGATACGGGGGCCAGTAACTCGGCCGATGCACGGGAGGCCTCAACAGATACAGTTTCCCTCAGATCGATAACTTCCGCGGGAATCGGAGGGGGCTGGGGCGGTTGAATTGGCGGCATCTAGACGATAAGGAAAGAAGTCACTGGGGCTAGGGGGTTACAGCAATTTATCCCGTTGACGTAGCAAACGTAGTGATCGTTTCGTGGGGAGTGGTGAACCTCCACCATTAGCTCATGATTTGATGGAGTGAAAAATGCCCTAAAAAAAGCAAATCCCCCATTCTGAGGCAGAAACTTGGGGGAAACATCGGGGTTGAGTCACTATTAGCGACTAATAATCTTATTCAAAGTCTTTACGTCCAGGATTGCGAGTGGGGTCACTGGATAGAAAACCGAAAATAAAAGTAGAAATAAACAAACCGACGACTATATAAACAGCAATTTTAAGGGTTAACATAAAAGCTCCGAATCAAAAGAAAAAAATTAAGTCATTTAAAAGAATCGAAGGCAACCAGGCCATCCTGCTTACTTTATCGTATTTCGGGTGAACCTAGGGGATTGACCAGGGCGGAGGTTGACCGTACAAGAATTTAAAAACAGGATAGTTCAACATGGGTCTAGCGAACTTACAAAGAATCTTGCAACTCATCCAGCAGCGACCTGGCTGGGAAAAGCTTAAGCGCTACCAGGAAGTCCAAGCCGCGTGGACTAAAGCAATCGCTGAGTCATTACAATCCCAAACGCGCCCCCTCGGAATTCGGCAGCATGTGTTGACGATCGCCGTTAGTTCTGCGACGTTAGCGCAAACCCTGCAATTACAACGGCCCAAATTATTGGCAACCCTGAATGAGTATTTAGATCCCCCTCTAAAGGATCTGCGCTTCTCCCCACTGCTGTGGCATCAACATCTGGTTCAATCCCCTGAGTATCGAGCATCCATTCCCTCACCCCATCCCAAACCCGTTCCCCCCGTTCCCCTTAATTCCCCTACTGCTAAAACAACCAGTGAAGCACTAACCCAGTGGATTCAATCCCTTGAGCAGCGATCATCCGTGTTACAGGAATGTCCCCAATGCCATAGCCCCTCATTACCATCGGAATTAGAACGATGGTCTACCTGTGCAGCCTGTGCTCGTCAACGCTGGATACAGATTTTGTCCCAAAATAAAACAGCGGGCGTGCAGTCGGAGCCCCATGAAGCAGACGAAAAGGATTTTTCAATTTGATCCGGTCGTGAAGGATTGTTCTCATAATTGGCAAGGCCAGAAAAATATAGGCTTCATGGCTTCTAGCGTCTTGTGGGACAAGCTCTCCAACGGATTATGAAGATGCGGTAATTGTGCCCGGTTTTACGGTAACGGCTATGGGAATCCTTCAATTGAATAGAGCCCAATTTCATTTATACAGAGCTATTTAGCAGATGCTGCAAGGAGTGCCTCTCTGTAAATCTTGGGGCTAAACCCGTAAAGAAAACTGACAAAAGTTGGAAGTCCATTAAAATACCCCCTAAGATGAGGTCACCCAGGCTGGAGAACCGGTTTGGGCCCAGGGAAGCTTTTTGTCGTTTAAAGCGTCACTAAAAACCGACCCACTGCCGACCCTATTTCTCACTGCGCTGACACCATGCTGCTGAGTATTTCCGACACATTCATCAAAAAGCCGGTGTTAACCACCGTCTGTACGATCGTTATCGTCCTACTGGGGGCGATCGCCTTGCCGTTGCTGCCTATGGAAAAGCTTCCAGAGATGGCTCCCAAACAGGTACAGGTGGTGGCCAACTATGTCGGGTCAGATGCCAAAACGGCAGAAGACAATGTGACCACCGTCCTGGAGCGCCAGATTAACGGGACGGAGCAGGTCATTTACATGAACTCCTACACGGACAACACCGGAACTAGTACTATCAATGTCTACTTCCCAGTGGAAACAGACCGGAATATTGCCCAGGTGTTAGTTCAAAATAATGTGGCGATCGCCCAGGCGAACTTACCAGAAGAAGTTAACCGACAAGGGACAACCACCCAGAAGCAATCCCCTGCGATCACCATTGCCTACGGCATTTCTTCAGAAGAAGACGAGCAAGGAAATGCCATTTATGACGACATTTTCGTCAGTAACTTTGTTGACCGGGTTTTGTTAGATGAAATCAAGCGCTTAGAGGGGGTCGGAGCGGCAACCATTATTGGGGCAGCGGAATATGCCATGCGGTTTTGGCTTGATCCCGATGCTCTGGCAGCCAGGGATTTAACTGCGTCTGATGTGGTCAATGCCATTCGTAATCAAAATATTCAAGTCGGGGTGGGCGGAGTCAACTTGCCCCCTATTGAAAACGACCAGCGATTCCAAATCAATGCGCGGGCATTGGGGCGCTTTGTCACGCCGGAAGAAGCAGCAGAGATTGTTGTCAAAACCGGAAATGATGGCACGCTAATCAAAATTAAAGATGTGGGACGGGTCACAGTCGGGTCTAAAAACTATAAACAAACCTCCCTGTTTGATAATCGCAATGCCGTGGCGCTACTGGTGTATCAACTGCCTGGAACCAATTCCTTAAATACCGCTGAGCTGATCAAGGAAAAAATGGCCGAATTGGCACCCCTTTTTCCGCCGGGGATCAAGGCAGAAGTGGCACTGGACAATACCCTATTTGTGACCGCCTCAATTCAAGAAGCTGTTGGAACCCTGTTCGAAGCCATTCTGTTGGTTATCTTAGTCATTTTTGTCTTTCTACAGAATTGGCGCACAACGCTAATTCCGGCATTAGCCATTCCCGTTGCGTTGATTGGAGCCATGGCATTTGCACTCGTGATGGGCTTCAGCTTAAACCAACTCTCTTTATTTGCCGTTATTTTGGCCACTGGTCTAGTCGTAGATGATGGAATTCTGGTGGTCGAAGCCGTTGAAACCAAATTAGAACAAGGGATGCGACCGTTCCAGGCGGCGCTGGATGCCATGGGGGAATTGACTGGCGCAGTGATGTCCACCTCACTGGTATTAATGGCAGTATTTATTCCGGTTACCTTCTTTCCCGGAACAACGGGGATTGTTTACAAGCAGTTCGCCATCATCATGGCTGCCGCAGTGGTCGTTTCAACCTTCAATGCGATCACTTTTTCCCCCAGCATGTCTGCCATTCTCATGCGTCCCAAGCAAGAACAACACGGGCCGTTGGCCGTATTTTTTGCCTGGTTTAACAACTTTTTTGATTGGCTCAAGGAGCGTTACGGGGACATTATTGCCCTTGTGATCAAGTCTCGTTTGATCGCCATTCCCGTTTTTGTCGGCGGTCTTGTCCTAACTTGGTGGGTTTATGTCAGTACCCCGACAGGTTTTATTCCCGAAGAAGACCAGGGTTACTTTTTTATGTTGGGCAATGCACCACCAGGGGTGTCGATTGAGTACACCAAAGATGTGATCGAAAAGGTTACTGATGTTGTCCAGGAGCGAGAAGAAGTCGCCCACGTGTTGGGAATGGGGGGCTTTAGTTTTCTGGGGAATGACAGTAGTAAATCGTTGTTTTTCGTCCAACTCAAACCCTGGGAAGAGCGGACTGGTGCCTCTAAATCGGTGTTTGCCTTGTTAACCGATATTAATCAGGAAGTTGCCCAAAAAGTCCCAGAAGCCACAGTCGTTGCCGTTAATGCACCACCGGTGGATGGTTTGAGTAGTACTGGTGGGTTGGAGCTCTATTTACAAAACCGAGGCGCTATTCCCATTGATGAGTATTTAGCCAATGTGCGCAACTATATGGCCGGATTAAGGGAGATGCCAGAGATCAACCCCCGAGCCGTCTTTACCCAGTTCACCTTTGATGCGCCGTTACTGCAACTGCCGTGGATCGGGATCAAGCCAATGCCCAGAATGTTGACATCAACGAAATTTTCGGCACTATCAGCACCTATATGGGGTCAACCTATGTCAACCAATTTGTATTGGAAGGACGACTGTATCAGGTTTACGCCATGGCGGATGGAGAATACCGCTCCAATCCGAAAGACATCGAACGACTCTATGTCCGGTCTCGTACCGGGGAATTAATCCAGCTCAGCAATGTCATGAATGTGGAAGAAGTCACCTATCCACCCATTTTGACCCACTTTAATGTCTATTCAGCAGTAAACGTCCAGGCTGCTCCTGCTCCTGGTTATAGTACCGGGCAAGCCATGGCAGCCATGGAAAAATTAGCCGACGAAACACTGCCTGTTTCTATGGGTTACGCCTGGTTTGGAACTGGATACCAAGAGAAACAATCCGGCGGGGCAGCCCCAATTATTTTTGGTCTCGCTTTTATCATGGTGTTTCTGGTACTGGCAGCCCAGTATGAAAGTTACGTCGATCCCGTTATCATCATGATGACCGTTCCTCTGTCGATCCTGGGGGCAGTAGGACTCATTCTGTTACGGTCTAACGCCATGACGGCATCGGGAGCGGTTTGGCCAACGTTGAGTAATAACATCTATGCCCAGGTGGCGCTAGTCATGCTGATTGGTCTTGCCAGTAAAAATGCCATTCTGATTGTGGAGTTTGCGAACCAAGCGATGGATTTGGGGATGAGTATTCCCAAAGCGGCGGCCTATGCGGCAAAAGAACGGATGCGTCCCATTCTGATGACAGCGATTTCGGGTCTTGTGGGCTTTTGGCCTCTGGTTATTGCGTCAGGCGCCGGGGCCATGAGTCGATGGTCATTGGGAACCGCAATTTTTGGCGGCTATCTCATGTCCACGGCCTTGAGTTTGTTTTTGGTGCCAGCCTTGTTTGCTGTCGTTAAAGAAGCAGAAGTGCGCTTTTTGAAAGGTGGCGGTGATGACCAGCCTCCCCACAGTGGCAATGGCACGAAAGCAGATGCGAGTGCTGGTAGCGATGACTTCACCAATCTGGTGCCAGAAGCAGAGCCAGCGGCCCCCAGCTTAAGAATTTCCCCTCAAAACGAATAACCTAATATAGCAACCACTACTGAAAATTTATTTCCGTACCATGACCAAGGTTTTGTTTGTTTGCTTGGGTAATATTTGCCGATCGCCAGCGGCGGAAAATATTATGAACCAGCAAATTAGAGCGGCGGGTCTGAACAGTGCTATCCAATGTGATTCGGCTGGAACCAGCAGCTACCATGTCGGCTCAGCACCAGATCGACGGATGAGTGACAGTTTGAAGCAACGGGGATACAAAGTGGCGGGGCAGGCACGCCAGTTCGAGGCCAACGATTTTGAAGCATTCGATTTAATTCTGGCAATGGATCGGGATAATTATCGCGACATTTTACGGTTAGACCCCACCGGAAAATATCAAAATAAGGTCAAGATGATGTGTGATTATGCGGTCAATTTTGCTGATCAAGAAGTCCCTGATCCCTATTACGGTGGTCAAGCCGGATTTAAACATGTCATGGACTTGCTTGAAGATGCCTGCGCCAATTTGTTGACGACCTTCTGATGGCGATCGCCACTTTTTTGGGCTTAGGAATAAGGATCTTATTATTTGTAAGATTTCTTCTCACGCTGAGTATGTTTTAAACAGTCTACGCAGGAAAATTGCACTTTATTTAATTCTCGACCCTTAGAGAAACCTCCTAGCTCTCCAAAAGCGTTGAATTGTTATGCTAACCTATGAAAATTACAAATTATTAAGCAATATTGGCAAGCAAGTTGATTAACTCCGCCGTCATAGCTGCTTGACCCTATTCACTATTTGCCGAGGAAAAAATCATGGCTGTTGCGTCTGTTGTTCCCACCTATGTCGATGCTAAGGATTTTGAAACTGTTACCCGCCCGTGGGGTACCTTTACAACGCTGGAAGAAGGGAAAGGGTACAAAATCAAGCGAATTGAGGTGAATTCAGGACACCGCCTTAGCCTACAGATGCACCACCATCGGAGTGAGCATTGGATTGTGGTTTCGGGGACAGCCAAAATAGTTTGTGGTGACCAAGAGCGTTTGTTAGAAGCCAATCAATCAACCTATGTGCCCCAATGTACTGCCCATCGTCTTGAAAATCCTGGGGTAATTAAATTGGTGTTAATTGAAGTACAGAATGGCGAATATTTAGGAGAAGATGACATTATTCGTTTTCAGGATGACTATTCCCGCCAATAAATCACGACTTGTGTGGGTTGGTTAAATTCTGAAATGACATCATAAATTAACAAAAACTGCCCACAGCAATACTTTGCTCGCTCTGTGGGTTGGCTAGCGTTTTGGGGCTAAACCCAATGGACATAAAGCGTTAGTCACCCTTCCCTATTCACTAAGTATTTGCATCAATGCGCTTTGTAAAATTCCCCGCTAAAACCTGGTTACGGTTCTTCTCGTTTAGTTTGTTAAGCCTTGTTTTGGCAGTGGGATTATGGGGGAGTGGATTTGGCCCCGTTGCAACGGCGCGCACCATTTCACCCCTAGTTCTAATGCGACGACAACAGTTCCCCAATCCTACGACCAGCTAGAGTTTGCTCCGTTACCCGAAATCAAATTACCGGACTATGAGCGCTACCAACTACCGAATGGCTTGGTGGTTTATCTAATTGAAGATCACAAGCTACCGTTGGTCTCTGGGCAAGCGGTGATACGGGTGGGAAGGCGCTGGGAACCCACCGATAAAGTGGGTCTAGCTCAACTGACTGGAACCACCATGCGGACTGGAGGAACACAGCAACACTCGGCGGCGGAGCTTAATCGCCTACTAGAAATTCGAGCAGCGGCGATAGAAGCTAGCATCGGTACCGCGTCGGGTTCAGCCAGTTTTTCCGCCCTGAGCAAGGATCTCCCCACAGTATTTTCTTTGTTCGGCGAAGTGCTCCAAACCCCTGCGTTTGAGGCATCGCAGGTCGAATTGGCCGCCACCCAAATTCGCGGGGCGATCGCCAGACGAAATGACGACCCCAGCGCCATTGTCGGTCGGAAATTTAAACAACTTCTGTATGGAGTAGAAAGCCCTTATGCGCGGCTGGTGGAGTATGACACCCTAGCCAACATCAAGCGTGAAGATATTGTTAACTTCCATCAACGTTACATTCGCCCTGACCAAATGATTCTCGGCATTGTGGGGGATTTTGATGCTTCAACCATGAAAAAGCAAATTGCAACGATTTTCGGTGGTTGGCAAGTGCCGGGACAAGTTTCTCCCCTGACACCGCCTCCTGCGACGCAAATCAATCAATCTGATATTTATTTAGCCGATTTACCCTATCTCAACCAAAGTAATGTCTTGGTGGGTCAACTGGGCGGCAAGATTAATAGCCCTGACTACCCGGCGTTATCGGTGATGAATGGGGTGTTGGGGGGATTTTCGGGACGACTATTCAACAACATTCGCTCTAAAAAAGGATTGGCTTATCAGGTGTCCGCCAGTTGGCGGGCGGCTTATGACTACCCTGGACAATTTGTTGGCGGGGGGTCTACACGGACTGAAACAACCGTGCCGTTTATTGAATCCCTAAAACAAGAATTCCAAAAGCTACGCACAGCCCCAGTGAGTGTAGACGAATTAGGCAATGCCAAAGAGACCATTTTGAACTCTTTTGTCTTTAATTTTCAAACCCCTGCCCAAACCCTCTCACGGCTGATGACCTACGAATACTATGGCTATCCAGCTGACTTTATTTTTAACTATCAACGTCAGGTAACAGCGACAACCATTGCCGATGTTCAACGGGTCGCCAAAAAATATCTCCATCCTGACAAAATGTTTACCGTAATTGTGGGAAATGGCACCCAAATCAAGCCCGCATTAGCCGCCGTGGATACTCCTGTTGTTCCCTTGGATATTACAATTCCCGACCCTTCTTGAGATAGCTGTTGGCTCGATTCAAAGAAAATAAACAAGACCTTGGCGGTAGTTAGAAAGAAAAATTTCTCCGCTGGCTTTAGAAAGCTTGATAAAATCAATAAAAAACGCCGAGTCATATAGACAACGCCAGTATTGATTATAGGAAAGGACGACGTGCCCCAAACTAATCTCGATTTTCTTGCCACTTCTGACCCCCAAGTAACCGCAATTCTAGACCGGGAACTCCAACGGCAGCGGATTCATATTGAGTTAATTGCCAGTGAGAACTTTACCTCTGCCGCGGTCATGGCAGCCCAAGGCTCTGTGTTGACCAATAAGTATGCGGAAGGGTTACCGGGCAAACGATATTACGGTGGGTGCGAGTTTATCGACCAGGTGGAATCGTTAGCGATTGAGCGGGTTAAAGAACTGTTTGGCGCTGCCCATGCTAACGTTCAACCCCACTCCGGCGCCCAAGCCAATTTTGCTGTTTTCCTTACCTTGTTAGAACCAGGCGATACCATCATGGGGATGGATCTCTCCCACGGCGGGCATTTGACCCATGGTTCCCCTGTCAATGTGTCGGGAAAATGGTTCAAAGCCGTTCACTATGGCGTTGATGCAGAAACCGGTCAGTTGGATTATGAAAAAATTCGCCAGCAAGCGTTAGAAGCTCGTCCGAAATTACTCATTTGTGGTTATTCTGCTTACCCCCGCCAGATCGATTTTGCTAAATTCCGGGCGATCGCCGATGAAGTGGGCGCTTACTTAATGGCAGATATTGCCCATATCGCAGGACTAGTGGCAACGGGGCATCATCCCAATCCTGTTCCCCATTGCCATGTGGTAACCACCACCACCCATAAAACATTACGGGGGCCCCGGGGAGGCTTGATCCTCACGGATGATGAAGCACTGGGCAAAAAATTTGATAAAGCGGTTTTCCCTGGCACCCAGGGCGGGCCTTTGGAGCACGTTATTGCAGGAAAAGCTGTCGCCTTTGGTGAAGCACTGAAACCAGAATTTAAGACCTATTGCGCCCAAGTAATTACCAATGCTCAAGCGATGGCTGCCCAACTACAGAAGCGAGGCTTTACGTTGGTTTCTGAGGGGACAGATAATCATTTGCTGTTGGTGGATCTGCGCTCCATTGGCATGACCGGTAAAGTCGCTGACCAATTTTTAGGCGAAATTAACATTACCGCTAATAAAAACACGGTTCCCTTTGACCCGGAATCTCCGTTTGTCACCAGTGGCCTCCGCCTAGGCTCTCCAGCCATGACCACTCGAGGCATGCAAGAAGCTGAATTTACTGAAATTGCCAATATCATTGCGGACCGTCTCTTGTCCCCAACCGATGAGAGTGTGAACGCCGATTGTATTCAGCGGGCAGCCCAGTTGTGTGAACGTTTTCCGCTTTATGAGCATCTCCGCTATCCCGTGCCGGCGATCGCCTAAAGGGTCGATCCTCGTTCTACCCGTTAGTTAAGTGAGGGGGTAGGAAACAGTGCTTTCCTTCTCCTCAACAATTCTGATAGGCAAGTCGCCCTGTTAGCCTAGGCCTTGCAGCATCGATTGAAGCCCATATCAGGTAAAGGTTTTGAGACTTTGTTGATTAGGCCGATGCAGGGTTTTGAAAGATAAGGGCGCAGAAATCATTTACGTTTGTCGGCGGTCACTAAAAGCCAAACGATAGGATAGGGATAAGACTGAATTCATTATTCACTCAAGTTGGGGGATGCAGAAGGATGGAGAATAAATCACCGTTTGCCCGGTTGAACCGCTTTGTGGTCGGAGCCGTCATTATTGCCCTGGCTGGGATGGGCTTGGCATTTTGGACAAGCTTAAATCTGAAACAACAATTGGGCATTGACCCCCCGATTACAAACTCCGAAAATGTGGAGGCTAATAATGTTCCCAAAACCTATTGGATTTCCCCCACCACTGACGAGATCACTTTTATCCCGATTGCTACAAAAGGAACCGGTAGCTCCTCAGAGCAAATCAGTCACGCAATAGTTGAATTGCTGCAGCAATCCGAGCAAAAACCGGATCTGAGTGCCATCCCTGCCGGAACCCAATTATTAAACGTCAATGTCAGCGACAGTGAGATTAAACTTGATCTTTCCGAAGAATTTGTAACCGGGGGCGGGAGCGCCAGTATGATTGGACGGTTAGGACAGGTTTTGTACACCGCGACCAGTGTGCAACCCGACGCCGGACTATGGTTATCGGTGGCAGGAAAACCCCTAACAACCCTAGGAGGAGAGGGGCTTTTGGTTCGTCAACCCTTGACCCGTGCCCAGTTTGACCAGGACTTTATGGCGGAGAACGAGCCAAAGGGTAAGTAAGGATCTGTAAAGTAAGTTGATGTAGACGGCCGAAATCAAAAGAACATCTAATAAATTAAGTTAACCCCCCCAGAGAATGGGTCAAGCAATTGATTGATACCCCCCTTACAGAATTAATTCCGCCAAGCAGAAGAATCCCATTCCAAGGTCAAAACGGTCAGGCCTTTCCGGTATCCTAGGGGAGATTTTGTAAGTGTCCCTCCCCTAACATGGCAGTAGTATTGCCCGAATTTTCGTTGATCGTACCGATTTATAACGAATCAGATAATATTCCGTTGCTCTATAGGCGTCTTGCCACGGTCATGGATCAACTGGGAACCTGTGAGCTGCTCCTCATTAATGATGGCAGTCGGGACAATTCCTTGGCTTTGATGAAGCAATTGCAGGCACAGGACAGCCGAGTCTGCTATTTGAGTTTTGCCCGTAACTTTGGTCACCAGATTGCCGTTACCGCCGGGCTCAATTTTGCCCAAGGAAAAGCGGTTATGGTCCTCGATGCAGACTTACAAGATCCACCGGAGTTAATTCCAGAATTAATTGAACAGTGGCGCTTAGGCTATCAAGTGGTCTATGCCCAACGCACCAAACGGAACCAAGAAGGTTGGTTTAAGCGGTTGACTGCCTATGTTTTTTATCGTCTGTTGCAACGATTAGCTGATGTTAAAATTCCTGCGGATACGGGGGATTTTTGTTTAATGGATCGGCAGGTTGTGGATTTATTAAACGCCATGCCGGAGCGGAATCGTTATATTCGAGGTCTCCGCTCTTGGGTCGGTTTTCGGCAAACAGCGGTGAAATTTGAGCGAGATCCACGCTATGCCGGGGAAGTCAAATATACGTTTCGGAAATCTATGCGATTAGCCATTAACAGTTTGGTTTCTTTTTCCATTGTGCCGTTACGCTTGGCCACCTATTTGGGGTTGATTTCGGCGCTGCTGTCTTTTTTAATGGCAATGTTAGTGCTCTATTGGCGGCTTTATCAGACCGATTCCCCCATCACGGGCTTAGCCGCAGTGGTGATGGCAATCCTCTTTATGGGATCTGTCCAGATGGTTTGTATCGGAATTTTAGGGGAATATATTGGACGTATTTACGACGAAGTCAAAGGTCGGCCACTGTATACGTTGGCGGAGGTGGGGGGCATAGAAAAACGGGAGATTACCCCCTAGCCCCACCAATGCCCTAGGCAGATTGGGACAGCTCCAAAAAGGCTAAGCGAATTTGTTCTAGGCGGCGACGGTTAACACCCAAGTCCGATTCTCCTAGGCGAGAAGCTGAGCGGATTTCGATTTGATTTTGCTCGGCGGGGAAGTAAAACTCCACATCATCCACAAACCCCATTAATTTACTGCGGGACTCCGCACGAATATAGTCTTCTGTCTCCACCACAATCGTGGTTCGAGGGACTGCTCCCAAGATTCTGTGAATTAAGGCTTTAGCCGTCTGGCGATCGCCAGTGTAGGTAATGGGGGCAATGTGGTGGAGGTTGTCCCCTGCGATGGTCTGGGAGCTAACACAGTTGGGAGAATCAGGACAGGGAGCAAATTGCTGATTCTGTACACCAAGATTATCGGGCTGTGTCCCAGAAAAAAGGGCTCCAAAACCCGGTAAGGCACCTAGCCACAGTAAACCAGAGAGACAGATAGACAAAAATAGGGTCATGGTTAAAGAAGCTGGAGAGTGCGAAATTCTCACAGGAATCAGGTTTTCATAGGAGTTTCGGGCAATCCCCCTTTAAGCATCTTGGGGTAGGGCAATCGCGTCTTAAATAATTGTGAAAGGGAGTGCTAAAGATAAGAGTATGGAGGCTGTTGCATTGAGTGATTGCCCCTAATGAGTCAAAAGTCCAAGTCCAAGTCCAACATCCATCAAGCGTTTGAGACGGTCAAACCTTACTCATCAACATTATCACCATTGCGATTCTAGCGGTGATTTGTGGTGCGAATGACTGGGTAGCGGTTGCCAAGTATGGAAAGGCCAAACATGCGTGGCTGAAGATATTCCTCGACTTGCCGAAAGACGCGATTGCCCTATGGCTGACCCCCGGACATCAATAGAGGTTACCGCTTTTTTGGTACAATTTGGGATCATTACTTAATCGCTGCAAAATTGGTCTCACTGCATTTTCTGCCGCTCCACAGGCCATTGCGCCATTTTATTGGTTGCCCTTTTCAGTTAACCCCCAATCCCACAGAACTTTGATACTCCATAGACTGCTGTGGTGGTTTTTTCTGGAGTCGTTTGCCGGAATGGGAACAGAGCCGTCTGTATTTTTTACTATTCCAGCAACCCTAGTGATTCTCGATTCAACAAGGGATTCCAGCGTCATTGTGGGAAATGAATTTAGGCATGAATAAAGAAGCGAGAACCTTAGCCGCCAGGTGGCAAAAACACCTAACAATCGGCTGTTATGCTAGCCACGATTTAGTAATGACTCCCTTCACTGCTCAGCGCTTATTTTAGGATTCAGGTTCATGGACTATTCGATTGCTACCTTACTGTCTTATTTCGTCGAGGGCAAATTAGTAGCCGGCAAGCAACTCGAAAAAAAATTGGGGGTAGATACCCCAGCAGATAGTGAACGGCTCCAAATGATTTTGGCAATCCTTGAAAGCACGGGAGTGCTGACAAAGGAGCGGGGTAAATATAAACGGGTACGGTCAGATGATGTGGTGGAAGCTAAATTACGCTGTTCGAGCAAAGGCTTTTGTTTTGCAATCCAGGACGATGAAGATGCTGATGATGTTTATATCCGCGAAGGCAATTTAAGTAATGCTTGGAATGGTGACCGGGTTCTGGTGAAAATTATTAAAGATGGAAACCGCCGGAAGTCGCCCGAGGGGGCAGTTCATCTCATTCTAGAACGCGCCAATTCATCCCTATTGGCCCAGGTTAAGCATAAAGCCGATCAATACTGTGCCGTTCCCCTTGACGACCGCTTGTTATTTGAGCTTGCCCTCCAGGACAAGGAAGCAGACCTCAAGGCGGCGATCGACCACCTGGTTCACGTTTCTGTTCTCCGCTATCCCATTGCCCAACATGCTCCCCTCGGCACTGTGACAAAGGTTTTGGGCAGTGATGCTGAAGCCGCGGCAGATACCGATATTGTTTGCTGTAAACATGATTTACCCCTTAGCTGGGCACCGGACGTCATTAGTGCTGCCCAAAAACTCCCTGACGTCATTGAAGCCAGTGAGTTGAAGCAACGACAAGACTTACGCAAACAAAAATTATTTACTATCCAGACCCTGCCCAGTGGCCGTCCTTCTATTTGGCAGGAAACGGCGTTCAGTGTGGATACCAAAGCTAAAGGCTGGCGAGTGGGCATACATGTGGTTGATATTGCCCACTACATTGCAGAAGAGAGCTTGCTGGATCAACAGGCACGTCAGCGCGGGAATGTGGTGCATCTGGGAGAAGACACCTGCCCCTTATTCCCCGAAAGTCTGGCCCGATGCTGCTCCTTGATTCCCGATGAAGACCGTTTGGCCCTATCTTTCTTTTTAACCATTGATCAAGAAGGGAGCGTGACAGGATTCGAGTACCAAGCAAGTGTGGTCAAAATCAAGCGGCAGTTTAGCTTCGATGATGTACAAGCCTTACTGACCAATCCCGATTCGCCGCCCAAAGGAATGAAAACCTATGGCTTAAAAGGCTATATTGACATTCTTCAGCAACTCTTTTTTCACCTCTGCCCTTTATTGAAATCTCAACGTCTGCAACGGGGTGGCTTTAATTTACAAACGGATGCCCCAACGCCCCTGGGAGATGAGGCGCGTTTAGGGACAATTTTGGAAACTGAGAGCTTACCCACCCAGGCGCTACTGGCGGAACTGTTGGTGGTACTCCAACACCAAGTGGCGTTACAACTCCAGGGATTAGGCATTCCCGGCATCTATTGCGGTCAAACGGTACCGGATTGGGAAGATTTATCGGATATTTTACGGCTAGGAGAAAACTTATCGTTGGGAGTCAACGTCAACACCGATGAAGATGTCACACCCCAGGACTATCATCGCCTGGTGCAGAGCTTCCAAGATCAATCCAGCAAAGGGGTGTTGGACAATTTACTTCGTAGTACCTTGCCGGCCGAAAAATACTTTAGCCATCCAGCGCCCCATTTTGCCCTGGGATATGAGTCTGCTTACTGCCATTGCATTGCCCCTGCCCAGCGCTATGCCGATTTGGTGGTGCAACGGCTTTTAAAACTAGCGCTCAGTGACGGGCGCGATCGCCGCACGAAGCAAATGAAAACCGGCGTTGAGTTAACCAAAGATACCTGCCGGGGACAAATTAACTGGAATGTCATTCCGCCAGCACTGCACGACGAGCTGCAATCAACATTGCACCAATTGGTCCCCCACCTCAATACCTGTAGCCAAGCGGCGGAAGATGCCGAAAAAGACCTACAAGGATTAAAAAAAGCAGAAAAAATGAAAGCCCGGACCGGGGAAGTATTCCGGGGGTTAATTACCGGGGTACAGTCCTATGGCTTCTTTGTCCAAATATTCGATTTACTGGCGGAAGGGCTGGTTCATGTCAGTTCGCTCAAGGACGACTGGTACGAATTCCGGGGACGCCAAGCTTCCCTGGTGGGACGAAAAACCCGTATCACCTACCGTTTGGGAGATGAAGTTGATGTCCGGGTAAAAAGTGTGGATTACTATCGCCAGCAAGTTGACCTAGCGGCAGTGGATGAAGATGAGTCAACCGAGGAAGAAAAAAGCAACGATACTCAGGTCACGGCTGACGCTGAAACCCTGGATGGGGAGAAGGAAGAAGCCGGAACCCCCATTCTTTAGGTTCACCCATCTATTTTTAACGTTTAACCCCTTAACCGCATTGGCTCAGTTTCCGCGAAACTGTCATTATAAGTGGCAAAAATCTTGTTTGTTTTGCTCTGCCCATGGATAACCCCCCACCATTGATGGGTTTTCTCAATCTGAATAAACCGCTCCATTGGACATCCCATGATTGTGTTGCCAAAGTCCGGCGTCTGTTACAACAGCGGAAGGTCGGTCATGGTGGGACATTAGATCCTTTAGCGACAGGGGTGCTGCCAATGGCGGTGGGTAGAGCGACGCGGCTATTGCCCTATCTATCGACCACCAAAGTCTATCAGGCGTTAATCCGTTTTGGTCTCCGGACCGACAGTGATGATCTAGCCGGGGCAATTTTAGCGGAACAAAATGCGTCAAGAGTCACCTTGGCGGTCGTGGAATCCGTGCTGCCCGAATTTCGGGGAACGATCCCCCAAATTCCCCCTAAATTTAGTGCCATACAAGTGCAAGGAAAGCGTCTGTATGAACTGGCTCGGGCCGGGATTGCCTGTGATGTCCCCCAGCGAACCGTCACGATTACTGAATTAACCATTACCCACTTCCAGCCCGGTGAGAAGGCAGAATTGGGCTTAACCATTACCTGTGGGGAAGGAACCTATATCCGCTCCCTTGCCCGTGACTTAGGCGATCGCCTGGGGGTGGGGGCAACGTTAGCCGGGCTTGAAAGACGATGGAGTGGGGGCATGTCCTTAGCCCAGAGTGTGACCCCTGAAATGCTGGAACAAAGAATCGCCGAGCAACAACCTCCCCCCTTGGCATCCCCTAACCAAGTCCTCCGACACCATCCGGCTGTCACCTTAACTGGCGATCTCATTCAGCGATGGCAGCAGGGGCAACGATTGCTGTTAACGGATATTCCCATCGGAATTGTCCGGGTTGAGACCGAGCAGGAAGATTGTTTGGGCATGGCCTTGGTCACGGCAGAACCGACGGGAAGGGTGTTGCGTCCTAAGGTGGTGTTAAGCTAACCAGCCCCAAGAAATTACGTCCCCGACAGCATTGGCCCCTGACGAGAAAAATTAAGACCCGCCGGGAGCGGGAGGAGCAGCTCCAACAGTTTTTCAAAGAATTCAGCGTCAGACTAATCCATCTTTTTTAGCCATCGCCACCATCAAATCCAATACCCGGCAGGAATAGCCCCATTCATTGTCGTACCAAGAAACAACCTTGAAGAAATTACTGTTGAGTCCCATGCCTGCCCCCGCATCAAAAATACTGGAATGGGGATCGCTCCGAAAATCCATGGATACCACCGAATCTTCGGTATACCCCAACACCCCTTTGAGGGAGCCCATTGCTTCAGCTTTCATGGCCGCACAGATTGCTTCGTAGGACGTTGTTTTTTCGGTTTTAAAGGTTAAATCCACCACCGATACATTCGGCGTCGGCACTCGGAATGCCATCCCCGTTAACTTGCCTTTGAGGTGCGGTAAAACCAATGTCACCGCTTTAGCTGCCCCAGTAGACGCGGGAATGATATTTTGGGCTGCGCCCCGTCCCCCCCGAAAATCTTTTTTACTGGGGCCATCGACAGTCGGTTGGGTCGCCGTCATGGCATGAACGGTTGTCATTAAACCTTCTGCGATACCAAAATTGTCGTCTAAGACCTTGGCCACGGGAGCCAGACAATTGGTGGTACAACTTGCATTGGAAACGATTTTGTCCGTTTCAGGATTAAAGTCTTCGTGGTTAACGCCCACCACAAACGTCGGAATTTTATCTGGATCTTTAGAAGGAGCAGAAAGAATTACCCGTTTAGTTCCAGCGTTGAGATGACTTTCGGCTTTTTCATAGGTGGTGAATAGTCCAGTCGATTCAACGACGTAGTCAGCCTCCAGCTTGCCCCAAGGCAGTTGAGCCGGGTCTCGTTCAGAAAGGCAGGGAACAAATTGGCCATCAATGACAATACCGTCGGATTTGGCCACCACTTCTCCGCCATAAGAACCGTGGGTTGAGTCGTATTTAAATAAGTAAGCCAGATTGGGAGCAGGAACCAGGTCGTTGATGCCCACCAATTCGATCTCTGGGTGTGTCATCGCAATCCGGGCAACCAACCGACCGATACGACCAAAGCCGTTAATACCAATTTTTAACATTTAAACTCCTAGTTGAAATAGTTCAGCAGGCAACCGCACAAATAGGCGGAGAACTAACTGTCCAGATTGTCATTACGTTAGCTCAGGTTGCTTAAGGGATGAGTAAGAAAACTTCAATCTGTCAAGGAGTCAAGAGATTATGGACACGATGGTGAGGCAAACGGGTAGTAATTCTCAGGTGGTGGTGTCTAAAAGATATGTCTGGTAAATCTGGTAAAGTCTTCAGCAAATATGACTATGACGTTATCGCTCTTCGATTTTAGGCGAACTTTAGCCGAAAGTCTTATGAAATAGGGATTTTGCCAGAATAATGCCGAGAAAAGCGATTAATAATGACAATTCGTCATAATGCTAAAGCTATTTCTCTCTATCGGTTTTAAGCTATCACTACTTCCATATCACCACTACAAATCCAGCCAACAGCGAGGGAGTTCATTTTCTATTGCGTCAACACCTTGGCTAAATACTTTCCGGTATAGGAACTAGGATGTTTTGCTACCGTTTCTGGGGTTCCTGTCACCAATATTTCTCCTCCCCGATCGCCACCTTCTGGGCCCAGATCAATCAACCAATCGCTACAGCGGATGACATCCAGATTGTGTTCGATCACCAAAACGGAATTGCCCTTATCAACAAGACGTTGCAATACGTTTAATAAGTGGTGAACATCGTAAAACGATAGCCCCGTAGTGGGCTCGTCGATTAGATAAAGGGTTTTGCCGGTGGCACGGCGGGACAGTTCGGATGCCAGTTTGACCCGCTGAGCTTCCCCCCCTGACAGCGTTGGTGCGGGTTGTCCGAGCTTGATATAACCCAACCCCACATCCACCAGGGTTTGTAAGCGATTTACCGCACGGGGGATATTTTCAAAGGTGGCGAGGGCTTCTTCGGTGGTCATGTCCAGCACATCGGCAATGGAATACCTTTTATATTTCACCTGTAAGGTTTCGCGGTTATAACGTGCTCCTTTACAGACATCACATTGCACGTAAACATCGGGCAAAAAATTCATTTCGATGACATTGACCCCTTGGCCACTACAGGCTTCACATCGCCCCCCTTTGACATTGAAGGAAAAACGACCCGGCTTGTAGCCCCTGGCTTTGGCTTCGATGGTTTGGGTAAAGACTTCGCGGATGGGGTCAAAAATACCGGTATAGGTGGCTGGATTAGAGCGGGGAGTGCGACCAATGGGAGACTGGTCAATGACAATCACTTTGTCGATCGCCTGGAGTCCCGTTACTTCGTTCAAATGCTTGGGGAAGGGAACTTGACGCGATAGGTGATGTTGCAGTGCGGGGTGGAGCAGTTCATTCACCAACGTGGATTTACCTGACCCAGAAACCCCCGTAATACAAACTAATTTGCCGAGGGGAATAGTAACATCCACATTTTTTAAGTTATTTTGCTGGCAACCTTTGAGGGTCAACTTGGCTCCATTCCCCCCTCGTCGTTGCGTGGGTGAGGCGATCGCCTTTTGACCCGACAGATAGGCCCCCGTTAAGGATTTGGGATTGTTGATAAGGGCGTTGAAGTCCCCTTGACAAACAATTTCGCCACCGTGGATACCCGCCTTAGGCCCAATATCAACCACATGGTCAGCATGGCGGATCGTGTCTTCATCATGTTCCACCACGATCAGGGTATTGCCGAGATCGCGTAATTTTTCAAGGGTGGCGAGTAATCGGTCATTGTCCCGTTGATGCAACCCAATGCTCGGTTCATCCAATACATACAGCACGCCGGTCAAACCAGAGCCAATTTGGGTAGCCAAGCGAATCCGTTGGGCTTCCCCCCCGGATAAGGTCATGGCGGCCCGGTCTAGCGTCAGGTAATCCAATCCCACATCCAGCAAAAACTGCAACCGTGCTTTAATTTCCTTTAGAGCCAATTCTCCAATCAGCGCCTGGCGAGACGTTAAGTCTAGGGATTCAATCCGTTGCAACGCTTCGCGGATGGGGGCACTGGTCAGGTCATGAATGTTAAATTGACCCAGCTTGACCGCCAAGGATTCGGGCTTTAGCCGTTTACCGTCACAGGTGTGGCAGGCTTGGTTGACGATATATTTTTCCAGTTTTTGTTTGGCGATATCAGAGCTAGTTTCATCGTAATTCCGTTGCAGCATGTTCAATGCCCCAGCATAGCGACGTTTATAGCCCTGATTTTTGCCGTAACGGGATTCCCCTTCAAACCAAATTTCTTCTTGAGTGCCGTATAGAAGAATTTCCTGCTGCTCGTCACTTAACCGATTCCAGGGTGTCTGTAGCTCAAACCCAACATGTTGCCCCAGGCTATACAGCAACGATAAATAATAGGCATTATCTTTTTCCGACCAGGGGGCGATCGCCGCATAAACCGATTTTTCGGGGTCGGGAACCACTAAATCGGGACAGAAAGAACGGACAAAGCCGATGCCGTGGCAATCGGGGCAAGCGCCATAGGGAGAATTGAAGGAAAATAACCGGGGGGACAATTCATCCATCACCGCCCCATGCTCTGGGCAGGCAAAATTTTCAGAAAAAACCAACTCCTTAGCCCCATTGACCTGATAGGCCTCTCCCTTATCCGCTGCCTTGAGTGAGCGATTGCCGTTACCTTCCACCACCGTCAGCGTGGGTCGATCCAAAATATCAATGACGGCGGTTCCTTCTGCTTGCTTTAAACAGGTTCCCAACGAATCCGCTAACCTTTCCTCTAAGCCCGATTTCTTGATCAGACGATCAATCACCACTTCAATGGTGTGGGCTTTGCCTTTTTTTAATTCAATGTTGTCGCTCAATTCCCGCACATCACCATTAATCCGCACCCGCACAAATCCCTGGGAGGTGAGGCTGGACAGCAACTGTTTGTGGGTTCCTTTTTTTCCTTTCACCACAGGCGCAAGGATTTGAAATTTGGTGCGGTCAGGCAAATCCATCACCCGGTCACACATCTCATCAATGGTTTGGGGGGCAATGTTTCGTTGGCAATGGGGACAATGGGGACTGCCAGCTCGGCCAAACAGGAGCCGGAGGTAATCATAAATTTCTGTCACCGTTCCCACAGTGGAGCGGGGATTGTGGGAGGTGGATTTTTGATCAATGGAAATGGCCGGACTGAGTCCTTCAATGCTGTCCACATCCGGCTTATCCAATTGCCCTAAAAACTGCCGTGCATAGGCACTCAACGATTCCACATAGCGCCGTTGGCCCTCCGCGAAAATGGTGTCAAATGCTAACGAAGATTTCCCTGACCCGGATACCCCCGTAAACACAATTAGGCGATCGCGCGGTAAATCCAGATCAATATTTTTGAGGTTATGTTGTCTGGCACCACGGATACGGATTGTGCTGAGGTCGTTCATAGGGTAATGCTTAACGTTTTTTTACGATTTTACCGTGACTTATCCTCTGCAATGGGCAGAGCGGTGGGGATTACTTGTCCGCTTAAGCGATTCTTTGAGAAGGGGGAGGGGTAAATGTTGACCTCCTGTTTCAGAAATCAAGAATTGTCACTCCGCGTCGAGTAGAACCGCTCTCACCCAAACCAGAAAGGTTTCGCGGACACGAAGGAGACGGTAGTAAATGGTCTGGTTTCCGGCTTAGGGGCTTGGGTCTAGTTCTTGTTCCGGACTAATCCGGTAAAGCCTGCAACCCATAAGGTCGTCAATACCCATCCGGCAATGATTTGAAACCAGACCCAGCGGCGTAACAGGTCCCCCGAACGTACTTTGATGATAAGCAGAGGAATTTCCCGACCTTTACTGGCATCGGGAAGCCACAGCTTTTGTTGGTGGAGATCGATGATGGGAGTAAATGTATCAATGGAATAAACCAGGGGATTGAAGACGGCATAGGATTTAGACCCGACGTTGGCTGCTGTCTTGCCAAAGCCAGGGTGGACTTTTGTTTCCGCCATCAGCGATTGATGGCAATAGAACAGTATCCCGCCCACTAGAATAATTAACCCTTAGTAGCAAAAGGCTTGCTGAGGGCGGTGCCATTACCACCGAAGTTGATCTAAGCTTGGCCGGCTTTCGCACAAGCATATCAATCAAGTTATTTGTGGAGACAGGAATCGAGAGGAAGAGGTATAGAAAACTGAGGCCTCAACTGACTCGCAAATGCATCGGTTAAGAACCATGAACGCTATTAGTTGGCGATCGCTACTGGATATACACTTAAACTACTCAGCCTCAGTAGATCGAAAACAGCTCATGCTGTCATAGGTAGATATACAGCCCGGACAAGCGGAAATGTCGCTCAACCACCTGGCGGATGAAGGAAAGCATGGTTTTGAGTGGAAACCGTTTTTGAAAGACCCGTCGTCCGCCTCGTCGGGTCGCACTCACCGCCTGCCACAGCAGGTAAACCCAGAGATTGACCAAGATAAAGGCCAGGGCGACGTAAAGTAGCCGCAGCACGGGATTCTTGGTGGTAGAGCGGATGCGGGCCTGATTTTTGATGCGATAGCTGGTCTCAATGCCGAAGCGGTAGCGGTAATGGCGATGCACCTGCGACCACGCCACGTTCGCCCGATAGACCACATAGAGCAGGTATTGGATACCGTGCTTTCCTTGAGCGCCGTTGCGGTAGCGACAGATGACGACCATGGGGCAGGTCACCGAGCCATAGTCGGTACTGAGGGTGTAGGAAGGAGGTTTGATAGCTGCGACGTCCGTTGCAGAGGGCACGGGTGCCGCCAGTTTTGCCCCGGATCATGGCAGGCATGATAAACGGGAGCTTCAAAGCCATCAACCAGCGAATCACTGGCACGCTGTAAAAGCCCCGGTCGAGATAGAGCCGCTGAACCTTCACGCTTAAGGTGTTCATCGCGTCGAGCAGGCGGGTGATAATCGCCACCATAGTCTCGCCTCGCCAGACGGCATGGATTGCCAACGTGACCCGCCGATGGGCACGAATCACGTACACCGTGGCGTAGGCAAAGAAAGACGTGGTGCCCGCTTTGGCCTGAGACCGATAAATATACGGCGCTTCTGCTTCACTCGGCTGACCGTAGTAGGGCAACAGATGCAGATCGATGGCTAAGCGATGACGGTGATTCACAATGTCGGACGGCAGGCGGCTTTGGAGGGCTGCATTCACCTGCCGCTCGACCGTGGCCATCGCCTCAAATTTATCCAGGTGGTACCGGAGATCGTTGCCGGTGGGCACGCCGGTCAATTGTTGGGCGGCATGCTCAATGCTGTCATGATGGCTCGCAGCCCACAGCAACACTTCATAGAGGGTCTCCGGCTGATACTCCCCCTGCATCGTCACCGGTAGATGGGCTTTCAGGCACTCTAGGGCAGCACTCAAGGTCGCGTCGTCGGTCAACGCTGGCGTAGGGGATACTAATGAGGGGTAGGTTGTCATGGCTTTTCGTCCAAGATCTTCTAACCTGACCCTACCCCTTTTCTACGGATTCAGCCCTTGCCTCAATCCTTTGTGATCTACTGAGACTGGTCAGCTATAAATGCAGGATAGAAACGTTTTTAAAATTCCACACAATGAGAATTTTTGCTTTAGGACATGATTGATGAACTACTACTCAAACGCAATATCTAAGTAGTTCATCACGAGCCTCATTTAGTTTAATAGTCATTTCTTTAGCCAATTTTTTGAATTCTTCTGGTAAGTTTTGATAGTGATCCGGATGATAATCTCTCACTTTGCGGCGATACGCCTGTTTAATATCACTGGCTGTTGCCCCACTACTTATACTTATTCCTAGTAACTCAAAATATTCCTCTAGTCTGAAAGGAGCACCTAGATTCAAATCTTCTAAGATTCTCGACCACTGGAATTCGTCGACTCCCATTAATGCTGAGACGCGATGAATCATCTCCACTTCAAATGGATGTATTTTGTCATCTGCATGGGCAATATCTGCCAGTATTTTCAGAACAGCTTCTGTTTCAACATGAGGTAGCCTTGTTTTTAAGCTTTTGATACAGTCCTCAAGACTAATCTGAGACTTAGCCTTCATAGTTTCTTTCAAGATTATGATTTCTTGGGAAGATACAGATAGTATATCCGTCAAGACTTGACGGATTAATTTAACTTCCTTTTTGTGTAAATGACCATCACTCCACGCTACAGTCATACACCTCAGTGACGGACACAAGTAGCTGAAAGTCAGACGAGGAGAGGGTTGCAGAAAAGAGAAAAAGAGGAATAAATGGAGAGATTCAAGAGGAATCAAAAATGACCCAGAAAAAAATCTACACAGAAGTGTATCAGTATCTGAAAGAAGGAAGTAAATTTGTCGATTTAAGACATCTAGTAACCTTGGCATGGATGGTAGCAGCCCTACTTGGAAGTCAAAAAGTTAATCAATCAGAATGGGGAAGCTACGTTCAAAGTCGAGCCAAAAAGGAGGACAGCAATCAGAAACGATGGCGTCGTTTTTTGAAAAATAACCGCATCAAAATCGAAGAAATCTACCTGCCATTAGTGCTCAAGGCAATATCAGGTCGAGAGCAGGAAAGGCTATATGTAGCATTGGATACAACCCTGTTGTGGAACCAATTTTGTTTTGTCTACCTGTCACTCGTTATTGGAGGTAGAGGTATCCCCCCTATTGTGGCTAGGGTTAGAGCATCCCAGTGCCAGTGTCGCTAGGGAGAAATATGCCCCTTTGTTGGAAAAAGCCCATCAATGTCTGGCATCCTTCTCAAACGTCATGTTGTTAGCCGATAGGGGCTTTGCCAATCAAAATCTGGTGAAATGGTTACAAGCTAGTCGTTGGCACTGGAGCGATACGCACTTCCTTCTGATACTCCTCATTTATGGAGTGCGACGACGGGGATTTGGTTACAAGGTAAGTGAATTATTTCCTCCAAGACAATAGGCAGCTTTTCTATCAAAAATGTTCGTATTTGGGAGGACGCCCGCTTTCAGGTTCATCTGGCTTTGGCCTCTGTTCCGGTGCCAAGGATAAATGGGCAATTCTTACCATGAACCCCCAGCCTCGAAACTTTCTGGCAATATGGCTTACGCTTTCGCATTGAACACCCTTTTTTCTCGATAGCAAGTCTGGAGTTTTTCAGTGGCAAATGTCTCGGGTTCCGTTTCCGTTGAATGCCTAGAGCGTCTCTATCTCGTCATTGCTGTCGCCACTTTATTTTCAACTT
>CALNXU010000031.1:0-39526 GCA_942490695.1 Merismopediaceae cyanobacterium | reverse complement strand
CAACAGGATTATCGGTGGTCAAATTTTAAGCAGCTTAATGGGTTGGAGATGCTCAACGTTGTTCGAGATCATGCTTTTCCGATGATTAAAAATCTAGGAAAAGACGGGGGAGCCTACGCGGTGCATATGAAGGATGCAACGTTTATGATCGCCAATGCTTCTCTGTTGTCTACGGTGGTAGAACAGATTGATCAGATTCCCATGGTGGATCGGGATACGAAGGGGGATCTGTATGAATATATGCTCTCGAAACTCAGCACGGCGGGCACAAATGGACAATTTAGGACACCGCGCCACATTATCAAGCTGATGGTGGAGATGATGGAGCCAAACCCGCGCGAGATTGTTTGTGATCCGGCTTGTGGGACGGGTGGTTTCCTTGTCGCTGTGGCGGAATATCTGCGGGATTTAAAGGACAGTGATGGCAATTTAGCGCTAAACGCGGCGGGAAATCGGGAGCATTTTAATTCGGAGATGTTCCACGGGTTTGATTTTGACCCGACGATGTTGCGGATCGGTTCGATGAATATGATGCTCCACGGCATTGAAGACCCGAAAATTGAGGCGCGAGATTCTTTGTCTGAGGATCATGCTGGGGTGGAGGAGCAATTTACGTTAATCCTGGCTAATCCACCGTTTAAGGGGTCTGTGGATAAGGAGAGTATTGCGAGTGATCTGAAGCAGGTTGTTAATACGAAAAAAACGGAGCTACTTTTTGGGGCGTTGTTTCTGCGCTTACTCAAGAAAGGGGGACGGGCGGCGGTGATTGTGCCGGATGGGGTTCTGTTTGGTTCCTCTAGGGCGCATAAGGCTTTGCGGAAAATGTTGGTAGAGGATCATAAGCTGGATGGGATTGTGTCGATGCCGTCGGGGGTGTTTAAGCCCTATGCGGGGGTTTCGACTGCCATCATGATCTTTACGAAGACGGGGGCGGGCGGTACTGATGGAGTCTGGTTCTACGATATGCAGGCGGATGGGTTGTCGCTGGATGATAAAAGATCGCCGATTGAGGAAAATGATATTCCTGACATTATTGAACGCTGGAAAAATCGAGATTTAACAAGGGATACGGATCGCAAGGCTAAGGCGTTTTTTGTACCGAAAGAAGAGATTGCAGAGAACAATTACGATCTCTCGATTAATCGGTATAAGGAGATTGAGTATGAGGAGGTAGAATATGAGCCGCCGTTGGTGATTTTAGGGAAGTTGAAAAGTTTAGAGGATGAGATTCGGGCTGATCTAAATGAGCTTGAGGGGATGTTGCGATGAGTGTAGTAGTCGCCAATAAGCATGATATTTTTGAGCAGTTAAAGGCGCACTGGGAAACGCTGGAGGGCTATGGAGTGAGGCGCTGTGGGTTGTTTGGGTCGTTTCGGCGGGAGGAGGCAACGGAACAGAGTGATATTGATCTGTTGGTGGTGTTTGAGCCGGAGCTAAAAACATTCATGAATTTTATGGATTTATGTTTTTTTCTGGAAGATCTTTTTAACCGCAAGGTTGATGTTTTAACGCCGGAATCGCTGAGTCCTTATCTAAAGGAGAATATTTTAGGTGAGGTGGAATATGTCTCGTTCGGTTAGGGCTTATTTATTGCATATTCGTGATGAGGCTAGTGTCTTAATCAGGTTTTCTCAAGGGGTCGATAAGGAGGCTTTTTGTGGGGATGAAATGCTGACGCGATCTTTTGTGCGGTGTCTGGAGGTTATTGGGGAGGCGACGAAAAATTTACCGGACTCTGTAAGGGCAAAATATCCGGCGTGAGCCTTGGCGGCAGATGGCGGGAAATGCGAGATAAGTTAATTCGTTTTTTTTTTTTTTTTTTTTTTTTTTTTTTTTTTTTTTTTTTTTTTTTTTTTTTTTTTTTTTTTTTTTTTTTTTTTTTTTTTTTTTTTTTGGTGAATTATGATCTGGTGTGGGATGTAGTGATCAATGAAATCCCTGTTTTGTATGAACAAGTTCAAGTCATTCTGGAAGAGGTAGAAGATTGATAATTTTAGGGAAGTTGAAAAGTCTAGAGAATGAGATTCGGGCTGATCTTAATGGACTTGAGGTGATGTTGAAATGAAAGTAGCTGGAATGATAATTAAGTTACCCCAAATATGGCAATGGTCTAAGTGCAATGATGTAGTTGATGTTAGAGACGGAACTCATGAAACCCCGAAATATACTCAAGAGGGTTACCCTTTAATTACGTCAAAAAACTTAAAGCCTAATGGAATAGATTTTAGCAATATTTCCTATATTTCAGAAGAAGATCATCAAGATATTAGTAAGCGTTCAAAAGTTGACATAAATGATATTTTATTCGCAATGATTGGAACGATAGGAAATCCCACTCTAGTAGAAACAGATTTAGAGTTTTCAATTAAGAATGTTGCCCTCTTCAAATTCAAAGATAGCCCTATTGACCCAAAATTTTTCTTGTATTTACTAAAAACTCCTCTTATTCAAAGGCAGTTAAACAATAAAACAAGAGGAGGAACGCAAAAGTTTGTATCACTAAAAGTCTTACGCAACCTTTTAATTCCATTTCCCTCACTCGCCGAACAGAGACGTATAGCGGCAATCCTCGACAAGGCGGACGAAATCAGACGCAAGCGATCGCAGGCAATAAAACTTACTGAAGAATTAGGGCGATCGCTCTTCCTCGATATGTTTGGCGATCCCGTCACCAACCCTAAAGGCTGGGAAACTGAAACTTTAGAAAATTTTGCGATAATTCAATCTGGCATCGCAAAAGGTAAAAAGAATAAAACAGATAACTTGATTTCCATTCCTTATATGCGAGTGGCTAATGTACAAGATGGATATATCGACTTAAATGAAATCAAGGAATTAACGGTTACTCCAACGGATGCAGAAAAATATTCCTTAAAGAAAGGTGATGTTCTTCTTACGGAAGGGGGCGACCCTGATAAGTTGGGACGTGGCTCTGTATGGCATGGAGAAATAGAGCCATGTATTCATCAAAACCATATTTTTTGTGTCAGACCAGACCTTCGCCGATTTAAATCTGAAGTGCATCACATAAAAAGCTTGACATAGAAAAGCTCACCAGTTAGAGTCTGAAGTCGTTCAAAACCAGCAGGCAAACCAATGAGCTATTCGCATCTTAGCATAGACCAACGAAATCATCTTTATCAACTAAAACAAGAACAGAACTTATCACAACGAGAACTAGCCAAACTGGTTGGGTGTTCACAAAGTACAATTTGTCGGGAATTGCAAAGAAATAGGACAGAGCAAGGGTGGTATTCACCTGACAAGGCTCAAGTTTTAGCAGATAATAGAAGGAAAGAGTCCAAAAAGAAATTTAACAACATAAATGACTGGATATTACATGAAGTAAAGACCAGGCTAAAAAAATATCATAGCCCGGAACAAATAGCCGGTAGGCTAAAAAAATTAGGAGGGAAATGGATAAGTTATGAAACAATCTATCAAATGATTTATCAAAACTATCAAGGGTTAGGAAAATATCAGCGATATTTAAGACAAGGAAAAAAGAAAAGGAAAAAGCGGGGAAGCATGAAAGGTAAGCGTGGAGGCATTCCTAATCGAGTCGGCATAGAACAAAGACCGGCAATAGCAGGAGAGAAAAAAGAGATAGCCACTGGGAAAGTGACACAATGATTGGGGGAAACCATTTAGGAATTTTAGTTACTCATGTAGATAAAGCATCAAAGTTTCTAGTGGCAGGACTAGCAAAAAATAAAACAGCAAAAAGTATGAATATAGTTACATCAAAACTCTTTAAAAATATCCCACAAGAAAAATTAAAAACATTCACTTGTGACAATGGCAAGGAGTTTAGTTTCCATGAAGAACTAAGTGAAACATTGTCTGCATCTTTCTACTTTGCCAATCCTTATCATTCATGGGAAAGAGGGCTTAATGAACATACCAATGGTTTACTTCGGCAATTTTTTCCAAAAGGGACAAATTTTAAAATAGTCTCTCCAGAAGAAGTAGAAAAAGCCGTCGAATTAATTAACAATCGTCCTAGAAAATGCCTTGACTATCGAACCCCTTTTGAAGTATTCTATAAACTATCTTCAGACTCTGATGCACTTCATTGTTGAATTGGCCTTGCAACAATAAATAAAACGCAACTTAAAAAATTTCCGGCGTTAATCCCACCTTTGGAATTACAAAAACAATATTTAAATAGGTTGGCGGCGATTCAAAATACAAAAAAACGTATTATTTTAAGTTATCAAGAATCAGAAAATCTATTTAAATCCCTACTGCAAAGAGCCTTTCGCGGTGAGTTGTGATGAATCAGAAGATCTATTTAATTCCACTACTGCAATGCGGCGATCGACATTAACCAAGAGGAGATTACCCAATGGATGACCTAAACGAACTCAAACAAGCCGCCATCAAAGTTTTGCAGGACTACTACGACTTTCTTGGTCAAGACCCAGACAGCGAACTACAGCTGATCATCGACGAAAAAAATAACCACTATCTCCTCCTCGAAACCGGCTGGCATAAAAACCAACGCATCTATGGCAGCTTGATTCATATCGACCTGCTCAATGAAAAGCTTTGGATTCAAAACGACGAAACAGAAGAAGGTATCGCCAACGAACTCGTTAAACTTGGCGTTTCCCCACAAAAAATCGTTTTAGCCTTTAAGACCCCAGAACGCCGAAAAATCACAGACTTCGCAGTGGCATAAATCAAGCAACTAAAATACATGATTGAAATCGAAACCCTCAAAGCTGACATCATCAAACTGTCCCCCGAAGCCCAAAAAATATTGGCTGAATTTGTCCAGTTCCTCAAAGCAAAAAGCCCAAACAAATCGAACCCAACCCAATCCCCTAAACCTCGAAAATCAAAACTTCGTCGGTATGTGGAGCGACAGACCCGAAACCCAAGACAGTAGCCCATGGGTGAGAAACCTCCGTCAAAATCAATGGACTCGCTAACATGCAGCAATTACTCATTAATACTGATGTTCTTAGCCCGTTGAGCTATTCGTAAACCTGAGTCTTAAAATAAAAACATCCCAAACCACACAGAACTATAGTGATCGATATTTATGGCGGCAAAGATCCACGTAACATTCCCAGCTATTCCACTGGGGACGCAGCCCGCTATCTAAATATCCCCCAACAGACGATCCGCTCTTGGACAGTCGGCAGAAAATACCCCGTGAACCAAGGCGAGAAATACTTTCATCCCCTTATCGAAGTCCCAGAAACCAAACCAATCGCCCTCACCTTCACCAACCTCGTCGAACTCCACATCCTGTGTGCCATTCGCCACCACCACAAAATCGACCTCGGTAAAGTCCGCACCGCTCTAGACTTCATTGACGAACAATTTAAAATTCCCCATCCCCTCGCCCATCAAGCCTTTCAAACCGATGGCGTAGACCTCTTCATCGAAAAATATGGCTCCCTGATCAACGCTTCCCAACAAGGACAGCTCGCCTTAAAAGAAGTCCTCAAAATCCACCTAGACCGCATCGAAGCCGACAAAAACGGTGTAGCCACCAAAATCTATCCCTTCACCCGTAGCACCCTCGAAAATAATCCCAAAATTGTTGTCATTGACCTCCGCATTTCCTTTGGTCGTTTAATTGTGGCTGACACAGGGATACCTACCGCCATCCTCGCCGAACGCTACCACGCAGGGGACTCCATCGAAGAACTCGTTTATGACTACGAATGTGACCAGAGCAAAATCGAAGAAGCGATCCGCTGCGAAATGAACTGGAAAACCGCAGCATGACCCAAGACGAGCCGACCTTTTTCATTGACCGCTGCCTAAGAAAACGCAGAATCATTGAAGCCCTTGCAACACTCAATATCAAACTCGAAGCCCACGATAATCATTTCTCCCAAGCAACCCTCGATATCGAATGGATACCCGAAATCGGTAGAAGAGGCTGGGTTATCTTCACCAAAGACGCGGCGATCGGACGCAACGCCATCGAACGGCAAACCGTAGCCCAAGCCAATATCAGAATGTTTTCGCTCGCCTCCCAAAACCTCTCAGGAAGCCAAATGGCAGAAATTTTCCGCCTAGCCATGCCAAAAATAAAGACGTTTTTAGAACAACATCAAGCCCCTTTCATCGCTAAAATTTATCGAGACGGCAAGGTTTCTGAGTGGAAAAGTGCAACAGATCTACTCGACGAAATTAATTAACAGATATAGGTTTTCCCATGGCTTCAAACTTTGATTTTCTAAAAATAGATTTTCCAAAGTTATACGATTATGCCACCCGTGCCGAAAGCCTCGTTTACAGTGCCCCCCGCGCTAGTTGCTTTTATAGTCGCTTCAGTCGCTTCACTCTAGAACAAACCGTTCTGTGGCTCTACAAAAACGACCAATACCTCCAACTGCCCTACGACAACAACCTAGGCGCACTGATCCACGAACAAACCTTTAAAGACAATCTTTCCCCCGGCATCTTTCCAAAAATCCGCCAGATCCAAAAGATTGGCAATATTGCCGTCCACCAACCCAAAACCATTGCCGAGCCAGATTCCCTCTACATCATCGAAGAATTGTTTCATGTGCTCTATTGGGTGTGTCGATACTACTCCCCCAACGGCAAGAATCTAGGCGAAATTCCCTTTAACCCGGCCCTCATTACTAGACCCACAGCACCCGGCAAAGCAGAAAAACCCCTAGCAGAACTCCAACAACTCGAAAACGAACTCTCCCAATTCAAGGAGATGAACCGCATTGCCGAAGAACGTAGACAACAAACCGAAGCCCAACTAAAAGCCGCCCTAGCCGAACTCACGGCGATCAAGCAACAAAACAAAACTGCGCCCGATCGCCATGACTACAACGAAGGACAAACCCGCGATCGCCTTATTGACCCCAGACTGATCGAAATGGGATGGGATCTCAGTGACCCAAACTGTCGCGAGTATCCCGTTGAAGGTATGCCCAAATCCGTTAACAAAACAGGCAAAGGGAAAGTCGATTATGTCCTGTGGGATGACAATGGTTCACCCCTCGCCGTCATTGAAGCGAAACGCACCACCAAAGACCCCAAAATCGGGAAAGAACAGGCCAAACTCTATGCCGACTGCCTAGAGCAAAAATTTAAGCAACGCCCGATCATTTTCTACAGTAACGGCTATCAAACCTACCTTTGGGATGATCAAAGCTATCCCCCCCGCGAAATTCATGGGTTTCTACGCAAAGACGAATTACAGCGACTCATCTGGCGACGCAGCAACGATCACCCTCTCCGCTCTATCGACATAGACCAAAATATTGCCGGATTTGAACGACCCTACCAAATCGAAGCCATCAAACGGATCACCGAAACTTTTACTGAGCGAAACCGAAAAGCCCTCCTCGTCATGGCGACCGGAACCGGCAAAACTCGCACGGCGATCGGCCTGGTGGATGTCCTGATGCGAGCCAACTGGGTAAAACGGGTTCTATTCCTCGCAGATCGTAACAGCTTCGTCCGACAAGCCAAACGCTCCTTTAATCCACATCTCCCCAATGCACCCGTGATCAACCTGGTGGATGAAAAAGAAGTACAGGGGGCGAATGTGGTGATTTCAACCTATCCCACCGTAATCAATCAAATTAACCAGTTTGAAAGCACCGGCAGAAAATTCGGCTCTGGTTATTTTGATCTAGTCATTATCGACGAAGCCCACCGCAGCATCTACAAAAAATATCGCTACATCTTCGAGTATTTCGATTCTTTGCTCATCGGTCTAACTGCCACCCCACGGGACGAAGTGAACCGCGACACCTATGAAATTTTCGGCTTAGAGCAAGGGACTCCCACCTATGCCTATGAACTGGAAGATGCCATCAATGATGGTTTTCTTGTTCCTTCCCAAGGAATTAATATCACCCTAAAATTTCCGAGTCGAGGCATTAAATACAGTGACCTTTCCCCGGATGAACAGATCGAATATGAGGAAAAATTCACTGACCCAGAAACGGGCGACATCCTCGACGAAATAAGCGGCACAGCGATTAATCAATGGCTCTTTAATGCTAACACCATCGATAAAGCCCTCGAAATTCTGATGGAATTTGGCTTAAAAGTAGACGGTGGCGATCGCCTAGGGAAAACGATTATCTTTGCCCGTAACCATAACCACGCCGAAAAAATCCTTGAACAGTTCGATCATAATTATCCCCACTACAGAGGACAATTCGCCAAACTCATCGATAGCCATGACTCCTACGCCCAAAGCATCCTCAATGAGTTTTCTAAAAAAGATAGCGATGTGGCGATCGCCATTTCCGTAGATATGCTCGACACCGGCATAGATGTGCCGGAAGTGGTGAATTTAGTCTTTTCTAAACCCGTTTATTCCCGCGTCAAATTTAACCAGATGATTGGGCGTGGAACCCGTCTCTGTCCTGCTCTGTTTGCCATTGGTGAAGACAAAAAGGAATTTTTGATTTTTGACCCCTGCCGTAATTTTGAATATTTCGAGCAACAGGTTAAAGAAGCCGACCCCAAACCCGCCGATAGTTTAGCCGCCAAACTTTTTAGAACCCGCCTGACCCTATTCCAAAACCTCGAAGACGAAGAAATAAAACAAGCATTAGGCGATCACCTCCATGAATACGTGGCGAGCATGGAACCTGAAAACTTTATGGTGCGCCGTCACCTACAAGACATCGAAACCTTTAGTCAGCGAGAAAACTGGCAAGACTTTACCCCCCAGCAACGCCGTACCCTAGAGGAGGCGATCGCCCCCCTGCCCAATGGACTCCCTAAAGAAAAACCAGAAACCCGCCGCTTCGATCTGCTTTGCCTACAACTACAACTGAGCATCATCAAAAAAAGTCCTGATTTCGTTACCCTACGGGATAAAGTGCGCGACCTCCTCAGTAACCTCGAAACCAAAACCAATATCCCCATGGTCAAAACTCAACTTCCCCTTATCGAGGCAGCATTAAACGAAAACTGGTGGGAAGACGTAACCCTGTCAATGCTGGAGAATTTACGCAAAAACCTGCGGGATTTAATGCAATTCATTGACCCCAAAGAGAGCAATATTATTCACACCAATCTTCAAGACGAACTAATCGACATTAGCGAGGCCAATGTCCCCACTATCCAAACCGGATTTAGCCGCCAACAGTACCGCAAAAAAGTCGAAGCCTACATCAGAGCCAACCAAGACCATGTGGCGATCGCCAAACTCCGTCGAAATCTACCCCTCACCGAAACCGATCTAGAGTCCCTCGAAACCATGCTCTTCACCACCGACGGACTAGAGAGCCAAGAAAAATTTACCGAAGCCTACGACACCCAAGCCATTAACCTCAAACAATTTATCCGCAGCATTGTCGGACTAGACCGCGCCGCCGCCAAAGCCGCCTTTAGTCGATACCTCGAAAACACCTACTTCACGGCTAACCAGATTCGTTTTGTCGAGCAAATTATCGATTTCCTTACCCAACAGGGCACAATGGAGCCGCACTTACTCTATGAGCCACCTTTCACAGACCTCCATAGTGAAGGGTTAGATGGTCTCTTTCAAGACGAAGATGCTGATAATATCATTACAATCATTACCTCCTTTAATGATGCTGTAGATACAAAATTTGCTACCGCTTAATATTTGATGAAGGGAATTGACATTTGTTCGACCGAATTTTGCTCACTTTTTTGGAAGCTTCCACAAATTTCATAGAATTGTTGATCTAACCGTTCTCGATAATATCCAATGGCATAATCCCCCGATGCGGTCGGTAAATACTTGGCTTTGCCGTTACCGTGGTCTTCTCGATGGTAATAACTCACCACATCACCCGGTTGGCCAATCCCCAAATCCACCAATTTCTTCTCGTTCCTAGCAATCTTACGAGTCACCATCAGGCGGCGGATATCCACCGTTCGATTAATCAAGCTTTTCCGAATTTGCCAGTAATAGCCCCTGGCCGCTGCTGGGGAATCAAGGAAATACCGCTTTACCAACTCGATGGGAAATTCCTTTTCCAACGGACAGCGATTACGCTTGCGATATAAGCCTTTAATTTCAGTTTTACCATTGGGTAACATCAAAACATAGTTTTTGGGGTTGGGGACATATATGCCTGCGTTTTGTAATTCCAGTTCAACGTTAATACCTGTGGGTAATGCCCCTTGAACTTGCTCCCAAACTGCTTTTGGGTCTGGATGACTGAAAATAACTCCATCGGTATCAATTTCAACGACCGTGCCCTCACACTGGTTTACTATTTGGGTCATCACGTCTAAAATCTTCCGACCATAAGCCGTTACTAAAGCTGCCGCTTGGTAATCATTAAACGAATAGAATCTCGTTTTCAGAAACCCATAACTGCCGTTAATCAACACCTTTAATGCCTTCTGCCTATAATCTGCTTGGCGATCGCCGTTTCTAGCTTGCTGTTTAAGCTCCAAACGCTCTTGGGTCATAAACGCCAACACACCTAAAAAACGATGTTCCTTATCTTTCCGTGAACAAATGCCATAACGAAGCATGATGCTGGGGTATAAACTCGCCACATCAATCTTGGCCACCTGATCATGAAGCCCCGGATTGACGCAAGCCACGCCGCCCCCTTCATAGCTCAATGTTTGATCCGCTCCTACAGTCTGATTTCCCCCACGATATAGCCCCTCATGAATTCTCTGCGCCTTCAATGCTGGTGAGGCGATCGCCAACTGCTGAAAACTTAAGTCCGGCACATATGCCATTTGGTAGTAGACCACGGGCAACAAAAAGTCAGCCAGGAGCTTGGTGTCTTCCAAGTCAAAAACCAAATACTCACTCAATCGTTCATAATTTTGGGCTTGCCAACAGTTCTGAATTTCCTTGTAAGCTAACTCTAGCCGCTTCTCTTTTCTCAGACCTAAGGCCAACACCGCATTTTTTAATCCATATCCTTCCAACTTAGCCGTCTGCTTATCCCATATACAGACTTGCTGAAAAGTATCAATAATTTCTGTTCCCTTCCAGTACAGTGGTTTGAACTCAATCGGCTTGCCATGAAAGCTACTGGCAGTGATTTTTTTGCTTTTCTGACCTTGGCGGAAATAGTGAGTGATGCCATGCTTTTCCCAGCGACGGATGAGAAAGGGCAAATCAAACTTAAAACCATTGTGAGTAATTAACAGCCCAGGCTGATTAGGTAGTGCGCTAGTAAAGTGTGGGATAGGTGGCAAAATCATGCCAAGTCCAAGCATGCGTAGTTAATTGTGCCCTTTGAGCAGCCGTGTCATGGGTGCGACTATGGCTCCAAATCCAGTTGAAATAGCTCACCACTAAACGCGCCGTCACAATCGTTTGCGCCCAAAGCTTTCCAAACTTGTTCTGACGACGATGCCAGCGTCCTGTTTGCTGCCGAACAATCCCATTAGTGCGTTCAAGGCGCTGGGTGTTTTCTTTGCCGACAACATGGAGGATTTCAGGGGGCAGAACTCGCTCATAGCCTCCCCAATTATCGGTGTACCAGAGTTTGCTATTCGTCTTCCCCTCAGTGCTAACCACCAGCTCATCAAGAAAAATGTCTGTGTGCTTACCGACTCGAACACTCAGAATTAAACCACTATCTTTGGCTAAACTCAAACCAATCCAACAATCGCCTACATCGAGTTCTTCCGGTAGACATTGTTTCTGTTTTTTTTGATAAAAGACCACAACTCATCTCCAACAATCGCCTCTGTCTCTACTGCTTGGAGTGCTCGATTATGAATTAATTGAGCCTTCTGGTTAGCCATCCTCACCAGACTAACCACCGTGCCATAGGCTCGTTTGCCAATACGAGCGATGCCTCGCAAACTGCTTCCCTCTGCATGGGATTGAAGTATCGTATGAACTTCCTCTAGGGTTATTTGCCGACGGTAGTAGAGCGTATCGAAGGTGTCCGTGAAGGTTTTCTCGCAAATGGGACAATGATATCGCCGGCTGCCCTTGCTGATGCTACCGTGTTTGTGTGCCTTCGCATGACCACATAATGGACATTGCATAGATAAACTCCATCGTAGAACGACAAAACGACAAGATTAGATTACCCATCCCACACTTCTCTGTTGCACCACCTCTGAGTTTTCATTTCCATGATGGTATTAGGCGCATTTCATACCCATTTTAGAAATAAAAGTACCCAAAAACCCCTATTCTTCGTTGGACAGTCAAACAATCACCAACAGTAAAAGAGCAGCCCCCAGAGGCTGCAAACTCTTATATATAAGGCTTTTCAATTCAATCGGAGCGGCGGGATTTGAACCCACGACCCCCACTACCCCAAAGTGGTGCGCTACCAAGCTGCGCTACGCCCCGAATTAAGCAATCATCATCTTATACAGTCGATGTTATTCTTGGCAAGCACTGAGTTAAATTTCGTCTGATTTTCCCATTGCACAGCGTACAAACAAGTGTGCAGCAGCGGCAAGGTTGGGTACGATTTCATCGGGTTGATAGCGTTCTAATTGTTCCCGGTTGCGAATTCCCGACAAAACGGCGATCGCCGGAATATTGACCTGTTGAGCAGCTAAAATATCTGCCTCGGTGTCGCCTACCATCCACACAGTTTCAGCGGGGGGGAGTTCTGTCATTGCCCGCTTCATCAACAGTGGTTTGTCGTTTGTATCCCCTGTTTTTTGATAATCATTCCCCAAACAATAGCGCCGATTAAGTGGAAAAAATTGAGTTAACTGATTACGCTCTAACGCTTCGTCAAGTTCCCGCACCCTGCGCATGGTCATTAGCACTAAATCAATTCCTTGCTCCTGGAGCGATCGCAAGATGGACTTTACCTCCGGCAGGGGTTGATCATAGGAAAGGTAGGGTAAGGTATGGATCGTTTCATGGCGAATATGGGCAAAATCTTGAGCTTGCTGGGGTGATAATCCTGATTCGAGACCAATTTCAAGTTCAGGGACTTTTGCTCGCTTCCGCTGCCAAAACTCAGCCTTAGAGAGGTATTGAAGGTCTTGCCCCGCTTGTTGAACTTGATCCAAACAATAGTTATAAACCTGATAGTACCGTTCAGATACGTCCATAATTGGGCCATCGCAATCGGTAATAAGTCTAAACATAGTTGCAAGGATAGGGGAAGATTGAAGCTAATCTTACCGAATTTTGTTGTAGGCAATTAGACAATAAATCTTTTTTCTCGCTTCAAATCCCTGTAACCTCTATTGTTCAACGACGGGGCTTTTGAGACAAGCAAGACACATAGGCTGCTTAAAATAGAGCTAGAGTCAAGTTAGCTTGACAAAAATTTACAATTCAATTATTGTTTAATTGTAAGGCTAGTGAAACCTTCCAGAATTTCTTTGCGTTATTCACGAATGTCGCAGGTTATTGGGGTTTCGGTACCTTCCATTGACATTGAGTTCTCCTAGATAAGCCCTGGCAATGCCGGGGTCTTTTTTTGAGTTGGTGAACATTAATGATCAATAGACTCATTCCGCTGGTTGGTCAGCGCCATAAATCAGAGTTTTGGCCGATGAATCAAAAAAAGAGTAGCTCTTGAAGGCTCCGGGGCTAAGTTGGCACCCGAATGCCATCAACCAACCTCATCAACAGCTATCACTGAATGGGTTAAAGTGTGAGATAGGTTAAATATCACGTCTTCGTTAAAGTTGGCAACAGATCTTATGCACATCAGTGACCTGACCCATCCCAATCAGTTAAGTGGTTTATCAATTCGCGAACTAGAAGAAATTTCACGACAGATCCGTGAAAAGCATTTACAAACTGTCGCTACCAGTGGCGGACACTTGGGACCAGGATTGGGGGTTGTGGAGCTGACCGTGGCACTCTATTCCACCCTAGACCTAGACAAAGACCGAGTCATTTGGGATGTGGGTCACCAGGCTTATCCTCACAAGATGTTAACAGGACGTTACCATGACTTTCATACTTTGCGTCAAAAAGATGGTGTGGCCGGTTATTTGAAGCGTAGCGAAAGTAAATTTGACCATTTCGGGGCAGGTCATGCTTCCACTAGTATTTCTGCTGGATTAGGCATGGCCCTAGCACGGGACGCAAAAGGGGAAGATTTTAAGGTGGTTTCCCTTATTGGAGATGGGGCATTGACTGGCGGCATGGCACTGGAGGCAATTAACCATGCAGGTCATCTGCCTAACACCAATATCATGGTGATTCTTAATGATAATGAGATGTCGATTTCTCCCAACGTAGGAGCCATTTCCCGTTATTTAAACAAGGTTCGCCTGAGTGACCCTATGCAGTTTTTGGCGGACAATTTGGAAGAGCAATTCAAGCATTTACCCTTTTTAGGAGATTCCCTGACGCCAGAGATGGAGAGGGTTAAGGAAGGAATGAAGCGGTTAGCGGTGCCTAAGGTAGGGGCCGTTATTGAAGAACTCGGATTTAAATATTTCGGGCCGATTGATGGACACAATCTGCAAGAGCTAATTAGTACATTTAAACAAGCAGAGAAAATTCATGGCCCTGTTTTTGTCCATGTTTCCACCATCAAGGGCAAGGGCTATGACCTGGCGGAAAAAGACCAAGTCGGATATCACGCCCAAAGTCCTTTTAATCTTTCCACCGGCAAAGCTTATCCCTCTAATAAACCCAAACCTCCTAGTTACTCTAAAGTTTTTGCCCATACCCTAACGACTTTAGCGAAGGAGGATGCCCGCATTATTGGAATTACTGCCGCGATGGCGACAGGGACGGGTTTAGATAAACTTCAAGCGAAATTACCTAAACAATATATTGACGTGGGGATTGCTGAGCAGCATGCAGTTACGCTTGCGGCAGGTTTGGCTTGTGAAGGCATGATTCCCGTGGCGACAATCTACTCCACTTTCTTGCAGCGAGCTTACGATCAAATTATCCATGATGTTTGCATTCAAAAACTTCCAGTCTTTTTCTGTCTAGACCGTGCCGGTATCGTGGGGGCAGATGGCCCTACCCACCAAGGAATGTATGATATTGCCTATCTCCGGTGTATTCCAAATCTAGTGGTGATGGCTCCTAAAGATGAAGCGGAACTCCAACAAATGTTGGTCACCGGCGTTAATTATTCTGATGGGGCGATCGCCATGCGTTATCCCCGTGGTAATGGCATCGGAGTCCCTTTAATGGAAGAAGGCTGGGAATCGATTGAAATTGGGAAAGCAGAAATTTTACGGTCTGGAGATGATGTCCTCATCCTGGGTTATGGCGCAATGGTATACCCGGCTTTGCAAACAGCAGAAATCCTCCATGAGCATGGCGTTGAAGCAACGGTTGTGAATGCTCGCTTTGTGAAGCCGTTGGATACAGAGCTTATTTTGCCCCTAGCCCAGCGCATCGGTAAAGTGGTCACCATGGAAGAAGGTTGTCTGATGGGAGGCTTTGGCTCGGCGGTGGCGGAAGCCTTGATGGACAATGAGGTGCTAGTTTCTCTCCAACGGCTGGGGGTTCCCGATAAATTAGTGGATCATGCTAAACCAGATGAATCTAAAGTTGATCTTGACTTAACCCCGGCACAGATGGCAGACAGCATTCTGCGGCGTTTTGCTGCCAATAAAGAGGCAAAAGTGGTAACGGCTTAAACGTCTGTTAACTAACCGTAACTAAACGTTAATTTTGGTGAACTACATCGTTGCCAGAATCAACCCACATTACGCAGGTTCGGTCTAGATGTAGCGCCTTACAAAACTCAATACACTTCAGGTGGTGTATAAGTATTTGTGCTCACACTACTGGCGGAGGTTGAACATTAATTATTCACGCTACCCATAGGGTGCGGAATGTAGAATTAACGCCCTCTGTTTGTTTTATGTGAGCAACCATCCTCTTCCATGGCGGGATCAGGGCCATTGGTGAGACTTCGGTTTCCCCCCCATGTCAGCAGACCAAAACATGATAGATTCGGTAAAAAGTTTCTCAAGGTAGACCTATGCCGTTTTCCATTGATACCGCGCGTACAATTTTTCCGAATACCCTAGTAGCTGATGTCGTTCCAGCGACTATTGCTCGCTTTAATCAGCTGAGTGCGGAAGATCAACTGGCACTAATTTGGTTTGCTTACCTCGAAATGGGCAAAACTTTAACGATCGCCGCACCGGGAGCAGCAAGTATGCAACTGGCGGAGAACACGTTAAAAGAGATGGTAAAAATGTCGCCATTGCAGCAAAGCCAAGCGATGTGTGCTCTCGCCAACCGTGAAGATACACCTACCTGTCGGACTTATGCCACTTGGACTCCTAACATTAAATTAGGATTTTGGTATCGACTTGGTGAATTAATGGAAGCCGGCAAAATTGCCCCTATTCCTGAAGGTTATCAACTATCGGCGAATGCTTCGGCTGTCCTGGGCACGATTCAAGGTCTAGAATCTGGGCAACAAATTACGGTTTTACGTAATTCTGTCCTTGATATGGGCTTTGACCCAGGGAAATTAGGCTCCTATCAGCGAGTTTCTGAACCAGTAGTTGCTCCACAACCGACTGCGCAACGGAAAGAAGTGGCCATTGCCGGGGTTACTAATCCCACCGTGTTGTCCTACATGAATAACCTCAACGCCAATGACTTTGATGAGTTAATCAAGTTATTTGAAGAAGATGGTGCCCTCCAACCCCCCTTCCAGCGTCCTATTGTCGGAAAAGCCAGCATCTTGCGCTTCTTCCGGGAGGAATGCCAAAACCTAAAACTGATTCCAGAGCAAGGTGTAACTGAGCCCGCAGATGATGGTTTTGTCCAAATCAAAGTAACCGGGAAAGTACAAACGCCTTGGTTCGGGGGAAATGCCGGCATGAATATTGCTTGGCGTTTTCTCCTCAGTCCAGAGAGTAAAGTTTTCTTCGTGGCGATCGATCTTTTAGCTTCTCCCAAAGAACTCTTAAACTTATCCCGCTAGCATTTAGACTTTACCTCAATTAATTATTTCCATCCTTTGGAAGCATGAGCCCGCTCTATAGAATCATAGAATGGGCTTTTTCATTGTTTGATGAGTCTAGCAGAGGAGGGTATCGCCTCACTGACTGACACATCTTTATAGTGAATTTAAAAGTACAAAAGCCTGAAATACATATCCAGTAAAGTTTTTAGTCTAATCCGCTTATTGGGAGTCTCACTCTCTACCGATTCTCGGAAGTCAGTGGTGAAGGGAATTCTGTGTAAGTTTTCTCATCAGAGCAATAACTTTAGCCTTACTCTTGGAATCCAGTCTTAGCAAAGCTTGGTCTACTGATGAGATTGGTAGCACTTTTTCTACTGTGTTGTGTTTCCTCCATTTTTTCACCACTCTTGCCTAGTCACTTTTCCCACTCTAAGTTGGGATGCACCCCAAAGAAAGTAGAAGACATTCCAACAAGCTCTAATATTTTTTTTAAAAAAAAGAAGCCCGATTCTTTATTAAAAAAGACTAAGAGCCACATCAGTATTTCCCCCGAAAAAAAATGATTTGTGGCAAAAAGAACGTTAATTTTCCTGGCAGACTATCTTGATGGAGCCGATTAGACTTGAATTGCACTGGAGAAGAAATCTCTCCTAAACAATGAGATAACAGATTTTGGTATGTGTACAAACTGTATTTTGCCGCGCTTTGCCTCTGGATTTGGGCCCTATTTATGAGCACCTGCTTCACATTGAATCTTTTGAAATCAACAACTGCCAAAAAAACGGTGATTCTGCTATGGCATTTGTTCTGATGTGTGGCATGGTTGCTTCAGTTAGCGCTGCCACCATAGTCCTGGATGGCATGAATGACCAGAAGATGGCAACGATGAAGGTCAATGCAATGAAGGCTAAAGCCATACGCACTCATTGGGGTATCTAAAATTCACTGCACTGGGTTTTGGACGTTGCCTTTCGAGAAGATGAGTGTCGTATTCGCAAGGGACACGCAGACGAGAACTTTGCACTGCTTAGACACCTAGCCTTGAGCCTGTTGAATCAGGAGCAAGCCACCAAAGTGAGCATTTACTCAACGCAACAGCCTCTAGCCTTTAGCGCTCCCTTTGACAATCAGTTAAAACGCGATTGCCCTACTTTTGCTCAGAATGAGCTTGATAAATAATTAATATTTAAGTGATGTTACCGAAATATTCGCTTGATAAATAATTAATATTCCAGTAGGATTACCCAAGTTCGTCACTTTAATTTTTCTTAACCCAATGACACCAGCCGCAACAAACGTCCCCCTCGGTAATAACGACATACTAGCTAACTTGAACAGTAAATATAATTCAGCGGACGAACATAACATTCATAACCTAGGAGACTCAGTTACTCCCGGTGCCACTGTGGGGTTACTTGATGAGGAGGGCGAATTCGTGCGCGACGAAAATGGCATTGCAATCACCACCAGCGCCGACGAGAATGGCATGTATAACTTTCCCGGTCTCCCCCCCGGCAACCACCAAGTGGTCATTGTACAAGCAGAGGGCAAGGAGCAAACAACGCCACATTCTCACACTCATGGGCCCAATCTTGACTCTCCCAGTGATAATGCACCACCTCATGCAAATGACCCTGTCAAAATGAAAGAGCATATGGCGTTATTGGATTTAATGCCGGCAGAAGATGCTACTCATGTTGCAGTGAAGAATGGATCTTGGTTTGACCCAGCTACATGGGGAGGTGAAGTTCCTCCAGCGGGCTCTAAGGTGTTAATTCCCACCGGGATAACTGTTCGTTATGATGGAGAAAGTGATAAAAGTATAAAAATTGTCCGGGTAGACGGAAAGCTGCAGTTTTCCCATGACAAAAACACCAAGATTGTTGTTGACACGCTCATTACAACCCCGAAAAGTCATCTACAAATTGGGACTAAAGATAATCCGGTTCAGGCAGACAAAACGGCTCAAATTCTGATTGATGGTAGTAAGGCAATTAATAAAGTTTGGGATACCCACTCTGATTAGCCGGGGGGTAATTACCCATGGAAAGGTCGAGATTTTTGGCGATGATAAGCTAGATTTTGTTTCCCTAGCCAAGGATATAAAAGCAGGTGACTCATCATTAGTATTTAAGGAAAAGCCTCTAGGTTGGCGCGTAGGCGATCAAATTGTGGTGGGTGGCACCCATACCGATGAAAATGGCTCCCACTCAGACAACTCTAAATTCCAGGATGAGGTGCTGACGATTACCTCAATCAAAGGAAAGACAGTTACCTTTACAAACAACGATGTCAAGGGCAGCCAAAACAATGCATTGCGCTTCGACCATACTCGCCCTGAGGGTTATGAGAATAAACTCAACCTCTATGTCGCCAACACCACGCGGAATATTGTTTTCAAAACTGCTAATGCAGACAACGTACCGACTCAGCAGCGTGGACATACGATGTTCATGCACAACCCAGATGTCATCGTCAAAAATGCCGGTTTCTACGGTTTAGGTCGGTCTGACAAGTCTAAATTAGTTGACGATACTAGCACCAATATTGATGGCAGGCCGGGGAAAGGAACTAACCCTCGCGGACGATATCCCCTCCATTTCCACAGAACCGGTGTAGATGACATCAATAGCACTCCTTCTATTGCAGAAGGCAATACAGTTGTCGGGAGTCCCGGATGGGGGATTACCCACCACGATAGCCATGCGATCATCAAAGATAATGTCGTCTTCGATGTTGTCGGTACCGGCATCATGATGGAAAGTGGGAACGAGTTAGGCGGGTTGCATAACAACATCACCATTAAGACGACTGGGGCCGAAGATGCAGGAGCAAAATGGAACCTATTGAGATACGGTCCAAATGTGCCCCGCTCCGACAACTTTGACTTGGGAGTTAATGGGGAAGGATTCTGGCTTCAGGGGGCCGGGCAAGTAGAGATGATAGACAACGTTGCGATTAGCGCAGCAGGTGGTGGGCTTAACGTTTTTGGAACTGCTGATGGGATTAAAGATGAAAGACCCTTCACAGACATGAAGACCTCAAATCTTCTTCCAGAACAGAGAGCTGTGGCAAATGGTAAAGACACGGTAGATCTTGATTCCGTGCCCGTGAGAAAGTTTTCCGGTTTTGAAAGTTATAACGTCGATACTGGAATGTTCGTTTGGGCAAGGACACGTAACCGGAGTAAATTTCATGACATATACTCTAAGTTTGATGATATCAAGCTCTGGGGTGTTCGCGAACATGGGATAAATGTGCCCTACTCATCAATGAATGAGTTTACAAATGTAACTATCGTGGCTGATCCTAATAGCCAGGAAGATGAAACTAGAGCTTTTACTGGCAATCTTATTTCTAAGGGAATTAGGTACAAAAACATCCATATCGATGGATTTGATAAGGGTCTCAGGGCTTATGAGTCTTCGAGAATTGAGAATGCTACGGTTATCAATACGGATCAGGTTCTTTACTTAGAGAAAAAAGGCGAACCAGTTCCTTTTGAGGATGTAGTGGTTGTCGATCCGATACAAACCACATCTGCTCCCGAACTCAAGCCTGCTCCTTTGCCCGAGCCTGCTCCCGAACTCAAGCCTGCTCCTTTGCCCGAGCCTGCTCCCGAACTCAAGCCTGCTCCTTTGCCCGAGCCTGCTCCCGAACTCAAGCCTGCTCCTTTGCCCGAGCCTGCTCCCGAACTCAAGCCTGCTCCTTTGCCCGAGCCTGCTCCCGAACTCAAGCCTGCTCCCGAACTCAAGCCTGCTCCTTTGCCCGAGCCTGCTCCCGAACCTACATCTAAGGGACCCAAGTTACTCCCCGTGAACGAGAGTGAGATTGACGTTCTGGGTACCGATGGCAATGACACTATCGAAGGCAAATTTGCTGCTGAAGTAATAGTTGCATTAGATGGAAACGATACTGTCTATGGCAAGGGTCAAGGCGATCGGATTTATGGTGGCGCGGGAGACGACATTATAGATGGTGGTGTCGGCAAAGACGTTCTTTACGGTGGTCTTGGAAATGACGAACTCTATGGAAAAATTCACAGCGATATTCTCGTGGGTGTCGATCCTGGAAGCAATGACCCAGGAAAAGGGGAAGTCGATAAACTGATTGGTGGACATAATGGAGACATCTTCGTAGTGGGCGATGAGTCTGGGATATATTACTCGGACGGTAATGGAAACACCGGAGGTGAATCAGATTACGCTTATCTAGATGACTTCAAAGACTCCAAGGGAGACCAAATTCAGTTGCATGGCAATGCCAGTGAGTACGAGTTAATGGAGATGCCTCTTGGCGTCGGAATCTACTATACAACTGAGACACCTCCAGAGTTAATTGCAGTTGTGGAAGACGGGGACATCAATCGACTCAGTAACGGCTCTTCCACGTCAGGGGGGAGAATGGCCCTTAACGACAAGAGTGGAGCATTCATTTTCGTCTAATACCCGTTTAGGCATCTAGCCATTTTTTTCGGCTAGATGCCTATAATCTGCCAAAAAATTCTATTGAATATATTGGTTGAAAAATGAATAATTAATGAGATCTGATATTTTTTAATCCTATAGATATATTAGGTCTTATTGGTTATTCTATGTTCTTTTTGTAAGTACCGTAAGTATTAATATGGCTATCATTACCGTTACATCAACTGCAGATTCAGGTGCTGGTTCTCTAAGACAGGCAATTAGCGATGCTAACGATGGAGATGTCATCCGTTTAGGTGGCAGTCTTAGTAACAAAAAAATCACCCTGACAAGCGGACAATTGGTACTCGGCAAATCGATTGTTATTGATGGCCGAGATGCACCTGGAGTCACAATTAGCGGGAATAATTCTACTCGAGTATTTCAAGTTGAAAAAAATAAAAACGTTACTCTTGATTCTATCCGAGTAGCAGACGGGGTGTCTGGTGGTGGCGGAGGGATTTATGCGAGGCAAAGTAGTTCTCTGACACTTAAAAATGTCAGAGTTGAAAACAATACCTCTGAAATAGGAGGTGGGCTTCGTGTCGGCTTTTTGGCGAAGGCAACCATTATTGATAGCATCTTCGAAGGGAATAACGGAACTCTTACTGCTAATAAAGCAGGTTTTAGTGCTGGTGCCATATCGGCTGACGACTCTCGGGCCGAACTCTCTATCAAAGGAACGACGTTTCGCAATAATAAGGGATTTAACGGTGGTGCCATTTATGCAAGATCGACCGTTAGTTTTGAAATTATTGATTCAATTTTTGAAAATAATTCTGGTCTTAACAAAGAGGGAGGAGGAGCTGTTTTTACGGATGGAGTCAATCCCTTTGGCCCCAGCGATCCAACAGCAGGTGGCAAACTGATTGTTCGTAATAGCCGTTTTGAAAACAATCAAACAGAAGGTGGTGGTGGGGCTCTTTATCTCTTTGGATATGGAGGAGATAGAGCATTTATTGAAGGTAGTGTCTTTGTTGGAAATAGTTCTAGTAACAGTGATAAAGGACTTGCAAGGGGGGGAGCTATTGAAGCCAAGATGGCTTTAACCATTAAAGATTCTTCCTTTATCAACAATACTGCGACTAAGCAGGGGGGCGCCATATGGTACGACTCAAAGCTACCTGGAGAAATTCTCAATAGTACTTTCTCTGGAAATAAAGTAAATAGTGACGCCGGCGGAGCAATGTTTCTCAACACCGTGGCTCCGGTCGGTATCATTAACTCTACGATTGTTTATAATTCTGCAGGTAGAGCAAATGGTGCCCTTTGGTATAACGGGAAGCATTCTGTAACTTTAACTAATTCTATTGTTGCATTTAATACTGCTACAGATCGCCGCCAAAATCAGGTTGGATATCAGGCATTCGATGGGGGAGGGAATGTAGAATTTTCCCCCGATAGTAAGTCTTTGAGAGTTTTGGCAAATAGTCTTGTGGCAGATCCCAAACTAGGTGACTTGCAAAATTCTGCTGGAACGTGGTTTTACCCCCTCCAAAGCGATAGCCCTGCAATTGGTGCCGGCATCCAATCAAAGGCCCCTGAAACGGATCAACGCCGGTTTCTCAGGGATTCAGCTGCAGATGTGGGAGCATTTGAGTTTGGAGCAACGTCTACGTCCACTGGAGGAGATGTCTCCTCAGATCCAATTCCAGAGCTTTCTCCAACTCCCGAGCCTACCCCTGAGCCCGAACCGATTCCCAAACCCAAGCCTGCTCCCGAACCTACATCTGAGAAACCCAAGTTACTCCCCGTGAACGAGAGCCAGATTGACAAGCTGGGTACCAATGGCAATTCCACTCCCGATCCGAAACCTACATCTAAGGGACCCAAGTTACTCCCCATAAACGAGAGTGAGATTGACGTTCTGGGTACCGATGGCAATGACACTATCGAAGGCAAATTTGCTGCTGAAGTAATAGTTGCATTAGATGGAAACGATACTGTCTATGGCAAGGGTCAAGGCGATCGGATTTATGGTGGCGGGGGAGACGACACTATAGATGGTGGTACCGGCAAAGACGTTCTTTACGGTGGTCTTGGAAATGACGAACTCTATGGAAAAATTCACAGCGATATTCTCGTGGGTGTCGATCCTGGAAGTAATGACCCAGGAAAAGGGGAAGTCGATAAACTGGTTGGTGGACATAGTGGAGACATCTTCGTAGTGGGCGATGAGTCTGGGATATATTACTCGGACGGTAATGGAAACACCGGAGGTGAATCAGATTACGCTTATCTAGATGACTTCAAAGACTTCAAGGGAGACCAAATTCAGTTGCATGGCAATGCCAGTGAGTACGAGTTAATGGAGATGCCTCTTGGCGTCGGAATCTACTATACAACTGAGACAACTCCAGAGTTAATTGCAGTTGTGGAAGACGGGGACATCAATCGACTCAGTAACGGCTCTTCCACGTCAGGGGGTGGAATGGCCCTTAACGACAAGAGTGGAGCATTCATTTTCGTCTAATACCCGTTTAGGCATCTAGCCATTTTTTTCGGCTAGATGCCTATAATCTGCCAAAAAAATTCTATTGAATATATTGGTTGAAAAATGAATGATTAATGAGATCTGATATTTTTTAATCCTATAGATATATTAGGCTTTATTAGTTATTCTATAGCGGTTTTCACAGATATGAGGTCACCCTGGAATATCCAAAACGTTGATTTTATTGGATTTACCGTACCTCGGTTGTGCGCAAACCGCTATATGTTCTTTTTATAAGTACCGTAAGTAAGTAGGCAGACTGAATCAAATATAGGATGGTTTGGCGAAGTGTAATCCTTGCAGCGTAAGGACTTTGAGCGTTATAAAGAGGCAAAGGCGTTTTACATTTAATTGCTCCCTCCTACTTAGAGGATGTTTGAGAAGTCCTAGATATGGTGTGATAGAAAATTTAAGCTAGGCGCCTGAGCATAAGGCGAATCATACCAACATAAATAAATGCCTCAGTGGTTTCGGGAAGAACTTCATAATCCTTGCTCAACCGACGCCAGTGGTTAAACCAACCAAAGGTACGTTCAACTACCCATCGTTTTGGCAAGAGCACGAAGCCCTTGGCATCCTGAGGGCGCAACACCACTTCAATAATGAATCCCAATGTATTCATTATCATTTTCATAAACTCTTCACCCCTGAAACCACCATCGACAAAAATACGAATCAGGCGAGCACGGGGGTCGCTCTTTTTTTTCACTTTTTGCAAGAGTATTTTGGCTCCCTCTCGCTCTGGTACACTGGCTGCCACTACTGACACGGCAATCAATAAACCGTAGGTTTTCATGTGGGAGATAGAACAAGAGAAGATGCTCAAAATTTTGGGACTCCATCCCTCCGGGCACTGGTTCCGTATGATGGGGAAGCTGTATAACCCTCTGTATAGGGGATTGGGACTCTTTGTCTTAGGGGAAAATTTACAGTCTCTGAACGAAAAATCAAGGCCTCTAACCACTTATCGCTAATCTGTAAGACTTACTAGTAATCTCTGGATCTCCCATCAGAAGAGACTTTTGGGATCACATTAAACGGAACCAGTGCCTCCCTCCGGAATATCGAGAAAACGCAGAAGTTTATACAGATTTTTGGCAATCTTATGAGAAAATTGTGCCGGCAGAGAAGTATCATCCAAGTGGTAAAGAGACTGGAGAAACTAGTCATATCGAAAGATTTAACAATACCCTGAGACAAAAATGCTCCAGACTGGTTGGAAAGAGACTCTCATTTTCTAAAAGCTTCTTCAATCATGAATCCGCAATTTTATATTTTATCAACCATTATAATGAGAAACGCTGATTTAAATCTGAAGTGCATCACACAGAAAGCTTGACATAGAAAAGCTCACCAGTTAGAGTCTGAATTCATTCAAAAATAAAAGGCAAATTAATGAGCAATTTATATCTTACCATAGACCAATGCAATCATCTTTATCAACTAATATAAGAACAGAACTTATCACAAAGGGAACTAGCCATATTAGTTGGATGTTCACAAAGTACAATTTTTCGAGGATTGCACAGAAATAAAACAGAGCAAGGATGGTATTTATCTGACAAGACTTAAGTTTTAGCAGACAAAAGAAGGAAAGAATTCAAAAAGAAATTTAATAAGATAACTGACTGGATATTACATTAGATAAAGACAAGACTCAAAGACTACCATGGTTTAGAACAAATAGCTGGAAAATTAAAGAAAGAAGGAGGGGAATGGATGAGTTATAAAACAATCTATCAAATGATTTATCAAAACTATCAAGGATCAGGAAAATATCAATGATATTTAAGGCAAGGAAGAAGCAGGAACGCCTGCAAGGTAAGCGTGGCAGTATTCCCAATCGAGTTGGCATAAAACAAAGACCGGTAATAGTAGGAGAGAAAAAAGAGCTCGATTACTGGGAAAGTGATACGATAATTGGAGGGAATCACTTAGGCATTTTAGTTACTCATGTAGATGAAGCATCAAAGTTCCTAGTGGCAGGACTAGCAAAAAACATGAATAAGATTACATCAAAACTCTTTGAAAATGCCCCCCAAGAAAAACTAAAAACATTAACTTGTGACAATGGAAAGGAGTTTAGTTACCATGAATAACTAAGTGAAACATTGTCTGTATCCTTCTACTTTGCCAATCCTTATCATTCATGGGAAAGAGGACTTAATGAACATACCAATGGTTTACTACGGCAATTCTTTCCAAAAGAGACAAATTTCAAAATAGTCTCTCTAGAAGAAGTAGAAAAAGCTGTCGAATTAATTAACAACCGCCCTAGAAAATGTCTTGACTATCGAACTCCTTTTGAAGTATTCTATGAATTAACTTCAGACTCTGATGCACTTCACTATTGAATGGGTTAAATTAAGGTTGACTTTATTTTGATCTCACTATATAAATAACACTACCAAAGTCTGGTAGAGCCGAAATTCAAGAATCAGGGAAACGCTATTAATGCAACATAAGCGCGTCTAAGCTTATGTATTATTACGGAGTTTATGGTGAAAGAGATAGGAAGTTCCTAAAAAATACAGAAGATTTGTTTGGCTTAGATCCGAAACAATGCAATTCAAGACTTGTTGCCCCGATTTTTTTAAATTCAATGGTGGCAGTATTAAATTACTCAGAGGATGTTTGAGAAGTCTCCGAATAATCGCCGGAATCCCGATTTTTTCGTCGAAGGAACCAGGTTCAAAACCCTATTTTTTCCTGGGCTCTGACCATTTTCAAACATCCCCTCATCAATGTTGACGACCTCCCGGTTACCCGCCAACATATCCGCGATAAACTTTCCCCTTGGTGATAATCACATGCTAGCTGACTCAAACAGCAAAAATAATTCAATGCACAAACATCCCCATGCGAATGACCCTGGAAAAATGAAAGAACATATGGGGATGCTCGACTTGCTTCCCCCTTCAAAAGCCACTCATACCGCAGTTAAGGATGGCTACTGGTTCGACCCTGCCACGTGGGGTGGAAAAGTTCCAAAAGCAGGTGCTAGAGTTCATATCCCTAAGGGAAGAACTGTTTTTTACGATGGGATGAGCGATGAGAGCATCAAAATCGTTAGAGTTGATGGAAATTTGCAGTTTTCCCATGACAAAAACACCAAGATTGTCGTAGATACGCTAATTACAGGTGTATACAGTACCCTTCAAATTGGTACTGCAAAAAATCCAATTCAATCTGATAAAACTGCACAAATTATCATCGATGGTTCTACCGCTATCGATGCAGCTTGGGATCCGCTCCGCATTAGCCGGGGTGTTGTTACACACGGTAAAGTCAGAATCTATGGAGATGCAAAAGCAGATTTTGTCAAACTAGCTCAGGATGCAAAGGCCGGAGATAACGAACTTATTTTGAAGGAAGCTCCCACAGGATGGAGAGTGGGCGATCGCCTCGTCTTGGGCGGTACAAGCTACAATGAAAATGGCTCCAACGCGGATAATTCAAAGTACCGGGACGAGGTGCTGAAGGTTACTGAAATCAACGGTAATCGTATTAAGTTTATCAACGAAGATACTAATAAGAGCGTTCTTCGATTCGATCACACTCGACCCGAAGGATATGAGAACAAATTCAATCTTTACCTTGCCAATACTACGCGGAATATTGTTTTCAAAACTGCTAATGCAGATAACGTACCGACTCAGCAGCGTGGACATACGATGTTCATGCACAACCCAAATGTCATCGTCAAAAATGCCGGTTTCTACAATTTAGGTCGGTCTGACAAGTCTGAATTAGTTGACGATACCAGCACCAATATTGATGGCAGGCCGGGGAAAGGAACTAACCCTCGCGGACGATATCCCCTCCATTTCCACAGAACCGGTGTAGATGACATCAATAGCACTCCTTCTATTGCAGAAGGCAATGCAGTTGTCGGGAGTCCCGGATGGGGGATTACCCACCACGATAGCCATGCGAACCTCAAAGATAATGTCGTCTTTGATGTTGTTGGTTCTGGTATCGTTTCGGAAAGTGGGCAAGAGAGGGGGGTGTGGGATGGCAACATCACCATTAAGACGACTGGGGCCGAAGATGCAGGAGCAAAGTGGAACCTATTGAGATACGGTCCAAATGTGCCCCGCTCCGACAACTTTGACTTGGGAGTTAATGGGGAAGGATTTTGGCTTCAGGGGGCGGGCAAGTAGAGATGATAGGCAACGTTGCGATTAGCGCAGCAGGTGGTGGGCTTAACGTTTTTGGAACTGCTGATGGGATTAAAGATGAAAGACCCTTCACAGACATGAAGACCTCAAATCTTCTTCCAGAACAGAGAGCTGTGGCAAATGGTAAAGACACCGTAGATCTTGATTCAGTGCCCGTGAGAAAGTTTTCCGGTTTTGAAAGTTATAACGTCGATACTGGAATGTTCGTTTGGGCAAGGACACGTAACCGGAGTAAATTTCATGACATATACTCTAAGTTTGATGATATCAAGCTCTGGGGTGTTCGCGAACATGGGATAAATGTGCCCTACTCATCAATGAATGAGTTTACAAATGTAACCATCGTGGCTGACCCTAATAGCCAGGAAGACGAAACTAGAGCTTTTACTGGCAATCTTATTTCTCAAGGAATTAGGTACAAAAACATCCATATCGATGGATTTGATAAGGGTCTCAGGGCTTATGAGTCTTCGAGAATTGAGAATGCTACGGTTATCAATACGGATCAGGTTCTTTACTTAGAGAAAAAAGGCGAACCAGTTCCTTTTGAGGATGTAGTGGTTGTCGATCCAATACACACCACATCTGCTCCCGAACTCAAGCCTGCTCCCGAGCCCATACCACTGACAACATTAAAAACTGTAGACATTGAACCAGATGGCACTACTGAAAAGCAGCCCTGGGGCAACGAACCGACCGATAGCTTTTTCTTGAGTCTGGATAAGAATGGGACCGTCGATGGCTTAAATGTTGCCAATGAAGATATTCTCCAGTTTGATGGCACGAATTTCAGTGTTTTCTTCGATGGCTCTGATGTTGGGATTGCAGACAACATTGATGGCTTAGCTGTCATCAGTGCCACCGAGATTCTGATGTCGTTCCAAACGGCGGTTACCCTCGCAGAGGTGGGAACGGTCGAGGACGGTGATATTGTCAAGTTCACTGCCTCAGCGCTGGGTCCAGATACCGCAGGAAGTTTTGAGATGTATTTGGATGGGAGCCAAGTCGGATTAACCGCTGGTATTGACGGCTTGACGGGGTTACCCGATGGGAGTCTGTTGATTTCCACCGATAAGAAGACCAATGTTCCTGTTCTGGGTCAGGTACGTGATGAAGATATCCTGCGCTTTACGCCCACGACACCAGGGAATACCACCAGTGGAAGCTGGGCAATGTATATGGATGGTGGCGATGTGGGCCTTGGCACCTTTGCTGAAAATATCAATGCAGTGGGAGTTGATGCGGCAGGGGATTTATTGCTCTCGACCCAGGGCAACTTTGATGTCACCACCGTAACGGGTGCCGATGAAGATGTCTTTGTCTACACCCCCACTTCATCGACGTCTGGAACCTACAGCCCAGACCTATTCTTTGATGGATCTGAATTCGGCTTAGGTGGCAATGATATCTCTGGGTTGGATATTGCAGGCTCGTCAGCACCACCGAGCAACAACTCCCCCAACGCAATTGATGACACCCTCACTACAGATGAAGACACAGCTACTACGCTTGACGTGTCTACCTTACTCAGCAATGACACGGATGCCGATGGCAATAGCTTGACCATCACCAGCTTCGACACCACAGGTACTCTAGGCCAAGTAACTGACAACGAAGATGGTACGTTCAGCTACGATCCCAATGGTCAGTTTGAGCAGCTAAATGATGGAGAAACTGCCACGGATAGTTTTGCGTACACGATTAATGATGGCAATGGGGGCACGGATACCGCCACTGTCGATGTAACAATTACAGCAACTCCCGAACCGACCGATAGCTTTTTCTTGAGTCTGGTTAAGAATGAGACCGTTGATGGCTTAAATGTTGCCAATGAAGATATTCTCCAGTTTGATGGCACGAATTTCAGCATCTTCTTCGATGGCTCTGATGTTGGGATTGCAGACAACATTGATGGCTTAGCTGTCATCAGTGCCACCGAGATTCTGATGTCGTTCCAAACGGCGGTCATCCTCGCAGATGTGGGAACGGTCGAGGACGGTGATATTGTCAAGTTCTCTGCCTCAGTGCTGGGTCCAGATACTGCAGGAAGTTTTGAGATGTATTTAGATGGGAGCCAAGTCGGTTTAACTGCTGGTATTGATGGCTTGACGGGATTATCCGATGGGAGTCTGTTGATTTCCACCGACAAGAAGACCAATGTTCCTGTTCTGGGTCAGGTACGTGATGAAGATATCCTGCGCTTTACACCCAACGTACCAGGAGACAACACCAGTGGTACCTGGTCCATGTATATGGATGGGGGTAAAGTTGGCTTGAAAGCTTATGCCGAAAATATTGATGCGGTTGGGGTCGATGCTGCCGGTGATTTGTTGCTCTCGACCCAGGGCAATTTTGATGTCACCACGACAGCTGGGGCAGATGAGGATATCTTTGTCTATACACCAGCCTCATCGACATCTGGAACCTATGGCTCAGACTTATTCTTTGATGGGTCTCTATTTGGTCTAGGTGGCAATGATATTTCTGGATTGAGTGCATCTATTGATGTACAGTGATGCCCTGCTTTCTCGCACATAGATCAGGAAATGGTGTGTAGTATGATGAAGCGGTAAGAGGCCTATACTTCAGTCATGACTCAGGGAGACGAGTAACCCATGACTGAAAAGGCAACTTACCAAAATCGCACAGCAATCGTTTATGCAGAAGTGTATTGCGATCAGTCGACAATACACACGCATTTAAACGCGGTTGGTTTATGGCTGCGGCTTTATTGCACGAATAAATCCAGTATTTGTAAGGGTTTCAGCGCTTGATTTCCAGAGAAACACTCATTTTAAGGATTCTTGAAAACCTAAAACCCTTGCGCAGTGTACGATTCCTTATGCAACAAATCCTATGGCTGCTGCATTCTCTTTTTTTGTTGTTTTATAGGTTTTTTAATGGCGACTATTACTGTTACAACAGCGGCAGATAAAGGCAATGGGTCTTTACGAAATGCGATCACTCAAGCAAAGTCTGGAGACACCATCCGCTTTGCTCAAGGACTTAAGGGTAAAACGATTAGACTAACGAGCGGTCAGATTCTGCTCGATAAAGACCTCACAATTGATGGCGCAGGCGCTGGTGGTCTAACAATTAGCGGACAGTCTAAAAGTAGAGTTTTTCAGCTAGAAAAACGAAAGAAAGCCACGCTTAAAAACCTCACCATTGCTAACGGAAAAACCAAAGGCGCTGGTGGCGGGATTGATACTCGGCACGAAAGCTCTCTGACATTGGAGAATGTCAATATTCACAACAACAAGTCAGAGCTAGGCGGAGGTATTCGGGTTGGACATTTAGCTAAAGCGACTATCCTTAACAGCAGCTTCAAAGGCAACGATGGCACCTTGACCAACAAATATGCTGGCTTTAGCGCCGGTGCGATCTCTCATCAGGAATCGCGAGGACAACTCATCATTAAAGGAAGCACGTTTGAAAATAATCGTGGATTCAACGGCGGAGCAGTTTATAGCTTTAGTAGTGTCAGGTTCATCATCGAAGATTCTACGTTCCGCAATAACGTTGCCAAAAACAAAGCAGGCGGCGGCGCTATCTTTACAGATGGTGTTAGCTCTAAAGGGTACAAAGGGCCTATAAAGGACGCTAACATTACCATTAAAAGGAGCCGGTTTGAGGGGAATCAGGCTGACGGTCAAGGTGGAGCCTTGTTCCTGTGGGGCTACGCAAAAAATCTATATTGATACTCCTTCTTTTATCCCTTTAGTAAGTCTTACAGATTATGTTCGAAAGTGGTATTCGAGACTGTAAATTTTCCCCTAAGACAAAGAGTCCCAATCCCCTATACAGAGGGTTATACAGCTTCCCCATCATACGGAACCAGTGCCAAGCGCTCCCAAATGCGAAAAATACATCCAAGGGTGGAGCGATTTGGGCCAAAATGGGCTTGGACATTCGCAATGTCACCTTTGCTAACAATTCAGCAGCGCAGCAGGGTGGTGCTTTGTGGCTAGAGGCGAACTTACCGGCGAGTATTGTCAACAGTACGTTTTCGGCGAATACAGTCTCAGGCGATGCTGGGGGCGCGATGTTCCTCAACAATAGGTCTGCGCCTGTCAACATTACCAATTCAACAATTGCCTACAATAGTGCGGGCCGGGCAGACGGTGCGCTGTGGATGTCGAAAAATCACAATGTGACGCTTAAAAATTCGATTGTGGCATTTAATCGGGCTGAGCGCGATCGCAAGCAAGACCAAGTCGGCTATACCCCCAAAGATGGCGGTGGAAATCTAGAATTTTCAACCAATTCCAAAGCCATTCGGGTCTTTAGTAAAGGCACCTTTGCCGACCCTCGTTTGTCTGCACTAAAGTCAGTCAATGGGACGTTGATTCATGTGCTCAATGCCGGTAGCCCCGCCATCAATGCTGGTGTTATCGGAGGAGCTCCCAAGACTGACCAGCGCGGTGTTCGGCGAGATCGCCGCGTTGATATTGGTTCCTTTGAATTTAATCCGAATACTACTCCTAAGTCACCAGTCACGCCTAATTCGTCGGCAGTCTTATCACAACCTACGCCTACCTCGCCTGTAAAATCACAACCTACGCCTACCTCGCCTGTAAAATCGCAACCTACGCCAAACCGACCAGGCACGCCGAACAACAACAACAATGTTATAGACTTACAAGCCTCTAAAAATATTCTAGATGGCACTTCAAACATCCAGGAATGGGGGGCAGGCGTTTCTCTCTACGGAGAATCCGTTGATGGTTCACGTGAAGAAGTTATATTCGGGCGGTCCGGGTTTGCTGTCAAAGGAAACCGATATGATAAACAGGTCGACTATGATCCTCTTACTGGGAAGAGTGAGCGGCTCGTACTGAATTTTGAAGAAAAAATCAAGCAAGTCGCTGTTGAGTTAGGTCTCATGGGCATTAGTGAATGGAAAGGGTTGCCCGAAACCGGTAAATGGATTGCCTACGACGATCAAAATCGTCAAGTAGATTCTGGCATCTTCGATCCTACAAAAGCCAGTGAACAGTTAGGCAAAGATCAATTCGTCTTTGAGGTTGAATCTTCTTCCTATTTTTCTAGTTTAGCTATCGAAGCAACAGCTTATGGTAGTGGAAATAGCCCATATAGTATGCGGGATGATAACAATTCGGACTTCAATTTGAGGGGCATTGGCATTAGTCCTGATCCTGGCTTCGATATGCTCAATGGCTCTCAGTAATCACCATTCGTTTGAGCGGTAGCTTGTCGATAATTTAAGCGGTAAGTGCGCTAGCAAAGTGTGGGATAGATGGCAAAATCATGCCAAGTCCAAGAATACGTAGTTAATTGTGCCCGTTGAGCAGCAGTATCATGAGAGCGGCTATTGTGCCAGCTTCAGTTGAAATAACTAACCACTAAACTCGCCGTCACGGTCGTCTGTGCCCAGAGCTTGCCAAATTTGTTCTGGCCTTGTTATCGCGATCCTCTGAACGGTTATCTTTTTCTTACATAATAGAAGAAGCCTGAATAGGAAAGTAGAGATAGCATGAGCACCTACTATATTTCAAGGACTGGGGTTGATTCGCCAGACAGAGATGGGGCAACATGGGAAACCGCATGGGCATCCCTAGCATATACCAGCAAACAGGTGCCAGCTGGTGACCATACTATCCAGCTCGGCCCCGGTAACTTTGTCGAGACTGAAACGGCTCGACCTAAAAGTGGCGTCCAAATAGCGGGAACGCAGGGACGCAGAAAGCCTGCAACCAGTATTATTGCTACAGGCAGCTGGCCCCTCGCGCTAAATCCTACCGATAAAAGTACGGCGGTCAACGAGTATCTAATCAATTTACAGACCGTTCAGAATGTCAGTATCAAAGACTTAATCCTGAGCTCGCGGCAGATCATCCCATTACCGGGGCCATTCGTGTCGCAAACTCAGAAAATATTCAGCTTCAGGGTTTAGTGATTGAAAACTTTCGCTGGGCAGGGCTTCACCTAGAGCTTTCCGAGCAGCTGGACGTTTGTGACAACCATATCAAGAATGCCAGCCAGGAACGTTTTCAGGGAAACAACGGTCTTATTCGCACCCGGTTTATTAAGCACTCACAGATTCATCACAACACTATTATCGCCACAGATGGTAGTGGCTATGGTTTCAAAGGGGGTGGCCACGAAAACGTTCGCATACATCACAATACTTTCTCTCTACCGAATGGGTTTTCTATTGAGTCTGCCCACGAAAATGAGTTTGGCGTTGAGATCGATCACAATATCGCCAACCAAACCATTTCTGTACCGAAAGGAAGGCAAAGCGCTGATCCGGGCGATCGAGGATATGAGTACACGTTTTGGATACATCACAATTTTTTGACAGATAGCTATACTATTGAAGGGCCACGGAACCATCTCCGCGTCAGTCACAACTACATCAAAATCGACCAGCCAAACGGCCGAGTGTATACCCATCACGGTGGCATTAATCAAGGACCCGTATGGCTACATCACAATGTAATTGAAAATGTTGATCGCGCCCTTGTGTGGATGAATCGAGGTCTAGCCGAGAATATCTATGTTTTCAACAACACGGTGTTGTTAGCCAACTCAGAGCGAGCAGGAGCTGTTTTTGGCGCAGATTCTCCCGAACGGCTAAATAAATGGGTGATCAGTAACAACATTATCATCGCGCCTGATGCGCAGCCTAGGGAGTTGTTCTCGAATAATGAGATACAAAGTAAAATCACGGCTATAAATAACGTTTTGGTGAATATCAACGGTGCCTCAGGAGAAAACTTTATGGGTTCCGACCCTGAACTAATAAGGGACAGAGCCCGACCTTTTCCCTTTTATGCGCCAAGCTCTGAAAACAGCTTTGTGGTAGATCGCGGTGTCAAGACGGACGTACCTTTCGCAGGTTCGGCTCCTGATATAGGCGCTTACGAATGGGGTGAAGCAGATGTTTTCCCAGTTCCACTAAGTACAACCTCGATAAGCGCTACTCAACAAGTTGCATCAATCCTCAAACCCTTGCAGAAGACTCTAATACTAGGCCGTATGAACGCTTCTTTTGGTTATCTTTCTACTACAACCCTGTTGATGATCAGCGTGGTTATTTTACTGATTGCACTTAAGATTCGTCGTCGTTAATGCGAACTGGGCTTACCCTCCAGGCTTACTTCCGCATATTCCATATCTTTGAGTTCTACTTGCAAAGACTGATTAAATGCTTGTAGTTCCGATGCTGACATCTCAGCCTTGTAGCGCTCAATGGTTCCCTTATTGAAGTTTCGAGATTTGACCGCAGTATATTTGTCTAGCAGCTGATCAAACTCCGAACTACTAATTTTGTAGCCAAGATAATTCGCAATTTTTTCAAGTGCATGCTTTTTTTGATCCATAAATTCTTCGTACCGAATAAGCAGCACATCGTCAAACGCCTTCCATCCATACCAGCTGTCGATTTCTTGTTTGACGGCTGGTATGGCGTCTGAAACGTTATGAACGTCTCTGAATCCTCTGGTGTCGTTAGGTTTTTCTGGCGGCTTTTGGCGAGTTCTATTGCCATGATCTAGCATGGAAAGGGCAACATCTCTAGGGTCTCTATAGCTGTAGGTCACTTTAGCAAGGCCTAAACTGACCAGTAGCCTAACGTAGAAAGTAGGACCCGAGTGCGTTTTTAGAGCAATATCACCGTAGATAAAGTTAATCACTACCAGCAGCAAAAAGGTCTTAAAGTCTAGATTGCCACGGTAAGCGGCCCCTCTTCCTGAAGAAAATTTTTCTAGTTGCTTTTGCCCGCTTCTTTTAGCCGCTAACTCAATCATTTCAATTTGATAGTCATGGATGAGCGTACTGGCAGACTTCATGAATCCTGCGCTGATGATAATCATGGTTCCAATTCTTCTAAATATTGAATGGGCTTAGGCGCTTGGGTAGTTCGTCTACACAAGTCTAGATCAGCATCGCTCGCCATAGGTCTATCAATCTTTGAGCAATGCGCGCGTGGCTATAGTATTTTTCTACCCGCGCAATACACTGCTGACTCAAGTCTTTGTACCATGCACTGTCGGTTACGATGTGCTTCAGAATTCTGGCCAAGGCTTCAGCATCGCCTTCTGGAAAGACTAAGTCAGGGTTACCGATAACGTTAGGAATTTCTCCTGAGTCAGAACCGATAGCCGGAATCCCCATGGACATCGCCTCAATTAGCACATGGCCAAATTGTTCTTTCCAAGTACTGGTGGTGCGAGAGGGTAGAACGAGAACGTCAAAGCGATCCATTTCTGCGGGAACTTGCTTGTGTGTAATATTTGAGCGCCAAATCACCTGATCCGAAATTCCTTTTGCTCCAGCTTCCTGCTGCAAAGTCTCTGATTCTATGCCTGAGCCGCAAATAATAAGCTGAATATCGCAGCCCTGCTCGTGCAGTTTTTGAGCTGCTAAGAGCATTAAGTCGATCCCTTTCTGTTTGACGAGGCGGCCCATGAACCCAACTTTGAGTGGCCCGTCACCGAGCTGACGGACTCGAGGTGGAAATAGAGTGGTGTCTACACCAATTTGTGGTACCACTTCAACTTTGCCAGTATAGCCCCACTGATTCATAAGCGCCTTACCATCTTGATTACCTGGGATGACTAGTTCAGCTGTATCGAATATGAACTGACGAATCCACTGACGCGGAACAGCCAACTGCCGCTGCATATTTTCCCAACCAAACACAGATAGAGGTTTTCTGAACCAACGGGCGAAAAAGGCAACCTCCAGAGCAGACAAAGAGAATACTTCTTGCTCTACATGAATAACATCAGGCTGAAAATCACGGATTACCTGCCATACTCGCCAAGTGCCAATATAGGTGGCACCGACTCGTCCAGAAAAGAGAATATCAGCGGGATAAATCTGGATGCTATCGTATGGACGCTCAAGTGTTTTAACGTTTCCCAGCCAAAAGATTTCCATTTAGCCGGGATAAAAAGGGCAATTTCGACTTGTTCAGTGGCGGCGATCGCAGCCAACTTCCCCTGATTTACCCCCGTTACATAAGCATGGCAAACCACCAGCACCCGAAGCTTCCTAGCATCCGTCTCAGAATCCACAGAAGACGAATTTAATTCGAGGTCTGTAACAACAGGGACTACAGGTACAGGCTCAGGCAAAATAGTCATAGCAGTTCAGTCGCAATAACGAATACAAACAATTAAGCAAGCTGGTCGAGCAGGCGAGCTTTATCTTTAGCCGCAATCAGATTAACGATGCCAGAGGGTGGAACATCAGATGAAAAATCTGCACTATTTCGCCTGTGGTATGCGAATAGTGATAGACCTGATACTCATACTGGTGCAGTAAGTCTAGCAAATCTTGAGTTTGAGAAGCCAAACTCCGCGCAGGCACTCGGCGCATACTCAAAAATCCAAGTGGGTGCTTCTGCAAGTGGCTTAGCCATCAACCCTACCGCACCTTCAAATACCAGCTTTTCAGCCCCCTCAACATCTACTTTGATCAAATCGACATTTCTGCCTAAATCCGCCGCATAAATGTCTACAGCGGTAGTTGAAACACGAATGATTTCAGCTGCTTCTTTAGTCGAATTCTGCGTGTGAATGGATGACACTGAAGGCTCATCGAAAACTTCAAACTCAATTTCCACCGACGTGATCGCATAACGCCAGCTGATTAGCCGTGACATGGCTAAACTCATTAAGCTGAATACCGTCTTGAAGGAGTGGAAACAAAGAAGGCTGAGGCTCAAAAGCATGAACTTGGCCTGCATCACCTACAAGCTTAGCAGCGAGCAATGTATACTCGCCAATATGAGCCCCAACATCGATAAAGGTCATACCTGGCCGCAAAAAGCTCGACACAAAAGTCGCCGTTTCAATCTCCGAGAAGCCCTGGTAATATATCAAAGAACCAGAGCCACTTTTAGGAATATTTATCTTCAAGGTTTCGGCATGGAAACCACTTTGGGGCGGTGTGGAAGACCCCCAGTGAAGTCTCACTTCAATCGCTCCTTGAAGCAAAGCATTAAAAAGATTCTCTTCTGCACATCAGGGCGAGCCGAAAACTTCTTCAGTCTAGTATCAATTGACTGTAAATTCATTTTGGTTAAGTCCTTATAGTTAACTATTGACATTTACTGATTGTTCTGCAGTTTTATATGCACCACTCGCCTCCCTCAACCAACGAGACCTTTCTATTTCCCAGCGGGTCCCCAGTGACCTTCCCCGCCGCTCTCGGTACTCGTGCCATCGGAGGGCTATAATACAAGCCGCTGTTAACATTTGACCGGGCTCTTCCATCTGCGTCAGAATAAATCCTACAAGACAAAGGTAGAAAGCACCATAAATCGGCAGACATCATCTACACACAGCCGCCTCCAGACAATTGAACATAAATACACATAGACCCAGTAAACACCCACAATACTCCTAAATCCCCCCAAATGCCCGCCCAGGTATAAAGCGGAAAGAAAATCACGGAGACTCGCGGGCAATCCAGCCATCCCAGACCACTTGAAACACTTCCTGAGACACCGGATGAACAGAAACACCGATGGGGGCGCTAGGCTGCGATGCATACCGCTTGATCATCCACCCCCCAAGCCGGGTGACGGTATGCCCAGGGCCTAGACCAAATAGCCAGTTTAAGGGAGATTCAAAGTGAGTCGGGATAATCCTAAAAGCCGCTGATTTGGTTTGAAAAGCATCCCCTTCAAAGCTGTATATGTGGGCTCCTATGAGTCCAGTTGCGATAGGCATCTAAAAAAGTGACATCAGGGTTTTGTAGGCCCAAGACAAATAAGCTAATCAGAATAGCGAGGGGGATAAAGTAACACAGAATTTTGATCGGATCTTTCACCTTCGACAGAATTAATAGAAAGAATCCGCCAATAAAAGCAACAAAGACTTGCTTAGAGTCAGAAACATAGGTTTGATAGAGCGCAGCCATAAAGACAGCTGCCTTTACCCACTGTGGAACTTTGGGCGTTCCAAGCAAGTACAGCGCAAAATATACCGAAAGCGTACAAGAAACATAGTTGCCCGCACTACCACTGCCACCGGCAAACACACCGGCAATGTTGTCCTGAATGGTGCCACCTCGTCGAGGATATATACCCATAGGCAGCAGTACAGACTGCGCGAAAACCAACACCAAATTGCTAGGCCCCAAGAGCCAACAACCAATTGCGAAAGTTGACTAAGGTTTTTCCTCCCAGCGGAACCGATATCACAGCTATCAACAGGATGAAAGGCTCGACCATAATTATGTACTGCAAAATATTGGCGATGCCTGCATTGTTCAGCAACGCACTAATGATGGTGCACAAATAAGCAGAACCCCGCTTGTTAGAATCAACTCTTGAACAATGGAAACTTCGGTTTTATCTTTGATGTTGGAGTTGAGGATACAGATGATTGCAACGACAGGCACAATCAAAAAGTTGAACAAAGTTCCATGGCGCAGGCGCACCAAAATAAGTGAGCACCCTGGGGAAAAGCCGTGCTGCCAGCGCAAACAGAATCAGAGCTGGAATGGCTGATACTTTCTCTTTTTTGGGATAATAGCTGTGCTTGGATCATGGTAGATCTAAGTAGGTAGACGTAATTAAATTGAAGATAAATTCAAGCTGGGCAAGGGTTA
>CALNXU010000030.1:0-38515 GCA_942490695.1 Merismopediaceae cyanobacterium | reverse complement strand
CTAGCCGAGTGATCGTCGCTTCGTTAGGTTTGGACTTCGGCTTTAGCGAGGACAGTGGGTAAGCGTTTGGGACGCTTTGACCCGTAAGATAATCCCCAATATTACCGGGGTCAATAGCGAGGACTTCCCGATAGAGAAAGAGGATGGCGTTAAGGGCTTGGTTTTGGGTGGCGGCGGCGACATGCCGCTCAGTGGCGAGATGGGTTAAAAAGGCTCTGATTTCCTGGGTTCCCATTTCACGGGGATGTTTCTGGTCATGGTAGAGCAAATAGCGTTTGATCCAGTCCACATAGGTTTGTTCGGTGCGGTAGGAGTAATGTTTAAGGCGGATAGTCTCCCGCACTACGTCCAGGAGTTTTCGGGGTGGCGTAGAGTTCATTAAGTAGTACGCTAATCGGCATAACACGCTTTATGTAATGATATACGGAAAACATTCTTACGATCACTCGATTTGGGAGTGATATACGGAAAGTTTCTTAAAAAAATGCGTATTTGGCGTGATGTACGGAAAGTTTCGATATATTTAGTAGTTAGCCCCACAACGTTTCTTTCAAACCACAAAGCATTAAAGAAGAATTACTATGTGTACCCGCGTTTTGTATGAGACTGCAGCAAGCACCTATTTAGTTGCAAGATCAATGGACTGGTATGACGACAACGGAGGCGATCTCTGGGCTCTCTCCACGAGGCATGAAGCGTGACGGAGGTGTCACCGGGCTCCATTGAATGGACTTCAAAGTATGGTTCTGTCGTCACAGACATGTACTATGTCGCTGCGTGTGACGGCATAAACGAAGCTGGACTGGTCGTGAATGCCCTGTATCTGAATGAAGCTGATTATGGAGACGCAGAGTCGTCAGGGAAGCCGCTGCTCTCGATTGGCGGTTGGGTCCAGTACATTCTGGACAACTTTGGTAATGTCGCCGAGGCGGTCGAGGCTCTGAAAAAGGAACCATTCGCACTTGTCGCCCCCGATTTCCCCGGAGGGAAGAAGGCTGGTGGTCACGTAGCGATTGCTGACGACACGGGTGACAGCGCGATCTTCGAGTACCTCGAAGGCAAGCTTGTCATTCACCATGACCGAAAGTACACGGTCACACGGTCATGACCAACTCGCCTCCTTTTGACGAACAATTGGCTATCACTACCTACTGGAAAGAGGTGGACGGGCTGCAGATGCTGCCAGGCACGCACCGCGCGTCCGATCGCTTTGCCCGCGTGAGTTGGAATCTCAACGCTACTCAAAAGGTGTCCGATCCCAAGCTTGCCGTGGCGACAGTGTTTTCCGAGATTCGCAGCATTTCGGTGCCGATCGGCATCACTGATCCTGAGAAGCCGAACATCGCCACTACGCTCTGGAGGACGGTCGCGGACATCAAAGCACGGCGATACTATTTCGAATCCGCTTTCAGCCCCGCTATCTTCTGGGTGGATCTTGCGGAACTGGATCTATCGCCGGGATCCAAGCCGACCAAGCTCAGCCTAAGCGAGAAACCTATCCTTGCGGGTGAGGTCTCCGATAAATTCGTCTCGGGCCGAGCCCTTCGGGTTCTCATCGCACTGATTAGGTCATGTGTCAAGGCTAACCAATCACTGAACCTGCCCGGAGAAACTGTATCGATTTTCGTGGAATTCTGTAGAGGCCCATAAAGATATAATGTCAGTAGGTTATGGCGTCACGTTAGACCGCGCTTTTTCTTTATGAAGCACTTTCTCCTGAACGCAAGGGCTTTGGTCACTCTTACGAGAGTTTAAGAGTTGGGGAGTCGCGAGGAGTTAAGTTTTTTGGAGGGTGGGGAGAGTGGGCAATTGCCTACCTTGCTTTTTTGTGCGTGGTATTCTGAGGTTGGAACCAAAAAGGCCATGGATATGACTTTAGCATCAGATGGGCAAGCAGCTATCATCCTTACAGAACGTATGGACTCAAAAATCATGAGAACACTTTTATCCACCCTTTGCAACCTTAAGTGGACTATGTGGCGCATCAATATCCGCCTAAGTTCGTTCAAGGATTGTTTGAACTTACAGGAGAACAAATTAACGCGGCTTTAGATTATGTTGAGGCAAATCGTGCTGCTTTTGAAGCCGAATATCAGCTCGTCCTCAGGGAAGCGGAGGAGCTTCGGCGGTATTACGAAGAAAAAAACCGCGATCTCATCGGGTAATAAGCACGCTCAACCAACGAAACCTGGACAAGAAGCTGTTCGAGCAAAACTTCAGAAGCTGCAAAAAGTCAAGTTTGAATCTAGATCGTGAATTTTCTGGTTGATCATAGCAAGGGAGGTCATGCTGTGCTTCTTTCAGGCAGTGTCATGAACGTCAGTTTGATTGAATGAGTTCCTATTCGATTGTATCCGTTTTGACGAGATGAAATTGCAAATCAATAGTGATGATCGGGTAGTCTGGCGATTAGCTCAATCAAACCGAATGATTTTGTTGACAGCGGAATGAATTATGAAGGGTGAGAACTCTTTGGAACAGGTGATGCGTGAAGAAATTACTCCTGCCTCATTCCCCGTAGTTACCATTAGTAATGCCGATCGCCCTGTTAGACAGACCCTGAATATCAGGAGCATTGTGTGACTCATCTGGTGCAAATCGTGCTTGATATTGATAGCATGGAGGCGTGGGTGGCTTTTCATTCCGTAAGGAGTAGACATTACAAGTCATGTCATTAGTCAAACACATAATAAAACATCAAATGCGGCGGACAGTTTGAAAGCCGCTGGTATTGGGATTCGAGATTTGTCTGCAGCACATGATTTAGGCCGTTAGGTCGCAAAAGAATGTCATGCGCCAAGACAAGCTCCATAGATTCTTACGAAATGGAGGCAAGCTCAGATAGATGCTTCATCAATAGTCCCCGTTGTATGCAAATTTCAAGTACTATCAATGCCCTCATTTTGTGGAAATCCTTCAAGAGTCTACCTTCAGAGGAGACACTCTATGGCCAATTTAATCGTCCACAACATTGACGATACCATTGTCAAAGCACTCAAAACAACGGGCCCAGTCGTCACGGTGTCAGTACCACGAAGCCGAACACCGTAAAATCCTAGAACAAGTCTTATGCCAACCTATTACAAAATCCTTTGCAGAAGTGATAGGCTGCATTCCAAACGTTGGCAACGATTGAAATTTTGAACGAGTGCAAGATGACACAGCCCGCAATATACGGCCCAGTTGGCGCGAACGTCATCAGTGAGTTGTCTAAACAAAGCAAGCTCAGGCGTTCAGCAATTTTTTCAAAATGTCATTGAGCAAGACGCACTCATCTATATTAGTGCGATCACCCTTGTGAGCTGCGGAGCGGCGATGACGGCCTTATTCGCTATCGTGGCGATCAACCGCCAAGCTGACCTTCTAGAGCTGGTTACGCAGGACTATTCTGGATGACTATGCTGACGTACATTCTAGAATTCCCGCGCCACCGAAGCTCAGGTATGAGGACGCCTGCGTATAGACCCCACCCTCAAAAACGCCCTCGACGGCAGCTAGCCCGCTACGGCCATAATCTACCCGCGAGCTTATCTAGTGGTCACTCGTAATGTCAGTGACTTTGTCGGGACAGAGGTGCCTCTAATCAACCCATTTGAGGACGTTAATGATGACGCTGAGCAATCGCTAACTATCCGGTCGCATCCGATGAAAAGGAGAGTTCCTGCTAGAATTGAACAACTTCTAGCACGAGTGAACCATGGCGTTACTCTTCAGAGAAGTGAATTACGATATGAGATATTGAAGATACGCTCAATTATTTGAATTTAGCTCAGTTTTTACCTGCATAAAAAGTTAGGTACTCCAATTTTACTCAAAGCTATTTCCCCCTCAAAACTCTTCCCACCATTCTTTTAGGTGAGCGTTCAACAACCCCTTTAGTTTGGGGAAAGAACTCAACCAATTTTTTTCTTTCAGCACAGCCATGTGATGCCGGTTTGGATCGGGCTGGAGATGTCGATCGCAGCTCCCCTGATTTAATCAACGCCCCCATTTGCGCCCTCAACCTTTCTAAGCCCGTGCCTGCGACGCCCTTTGCGCTGCCTGGGGCCGTCGCTGTCTAAAATTTTTGATTAAATCGCCAAATTGCCGCAACTTCCAGTTGAAACCAATATTTTTATCCACACTCCAATGCCATTTCTCTATCTTCAAAGGAGAGTGTAGAGATCGAGAAGCGATAGAAACGAAACCCTTTACTGCCCAAATGGGACATTCTTATTCAGTAGATCTAGGTGTGAAGTGATTTTTGTTGGAAATCACCGGAGTATTTTGCCATTTCTCCAGCAATTTGCAATGTCCATTCAAGATGAAGTATCCGAGAAATTAATCGTGGGACTCAGGATTCTAGAGCCAAAGTATGACCACTTTTTGACCACATAATATTACCAGCTTTTACCTGCACTGAACCAGTTAAAAAGAGCTGTCCAACTTAACTCGGAAGCCGCTAAACGTTTGTACTGCTGGTTTACGGAGGGCGATTGGCGGGAAAGAAGAATTTTATTACACGAAAACTGAAACCTACGCGAATCGTTCTGAACCAATGATCCAGAAGATGCCATTGTGGATTGGTGACTAATTCCTGGGAGCGGGGGTTTTGATTATTTACGATGACATGGATCTGGCTCTTGGGGCGGTAGCGCCAGCATGGACAAAAAGCCAGCAAGGGGGCTCAATGGCATGAAATCCATTAACCAGTCGTTTGAATAGTAAAGATTTTTTCCGCGCCTGCCCGTTTAGGGATTCTTATACGTCCGGTTCTCAAACTGGAAAATGTTTATCCAGCATGCTCAGACGTTATGCCCCCGATGAAAAAATCATTATTAATAAAAACAAAGCGTCTGACATTGAGATAGTCCAGTATAGTTACCGCAACAAAAAATGCTAAAAACGATGAGCCTGTATAACAATCAAACCCGTCCAAGCATAAGTTATAATCATTAATTGCTCTTATATTTTTACTCTCAAAAAAAAAGGGGGGGGGGGGGGACTATGTTCTTAGTGACTATTGCGGAAAAAACTGTACAGCAAAATGCAAAACAACTTCATTTAAAAAGTATTGTGGCTTGTTAAGTATGGCGATCATGGGTGATCGATCGATGAGAAGAACAAGTCACTTAACCTCCTGTTCTTCTGGCACATAGACGGCAGATGCGCACTTAAAGAGCTTGAACGAATTGAAGGCAAGCACTGGATTGCCGAAGCTGATCGCGTTGAAGTATTGAATCAAACCACCGAGGTGATTAATTTTTGGCAGGATTTGAAAACCAGAGTCAAAGGATCTCGCCTGACCGATGCCCAGACGAAGTTTCCCATCGTTATGTTCAGCGGCAGTAAATAATGCTCGGAAGTCGGTTCTAAGCTGCTGAATCCAATAGCAGTCAGCCCATTGCTTGGCTCTATTGAGACCCATCTTCTCGTCACGAAAAAATCGTTTAATTTATTGCCAATGTGCCAAGCCTGTGACACTTCCACAACGGTCGCGGCAACGGCGCTCAAAATTAGATTCCCTATGTTACCGTGGTTCAACTCGGAACATTCGAGGTGCAAGCTTGTCATTACAGATGTTGTCTGTCTAGATAAATTTATGTCCTGAGTGGTTATCTACGGTCGCTTTCGGTTTTTCTGAAAGCCTCTTTTCTTAACCCCTTGATGACGACTTGATGTCTGCTTTGTAGAACACGGCTGAGCCACGGTGGGTGACTGAATCACATCGAAGCTAGACGTGGGCTCATCTGAATGATGAGAAGAAAACAGACAAGCACAAAGATTATCTTTGAAAAAGACTCCTTACATTGACTTTTATTGAATTATTGAGGTTTGATTGCCAATGAAAGCGTTACTGCGATTAAGCGCCATGATGGGTTTAATTGGGGCAGCCACCATCGGCTCGTGGTTTTATGCAGGTCAACCCGCCCAAGCGCTGCCGACGGAGAAAGTGGTTGACATTTTAAAACAGGCTCCCATTTTTACTGTTTTGACACCACAACAGCAACCCATTCCCCTCTGCCAAGAGGAAGTGTCAGAGAATAAAACCTGCCCCCCCGATAAAGTAAACTTTATCTTTTTTGTCAATCCGCAAGACGCAATGACCTTTAAGCAAGCCCAGGTGAATCAACTGCCTGACGGGTCAGAGGCGAAAAAGCAATTACAAGCTCTCAATGTGGGACCAGTCAGTTTGTCTGTGATGTATGAATACTTGGTTAATACCCAAGATAAAGAAAACGCGCCACGGATGTCCCTAATTCCAGATGAACAACAACTTGAAATTGCTAAAAATATGATGGGACAAGACTTTGAGAGCATTCCCATCTATCTAATTTGTTACAGTAACGAAGAAGAATGCCAACAACCTATTTTTGGTGATCAATTACTGCCATTTTTCTTTGAAGAATCGGAAGCGAAAAAATTTCTAGCCAAGTTGAACAAAACAATCCTGACAGTAAAGGTCAACTGCGTGTTGACGTTACCGGACTAGAGAACATATTTGGCGTTCTCAATCAAACAGATGATGAGCAACTACAAATGTCGCGATTTATCTTGTCAGACCAAACAACCCAGTTTTTGCAAGAATTTGCTGACAAGAACAAACCCGAGTCTGGTTCATAAGCCTCAAGAGCACTCTAATCTACTGAATCCCGGTACCTTCTGGGGGTCACGATGTAGTCGTGCAACGCAAAGCTAGACTGATTGCCGATTAACACCACCGTCAACATATCGATGGGCTGCTCCAGCATGGCGACAAGGGTGGTTTGTTGGACGGATTCTCCCTCACGATACACGGAGCGCACGATCGCCACTGGGCTATCTGGCGATCGCCATCGCAAAAAGATTTGCTGTGCCTGCCCAATCAACTCTGTTCGTTTTTGGGACTTGGGATTGTACAGTGCTGTGACAAAATCAGCTTGGGCAGCCGCTTCCAGCCGTTGCAGAATTTTGTTGCGGGGAGTCAACAAATCACTCAGGCTGATGGCACAAAAGTCATGCATCAACGGAGCACCGACCCTTGCTGCGGCTGCTTGCAAGGCCGTAATGCCAGGGAATACCTCCACCGCTGGCGTGTGACCATCCCAGTCGAGTTTGTCTAATTCTTCCAACACCAGCCCCGCCATACCATAAATCCCTGCGTCACCGGAGGACAATACCGCCACCGTTAATCCCCATTGGGCCAAGGCGATCGCCCGTTGACAGCGCTGTTGCTCCTGGGTCAAGGGGAACGTTTCACAAATTTGCCCCGGTCGTTGCAACGGTTTAATTAAGTCTAAATACAAGCCATAGCCAATTAGCACATCCGCTTCGAGGATGGCAGTGCGAGCTGCCGGAGACAGTTGGGACAAATGGCCCGGCCCGGTGCCCACCAGCCAGAGCTGTCCCGGTTTAGCGATGTATTCCCGCTGGGCGGCGGCGATCGCCACGGTTACCGCCTGGGCGTCTTGTTTGAAAATTTGCTTTTCCACCCATAGTTCCCCCAGTTCTCCTCCTCCCCATTGCCCGGCCGCCGTTAGTGCGGCTGCTTCCGCCACACTAGGGCTACCCACTTCTGCTGCGACCACGGGGGAGGGATTGGGCACCGATCGTTGAGCTAAAACTTCCGCGGCAAAGGTCATAAACGGCCAATTCTGCCCTTGGGCAACGGCGATTAACCCCACCTCGTCTGCTTTAATCTCAATACTCGCCATACCGGCGATCGCCAGAGGACTAAGATTGTGGCTTTGTAGGGTTTGGGTTACCGCTTGTTGAATGAACGCTTGCCTCGTTCCCCGACGCAACCGATGCCAATCCATAATACCCCAGGATGCCACACGACCTGGGGTAATGCATCGTTATTGGTAGGAGGAGCAGCGATGACGTGCGCCGCGATCCACAATTGAGCTGCCGCATCGGGGCAGGGGTCAACAGAAAATTTCTGCTGGGGTGGTAGGCGGTTTTGCCACAGGGTTGATCCCACTGACTGGTTGACTTGAATCGGCTTTTGGGCTGCCAATACCGCACTGACGTGCCGTCCAATCCCCGGCTCCCCGTCGCCAGCCAAAGTGGCATACGCCGAGTTGATCGACCGCCACGACGGCTAATCCACTAAGCACCGCCAGTCAATACGGGCTTGGGCATTGAGTAGCTTCTGCCAGCGCTTGGGTCAGTTGATCTGCCCCCGCTTGACGTCCCCCCCACTAAGCTAATCACCGTTTCCCCCCGCCCATCGATGACCACCACCGCTGGATCTCGATGTCGTTGACTGCAGCAGAGCAGCACTAAACGCATCCGCCAGCGCCCGGCCATGCCAAAAATCACGTGCTCGCTGGGTTAACCAACCTTCCGCCATGATCGGGCCGAAACAGGCTTATCTGCACAAATAACAGTGGCGTTGGACTCCAGCAGGCTAAATCCGTTGCTAGGGGCTGGGGGAATCCATAGGGTTGCGCCGTTCGTCTGGCATAACGGCAATAGGGTTCAGCCGTTTGGGACGTGACGGGCGATCGCCATCATGGGGGAATATTTAGCAAAAACGGATGAGGTCAATCCAGGCTCCTGTAACCATTGCCAGGGTAATGATAGCGCTACTCTCCAGTTCTGCAAGATAAACATTGGGCCATGAATGGGGCATTACAGATTTTTTGAACCGCCCCTTATGGATTGGCTCCCACTGCTTTTTAAACCACAGATGCCATTGGTTTCTGAAACGAATTTAGAGCAAAGATTTTAACCCCTTGACCCGATGGTGAGATGACTTCCTTAGATTCCCTTGACCGCCTAAACTAAGAGTTGGCAATTTTTAGACACACTGTTGCGTTGCCGGGCGACGGGAAAGGTCAACACCAGTAAAAATTTTGCTGCTGTACGGGATAGGTTGCTTGGTTTACCCCCCACCGGTCTCGCTTCCCCCCCCAATTGTGACAGGTTGTTTATCGTGACCCTCATTGTTAACGTCTGGATATCTTGAGAAAAATTATCATTGCAGGTAACTGAAAAATGTATAAGACGCAGGCGGAAGCGCAGGCGTTCTTACAGGAATTTAAGCTCCTGGTGGCAGAAACAGAAGAAGCAGCTGGGAAGTGGTTTTGTGTGTCCCCTTACAGATTTGGGGCTAATGACCCAGAGCCTGCATGGCAGTTATATGTCGTTTGGGTGCCCAAAATGTTCACTAAATCTATAGCGGCGCTTACACGGGAGAGGTCTCCGCTGGAATGTTAAACGAAATCGGTATCCAGCATGTGGTGATTACCATAGTGAGCGTCGTCAATACTTTGGAGAAACAGACGATACAGCTAACCTCCGGGTTCTGGCAGCGCAAGAAAGTGGTCTCATTCCGATTCTCTGTGTGGGGGAGAGTAAGTCCCAGCGGGATGCTGGAGAAACGGAATCGGTGATTATTAACCAAGTTAAGCGGGGTCTGGTGGACGTGGATCAAGCCCGTTTGGTTATCGCCTATGAACCCATCTGGGCGATCGGGACGGGTGATACCTGTGAGTCAGCGGAAGCCAATCGAGTCATTGGTGTTATCCGTGAGCAATTAGCGAATAAAAATGTACCGATTCAGTATGGGGGGTCGGTGAAGCCGAATAATGTGGATGAGATTATGGCCCAATCGGAAATCGATGGTGCACTGGTCGGGGGCGCGAGTTTGGATGCCAAGGGATTTGCCCGCATTGTGAACTATCAAAGCTAGTGATAACGCCATGAAGCTGAGTCAATGGTTAGGGCTAGCCTGTTTGGTCATGGCCGCCTATGTGGCTTGGCAAATTCGGCAGCTATTACTCCTGTTATTTCTAGCCATTGTGCTGACCACCGCGTTAAATCGCTTGGTTAAACAGCTGCAACATTGGGGACTGCCCCGCCCTGTGGCTTTGTCCCTGACTTTCATGGCGATCGCCACATTTTTACTGGGGTTTTTAGGGCTAATTATTCCTCCATTTTGGGAACAACTCCAGGACTTGCTGTCTGTCCTGCCGCAGGTGGGGCGACGGATTCAGGAATTTATACGATCCCAGCTAGATATTCTCGACATCCAGGAACTAACCCAGATTTTTTCTGTTGATGCGTTACCCAATTCCCTTTCAACTTTAGGGACTAATGCCTTTATCAACCTAACAACCTTTTTTCCAATTCCCTGGCCGCTATTCCCGTAAGTTAGCTTTGATTGCCGCATTAACCGTCATGATGCTGCTATCGCCCCAAGCCTACCGTCAAGCAGTCCTGAAACTCTTCCCCTCTTTTTACCGCCGCCGGGCTGATTACATTCTGACCCAATCAGAAGTGGCATTGGGCAATTGGCTCACCGGGATTATCATTAATTCCCTGTTTATTGCGAGTCTTAGTGGTCTGGGGCTATGGCTTTTGCAAATCAAATTGGTATTGGTTCATGCCCTGATGGCGGGGTTGCTAAATTTTATTCCTAATATCGGCCCCGCTGCCAGCGTGGTGTTTCCCCTGATGATTGCGGTGCTGGATGCTCCCTGGAAAATTGGCGCCGTGTTGGTGCTGTACTTTATTATTCAAAATATTGAAAGCTATTGGTTAACCCCCATTGTGATGGGCCAAAAAGGTTTCCTTGTTACCCCACGTGACGTTGACGCCTCAACTGTTTTTTACCAGTGTGTTTGGTTTGCTGAAGCTCGTTTTTACTTACCTCGACAGTAGTGGCTAAAACCTTGATCGAAGAAGCCCTATTTCATGATGTTTTTGGACCGGTGGCAATGATGGCGAAAAAACAAGGGATGACAACGCGATGGCAGAATTTTGGAATGGGGGTACTGGGGGGCATGCTCCTCAACGTGCTGTCGTTACCGGCGATCGCCCAGCCAGAAGACACTTCTGTGTTAGCCGACATTCAAAAAACAGGACTCTTAAAAATTGCGATTCGGGAAGATGCAGTTCCCTTTGGATTCCGGGATCAAGGGACGAATCAGTGGACCGGCCTCTGTATCGATTTCGCCGAAGCGCTGAAAGAACAAATATCCCAAGTCCTAGGGGGGCAGGTTCTGTTGGTCAAGCTGTATCGCTCCAGTTTGTTTAACCGCTTTAGTTTGATACGGGATCGGGTGGCAGCCCTGGAGTGGGGCCTCCAATACCATCCGCAAAGACATCGAGGGCATTACCTTTTCTGAACCTTTTTTGGTGACCGGGACACAAATCCTAATTCGTAGTGATGAGGTCAAAGGTTTTTTTCGTAAGCCGAATTTGGCGGGTAAACGTATTGGGGTATTGCAACGGACTAGTAATCGTCGGTTTTTGGAGGAATCCTATCCCCAGGCAACACTCATCCCGTTTCAAGGCAATACTGCCCGTAAGCGGGGGGTGCAGGCCTTAGTACAGAAAAAAGTTGATGGCTTTGCCAGTGACGGCATCCTTTTATTTTGAGAAGCTTTTGTTGCTCAATTTCTTTATTGGAACGACTTATAAATTCTTTCCCGAACAGCCTTTGAACTGTGAGCAATATGGTTTGGTGTTATCAGACCATGATCCCCAATGGATCGCCCTTATCAATCAAGTGATCACGACGGAAATGACACGGGAAACCTATCGACGGTGGATAGGGCCAATTTTGCCCGCGCTGCAACGGGTGAAAAAATATTGTGATGAGCGGGAGCCTGTCATTGATCCCACGATTCCCCTCCAGTTACCCGACACCGTTGAAGAACTCTCTGAATAATCCTTGAACATCCATGATGCCCCCTGCAACTCCGTCAGAACAATCCCGTTGGTGGGTTGATCGTTGGCTGGAATTATTAGATTCCTATCGCTTCAAAAAACGTCTGGAACGGGCGCGGAACTATGCCAGGGAGGGGAATGTTCTAGAATTGCGATTTACGGATAGTGATTTGCAAGCGCTGGTGCAGGGCACTGACCCCCAGCCCTACCGCGTGTTGCTCCATTTAGACCTGTTTAGTGATGAGGATTGGCATTACATCACGGCGGACCTGGCCACAAAAGCAAGTTATTCCGCCCAGCTGTTGGCAGGAGCGATGCCAGAAAGTATCGAACAGGTATTTATTCAAAATGGCTTAAATTTGTTTCCGTTTAATCTAGGGGAAGTTCATGCCCGTTGTAGTTGTCCGGATAAGGCGAATCCCTGCAAACATATTGGTGCGGTGTATTATCAACTGGCGGATCAGTTTCGGGAAGATCCCTTTGTCATCTTTCAGTTGCGGGGACGGACGCGCGCCCAACTGTTGAAGCAGTTACGCACTTATCGTCGGCGATCGCCAGAAGAGTTAGCCGATTACGCCGCATTTAATACAGCAGGTAGCCCGGAGTTAAGCCACAAAGAACCACAGCCACCGACCCCAGACGCTTCTTCGTCTGGCAAAGTCCAGGAATCCAAAACTCAAAAATTAACGAAACAAGAATTGCAAGCAGCGTTCCAGCAGTTCTGGCAGCATAAAACCAGCCTGCCGGAAGACTCGGTGGTGATTGTGCCCCACGACTCCCTACTCACTGTTAGAGCAATTGGGGGATTTGCCACTCCCCTATGAAACCAGTAAAGAAATTCGCCAAGCCCTCCATGCCCTTTATAGCCATGTCAGTGACACCACTTTGCGGCAACAGCAGGAATAAAGCAGGCTCGGCGGTCAGGGCATCTTCTTGCTGCTTACGGGTACTTTTTGAGGAGGGGGACAAAACCCCTATCTGTTCAGGCTCCCAAAACTGATGAGTCGGGGATCAATTGATCAGGACAAGGATTTTATGATGACCGTGGTGATTTAGGACTTTTTCACTGTGTTTTTATTTCTATCTAAGCTTATTCCCCTGTTTCTTTACCTGACTGGTCTGCTGATGTCATGGCTGCTGGTTTATGGTTTTGGGTGTTTATCACCATAGCAATGGTTTTTGCCCAACCGCGCCGGATGCTCTGGTGACGAGCGAACCCTGACAATGTGTTCTTTAATACGAAGCTTGGAGTTTCAACATATACCCGCATCGATTACAGATTTGCCCAACGCTGCGGCGATCGTGGTCTTGGGCGGCGGAATACATGCCCAAATCCATCCCCGACAATTTCCCGAAGTGATGGACGGTGGCGATCGCCCTTTGTATGCGGCATTACTTTATCAAGCGGGTAAAGCGCCCCTGGTCATCCCTTCTGGAGGTCGAATTCCTTGGTGGGGAGATGATTATCCTTCAGAAGCAACGGATATGACTTACTGGCTGACCCGGTTAGGGGTTCCGGCAAGGGCCATTGAAGAAGAAGGCGCATCGTTGAATACCTATCAGAACGCTATTTTTACCAAGGAAATTTTGGATCGACGGGGGATTACCCGCATTATTTTAGTCACCTCTGCTTACCATATGCCCCGCTCAAAACGGATTTTTGAAAAACTGGGATTAACGGTTGTGCCGGCTGCCACTGATTTTTCAATAGTTTCTCCTTTAGATGAGTCCGGACAAGAGCCACCGGGTTTAGCCGCGACGATCTTAAGCCTCATCCCGGATGCTAACGCCCTCGCTCAAACTTCTTTGGCGATGAAGGAATATGTCGGCCTCTGGATCTATCAACTCCGGGGGTGGGCATAAATGATGTATCCATCCACTGCCTTACAACAAACCGAACGGCGATCGCTCCGGGTGGGGCAAGGCGCTAATTTGCTCATGACCGCTTCTGGGATAATGGCAGCGCTGTTGTCCGGGGCAGATGCCCCCTTATTAGATGGTTTATATTCCGGTGTGAATTTTATCTCCACATTCATTGCGGCACAGGTCGGAGAGAATGTGATGCGTCCCTCTAATCCGGATCGTCCCTTTGGTTACTATGCGGATGAAGCAATTTATATTACGTTCCGCTCCATCTCTATCCTTGGCATGATTTGCTTTGCGGGGTTAGCTGCGTTGACAAAAATTGTCGATTTTCTGGAGGGCAAGAGCCTCCCCCGGATTAATTTTAGTATTTTGCTGGTTTATGGAGTGGCCATGATGGTGATTTGTTTTAGCCTCGCCTATGTCCATCATCGGAATTGGCAACAATCGGGTCGACAGAGCGACATTCTGAAGACCGAAACCCATGCAGCCATTACGGATGGGGTGTTGAGCGCTGGCCTGGGGATTGCGTTTGGTCTGGCTCCCTTGATTGCTCAAACACCGCTGCAGGTTATTTTGCCCATTTTAGATGCCATTATTGTTTTGATTCTGGTCAGTTGCATGGTCTCCCAACCCCTGAAAACGTTCTTAAATGCCTTGGGAGAAATTGCAGGTAAAGGCGCAGAATCGCAGCTGATTGAGACGTTGAAAATAGAATTACAGCCCCTAGCAGCTTCACAGGATGTCGAGATCTTAGAGATTGCTTTAACGAAATTGGGACGCTTTCACCTGGGAATTATTTACCTCCGTCCTACGGCTCCGCTTGCTGCCGTTAGGATGGATCAAATGCGGGCAGACATCATGGCTGTTTGTTCGTCAGTGGTGGGTTTGATTGAAATTGAACTTGTTCTTACCAATACACCACGCTTGTCCAATCGGGGATCTAACATAGAAATAAAGGCCGGAGGAAACCCATCATGATTATCGAATTACCCCGCAGTCACGACTCAGTTTTAGGCTTTTGAAATCACGGGCAACGTTAGCGTAGAGGAGGAACTCAAGTGGATTGATCGGTTTGACCAAGCCATTGAGAAGCAGGGGAAAGTGAGCGCCCTGGTTGTGTTAGGCAAGAATGCCCGGTGGGGCTTAAAGGCTGGGTATGAAGACCTGAAATGGATTATGACCCATCTCGATAACCCACAAAATCGCCATTGTTTCAGACAGTGCCGTTTGGAAGTGGTTGGTGAACATCGATAGTCCCTTTGCTCAGCTATTTGGCATCGGGGAAAAACACTTTGAACTAACGGAAATAAATAAGGCTTGGGATTGGGTGAACGCTTGAAGTCTGCCCCCTCTTAATCTCCACCATTGGCGATCGCCTTGAACTGGATATTCCCCAAACTGTGCCCGCCCTAATTTACGGATCAGACAAAATTAGGGGTAATTTATCCTGTCCCCCTCCCATGATCAACACCTTCGTATTTTGCGACTCTGCTAATTTTTGGGTTGCTTCGATCGCCTTCATTTGGATAATTTTATCTGTCAAGCTCTGGGACAAAATTTTCTGGGAGTCGGCAACCCCCTGCGCTTCGATGACTTTACGTTCGGCATCCTTGCGGGCACTGATTAATTCCAAGGCTTTTTTCTGATTATTCTGCTCCATCTGCACTTTGGCTTGGATGGATTTTTGGACATTTTCCGGCAAAATAACATTTCTTAAGAGGGCTTCTTCGACGATAAATCCCAAAGGCTCCAACTGTATTTTCATCGATTGGGCTAGGGATTGGGAAATAGCCGGTCTCTTTTCGCCATAAATCGCCGTTAAATCGTATTTTGCCGTATTCTCTCGAATTAAAGACCGGAAGCGGGAAATAATAATTTCACGTTGCTGATTTTCATTGCCCAGTGACGTGAAGACCTCCCCTGCCTTTTGAGGATCGAGGCGATATTGCAGGCTGACGTCGATGTTAAAGCCTAACCCTTCTTTAGAAGAGGTGTCCACGGTTTCTTTGATGTCCAGTAAGCGCGTCGAATAGGTCACCACTTTTGACAAAGGGTTCAACACATAAACCCCTGGATTCAGGGTGTTTGCAGAAACAGTCCCCATCGTTTCAATGACCCCGACTTCCCCGGCCGGGATCACCACCACGCTCCGACCTAAGGTTTGTTGGAGAAAAAACGGCTGATGTGAGTAGAGGCAATGGCAAAACGCCGCCGGGCGGGATACGGGGCCGGAATTTTGGCATTATTCCCCCCTTTGACGGTTAAAAATACACTCCAACTCACGATGGCGGCGATCGCCGAAATGATAGCTCCCATTGCTTTTACCCGCGAGTGAGATTCTGCTGTGATCGTAAAAGCCCGGCTGAAGCGGGGACAATAAATTTTATGAAGTCGGCAGCCGGTCTAATGTCTGCGGCAGAGTTGTTACCCACGGGGAACATCTTTTATTTTATTCGGAGTCAACTTTATCGCCATGAATGGTGCCAGACTGGCCCAGCAACCGTGCAACCCATGAGCCGCTCAAACCAAATACCATTGCAATGACACTCAGCCTCATAAAAGCGATAGATATCCGGCGATCGCCGAGCAAATTTTGTTAAGTCTCAACAACGGGGTGGGTACTCTATTCTATAGATTAAGTCTGTCGATTCAACGGAACAGACCCATCATTAACTTGCTTTTCCCGACTTAGTAGACCAATCAGGAGTTCTCACCGATGGCTGTTGAATACATTATTGAAGATTTGATGGAGCAGCTAGTGGAAATGGGCGGCTCTGATATGCATGTCCAGGCTGGTGCGCCGGTTTACTTTCGCGTCAGCGGCAAGCTGGAGCCGATCAACGAAGAAATTTTGTCGCCCCAAGACAGTCAAAAACTCATTTTCAGTATGCTCAACAATTCCCAACGGAAAGAGTTAGAGCAAACCTGGGAGCTGGATTGTTCCTATGGTGTAAAAGGGCTAGCCCGCTTTCGGGTCAACGTCTACAAAGAGCGGGGCTGTTACGCGGCGTGTTTACGGGCTCCTATCCTCAAAAGTCCCTAACTTTGAACAATTGGGACTCCCCAACATTGTCCGGGAAATGGCCGAACGTCCACGGGGATTAATTTTGGTGACGGGACAAACGGGCTCAGGAAAAACCACCACCCTGGCAGCGGTCTTAGACTTAATCAACCGTAACCGAGCCGAACATATTTTAACGATCGAAGACCCCATTGAATACGTTTTTCCCAATGCGCGTAGCCTATTTCACCAACGTCAAAAGGGGGAAGATACCAAAAGCTTTGCCAATGCCCTCCGAGCTGCGTTGCGGGAAGATCCTGACATTATTCTGGTTGGCGAGCTACGGGATTTAGAAACCATTGCCTTGGCCATTAGTGCCGCAGAAACGGGCCATTTAGTCTTTGGGACGTTGCATACGAACTCTGCGGCGGGAACCATTGACCGGATGTTAGACGTTTTTCCGGCAAACCAACAGCCCCAAATTCGTGCCATGCTTTCCAATTCTCTTCTCGCGGTGTTTGCCCAAAACCTCGTGAAGAAAAAAGACCCAAAACCGGGCGAATTTGGTCGGGCAATGGTACAGGAAATTATGGTCATTACCCCGGCGATCGCCAACTTAATTCGGGAAGGAAAGGCAGCCCAAATTTACTCGGCGATTCAAACCGGGGCAAAATTAGGCATGCAAACCATGGAACAGGGGTTGGCAAATTTAGTGATTGCTGGAACTATTAGCCTAGAAGAAGCCCTATCTAAGAGTGGTAAGCCGGATGAGCTTCAACGTTTGATGGCTGGGATGAGCCCCCAACCAGCAGGTAGACGGCGGCGTTAGTTGTTAATTAGTAATTACAATGACAATGACCCATTAAACCCATTGCCTACCTCCCACAGCCATTTGCCACATTAAGTTCATTTTTTCCTATCCCCACTATCCGCGAAAGTCCCTCGGGAGCCGCATGTCATGGCCAAGTTTGTCGCTCAGGTTAAAGATAAAAAAGGTAAAACCACAAAGGCAAAAGTCGAGCCATGAGCCCCGAACAGGCCAGAATCATTCTTCAACAGCAATACGTTGCGATTGGTGCCATTAAACAAGCGGCAAAGGAGATTGATCTAGAATTTTTAGAAAATCTGCTTAACAATGTCGGGGTAAAAGATAAAGCGGTCTTTTCCCGGCAATTTTCCGTCATGATCAATGCCGGGGTGGCGATCGTCCGTTGTTTAGGCGTACTGGCGGAACAATGTCCTAATCCCAAGCTGAAACGAGCCTTATCCGGCATTAGTGGCGACGTACAACAGGGGACAAACCTATCGGAGGCAATGGCAAAGTATCCAGATTGCTTCGATGAACTATACGTCAGCATGGTGGAAGCTGGAGAAGTGGGAGGGGTACTAGATGAGGTCCTCAATCGTTTATCCAAATTGTTAGAAGACATGGCACGGTTACAAAACCAGATTAAGTCCGCCATGGCTTACCCCGTCGCAGTGGGATTTCTTGCCGTTGTCGCCTTTCTTGGGATGACCATTTTTTTGATTCCGGTTTTTGCGGGCATTTTTGAAAGTATCGGTTCAGAACTGCCTGCTTTGACCCAATTTATGGTGAATTTGAGTGATCTCCTCCGTAGCCCAATGGCGATCATCCCGGTGGCTATCATTATCGTCGCTGTGTTCTTATTCAAACAGTTTTATAGCAATTACCACGGTCGCCGCCAGGTTGATGGCCTGATGCTAAAGCTGCCTTTGTTTGGTCCCCTGAATGAAAAAACCGCTGTGGCCCGTTTTTGCCGAGTCTTTGGAACACTGACACGTTCCGGGGTGCCGATTTTGCAGGCACTGGAAATTGTCGTTAACACAGTTCCCAACAAAGTTATTTCCGATGCGATCGCCGCTGCCATGGATGAAATTCAACAGGGGGGGATGATGAGCATCGCCCTGCAACAAAGTCAGGTGTTTCCCTCGTTGGCAATTCAGATGATTAGTATCGGGGAAGAAACGGGTGAGTTAGACGCCATGATGATGAAGGTTGCTGACTTTTATGAAGATGAAGTTGAACAAACGGTTAAAGCTTTAACCAGCATCATCGAGCCCGCCATGATGGTTGTCATTGCAGGGATGGTCGGGACTATCCTCATGTCGATGTATCTACCGATGTTTAAAATCTTTGATGATTTGGGTTAAATGTGCTCTGGGAAATTTGTCCGCAAGCGCTATTCAGTGCCATCAAAGTCGATACCTGCGGCGATCGCCACGGGTCAAGCCCGAATCCCGGTCTTACAATAAATAGGTAACTCAGTGGAGAGACGATCATCCTGATGGTGCAAACGATAGCTCAACCGACGTTATTTTCCCTAACTGTTCCCTCCCAAATGGCGCTTCATGTTACCCCGGAACAGTTTGCCGCTTTAGCAGAGGTCAATCGAGAGCTGGGTTTAGAACGCACTGCCACAGGAGAATTGCTTGTGAATCCACCCACAGGAGGCGAAACAGGGCACAGAAATTTTAATCTCATCACTCAGCTAGGAATGTGGTTTGAAGCAAACGATACCTTAGGAATGCCTTTTGACTCATCCACCGGATTTGAGCTACCCAACGGTGCCAACCGGTCGCCAGATGCCTCTTGGGTTAGTCAGGAACGGTGGCAGGCATTAACACAAGAACAACGGGAAAGCTTTATTCCCCTCTGTCCAGATTTTGTCGTGGAACTACGGTCCAAGACTGATGCGCTTAAAGATCTACGGGAAAAAATGCAGGAGTATAGGGATAATGGGGCTAAATTAGGTTGGTTAAGTGATCCACCAAATCAACGTGTGGAAATTTATCGTCCCGATACTCCGGTGGAAGTCCTAGACAATCCTAAGATCATTTCCGGGGAACCGATTTTGTCTGGATTTACCCTTTCTTTAAAACGAATTTTTTCTTTTAGATCGAATATTGTGGCATGACTGATGAACTCTTTAGCTTTGGCATGGGATTCAAGGTCAGTCGCGAATTGCCCCCAACCCAAAAATTCGATTTTGGTGATGATCGAAATATTGAAGCTATCGGTGAGTATGGTATGGATCGCTTCGTCATCGGTCAACCCGTTGAAATAGTAGATGATGATATTGGTGTCAATCAAATAAGTCATTAGCGCCAACCTTCGCGGGCACTAGCTAGGTAGTCGTCAATGACTTGCTTTGGCTGGTGGGTCGTGCCGAAAAATGTGCGTGGATCGAAAGGGGCGGCAGGCTGTGGTTTTTCTACTGCTGCAATACCGTCTTCCTGGGCGAGTTGTGCTAAAACTAACTGCACTAGCCGAAATTTATCTGCATGGGATAGGGTTGCGATCGCCGGTAATAGGTCTGTTATTGAGGTTGACATGATGATCGTTTTCGGTGGTGAAACAGAACAGAGGAGTGTGGGATTGGTAATCTATGCTTGTCGTTCTACGGTGAGTAAGCCTATGCTATGCAATGTCGATTATTTGGTCATCCGAAGGCACACAAACACGGTAGCACCAGCAAGGGCAGCCAACGATATCGATGTCCTAACTGCGAAAAAAGCTTCACGGAAACCTTTCAAAGGGCACAATTAACAACGCAGCTATGGACTCGGCCTGATTTTGCCGACTATAATCCCACACTCTGCTAGCGCACTACCAGGTCGTCGTTCAAGTCGATCAAAAAGGTTTTGTATGATTGATGAAACTGATTTCATCGCCATCCTTACCCTAAACAGACTCTGTTTTATAGCCCCCCCTTCCATGAAAACTTCTACGCGGTCAGCCCCCCCTCCGTTTACTGAAGCGACCTCGATCGCCTGTTGGCAGCAGCGGCAATTTTGTTCGGTGACCGTTCCTACTGGATTCCCCCATGATCCCCGCGAGGTGGCCATTGAAACCTGTTTTATCGACCAGGGGCAGGGCAATGAAATTCTGGTGTTCTTGCATGGATTCGACAGTTCTTTGCTGGAATTTCGTCGCTTACTGCCGTTACTATCTGCCAATTATCGGGCGATCGCCATTGATCTGTTAGGGTTGGGCTTCAGTGAACGGTCTCCCCATTTGCCCCCGAATCCGGAGACGATTAAGCGCCATCTGGATTGTTTTTGGCAGCAGCGGATCCAGCAGCCCATTGTGTTGGTCGGGGTATCGATGGGGGGAGCAGCGGCGCTGGATTTTTGTGTCAGTTTTCCAGAGCGGGTGCAAAAGTTAGTGCTCATCGACAGTGCCGGGTTATCGAAGCAGCCTGCGGTACGGTGGTTAATGTTTCCGCCGATTGACAGTTGGTTAACCCAATTTCTGGCCAATCCGACAGTGCGGCAAAACATCAGTCAAACAGCCTATTACGACCCAACCTTTGCCAGTGAAGATGCGCTGATGTGTAGCACTTCCCACCTTGCCTGTGACCGCTGGAGTGAGGGCTTAATTGACTTCACCAAAAGTGGTGGCTATGGGGATTTTCGTTCCCATCTGTCCCAGCTAATGCTGCCTAGTCTGGTGGTGTGGGGAAAACAGGATAAAATTTTGGGCACTAAACCAGCCCCCCAATTTACGCAGTTGCTACCCCAGAGCGACTTGGTCTGGATTGAGCCGTGCGGCCATGTGCCCCACTTGGAACAACCCGCAAAAACCGCCGCCGCCATCCGTCAATTTTTATCGTCCTCTGCTTCTTGCTAATGCTGCACCACTTTATTCCGCCCCACCGTTATTTTCCCTATCTCACCTGGACCGAAATCGAAGCACTGCCCAACAAGGCTGAAACGGTGATCATCCAGCCGTTGGGTTCCATTGAGCAGCATGGGCCCCACCTACCGTTAATTGTGGATGCAGCCATTTCTAAGGGCATTTTGGGGCAAGCATTACAGGGATTATCAGATGATGTTCCGGCGCTGGCGCTACCAACGTTATATTACGGTAAATCCAATGAACATCTGGGCTTTCCCGGTGTTATCACCCTCTCGGCCGCAACCTTAACGGCAGTGTTGACAGAAATTGCAGCCAGCTTGTATGCGTCGGGGTTCCGTAAATGGCTATTGCTCAATTCCCACGGGGGGCAAATTCAAGTGTTGGAGATCGCGGCGCGGGATATTCACCAGACCTATCCCGATTTACAAATTTTCCCGTTTTTTTCTTGGCGGTTACCGAACCTGGCGGAAGCGGTGCTCACCCCCAAGGAGTTGAATTTAGGGCTCCATGCGGGGGATGCAGAAACCAGTTTGATGATGGCGTTGTTACCGGAGTTGGTTCACGAAGACCGCTTGGTGTGCGAGTTTCCCCAGGGGATTCCCGATGAAGATGAACTGTTGAGCTTGGAGGGGAAATTACCGTTCGCTTGGTTGACCAAAGAAATTAGCCGCAGTGGGGTGATGGGCAATGCCACCACCGCCAGCCGGGAAAAAGGCGAAAAACTGTTAGCCAGTTTGGTGAAAGGCTGCCGAGAGGCGATCGCCGCTGTGCATCGTTTTCAACCACCCCCTTTTCGGAATAAGGATTGCCCCATTGAACCCTTTACTTGAGTAGTACAAAATTCGAGCCGCCTGCGGCGGCGGCAGAGGGCAAGAGGGCAAAAGAGCAAAGGGCTATGGAGTCCGCGCCGAGAAACTCACAACACGAAAACCGTCGTAGTTGACCCAGAAGTCCGGCCTGAACCTGTAACGGTAAGCAGAGCGACAGCGCCTCGGATAGTAACTCCAGGAACCGCCCCGCAGCACATACATTCCTGCATTACTTTCAATCCATGGCGCATTCCCCTGCTGTTTGAAACGAGTTGGCTTTGTTAAATAACTCCCATGCCAACTGTCCGCACACCATTCCCACACATTGCCATGCATATCGTGTAAGCCCCAGGCATTGGGTTGCTTTTCTCCCACTGGGTGAAGTTTGGCTATCAGGAATTTCCGTCAACCAAGCATAATCCCCCAACTGCTCCGCATCATCACCAAAGTAGTAGCGGCTAGTGGTTCCTGCACGACAGGCATATTCCCATTCTGCTTCCGTGGGTAACCGATAGCGCTGCCCCGTGATTTGGCTCAACCGTCGGCAAAATTCCTGGGCATCGTGCCAACTGACTCGTTCCACTGGATGATTGGGATTACCGGAAAAATAAGAAGGATTCGTGCCCATAACCGCTTCATACTGGGCCTGTGTGACCGGATATTTTCCCATCTGGAAAGCGTTTAAGGTCACCTGATGCCTGGGTTTTTCCCTGTCTTCAGCCTGGTCATCATCATTCGGTGAGCCCATCCAAAAAGACCCGGCAGGAATGTCCACCAGTTCGATTTTGGGAACTCGCACCCAGCGATCGCCAACTTTAGCCTGGTAAATCACTCTGGGGGACACTTGCAGCAACTGGTTTACATCCAATGTGGCCAGGCTATAGGCTTGGGTAACTGCATCGATTTCTACCAGTTCAGGAACGATTTCCATTGCCAAGTCATCAAAGTGCTTAACCCACCCCTTAATCCCCTCCCAAGAGGGGAAAACATATAATCCTCCCTTGGGGGAGGTGCCGGAGGCGGAGGGGGTTAACAGGGACTTTAAGTCACCTAAGAACTCTGAATCAGCTTCTGGCAAAGCGTTTTGCTCACATCCTGCAATCAGTAATTGCCGCAATCTACCATCACTGTGATCCAACCAATAACGCACCCGATCACCGGCTTGGGCAAAGGTTTCTGCATCGGCAAATTGATAGCGACACATTTCTCGTAACAAGGTGCGATCTCGATCTAAATCCAGCAAAAATAACGGCCATTTGAGACTGATTGCGGTAAATTTTCCCAGTTGCTGTAACGTCACTGGCGGCTCCTGATCCAATAAGCCCGTTGACCCCGCAATAAATGTTTTCAGGCGAAAGACATTGATAAACGCCTTAATCCGACGGGGATTGAAATCCAATGCTGGAGCCACCATCGTTACCACTTGCCGAACCGTTCCCCCTTGCTGATCAAAGTCAAACTCGATTTTGTTTAACCATTGGGGTTTATCTTTCCCCGCGGATTGTGGTTGCTGGCCAGAGGTCTGGGAAAGATCCTGGATTTGAGCTAGACGCTGACTGTTCACGGGCTCGCTCTCCCATGTTCTTTCTGCTGATTTTTTGCCCCATTGACTGAATCACCACTCGCACCGACTCCGGTAAAACGTCTATTGTCTGCCGACACAATAACTGCCATCGATCCTGGCGACCTAACCACCACCACCGAAGCTTCCGTTTAAATTCTAAAAACCGATCCTGCCTAGTTTTTGACTTTTGCTTATCTCCCGAATCTTGATCCATTTTTCGTAAAAATTCATCAATGTCCGTTTCTGAGGGTTGGGGCACTTGGAACGGTAACTGCACAAACTTTTCGATAAATGTATAGCCATAGGCCAAACCCCGATTGCCTGTCCGCGTTGCCAAAATTTCTGGGTCAATTTCCGCCGACTCATTGGGCAAAAACGCCAACACATCCTTGAACTTCACCGCCAAACTCGCTGCCACCTTTTCCCGATCCATTCCCAAAATAAAAATCACTGAGGGATCTTCGGCGATCATCAAATTCAACGCCTGCATTAAATCCGCCGACTTGGGATGCTCACAGCGGTCTAGGTCATCAATAAACACATACACCTTGCCCTTCCCCACATAAGCTTTAACAATCTTGGCAAAATCTTCGTGAAACTCCTCAATAAAACCGGTTTTTGGTTTATAGTCCGGAGCTCAATATATTCCTTTAATTTCTGAGTCGGATCTTTTCAGTCAAACGTTTGAAATTCCCCAACAAGTTTGAGCTGCACCGCAACCCATAATCCTGTTCCCGATATCCCTAAGCCATCGTCGTGCACCACAAACTTTGACCACCGCCTGCAACTCCGTGGTTAACAGTTCTGGCGATTGCGTAATCCGTACCAACTGCTGAATCGCACTCACCTCACCCCCGATTAACAAAAGGGGAATCGCCCAAGCCAAGCAGACCACAAACAGAAATAAGATCCAACGCCTTGACTAGTTCCCAATACCCCCTTGACCGCTTTATTGAACCGGAAAACTTGCAGCAAAACATATCCTTGAGTCATCCGGGGTCACGACGCACCTCCCGCCAAAGTCTTTTGGGTGTCGAAAGTTGCTGAATAAACGACAACGCAAACGCCGCCCACACCTGCTCCGCCTTATCGTGCCGCCAAGCATTAAACCAAACCGTTCTCCCGCCTCGCTTTTCCAAATAGACACTCAACTGCCGCATAAACGACGACTTCCCACTGCCCCACTCCCCTTCAATGGATAACGTCAAAGGCGGCTTCGTTTGGTTAGACAGCAAAAACTCGGCAATGGCTTCCACATAAGGCTCAAACCCCAGTGAATCTTGATCCGTCGCCTGGTCACTCAGGCTCGCTTGGCGGATGGACTCACTGGTTGGTTCAGGCATCGATTATGACAGTCAAGCTCATTGACCACGATTTTACCGCTATCCTTTGGCTCAATATACAGATTCAATAGATGTACTTAAAAAGATATATAGAAATCATCGAAAAAGAATTTATTTACGGTCAAACAAGGGGATATCCGAAAGCAAGGTTAAGCGTGGCGAAAAAGGCAGTCCAAGATTTCAAGAAAGTCAATAATAATCCTGCATTATTAGCAGACATAATGCTTGGGTCAAGATAGGGCTTCCGCACTCCGGTGACTTTTCTGCACCACCAAGGGTCAATCTCTCCTGTCACCTCACCAGAGAGTTGATTTGGAGTTGACATAAACATCGGAATTTGGAGTCTGTCCTTTTTTTAGTGGTGGCGGCGGCGAAGATAACTTCGTTTCTGCTAATTGTTCCGCCAGTTGAACTTTACGGGACAATTTTTGAATGGCTTTACGGAGCAATTTGGTGCAATTATCCCAATTGATTTCTTGCCCTCTAAAGTCAAGCAAATTGTATTGTTGCAACAACTGTTGAATTTCTCCGAGGGCATTTTCAGCTTTCTGATATTTCACGCCAACTTCTGAAATAATCGGGGTCGAGTTCCTTAGCGGATCGCGCTCTACTGCGGCGATCGCCCGACGAACCACCGAAGTAATATCTGAACGGTAATTATGACTCGCAGTCCGCTTCTGTGCTTCTGCCCCTATGGTACTGGAAGCATATAATGGTGGCAGACGATTTAAGGCATAGGTTGCCACCTCCGTCAGATTCAGATAAGCCTTTAAGCTTTTGGGATAGAACCGGAGTTGTTTATCAATTTCCTCACTCACCAATGACTCCATGACATTGATATAAACAGAGGCATTTTTTTCCCAGGAAACTTTCTGTGTATTGGAATTCATGGCGCAGTGTCACGGGGAACGTCATTGGAGGGAGTTAAATTAGTTTAACCCGAATTATATTTAGGCAGTGAAAAATGAAGAACCTTGTATACGCTGGAGTACTTTTAGATTCTTAGATTTGAGGTAATCATTTCTCGACTACTTCTGTCTTGCCGGTGATTTATCGCGAGGAAAATTGTAGAGATAGCCTTCCAGTCGTGCAATAGCCCGCAGAGTCCAACCAACCGTCAAAGTTTGAGGGAGATTGGAAGTCGTGGCCTTAAGTACGTCGAGTTGTAATGGAGTAAGGACATCTTGGACGGGCAAGAGCGTTTAACTTTCAATTTCAAGGATGGCTTCCAGCGGGGCCGCATCACCATAAATCATTTTCATGATGCCCGGTAGATACTGATCCATCATCATGACATTGGCATAAACCAATTGCTTAACCAGAGCAAGGCTCAGGCGATCGCCTTCCACGTCAATGCTGGTTTTGAAGTGAATTTCACCACTGTCGAAGTCCATCTCGAAGTTGCCGATGGGTAAACCGTAATTGGCGCGGATGATGAATTCAGCGATTTTGGACTGCTGCGATTGGGATGCTTTGACCGGACAAAGGGAGTAGAACGCAAACTCTTGCCTGTCCTCGTGGGTGGTGGCATAACAAGCCCACTGACCATTTTCGCCCTGAAAATTGAGTTGTAACGCGGTTTCGCCTTCCACTGGGGCAATGGGTTAATCGTTAGCCTCAAAGACAAAGAAACTGACCACTGTTTTAAAATGTCACTCTTTCGCGTCATCTACCCTCTCATCCAGGGTGTCCAATTGACCGCCAGTGCGAACTCACTGACGTAGGGTTCGACAGATTCATAAAGGCTGAACGTACCGTCAGGTTTAGGCCAGTTCATACTCCAAAGAAATTTGCAACAGCACTACTTTATTGAAAAATAGGCTGACATTCTCATTAGCGCTGCCTTGTTGCAAAAGTCTGCGGGCACACTAATTCAAGATCCTTTGTCTAGCAAGGTTTTCACCGATTTTTCGTCGAACTCACGTCACTGCTGTGCCCCCATTTCTTCAACCTAACTAGACTTAACCATTTGATGCTCCGTTAATCCGTTAATCCTCTACTATCTCAGGCAAACTCACGTCCTCAGACGTTGGCGGGCGGCCCAGGACATCACTCCTCATCTGTCGAGGAATCGTTCAATGACTCGACTTCGCATCCTCCTCCACCACGGATCCACCTGCAAACTGATGTGTACATTCTCAGGCGCGGGACGCCAAAGCGGTGATCTTCTCTGTGAACTCCAACGGGGGCTCATGGTGTACCATGGCCGCCCGTTCTCCATTGTACATCGGTAATCCCGACCTTCGATTCGGATCACACGATAGTCCAATCCTTCTACGCGACTGACTCCAGATCCGACATTAACCTCGGTAAATCCTGTAGACCATTCATCTGGACGATCGCGTACCTGTAGATACTGTCGATACATCTGATTACCGCTGATCTCATCGCCGTAGCGAACGCGGTGGTCCAGATCCAGATCTCGATCTATTTCTGTGATTAAGTAGTCGGTGCTCTCTTCTTTGGAAGTGCTCACGGAAGACTTCTTGTGCGCAGAACTCCATGGGGCAAAACACTGAGCCGATGCGGCAGCCAGACAAACAGGGAGGCAAACGTGCCTCTCGTCTTTCCCTATGCGAACGACGGCGTCTACGTGATTCGGGCAACATGCGTCCCAAGCGCCGAAAGGATCTCAAACCCATAAGGGGACAGGCATCTGCCAATGGCGGGATAATTTGACTCTGTGCTTCCGCCCCCCTGGCACTATTAGGGCAATAGCTGTACCTGACAACAATCGGTCCCGTAAAGCTTGCCGGGTTCATAAGAGAATTCTACTACGTTGTACTCGGCGAAGTTTGTGCCTGTCTATTGCTTCTCCAACCAGGCGTCCCAAATCCTGCGATCAGTTGTCCTCCTAGGCTGGTTAGCTCTTCGTAAAGGGTTCTGCACTGTGTCAACGCTCTTCTGGCATTTCAACAGTTTCCCCCAGATCTACGATTAGCCGGACGAAATCTACCACCTCTCACCAATTCCATGCAAGCTACCGCCAGGAAAAAACCTGAAAACAAGGTAAACGCGGCACTAGTGCAGTGTCTCTGCAATAAGGTATTCCAATCTCCGTATCCTTCCAAGCGGTTGATAAGTCCATCAGCAAATGAACCTAGCCTACCGCTGACGGACGCTCTAACCCGCCTTCAATATCACGGAACGTTTCTTCTAAGTCGAACATTGTTTGCTATTAATTGGAAGCTACTGTGGAAAGAATCATGTTGCTCTAAGCAGCACAGTTCCCTAACATGTCGCCAAATCACTCACTATGTCGAGTTCGTCCGCTAACTCTGTGACGAGTCTTCTCCTGCTAGGAGGGATGTCTAAACTCTGAATGCTTTCTGCTAACCCATGTAAATGTTTACTTCTTGCAGTGCCCGCGAAGGATGTCGTTCAATTTGATTCCATGCATAATTCAGTCTGTCTGCGAATATCTGACAAACTTCGCTGTAATCGGGTCTTGTTATCCTTAATGTAAGCTCTTCTAGGGCTTCTGGTTGCCGCTCAGAACGTTCCCGATCAAGCTCAGTCCGAACTAAGTATTCTGGCACCTCTCGCCTCCATAGCGGTGTGATGGGTGGTTGATCACTGTCCATAAGCTTCTGCCTTGACCCTCGATAGCCGTGACGGCTGGCTCAATCTCACCGGCCCCCTCGATCTGGGAGCTCATGGATGAGCTGAGTGATGCGCGAGTAGTAGGCGGCGGGAATCTGACGAGGACGCAGAATAGGTGTGTTGTGGATCAGTTGGTCGCGAAACCGGCGCATCAAGGGTACCTCGCCTTCGTCGAGCTGGAAATCAAACTGCTGCACAAACCGACACCGATCCCACTCTTAATTCCACGTCTCCTGTCTCAAGCTCGACTCCAATAGCGAAGAAAACTTCGTGGCTTTCATGGTGCTGATTCTGTTGGCGCGGCTGGAGCTAATTCTGGTTCTGCTCTCAGTCTGCTACGGTCACGCGCTCTATGCGTATTCCACGCCTCACTAAGTTTAGGCGCAAGACAATCGCTCTGTCCTTGCGATCGACACTGGGGTGATCGATGTCTCTCGGTGGAACGCAATTCCGGTAGAAGTACTCCTCCTGATCACCGGTGGCCCAGGTCGCTGCCTACTATGTCAGTACACTCTCCGTAATTTAAAATAGTTCACACCCTCGACACATGCCATCAACAATATTTCGACCTCTTCTGTCATATGTTGCTCGTCAGATCGGGTATCCATCGGCACCCGTTGAATGTATCAACTGAGTGCTGACTGTATAGTCAAGGCGAAAGCTGTCGAAGGTATGCTTGATTGCTGTACCACATGGGTAGGTCGTAACCCCAGATTCTGACTGGATTCACTACGGTTCAGGAAAATGTGATTGCCGTGGGTGAAGGCACGGGCTCCTAGGCTAGACGCGGCTCGTTGGGCTGGCCGATCGCCATGGACCCGGACACCACTCAAGTTTGCACCGACATGGGGTTCAATGCGTTGACGTACTGGGCTAGGTAGGGGAGAACCGGCTCCCGGACTGCGGATGGTCGAGGTGGTTGCAGCAGATACTTTTGGAGTGCCATCTCCTTTGCGTTGGACAGGCTCCTCTTCCGTTTCCATGCGCTGGATGGATTCTTCCTCTGCGGACGATCGCTGCAAAACACTCTGCTGACAAGCTGGACAGGATTCTTCTTCTGCCATGCGCTGAACGGGCTCCTCCTCCATTTCCATCCGCTGGAGAGTGGGAGCAACACGACTTTCATCTGGTTGAGGTAGGGGAGCGGGGGTACTGGTTACGGCACTGGCAACTGCATCCGCTTCTTTTTCGTATTGATCGCCGGGTTGATTGACAGTTAATTTTGCCTGCACCAGAGGCGATCGCCGATTAAGGGGAGAAATAGGGGTATTTGATCCCATTTTGGTGGTCACGAACGGGTCGTTGACGCATCAACCACGGACTGACGACGAGGAGACGCTTAGACTGATGAACCATACCTAACCCAGCGGTGACCTTCACGGTGTACTCCCCGTTGAACACTGTCCGTAACAGGCGATCGCCCACGGGTTGATTAACTCCACCGACAACAGGGTGGCATGGAGGGCAACGTTGCGGATCTGGCCCCCGGTTAGGGAGCGGCGCAGCGCCGTCTGTCGGAGCAGATTATCCGTGACTTGATGGGCGAATCGGTAAATGTAAACGCCATAAATGCTGACGCTGCCCGGCATCCGGTAAATTAAACTCGACCGCCATCAATCCCGCCGCTGAAAAGCACTATCAATGCGGTCAGTGGCATTGGTTGTGATTAAAATAATCCCCTCGTACTGTTCCAGCCGTTGCAGCAAATAATTAGTCTCCAGGTTGGCGTAGCGGTCATTGGAGCTGCGCACATCCGTCCGGGCGGTGAGGAGAATCCCCCTCATCCAGTAGCAAGATAATGTCCTGCTCTTCCGCACGGGCAAACAACCGACTCAGGTTGCGTTCCGTTTCACCGATATATTTGCTGACCACCGCCGACAGGTCAACCCGATATAAATCCAGCCCCAACTCGGCGGCAAAATGCGAGCGCCCCAGGGTTTTCCCGTCCCACTACAGCCCCCAAATAACGCCCGGACTCCCCGTGTCGTTCCCGTGAATCCTTCCCCCAAATGACCCAATAGGGATTCCCGATAGCGGCAGCGACGAATCAGGGTTTCTAACTCCGCACGGGTGGTTTGGGAGACAATCAAACTGTCCCAAGTACAGCGGGCGGTGATGCGGGTGGCTAAATTTTCCAGGGTTTGCTGGTTGAGGGAACAACAGGCTTCTTGAATATCCGCGAGTTCCACATGGTCATAGTCATTGAGGGCCGTATAGGCATGGGCTAATTTCCCGGCTTTCTCCACCGTACTTAACGTGAGGTGATACTGTTGGCTCGCTTGTTCAATCACTGCCCGCGTCCCGTTAACATCGGGTCAAGAATCTCAGTCCATTGCTGTTGACGGGGCTACCTGGTCGGGGGGCGCAACGGAGAGGGTGATGCAGCCTTCGACTTGGGGCCCAATGAGGCTACCTTCTCGATTTAACAAAATGCCAAATAGCCCGTCATAGCCTGCCAAGGGGGGTAGGGGAGGGCTTCACCAGGGGTCAGTTCCAGGTCAATCAGGGGAATGGCGCGATTGAATGGTGGCTGGGGCTCCCACCAAGCGACAGAGAGCGGGTGACGCCTTCGGGTCGGCGGTTTTGAGGTGCAAAAATGCCACAGTGGCAAGACTTGGGCATGGCAGCTAGGGCACGAAATCGACCGGTGCCCCGCATACCCCGCAGAATTACCCTTGGTCGAATTAAATGGCGCTGAAATAAGTCCGGGACTCGCTGTAATCGGGTGAGCAGACCGGCGGGCAGTAAACCGTTTAAGTCCTCTGCGCTGTCCAAGGATTGGGGGGAATGGTAGGTGAGGTGGTCGGCGGGTTCCTGGGTGATCACGCCAGAAAGGGCATCCCAAATGGCGCTGGGGACGCAGAGGGATTGGGTGGCTCTGGGGCGATCGCCATGGTGGCGGGTAATAAATCCTTGTTGCTCTAAATCCCGCACTAACACCCAAGTCCGGGGGGAGTTCTTGGGTCGTATTAAAGTGAACGAACATCTTCTAATAGCCCGATGGTGAGCCGCTGTTCTTCGGGGAAGGGATGCAGGACGCTATAAACGGTGCCGAAACGGGCATCCACTTCCACCAGAACCAGCCCAACAAAATGGTTTGGAATATGGGCTGCCGGTTAACCCCGATTGCTGGAGACGAGCAACGGTAGGTCAGAGAGCGTGGCGGAGCCGGGGTTTGATTCGCCACCCAGTCATGAAAGACCTGGTCTAGCTCGGTCAGGGAGGGGCAATCGGGAAATTGCTGTTGGTGAGGACTAATATAGGCGTTTAAAAATTGATAATCCGTCAGCATTCCTGGTCGCCCCCCACTGCGTGTGGACAAGCGGCCACATGCAAAATGCTCCCTGCTGTAGCCAAAGCTTGATATGGTTTGGGAGTGGGGGCGATCATGGGAGTTATTCGTAATGGAAAGCAATAACATGGGTCAATGCTGGAACCCAACCGGGGTCTTGATCCCGGCAACGCGCAGTTCAAACTGAATTTGTACAGACGGAACACCACAGGCTCGATGTGGGTACAGGAGTTATATAGAGGTGGCTGGTTCCTATAGGTAGTCGGCAAGGGGCGGAGGCGAATCCACTGTCCGGGTGAGATAGTCGGTCACCAGGGGCAAAGTCGTCCCTCTGCCATTGGCTCGCTAGCGCATCGGGTAACGGCTCCCCCGCCAGCTCAGTCAATATTTCCCAGACGGGATCGGGGGTCGGGTCCAACAACATTGCTTGGGCTAATCGGTACAGTTGATGCCACGGGGTGATAGGGCGATCACCCCGGCCAGTCCAACGCCACCAGGAGATTAACCAGATACCACAATCCCCCGAGCAGCGGTTTGCACCCCTTGGGTCGCTGCCAGATTTTCCTCTGTGATGGTTGCCAAGTAGAGGAGCGGCCCGCCAGAGAGACCTCGACACTCACGGGATTCGTCGGTCGGGGCGGAAGTGTCCCCGTCACCTAACGCGGGGAAGTTAGCCGCCTCTAGCGCGTAGACACATCGGCTCCGGTTGGTGTAGTGGGATCCCCTGGGTCGTACTGCTCGTTGACCGCACATCGGCAGTACTATCCAGGGGCGTAATGTTCAGGCCAACAATTACCTGAAAGCGGCATCCTTTTTCTCTGGTCAGAAAACATCAACGTCTGGCGTGCTGGGGGCCCGAGCTAGCAGGGGCAATATCTCAATCAGATCATCAAGATTATCGGCGGCCTGGCGATCGCCTCTGGTGGTAAGTCAGTTGACTCAACCGGTGGTGGCGTACCGGGTGCCGCAATTTTCACCTGGGGAGGTCTGCCAGCGGGGAAGCAATATGTCAGGCTCTGGCGGGGAGGGGGAAGCTAAGCCCTGCTCCGGCAATGCTTGTAACAACGACCGGGATATCCGTGGCGATCGCCAAATTCAAGCAGGTTGCCACCAACTGTTTCTGGTGGAGTGGTAGCGGTGCCACCACGCCTGTAGGGCAGCGGCAGCCTCTGTTGTAACGGGAGGCATTACCCAAGGGTGAATCCGTTCTGAGTCGATGAAAATCGTTGCCGCCGGAGCACAGTGATAAGCCTGGCTCACTTGGTTAAATAATTGCGCCAGTTTGGGCTCGGCGAACCCGGGAAAATTTTCCCCAATCAGGTCGGATGATGGCGCACCAGGAGAGTTAACGCGGCGGGAAGCCAGCGAATCTCCGTTTGCCACAGGAAAAACAACCTTGCCCCCGGAGAGTGGTGCCGATAGGGGTATAACGCCGGTATCCACCACAATAATCAGCGGCTGTTCCCCAGTTCAAATCCCAGGATAAACAGGCGAGCCATTCCGCCCTACTCCGCAAACCACACACTATTAGCATCAGCCGGCACTGGCGATCGGGCTACCACCGCTGACCGCCAACACTCATTCAATGCCTGCTGCGCCCCCTGTTCCCAGGTTCGTAACCCCTGCCAACGGTTCACCGCCAGTAGCTGCTCCGGCTGGGGGTCTGCCAGCCGCCGCACCACCAAGATCGCCTGGGGGGGCATGGCAGGATAAATCGCCACCTGTTCTAACGCGGTGCTCACCCGCCGTTTTTGGGCTAGACGCTGGGCAACGCTCACGGATTCTGTTAACGCTAATGTGACACGGTTCAAAATCACGGTCTGAGGCGATCGCCTTGTTCATCGAAACCTCGAATGCCGTCCCTGGTAAGCATCTGATTACCTGCGGGTCTTTCACCGTTTGCACCGCATTGGCATCCAGACCCAGGTTCTCTAAGGTCGCGTTGTCAGCCCTGGCCGATCGCCCCTGCACTGTAGTCAATCCAGCTCCCGCCACACCAGTCATGATACGTGTCAGTCGAGAGACCACCCTTTTGCTGCCGCTGTAACCAATGTGAGAAAAGCATCCGAACCAAAGGGCTCAGCCGCCTCAACCAATGGCTCTGGATTCCGCAGGAAGAGACACCAATAATCTCTGTGGCTAAATCATCCGGATTGGCATTCGCCAGCTCTTTGGCAGAACCGATGCCCATCCTCGCTAAGGTCCTTTTAAAATCCGACGGCACCATCCCTAATGTTCCGATACTTTTTTCCGGTGCGCTTAAAGGTTTTCCGCTGGCTACCCCTAATGCCGCATAATTTAAGTAACGATCTAAGGTGGCCTCAGATTACACCTCAAGGGCTGCTATTAATTCGGCGCGAACCGCTTCTGTTGATCTCCACGGGTTCGCAAAGGGCTTGGTTAGATCGTGACAACAATGGCGTCGAGATTGTTGTCCGCAAGCATCAATCCCTATACTGCATAAGTCGGTAATGCGCCTGTCGGTAAGCCCCCGTTGCGGACATTGGTAAGAAGCGGTCAACAAAGCGACCATTAGTGCTCAGAATACGCTCTAAAATATCCTTACGGCTCGCATCTGGGCTCAAGAGAAGCATTAGTAAGATCCACCTGACTGCACAAATTCGGCTGTGAGGGCTGCACTCTGGGTTTTGGTAATTCCTGGATAGGCAAGATAACCACTTGCGAAAGTCTTCCTGTAGCGTCGTCTGGGTATCAGTAATGAGGCTGGTGTCATACTCTGGGGACTGATCGATATCGCTGTAATGAGATTTGTCGGGGCACTGGCAAAGGCATCGACCCCCGATAACCCATATGTTCCCAACTGGTCTACGGTGGCACAATCAAATTCTGGAATTTCCGTCTGATCCACGTTGGCGGATTTATTCAGGGCATTGTCGGCGGCGAGGGGAACCACGGGAAAGCGCGAGTCCCATCTTTGGGTCTGGCACAAAAGCCGTCACCGTATCACCCAGATTGGCTGGATTGTAATCTCGACGGAGATAAATTACCGCGTCTGCCATCGACGACGGTCGGATCTTCCAGATCCTGTAGTAATGCCTCGAGTTGCAGACCCACTAACGACTCATCTTGTCGTATCCAATCTTCTGGCGGTGGATCAATTACCCCAAAACTCTGGTACCAGTTCTTCTTCCCAGTTGGGATATAGTCTTTTACCACCGTGAATCGAGACAGTAGCCTTCTAAAATAATGCCGCCAGGGAACAGATAGTCATCATCAACGAAAAGGTCATCCTTGGGTTTTTCCGAGTGTTTACGAGGGGTGACAGTGGTGATGTTGCTTCAAAATTCGTACTTTGGACTTTGACGGATTTTTTAATGCCAAAGTAGTTTGCACGGGCGGAATTTGCAATAACGGTGTAGGTTCCCGCAGGTAAATTATCAAAAAAGTAAACGCCCGTATCTTTCCCTCTTCTCCTTGGGGGCAATCACGTAATCATCAATGTCGTTGATGGCTGTATCAGTCGCAATGGCATAATATTGCTTCGTTTCTACCTGTGCCTTGTTGACCTCGCCACGATAGCGTTGTTGGCGAAAAGATGGGAGGGCTAACGGGTGATGAGTTTGGCTGTATAGGTTTTTTGTCGTTGATTGGTTGGTTGCCTGAACAGATGTGATGGCATCGGGGGTAATTGCTTCTCCGGTAGTGGAGAGTACAGCGACCAAGAGATCGCCTTAGTCACAATGGCAGAGTATCAGTCATCAGGATCAGGTTGCGGGGATGGGTCTGAATCGGGTTCAGGCTCGACTACTTCGAATGGGTATTCGTCGTGAAATAGGCGGTAAGGTTTGTTGCTTGGGGTTCCAATGACCTGATAAATGTCAACGGCATCACTTTCGGGTCCGGATAGAACACCATAGAGCGCTTCATGGAACACAGCCCTGCAGTGTTGGGGGTCTAGGGATTGCGTAACAATTTCAGTGTTAAAAAAGGATGCAACCTGAAACGCCGATCGTAGCGATTAGCTTCTGGATCGGGAGGTAACCCGCCGCAGGTAAAAACTCAAAATAATCACCAGCCTCCACCGCGGCAATATTGGCCGAGGTTAGGGTCGCTGTCGTTTCAGTGGCTCCTAAAATGCTCTTTGAAACTGTAGGAAAAAGCGACAGCTTCCGTGGGGCGACGGGGACTGACATAAAAGCTGAACGGATTATTTGAGTACCCCTGCGGATGCTGGGCCGGAAACCACAGAGCGTCGTACTGCCCACATATCGACAAAGCGTAGGGTATTGGACTGAGACTGGAACACCGCTAGGGGTACATCGCATGGGGTCAGCCGTTGATCAGCGTGCATAGTGCATCAACCAATCCGTAGGTGATGCGTTGGTCATTGTCCGGTTGATGGCGATCGCCCCGGAGTTGATAGGTTCCAAAACACCGCGTGGGCTAAGCGACTCCGGCTATCTTCAGCGCGGTAGGAGAAATGGGGCTAACAAATCTGTCTCCGCCAACGGAACACAGCTTGAACTGCACACCGATTTCTTCTGTAACGGCTGGTGCACTGATGATTGCTACTACTTAAACCCGAATGGGGAGCACCAGTATCTGAAAATTGAGTAGCACTGGCGATCGCCAACAAATAGTAATCTGTGGTGACGGGGCGGTTGAAGTGGGGGCCGTACAGGTACAGGGGGCAAGGGGAATCGACGGCAGCCAGAGAGGGCTCTTTGATGTCTGTGACTGGGAGCGTGATGGTTGTCTCTGGCGGAAAAGACAGCACCTCCCCTTTGGGATTGATGGCGAGTCCTCCGGTAATTTCCAGCGCCGCATTATCCGTCGCGTTGATGGTCACCTGCGATGGGTTAACGGCTGCCCAGACCCCAGCGCCTGTCCCAAATACTGCGATCGCCGTAAATTTGCCGCCTGCTCCTTCTGGAGATCCGTCATGATGAGCACTCGCCATTAAAAAAGTTCGGGTGCTGAATACTATCGACAAGAATGGCGTCTAAAAATTGTGTCTCCGTTTAAACCTCTTACCGTGCTTCTCTCATCAATGAATATTATTCTCGTAACCCCGCCGTCTACCAATTCTGAGAACTAGGTAGACCATCAAGTAATCAGGAGAATCACTGCTGTTAGCCGCACATCCAGAGGCACAGAGGGACTCCGGGTTAACATAAGAATCGGTAGCGGAAAGAAATCACCGGTATTCTGGAACGTAAAATTTTTTGAAGATTAAGAGCGCATCGGCATTAACGGGCGCTCCAGAGGCTCTAAGGGTACAACCAGCGCCAAACCACCCGCCAGCGCAGAACAATGTTGCTGTCTCCCCTTGCGGCGCAGTAAAGCTGGAGTCGAGGCGCTTGGCCCGGGTCTTAGGCTAGTGGGGCGTACCGTGGAAAATGCGGCAAAACTGAGGTCATCCTGTGTGGGAGAAAAGCTGACGGCCGGATAATTATTGACACTACTGAAGACGGCAGGGATCAGCCGTTGATCACCCCCTGGATTTAGCTCTGGTGGGAGTGGTGCATTATCATCCTGTCGATTCTGAATCAAAGCCATTTCCACTGGACGCAGGATGAGTTGATCGAGCCCAAGGCCGGGAGCGCCCTGAGCACCTCGAATACCTCGGAGACCCCGTTCACCCTGTTCACCTTGAATCCCTTGCTCTCCCTGTTCACCTTGAATCCCTTGCTCTCCCTGTTCGCCTTGGGGTTCACCTTGCTCCCCTTGGGGCCCCTGTCTGCCCCCCCGCAGTAACAATTCCTGTAAAAGACGGGTATGGAGCAAGTAAGGGCGTTGCAGATTTTCGATGTTAAGGGTGGCTTCATCAACCGTGTTATCCCCCGCCAGTTCAAACTCCACCGCCCCTAGCAAGAGACAATCATCTTCAGTGGGGGGGTCAGCAACCGGTTTGCTGGCGCAATGTGCCAAAATCCCCTGGCGCAAAGCACTCCAGGTTTCTGGGGCAAAGGCGATCGCCGCTAAGTCATTAATGGCTGTTAGGTCATTGGTTTGCTCGTAGTCATCTAATAAGTCGGTAAATACGGCCAATTGGGTTTGGAGTTCATCATCCCCCAGGGGCGGACTGGCATCGATGGTGAGTTTCGCGAGGAGTTGCCGCACTGGATGGTGGAGTAAGTCCAGACTGGGAGCGGGTATTGGTCACCCAATACCGTGGCAATGCCCGGAATAGCGGTTGGGCTAGGCCTCGGTCAAAGGAGACGGCACTGATGGTGTCAATGACATTGGGATCATCAACGGCCCAGCCGGAACTGGGCTTCTAAGCTGGTGAATTCTGTTTGGGTTAACACGAAGCGCAGCGGGATCGAAGTAATCAGCTCCAATAAACTGGCGATCGCCCTGACCCACGTTTCTTCAAAATGAACCGTCGGCTTGGGGACGTAACCCGAGTTCGAAGTGATCTCGAATGCGAGTATATTGAATAACGCTCCATCAGGCCCGGTTTCCAGCTCGGCACGGGTACCACCCAAATCGGGTGTGCTCAGGTCAGGCACGGATGGTTGCTGGCGATGCATGAACGGCCACCGAGGCGGAACCTTCCGCTCAAGGCTATGGCGTTTCCCAATTAGCGGTGCCTCCCCATCTGCCTCTGCCAGCCACCCATTGTACTGCGCACATTGCAGTGCTTCCGCATGAGCTTCTCGCCCCTGGGGATAGGTCAACCAGCCCCGGGAGACACCTGTGGCTCCAGCACCTCGCCCCCATTCTCCGCTGTCACCTCAAGCCCCCACACGGTGCCATAGCCATGTAAACCC
>CALNXU010000029.1:0-109101 GCA_942490695.1 Merismopediaceae cyanobacterium | reverse complement strand
CACCTACTAGATATTGGCTCCCCTTTTAATAGCTCAAAAATGGTGTAACGGAGGATAGGTTAGTATTTATACTATCGGTCGAAAAGATTAGGAGCATTCTAAATCAATGATGATTATTAGTGCAGGATTTCCATGGTAAACCTACACATCTATTTGGTACTGGTCAAATCGGAGATGATCAATTTGGCATCGAAGAGAAACGGTCAAAAAATGCTAGAAAAATTCCTCATGTAGAGGCAGTCAACCGAGGACAGCTAAATCTTAAAAATGTTTTTACTACTAATGACGATTGACCCGCTTCTACGGGAGATATTGTGCTAAAGACGCATTTGGAAAGAAATAATGCCTAGAGACTTCTAGTGATTTGTAGTTCTAGTTAAAGTTACCTACAGCTACAGATCCTCCTAGAGATGTCGAACACTGTCATGCTAGATCATGCGGGATAGAAGCCGACAAAGAGAAAGTGATGTTCTTTAGAAAAAAGGGGGTTTGGAGACGTCTATAAGGTGTCTCTGATGCAATTCCTAAAGGCTTTCAAGAAATTAAAAACTGGTGTGGCTATGATGACCTTTAGCAATGCTTTATTGATCCGATATGAGGATTTTATGACGGACAAGGCTACAAGCCTTAAAAAAATTTTGGAGTATCTATGTTATGATTATGAACCAAATAGCGCGGATTTCGATACAAAGTTTCATAAATACGAAACAGTCAAATCTCGCAATTGCAGCGAAGGAACAATTGAACGCGGTAAAGCGGAAATTCACGGGCCTGGACTCGTTGAAAGTGTAATCAGGCATTGGAAAAAGAGCTGAAACGATATGCAGTGTAATGCTTAGTAAGCAGATGTACGTATCTATAAGTCTGTAAGACGATACTACGGACACCCAAAAACCTCGATTTCTCGTTCGCCTCTAGTCATGGTCAAATTCGACTGGCAGCTCTGTGCGGATGAAACCTTAATAACCTGTTCCATTGAGTCGAAAACCATGTCTGTAAGTTTGAATTTTGAGTTGCTAAAAACCAGAGAACGCCGTTAAGAATATCGCGTGTATGTCTTTATCTGTTTTCGCGACCACTTACATCATGGACATACCCAGGAGGGACTCATGCCTTGGCGGAGTGACGAGAAGCTTTCTTCAAATTTACAATATCTGCAAAAAAATATGGGCGTTGAGGTGATCGCAGTCCCTGTATCGACGCGTTCAGATGGCAGGTGCTCTGATCTATCGATTGAAATTAGACCTGCACTGCCTAATCGATTTCATCACCTACTTACTGGCATCACAGTCGCTCAGAAAGTACGAGAAATTTTGAAGGAAAAAAGCGTAGATGCTGTCATCAGTTGGGAGCACGAAGCCGCTTTTTTCTCTGATTGGATCCAATCAGAAGATGTGGTATTTGGAATGATTGCGGCTCACCCTTCTTACCAGCTACAGGTAGACAATGAGCAGGCTATTCTGCCTTTAAAGAAAATTTCAAACGCTTGGTTTCGCTGGCGACCCTTGAGATCGGCAGATGTTTGACTGTCTCATCGCACTTTACTCGAAACGAGTTAACTCGACTCTTTTCGCTAGAGGCCGATCATGTTTTCTTGACTTACAGAGGCATCACGCATCAGAGTTTTTCTCAGGTTGAACGACAATTTCCGGCAAAATATCGAATTTTACTTTCTATGGCTCGATAGCTCCTATTAAAGGGGTTTTTGATACGATTAAGGCATTAGGCGATCTGCATGCTAGAGCTGCAGATTTATCGGCAGAGTAAGTAGCTGGTTGGGGTGAGGAACTGCCCCTAATTCAGGCGATCATTGATCACGGTCTACAGCATAATGTTGTGTATGTCGGTAGTTTGACAGTTCAATCAGCGCTGCTTAAAGAATTAGAGTGGGCTGAATACTTGGGAATTTTTGCCCTCGCTTGGGCAGAGTCTTTTTTTGGTCGCGCGATCGCAGGAAGCCCAGTCCGCTGGGTTGCCAGTGCTTTCGTATCAGTCTGGCTCTGTTCCTGAAATTGTGAATGATGGTATCACTGGGTAGCTAGTTCCGCTTGATCGTGTCGACTTGCTCGCCGACGCCCTTGTAAAGGCAATAGAGCAACCTTCGAAGAGACTTTTCAAATGGGCTTAACTGGACGTAGTCACAACTCAATCTTTTCCTGGGAAAAACAGCTGCTTTGGTTAATCAAGGACTTCAAGCTGCCGCTCAGAGGTTTTATTAGCAATGCCGTATCCATAAAGAGATCGACGGTGAAGTTCCTTTAGGAAAAATAAAAGCAGCATCTTTCAACATGCTGGTAGCGACAATAACTCTCTAACGCTTCAAGATCTATTATGCGAATCGCCATTCTCCGTAGAGCTCCTCAAGTTACCTTTAGCATGGATGTATATACCAATGAGCTAGTCAATGGGCTTAAAACCGTTCGCCCTGATTGGGAGATAGTGGAATACACACCAACTCCTTGGTGGAAAGGAGAAGAAGCGGTAGTGTCGGGCGCTCAGGTATGGGCTTTAAAAAAGTACTATGAGCGCTTCTGGAACCATCCAAAGAATGTTGCCCAAGTAGAGGCCGATATTTTTCACATTATTGACCACACAGATGGTCATATTGCTTACTGGCTAAACAAGCGAAACAAACCCTGCGTTATTACGTGTCACGACCTTGTCCAATTTGTGTATCCAGAAATTCTGCTAGATCAAGCCCGTTTCCCTAAACTGAGTTTGGCAATGTGGAAATACTCAGTGAATGGTATGGAAAAGGCCAACCATTCGATTGCTGTTTCCAACAATACTAAGTGTGACATAGTCAGCCATCTCAACCTTGCCTCAGAGTCTGTATCTGTTGTCCCCAACGCTGTTAATGGAGCCTTTCGTGCTTTGAGCTTAGATGAACAAGCACAAGGTAAAAAACGCTATGGTGATTCGCGGGAGATAGCCCTGCTGAATGTCGGTTCTACACATCAGCGAAAAAATATTTTGATGGTATTGCATGTGCTCAAAACGCTTCGAGAGAAAGGGCTTTCGGTGGAACTATGGCGTACAGGCGGCGAGTTTTCATCAAGGCAGCAGGATTTCATTAAGGTTCATAACTTATCGGAATCAATTATCAATTTGGGGTTGCCTACTCGTGAAGGAACTAGTGGAAATCTATAATGCCGCAGATATTCTGCTCGCACCTTCTTTGTACGAAGGATTTGGGTTGACTGTATTAGAGTCAATGGCCTGTGGACTGCCAGTTATTACCTCTAGTGTGTCATCTTTACCAGAAGTGAGCGGAGATGCGGCTGTCTTAGTTGATCCGCTGAACATGGATGAAATGGTAGCGGCTGTGGTTAGCTTAATAGGTAATCCTAACCAATATCAGCGTCTAGTCAGGGATGGCATTGATAGAGCTAAACTATTTACGTGGGAAAAGACAGCTGAACAAGTGGCTGCTGTATATGAGCACGTATTAGCATAGAGCTAGCATTGGTTATCTGCACATGAGTAAATTACCAGAAATGAGTAAATCACCAGAAGTTTTTGTCGTTAGCTCAGGTCGTTCGGGAACTACTTGCTTGCATCCATGTTGAATGCAAGCAGCCAAATTTTTTCCCATATGAATGTGATTTCATCGCTAGGGCCTACCCTTTTTATCAAACAAAAGAGAGTTTTACATATGAAGACTATCAGCAAATATCGAAGATATTTCAGCTAACTTCTCAATTAGAACAAGGCTGGGGAATGTCAGAAAGCTACTTAACTTCTTTTCTTCAAAAACGCTCTCCTCAAACCTTTACGGAAGTTAACTCTGTCATTTGCGAAGCATTTCATCGGCAGGAAAATACTGATAACTTATTGTGGGGTATTAAAGCCCCTGTTCTTATTGCTAGCTTGAAGAGAATTCAAACTGTTTGCCCTCAAGCTAAAATTATTCATATTGTTAGGGATGGGCGAGATGTATATTTGTCTTATCGAAGAGTTCATGAGGACAGTCCAGTTAAGTTTGGTCCTAAAGGGGTTATACAAAATGCTCTTTACTGGATTGATGGGTTAAGACGTGTTGAAGAATTTATTAATAAACAGAAGGAGCATACTGTTTATGAGTTGAAATATGAAGACTTGATGTCTGAAACGGTTTCAGAATTAAAAAACCTTTGTGGTCACTTGGGCATTGACTACCATTCTTCTATGGCTGAAGATTTCAACTTACATCAAAATAATCAAAAACTTGCCCCTGAGAGTTTGAGGAGAAGTATCCACAAAAAATTGCAAGGTGGTCTTGACTTCAAGAATACTCAGAAATATATTTCTAAAATGTCTAAGCTTGATAAGATAAAGTACGAGCTTATTGCTAGTCCTTATCTTATTAAATATGGTTATCAGCTTGAATACCCTTTTCTATCATCATTTTTGTTTTCACCTTTACGTATCTGGCTTTACCTCCTCGCCAGACTATTGAATGATTGGCGTTATAGTTGGCGTGATCGACGAATAATGAATGAGTCTGCGATCCTAATGAATGAGTCTGCAATCCTAGAGAGCTAAAGCACATTATTTATGATGAACATTAGAACGTGTTTGAAAAGTAGCTCGAAACCCAGGCTGGGCAAGGATTTGAGCACTTTTGCCAAAAACAGGCTCTATCCCCCATCAAATAAGGGATTCAGCAAAACTTTTCAAACATACTCTTAGTGTGAAAAATGAAGATTTTAATATCTGCTTATTCATGTGAACCAAGTAAAGGCTCAGAACGGGGAGTCGGTTGGAATGTTGCTAGAGAAGCTGCCCGGCACCACGAGGTTTGGGTTTTAACAAGACCTGATGAAAGCAAAAAAGCTATCGAAGCTGAATTAAAGGAAAATCCAGTATCTAACCTGCATTTCGTGTATTTTACACTACCCTTTTGGCAAGATAGCTTGTGGCTTGGATCTTCTGGTGTAATGCTAATTCACTATTATCTTTGGCAAATCCAAGCTTATTTTGTTGCTCGTCGTCTGCATAAAGAAATTGGCTTTGATATTTGCCACCACGTCACGTTTGTTAAATACTCCAGTCCTAGTTTTCTCTCCCTGTTGCCCATTCCTTTTGTTTTAGGGCCAGTGGGAGGAGGAGAATCAGCTCCCACTAAGTTTTGGAAAGATTTTAGTTGGCGTGCAAAACTATACGAAATAGCACGCAATATTATGCGAGGCGTGGGTGAAAGAGATCCATTTGTACGTCTCACAGTCCAAAAAAGTAATGCTGTCCGTGCAACAACTGAAGATACAGCGAAGCGTTTATACAAAATGGGGGCTTCTCAGGTAGAGATCGTATCTCAGTTGGTCATGCTCCATGAGGAAGTACAAGCGCTTTCTCAATATTCATTACCGGATGCCCAACCCATTCGGTTTATTAGTGTTGGACGACTTCTTCATTGGAAAGGGTTTCACTTAGGGTTAATTGCCTTTGCTAAGGCTAAATTATCAAATGCAGAATATTGGGTGGTTGGTGATGGCCCAGAACTTGATCGTTTACAAGACCTTGTTCAACGGTATGGCCTTGACAAACAAGTGAAGTTTTGGGGCTTCTTACCACGGGAAGAAGTTCTTGAGAAACTTAGTTTATGTCACGTTTTAGTTCACCCTAGTTTGCATGATTCTGGTGGGTGGGTTTGTATCGAAGCTATGGCAGCCGGCCGCCCTGTTATTTGTCTCAATCTAGGTGGTCCTGCGGTACAAGTTACTGATCAAACTGGCTTTAGAATTACGGCTCATAATCCTGAACAGGCTACTCAGGACATAGCGGATGCCATGATTAAGCTAGCCAATGAACCACAGCTTCTAGTTCAGATGAGTTTGTCCGGGCGAGAACATGTCAGATACAACTATAGTTGGGATGTCGTTGGTAAACGTTTGAGTTCCCTTTATGAAGAAGTGGTAGACTAGTAAGAAAGGCTCGATTATTTTTTTGAATTGCTTGTTTTTAGAAGTTGTTGACAGTCCTTTTTGTCAGTATTTTTACATAAATGCTCATGACTAATATTCATTTAAGTCCGCAAGAACTTGCTTCATATCATAAAAATGGTTGGATTGGCCCATTCACCACTCTAGACCCCGAAGAAATGGCTCTCATTGGTAAAGAAATTGTGAAAGGGTTGGATTCATCTAAAGTATTTTTTTCCAAAAAAAGCCGATGTTATCAAGTTAGGAATCGCCATCTTGATCTCAAGTCCATATCTCTTCTATGTTCACACCCTGATTTAGTTAATCGGATTTCTGATTTATTTAACTCTGAGTTAGTTCTGTGGCGATCGCACCTATTTTTAGGATTTATAGGAAGAGGAATTCCTTGGCATCAGGATACCTACAATACACTTCTTTCTGACACAAAAAACCATATTTCTGCACATTTAGCAATTAATGGTTCATCTCCCAATAACTGTCTTTCCTTTTTGGAAGGTAGTCATAAGCTTAGTAGACCCGAGGAAATTGAAGAACGGTATGGATTTCATCTGATCAGCGAAAGTCAAAAAGGTTCTTATGGGACTCCACGCTATGTTCCTAAAAATGGACAAAAACTAACAGGAGTCCGTCAAATGCTGCTCAAGCCTGGCGAGTTTGTCATTTTTCATCCAAGACTAGCGCACACATCTAAATCGATGAAAACCGTAAATTTTGGGCAAAAATTATCTCAATCCACAAAATGGCTTCTCTCTTCAGGTATGTGTGCTGTGGGGTATCTGCCAGACCCTGCGTTGCTTCGTATTGGGCTAGGTATTCGGATTACTACGCCAACGGTTGAGGTCTTACCTGGAGCTTGGGCAGAAACTAATCAAAGAGCAGACCATTGTGTGAGGCTAGCTAAAATTCGCTGATAATACTGAGGCTATTGTAATGCTGAAGAGGTTAACTTAATCTAGTCAGTAACACTCTTGTTGAAGAGATATTTTTCCTGTTCTGGCTATTTAATTGAGGCTCTATAGGGAGTAGCCAGTTATGAAAATTTTGATTTCAGCTTACTCATGTGAGCCTGGCAGGGGCTCAGAGCGAGGGGTCGGATGGAATGTAGCCCGTGAAGTAGCCAGAAGACATGAGGTATGGGTGCTAACTCGGCCCGATGAAAGTAAAGATGCCATCGAAGCAGAGCTAGCGGTTAGGCCAGTGCCCAACCTCAACTTTGTGTACTTTACCCTGCCCTTCTGGCAAGACAGCCTACGGCTAGGTTCCTTTGGAGCTATGCAGCTACACTACTACCTGTGGCAAATTCAAGCCTATTTTGTCGCTAAGCGACTGCACAAAGAAGTGGGCTTTGATTTGTCTCACCACGTTACGTTTGTTAAGTACTCCAGTCCTAGTCTTTTGTCTCTGTTGCCTATCCCTTTTATTTGGGGCCCGGTGGGCGGCGGCGAATCGGCACCGCCCAAATTTTGGAAAGACTTTAGCCTAAAAGCAAAACTGTACGAAACCGTCCGTAACCTCTCTAGAGGAACCGGTGAGAAAGATCCGCTCGTACGAATGACTATTCAAAAAAGTACGGTGGTTCGGGCTACTACCGCAGACACCGCTGAGCGCCTATACAAAATGGGCGCTAAAAAAGTGGACATTTTGCCAGAAGTCGGCCTGCTCGATGAAGAAGTTCAGGCCTTGGCCCAGTACGATCTGCCGAGCGATCAGCCTGTGCGATTTATCAGTCTAGGTAGACTGCTTCACTGGAAAGGCTTTCACCTAGGACTAAAAGCGTTTGCTGAGGCGAAGCTGCCCAATGCTGAATACTGGCTGGTAGGGGGCGGCCCTGAGTTAGAAAATCTAAAAGCTCAGGCTATTAAAGATGGCATCGAAAATCAGGTGAAATTTTTTGGGCAGATTCCTCGTGAAGTGGCCCTTAAAAAGCTTCAGGCTTGCCATATAATGGTGCATCCTAGTCTGCATGATTCGGGTGGCTGGGTCTGTATTGAAGCGATGGCGGCAGGTCGCCCCGTCATTTGCCTGAATCTAGGTGGTCCGGCGGTGCAGGTGACAGAGCAAACCGGCTTTAGAATTGCTGCCGATAGCCCTAAGCAGGTTGCGAAGGAGATGGCTACGGCTATGACCAAGCTGGCTGAATCGCCTCAGCTGATTGCTGAGATGGGTGTCGCTGGCAGGCAGCATGTCAAAGAAAACTACAGCTGGGATGTTGTGGGCGATCGCCTTAACGCTGTTTATGAATTGGCTACAGCTTGAGGATTGAAACCTTGACACCTAAAATCTTGATTCCTAATCCCTAAAGTCCAATGTTCCTTCGTTCTCTTGACCACTGCTTTTTTCAAGCCTTTTTTCCTTTGAATTTGTGCATATCTTAATTCCCGTTCTCCACCGACCTGATAAGCCCACCGGCGTCTGCCGACATGCCGCCAATTTGGCGAGATGTTTGGCGGATATTAGTGCGGTAATCCAGGTGACGCTGGTGACTGGCAATTGGCAAAAAAAATATTTCAAAGAGAGCTTCAACCTGAGTTCGCCCAAGATTGAGGTTGTCGGCATAGGAATTAAAAATAGCTCAATTGCTAGGAATCGTTGGTTTTTATTTGAGCTACCCAAGGTAGTAAAACGGTTCAATCCTGATTTAGTTCATTTGTCGTTTCCGTTCCCGTTTCTGAGCAGCCGTTTCGACTGTCCGGTGGTTTCAACGCTTCACGATGTGTATCCTTACGAACGCCCCGAAAATTTTGGCTTCCCTCAAGTTTGGTTCAATCAACTGTTTCTGAGTCAATGTATTCAAAATAGTGACGGCATCGCCTGCGTTTCTAAGGTGACGATGGCAGCGCTAGAGACTTATTTTGGTACAGCGATTGCGCAGCAAAAAGCCACCGTCGTCTACAACTACGTTGACTTTAGTGAAACCGCTTCTCGGCCGCTGCAAGCTGCTGCCGACATCACTGCCCAGACGCCTTTTATCTTGAGCGTAGCCCAGCATCGAAAAAACAAGAATCTAGACTTACTGATCCAGGCTTATGCTGCGCTGCGACAAGACGGTGTGCTGTCTTCCAATACCAAACTAGTCGTTGTTGGAAGCTCTGGTCCAGAAACAGAAGCAATACAGCAGCTGATTCAAACCCATTCATTGCAAAAACAGGTCCGGCTTTTATCTTCCATTAGTGACTCTGAACTATGCTGGCTCTACAAACACTGTCAGCTTTTTGTAATTCCTTCTTCTACGGAAGGGTTTTGTATCCCATTGGTTGAAGCTCTATCTTTAGGTGCCAAGGCCGTTTGTAGCGACCTGCCTATTTTCAGAGAGGTTGTTGGAAGCAATACTGGTTGCGAGTTCTTCAGTCTAGGAGGCAACGGTATGCAGAATCTATCACAGCAGATAGCACACGCTTTAGACAAGCCGCTCAACCAGACTCATATGAATGACGAGCGTTTCACCAAAGCGGCTGTCAGCGCAAATTATTTAACCTTCTATCGCTCACTGTTGTAAAAATTGGTGTAGAACATTCACATAAGTAAGTAGGCTCAATTATTTGTAACATAAATCGTCTTGTAACCCTTGCCCAGCTTGAATTTATCTTCAATTTAATTACGTCTACCTACTTAGATCTACCATGATCCAAGCACAGCTATTATCCAAAAAAAGAGAAAGTATCAGCCATTCAGCTCTGATTCTGTTTGCGCTGGCAACGGCTTTTTTCCCCAGGGTGCTCACTTATTTTGGTGCGCCTGCGCCTTTGAACTTTGTTCACTTTTTGATTGTGCCTGTCGTTGCAATCATCTGTATCCTCAACTCCAACATCAAAGATAAAAACCAAGTTTCCATTGTTCAAGAGTTGATTCTAACAAGCGGGGTTCTGCTTATTTGCACCATCATTAGTGCGTTGCTGAACAATGCAGGCATCGCCAATATTTTGTTGCAGTACATGATTATGGTCGAGCCTTTCATCCTGTTGATGGCTGTGATATCGGTTCCGCTGGGAGGAAAAACCTTTAGTCAAATTTCACAATTGGTTGTTGCGCCTTTTGGGCCTCTAACTTGGTGTTGGCACTGGCGCAGTCTGTACTGCTGCCTATGGGTATATATCCTCGACGAGGTGGCACCATTCAAGACAACACCGCCGGTGGTGTTTGCTGGTAGTAGAAGTAGTGCGGGCAACTATGTTTCTTGTACGCTTTCGGTATATTTCTGCGCTGTACTTATTTGGAATGCCCAAAGTTCCACAGTGGGTAAAGGCAGCTGTCTTTATGGTCATGTATCAAACCCATATCTCTGACTCCAAGCAAGTGTCTGTTGCTTTTATTGGCGGTTTCTTTTTACTGATTCTTTCTAAGGTGAAAGCTCCGATCAAAATTCTGTGTTACTTTATCCCCCTCGCTATTCTGATTAGCTTATTTGTCTTGGGCCTACAAAACCCTGATGTCACTTTTTTAGATGCCTATCGCAACTGGACTCATAGAGCCCACATATACAGCTTTGAAGGGGATGCTTTTCAAACCAAATCAGCGGCTTTTAGGATTATCCCGACTCACTTTGAATCTCCCTTAAACTGGCTATTTGGTCTTGGCCCTGGGCATACCGTCACCCGGCTTGGGGGGTGGATGATCAAAAAATATGCATCGCTGCTAGCCCCCATCGGTGTTTCTATTCATCCGGTGTCTCAGGAAGTGTTTCAAGTGGTCTGGGATGGCTGGATTGCCCAAGAGTCTACGATTTTCTTTCCGCTTTATACCTGGGCGGGCATTTGGGGGGATTTAGGTATTGTGGGGTTTACTGGTTTATGTGTATTTATGTTCAATTGTCTGGAGGCGATTGTGTAGATGATGTCTGCTGTTTATGGTGCTTCACCTTTTCTGGGATTTATCTTGACGCAGATGGAAGAACCTGGCCAAATGTTGACAGCGGTCTGCATTATTGCCCTCCGATGGCATGAGTACAAAGAACGGCGGGGCAGGGTCTCTGGAAACCGTTGGGAAATAGAAAGGTCTCGTTGGTTAAGGGAGGCGAGTGGTGCATATAAAACCGCAGAACAATCAGTAAATGTCAATAGTTAACTATAAGGACTTAACCAAAAATGAATTTACAGTCAATTGATACTAGACTGAAGAAGTTTTTCAGCTCGCCCTGATGTTCAGGAGAATCTTCTTGCGGCGCTGCTCAAGCGCTTTAAATGGAGACTTCACTGGGTAGTTACTGATCGTCCTCAGGTTGTTTCCTATGCCGAAACCTTGAAGATAAGTATTCCTAAAAGTGGCTCTGATTTTTGATATTTACCAGGGCTTTTCAGAGGATTGAAACGGCGACTTTTGTGTCGAGCCTTTTGCGCCAGGTATGACCTTTATCGATGTTGGGCTCATATTGGCGAGTATACATTGCTCGCTGCTAAGCTTGTAGGTGATGCAGGCCAAGTTCATGCTTTTGAGCCTCAGCCTTCTGTTTCCACCCTCAAGACAGTATTCAGCTTAACGAGTTTAGCCATGTCACGGCTAATCAGCTGGCGTTATGATCACGTCGGTGAAATTGAATTTGAAGTTTTCGATGAGCCTTCAGTGTCATCCATTCACACGCAGAATTCGACTAAAGAAGCAGCTGAAATCATTCGTGTTTCAACTACCGCTTTAGACATTTATGCGGCGGATTTAGGCAGAAATGTCGATTTGATCAAAGTAGATGTTGAGGGGGCTGAAAAGCTGGTATTTGAAGGTGCGGTAGGGTTGATGGCTAAGCCACTTGCAGAAGCACCCACTTGGATTTTTGAGTATGCGCCTAGTGCCTATGCCCAGTTTGGCTACCAAACTCAAGATTTGCTAGACTTACTGCACCAGTATGAGTATCAGGTCTATCGCTATTCGCATACCACAGGCGAAATAGCAGATTTTTCATCTGATGTTCCACCCTCTGGCATCGTTAATCTGATTGCGGCTAAAGATAAAGCTCGCCTGCTCGACCAGCTTGCTTAATTGTTTGTATTCGTTATTGCGACTGAACTGCTATGACTATTTCGCCTGAGCCTGTACCTGTAGTCCCTGCTGTTACAGACCAAAAATTCGTCTTCTGTGGATTCTGAGACGGATGCTAGGAAGCTTCGGGTGCTGGTGGTTTGCCATGCTTATGTAACGGGGGTAAATCAGGGGAAGTTGGCTGCGATCGCCGCCACTGAACAAGTCGAAATTGCCCTTTTGGTCCCGGCTAAATGGAAATCTTTTGGCTGGGGAAACGTTAAAACACTTGAGCGTCCATACGATAGCATCCAGATTTATCCCGCTGATATTCTCTTTTCTGGACGAGTCGGTGCCTACCTATATTGGCCTTGGCGAGTATGGCAGGTAATCCGTGATTTTCAGCCTGATGTTATTCATGTAGAGCAAGAAGTATTCTCTTTGTCTGCTCTGGAGGTTGCCTTTTTCGCCCGTTGGTTCAGAAAACCTCTATCTGTGTTTGGCTGGGAAAATATGCAGCGGCAGTTGGCTGTTCCGCGTCAGTGGATTCGTCAGTTCATATTCGATACAGCTGAACTAGTCATCCCAGGTAATCAAGATGGTAAGGCGCTTATGAATCAGTGGGGGTATACTGGCAAAGTTGAAGTGGTACCACAAATTGGTGTAGACACCACTCATTTCCACCTCGAGTCCGTCAGCTCGGTGACGGAGTCACTCAAAGTTGGGTTCATGGGCCGCCTCGTCAAACAGAAAGGGATCGACTTAATGCTCTTAGCAGCTCAAAACTGCACGAGCAGGGCTGCGATATTCAGCTTATTATTTGCGGCTCAGGCATAGAATCAGAGACTTTGCAGCAGGAAGCTGGAGCAAAAGGAATTTCGGATCAGGTGATTTGGCGCTCAAATATTACACACAAGCAAGTTCCCGCAGAAATGGATCGCTTTGACGTTCTCGTTCTACCCTCTCGCACCACCAGTACTTGGAAAGAACAATTTGGGCCATGTGCTAATTGAGGCGATGTCCATGGGGATTCCGGCTATCGGCTCTGACTCAGGAGAAATTCCTAACGTTATCGGTAACCCTGACTTAGTCTTTCCAGAAGGCGATGCTGAAGCCACCAGAATTGAAGCACATCGTAACTACTGGACTGCATGGTACAAAGACTTGAGTCAGCAGTGTATTGCGCGGGTAGAAAAATACTACAGCCACGCGCATTGCTCAAAGATTGATAGACCTATGGCGATTGTTGCTGGATCTAGACTCTGTGTAGACGAACTACCCAAGCGCCTAAGCCCATTCAATATTTAGAAGAATTGGAACCATGATTATCATCAGCGCAGGATTCATGAAGTCTGCCAGTACGCTCATCCATGACTATCAAATTGAAATGATTGAGTTAGCGGCTAAAAGAAGCGGGCAAAAGCAACTAGGAAATTTTCTTCAGGAAGAGGGTAGCGTTTACTGTGGCAATCTAGACTTTTAAGACCTTTTTTGCTGCTGGTAGTGACGAACTTTATCTACGGTGATATTGCTCTAAAAACGCACTCGGCCCTACTTTCGACGTTAGGCTACTGGTCAGTTTAGCCTTGCTAAAGTGACCTACAGCTATAGAGACCCTAGAGATGTTGCCCTTTCCATGCTAGATCATGGCAATAGAACTCGCCAAAAGCCGCCAGAAAAACCTAACGACACCAGAGGATTCAGAGACGTTCATAACGTTGACGCCATACCAGCCGTCAAACAAGAAATCGACAGCTGGTATGGATGGAAGGCGTTTGACGATGTGCTGCTTATTCGGTACGAAGAATTTATGGATCAAAAAGATGCACTTGAAAAAATTGCGAATTATCTTGGCTACAAAATTAGCAGTTCGGAGTTTGATCAGCTGCTAGACAAATATACTGCGGTCAAATCTCGAAACTTCAATAAGGGAACCATTGAGCGCTACAAGGCTGAGATGTCAGCATCGGAACTACAAGCATTTAATCAGTCTTTGCAAGTAGAACTCAAAGATAGTGGAATATGCGGAAGTAAGCCTTGAGGGTAAGCCCAGTTCGCATTAACGACGACGAATCTTATGGGCAATCAGTAAAATAACCACGCTGATCATCAACAGGGTTGTAGAAAAGATAACCAAAAGAAGCGTTCATACGGCTTAGTATTAGAGTCTTCTGCAAGGGTTTGAGGACTGATGCAACTTGTTGAGTAGCGCTTATCGAGGTTGTACTTAGTGGAACTGGGAAAACATCTGCTACAGCCCATTCTGTAAGCGTCTATATCAGGAGCCGAACCTGCGAAAGGTACGTCCGTCTTGACACCCGCGATCTACCACAAAGCTGTTTTCAGAGCTTGGCGCATAAAAGGGAAAAAGGTCGGGCTCTGTCCCTTATTAGTTCAGGGTCGGAACCCATAAAGTTTTCCTGAGGCACCGTTGATATTCACCAAAACGTTATTTATAGCCGTGATTTTACTTGTATCTCATTATTCGAGAACAACTCCCTAGGCTGCGCATCAGGCGCGATGATAATGTTGTTACTGATCACCCATTTATTTAGCCGTTCGGGAGAATCTGCGCCAAAAACAGCTCCTGCTCGTTTGAGTTGGCTAACAACACCGTGTTGTTGAAATCATAGATATTCTCGGCTAGACCTCGATTCATCCACACAAGGGCACGATCAACATTTTCAATTACATTGTGATGTAGCCATACGGATTCTTGATTAATGCCACCGTGATGGGTATACACTAGCCGTTTGGCTGGTCGATTTTGATGTAGTTGTGACTGACGCGGAGATGGTTCCAGGCCCTTCAATAGTATAGCTATCTGTCAAAAAATTGTGATGTATCCAAAACGTGTACTCATATCCTGGACGCCCAGATCAGCGCTTTGCCTTCCTTTTCGGTACAGAAATCGGTTTGGTTAGCGATATTACGCTCGATCTCAACGCCAAACTCATTTTCGTGGGCAGACTCAATAGAAAACCCATTCGGTAGAGAGAAAGTATTGTGATGTATGCGAACGTTTTCATGCTTCACCCTTTTGTAACCATAGCCACTACCATCTGTGGCGATAATAGTGTTGTGATGAATCTGTGAGTGCTTAATAAACTGGGTGCGAATAAGACCGTTGTTTCCCTGAAAACGTTCCTGGCTGGCATTCTTGATATGGTTGTCACAAACGTCCAGCTGCTCGGAAAGCTCTAAGTGAAGGCCTGCCCAGCGAAAGTTTTCAATCACTAAACCCTGAAGCTGAATATTTTCTGAGTTTGCGACACGAATGCCTCCGGTAATGGGATGATCTGGACATGAGATCAGATTAAGTCTTTGATACTGACATTCTGAACGGTCTGTAAATTGATTAGATACTCGTTGACCGCCGTACTTTTATCGGTAGGATTTAGCGCGAGGTACGCTGCCTGTAGCAATAATACTGGTTGCAGGCTTTCTGCGTCCCTGCGTTCCCGCTATTTGGACGCCACTTTTAGGTCGAGCCGTTTCAGTCTCGACAAAGGTCCAGCCGAGCTGGATAGTATGGTCACCAGCTGGCACCTGTTTGCTGGTATATGCTAGGGATGCCCATGCGGTTTCCCATGTTGCCCCATCTCTGTCTGGCGAATCAACCCCAGTCCTAGAAATACGTAACCGAACGAAGCATACAGCGCCGCACAATAGACCGGGGCTGGATCGCCAGACAGAGATGCCAGCAACATGGGAAACTGCATGGGCATCCCTAGCATATACCAAAGCGGGAACAGGTGCCAGCTGGTGACCATACTATCCAGCTCGGCCTCGGTAACTTTGTCGAGACTGAAACGGCTCGACCAAAAGCGGCGTCCAATAGCGGGAACGCAGGACAGAAAGCCTGCAACCAGTATTATTGCTACAGGTAGCCACCGCGCTAAATCCTACCGATAAAAGTACGGCGGTCAACGAGTATCTAATCAATTTACAGACCGTTCAGAATGTCAGTATCAAAGACTTAATCCTGATCCCGCGCCAGGATCACCCCATTGGTCATCGGGGCCATTCGTGTCGCAAACTCAGAAAATATTCAGCTTCAGGGTTTAGTGATTGAAAACTTTCGCTGGGCAGGCTTCAAAGTGAGCTTTCCGAGCAGCTGGACGTTTATGACAACCATATCAAGAATGCCAGCCAGGAACGTTTTCAGGGAAACAACGGTCTTATTCGCACCCGGTTTATTAAGCACTCACAGATTCATCACAACACTATTATCGCCACAGATGGTGTAGTGGCTATGGTTGAAGTAAAAGGGGCTTCACGAAAACGTTCGTATACATCACAATAATTCTAACCTACCGAATGGGTTTGCCATTGAGTCTGCCCACGAAAATGAGTTCGGCGTTGAGATCGACCATAATATCGCTAACCAAACCATTTCTGTACCGAAAGGAAGGCAAGGCGAAGATCTCAAGAGATCGAGGATATGAGTACACGTTTTGGATATATCACAATTTTTTGACAGATAGCTTACACCATTAGAAGGGCCACGGAAACCGATCTCCGCGTCAGTCACAACTACATCAAAATCGACCAGCCAAACGGCCGAGTGTATACCCATCACGGTGGCATTAATCACAAGCCCGTATGGCTACATCACAATGTAATTGAAATGTTGATCGCGCCCTTGTGTGGATGAATCGAGGTCTACGAGAATATCTATGTTTTCAACAACACGGTGTTGTTAGCCAACTCAGAGCGAGCAGGAGCTGTTTTTGGCGCAGATTCTCCCGGAATTTTGCCAAATAAATGCGTGATCAGTAACAACATTATCATCGCGCCTGATGCGCAGCCTAGGGAGTTGTTCTCGAATAATGAGATACAAAGTAAAATCACGGCTATAAATAACGTTTTGGTGAATATCAACGGTGCCTCAGAGAAAACTTTATGGGTTCCGACCCCGAACCAATAAGGGACGGAGCCCGACCTTTTCCCTTTTATGTGCCAAGCTCTGAAAACAGCTTTATAGGTGGATCGCGTGTCGGCAAGACGGACGTACCTTTCGCAGGTTCTGCTCCCATATAGGCGCTACGGAATGGGGGTGAAGCAGATGTTTTCCCAGTTCCACCGGCACAACTCGATAGCGCTACTCAACAAGTTGCATCAATCCTCAAACCCTTGCAGAAGACTCAATACGGAAATGTATGAACGCTTCTTTTGGTTATCTTTCTACTACAACCCTGTTGATGATCAGCGTGGTTATTTTACTGATTGCACTTAAGATTCTGTCGTCGTTAATGCGAACTGGGCTTACCCTCCAGGCTTACTTCCGCATATTCCATATCTTTGAGTTCTACTTGCAAAGACTGATTAAATGCTTGCAGTTCCGATGCTGACATCTCAGCCTTGTAGCGCTCAATGGTTCCCTTTATTGAAGTTTCGAGATTTGACCGCAGTATATTTGTCTAGCAGCTGATCAAACTCCGAACTACTAATTTTGTAGCCAAGATAATTCGCAATTTTTTTCAAGTATGCTTACTTTTTTGATCCATAAATTCTTCGTACGAGATAACAGCACATCGTCAAACGCCTTCCATCCATACCAGCTGTCGATTTCTTGTTTGACGGCTATTATGGTCTGAAACGTTATGAACGTCTCTGAATCCTCTGGTGTCGTTAGGTTTTTCTGGCGGCTTTTGGCGAGTTCTATTGCTATGATCTTAGCATGGAAAGGGCAACATCTCTAGAGGTCTCTATAGCTGTAGGTCACTTTAGCAAGTACCAACTGACCAGTGTAACCTAACGTGAAAGTATGACCCGAGTGCGTTTTTAGAGCAATATCACCGTAGATAAAGTTAATCACTACCAGCAAAAAGGTCTTAAAGTCTAGATTACCCCATGCCACGGTAAGGCCCCTCTTCCTGAAGAAAATTTTTCTAGTTGCTTTTGCCCGCTTCTTTAGCCGCTAACTCAATCATTTCAATTTGATAGTCATGGATGAGCGTACTGGCAGACTTCATGAATCCTGCGCTGATGATAATCATGGTTCCAATTCTTCTAAATATTGAATGGGCTTAGGCGCTTGGGTAGTTCGTCTACACAAGTCAAGATCAGCATCGCTCGCCATAGGCTATCAATCTTCGAGCAATGCGCGCGTGGCTATAGTATTTTTCTACCCGCGCAATACACTGCTGACTCAAGTCTTTCTGCCATGCACTGTCGGTTACGATGTGCTTCAGAATTCTGGCCATGGCTTCAGCATCGCCTTCTGGAAAGACTAAGTCAGGGTTACCGATAACGTTAGGAATTTCTCCTTAGTCAGAACCGATAGCCGGAATCCCCATGGACATCGCCTCAATTAGCACATGGGCACAAATTGTTCTTTCAGGGACTGGTGGTGCGAGAGGGTAGAACGAGAACGTCAAAGCGATCCATTTCTGCGGGAACTTGCTTTGTGTAATATTTGAGCGCCAAATCACCTGATCCGAAATTCCTTTTGGCTCCAGCTTCCTGCTGCAAAGTCTCTGATTCTATGCCTGAGCCGCAAATAATAAGCTGAATATCGCAGCCCTGCTCGTGCAGTTTTTGAGCTGCTAAGAGCATTAAGTCGATCCCTTTCTGTTTGACGAGGCGGCTATGAACCCAACTTTTGTGGCCCCATCACCGAGCTGACAATTGAGGTGGAAATAGAGTGGTGTCTACACCAATTTGTGGTACCACTTCAACTTTGCCAGTATAGCCCCACTGATTCATAAGCGCCTTACCATCTTGATTACCTGGGATAACTAGTTCAGCTGTATCAAATATGAACTGACGAATCCACTGACGCCCAGGACAGCCACACCTGCCGCTGCATATTTTCCCAACCAAACACAGATAGAGGTTTTCTGAACCAACGGACGAAAAAGGCAACCTCCAGAGCAGACAAAGAGAATACTTCTTGCTCTACATGAATAACATCAGGCTGAAAATCACGGATTACCTGCCATACTCGCCATACCAATATAGGTAGGCACCGACTCGTCCAGAAAAGAGAATATCAGCGGGATAAATCTGGATGCTATCGTATGGACGCTCAAGTGTTTTAACGTTTCCCCAGCCAAAAGATTTCCATTGTAGCTAAAAGACCGCGCGGCAATTTCGACTTGTTCAGTGGCGGCGAGCGCAGCCAACTTCCCCTGATTTACCCCCGTTACATAAGCATGGCAAACCACCAGCACCCGAAGCTTCCTAGCATCCGTCTCAGAATCCGTTAACAGAAGACGAATTTAATTCGAGGTCTGTAACAACAGGGACTACAGGTACAGGCTCAGGCGAAATAGTCATAGCAGTTCAGTCGCAATAACGAATACAAACAATTAAGCAAGCTGGTCGAGCAGGCGAGGAGGCTTTATCTTTAGCCGCAATCAGATTAACGATGCCAGAGGGTGGAACATCAGATGAAAAATCTGCTATTTCGCCTGTGGTATGCGAATAGCGATAGACCTGATACTCATACTGGTGCAGTAAGTCTAGCAAATCTTGAGTTTGGTAGCCAAACTGGGCATAGGCACTAGGCGCATACTCAAAAATCCAAGTGGGTGCTTCTGCAAGTGGCTTAGCCATCAACCCCTACCGCACTCTTCAAATACCAGCTTTTCAGCCCCCTCAACATCTACTTCGATCAAATCGACATTTCTGCCTAAATCCGCCGCATAAATGTCTAAAGCGGTAGTTGAAACACGAATGATTTCGGCTGCTTCTTTAGTCGAATTCTGCGTGTGAATGGATGACACTGAAGGCTCATCGAAAACTTCAAACTCAATTTCCACCGACGTGATCGGCTAACGCCAGCTGATTAGCCATGACATGGCTAAACTCATTAAGCTGAACACCGTCTTGAAGAGTGGAAACAAAGAAGGCTGAGGCTCAAAAGCATGAACTTAGCTGCATCACCTGCAAGCTTAGCAGCAAGCAACGTATACTCGCCAATATGAGCCCCAACATCGATAAAGGTCATACCTGGCCGCAAAAAGCTCGACACAAAAGTCGCCGTTTCAATCTCCGAGAAGCCCTGGTAATATATCAAAGAACCAGAGCCACTTTTAGGAATATTTATCTTCAAGGTTTCGGCATAGGAAACCACTTTTGAGGACGATTAGTAAAACCCTAGTGAAGTCTCCACTTCAAGCGCTCGCTTGAGCAGAGCCGTAAGAAGATTCTCTTGCACATCAGGGCGAGCTGAAAACTTCTTCAGTCTAGTATCAATTGACTGTAAATTCATTTTGGTTAAGTCATTATAGTTAACTATTGACATTTACTGATTGTTCTGCGGTTTTATATGCACCACTCGCCTCCCTCAACCAACGAGACCTTTCTAGTTCCCAACGGGTCACAGAGACCTTGCCCCGCCGCTCTCATTGCACTTATCGGAGGGCAATAATGCAGACCGCTGTTAACATTTGAAATGGCTCTTCCATCTGCGTCAAGATAAATCCCAGACCGAACGTGGAAAGCACCACGAAATCAGCAGACATCATCTACACACAACCGCCTCCAGACAATTGAACATAAATACACATAGACCAGTAAACCCACAATACCTAAATCCCCCCAAATGCCCGCCCAGGTATAAAGCGGAAAGAAAATCGTAGACTCTTGGGCAATCCAGCCATCCCAGACCACTTGAAACACTTCCTGAGACACCGGATGAATAGAAACACCGATGGGGGCTAGCAGCGATGCATATTTTTTGATCATCCACCCCAAGCCGGGTGACGGTATGCCCAGGGACAAGGAACCAAATAGCCAGTTTAAGGGAGATTCAAAGTGAGTCGGGATAATCCTAAAAGCCGCTGATTTGGTTTGAAAAGCATCCCCTTCAAAGCTGTATATGTGGGCTCTATGAGTCCAGTTGCGATAGGCATCTAAAAAAGTGACATCAGGGTTTTGTAGGCTACCCAAGACAAATAAGCTAATCAGAATAGCGAGGGGGATAAAGTAACACAGAATTTTGATCGGAGCTTTCACCTTCTAGACAGAATCAGTAAAAAGAAGCCGCCAATAAAAGCAGCAAAGACTTGCGCCTAGAGTCAGAGATATAGGTTTGATAGAGCAGCCATAAAGACAGCTGCCTTTACCCATTGTGGAACTTTGGGCATCCCAAATAAGTACAGCGCGAAATATACCGAAAGCGTACAAGAAACATAGTTGCCCGCACTACCACTACCACCGGCAAACACACCGGCAGTGTTGTCTTGAATGGTGCCACCTCGTCGAGGATATATCCCATAGGCAGCAGTACAGACTGCACCAGTGCCAACACCAAGTTAGAGCCCCCAAGGAGTCAACAACCAATTGCGAAATTTGACTAAGGTTTTTCCTCCCAGCGGAACCGATATCACAGCCATCAACAGGATGAAAGGCTCGACCATAATTATGTACTGCAGCAAAATATTGGCGATGCCTGCATTGTTCAGCAACGCACTAATGATGGTGCAAATAAGCAGAACCCCGCTTGTTAGAATCAACTCTTGAACAATGGAAACTTGGTTTTTATCTTTGATGTTGGAGTTGAGGATACAGATGATTGCAACGACAGGCACAATCAAAAAGTGAACAAAGTTCAAGGGGGAGGGCGCGCCAAAATAGGTAAGCACCCTGGGGAAAAAAGCTGTTGCCAGCGCAAACAGAATCAGAGCTGAATGGCTGATACTTTCTCTTTTTTTGGATAATAGCTGTGCTTGGATCATGGTAGATCTAAGTAGGTAGACGTAATTAAATTGAAGATAAATTCAAGCTGGGCAGTGGTTACAAGACGATTTATGTTACAAATAATTGAGCCTACTGACTTATGTGAATGTTCTACACCGAATTTTTACAACAGTGAGCGATAGAAGGTTAAATAATTTGCGCTGACAGCCGCTTGGTGAAACGCTCGTCATTCATATGAGTCTGGTTGAGCGGCTTGTCTAAAGCGTGTGCTATCTGCTGTGATAGATTCTGCATACCGTTGCCTCTGAGACTGAAGAACTCGCAACCAGTATTGCTTCCAACAACCTCTCTGAAAATAGGCAGGTCGCTACAAACGGCGCTTGGCACCTAAAGATAGAGCTTCAACCAATGGGATACAAAACCCTTCCGTAGAAGAAGGAATTACAAAAAGCTGACAGTGTTTGTAGAGCCAGCATAGTTCAGAGTCACTAATGGAAGATAAAAGCCGGACCTGTTTTTGCAATGAATGGGTTTGAATCAGCTGCTGTATTGCTTCTGTTTCTGGACCAGAGCTTCCAACAACGACTAGTTTGGTATTGGAAGACAGCACACCGTCTTGTCGCAGCGCAGCATAAGCCTGGATCGAAGAAGTAAGTCTAGATTCTTGTTTTTTCGATGCTGGGCTACGCTCAAGATAAAAGGCGTCTGGGCAGTGATGTCGGCAGCAGCTTGCAGCGGGACGAGAAGCGGTTTCACTAAAGTCAACGTAGTTGTAGACGACGGTGGCTTTTTGCTGCGCAATCGCTGTACCAAAATAAGTCTCTAGCGCTGCCATCGTCATCTCAGAAACGCAGGCGATGCCGTCACTATTTTGAATACATTGACTCAGAAACAGTTGATTGAAGCAAACTTGAGGGAAGCCAAAATTTTCGGGGCGTTCGTAAGGATACACATCGTGAAGCGTTGGAAACCACCGGACAGTCGAAACGGCTGCTCAGAAACGGGAACGGAAACGACAAATGAACTAAATCAGGATTGAACCGTTTTACTACCTTGGGTAGCTCAAATAAAAAACCAACGATTCCTAGCAATTGAGCTATTTTTAATTCCTATGCCGACAACCTCAATCTTGGGCGAACTCAGGTTAAGCTCTCTTTGAAATATTTTTTTTGCCAATTGCCAGTCACCAGCGTCACCTGGGTTACCGCACTAATATCCGCCAAACATCTCGCCACAATTGGCGTCATGTCGGCAGACGCCGGTGGGCTTATCAGGTCGGTGGAGAACGGGAATTAAGATATGCACAAATTCAAAGGAAAAAAGGCTTGAAAGAAAGCAGTGGTAGTGGTCAAGAGAACGAAGGAACATTGGACTTTAGGGATTAGAATCAAAATTTCAGGTGTCAAGGTTTCAACCTCAAGCTGTAGCCAATTCATAAACAGCGTTAAGAATCGCCCACAACATCCCAGAGCTGTAGTTTTCTTTGACATGCTGCCTGCCAGCGACACCCATCTCAGCAATCAGCTTATAGCGATTCAGCCAGCTTGGTCATAGCCGTAGCCATCTCCTTCCGCAACCTGCTTAGGGCTATCGGCAGCAATTCTAAAGCCGGTTTGCTCTGTCACCTGCACCGCCGGACTGCCCTAGATTCAGACCCAGAGAAATGACGGGGCGACCTGCCGCCATCGCTTCAATACAGACCCAGCCACCCGAATCATGCAGACTAAGATGCACCATTATATGGCAAGCCTGAAGCTTTTCTAAAGGCCACTTCACGAGGAATCTGCCCAAAAAAATTTCACCTGATTTTCGATGCCATCTTTAATAGCCTGAGCTTTTAGATTTTCTAACTCGAGGCGCCCCCTACCAGCCAGTATTCAGCATTGGGCAGCTTCGCCTCAGCAAACGCTTTTAGTCCTAGGTGAAAGCCTTTCCAGTGAAGCAGTCTACCTAGACTGATAAATCGCACAGGCTGATCGCTCGGCAGATCGTACTGCGGCCCAAGGCTGAACTTCTTCATCGAGCAGGCTGACTTCTGGCAAAATGTCCACTTTTTTAGCGCCAATTTTGTATAGACGCTCAGCGGTGTCTGCGGTAGTAGCTCGAACCACCGTACTTTTTTGGATAGTCATTCGTACGAGCGGATCTTTCTCACCGATTCCTCCAGAGAGGTTACGGACGGTTTCGTACAGTTTTGCTTTTAGGGCTAAAGTCTTTCCAAAATTTGGGCGGTGCCGATTCCGCCGCCGCCCACCAGGCTACTCCTATAAAAGGGATAGGCAACAGAGACAAAAGACTAGGACTGAGTACTTAACAAACGTAACGTGGTGAGACAAATCAAAGCCCACTTCTCTTGTGCAGTCGCTTAGCGACAAAATAGGCTTGAATTTGCCACAGGTAGTAGTGTAGCTGCATGAAAACGTCTAAAGGAACCTAGCCGTAGGCTGTCTTGCCAGAAGGGCAGGATAGTACACAAAGTTGAGGTTGGGCATCGGGCCTAACCGCTAGCACTGCTTCGATGGCATACTTTACTTTCATCGGGGCTGAGTTAGCACCCATACCTCATGTCTTCTGGCTACTTCTCGGCTACATTCCATCCGACCCCTCGCTCTGAGCCCTGCCAGGCTCACATGAGTAAGCTGAAATCAAAATTTTCATAACTGGCTACTCCCTATGACCTCAATTAAATAGCCAGAACAGGAAAAATATCTCTTCCAACAAGAGTGTTACTGACTAGATTAAGTTAACCTCTTCAGCATTACAATAGCCTCAGTATTATCAGCGAATTTTAGCTAGCCTCACACAATGGTCTGCTTCTTTGATTAGTTTCTGCCCAAGCTCCAGGTAAGATCTCAACCGTTGGCGTAGTAATCCGAATACCTAGTTCAATACGAAGCAACATAGGGTCTGGTAGATACCCTACAGCACACATACCTGAAGAGAGAAGCCATTTTGTGGATTGAGATAATTTTTGCCCAAAATTTACGGATTTCATCGATTTAGATGTGCGTGATGGTCTTGGATGAAAAATGACAAACTCGTGAGGCTTGAGCAGCATTTGACGGACTCCTGTTAGTTTTGTCCATTTTTAGGAACATAGCGTGGAGTCCATACAAGGACCTTTTGACTTTCGCTGATCAGATGAAATCCATACCGTTCTTCAATTTCCTCGGGTCTACTAAAACTTATGACTACCTTCCAAAAAGGAAAAGACAGTTATTGGGAGATGAACCATTAATTGCTAAATGTGCAGAAATATGGTTTTTGTGTCAGAAAGAAGTGTATTGTAGGTATCCTGATGCCAAGGAATTCCTCTTCCTATAAATCCTAAAAATAGGTCACGATCGCCACAGAACTAACTCAGAGTTAAATAATAGGAGAAATCGATTAACTAAATCAGGGTGTGAACATAGAAAAGATATGGACTTGAGATCAAGATGGCGATTCCTAACTTGATAACATCGGCTTTTTTTTGGAAAAATACTTTAGATGAATCCAACCCTTTCACAATTTCTTTATTAGTGAGAGCCATTTCTTCGGGGTCTAGAGTGGTGAATGGGCCAATCCAACCATTTTTATGATATGAAGCAAGTTCTTGCGGACTTAAATGAATATTAGTAGAGCATTTATCTAAAAATACTGACAAAAAGGACTGTCAACAACTTCAAAAAACACTGCAAAAAAATAATCGAGCCTTTTTTTACTAGTCTAAGAAGCTGGTCTAATAAAAGTCAGCTATGTTGCGGAATGTAAAGCACCGCAAAGCCTTACCAGCTAAGAGTTTGAGGATTTTTTTACCAGGGATATACATTACTTTTTTTCGTCTACACTACTTACCACTTCTTCATAAAGGGAACTCAAACGTTTACCAACGACATCCCAACTATAGTTGTATCTGACATGTTCTCGCCCGACAAACTCATCTGAACCAGAAGCTGTGGTTCATTGGCTAGCTTAATCATGGCATCCGCTATGTCCCAGGGACCTGTTCAGGATTATGAGCCGTAATTCTAAAGCCAGTTTGATCAGTAACTTGTACGTTACACCACCTAGATTGAGACAAATAACAGGGCGGTCATTGGCTGCCATAGCTTCGACATAAACGCAACGACCAGAATCATGCAAACTAGGGTGAACTAAAACGGGACATAAACTAAGTTTCTCAAGAACTTCTTCCCGTGGTAAGAAGCCCCAAAACTTCACTTGTTTGTCAAGGCCATTGTATACCGTTGAACAAGGTCTTGTAAACGATCAAGTTCTAAAACATCACCAACCACCCAATATTCTGGATTTGATAATTTAGCCTTAGCAAAGGCAATTAACCCTATGAAACCTTCAATGAAGAAGTCGTCCAACACTAATAAACCGAATGGGTTGGGTAATTCTGCAATGAATATTGGAGAAAGCGCTTGTACTTCCTCATGGAGCATGACCAACTGAGATACGATCTCTACCTGAGAAGCCCCCATTTTGTATAAACGCTTCGCTGTATCTTCAGTTGTTGCACGACAGCATTACTTTTTGGACATTGAGACGTACAAATGGATCTCTTTCACCCACGCCTCGCATAATATTGCGTGCTATTTCGTATAGTTTTGCACGCCAACTAAAATCTTTCCAAAACTTAGTGGGAGCTGATTCTCCTCCTCCCACTGAGCCCCTAAAACAAAAGGAATGGGCAACAGGGAGAGAAAACTAGGACTGGAGTATTTAACAAACGTGACGTGGTGGCAAATATCAAAGCTGGATTTCTTTATGCAGACGACGAGCAACAAAATAAGCTTGGATTTGCCAAAGATAATAGTGAATTAGCATTACACCAGAAGATCCAAGCCACAAGCTATCTTGCCAAAAGGGTAGAGTAAAATCACGAAATGCAGGTTAGATACTGGATTTTCCTTTAATTCAGCTTCGATAGCTTTTTTGCTTTCATCAGGTCTTGTTTAAAACCAAACCTCGTGGTGCCGGGCAGCTTCTCTAGCAACATTCCAACCGACTCCCCGTTCTGAGCCTCTTTACTTGGTTCACATGAATAAGCATATTAAAATCTTCATTTTTCACACTAAGAGTATGTTTGAAAAAGTTTTGCTGAATCCCTTATTTGATGGGGGATAGAGCCTGTTTTTGGCAAAAGTGCTCAAATCCTTGCCCAGCCTGGGTTCCGAGCTACTTTTCAAACACGTTCTAATGTTCATCATAAATAATGTGCTTGAGCTCTACTGGGATTGCGTAGACTCATTCATTGGGATCGCAGACTCATTCATTATTCGTCGATCACGCCAACTATAACGCCAATCATTCAATAGTCTGGCGAGGGGAGGTAAAGCCAGATACGTAAAGGTGGAAAACAAAAATGATGATAGAAAAGGGTATTCAAGCTGATAACCATATTTAATAAGATGAAGGACTAGCAATAAGCACAGGTACTTTATCTTATCAAGCTTTAGACATTTGTGAAATATATTTCTGAGTATTCCTGAGTCAAGACCACCTTGCAATTTTTTTGTGGATACTTCTTCTCAAACTCTCAGGGGCAAGTTTTTGATTATTTTGATGTAAGTTGAAATCTTCAGCCATAGAAGAATGAGTAGATCCCAATGCCCAAGTGACCACAAAGGTTTTTTAATTCTGAAACCGTTTCAAGACATCAAGTATTCATATTTCAACTCCTAAACAGTGACATGCTCAACTTCTGTTTATTAATAAATTCTTCAACACGTCTTAACCCATCAATCCAGTAAAAGAGCATTTTGTATAACCCCTATGGATCAAACTTAACTGGACTATCCTCATGAACTCTTTGATAAGACAAATATGCATCTCGCCCATCCCTAACAATATGAATAATTTTAGCTTGAGGGCAAACAGTTTGAATTCTCTGCAAGCTAGCAATAAGAACAGGGGCTTTAATACCCCACAATAAGTTATCAGTATTTTCCTGCCGATGAAATGCTTCGCAAATGACAGAGTTAACTTCCGGAAAGGTTTGAGGAGAGCGTTTTTGAAGAAAAGAAGTTAAGTAGCTTTCTGACATTCCCCAGCCTTGTTCTAATTGAGAAGTTAGCTGAAATATCTTCGATATTTGGTTGATAGTCTTCATATGTAAACTCTTTTGTTTGATAAAAGGGTAGGCCTAGCGATGAAATCACATTCATATGGGAAAAAAATTTGGCTGCTTGCATTCAACATGGATGCAAGCAAAGTAGTTCCCGAACGACCTGAGCTAACGACAAAAACTTCTGGTGATTTACTCATTTCTGGTAATTTACTCATGTGCAGATAACCAATGCTAGCTCTATGCTAATACGTGCTCATATACAGCGGCCACTTGTTCAGCTGTCTTTTCCCACGTAAATAGTTTAGCTCTGTCAAGCCATCCCTTGACTAGACGCTGATATTGGTTAGGATTACCTATTAAGCTAACCACAGCCGCTACCATTTCATCCATGTTCAGCGGATCAACTAAGACAGCCGCATCTCCGCTCACTTCTGGTAAAGATGACACACTAGAGGTAATAACTGGCAGTCCACAGGCCATTGACTCTAATACAGTCAACCCAAATCCTTCGTACAAAGAAGGTGCGAGCAGAATATCTGCGGCATTATAGATTTCCACTAGTTCTTCACGAGTAGGCAACCCCAAATTGATAATTGATTCCGATAAGTTATGAACCTTAATGAAATCCTGCTGCCTTGATGAAAACTCGCCGCCTGTACGCCATAGTTCCACCGAAAGCCCTTTCTCTCGAAGCGTTTTGAGCACATGCAATACCATCAAAATATTTTTTTGCTGATGTGTAGAACCGACATTCAGCAGGGCTATCTCCCGCGAATCACCATAGCGTTTTTTACCTTGTGCTTGTTCATCCCAAGCTCAAAGCACGAAAGGCTCCAATAACAGCGTTGGGGACAACAGTACAGACTCTGAGGCAAGGTTGAGATGGCTGACTATGTCACACTTAGTATTGTTGGAAACAGCAATCGAATGGTTGGCTTTTCCATACCATTCACTGAGTATTTCCACATTGCCAAACTCAGTTTAGGGAAACGGGCTTGATCTGAGCAGAATTTGGATACACAAATTGGACAAGGTCGTGACACGTAATAACGCAGGGTTTGTTTCGCTTGTTTAGCCAGTAAGCAATATGACCATCTGTGTGGTCAATAATGTGAAAAATATCGGCCTCTACTTGGGCAACATTCTTTGGATGGTTCAGAAGCGCTCATAGTACTTTTTAAAGCCCATACCTGAGCGCCAGGCACTACCGCCTTCTCCTTTCCACCAAGGAGTTGGTGTGTATTCCACTATCTCCCAATCAGGCCGAACGGTTTTAAGCCCATTGACTAGCTCATTGGCATATACATCCATGCTAAAGGTAACTTGAGGAGCTCTGCGGAGAAGGGCAATTCGCATAATAAATCTTGAGGTGTTAGAGGGCTATTGTTGCTACCAGCATGTTGAAAGATGCTGCTTTTATTTTTTCTAAGGAACTACACCGTCGATCTCTTTACAAACAGGCATTGCTAATAAGACCTCTGAGCGGCAGCTTGAAGTCCTTGATTAACCAAAGCAGCTGTTTTTTCCCAGGAAAAGATTGAGTTGTGACACTACGTCCAGTTAAGCCCATTTGAAAAGTCTCTTCAGGTTGCTCTATTGCCTTTACAAGGGCGTCGGCGAGCAAATCGATACGATCAAGCGGAACTAGCCACCCAGTGATACCATCATTCACAATTTCAGGAACAGAGCCAGACTGATACGAAAGCACTGGCAACCCAGCGGACTGGGCTTCTGCGATCGCTCGACCAAAAGACTCTGCCCGCGAGGGCAAAATCGCAACATCAGCCCACTCTAATTCTTCAAGCAGCGCTGATTGAGTCAAACTACCGACATACACAACATTATGCTGTAGACCATAATCAGTGATCGCCTGAATTAGAGGCAGTTCCTCACCCCAACCAGCTACTTTTAGCTGCCAATCTGTGTAGCCTCTAGCATGCAGATCGCCTAATGCCTTAATCGTATCAAAAACCCCTTTAATAGGAGCTAGAGAGCCATAGAAAATAAAATTCGATATTTTGCCCGAAAATTGTCGTTCAACCTGAGAAAACTCTGATGCGATGCCTCTGTAAGTCAAGAAAACATGATCGGGCTCTAGCGAAAAGAGTCGAGTTAACTCGTTTCGAGTAAAGTGCGATGAGACAAAAACAACATCTGCCGATCTCAAGGGTCGCCAGCGAAACCAAGCGTTTGAAATTTTCTTTAAAGGCAGAATAGCCTGCTCATTGTCTACCTGTAGCTGGTAAGAAGGGTGAGCCGCAATCATTCCAAATACCACATCTTCTGATTGGATCCAATCAGAGAAAAAAGCGGCTTCGTGCTCCCAACTGATGACAGCATCTACGCTTTTTTCCTTCAAAATTTCTCGTACTTTCTGAGCGACTGTGATGCCATTAAGTAGGTAATGAAATCGATTAGGCAGTGCAGGTCTAATTTCAATCGATAGATCAGAGCACCCGCCATCTGAACGCGTCGATACGGGGACAGCGATCACCTCAACGCCCATTTTTTGCAGATATTGGCAAATTTGAAGAAAGCTTCTCGTCCCTCCGCCGAAGGCATCGGGTCCTCTGGAGTATGTCATGATATAAGTGGTCATAGCTCGTCGGGGAACCCTTTTTTATAGATATTCTGGCGATTTCTCTGGTTTGCACAGCAACTCCAAATTCCAAACTTACAGACATGGTTTTTGACTCAATACAGAACGAGTTTAGTAGGTTTCATCCGCACAGAGCTGCCAGTCGAATTTGACCATGACTAGAGGCGAACGAGAAATCGAGGTTTTTGGGTGTCCGTAGTATCGTCTTACAGACTTATAGATACGTACATCTGCTTACTAAGCGACACACTGCATATCGTTCAGCTCTTTTTCCAATGCCTGATTACACTCAGCAAGTCCAGACCCATCAATTTCCGCTTTACAGCGTTCAATTGTTCCTTTGTTAAAATTCCGAGATTTGACTGTTTCGTATTTATGAAGCAATGTATCAAAATCCGCGCTATTTAGTTCATAACCATAACATAGATACTCCAAAATTTTTTTAAGGCTTGTAGCCTTGTCCGTCATAAAATCCTCATATCGGATCAATAAAGCATCCCCAAAGGTCTGCCAGCCACACCAGTTTTTAATTTCTTGCTTGACTTTAGGAATTGCATCAGACACCTTATAGACGTCTCCAAACCCCCTTTTTTCTCCAGGAACATCACTTTCTCTTTGTCGGCTTCTATCACCATGATCTAGCATAGATAGTCCGACATCTCTAGGAGATCTGTAGCTGTAGGTAACTTTAACTAGACCTAAAATCACTAGAAGTCTCACAAAAAAAGTTGGCCCCAAATGCGTCTTCAGCGCAATATCTCCGTAGAGCAGATTAATCGTCATTAGTAGTAAAAACATTTTAAGATTTAGCTGTCCTCGGTAGGCTGCGCCCCGCCCTGAAGAGAATTTTTCTAGCATTTTTTGACCGTTTCTCTTCGATGCCAAATTGATCATCTCAATTTGATAGTCGCGAATGAGTGTGCTAGCAGATTTCATAAATCCTGCACTAATAATCATCATTGATTTAAGATACTCCTAATCGTTCGACCGATAGTATAAATACTAACCTATCCTCCGGTACATAGTACAGGCTATTAAGGGGGCAATATCTAAGTAGGTGGGCGCAATAAAATCAAGCTAGCCTTCTTAGGAAAAATCTAGCCTAAAGCCTTTCCTGGTAAGAGTTTTGATCTGACTTACATCTCGTAACATACCTGAGTATTTTTAGTCTTATTTACTTATCAAATTTTTAAATAGGCTAGATTTCTCTATATGGGAGGTTAAAAAAGCTTAAATATAAGGATTAAGGGTACTAGAGGTCTCGATACACCGCAGCAGTCATTTCCCCTACACGATCCCATCCAAACTGCTGAGCTAACTGAAAGTTATACTCTCCCTTTGCTTTTAACCCAGTAAGGTCATCCATTGCCCGCTGTAGCGCGTCTACTAAGCCACCAGACGAGCCTGGGTCGTAGAGAAAGGCACCGCGCTCGTCCAAAGTGTCTTGCATACATCCTAATCGAGGTGCAACACATGCTTTTTTAAAGGACATCGCTAATAGAACAGCGCCCGAAGTCAAGATATCTGTATAAGGGAAAATAACCACATCACAGGCATTGAAATAGAGCTGTAACTGATCGTCTGGAATAAATTTAGACACTAATGTTACAGAAGTACTGGCTATAGCTTTTTCTTCAATCAACGTATGAAAAGCAGGGTCTTGTAGCCAAATTTTACCTACAATTAGCAATTGGGCGTCTGTGTGCTGCTGTCGACTAATTTTAAAAGCGTCCATGAGTTCTACGACACCTTTGTAGGGACGAATCAGTCCTAAAAAAAGGCAGACTGGGCCCTTATCAGACAGATTTAATTGTTCTCTCGCGGCTTCAGCAGACAATGTATTTCGATAGCAATTAATGTAGTTGCCATGGGGAATGGCCTGGATTTTTTGATCATCCGGCAGACCTAGGGCTTTCTGTAAGGAAGCTTTCACAGAGATACCATGAACGATAATGGCATCGCATAGGCGAGCGACTAGAACGGTAAAAAACCGCTCTAGTCGCAAATATTGATTGTCATGGTTTTTGAGGTTATGCACTGTCCAGACTATTTTCACGCCAAGCATTTTCAGGAGCAAAAGTTGACTGACAAACAGTGTAGAACTCAACAAAGACTTCAAGTAACTGGTTCTAACTAAAAAGGAATGTAGCCAGTGAAGATGTAGCACCGTCGGTGTTGGCAACTTTAAAATGTCGACCAGGAAAAAAGAACGATAGGAAAGACCGCTAACCTCTATATTGGCCTGTCTGAGACCATTGGCTAGCTGCTTTTGATAAGGATTATTTTCGTCAGAGCCCTGTGGCAAAAAAACAGAATGTACGACCATAGAAGTGAGGAAGTCTTGTCAGTAACTTTAGCACTGTATTCGGGTATGGGTTAGCAAACAACTACAGGCTTTCTAGTATTATTATTCACCATAATTAAGGGAAGTTAGTAGCTCACCCGCTTCCTGCTCAATGGTGGATAACTGTTGCGCACAGAGCTGTTCTTTCCACTGCTTTGAGAGCGCAGGATTTGCTTTCTTGAGCGCGGCAAGCAGCAATTGAAACGAAGAAGGCTGATCAATCGATAAAAAGTCTTTGAGCCTTTTTGCTTCTTCTTTGGGTTCGAGAACTAATGATTCGTAGCGAATTTCTATAGCTCGGCTCTCAGGTAAGGCGCATAAATCTTGTAGAGCCGCTTCTGTAAACCGTTTCCAAACCCAGATACAGCGATGAATATCACTGGTTGATTCAAATTCATCATGACGATCGGGTTCTACCCAAAACTGTGCATATGGACCGTAGGGGTAGCCGCCTGGTTCAAATCGACCCGAGCCAGCTTGCCCAGCTACGTACACATGGTTTTTTACTCAGTGAGAGTGCCACATCTCTGCCATCGTGAACAATATGAATAAGTTTCGCTGGAAGGTACTAGCTTTAAAAAGGGAATTAAGAAGCAATTTCAGGGGGTTTCGGCAAAGTTAAGATCGCCATTGAGGTGACTACGCAAAAGCCATTGATAGACATTTTTATAAAACCACTGCGACTGAAAGTTACTCCAGGTTCCGTCATACACATATCGAGCAGCCGCTTTTGTCGCAATCGGCTCAAAGTGATATGAAATATTGGGCAAACTAGCTAAGCATTGGCCCAAAAAGGTGGTTCCCGAACGCGGTGAGCCAATGAGAAAGATCGGCGATCGCAAACCCGGAAAAATTGCAGAGGTGAGCCTTGAAAGAGAAAGGGGCCGATGGGTGGACACATAGGTTTTCTGGTCTGCGAGCAATGTCCGACGGGCCCAACGCGGCAGAGTAGACCAATTAATCACTTCTGGCTGTGGCCTGGCCATAGTATCTGAAGACAGAGTATCAAGATTCATTGTAAGGAGAGAAGTTAGAGATGAAATGAAAGTCTGGAAAAAAATGCCACAGTGGACTGAAAAAGATTTTGTAGTTTTATTTGAACAGATTACTGACCTGTGCCTTGTTCTAGAACAGTCAAACGATTGACAGGTAGGTTGAGGAAGTTTTCCGCTTGACCATCAGGCCAGATTACTTTGAGAGAGCGAATATTTTTTTGGGTGCCTAACCCCGCATACAGACGGTAGTGGCCCTGGGAAAAGTGAGTCCCTTCTGATTGTCCCACCAGCATCGCTCGGGTTGAGTCCCCAGTATCCATCTCTACTTGAGCACCAATGGCTTGTCGATTACCTGCATTACCTTCAAGCTTGATCTGCAGCCAGTTGTTCTGATGATTGCCTACCTGAATATAGAGACCAACCTCTGAGCCTCTAAGATCGGGTCTGTCAATACCAGGCAGACGGTTGAGTAAGCTCAACCACAAAGGACGATGGTGCAAGGCGACTAGCATATCTAGCAAGCCATCGTTATTAACATCGAACCAGCTAGATCTCGCATCAATGATTTTAGAAAAACGTGGCGCGTGCTTGAGCAATCCGGTGGCTTTAAAGCGATGATTAGGCATTTGACGATACATACCACCAGGAACCGCATGAAAGTCAACCTGCCCATCGTTATTGTAATCTACCCAATTGCCAGTAAGGGGTTGGTTGGGTAACCCTATGTTGCTAGGCTGCTGTGGGGTAAAGCGATCGCCATCCTTCATCAAAAGTGTGCTATCGCGTAAGCCTATAGCAAATATATCGAGATCACCATCTAAGTCAAAATCAGCGATGGAGAACTTTTTAATCCTGCCGTGACTATGGGGGAGGGTCTGAAAAACTTTAAAGCCACCTGGCTGGTTTAAAAATACTTGAAAGCTCTTTTCGTTCGCCCACAGGAAGTCAACCCTTTGATCGAGATTGACATCAATCCAGGCAAAGGTGCCTTTTTCTGGAAAGTCAAGCCCTAATTCGGCGGCAACATCTTTAAACTCGATCCCATTTTCAGCCTGCTGATACAGCTGATTAGGACTCTCACCTAGTGGAGGAACTCCTCTTCCGCAGACAATATACAGATCCAGTTTATTATCGCGGTTGATATCAGCCGAAGCAACCTGGCGGCCCGGACAGTCTTTTTTTTCCAAACCAGTAGTAGCCGCAATATCTTGAAACTGCTCAGCAGTGGATTGAAAGAGCTCGTCGGTAAAAAAGCTGGTTTCACCATTATTTGCATCTGAGATCGCTTCGAGCTTGCCTTTCAAACCGCCCCGGGTAATGAACACATCCATTTTATTGTCGCTGGTATAGTCAGCCCATGCCATGCCATGGCGATCGCGCCAAGTCAGTTCAAAATTGTGGGCTGAGGGATGTGTAGCAGATGTTCCTAAGTAGATCTGATCGAGCGGTAGCGTTTTATCTACCTCAAACTGTGTGGGCAGAGCAGTTAAGTCGGTTTCCAGCACCAACTTACCCTGACGCTGAACGGCAAATTCAACCGTGGTTTCCACATAACCCTGCTGCTTTTTGTGCTCCGTCAACGTTGCCGTAAAGCCCTTATTCTGATTAACTTTAGCTGCAGAAGCCAGGGTTAGTTTACCCTTTAAAGGTTGAGTAGAAAGACCATCATCGAACTGAAGAACCAATGCATTGTCAGATGTTTGCTTACTTTCGCGTAATCGCGGCTCTCGATAAATAGACAGCCCTGGTTTATCAAGGGAATGACGATTCGGAGAAACCTCTATCCCTGGGAACTGACGATCTTGTCCCAAACCAGACGCCGAAAGTTGGTCGACAAAAGTTCCCGAACCTTCATTGATAGCCAACGTCTGAAGTGCACTGTGATTGGCCGTAAATATATCTAGATAGTCGTCACTGTTGACGTTAGCAACACCAATGTCGTAGAGATCGTAGGTATTAACTGAGATTGGCGTAAGCTTGAAGCTTGCCTGAGTAGCCACCGTAGGTGTCAGGACAACCTTGAGGAGTACAAACATCAGCATTGCTAGACAACTTAGCCCTAACAGTTTGAAATTGAGTTTGAGGCGCTTGTGGTTGAACATATCAGTCAGCTATAGCGAATACGTCAAAAGATTGAAATCAAGAGATTTGCTTGACTAGTTTTACAATTTGCCTAGATAGTCCCTTATCGATCGTAACAACGACTAGTAAATAGACAAGCGCACCTGCTACTGAGCAGATTAATATCAGAGGGATAGGACCCACACGCACTGCCAGTATTTGAACTAAGTTCAGCATAATGCCTGCCATCAAAGCTGAACCACTCAAAGGTGTAATATACTGACGGAAATATTGAACTAAGCTGATTTCAGTGAGCTTACGAATCACAAGTAGGCTCACTGGGGCGACCAGATAATTGCTGACAACCACCGCCACCGCCACCGCTACGATACCGTAGTTGACGGCAATCATAAAGCCAGCAACGCTAATGAAAGCCCCTAAAAAGTTCACAGCCAGCCGCCAGCCAGGCTTACCCTTTGCCAGCATGACCACACCATTAAAATAGGAAACAGACTGGACAATGCCCGCAAATACCAACACCCTCATAATCGGAATACTAGCTGTCCATTCTTCTCCAAAAAAAACACCCACCAGTTGAGGTGCCAGAATGAGTACAGATGTGAACGCTGGAAAGGAAACCAGACTAGTCAGCTGAGTTGCTCGATAAAAGACGCTTCTAAGTCGCTGGGGCTCGTTTTGCAACCTCGAAAAAGCAGGCAGCGCCACTGAGACAGTTGTATTAGTCAAAATATTGACCATCAGCCTCAACAAACGATAGGCAACCGTGTAGTAGCCTAGTGCAGTTGCACCCAGAAACAGTCCAATCAGGAAGTCATCGGATCGCTGATTGAAAAAGCGCAGAATGTTAACCCCCATGACGTTAATGCCAAAGGAAGAAAGCTCTTTGAAGTGCACCCAAGAAGCATTCAGTCCCGGTCGCCAAGGGCTAGCACTCCAGAGCACAACGACATTCATGCTTCTGTTGACCAGTTGTTGAACCACCAGACTCCATACACCGAAACCCAGCAGCGCCATACAGAGACCAGCTAAACCACTAATAAAGGTTGCAACCAACGAGCGCAGCGCCAGCTTTTTGAAGTCGAAATCACGTTGCAAAATCGCAACTTGAACACTCTCAAAGGCAATGAGGATAAAGGTAATAGCCAACCATTGAATAATGGGCTTTAGTGCGTCCTCTCCAAAGGATTGGGCAATTACTCCAGAGGCTAGCACCGTACCCACACACATCAGTGAGCCAATCAACAAACTAGACCAAAATGCTGTATCCAAATGTTGAGGGGTCAATTCTTCTTTTTGAACAATCGCTGGCACAAAGCCCTGATTGACAAAAGCTGACATAAAAGAGATAAAAACACTGGCTAGAGCCGTCAAACCAAATGCTTCTGGCCCCAGCAACCTAGCCAGCAGCAAGAAAACCGTTGTCGAAATTAGCTGACCACCCCAGCGCTCTAAAAAAGACCACAAAATGCCTTTGACTGCTTTGTCCTTTAGGCTCATAGGAGGTTAAGCGCAATCACGCTCAGAAATAAAGTATAGCCAACGGCAGGATATATCTTGCTGTTGGCTAAGGCACTTGAGTTTATCATCTGTGCACCAGCAATAACACCAGTAATAACACCAGCATTGGGCTAACAGAAAAATCGGCGTCTAGCTGAAGTACTTCTGTTGAAAATAAGCCTCAACCTGTAGGCGCTCAGACTCAGATAAGGCACGGTCGTAGACAAGAATCTCAGCAACCTCCATATCTATAGAGTTAAGGCCTTTCAAATTAGCACCCACAACCAAGGTATCAAGCACCGTATTGAAGTTGCGCGACTGAGTATCAATCAAAGTACCGTCTTTGTAGTGCGTCACCTGCTCAGCAGACCCACCATTTGGGTCAGCGGCAACAATCGCCGACTGAGAGAGCCAGCCCTGACCCGTACCCAACTCGTCAGTGAGCATATCAGCACTGCTCCAACCTTGCACCATCAGCTCACCTTCGGCATCTACATTGAGACCAAAGGCTTTGTTTGGACCAGTTTTGCCATAGCCGAAGCCACCGTAACCGGTCTCGTTGTACTTAGCGACCATAAAGACACTGCGCTCACTGTCTCCAGCAGGTAGACCGCTGAGGCTTTCCAAGTCTCGCTCCAGCTTGTCACCACTGGTATCAAACTGAATTACGCTATGACCATTGAGCAAGTCAGCTGCCAGCTGCGGATTTCCCCCAGCCGTAAGATCGTTGCCCAGCCCAGACTGATCCGCCCAAGCCGTTACCTGAGTCCCATTAGTGCTCACCCCCTGGTCTGCATCCAGTTGCAGCACCAAACCGGCTGTGGGTAGGGGGCCACCGCTGGGAACATCAGAAACAGCAATCGAAATTTCTGCTTGAGCGGTCTCTACACCATCCGTGATGAGATATGCAAAAGTGTCAGTCCCTACGTAATCAACATTGGGCTGATAGGTATAGGTTCCATCTTGATTATCTGTCAGCACACCATTTTCGGGCTGATTGAGCGTGTCCAGGCTCAGCGAATCACCATCCACATCACTGTCGTTGGCCAACAAATCGCTTAAGGCAAATGTGATCGAATTATTGGTCGTGGTGGTGAAGCTATCGTTGCTCGCCGTGGGGGTATCGTTCACCCCATTCACAGTAACCGTTACTGTTGCAGTACTCGTTCCTCCATTGCCATCACTAATGGTGTAGGTAAACTCATCAGTGCCGTTGAAGTCCGCATTGGGAGTGTAGGTAACGGTGCCATCGGCATTGACAGTGGTGAGGCCGTTGGAGCTATCTGTGGCACTGTCTACCGTTAGCGGATCGTTGTCGGGGTCAAGATCATTGCCTAAGACATCCACAATGACAGATGTATCTTCATCGACGATCGCCATATCATCTACAGCGTTTGGAAGCTGATTCGATGGAGAACCGTCGGTAACTCCATCAATAGTGATGGTCACTGTGGCAGTATCGGTGCCGCCATTCCCATCGCTGATGGTGTAGGTGAAACTGTCGGTTGCACTTTCACCATCATTCAGACTTTCAAATTGCTCGTTGGGGTCGTAAACAAAGGTGCCATCACCGTTGAGGGTTAACAGCGCCCCCGAACCTAGAGTGACTTGACTGCCTACATCCGCAGCAACGCCGTTGACCTCGGTGGCTGTGAGGGTGTCTCCCACGTCAGGATCGCTATCGTTGGTGAGGACGCTATCGCTCAGAATCGTATCTTCATCGGTGCTGAAGTTGTCTTCAACTGCGTTGGGGGAGTTATTGCTCGGTGGTGCGGACGAGCTTGCGATATCCAAACCAGCAATGTCATTGCCACCTAGGCCGAATTCAGATCCATCAAAGAAGAGGTCTGGATTGTAAGTTCCAGTCGTCGGTGAGGACGGCGTATAGGCAAATACATCTTCGTCTGCTCCTGCAACCGTTGTGACGTCAAAGTTACCCTGGGTCGATAGAACTAAACTACCTGAGGCATCAACACCAACTGCATCAATATTTTCAGCAAAGGTTCCCAGACTAACTTCACCTCCATCCACATACATCGACCAAGTACCGCTGGTGTTGTCGCCTGGCGTGGTGGGGGTAAAGCGCAGGATATCTTCATCACGAACCTGCCCCAGAACAGGGACATCGGTCTTCGCATCTGTAGAGATGAGTAGACTACCGTCAGGCAACTGACTCAAGGCGTCAATGCCAGCCGTTAGTCCTGCCAGACTGCCATCAAAATACATCTCGAAGGAGCCTGCAGTATTATCCCCAAGGGATGTCGCTGTGAACTTGACAATATCACCATCAGTGACTTCCCCGGCCCCAGGTAAGGTTACTGTTGTCAGGAATGACATCAGAATTTCGGTAGAACTCATAACATCGAAACCATTAATTTTGCCAGACAACCCAACATCAGAACCATCAAAGAAGAGGCTAAAGTCAGTTCCGTCAAACTCGGCAATATCTTCGTTGGCGATAAATGTACCATTTAGAGTCTGATCGGCAACCAAACCAAAGTAAAAGCTCTCCCCAGTAGGTGGTGGTGTTCCATCGTCTTCAACTGTTACTGTTACTGTGGCAGTATCGGTGGCTATGCCATCACTGACCGTGTAAGTAAAGGTGTCAGTCCCAACAAAGTTAGTCGTCGGTGTGTACTCAACACCACTACTGTCTGCATTCACGGCTGCTGTGCCATCATTAGCAGCGCCTACCCCTGTGACGGTCAATGGTACAGCAGCCCCGACAACCAGGTCGTCTATGTTCAGTTCCTGGGTAATGGTAGTGCCAGTGGTAGCAACACTGCCCACAAAGTTAACAGAGGTGATGTTCTTCCAGCCAGCACCATCCAAGGTGACTGATTGGTAACTTGTCTCTGTTGTTGCAGGGCCAAAAATCTGGGAAATGGTGCCACCACTAGCCAGGTTACCAATGACTGTGAACTCCGCATTTGTGCCAGGGAAGAACTCACCGCTGGTGTAACTAAAGCCTTCGAAAGCAAACGCCTCAGCATCTTCTCGGCTGAAGGAGAAGTTGATGATTTCACCGTTTCCACCTGTGTTGTGCTGGGTTAGGAAATTGCTGGTCATCATGCCACCCATCATGTGGAAATGGGCATCAGCACCACCACCCGTGGTCGCGTCAAAGACAAACGCTTCATCATCTAAGCCACCGCCTGATAAAAGGTGTCTAAAGGTTTGCGTTCTCAAAACACTGTCAGTCGTTATCGTTTCGTAGGTTGTGAAATCTAACGCGCCTGGGTCAATATCAGCATCTGTATCATTGACCAGCACATTCAATGAATTATCGGTAGTATTTTCAACCACTGTAAAGGCATCATCCACGGCAGTTGGCGGTGTATTGCCACTACCTGTGGAACCCGTAACCGTAACCGCTACCGTGGCGGTGTCAGTATTTGTGCCATCGCTAACGGTGTAAGTAAAGGTATCGGTTCCGACATAATTTTCATCTGGAGTGTAAAGAAGACTAAGTCCTCCTGCTCCGCCATTGATACTTACCGTTCCGTTGGTAGGCTGGTTGGTTGTCGTAATACTGAGGGGATCGTTATTCGGATCGCTATCATTTTCCAGAACATTTAAAGTATTAAGGGCGGAATTTTCAGAGACTTCGAAAGTGTCATCCACAGCATCGGGCTGTTGTGGTCCTGGGCCAGGATCGCCACCAGACAGCCCATACTTCTGCTGCAGGTAAGTTTCTGTCTGCTGTCGCTCTGCTCCACTCAGGGCTTTGTCATATACCAGAATTTCAGCAATCTCCATGTCAAGGGAATTAGTACCCTTTAGATTAGAGCCGACTACTAGAGTTTGCAGAATGGTATTGAAATTACGCTCCTGAGAGTCAATTTCTGTACCATCCTTGTAGTGAGTCACCACTTCAGCCGCCGCACCGGATGGATTTGCGGAAACAATGGCTGCCTGGGTCAGCCAACCCTCATTAGTTCCTTGAACGGTGGTTAACATGTCGGCTGAACTCCAGCCTTGAATCATGAGTTCGCCTTCTGCATCTACATTAAGACCAAAGGCATTGTTATTAGAGGTCTTTCCATAACCAAACCCACCAAATCCATTCTCGTTGTACTTGGTGACCATGAAGACACTACGCTCGCTATCGCCTGTAGGCAGGTTGCTCAGGGCATCCAGGGTGCGTGTCAACTTATCACCACTCGTATCGAACTGAATGACGTTGTTGCCATTAAGGGCATCAACTGCCAGCTGAGGATCCCCTGCGCCAGTCAGGTCATTGCCAGAGCCAGACTGATCATTCCAAGCAGTAACCGTGTCACCACTGGCTGTGACACCTCGGTTAGCATCTAGCTCTAGAACCAATCCATCTCGTACAGGAGCCGTGATGGGAGGATCCCCAACCTGTACCAACACCGTAGCCGTATCGGTGTCACCAAAGGGATCTTGAACGGTATAAGTGAATGTATCAACACCAACAAATCCAGCGTCGGGCGTGTAAATCAATTCATCATCCGTGGTATCTCCGGGGGTGTTTTTATCATCCCGAATGACTGTGCCGTTGGCTGCTGGAGTGAAGGACACCAACTCAAGAGGTGTACTATCCAAATCCATATCATTCGCCAGTACATCTAACGTAGTGCTGCCACTTTGTTCTGGGATAGCAAAATCATCATTTACGGCATCTGGCAAATAGTTCACCAAATCGTAGTTGGCTGTGTAGGTAGTGTCCGTTGCCTGATTGATGGCGATAATGCCAGTGGATGTTGTAGTGGTGGTTCCATCAAACCAACTGACAAATTCATACCGTGCCCCATCAGCAATGATTACGGCATCGGCTTGGAGAGGCGTTTGAAAATTGATGACGTTATCGTAGAGAAACGGATCCGACCCTAGGGGTTGACCATCCAGCTTAATGAATCCTACACCAGGCAGGCTTGTTCCTGTATCTGAAACGAGGGTGGTAAAGGTCGAAATGCTCTCATCGGGCGTCACTGTTATGGAGTCGCTCGCAGTTAAGCCTGTCGAGTCCGTTGCTGTGACGGTCAGCGTATAGAATGTGTTCCCAAACTCGCCATGACCCGTAACGTCAATCATAAACGGGAGCGTCGTCCCAATTTCATCTGGTGATGCATCTGGGTGATTGTGATCATTGTGGAACAGATCGAGGCTCCAGTCGAGGCTCGCTCCAGTGAGTACACCATCATCAGGATCGATGGCTTCTGCCTCAATAATAATTTGTTGTCCACCAGGTAACACCACTTCAAGAGGATCTCCGTTACCATCGACAATCACACCACCATTGGGGGTAACGCTAATGATATTGACCGTTGGAGGCGCACCGACTTGAAGCAAAAAGTCAAATCCATCATCTGAGCGATCAGTGGAGGTGCCATCGCTGACCACTACGAGGGGCTGAAAACTGCCAGCATTATTGTAGGTAAAGGTCGTCGTTCCCACTGTAGTAGTTTGGTCGACCGTTCCATCGCGATCAAAATCCCACTCGTAGGTCAGCGGATCACTATTGGGATCGTCGGCCACAACTGTAAACTCAATCGTCTGCCCTGGAGAAACGTTAAGGATGTCAGGGGCAGCGACCGCAGGCAAATCCGGAGCGGTTGGGTCGATGGTAAAACTAGTGATTACCGGAGGAGAATTACCGTTAACATCATCAAAAATAATTCGCCGAATGGCACCTTGGTTATTACCAATAGAACCTCGCGCCTTAACATCTAGATAGTAGAGGGCACCATCAAGGCCATTCTCAAAGCCAACTGCCGCACCGACATCTGTGTCGAAAACAGTATTGCCGCCAGTCCCACCACCATTGGCTGCGTTAGGAACAGAATCGCCACCAATGACATCACCGTTAGCATCAAGTTGAATATACTCAATCGTCTCAGGGACGAAATCAGCGAAGAAGTAAGCGCCTTGATACTCAGCAGGGAACGCATATTGTCCAGTGCCTCGGTACACGACTCCACCAATTACAGCCGCTCCAGCTTCATCGTGCTGCCAAGAAAAAATAGGATCGATGTAGTTTGCCGGTGGTTCAGGGTCTCCGGGACGTCCTGCTGGTCCTTCAAATGAGGGCCAACCGTAGGTAGCTCCTCCATCATCAAGAGTAACAACGTTAATTTCTTCCCAGGAGGCATCGGTACCATTGTTGTCATTGCCACCAACATCCCCAAAGAAGAAGCGCTCAGTCTCTAAATCCCAACTTGCACGAAAAGGATTACGAAGCCCTGAGGCCCAAATAGAATCTAGGGTGTTGGAATCGCCATCAACGGCATAGGGGTTAGCTGGTGTGCCATCTGTCCCATCGGGTATGGTACCGTCTTTACCAACACGGATAACTTTTCCGGCTGCTAAGGACAAGTCAGGAGACTTCACCTGTTTGAACTTATCCCCTGTAGTTAACCAAATCTTATCGTCTGGACCAAAGTCAATTGAACCTCCTAGGTGAAAGGGGGGGGATTCAACAAGATCCGGATCTTCCCAGACCAATTCTTCGGCGGGATTGGCATTGTTCATATTAAAGCGGGAGATTCTGGCTCGACCGGTATCTGTACCCGGTTCATCCTTGGTGTAGTAGGTGTACAGATATCCATCAGTATCCGTCTTGATATCCAGTAAGCCAACTTCCTTACCGCCAGGGTTATAAACGTCCTCTAGAGTCAGGTAGTTTGACAGTGTGGGTACTGTTTTGGTGGGATCAAAGGTCTGAATCAGTCCATCTCGAAACGCCACAACCATCTGAGTTGGGGAAATATTTTCTAGAGCAATAGGTTGGGTCAGTCCACCGATAACCAACTGATTCTCAAAGCCAGGAGGTAGCAGCGTACCATCAAATTCTGCTAGAGAAGCCATTGCAAACGGCAATGCAGCTTCAATGGTTCCTACGCTGTGTTCAAGCTGCCAATCACCACCTGAGGCGCTGCTGCCCGTGATATCTGTAGAAGCGGCCACGTCAGCACCAGTTAGTTGAGCGAATTGATCCAGAAATGTCTTGCCAGCTTGATCTTGAGCGACGTTACAACCATAAATCAAGATATCAGCGGTATCGGTCAGCATCGATTCCCACTGTTCGAGGGTCTGCGCATAGCCGGAAAGCGTGTCGGCATTTAGCTGAGCAGCACCTAGCTGAATAGAGCCTGAGCTACCATGAGAAACAATATGTAAACTTTCTAGCGCCTGAACTTGACGCAGCGCATTATCAATTTGCAAGATACCGTCTACTTCTTCATCCAGTACTAGGATGGACGCATTTTCAGCCAGCCCTTCCGTCAACTGCATGTAATTTTCGACCTCGGAATCAATGACGACTAATTGCGTCAGGGATTCGTTATTCGAGAAAGCACTTGTCCCACTGAGAAGGGGAGTTCCAGGAACGTCAACAGAATCTATATTGACTAATTCTGAGTTGTTATAAGAAAATTCCATAGTGAATAATGCTATTACTCTATTTTTTGTGTAGCGACTACCGAGCTGTGTAAGAGGATGCTTGAAAAGGGTCAGAGGCAGCGAAAGAATAGGGTGTTGAGCCTGGCTTCCTCAACGAAAGAATAAGGATTTCAGCGATTTTCACGGACTTCTCAGACATCCTCTAAGTAAAAATACTAATCTGGAGGGATGAAATTATTACTTAATAGGTAGGTAGGCGTGATTAAACTGGAGATAGATTTAAGCTAGACAAGGGTTGCAAGGCGAATTGCATTATCCCAATTTCATGTAAAGCTTCACTTGATATTGGACCCGGCTGATGCCATAAACCTCTATAGATATTGGCTTTAGCATTTTTTCGAGATCAGTATTAAGCGCTTCTTCATGAAGAATTGGTATTACAAATAATTGAGCCTAGTTACTTATACCTAAATAAGTATACTTAAGTAGCTTTCTTTTTGCAAGTAATATTATTTACGTATTTTCTACGCTTTCGCTAACTTTAAATAAGCTTTAAATTTAACTTTAAATAAGCTTTAAATAAGATTGAAGTTCCTACATCCGTATATATTTAATTAGCTTCTAGAAATAATTCTTTACATAATTTAATTTTCCATGGAATAGGAACGAGGATTGGGTGCGCCCCACCCGGAGTAGTACGAATGACTGGAGCAGGCGTGGTAAAAAAATGGAGGAAACACAACACAGTAGAAAAATGCTACCAATCCCATCAGAAGACCAAGCTTTGCTCAATTGCCATCTGACTGAATCAGTTCCCCTGATGCATAAATACACAGACCCCAATAAATCGGAAAATTTTGAGAGCACAGAAGTAGAACTCAGAAATCAGCTACAGTCAGTCAGGGCTATTTCATTCTGAACAACTTAGGGAAAGCTGTTTTCACCCCCCAAAAATCGGTTGCCCTCCTACAGCACGATTCGTCGGGTTTTGCTGAACTTAGACTACGAAGCTTACAGTCTTTGCTTGGCTAAGTTTTTTGAGATTGAACCGTTGACAGGAGAAACCGCTGCGCTAGATGGCAAGGTCTTAAGAGGCTCGTACTTGCGTGATACCCCAGCGAGTACAACAGAATTACATCGGGCGATTCAACTGGTCACTGTCTATGTCGTAGAACGCGGTTTAATTCTCCCCATTCAACCGGTGGACAAAAAGAGTAATGAGATTACCGCACTGCCGCCTGTGCTCAAGACGTTAGCTCATCGGGGTGTCGTCTTTGCCTTTGATGCCCTCAATACCAAAAAAAAACTTGTCAGCAAATCGTTGACTCCGGCAATCATTACTTAGGGGCGCTTAAAGGCAATCATGGTAACTTCTTCAAAGCACTCAAGCTACAATTTCAATCCGCAGCTCACGTTCACTCGGTAGAAACTGCTCATGGTCGCGTGGAGCGGCGGACTGTCAGCCTGTGTCGTGAGATTGAATCGTTACCTATTACCTAATGCAGATCAATGGGCTGGGCTGAAAACAATTGTCAAAGTCACCAGCTATCGACATATTCTCAAAGGCCAGCATATCTTGTTCAAGAAACCTGCTGTCTGCTATTACATCAGCTCTTTGGAAGAAACTGTTGAATCCTTTGCCAGGCGTATTCGCGATTACTGGCATGTAGAGAATAAAGTTCATTATGTTCGGGATGTAACGCAGGGAGAAGATGCTTCCAGGATTCGGGTACAGCCTTTACCCAATATTTTTGCTTTGGCTCGTAATCTAGCCCTCAATTTGTATCGTGACCACGACTTTGACAATATGGCTCAAGCTCAACGCAAAGCTGGACAGGGCCTTGATGTACTCAAAGCTCTCTTTAGAATGAAATAGCCCTGCGAGGCCGACCGTTAATTAGCCGCGAAGTCGTCATTAATTTAATTGCTAACACGACTACAACTACAGGGCTTAAGGTGAACGCTGCTTTAGATGAAGGTCATACCCAACAGGCATTCAAGTGACCGATGAACAGTTTGATTCTATTCATCTTGAGAAAGACCTTTTTCATGGTGAATGGAACTATAGAATCTTGCCCTCACAACGACCTGAATAGTTCAACTTATTTTTTCTAGCGTACTTAGTGTGCCTCACAAACGAAATAAGCGAAATGCCGACTATCTCTCTACGGACTGTCTAATATATACATTCTCCTTCTTCTGTGGCAATGGTCAGTTAATCAACAGTAAATCATCAAGCTCTCGATAATCTGGCAGGGTGGTATCGATGGGCTGACCCTGGCGGATCACCAGGCGATCGCCTTGGGGCCGAGAGAATAACTCACTAAAATAACGAGCCGAAAACACGATAAAGTCAGCGGTTTTTCCTGTTTGTAACGTACCAATCCCTTGATCCGCTAGACCCATAATCTGGGCGGGGGTGTGGTTGACGCTGGCGCACCAGTCACCATAGGGGTGATCTAAATGGGCAATACGGACCGATTGCATTAAAACTTCCAAGCCGTCATGGTCTCCGAAGGCAAAAAAGGGATCTCGGCAATTATCGCTGGCAAACGCGAGGGGGATTCCGGCTGCCTGTATTTCATGAACCCGTGTAATGCCCCGCCAAGCAGGCTGATCAAGCGGGTGACGATTCTGGAGATATAAATTACACATCGGCAGGCTTACAATCGCCAAATTCAGTTTCCGAGCTAAATTCAGCGTTTCTCGCACCATCGGCAATGATTGCATCCCTAAACTACAGCAATGTCCGCATACAATCTGACCGGTAAACCCCAACTTCAACGCAACGTCCGCGACTTGGTGCAACACCCGGGAGCGGCGATCGCCTGTTTCATCGACATGTAAATCCACATTCAGATGGCGATCGCGGGCAAGCTCAAACAAGCGTGTCAGTTCTACCGTGGTGGCTTCACTGGGATAAGCCACCCCTCCTAAAATCGCGCCCCTGTCTGCCATCTGATCGGCTAGACGTTCTCCTGCCGGGGTTAAATACAAATCGGTGGTAACCAGACAAGCTCCCTGGAGCACTAGACGTCCAGCCCAAGCATGACGCAGTTGATCAAACACCTGAAACCCAATTTTTGCTTGCTCTCCAAAAGCATCAATATGGGTCCGTATTGCCACTGTACCGTGGGCATAGGCACAGCGGAGTCCAAACTCCATGCGGCGATAGACATCTTCTTCCCGGTAATATTGCTGTGCATCTTGTTGGGTACTCACAATTGCCCCTTGGAACGTGCCATCCGGATTGGGTGAGCGTTGCCAGATATGACCCTTATCGAGATGGGTATGCATATCGACAAAGCCAGGGAAGATGATGCGTTTACCCAAATTCAGAATGGGAATGTCGGGCTTAGGGGTGATTGCCTGGTGGGCGGGGAGAATTTGTCGTAATTTGCCATCAACAATTTCTAAGTGACATTCCCCCAATCCCTCTGGGGTCTTCGGTGCAATGTCCATCTGCCCTGGGGCGATGGCACAGGTCGGGACATGGGCATGGGTTAGCCAATAATGCTCAGCCTCTGGAAACCACTGGTGCGCCGCCATCACCTAAGACTCAAACTGAGGTTTCTTCTGCGGCGGGAATATCTGCTTCTTGGGTCGGGTCAACGCCCGCCTCTTCCTGGGGGTTAAGACTATCGGGATCCCCCTTTGGCTGCGGCAAGTTGTTGATCAAATTTAAGATTTGATCCCCTTGTGCCAAGGATTCATCGGCTAAAAACGAGATTTCTGGTGTCCGGCGGAGACGCATTCGTTGCCCTAACGCTCGACGGACAAAGGAAGCAGAAGAATGAAGTCCGGCCATGGTTTCTGCCTTCGCTTCCGGTGTACCGTAGACACTGATATAAATTTTGGCATGTTGCAGATCGCCGGATACATCAACCCGTGTGACGCTGACCATCCCAGCACCGACTCGGTCATCCTTGATGTCGTAAAGCAACATGAGGCTGACTTCCCGCTTAATTAACGATGACACCCGTGATACCCGCCGACTGGTCGCCATAATCTTATTTCCTCAACAAGTTGCGTAAACCAGTTTTTATCTTAGCGGAGTCTACCGGGATCGGTTTAAGCAACCGATAACCCCAACATCGCCCGTAGCGTGAAGTACAAAAAAAGAAAACTGCTAATCAATAATCCGATGAAGGCGATCGCCGTCACAGGATTTTTAAAAAGAGGCTTTAGCCAACTAAATAGAGACAGGAAAATTCCCAGCCCGAAGCTGATGAAATAGCGGGGATAGCGGAAAACGTTTTTGAAAAAGTCGCCCATTGGTTGTTGCGGGTAAATGGCAAAATAGGTTAATTGTCAACAAAAAAATTATAGTGAAAGCCTCAGCCCCTATTCCCTTAGTCCTAACACTGATCCTCCGCGATTAACAAACCCATTTTTGTCACCAAATTTGGGTCAACGGGTTACAGTTAAGCCAATCTCGGATTACATTAAAGTAGCAAGGTCATGCTAATGGCTGTTTTCCATGCAGGAACATCAGCCTATGGCGATCACTCACACTGTATCGTCCGCACTGTGCATATATTCAATTATTACTAGTTTCTTGCTATCGACATGCCCTGAGTGTGTCCCCCATTTCGGTTGAGGAGTCCCAACAATGAAAAACAGTCTATTTACGCGCAGCTTTGGAACTGTCCTGCTAGGAACTTTGGCCTTGTCAGTGGGCAATGCTGCCGCGACGGCCCAATCTTTTCCCCCCACAGAAGCAACGCCTGAAGTTTCCCCCGCCATTGCCGAAGTCCAATATACCGAAGATTTAGACAATTACGGCGAGTTACTCAACCAAGTCACCAGCATTAACCAATTGCGGGACGTGTCCCCAGCGGATTGGTCCTACGAAGCCTTAAGAAATTTAGTCGACAATTATGGCTGTATTGTGGGGTATCCCGACCGCACCTATCGAGGCAACCGTCCCTTAAGTCGGAATGAATTTGCCGCTGGGTTGAGTGCCTGTCTCACCCAATTGGAAAAGAGAATGATGGCCTCCAAGCAGCAACTAGACGCCTTGCAACCCGCCAGAGAAAATGCGGTATTACCGGGAGATACTTTGAATAATGTATTTACCCGTGCCTTTTACAACTCAACAGGGCGATACTACGACATCACCAGTGTTTCAGGACAGGCTAACTTGATTTTTGGTTGGCGTTCTTGGCCCGGTTCTTATTTCGACAATATGATTGCAGAGGATGCAGCCGTCGTCGAGGCCGTTTATCATGATGCACTGCGTCAACAAACCCAAGGGGCTCCCGTTTCTACCCCTGATTTAGCCTCGCCCTACAGTGAATCGTTGCGACAAAATCCGGACTATATTCGCCTGGGGAATCCGCCATTGCCCCCCACTCGTTCGTCAGCGACGAGTACTCCCGCCTATGGCTACCAAGGCTACTAATCCATTCATCGATGAATGTTGTTAAGTGGCACTGCCTAAGCTCAGACATAATACATCCCCTTTCATTGTCTTGTTGTCGCCGTCCTGATTTTCCTATGCGTCTTTCACTTCCTCTCCATTGGCGATCGCTCCTTGTGGTTCTTTGCTTACTCTTAGCAACCTGGGCGATCGCCCCTGCTGCCTGGGCCTTAACTGAAGTCCCACTGAGCAAAATTGGCTATGTCCCCTGCCCGGCAGAAATTGCAAAGGGGAGTGTTACCCCAGGTTCAAGCGATCCAGCCAATTGCTTTATTGTAACGGGGATTGCAAACAATCGTACTGGGAAAACCGTATATGATGCTGATGTTTTTGGGCGTGTGTACGATGCTAACGGTGAACCCGCCATGCAGAATCGAACTCGGCTGGGTAATATTGCAGAAATCCCCCCTGGAAAAAGCGAGTTCGAATTGCGTATTAGTGTCCCTCAAGAACAACCCCTCCCTTTGCAATTAAAGCAATTTAAAGCCTCTGGATTCTCAGCAAAAATCCGTGGACAGGCCCTCTAGATTCGTAGTTTCATACTGAATTTAAGTAGTGATACCCTTGACAAGGATCAGGGTCAAATCATGATAATTAAACGACTTCCTCTCACCCTCGATTGTTTCCAATGAATTTATTATCCCCAACCCAGCGATTACCGCAACAGCTATGTTTAGCCGTCTCTCTAATGTGTTCAGCCGGAAGTCAGCCAGTGTTGGGCTAGAAATCACACCGGAAAGACTGAATCTTGTTCAATTGTCTGCCAAGGGTCAAAGTTATAGACTCAAAAAATTTGCCAATCTGTCGATTCCAGAAGGCATTTTTGAAGAAGGTAAAATCATTGACTCTCCAGCCTTAGCAGAAATTATTCAGGATTTGTTAAAAGAGCAAAAAATAACGACTAAAAAAGTAGCCACAGCTGTTGCCATGCGGGAAGCCATCATTCGCATGTTGCCAGTGCCAGCGGAATTAGATGAGCAGGAATTGCAAGATTTAGTCTTAAACCATGAAGCAGCGCTATATCTACCCTACCCACGGGAGGAAGTTGATTTAGACTATCAAAAGCTTGGATTATTTGAAGATGAAGATGGTATTGAAAAAGTACAAGTTCTTTTAGTTGCAACTCGGAAAGAAGTAACAGACTCCTATCTTGATACGTTTCAACAAGCAGGTTTAGAAGTTGATGTTCTTGAAATCAGCAGCTTCGCTCTTATTCGCACCATTCGAGAGCAATTACGACAATTCGGCTCCAGGGAAGCGGCCGTTTTAATTGACATTGAATTTGACAGTACAGAAATTGCCATCATTGTAGATGGTGTTCCCCAGTTTTCCCGGACAGTTCCCATTGGAACATTTCAGATGCAAAATGCCCTGTCACGGGCGATGAACTTACCCTCATCCCGAAATCCCGAAATCTTACAGGGGATGACTATTCCTGTTTCTCAATTCGATACCCTCAGCACCCAAGGAACTGATGTTAACCCCGGTATGAACGCATTAATGCGAGTGATGGGGGAGTTGACCGATGAGTTACGCCGCTCCATTAATTTTTATCTTAATCAAAGTGAAGATTTGGAATTGGTGCAGCTGCTTCTCGCTGGCCCTGGTGGCGGTTTGATTCAGCTGGACGAATATTTTACTCAACGGCTTAGCATTCCCACCATCAAAGTCGATCCGTTTGAATCTTTGATGATTGAAACGGATCAAACCTTTTCAGAGGTCGAGCGTCCTAGCTTAGCAACAGCCTTAGGGCTAGGACTACGGGGAGTTTGAAAATGGCTTATTCTGTCTTACTTTTGCTCTATTCCTCTTAATGTTTTCCTTTTCATCCTTGACCTCACAAATTGTTGTGGATTACCGCTTTATTGAACCCAACCCATGTATAGCTTAGACGTTAACTTTCTCAAAGACCGGACAGGTAATGTCGTCAAGGATGTCCAATCGACATCAATTATTACCCGACCAGGTAACATTCAAAAACAACTTCCCCTATACATCGGGGCAGGGGTTGCGGTTCTGCTGCCTGCATTGGCTGGATTGGCGACTTTGCTGGTGAATTGGCAAACGGCTCGCACTGAGGCCAATATGCCGCAATTAGACGCTGAAATTGCTCGTTTACAAGGGGAAAGCGCTAGGATTCAGGAATTAGAAGCAACAGCTGCCGCACTCCACCAAGATGCCGATGGACTAATCAATGTTTTCAACCAAATAAAACCTTGGTCGGCTCTTTTTCAAGAAATCACCAATCAATTACCGGCTGAGGTTCAAGTTAATAGCATTAATCAAGCAGACAACAAAATAACGCTGTCTGGGTTTGCCGGAAATTACGGCGCACTAAACGATTTTGTGTTAACCCTCCAGGGTTCTCAGTTTTTACAAGCTGAACAAACTAAGCTTTTGACAGCCACTGCCGCTGCACTGCCTATCGCAGGGGAAGGAACGACCGCTCAATCGGGGGAAACAGAAGATGACGTAGAACAAGGAACCTCAACCGTGTTGATTCCGGCTGCCATCAACTACACGATTGAAACCGTGATTACCGACACCCCTGACCAAGACTTAATGCAAGCATTGATTCGTAATGGTGCAGCGGGACTCGTCGCCCGTTTCAAATACCTTGAACTGAAGGGCGTCTTGCAACGTCCTTCAGATGCTCCCGACGTGCCGCCGCCCCCCATCTTGCAGCCAGAAGGGGAAGAGGCGGAAACAACCTCTTAATTTGCTGGATGACAGTGACTTTCTTTAATTATTTTTCATGATTTTGAGGTTCTGAGGACTGACATGACTTTTAGCAATAAATCTTCGTTCACAACAACTATTATTGATGAGGAGTTTGACGACAGTGCTGACTATCCCACCGCATTTGGCATTACGTTTACCCCCCAGGTCAGTGGTATTGCCCTAGGCTTGCTGGGGGTTGTGGGCATGATTTATGTGTTGTTGAATTTTTTCCTGCCGGCCTGGAATGATTATCAAAAATTAAACCAAGAAAAAATTGCTAAGCAGGCGCAAGTTGATCAAGAGTCTTCCCGCGCATTGGCGAACAAATTTGCCAGTGCTGAACGACAGCTCAAAGAAGCAGAACAGAGAAAAGCAACGGTTCTCCAGCTTTATGCTGATAGCCAAGATCTACAGACGATTCTTTATAACTTCAACACACTTTTTACCGCTAGGGATGTGAAATTATTGAGCTTTGTGCCCCAGGGAGACCCTGAGGTCATTGGGGATGATTCATTGGGGGCTAAGGTGAAGAATCGCCTGAAGCGTCAAAATTATCAAGTTTCGATGGTCGGTGATTTTCCTCAAACCCAAAATTTAATCCGGGACATTGAGCGATTACAGCCCCTTATTTTGATGGAAAATATGCAGACCACCGTTGCCCAAGAGTCTATTCCGGTTAACGTTATTCGAGATGGAACAAAAGTAGAGATACAGCCGGAGACTCAAGCTGAGCTGAATACAACAATGACATTACAGGTTTATACTCCTTTAACGGCTGAAGAAATTAAGGCATTGCAACCGCCACCCAGCGAAGAAGATCAACCAGCAGAGGGAGGTGACTCGTGAAAAATTTAGATTGACTGACTTTCGGTTTTTAATTTCATCGTCGATAATTATTGTAATTTGTGTGTGAGGAGTTGTTCCGTGAAAAATTTTCGTTTTTGGTTTGTGGCTAAGCTTGCAGTTTGTTTATTGGTTCCTGGTGTCCCAGCTCAAGCAGAAACTGATGCTGCACTGGACTTTGAGTTTGATACGAAGCAGGAGTTACAGGATGTATCGTTACCTGAGCTAGACAATAATCTAGAGATCACCTTGCCAGAGTTTGCCACAGTTAATGAACTTGAAAATTTTTCGCCCTCCCATACGGAAATTGCCAGACTAGACGCTGATATTGCCCCCGCCCATGACCAGAACCCTGCTCAAGTGATCGTCCCAGAAAAATTAATTCAGGAGCTCGCTGCCCTAAACGCGGAGCCTGATTTTTATTTTCCGCAATCACCTCTCCCCAGTCTGACGGCCCAATCTGCCCGGCCGGCTCCCCCGCCTCCCGCTGGTAATAATCAACAACCTTTATTTCCTAACCCTGAAATTATTATTCGTCAAAATAATGCCCCTAATCCGGATATTTTAACCCCCCGCGTGCCTGTCGCACCGACCCGCTCACGGGCCGTCCCACCACCAGTAGGGGATATGGCAATTTCTAACATTAATGCGGCCTATGACTTAATTGACCTGGGCGCAGGCGGACGGGCGATCGTGCCACGATTAGTTTTACGAGAAGCACCGGCGAGGGAGGTGTTAGCAGTGCTAACTCGCTACGCTGGGATGAATTTGATTTTTACAGATGGTAAAAATGCTAGGGGAAACTCAGAGCAAGCATTACCGGGGATGCCGGGAGATGCCGGTGGGGAAGCTTTCACTATTTCTCTCGACATTGAGAATGAATCTGTCCAAGATGTTTTTAATTCGGTGTTGATGGCATCTGGACTCCAAGCGAGCCGTCGTGGTAACACCATTTTTGCTGGCGCTTCCTTGCTGCCTTCTGCCCGTAATGTTATTACCCGTACGATTCGGCTCAATCAAGCCAGTGCAGAATCAGTTGCTAGCATCTTGGCCTCCCAAGGAGCCGAAGTCAATATCTTGTTTGAAGGGAAAGAAGAAGTCCAGTTAGCAGAAAACGCTCCCCCGCGTGTCATTACTCAACCCCCTGAGCTGGTTCCTCTAACGGTAAATCGCCCATCAAATGATTCTTCGGTATTAATTTTAGAAGGGCTTGTTGTCAGCACAGACGACCGCCTCAATACGGTGACCTTGGTGGGAGAACCCCGAGATGTCGAACTGGCGACCTCCATGATCACGCAGATGGATGCTCGCCGTCGCCAAGTTGCGGTTAATGTCAAGATTGTGGATATTAATTTGAATAATATCCAGGATTACAACAGCAGCTTTTCTTTTGGTGTCAATGATAGCTATTTTATCCAAGATAATGGCACGGCAATTATGCGGTTTGGAGATACAGCTCCTGCCAGGGTGATCGATATTAACAGTGATCCTGGACGTGCCAGCAATCCTCCTGTCATCATTAATCCATACGGACCAGAAGGTATTGAATCCAACATTCTCCTTGACACCAATAACCCGATTAATTTTCGAGATCCGGGCGGTGAAGCTATCCCCGGTGCATTTTATTACCCCGGCTTTCCCGTTAATCAAATACCGGCTATTGATTCAGGCGTTGTGGAGTTTGGGATTGATGCTCAAACCGGAGAATTGACCTATGAACTAGAGACTCCCACCTTCTTTGAGTATCCCAAGAAATTCCAAGCGCAGATTGAAGCAAATATACTTAGTGGTAATGCTAAAATTTTGACGGATCCAACCTTGATCGTACAGGAAGGTGAAGCGGCTCAGGTTCGTTTAACGGAATCAGTGGTTGCCAGTGTGGATACTCAAGTCGATCCTCTGAGTGGGGTTCGAACAACAACTCCTGTACTAGATGATGTTGGCTTGACATTAAATGTGATTGTTGAACGCATCGATGACAACGGTTTTATTACCGTGAGAGTTAATCCGATCATTGCTTCTCCTGGTGGAACTCAAGAGTTTAATAGCGGGGAAGGGTCAATCAACCAAATCACACTGATCAATCAACGCTCCCTGGATTCTGGGACTGTTCGCCTGCGAGATGAACAGACTTTCATTCTTTCGGGGATTATTTCTGAAGTTAACAACACGGTAACCAGCAAAGTACCCGTCCTAGGAGACTTACCGGTGATTGGGGCGCTATTCCGATCCTCCAGTGATGAAACGGATCGCAATGAGGTGATTATTATGCTTACGCCTAAAATTATTCCCGATTCAACGGAAGTACAATTTGGCTATCGCTATACGCCGGATAAAGCCACCGCTGATTATTTACGCCAAAAAGGTTTCCCGGTTCAAACTCAACCCTAAAGTGTCGTCTGCTGTGAGCACTTGTGGATGGGTGACATTTGGCAGGGGGGCTAAATAATCTGTCCCCTAACACCAAATCTCATCGCCATGGCGATAGGATTAATATTATTTTGTAGAAATATGGGTAGTCCGATCAAACCTCGCCTATATTGAAATCCGACGTTTTTGGGTTCTCCTCTTTGGAAGGGTTAGAATCGAGCGATAGAGTTAGCTGTTCGACCCCCTCTTAAAAAGGGAAGTAAAACTATAGACTTCAAGATGAATTAGGTTTATCTGGCCTCTGAGATTAGTAGAAATTATGATTGACTTTGTCTTTGATAATCAAAATTAGTACCATAGATCGGCTTAACCCTCTCGCTAATTTTTCTCGGCTCTCTTGTTACTTTTTCAGCAAGCCCTACTTATACACTACCTAAGGTAAGGTGTATTGAGGTTTGTAATACGCTACATTTAGATCGAACCTGCCGAATGTGGGTTGTAGCCAAAAAAAGTTAAAGTTGATCCGTCGAAGAAGAACTGATGTCATTAGCATTCCAACTACTACGCCAGGCTTGTTCAGCCTCTGCAGTCAGTCGCTGTTTATCTAGACGATGATATTGCTGATCGGCCTTTTTAAGGCTACGAACTTGAGTCCGGATTTGTTTACGAATCATACTAAGACCAACATCTTTAAACTCCAAATCGATCAGGCGAAAATTTAAAGCGGTTAATCGGCTGATTTCTCCACGTAATCGGGGGGAGTCTTCTTCGATAGCATCATTGCCATCCTGTTCCTGGGGTTGGGTATTTTGTGGTGTTTCAGTGACCGGATTTGTTCGACTGTCGTTGTCTTCTTCCCGTTTGTCATCCTTATTAGACCGTTGGGCTGTTTCGATTAGGACATTGACGATATGGGGCATTTTGTCGTGTTGTGGAACTAAACGCTCATCTTCCGATTGCAATGCCATTTCCAAAATTTTAGGGGGTAAATTTTCTGGAATGAGCTTTTTTTCGATGAGTTGCCGATTTAGTTGCATCGACAGTATGACGAGACTCCGCTGTAAGATCGTTTCAAGGCGTTGACACCATTGAAGCAAGTCTTCTGGTGTTTTAATGATCAACTGACTCGACTGACTATCGATCTGTAGAATTTTAGGAATTAACCTCTCCAACGAGAGTCCCTCTTTTTCCAATGCCTCTGTTAGCACAGACTTGAGCGCGTCCACTGACGGAAACTCTCCCCCTCCATCTTCATCTGCTTCAATCTCCTTGTCCGTAGCTTGGGGGGAACTATTGGCTTCTAATGTTGTGTCTGAGTTGCTGAAGACGATGAGTTGACGGCCCTCGTCTGTATCTAAACCGGGTAGATTAGCACTCACCACCGATGATTCCTGATCGGGATCCTGTGGATTGGGATCTAGACTAATTCCATTTTTTATCAGTAACTGATTCAGTTCCACCGAAAAGTTAGCGAGCATTTGCACGGCAGACTGCTGGAAATCACAACGAGATTGATAGCCTAATTTTAGAAATGCTTCCGGATAAATTTGGGTGCAAACCTGAAACACTGCATAACTCCCTTTTTGTTGCAGAGTTTCGACTAATTGTTGAATATATTGGTTATAGCTAGAGGCTAATTTTTGCCAATGTTCTTGGGTATCGGATTCTATCTGAGATAATTGCGTACGCAGTTTCGGCAAAGAGGGGGACATAGACACGCAAGAATAATAATAACGGCAGAATACTGTAGACCTTTCTCCTCAACGATAATCGTAGTCTCGTTCTGTTTGGAACGCTGAGGTATTGAAATTGTAAGGATCTCTCAGAAAAGCAAGAGCTTCTTCCTCTAAGCGATGAATAAGATAGGGTTCGATTTGATTACTATGACGGAGACAGGCAATATAGCCTTCGGTATATAGGCGGATCTCTTCCATCGAACGACTCCGATTCCAAAGATCCACCATGGCATCAGTTAATTTTTGGTAAAAACGAATGGTTTGGGGGTCTTTAAGTATCATGATAAAAATTTTACGCAAGGATTACCTTGATTTTACCGAGTTCCTGTCCTTCTAGTCTCCAGAATCACTCCCCTTAAATGAATACGGATTCCCGTCTATTCCGGCTGGCAAAGTTGAAAGTGTTGAACTATCGCCATATCTATCGTTAGGATACTGCCGGATTTTTCAGTCCTTCATTAACAAACCAGGGCTCTGGTCGCTTAATGAGGGATATAGCACTGAAATCATTATTGGGCAATCGTTTCAGGATATTGCCCCTCTTTGCAAATCAATGCCAATATCAGGCTACGCCGAAAGACTTTTGGAGGAGTTATCTATAACTCACCTAGGACAAGCTATGAACTATTTGCAAGGACGTTGAATGCATATTAATGAGCCTTAAAGAGAAGTTTCGGATCATCAATTCATAAATTTTCTTCGTAATCTTTAGATTGTGTAGGGACTCAAAGAGCTTGAGCTCTCAGCCAAGCTATGGGTAAATACAACATTTTTTTGGAGGTCGGCACATAAGCCCGTTGACTGAAAACATCGAAGTTATTAGCTTCAATTACATCCAGAATGCCCTTGTAAAGCATCAAGGCCGTCCATACTGGCCAGCGCGCATCCCGATTGAGTGCCCGTATACCCCGTTCTGCATCATCAAAATATCTACGGGCTCGTTGGATTTCAAATCTAATCAGTCCTTGCCAGCGCTCATCATTAACACCATTGAACAAGTCGGCTTCGGTGTAGTTAAAACGGGCTAAATCTTCCAATGGTAAATAAATACGTCCTCGATCAGCGTCTTCGCTCACATCGCGCAAAATGTTTGTCAGTTGGTTCGCAATCCCCAAGGCGATCGCCTCCTGCTTTGGTATGCGAATTGTGTCCGGTTGCCAGGGGGCAGTACCACCACTGAGGTCATAGCCCAAAACCGTACTAGACATTAGTCCCACGGTTCCGGCAACACGATAACAATAGAGGTCTAACTCTTCAAACGTTTGATATCGATCCCGATATAGATCCATCCGTTGGCCGGCAATCATATCCCGGAAAGGTTGAATATCCATCGGGAACCGCTGTAGGGTATCTACTAAGGCGACATCTGCATTATCAATGGGATGTCCTGCAAAAATAGACTCTAAATGTTCTTCCCAGCGGTCTAGCGTCTCAGGGGTCGTCATGGTGGCTTGGGGACCATCAACCAGCTCATCAGTTTGACGACACCAGAGATAGATTGCCCAAATCGCTTGCCGCTTCTCTAACGGCATCAGCAATGTTCCCAAATAGAAGGTTTTGGCATACTGCGCCGTCACCTGACGACAAATTTCATAAGCTTCTTCAACAGAAGCACATGGCTTGACTGAGTGAGACGGTTTTGGCAGTTGAAGCATTAAAGACGGACGGGATTCGGGGGTCAGCGACCAGAGTTTAAGATGCGGTAACCGCGCGTCGGGCAAAGAGTTGACCGTTAGTCATTTAGCATTGTCGCATTAGCGATGTCATTTGTCAGGGAGATTCCGATTGCCCAGTAACTCTCATTTATGAATCTTTGGTGCTCCTACTGATAATAGTTGCAATGGTGATATTGGAAAGCCCGATTTTATAAGCGCAACACCATGACCTAGTAGACTATCAGCCACAGAGCCTCACAACCGATGCTTGGAAAGCGACTTGTTGTGCTTGCAGTCACCTATTTCCAGGGATTCCTGCCTCAAAATTCGAGACCACTGCCGCTCTCAGAGGGCACTGGCCCAGCAATTAAAAGACAAACTCTGGTATGTCTATCAAGGCATTTCGAAACGACACTTTGCTCAATGCTTGCGACGATTTGCTGGAATAGGCAACATACCGACGCTCTACCAGAACGGCTCCTCCAAAAGCTACGACGCATTTGAGTGAAGTCACCATGATTCCAGTAAGCTTTCAATTCCCCCAGCTTTTATCGTAATTTAATGATTGCCTGGTCGCTCAACGACCGCAGACCCCGCATCAAAATACAACACAAATTCAGTGAGAATCAGAGATCCCTCTGTTTTAGGCGAGTGCGGGAACTTTGGGCCAACGTCCAACCGTTTTCCCGATTAGGCTGAGTTCTTTCATCAACTGATCAAACCGATCCGGCGTTAAAGACTGGGGACCATCCGATAGCGCTTTTGCTGGATTGGGATGAACTTCGATCATTAAGGAATCCGTTCCGGCGGCGATCGCCGCCTTCGCCATTGCAGGGACATAATCTGACTTACCCGTACCGTGGCTGGGGTCAATCATCACTGGCAAATGGGTCAACGTATGAAGGACGGGCAATACTGAAATATCCAGGGTATTGCGGGTGTAGTGACCATCGAAGGTGCGGATGCCCCGCTCACACAGAATGACATTGGGGTTTCCCGCGGCCAAAATGTATTCTGCTGCCATTAACCACTCGTCAATGGTGGCGGACATACCACGCTTCAGTAACACCGGTTTATCTTGAGCCCCCACCTTCTTTAACATCGAAAAATTTTGCATATTACGAGCGCCTACTTGAATGACATCCGCAACTTCCGCAATCATTTCAAGATCCGCTGCATCCATCACTTCGGTAATGATGCCGAGACCAGTGGCTTCTTTCGCCGCGGCCAGCAAACCCAAAGCACTTTCACCGTGTCCTTGGAAAGAGTAGGGCGAAGTGCGGGGCTTGAATGCACCGCCCCGGAGGAATTGTGCCCCAGCCGCTTTGACCCGTTTAGCGGTTTCAATGATCATGGCTTCGTTTTCAACGGAGCAGGGCCCAGCCACCACGGCGATGGGGTGATTTGTTCCGATTGCCACCGGGCCATTGGGCGTCGAGACCACCACTTCACTATATTCTCCGTGGCGGTACTCTAAGCTTGCCCGCTTGAAGGGCTGCTCAACCCGGAGGACATCTTCAATCCAGGGGCTAATCTCTTGAATTTGTAGTGGATCCAATCCGGCTGTTTCTCCGACCAAACCAATGACAACTTTGTGTTTACCAACAATTTTTTCTGGGGTAAGACCGCGTTCTTTAAAGTCTTCACTGACGCGCTCAACTTCTAGCTCTGGGGTGCCGACTTTCATGACGACGATCATGACAAATTTCCTCAAAAATTAATAATAAGAGTGAACTGAGGTAAAAATAAAAGACTTTTCACTAAAACTTACGATCTCGATTCTAACGAAAGATTCGAGGGAGGGAATGGCGCTTAATTTTTCTTTGCGGCTTGGGCAGCTTGCCGTTCCATTCGCCAGGCATTAATGGTGCGACCGAGATTGAGCCGAAACTCTGACCAGCCAACCAGTGTCCCCGGCTCTTCTTCTTGCCACGATGAAGAAAAAATTCCGTAACTCAGCCCCAGAACGCCAATACCGAAAAACAAGAGGCTGGCGGCGAATACCACATAGGTGGGAATATCCAATAAATCCCGACTGACAACGAAATAAAAGGCCACAAAAGACAGCATGCCGAGGGCAGTGGGAATCCCGGAAAACAGAGCCATCCGGGTAACCATACGCTTGCTGACTGCCTCAGGAACACCGCTATCACCTGCCACCGAGTGTTTTTTGGAAGTGCTCGACTGGCTAGTTATCTTAGTCGGAGCAGGCTTTTTTTCGACTTTTTTCTTCTTAGATTTCCGCTCGAAAGGTAAAGAATCGCGCTCTGGAGTATCTGACATGGGGAACGGGGAAAATTCGGTGTTGGATTTAGTTGGAGAATATTATCCTACCGACGAATGCCAAGGCGTTTGATCAGGGCTTGATAACGTTCTGGCTCTCGGGCATTAATAAACCCTAACAGCCGTTTCCGACGACCAATCATTTTTAATAAGCCACGACGGGAGGAATGATCCTTGGGATTCGCTTTCAGGTGATCGGTTAACTGACGAATTCTTTCAGTCAGAAACGCCACTTGTAAATCGGCAGACCCCGTGTCAGTTTCGTGGGCCTGATATCCGGACATCAATTCTTGTTTCTTGGTTTGGGTTAATGCCATAGTCTTTTCGACAAACCTGGTACAGTCTAAAATTTTGTTGCAATCTCCAACTATACCATGGGAGCCTGGAATAGCGGTGAAATTCTTCCCAAAGCTAGTCAGCACACTTGGTAAGATTGACCCGTTCCTGTACCCAGTGGCTCTATTTTGACCATGACAATCGGCAAAGTCATTGTATTTGACCTGGATGGGGTCCTAATTGATTCCGAAGAAGCCAACTATCAAGCGTTTACCTATGGCCTTGAGCAGTGTGGGCTACCCCGTCCCGATCGCCAAGAGGTGGTGTCTCTGATTGGGTTAAAGGCATCCATTATGCTGGAAAAACTAGGTTGCCCCCCGGATCAAACGGCGGCGGTGTTTACCCAGTATGTAAAGCCCTTTTATCTCGACAATCTACCGACGCTAGCCGCCCCTATGCCGGAAGCGGTAGATGTGTTAACGACGCTGCAACAACGGGGTTACCGCGTTTTAGCCTGTACATCTGGCGATCGCCGCATTCAAACGTCCGCGTTACAGGGGGTAGGGCTATGGGACGCCATCGAAAGGATGCAGGCCGCTGATGATTCCCAGTACAGCAAACCCGATCCCCGCTCTCTCCAGGAATTATTGGCAGACTACCCGTCTGAAACTTTGCTGCATGTAGAAGATGCGGAAGTGGGAATTCGTATGGGCCATGCCTGTGGGGCGGTAACCATTTTTGCCGATTATGGCTACGGCTCACTACCTGAAGAAGTGCCGGTTCACCATCGTTTACCACAGTTGTCAGACCTATTGGCGATCGCCCTATGAACAGCCTCAGCGGTCTCGACAGTGATAGCCCCCTAAAGAAACAGGATAAAATCAAGACTGCTGGAACCTTATTCCCCAGCCTGTCAACCAACGTTACAGAAGGAATAACTGGGTGCTAAATTCACTGGTTACCGATTTTCGGATAATTTTTGAGCGCGATCCCGCTGCCCGAAATTGGTTAGAGGTGCTGTTTTGTTATCCCGGCCTGCAAGCACTGGTGGTTCATCGTATTTCTCACCAACTTTACTGTTGGCACCTGCCTTTTATTCCCCGCCTGCTGTCTCATTTTGCCCGCTTCTTCACTGGCATTGAAATCCATCCCGGAGCGGCAATCGGGATGGGGGTTTTTATTGACCACGGTATGGGGGTCGTCATTGGAGAAACGGCCATTATTGGCAATTACTCCTTGATTTACCAAGGGGTGACCCTGGGGGGGACAGGGAAGGAAAGTGGTAAACGTCATCCTACCCTGGGGGAAAATGTAGTGGTGGGAGCCGGGGCAAAGGTATTAGGCAATATTGCCATTGGGGATAATGTCCGGATTGGTGCTGGATCGGTGGTGCTGCGGCATGTCCCAGAGGATTGTACGGTGGTCGGGGTTCCCGGCCGGATTGTCCACCGTTCTGGGGTAAAAGTGAACCCCCTCGCCCATGGCAATTTACCTGATTCAGAAGCGCAGGTCATTCGTCTGTTATTGGAGCGCATTGAATCTCTGGAAAAACAAGTGCAATCTCTGCAAAAGCAAAACCATGAACGGGAGTGGGACTATCGATCCTGTTCTGAAAGTGAATGCAATGCCGAGCGGGTTCTTTGCCGGTTAGGCGATCGAGAAATCGAAGAATTTTTAGGCGGAACTGGATAATATTTATCTGGCTCTTCGGGAATTCGGGTGGTCACCGCTAGGTGTAGTGTCTTAGTTACGCCCATAAAAGAGGAATCTCGAAATGAGTAGACAAGAACCTGAATAAGTGGCTAAAGGCATTAATTCCTTTCTGAAAAAGCTAAATAACTGGGCAACAGCACTTCAAATCTTGACTGTGTTCATGACTTTGACTGCCATTACAACATCTTTGGTAATTGGATTTTTCGTAGACTAATTAGATTAGAGTAAAGAAATGACTTTGGCTTACTTTTTAATACTCTCAGGCATAGCAACATTAAGTCTGATTGCGGTTCTGTTCTTTCAGCCCCGGTGGCTTCTTTCCCTTGCTACTTTTATTGCCCCTGGGGTTATCTATTTTGCTGAAACCGATAAGCAACTAATTGCACTTACTATTGATGATGGTCCTGATCCTATAACGACACCGAAGATTTTGGAGGTTTTACGGCGTTATGAAGCACACGCTACATTCTTTATCATAAGCAATAGAGTAAAAGGCAATGAAGCTCTTGTCGAGAGAATGCTTAGTTGTGGACATGAGTTAGGTAACCACCTAACTGAAGATAAGCCAAGTATTCAACTCTCACCACAAGAGTTTGAATCGGAACTACTTGAAGCCCATAATATTCTTTATAGATTTGGTGAAATTCGATGGCTACGCCCCGCAGCTGGTTGGTACAACACCGCCATGATAAAGATTGCCCATAAACATAGTTATCAAGTAGTACTTGGATCTATATTCCCCTTCGATACTAATATTTCTTCAAGCTGGTTTGCCTCGAAGCATATTTTGTTTAATGCTTCTCCTGGTTCAATAGTTGTTTTGCATGACAATAGTTTACGAGGTGAGAGGACAGCTTCAACTCTAGAAAAAGTTTTGCCTGAACTTTCCAGAAAGGGTTATCAAATTGTCACGCTTTCAGAACTTTTTGCTTCTTGAAGCGTTTTTAACATCGTTCTTCCAATGACGAATAGGCACAGTTCATTTTTTTCAGTCAAGGTCAACACAACAAAATCGCGAGAAAGGTAGGGCTTCATTCGTTTAGTGTCATTGATACAGCAAGAGCTTTCAATTACAGATAAAGCAGCCAGCCGGCCTAGTCATTCAGCACTAAATTGTCACGATGAATCACAGTGTTTGGCCCGTCATAGCCCAAGATGGTGGCGATCGCCTCGGAATGGAGTCCTTTAATTTTGGCGAGTTCTTGGTGGGAATAGTTACATAGCCCCCGACCAATTTCTTGCCCCTCCGCGTCACAGATTATGACCGCCTCCGCCGCATTAAATTCCCCCTCAGTTCTAACCACCCCGATCGCCAATAAAGATTTGCCGCTGGTTTTGAGGGCATGGATCGCCCCCGTATCGACCACAATTTTTCCGGTGGGCACTAGACCGTAACTGATCCAGCGTTTCCGGGCATTATCTGGACGGGGTTGAGCCTCAAACTGGGTGCCCAACGGTGCTCCCTGGAGAATATCGAGCAGAGCTTGGGGCTTTTGGCCGTGGGTAATCACTGTGCGGACTCCAGAGCCTGATGCAATGCGGGCCGCCGTGATTTTGGTTTGCATACCCCCAGTTCCCCAGGCCGAGCCGGTACTGCGGGTTTCGACGTTCAATTGCTCTAACTCTGACGCGGTAACAATGGGAATGGGGCGGGCATCGGGTTGGAGCCGGGGATCGCTGGAATAAAGTTGATCCACATCCGTGAGCAAAAATAGCCAATTAGCTTCCACCAGGCTTGCCACTAAGGCAGACAGGGTGTCGTTATCTCCAAATTTTAATTCTTCCACCGCCACCGTATCATTCTCATTCACAATTGGGATGATGTTGAGATCAAACAGGGCTTGAAAGGTGTTGTAGGCATTGACATAGGCGTTCCGTTCCGTCAGTTCTCGACGGGTCAGCAGAATTTGAGCAATGGGCTGCTGCAAGTTGCTGAAACAGTCGTCATAAATGCGCATCAGTCGTCCTTGGCCCACGGCGGCGATCGCCTGTTTAACGGCCATCTTTTGAGGTCGTTCTGTGATCCCTAAGCGACTACACCCCACGCCCACAGCGCCGGAGGAGACCAATACTACCCGGTGTCCCTGTTGAACCAAAGCACAGAGGGTTTCCACCAACGCGGCGATCGTGGACAGGGCTAATTGCCCATTTTCAGGGCGGGTTAAACTGGATGTCCCGATCTTGATCACGAGGGTTTGGGAAGAAGGAGTCATGGTGTAGCGGGGAAGCCCGGAGAACAATTTTCTCCAGATTTTACTGTTCCCATGGCGTTGGCGTTATACGAGGGTTAGCTAATTAGCGTCCCTTAACGAGCGAGGGGATTGCCGCCAGAGAGTTTTAAGTTAAGCAATGACAGGATGAAAATGACTAAAAATAACACCAGCCCGATCGCCGAAGCATAATTCATTTCCAAATCCTGAAATGCCCGCTCATAAATGTAATACACAGCTGTTTTTGAGGCATTCAAGGGACCCCCTTGGGTCATGACATACACTTCTTCAAAGACTTTTAACGCGGCGATCGACGATAACACGCCCACCAGCAATGAATAGGGACGCATCAACGGAATGGTGACATCCCAATGCTGACGCCAGCCATCGGATCCATCAATTGCCGCCGCTTCATAAAGCTCTTGGGGAATGGACTGCAAGCCCGCCAGGTAGATCACCATGTAATAGCCCAATCCTTTCCAGACGGTGACCAGCATCACACTCCAGAGGGCCAGATAAGGGCTGGTTAACCAGGGGATGCCATTGGAGAATCCCAACAGGGACAGCCCTTGATTTAATAAGCCATTGGAGGCAAACAAAGCTTTCCAGGCAATCCCCGCCACCACCATGGAAATAATGACGGGGGTGTAGTACGCCATGCGAAACCAGGCAATGCCCCGCAGTTTTTGATTAACTAAGATCGCTAACCCCAAAGGTAATACCACCAACAGGGGGACGACTCCAATGAGATACAGCAGGGTATTTTTGAGGGTCAACCAAAACACCCGATCCTGCGACAGCCGTTTAAAGTTTTCCAATCCCACCCATGCCGGAGCTACCGTTAAGTCCAGCTCATATTGGGTAAAGCTGAGGGCAAAAGCCTGTAGTGCCGGCAAAAATACCGTTACCGCCAAAATCAACAGGGCTGGTAATAAAAATAGATAAGGAATCGCCCGTTGTCGCCAGGGGGAAAATGAAGTCATGGTGCGTGTAACCAATGTCAACGTGGGGGTCGATGACAGCTTACCTCGACGCGGTGGGCAATAAAGCTTCCTGTTCAGACCAGAACCATTGAATCGTTTTGGCTAGGCCCTGGGCCAAGGGGGTGATGGTTCGTTGGGGCAATAATTGCTGTAGTTTTTCCACCCGCAGACATTTAGACTTAGCCCCGACGTAGCGACTGGTATCAAATTGAATCAAATCGAAGTCATAGCCCACTTCCTGGCAAATCAGTCGGGCAAAGTGGCGAATGGGAAACTCTTCCCCAGCCCCGATGTTAATTAGCTCGTTATCAACCGTGGCAGCCAGGGTCAACGCTTCCTGGACAAAATCTTCAATAAACACCAATTCCCGTGATTGGTAGCCATCGCCCCAGAGGGTGACCGTTTCCCCATAGAGTTTGCCCCGAATAATTTTCCGGATGAGGTCAAAAATAAAATGCATTTGGCGATTGTCCGTGTGGTAGCCCGGCCCATAGAGGGTGGACGGCACTAAGCAGAGATACCGCAATCCATACTGTTTTTGTAGTGCCAGGAGACCGGCATAGAGCATGCGCTTGGTCATGGCATAGGTGAACAAACTCTCAATCGGTTGCCCCTTGAGGTAATGGGCTTCCGTTAATGGCAGATCCGGGTCATAGGCACAACTGGTTCCCATGGAAATCAGCTTGGCTTGGGGTTGCTGCTGTTGCCACCAGGACAAAACAGTGGTGTTGATTTTTTGATTGATGAGCCATTGTTCTCCCGGGTGGTACAAACAAAAGTCTCCGGCTTGGGTCCAAGCCGCTAGATGATAGATTTGGTCAAACAGTCCGACGGGATAGTGATCTAGGGCCTCAGGTTGGGTGAGATCTCCGTTACGAGAATTAATAATCGTTACGCTATGACCTTGGGCGTTGAGCTGTTGGCACAGGGTAGTGCCCAAAAAACCCGTTCCCCCCGTCACCAAAATGTTCATTGACACAGTTTTTCTGACGTGATTAATAAAGTGAGTGAAAATATTGCACCAATACCGACTTGTTTCCTGTGCCGCCCCCACTGCCATAGTCCCGAGACCGATCGCCAGGAGCGGCCCCCTAGTCCATCGGCGTAATCATGGCGATCGCCGATAAGCGGACAAGGGAGAGTTTGTCTTCTGCCGTCACTAAGCCCAAACCGTCCGAATCTTGCCAGCGAATTTTGCCGGAGATGGTCTCGCCAAAAATTAGCTTGATTTCGACGAGATTTTGACCTTTGATAAATGCCTGAATCTGGCGGTTACTGGGTAAGCCGCTGTTAAACTCTGCCATGGTCAACCCTGAATGCGACCTCTATTTTAGAACGAACCCCTAACCCCTGTCCTTCTCCGCAACTTTACACCAAATGCCTGTCGCTCTAGGAGTTTTGACTCGCTAACTCGAATTTTCCCCTGGTTTGCTACAGTTGACTAGCTCCTCCAAACTGTTCTAGTACAAAAGAGGGATTGCTTCCCAGTAAAACGCGCAACCCTCACCGTCGATTTACGTCTCAGTAAAACAGATAGTAATGGTAGGGAATGTTTTCCTCCACACCCCGATTTTATGGCATCTACCAAAGACATTCTGCAAAAAACATTTATTTTGGCCTCTGGGCTGGCTTTTTTGGGCATGATGACCCTGCCGATGATCAATATTTTTACGGGAGGCGGTAATGCGCCCTCCTCGGAAACGGAGGCGAACCAAGGACCTAACCCCGCTGAACAAGAACAACTGTTGGCGATCGCCCAAGGCTATGAAAAAGTCTTGGAGCGGGAACCCGAAAATTCCACTGCGCTACAGGGTCTGGTGTCGACCCGTCTAGAACTCAGAGATTTACCCGGTATGGTTCCCCCCCTAGAAAAATTAGTGAAACTCTATCCCGACAACCAGCAATATCAAGACCTGTTGGCGGCAGTCAAACAGCAGCTAGCCCTCCTACAAAACCTACCATCGGCTCCGGAAGGGGATACCGTGCCACCGGGAACGGCGCAACCCTTACCGAGGGAAAATAATAACTCCAATACGCCTGCGGTTGAAACTGAAACTGAAACTGAAACTGAACCTGTACCGTCTCCCGCGCCCTAACCTTTCGGATACTGTTGCCCCTCTGATCCATGGTTGCTGTGAGAGAGACCTGTTCAGGGGGCGAGTTTTGCTATGACCCAACTGCACCAAGCGTTTACGATTTTTTTGAGCTTATTGGTTGAAGCGATTCCGTTTTTAACCATCGGCGTCATGCTATCGAGCGCCTTATTAATTTTTAGTAATGAAAAGAAACTCATTGCTTTACTGCCCCGCAACCCTTTCTTGGGGGCGATCGCCGGGAGTGTGATGGGTTTTTTATTTCCTGTCTGTGAATGCGGTAACATCCCGGTGGCACGGCGTTTTTTGGTGCAGGGGTTACCCACCTCTGTGGCAGTCGCCTTCTTATTAGCCGCCCCGACCATTAATCCCATTGTGATTTGGTCCACATGGGTCGCCTTCCGGGATCAACCCGGTATGGTGGTGGCACGGGTCGTCTGCTCATTAATCATCACCATTATCATTAGTTGGATTTTTAGCCGTCAACAGGATCCAAGACCCCTCCTGAAAGCCTCGATCGCCCGTCGTTTAGCCCCACCGCCCTTCCCTAAATCGGCTTCCCTTACAGAAGCGGTGACATCTCCCTTGCTCCAGTCCGGCACTTATTTGTTGGGAAATGAAGGTAAACCCCTACGACTAGATGACAAAAGCGTAGAAGATCTTGTCCCCCTGATCGCCCCCAATCGTCGTCAGCTATTTCTGGATAATGTGGCCCAGGAGTTGCGGGAATTGGGCGGCATTTTAATTTTAGGAAGTGCGATCGCCGCCACGATCCAGGTTTTTGTGCCGAGGGAATGGATTTTATTTTTAGGGCAAGGAACCGTTAGCTCCATCTTGGCCATGATGCTACTAGCGGCGGTGGTATCAGTTTGCTCAACGGTGGACTCCTTTTTTGCCCTCTCATTTGTGTCCACGTTCACCAGTAGCTCTCTGCTGGCATTTTTGGTGTTTGGTCCCATGATTGACATCAAAAGTATTGGTTTGTTATTAACTATTTTTCAGCGGCGGGTCGTCATTTATTTACTCCTCCTTGCCGGACAGTTAACGTTTCTCCTCAGCTTTGCCCACAGCTATTTGTTCTGATTAATCTAAGCAAATCAAGGGTATGGCGTCATATCAGAGAGAGAGGCAAAATCAATTAAATCTAGGAAAAATTGAGTCGTTAGGATTGAAAGGATACCGAGTGAGGCATTTAAAACGTTTACTGAGGGGTATGTAAAATAATTTGTATAAGCAAGAAAATAGTCAGAAAATAATGTCCAGTAGATGAGACAAATTTGCTGAATTTTTACTTAAATTTCGCCATAAATTAATTATCTGTACGCTTTTTGCGGCCCTGCTGAAAAAATCACTGCAATTTTTCCTCTGCCTGAATGATTCATTTAAATGATTCCGCTACCCTGTTTATGTCTTTCATCCTCGACACGAACTGACCTGTTTTTATATGCTCCTCTACAAGCTGCCATGCAACCCAATTCCTTACAAATTAATTTGGCTCGGACTTTTCTTGTTCTCTAACATTAATACACAAAAGGCGATCGCCATTCCTGTGGTCAGAACAGGAGAGGCACATCACCTTTTAGCAACGAATCAAACAAAAATGAGCCAGGAGTTTCGAGCTTTACAACAACAATTGCAGCAATTGCAGTTCGAGGTCAGAATTGCGCCACCACCACAGCGGGGAGCCTATGGGATGCTCTCTGTCAGCCAGCGAGTTTTGTGGGTACATCCCCTAGCCTTTGATCTGGGGATTGCAGACCCCGTCCTCGTCCATGAGGCAGTTCATGCGGCGCAATTATGTAAAGGAGGGGATCAGCTCTCACCCCTCAATCTCAAGCAAGAACCATTGGTTTATGCCCGTCCTTTTTGGTTGCGCTATCAAAATATCCATCGCCGTGACATTGAACGGGAAGCATTTACCCTACAAACCCAACCGGATCGTTTTACACAAATCCGCCAACTACTCAGCACCCACTGCGGCCAGTAAGGGACGATAACACCAGGTAATTAGAGTGACACCCAGGACAAATTTAACGCCTTCTAGTCCCCAGTAGAGCCAATGGAGTGGCATCATAGCAGCTGGCATTTCCGCTGCACCATTGAACGCGGCCATATCAAATCCTAAATCAGTAATTGCAGGCGTCAGACCATAGGTATATCCCATGGCGATCGCCAGTAGGGCCAATGCCAACAGTCCAGCCCAGCGCTCGGCGATCGGAGAAAAGTAACCCTGTTGCCGCAATACTAGACAGCCAGACACCACAATGCCCGCGAACAACATTTCTATGTGATTAAAAATGGAAAATAGGAGATGCCCCGCATTGATAAAACCGGGTTCCGCCATCATGCCCGCTGCCGACAAGCTAGGCACTACAATTAAATCCACGACTAAACTACTGCTTAACCAAAGACCGATAGTCACCATCGTTACTAGGGACCAGTCCACTTGGGCGATCAGTGCATCTGTTGAACGTTTCATGAAATATATACCTTGACTATGAATAGGGAAAATATTGAATAATGCCGGATTTGCGATTTACAAATTCCTACTTCCATTATCAAGATTTCTCCGGTAGACCCCCTTGCCCTGAGATGGAACGTTACATAAACACCCCGTCTAGCGCCTTTTGTCGCAATATTCAGTTACATTTGACGAGTATCTCCTCACTATTTAGAACGTCAAGCTTGATGTCTTCCATCTCGAACAAAAGTTTATGGGGTTGTGCAGGGCAAACTCAAGGGACAGAATTCTGGAAGAAAACAGACTTAACGTTGACAGTTATCTACTGTATAATTATGAGTCTGTATCCTGGCTTGAACAGTAAGTAACAGGAGGCACTCAATATTCCCTAAACGGTGACTAAGGCATTAGGACTTAAAATTTACATGGTCAGTCAAACTTCTACAGCAGATATTGGATTCACTCTCGAGGATTTCGCCGCCCTTCTTGACAAGTACGATTATCATTTCAGCCCTGGTGACATTGTCGCGGGGACTGTATTTAGTATGGAATCTCGCGGCGCGTTAATTGACATCGGCGCAAAAACCGCTGCCTTTATTCCGATCCAGGAGATGTCAATTAATCGGGTAGATGATCCCGATGAGGTGCTGCAGGCGAATGAAACCCGCGAGTTCTTCATTTTGACTGATGAAAACGAAGATGGTCAGTTGACCCTCTCCATTCGTCGCATCGAATACATGCGAGCTTGGGAAAGAGTACGACAACTCCAAACTGAAGATGCCACTGTTCGTTCTAATGTCTTTGCGACCAATCGGGGGGGAGCCCTAGTCCGCATTGAAGGACTACGAGGATTCATTCCAGGGTCTCATATCAGTGCCCGTGAAGCGAAGGAAGATTTAGTCGGGGAAGACCTGCCGCTGAAATTTTTAGAAGTGGACGAAGAGCGTAATCGCTTGGTGTTAAGTCATCGTCGAGCATTAGTTGAACGGAAGATGAATGGGTTGGAAGTTGCCCAAGTGGTCGTTGGCTCTGTCCGTGGCATCAAGCCCTACGGTGCCTTCATTGACATTGGTGGCGTTAGTGGTCTGCTGCACATTTCCGAAATCTCCCATGATCATATTGATACCCCCCACAGTGTCTTTGACGTTAATGACGAGCTAAAAGTCATGATTATCGACTTGGATGCAGACCGGGGGCGCATTTCCCTCTCCACCAAGCAACTAGAACCGATTCCCGGCTCCATGTTGAAAGACCGGGATCTCGTGAATGAAAAAGCGGATGAAATGGCCGAGCTGTTCCGTCAAAAACGCCTGGCTGAAGCGGAGGGACTCCCCCTTCGACATGGATGCAGCGTTGGCAGCCATTAACAGTGGTATTTCTGATAATAATGATACTGAGTTAGCAGAACCAGAATCTACTGATGCTGAAAACGAGCTGGATGCTGTTGCTGAGACGGCAATGGAAGACGCGCCCGACGCACCCCAGGAACAAGAAGAAGAAGATGAGGATGTGATGGCTACTGCCGCCGTTGACGAATAATGGCTGACTGGAGTCAAGATTACTGATTGGCTAATAACGTTACTTTGACTTTCCCTCCCGATTGATTCTTCTGTTTATTGGGAGGGATTTCTGTCGATTCAATCAACTCAGTTGAGTCGGGTGAGCGCCATTGGCGCAAAGTGATAGGATTAAAGCTCGATTTGCCTCCAGCTATGAGTTGAGGCAAACCTCTTATTTGTAAGAAACATTAATTTTTACCCGCGAAATTGCCCAAGGGAGGACTAACTGCGATGGACAACAAACAAATGCTGATGATTCCTGGTCCCACGCCAGTTCCAGAATCGGTTCTGTTGGCCATGGCCAAGCATCCTATTGGGCATCGGAGTGCCGGCTTCAGTAAAATCATTGCTGAGTTAACGGAGAGCCTTAAATGGTTACACCAGACCCAAAATGATGTGGTGATGATCGCCGCTAGTGGGACAGGGGCGATGGAAGCCGGCATGATTAATTTTCTGAGTCCGGGTGACCGGGTCTTAGTGGGCAATAACGGTAAGTTTGGTGATCGTTGGGTCAAAGTGGCACAAACCTTTGGGTTAGCCGTTGAAGAAATTAAAGCAGAGTGGGGTAAACCCCTTGATCCAGACGCTTTTAGGTCTTTGCTAGAAGCTGATACGAATAAAAGCATTAAGGCAGTCATCATTACCCATTCGGAGACGTCTACAGGCGTTTTGAATGATCTAGCCGCCATCAATGACGCAATAAAAGCCCACGGAAAGGCCCTATCAATAGTGGATGCCGTGACCAGTTTAGGGGCCACTCCCTTGGCGATCGATGAACTGGGGCTAGACGTGGTTGCTTCTGGATCACAGAAAGGATATATGATTCCGCCGGGGTTGGGATTTGTTGCCGTCAGTCCCAAAGCCTGGCAAGCATACGAAACGGCTTCAATCCCCCGTTTTTATTTCGATCTGAAAAAATACAAAAAATCGACAGACGCCGACAGTTCCCCCTTTACCCCCCATCAATTTAATGTATGGGTTACAAGCCTCGCTACGTCTAATGAAGGCAGAAGGCTTGGAGGCAATTTTTGCCCGTCATCAACGCCATACCCAAGCGACACGGGCCGCCATGAAAGCTTTAAATTTCCCGTTGTTAGCTCCCGATGAATTTGCTAGTAACGCCGTAACAGCGGTTGTGCCGGCAACGGTGGATGCGGAAAAAATTCGTAAAACCATGAACAGCCAATTTGATATTGCCCTCGCAGGTGGACAAGACCATCTCAAAGGAAAAATCTTCCGCATCGGTCACCTAGGGTTTGTCTGTGACCGAGACATTCTGAGTTGTGTGGGCGCATTAGAAGCAACGTTGATTGAGCTAGGGCATCAGGATGTCACCCCCGGGGCTGGTGTGGCTGCTGCCGCGGATGTATTTGCCAAGGCCTAAAACCCAAATCCGGAAGCATGAAGCAGTTGTTGAAAAAGCCAACGGTGGCGATTATTGGTGGTGGTCCTAGCGGGATGTCTTGCGGATTGTGGCTAAAACAGTTGGGTCTCAATCCGCTGCTTCTGGAGTCTCAGTCTCAGTTGGGGGGCTTGCAAGTCACGAGCCACTTCCACAATATTTGGTTACTCGGCAATCCCGGCAAAAAAGGCTACGAAGTTGCCCAAGAATTTCGTCAACATATTCACGCTGAATCGTTGCCGACCCACCTTAATTGCGAAATACAAGCATTGAGCTATCAGGATCAACGGTGGGTCCTGGGAACCAATCATGGTGAGCTTCTTGCCCAGGCAATTGTCCTTGCCACTGGACAGCGAGTCCGGGATTTATCTGATTTAGCGATTATTTCCGGTAGTCAGGGACTAAAGACTTCTGGACTGGTCTGCTGTGACCCTGGTGTTTCTATGTTTCATCCCCCAAAGCTAACGGGAAGAACGGTGGGGGTCATCGGTGGCGGAGATAATGGCATGGTGACGGCCACCTTATTGGCCGCTACTGCCCATCAGGTTCATCTTTTTGCCCGCTCTGGCTTGCGAGGCTTTGGGGTGATTCAACGGGATTTAATGGAATGGGTAACTAGCGGCAAGGTTATTGTGCATACTGGATTAGACATCATAGGATTTGAGCAACAGGGTGAGACGCTTCATGTAGACGCGAGAAACCCAGATCAGACGGTTGAAGGCTTTGACCTAGATTTTCTCTGTATCAGGATCGGTTTCGCGCCCAATACGCGGATAGTCAATCAACTGTTTACTAAAAGTGGTGTGGGAGAATTGCCCCTAAATTCGGAGGGTTATGTGTTAACCGATGATTCTCAACGCACAACCCTCCCCTCTGTCTATGCCATTGGCGACGTGGCAAATCCCAAAGACCCTTGTGTGGCGACGGCAGTCGGGATGGGCGCAATTGCCGCTAGAGCGATCGAAGCGGATCTATTGGCTTAAAAAAGACTACCCGATCCAGGGTGCTGGGTCATTAAAATACAGTCGGGATGACAGGATTTGAACCTGCGGCATCCTGCTCCCAAAGCAGGCGCGCTACCAAGCTGCGCTACATCCCGTTATTCAACAGATTACCATGGTAGACCAGATTCTGTTCATCTTTGTGGGGAGAGTCGCGGTGATGATTAAGAATGTCTAACTAGGTTCACACTGATTTCTCTTAAGACAATTAAGCGCTTGATCTGCCTATTATGACCCCAGCTTCTTCAATGTATGACCAGCTAAAAAATACTTGCTTGGAGCAAGTTAGCAGTGGCGATCGCCAGTCAGTATTAGCGGCTTGCGAGCCCAATCGGCCTTTGTTATTTTTGGTCTGGCCCCAGCTAGGGGATTTTGACAGCTTGGAATATGCTTGGTGGCTAGGGCGTTCTAAGGCTAAATTACGAAATTATGATCTCCAAGTGAGGGCGGTGGGCATTGGCGATCGCCAGTCGGGGCAGCTATTTTGTGACTATACCGGCTTTGACCCCCACCATCTGTGGATTGACCCCACTGCCTCGCTCCACCGGGTTTTGGGACTATACCCCGGCTTGACCCAAACCTGGCCGGGCATAGGGGCGCAACCATCAGTGTGGCTGAATCTATTGTTAATGTGCGCTGGTATTGGTAGCCCTGGAACCCTCAAAGAAGTTCTCCGGGGCTATATTGGCGACCGGACAGCACCACAACTCATTGCCGACGAAGAAACCCTCAACTTGAAGCCCTTTCCCGCTATCCAAGGGAAAACGTTCGCTTTAGCAGGAGGCAAACAGTTTCAACGTCCGTTTGAATTAGCCACCTTGCGCCTCCGTAACATGATCGAAGTGTTGGGGAAATGGCCGGATTATGTCCCCAATCCCGCTTTTATGACCCAGCGGGGTGGCACCTTTTTATTCAATGGGGCGCAGACCTTGGTTTACGAGCATCGGGATCAGGGAATTTTAGGATTTTCAAAAACGATGGCTGAGCCATTGAAGTTTCTAGACACCTTAGAATCGGTTTAACGAGTCGGGTTAATACTGAGTCAGTCAGTGATGACGACCGATTGATTGGCTAAAAACAACGCTTACAACTGACTCAAGCTTTTTCCACCGTCCCCAACCGTGAATTGACAGTAACCCCATTTTTAGACTGTTCCCGACAGCATCGGATGGAAATAAAATGCCAGCCCAATAATGGCATAAGTAGCTAGGAGCAAGACCCCTTCCAGCCAATTAGAGTTACCATCGCTGCTAATGGAATTGACCACCAGCACCGCAACCATCACGGAAACTAATTCGAAGGGATTAAAGTTTAGATCCATGGGTTGCCCGATTAGCCACCCTAAAATCACTAGAACTGGGGCAACAAAAAACGCAATTTGTAAACTCGATCCCATTACCACCGACATTGATAAATCCATTTTGTCCTTCATGGCGACGGTGACTGCCGTGGCATGTTCTGCCGCGTTGCCGATGATGGGTAACAAAATCACTCCGGTAAACAAGGTGCTTAAGCCTAATTGCTCCGTTGCTACTTCCAACGAACCCACCAACATTTCGGACTCAAACGCCACTCCTAGGGTAACCAGCAGCAAAATACCAACCCAGAGCCAGAGGTTGGGGCGGTGGGTCTCAGGCGTCTCTCCGCCAGCATGGATTGTTTCAGGAGAAATAGCTTCTTCCTCGGCAACACCGACGTCATACAAATAGGCATGGGTGCGCATGGAAAACAGGAGCGTCAATCCATACACCGCAATCAGGACAATGGCCACCGCCACTGATAATTTTTGCAGAACCGTTTCGGAGATCCCGTCGGCAGAGAACTGCAACGCAGTGGGTAACAAAATTGCCACAACCCCCAGATTCATGGCCGAGGCATTGAGGCGGGCCGCCACTGGCTGAAAAATTTGTTCCCGAAATCGTAATCCTCCTAGCAACATGGCAAATCCCATGACCAGTAGAAGATTGCCAATGATTGACCCCGTAATCGTGGCTTTTACCACATCAATGAGACCGCCTTTGAGGGCAATATAGGCCAAGATGAGTTCCGTTGCATTGCCAAAGGTGGCATTGAGTAATCCGCCGAGATTGGGCCCCAACACCACTGCAATTTCTTCTGTGGCGGTTCCCATGAACGCAGCAAGGGGAACGATCGCCAAGCCAGCCAGGACAAATACGGTGGTTTCTCCCCAGCCCAACCATTCAGCCGCGAAGGAAAGGGGACAAAAAATAAGCAAGACGAGAAAAATCGTGTTTTTGCTAGACATGGTGTCGTGGGCTCAATTAACTAAGGGGCAGAGTAACAGACCAAGGGAAGCCGTTGTGTAATCTGGGGCATGACCCCATTATGCAAAGCAAATCTAAGCGAAATGCTAAGGTATAGAGCGTCCTTCGTCCCTTCCTTAACGTTCCCTCCATGTCTGCCGACTCTGCCATCCCCGTTTGGCGGCTGATTCCCCAAGATGACTTTTTACGGTTGGCGTTAACCGTCCCAACTGCTCCCGATACGGATAATTCCCCAGCCACGCCAACGATCACCAACAACCAAATCACTGAAAGTTTAGACCACTATCTCCAGAAAATGGCCGGACGGTGGGAGACCATCACCCAAGTCCATCTGGCGGCCGACTATCAACTGTTGGATACCCGCCAACTCCAGGCGATCGCCGACAGTTTACGACAGCAGGGGCTAACTTTATCCTGGGTAGAAACCACCCGTCGTCAAACCGCCGTAGCCGCTGCCAGTGCTGGCTATTCTGTTGACCAAACCCCCACCGAATCCAGTTTGGTGGAAACAACGCCCCCATTGCCTCCCCCTAGGGCATTAATCGTTAGGCAAATGCTCCGTTCCGGGGCAGAAATTCGTCACAACGGAGATGTGGTCATTATTGGTGATGTCAATCCTGGTAGTAGCATTGTGGCGACAGGGGATATTCTAATTTGGGGATGTTTACGGGGAACAGCCCATGCTGGGGCGGAAGGCAATCAAGAGGCTGTTATTATGATTTTGCGTCCCGGAGCCAGCCAAGTCCGGATTGCCAATCTGGTGGCCAGGGTCAACGACAATCGTGCTGAACATCAGACTCCCGAAATCGCGTATATTACGTCAGAAGGGATTCGGCTAACCCCTGTACGCCAATTTAGCAAACAGTCCTTAGCGGGCGAACGTGGAGCCTAGGCTTAACCCCCCTTGCGTTAGACGTTTTTAAATTTCTCCCCTAACCTACATTCCACGCAATCAGTTCATTATGAGTCGGATTATTGTTGTCACATCGGGAAAAGGTGGTGTCGGCAAAACAACCACCACTGCAAATTTAGGGGCGGCTCTGGCACGTTTGGGGAAAAAAGTTGTTTTGGTGGACGCGGATTTTGGTCTGCGGAATTTAGACCTACTTCTAGGTTTGGAGCAACGGATCGTTTACACGGCGATCGATGTCCTGGCGGGAGACTGTCCCATCGGAAAAGCACTAGTAAAGGATAAACGCTTGCCCAACTTAGTGCTGTTACCCGCGGCCCAAAATCGGTCGAAAGATGCCATCAATGGGGAACAAATGAAGTTTTTGATTGACCAGCTGAAACCGAAATTTGATTACGTTGTGATTGATTGTCCGGCTGGGATTGAAGCAGGATTTCGCAATGCGGTGGCCCCTGCCAATGAAGCGATTGTCGTCACCACACCAGAAATGTCGGCGGTGCGGGATGCGGACCGGGTAATTGGTTTGCTAGAAGCAGAAAGCATTGCCAGCATTAGCTTGATTGTTAATCGCCTCCGCCCCGAAATGATTCAACTCAATCAAATGATTAGCATTGAGGATATTTTAGATTTACTAGCGGAGCCTCTCCTGGGCATTGTCCCCGATGACCAAAAAATTATTATCTCCACCAACAAAGGGGAACCATTAGTGTTGGAGGACAAATTATCGGTGCCGGGGTTAGCGTTTCAGAATATTGCTCGACGATTGGAAGGTCAAGATATCCCCTTTGTGGATTTCATGGCGGCCCACAATAGCTTACTTAACCGCATCCGTCGTCGTTTATTCGGCAGTAGTTGATCTCCCTTTCGCTTCAACAACCATTCCCCTTAGATCCGGAATATTTCTGTCAATCCCCGCAACCCTTGAGCCCCTAGTAGCATGATTACTGACTTAATTGAACGTATATTTGGCCGGAGTAGTCGGCAGAGTGGCAGAGACGCAAGGCAACGCTTAAAACTGGTAATTGCCAATGATCGCTCCGGCTTGAGTCCGGAGATGATGGAAGCAATGCGGCGGGACATTGTGGAAGTTGTCAGCCGTTATGTGGAAATTGACCCGGCCGAGATGGAATTTTCCCTGGAAAGTGACCAACGCATGACCGCCCTAATTGCTAATCTGCCCGTCAAAAAGGTCCGCCGCCGCCGTTCTCGCCGTTCTGGTGCGTCCACTAACTATACTCCCCCCAAGACACGGGAATAGGACAGAGCCTCGAAAGCGATCGCCTTTTTTTGGGGAGTGAGCACTTTACTTCAAAATTAACTTTTTCTGGCAAAAGAGAACCCCCTTTCTGGTTATGAGAGGGGGAAATTTTTTATGTTTTTTTGTTGGGTTTAATCCTTCCTTGGGGAAGGTGCCCGCAGGGCGGAAGGGGTTGATTGATAAGTAGGCCACGGGGAACCCACCCCTAAATCCTCTCCGAGGAGGGGACTGCTGTTTCCAACTAATCCGAATTAACCCAATCAGTGGGGATTTAATCGCTCCTTGGGGAAGGTGCCCTCAGGGCGGTGGGGGTTGATTGATAAGTAGGTCACGAAGAACCCACCCCTAAATCCCCTCCGAGGAGGGGACTGCTGTTTCCAACTAATCCGAATTAACCCAATCGGTGGGGAGCAGAAGTTGCATCAATCTTTGGTTATAACAAATTGTATGAGTTTCCAACTAATCCGAATTAACCCAATCGGTGGGGTTGGGGGGACGGTGATGGCGACACATCCCGACCTAATACCATAGTTGTTTCCAACTAATCCGAATTAACCCAATCGGTGGGGTCGATAATAACTGTAGAAACTTGATTCACAGCGTGTTTACCAAACGTTTCCAACTAATCCGAATTAACCCAATCGGTGGGGCTCAGGACTATGTACCCAGTTTTCTGCTGGTTGGGACCACTTGTTTCCAACTAATCCGAATTAACCCAATCGGTGGGGAACGTCGATGTATGTCGAGGCGGAGAGAATCTGGTCAAAGCGAGGTTTCCAACTAATCCGAATTAACCCAATCGGTGGGGTAGAGTGGGAAAAGAACAAAATCTAACTAGTTGATCTGAGGGTTTCCAACTAATCCGAATTAACCCAATCGGTGGGGTGCGGGACGATTGCAACGTTGAACGGCAATGCAAAAGTTTCCAACTAATCCGAATTAACCCAATCGGTGGGGAGTAATCGGTAATTTGGTGGGGGCACAAAATGTATATTGTTTCCAACTAATCCGAATTAACCCAATCGGTGGGGATGATAGTCTGCCAAGTAACTAAAAACGCCTTGATTCAAAGATTGAAGTTTCCAACTAATCCGAATTAACCCAATCGGTGGGGTTGTAGAGAAGGACTAGGTTCTGTAAGAACGGAGGGGTTGTAAGGTTTCCAACTAATCCGAATTAACCCAATCGGTGGGGCTTAATGATCGTTGCTTGTTCTTGTAGGTAAAACCACTATTAGCTTGTTTCCAACTAATCCGAATTAACCCAATCGGTGGAGCCGTAAGGTTGAAAACCCATACAGCGCCGATTTAAATCTGAAGTGCATCACATAAAAAGCTTGACATAGAAAAGCTCACCAGTTAGAGTCTGAAGTCGTTCAAAACCAGCAGGCAAACCAATGAGCTATTCGCATCTTAGCATAGACCAACGAAATCATCTTTATCAACTAAAACAAGAACAGAACTTATCACAACGAGAACTAGCCAAACTGGTTGGGTGTTCACAAAGTACAATTTGTCGGGAATTGCAAAGAAATAGGACAGAGCAAGGGTGGTATTCACCTGACAAGGCTCAAGTTTTAGCAGATAATAGAAGGAAAGAGTCCAAAAAGAAATTTAACAACATAAATGACTGGATATTACATGAAGTAAAGACCAGGCTAAAAAAATATCATAGCCTGGAACAAATAGCCGGTAGGCTAAAAAAATTAGGAGGGAAATGGATAAGTTATGAAACAATCTATCAAATGATTTATCAAAACTATCAAGGGTTAGGAAAATATCAGCGATATTTAAGACAAGGAAAAAAGAAAAGGAAAAAGCGGGGAAGCATGAAAGGTAAGCGTGGAGGCATTCCTAATCGAGTCGGCATAGAACAAAGACCGGCAATAGCAGGAGAGAAAAAAGAGATAGGCCACTGGGAAAGTGACACAATGATTGGGGGAAACCATTTAGGAATTTTAGTTACTCATGTAGATAAAGCATCAAAGTTTCTAGTGGCAGGACTAGCAAAAAATAAAACAGCAAAAAGTATGAATATAGTTACATCAAAACTCTTTAAAAATATCCCACAAGAAAAATTAAAAACATTCACTTGTGACAATGGCAAGGAGTTTAGTTTCCATGAAGAACTAAGTGAAACATTGTCTGCATCGGGTGTATCCCATTTGAAGTGGTACAAGTGCCCCAAAAAATGGTGAGAAAATGATGAGAAAATGGAGGAAATAAAAAATAGGATAGGAAAAAAATGCTACCAATTTCACCAGAAGATCAGGTCTTGCTCAATTACCACACAACCGAATTAGCTTGCTTGATGCACAAATACACAGAGCCCGATAAATTGGAAAATTTTGAGAGCACAGAAGTAGAACTCAGAAATCAGCTACAGTCATTAGTCTCTCCTACTATCGGGGAATTTTTTTTTCTGAAGGAGGAAAAAAACGCTCGGGAAATAAACGAATCATCAAAACCCTAGTGGGAGACGTGAGAATCAGCCAAAAACAAGCGAGAAAGTTGGGGGTAGCGCCCAAAACGCCTCTGAGCCCAGCCTTGGAAAAGTGTTGTCTGCGAGTATGTGCCAAGACCTCTTATCAACAAGCCCAAGAGGACATGTTGGAATTAATGGGGGTGGAGGTGGGGCACAGTAGCCTGCATCGGCTAGTACAAAGAACGGAACTGCCCCTAGCCCAAAGTGAGAACCCAGGAATAAGCGGAGTCAGTATTGATGGCGGCAAAATCTGTCTCAGAGGAGAGGAAGAAAGCGGAGGACAATGGCGAGACTACAAACTGGTGAGTAGTCACAATGATATCTGTGAAGCCTTCTTTCAAGAGCCAGAAAAATTGCAAGAGTGGAGCAATAGCTTACCCCTAGACCCTATCGTCACATTGCTGGGGGACGGGCATCCGGGAATCTGGAAGGTGGTGGGGAGCTTTGCTCCTCAACAAGAACTAATTCGACGACAGGTGTTGGATTGGTATCATCTCATGGAGAATCTTCACAAGGTAGGAGGCTCTATTAAGCGATTAAAAGCGGCTGAGAACTTTCTATGGCATGGTTTTCTCGATGCTGCCCTGCGAGAGTTCGATGGTCTTAAAAGCAAGCGAGTCCAGAAGTTTCGGGACTATCTCAACAAACACCGTTGTCGTATTCCTGACTACGAGCGCTATCAGCGATTGGGAATTCCCATTGGCTCTGGGGATGTCGAATCTAGAATTAAGCAAGTGGGAGCTCGAGTCAAGCTACCAGGTGCTCGTTGGCATCGTCATAATGTTCGTCGCATTCTACGTCTTCGATGCGCCTATCTCAATCGCTCTCCCCTTCTGAGTTTAAATGTATTGTCTTAAATGGGATGCACCCTTTCAAACACCCCTAATCCCCCTGGTATATTGCTGATAATGCCTGCCACCTGCGCCAGAAGATAAATGCCAAAAAATCCTAGTATTCTCAGGTTGGGATGGGGAGGAAGCAAGACAAATAGAATGGACGCGGCCAACATCCAATCAGTCGCAGTCAGCATAATTTGCATCAGGCAAATATTGCTTAATGCTTGCTTGAACTTGAGCCATTCGGCCACCCTTGGAGTCCGGGTCAGTCAGCGTTCCATTCCTCGCTTTCACCCATGAACACTAAGCGGTGCGGGCACGGGATTTTTGTTTTTTAGCCTTCATCCGAGCCGCACTCTGTCGGAGTGCTTGTAACCGAGCTTCATACTGTTTGCGTTGCCGACGATTGGGGGTTAATTCAATGAGGGATTTGAAGGCACTGCCTAGACTTTTGTAGGCATTGGGCAGCGTATAGCCAAAGCGGGTCGCTAATTTAATCGCCTTTTCATCGGCCTCGATCGCCTCTTTCAGGCGTTTATCACCATTGTTTTTTTGCCACAAACGATAGCCCGAAATCCCACACAATCCTAGGGCCAAGATCAGCAACAAACCATCCTGCACCCAGAGTTCTCCCACCGCACCGCCTAACCCAATGGCCAACGCCGCCATTTCCCACCCTTCACGGGGTATCGTATCGTTCTGGATGCGGGCCACTTCATGCCAAAACAACAAATTGCGTTGATCGATCGCCAAATTTTCCCATTTGGGGAGATCGATTTGCACTTCAATTTCATCCCGCCCCAATTCTTCTGAGCGGATTAACGGCGGATTAATTTCGGTGCTGCCCTCCACCATGACCCAGCTTTGTAATTCAGGGGGCAATAAGCTTTTCAGTCGCCGCAGCTCACTCATTTCGGCACGGGCAGTGGCGGAAGCAAAAGAGGTCATAGCAGTGGAAAAAGAAAGGGTAATGCGAGTCGATTGGGTTCTATTGTAGCGGTTGCAGACAGTTGCTTAGTTTTTCCAGTCGTAGCCCAGTTGAATGGTGACATCAGACACCAAATAACCGTTGCTATCCACTAACACTTCCCCCGTCCCCAAAATATTCCGGACTTGGCTAGCACTCAAATTATCCCCTTGTTGGGCAATCACCTGGGTGGTTTCCAGGGGACGGTTTAAATCCTTGACCACATTAATCTGTTCGTAGCCAGCTTGGCCCAATCGTTTGACGACATTCCGCACCACTTCTGGCCGTTCTGTACTGTCTTGGATCGCAATCCGGATAGCATAGGGGTCTTCATCAAATGCAGTCTCTTCCCCGTCCCAATCGTCGAAATCTAGCCAGGAGCGGCGGGATTCAACGCCAAAGTATTGCGACATTAAACTTCCAATTTTGCGTTGGTTGGGCAGCCAGTAACTGGGGGATTGTTTGCCGTTGTTACTAAAATCCCCCGGCAGCATCAGCATGTTGACCGTTTCCCGGTTCTGTTGGGCAGCAAAGCCGGCGATCGCCACCAATTCTTCTCGGCTGAGGTTCGTGTCGATGTGTGTCTGCAAAATTCTTGTGATTTCGGGCAGTCTCAGAATAGTTTGGGGTTTTAAGGCTTGTTCAATGACCGCCCGCATCACCCGTTGCTGACGTTGAATGCGGCCAAATGTCCCCCAGATTATCTTTGCGAAAACGGAGTAATTGTAGCGTTTGATCCCCATTTAAGCGCTGCTGACCTTCTTGGAGATTGATGTATAAACGCTGACTATCATCTTGATATTTCATGTCCTTGGGAACATAGACGTTAATGCCCCCTAACGCATCAATTAACTTTTCCACCGCCTGCACATTCACCCGCACATAACGGTCAATGGAAACATCGCCTAATAGGTTGCTCACGGATTCTGCCGCGAGGGCAGGCCCCCCTTTGGCATTGGCTTCGTTAATTTTCCGTACTCCATAGCCTGGAATAACGGCTTGGGTATCACGGGGAATAGACAAAACCACTAGGTTTTCTTGCTGGGGGTCAATCCGAATGAGCAACATCGTATCCGACAGCCCTTCTACGGAATTGACCAAAGCGTGATAGCCCTGCGGAGAAGGGGCGGCTGAGACATCGGAGGTTAGAACCTTCGTCCCCAACAACAAAATATTCACCGGGCGACTGAGTTGGGGAATATTGAGATTTTCATGGGAAACGGCTTTTTCTTGATCAAAGACCGCTGCTTCTTCGGGACTGAGGCGATTTTCTCCCAGGGGCATTGAGGATAGGGAATAGGCCAAGAGGGCACCGGCCGTGGCCGATAGAATGGCGATCGCCGACAGACTAAACCCAATAATTCCCCAGCGTGTTTTGGGGCGGGACTGCTTTGCCTGACGGAACTTTGTCCCTTTTGCAGATTGTTTTGACCGATACTTCTTTGATGTTTTAGCAGCCACAGAAACGCCTCACCCAGCAGAAAAGAGACCAGTTTGCGGTGATCCCCTGACTTATTTAATCTTCACAATACACGATCATTTCAAGCATTGTTGTTGCACCATGGACTCTAAAATTCGCCAAAACGTTTCCTCGGTTTAATGCCCACCATTCTTAACACCCGAATTGATGCCACAACCTACGCCCAAGCGAGTCAGCAGATTATATCCCCAATTTGCCAAAGGGGGAGAAGGGGGCTACGTAATCCCCGCCAATGTCCATGTGGTCATGACCGCGTTTTGGCACGCCGATTACCAAGCCTGTGTCAATCAAGCCAGTTTAGTGACGGCGGATGGGATGCCATTGGTGTGGGGGCTAAAAGCGTTAGGGGAATCGTCTGCTAGCCGGGTATATGGACCAGACTTGATGTTAGCGGTTTGTGAACAAGCCACTCAGGAGGCGATCGCCATTTATCTCTATGGTGGAACGGCTGCCTGCTTAACTCGCCTTGAGGCCAATCTTAAACAGCATCTACCACAACTCAATATTGTGGGCTCTGCATCTCCCCCCTTTAGGCAATTATCGCCAGAGGAAGACACAGCAGCGGTAGAAAAAATGCGAGCCTCTGGAGCCAAGATTATCTTTGTGGGGCTGGGTTGTCCTAAACAAGAAATTTGGATGGCGCAGCACCATGACACCCTCTCAGCGGTGATGATCGGCGTGGGGGCAGCCTTTGACTTTCATGGAGGTCAAATTTCCCAGGCTCCTCGATGGATGATGAAATTCGGCCTGGAGTGGTTATACCGCTTAGTCCAAGAACCTCAACGACTCTGGCGGCGTTATTTACTCAATAATCCGGCTTTTATCGTTTTATTTGGGGGTCAGCTTTTAAGTCGATGGACACCGATCAATCGGGGTGAAAATCCCTGAACCCCTTTAGGGGTGGTCAATGCCATCATCAAAGCGGTGCCGCCACCCTACCGACGAGATGGGGCAATTATTTAAAATCAATAGGAGTCTTTTTAAAAAAAGTGATGCATCATTTTTGTTCATAGCCGTCATGAGCCATTACAAAACCTTAAAACTTTCCCCCAATGCTTCTGCCCAAGAAATCAGGCAAGCCTATCGACGCTTAGTCAAGAAGTTTCATCCAGATAGCCAATCCAATCAGGCAAGCCACGAACAAATTGTGCGCATTAATGCAGCCTATGAAGTATTAGGAGATCCGTCACGGCGATATCGGTATGATCAAAGCCCAAGGGAACACAGCCGGGAAGTGAGAAATTACCAGGCCAGCCGACAGGGGCGAAATTGCCAGCAAACAGCCAGGGTGGCGGACGATAATCTTGATGTGTGGCTGGCTAAAGTCTATGCCCCCATTGCTACCCAACTCCCGTTGCTTTCCCGGGATCTAGAAATCGCCATTAACGAGCTATCTGCCGACATCTTTGATGACCAATTAATGACGAAGTTTCAGATATGTCTAGAAAAAATTGGGGAGGGTTTGCAAGCCTCGCGTCGGCAATTTACGGACTATCCTAGCCCCCGGTCCCTAGCGAAGGTGGCGGCTTTTTTGTACTACAGCATGAATCACGTCGAAGATGCCCTAGAGGAGTTGAATTTTTTTACGTTGAATTATGATGAAACCAGCTTGCATAACGGACAGGAGCTGTTCCGCTTGATGAATGATTTACTCCAGGAAGCAGAACAAACGGTGCAGCGATTTGTTTAGAAAACAGCAATTTCCATCAGTCCTAATCAACGGAGGGTTGCCACTGCTTCCCCCCAACCCATGACACTCAGTCGTTATAACGAAGCCGTAACCGGCAATTGTCCCGACGCTTGTTGAGCTTCTAACGCGGCATAGAGGCGATTAAGCCCCCCCAAGTAGGCCCGCGCAGAGGCAACAATAACATCCGTATTGGCGGCATAGCCAGTATAAATAACCCCCTCATGGCGTAGGCGTACACTGACTTTTCCCAGGGCATCAATCCCTTCTGTCACTGAAGTCACCGAATATTCTAATAACTCATTGGAAACCTGAACAATTTGATTAATGGCCTTGTAGACCGCATCGACGGGGCCTGTCCCGATCGCCACATCAGTGACCTCTTGACCGTCGGGGGTACGGATCGTGACGGTGGCAGTGGGGCAAGCGGGTTCACCGCAGGAGACTTGTACCATTTCTAGGCGGAAAAGTTCAGGGGGTTGGCGAATTTCATCATTAACGATCGCCTCTAGATCCCAATCCGTAATTTCTTTCCGTTTATCCGCCACTTCCTTGAAACGAATAAAGGCATTATTTAATTCCGTTTCCGAAAGCTCAAATCCCAACTCATTGAGGCGAGACCGAAACGCATTCCGCCCAGACAGTTTGCCCAGGGTAATTTGATTATTCATGAGACCAATGGATTCTGCATCCATGATCTCGTAGGTCAACTTATTTTTCAAAACACCATCTTGGTGAATCCCGGACTCATGGGCAAAGGCATTGGCTCCCACAATTGCCTTATTGGGCTGCACCATCATCCCCGTTAAATCAGACACTAGGCGGGACGTGGAATAAATATGTTGGGTGTCAATGTTGGTTAGCGGTTCAATGCTATCAACCGGGCGACCGAGAAAGGGGTTGAAGTAGCGGCGGCGGACATGCAACGCCATTACCAACTCTTCCAGGGCGGCATTGCCCGCCCGTTCACCGATGCCGTTAATGGTGCATTCCAGTTGCCGTGCTCCATTTTTGACCGCCTCTAAAAAGTTGGCCACAGCCAAACCGAGGTCATTGTGACCATGAACCGAAATAATCGCTTGATCAATGTTGGGCACGTTATCTCTAATCCCCTTAATCAGAGCACCATATTCGGATGGCGTGGTGTAGCCTACCGTATCGGGAATATTAATCGTCGTTGCGCCAGCGGCGATCGCCACTTCCAGGACTTGGTAAAGAAAGTCAGGATCACTGCGTCCCGCATCTTCAGGAGAAAATTCAATATCTTTGACCAATGATTTGGCATAGCTCACCATTTCCGGCACAATTTGCAACACTTCGGCCCGGGTCTTTTTTAGCTTGTGCTCCAGGTGAATATCTGATGTGGCTAAAAACGTATGGACTCGATGCTTCGCTGCCGGCTTGAGGGCTTCTGCTGCCGCCTTAATATCTTTCTGGGTGGCACGGGCTAAGCCGCAAATAGTCGGTCCCGTATCGGTGCCCACCGCTGCTGCAATTTTTTGTACTGCTTCAAAATCCCCTGGACTGGCAAACGGAAAACCCGCTTCGATAATATCTACCCCCAGACGGGCTAGCGCGCGGGCAATGGAGAGTTTTTCTTCAACTGTCAGGGACGCCCCCGGAGACTGTTCCCCGTCCCGCAAGGTGGTATCAAAAATCAAAATGCGATCAGCTGAAGCATCACTCATGTCAAAACTCCTTACCCAACGCTAGCTTTATTAGGAATTCATCGACAAAAAATTGGGTAGTAAATTTTATCTTAGAAGATTTTCGAGGGATTGCCCCGGCTTCTGTGGCCCGATTTACGCGGGGGGGCAGGTTTTCAGAGAAAAGCGTTGAAATGGTGTCTGGAGGAAGGGGGGTTTGTTATCCTGAACAGGGTTAGACAGTTTGCATTAAGGCATTGCTGTCAGACTACATTTTTCAGATTCATTAAATGTCTATGGACTCTAACGATTGGCTCAAGCAAATACTGATGGTGGGCATCGGCACCACAACGCTAGTGGCGGAGAAGTTGGGGGAAGTCAGCGATCAATGGGTCAAGGACGGCAAAATTAATGCGGATCAAGCAACCGCTTTTGTCGATGATTTATTGGATCAGATGCGCAGTGAACAAAGCCAAATTGAGGCCAATCTGGAGCGGCAATTGCGCAATATGCTGCAGGAGTTGGGGGTTCCCCGGCAGTCAGAAATGGACGAGCTACGGGGACGCATTGACCGCTTGGAACGCCAAATCCGGGATCTGGAAAATCAACGCTGGCGTTAACGACCGTGGGATAATGCCCAAATCGCCAACAATTAACTTTTTTATGTCTTGATAAAGCTCATGCGTGACGTACTCATTAGCCTCAGCGTTGTTCTCTCTTTAATCATTCTGCTGGTCACCGCTTCGTTTTTTAACAATTCCCCAGCGGCGATCGCCGATCAATCCCGTGGCTCAGCGGCCGATCTGATGATTGAGACGCCGTCCAGCCCCCCTGATAACCCACTCCCTTCATCCAATAAGACTATGACCACCGAGAACCAAGTGACAACCGCCTCTGGCCTGAAATATACAGATGAAAAGGTGGGGGATGGCCCTTCTCCCGAAAAAGGTCAGACCGTTGAAGTCCACTACACCGGGAAGTTAATGGATGGAACCAAATTTGATAGTTCCGTTGACCGGGGTAAACCCTTCACCTTCAAACTCGGTGTCGGTCAAGTCATCAAGGGCTGGGATGAAGGGGTGGCATCCATGAAAGTTGGCGGCAAACGCAACCTAATTATTCCGCCCGATTTAGCCTATGGTTCCCGTGGTGCGGGGGGGGTCATTCCGTCCAATGCAACGCTGGATTTTGACGTGGAATTGCTAGGTGTTCGCTGAGGCGAACGTCTCACTTTTTTTCAAAACATTAAAGACATTAGTAGTCGGCGATCGCCATCAAACTCAGTCCACAGATGAATTTGGCGATCGTCTTTATTTTGCGTTTAACCGCCACTCCCTTTAGCAACTTTCGCTGGGGTTACCTGAATCTAAACACTCATCCCCATTGCCCCCATTTTCCGATGTATAGGGAGGTTGCTCAGACAAATTAAGCAGTGAAATCCGGCTTGGAATGGGGGTGCGGGGAACGGGCTGTAGTCCCTGCAAGACACCGGACAGTTGCAGGCGATCAGGTTTTGTTTCTTTTAATTTGTGCCACACGGACCGGGACATTAACAGACGATGGTTCAGTCTTTCCGCCTTTAACTGTTCTAGGTATTCTTCCCGCTCGTGTTGATAATCGGCTGATTGTAAGATCAGTGGCTGGTCAGGATGGCTCTGAACTAACTGCGCCATTTTAATCAACAGCTTGGGATATAGCCAGGTGTAAGCCGGATGTACTGTCAAATCAGCATAGTGGGAATGGTTCGCTCGTTGACTCAGCGTGAGTTTAAAGTATCCGATCGCCGCCTTCCGTTGGGGCTCAAAAACATAACCCGCAGTCATATTTTGGTGAGCATACCACCCCTGTAATGAGGCGGCCAGGGTGGGTAATAGGCGGCGTCTAAAGTCGGCAATGTGGCGATCAAATACCTGGCGCATGAGCGGGGGCATCGACACACAATCAAGCTGACACAGTAACGAAGCATCCGCATTAGTCACGGGCAGCAGGTTGGGGAGATCGGGCTCATTTTGAGCCAGATGATTTAATATTTTTGGCGTAATTGACCAATGGGTGAGTTGGGCCAGGGGCTGGAAACCATTTTGACGATACAGCGCTAAAATTTCCTTCTCATTGACATCCACATCTAATACCCAGGTGCGTGCCTCCCAAATACGTTGGAAGCAATGGCGCAATAATTGGGAGCCGATGCCGTTGGGATCCGTGACTAATTTGGGATGGATGCTTTTGGGTTCAATTAATAGTTTTTCGACCCGCCACGTAGAGCGACTTTGGTTAAAGGGCATAACCCGGATGAAACCACTAACCTTTCCGGTGCTTCGATGGGTTGCAACAAATCCATGAAATAGATGCTGCAAAGGATTCCGAAAACAACTAAACCCTTTTGCCAAGCTATACCACAGACGATTATGGTGAAACTGGCTAATCAGGCTTGCTTCCTGGTTGTCCCCGCGTTGTATTGCAATTTCCCCTAACGCATCGAGGTCCTTATATAGGACTGGTCGAATGTCATAGTCATAAGCCGTCATATCAGGAGAAACAACCATCGGAAAAAGCTCGCTGAGATTGGTATATATTTTAACGACTTTGCCGACCACCTGGCGCATTGGGCACAAAGCATTGTTAAATCGTCGTTGGGGGGGTTATGAAATTAGGGCTAAATTCCATATAAATTCTGCCAGCACTGGTTTCTTTGATGGTTGAGACAATCCCTTTGGTTCCTCGATTTTATAACCGAGACAATCTGATAGCAGGTTGCAATGGGGTGGCGTACAGGGTCAAATCCATAACTCATGTGTAGCAAAATTCTGACTGAGCCACTTAATTAAATCCTAGTAAAACAAAACCCTGATAGAAAGTGAAACTGACTATCCACGCCACAGCCAGGGAAATTATGACTGAAAGCAAGGTGAATTTAATCGATTTTGATTCGCCCCAGATAGCCCCTAGGGTGGTCAGACAAGGAATATAAATCAAACTGAATAGACAGTAACTGAAGCCTTGGGCAAAGGTCACGGTTTGTCTTAATTCTTCGGTCATTGTGTCATTACTTAATCCATAAATGACGGCCAATGCCGCAATTTGAATTTCTTTAGCCACAAAGCCAAAAATTAGAGAAACCGTTAAAAGGGATTAATACCCAAAGGATTCATCAATGGTTGGAAAAGACCGCCAATTTTCCAGCGAATGTATCCAATCCAGTACTGCCTAGGGGAAAAGTGGTTAAAAACCAAATCAAAGTACTCCCAATGACCATAAAGACGGACAGGCGGGTTACAAATTGCACGCATTTCTCCCCAGACCCGCAAAATCACCTGTTTAAAGGTAGGTAAACGATAGGGGGGTAATTCCAATACGAAGGGTTCCCGGACTTGAAAATATTTGAAACGACTTAAAACAGCGGCCAAAGTAAAAGCGGTGGCAAAACTCATTAAGTACAGCAAAAATAAGGCGATCGCCCCTTGGGAACTGGGTAAAACGGCCGCGAGGATGAAGACAAAAACCTGTAGTCGGGCAGAACATAAGGAAAAGGGAATCACGAGCATGGCTAGCAAACGCATCCCTCGACTCCGCATTACTCGTGTGCCCATAATGGCGGGAACATTACACCCAAATCCCATCATTTGTAGGACAAAACTCCGTCCATCTAAACCCAGACGACCCATGAGCGCGTCCATTAAATAGGCGGATCGGGACAGATAACCACTGCCCTCCAAAATTCCCATCACAATAAAAAAGATGGCCACCAGTGGAGCAAAGGACAGCAAGGCGGCAAATCCTGCCCAAATGCCTTTCAGAAATAGGTCTTGTAATAGTTGGGGTAGGGGTGAAAAAAGGGGCTCTAATAGATGGGTTTGCAACCAGCCTGTCACCCAATCCACAGGATCTGCACTGGGTAACCCTACATTCCAGATCACCCAAAACACGGCAAACATGGAAGCAAAAAAAATCGGCAACCCAAAAATGGGATGCAGCATCACGCCATCAATGGCATTGGTCAAGGTTTTGGCGGTCAAGGAGGGCATTTGGACTGTCCCATCAATGGCCGCATTCATTGTGGCCAAATCGATGGGATGGGCAGACAGAATATTCCCTAAGTCCGGGATTTGATACGCCTCATCCTGCGCCTTGACAGTGCGAGCAATGGCGTTGATCGCCCGTTGGCAGCCCGTCCCCTGTTTAGCACTGATTTGATAGAGGGGAATGCCGACCCGCTCACTCAGGGTTGTCACATCAATTTGGACACCATAGCGTTTGGCTTCGTCCGCGAGATTCAACACAGCGATCGCCGGAATGCCGAGGGATTTTACTTGGAGTAGTAAGCGAATTTGACGATCAATTTGGGTGGAATTTAACACCACCACCAGGGCATTCACCGCATAGTTTTCTAAAAAGCGCTGTACCACTCGCTCATCTTCGGAAAAGCCATTCAGGTCATAGATGCCGGGTAAGTCTACAAACTCGATGGGGTCTTGCTCCAGGGTTACCACCGCTTGAAATAAATCCACTGTTAACCCCGGCCAATTGGCGATCGCCGCATTGGCTTTGGTGATGCGATTAAAAAATGTCGATTTTCCCGTATTGGGTTGTCCAATCAAGGCAATTCGTTTTTTAACGGCGGTATGGCTAGCTGAGACTACTCCGGCATGACAATGACTCATTTTCTGTCCGATGCTCCCAAATTAACCAGAACCAACTGGGCTTCACTGCGTCGTATTGCCACTTCTGTGGTACTTCCCACCCGTACATGAAGCGGCCCCCCCAAACTTGCCTTACGCAGTAATTGAATGGGTTTATCGGGAACAATACCCATTGCTTCTAAGCGGGTTACTAACCCTTGGCCATAGGAACCTAGTGCGATGCCGTCAACGAAGCCAACTTTGCCCAAGGGCAACTCAGTCAAGGTCATAAAACCACTCCATAAACTAAGAATAATTGTCAATAGTAAGGCTAGCATGATTTTCCATCCCAGAGCATGGATCAAAGACGCCAATTTCTGTTTTATATAGACTTTTGGCTCTCCTGACCAAACCAGGTTGATTATTAAAGAGCCGTAATGTTCAGGTATTTTTTTGCCATTTACTGATAAAGAATAGCGATTAATGATCCGTATCAACTTATGAAAAGGAATGATCGGGAAGCGGGTGTGGGAGGAACCTGTGGCGACAGAATAAAAACAATAAAAACAGCGATTTCAATTCAAACTTTTTCCGACAGTTGGAGGGGGTCACAGCAAAGAATCTGGCGATCGCCCATTGGGCTAAACTCTCCATCAATTCCCCTCGGCGGCAATTCAGATTCTCCTGTAGCCATTAGGTCGGAATCAGGTAAACGCTTATGCTGGTAAATTGACCCGCCTGTTATTCTCCGTTGCCTGTCATGGCCATTGACTACCTCGAACGCATTCTCAAAGCTCGTGTTTATGATGTTGCCCTCAAGACGCCGTTAGATTTTGCGAGTAATCTATCCCAGCGTCTCCACAATCGGGTTTACTTCAAACGGGAGGATCTGCAACCGGTCTTCTCTTTTAAATTACGGGGCGCTTATAACAAAATGGCTAATTTATCGCCGGAATTGTTGCATCAAGGGGTGATCGCAGCATCGGCGGGGAACCATGCTCAGGGGGTTGCATTGGGGGCGGCAAAATTGGGAACCCGGGCAATGATTGTCATGCCCCAAACGACCCCACAGGTCAAGGTTGAAGCGGTTAAAGCCCGTGGCGGAGTGGTCGTCCTTCATGGGGAAACCTACGATGATGCCTATGGGTATGCGCGGCAGCTAGAAGTCGAAAAGGGACTGACGTTTATTCATCCGTTCAATGACCCTGATGTCATTGCTGGACAGGGGACTATCGGGATGGAGATATTGCAACAGTACCAAAAACCGATTCATGCCATTTTTGTGGCGATCGGTGGCGGTGGATTGATTGCCGGGGTCGCGGCTTATGTCAAACGACTGTACCCGGAGATTAAAATTATTGGCGTAGAACCGAAGGATGCCGACGCCATGCGCCGTTCGCTGCAGGCCGGGGAACGGGTGAAGTTAGACCATGTGGGGCTGTTTGCGGACGGGGTTGCCGTGCGTGAAGTGGGGGATCAAACCTTTCCCCTCTGCCAACAGTACGTGGATGACGTGTTGGTCGTCGATACCGATGACACCTGTGCCGCCATTAAAGATTGCTTTGAAGATACCCGCTCCATTTTGGAACCGGCCGGTGCTTTGGCGATCGCCGGCTTGAAACAGTATGTACAGCGCGAGCAATGCCAGGATCAAACATTAATTGCTATTGCCTGTGGGGCGAATATGAACTTTGACCGCCTGCGATTTGTGGCGGAACGGGCGGAGTATGGAGAACAGCGCGAGGCAATTTTTGCGGTCACTATCCCGGAAGAGCGGGGCAGTTTACGAAAATTTTGTGAATGCTTAGGGCGACACAATATTACTGAATTCAGTTATCGCATCACCGAAGGCGAAGCTGCCCATATTTTTGTGGGTATTCAAATTCAGAATCGAATTGATGCCCATCACCTCGCCCAGACGTTCACCGCCAGGGGGTTCACCACCTTAGACCTGACGGATGATGAACTCACCAAACTCCATCTACGCCACATGGTGGGGGGACGACCACCACAGCATACGGCAGGAAATTCACCCACCCAAAAGGAATTACTCTATCGCTTTGAGTTTCCTGAACGCCCTGGTGCCTTGATGAAGTTTCTCATCTCGATGAATCCGGCTTGGAACATTAGCCTGTTCCACTATCGTAACCACGGCGCTGATTATGGCCGTATTGTAGTCGGGGTAGAAGTGCCTACTCAGAAAATGAATGACTGGCAGTCGTTTTTAGATAATTTGGGCTATCGTTACTGGGACGAATGCGATAACCCGGTTTATCAATTGTTTTTACAGTAGTCATCTCAATAATATGGAGTCATGGCCACTCATACAAAAATATTCTCCGATGCATGGCATAGAGGACACGGTTCAGATAGTTTATGGGCCGATCCACCTGATTGCTGATGCGATAGGCCTCAGGGAAGTTATAGTCCCGCTGAAAGCAGTGCGACTTGTTTCGTAGCCGTAGCAGAGGTTGGGTTTAATCGTCTCATGCAACTGAAGATCACCGTTATTATTCAGTCCTTCATTACACTTGATAATTTTGAACGTTTTTTTGAACTATATCGTGAATAAATGAAAAAAGACTAGCTGATTCGAGAGATTTAAAGATTGCCCTGTCAAAAATTGCAAACAGCTTAATAGTCGATTTTCCAGGTTTTTAATATCGTGTTTAACATCCCATGCGTTGAATAGTTGTGCTACTGTCACTCCCCCTAGTTTATGAGCTATAAAATTTCGTTCTTCTCTCGCTGATTTCCAGTAGACTTTAAAATTTTCATTGTGTTTGGTTTCTGGAATTGCTTCTTCTAAAATATCTCTCAAGAACCAGCCCTGAAGACGTACTTTGTTGTAGCGATTCTTATTCTTTTCCTCATTAAATCTTGCTCGCAATCTAGGTAAGGATTCCAGTATTGATTCTTTAACTAAAGGATACTTATTTTCTCGCTGCTCAATATCATTAGAAAATGTATTGATTGCCCATTCGTATAAAGAACCTTCAATAGCACGGAAACTGTGAAACATTGCTTCGGTTGTGTTACCTTGCTCATAACGAACAACTGCCATGAATGCTTGTTCATAAGAACGAGACCACCAAATATCAGCCTGTTGTTTTTGTTTGACTGATTTCAAACAAGGTTTAACCTTATCGAAAAACGTCTTAAATTCACCTTGATTCCAATCACAGCAGGCTTGAATGAGCATTTTAAATTCAGGCTCAATAGTTAAATCGGAGTTGTTGAGTAAATCTAAAGCAGCACTATAGTTATACTTTGAAATAAATTGTTTTAAAACTTGTAGATCAAATTCTTTTCTTAGAGAAGAAACATCTGTTTGAAAAACCCGTGACTGACCTTCTCTTATTTCTCTAGGATTGCGAACTTGCCAAACTCTCCCATTGGTCGCATATCCTGCTGCTTGCAACATACTAAATGAGGATTTCATGGCAGGTGTACCAGAAGATGCATTAAATTCAACGAAATCTCCTTGGTGTAAGTCCTTTTTGACTAATTCTAAACCTCGCTTTGCCTCTTGAGCAGCTTTCAGTAAATCAGTAGGATCATAGGAAAGTTCTGAGCTGACAGGAATTAATTCTACATTAATATCTTGAAGTTCAGAGTTAGATGCTAACCAATCTTTAGTATCATAAGCATTCTTCTCGGTTCCTTCTGTAAATAGCAGAAAAGCTTTGCTCACAACAATTTCGTTATCCTTAAGACCTCGTAGAAGGGAAACAATTGATCCTTCCCCAGTTTCTTTCCCAAAAGGATCTTGACTACCGACAAAAGATAAAACAATACTAGACATTATTCAAACTCCTTTTTTTCTGATAATTTTTGGTGTAGGTTTTGTTATTTTTCTAGCTGATTGAGAGGAAAATAATCCAAAGACTAACATTGCACCCTGATTTTTTAATTCCTGTGCAAAAGCTTGGCGATCGCCATGATCTACTCCGAAAATAGTGACGACTTGATATGGATCTCCTTGGTCGGGAAAGACAGATTTAATCCAGATATAGGAGGGCGTACCTAATGCCCCACCAACATTTTCATTGCCCGGATTTTTTCCTTTGCCTTTAAATTTGGAATTTCCATAAACTAAGCTAAGAGCTTCTCCTCTTACTTTTTCTGTTGACCCCTCAGTTTTCCAATTGTTTACTTTATTAGGATTGATTAGGTTCGGCGATTTTAACACCCATACTTGAGCATTTTGATCAAAAACATCTTGTTTTCGATTACTTGGATCACCGGGATCTTTTTGATCTTGACCAAGGGAAAGTTTAATATCGGCAAAACAGTCTTTAATATCTTTAAACAATTTCTGCCAATCTTCTTTTTGATACTTTAAAGGTAAATTTCCAGAATCTACTACCCAATGACAACCTCGGATCCTACCGTTGAGGCAATGGATGGGGCGGCGGGAACCTCGACCAAATCCACCAATATGAGACGCTAAAATCAAAAGTTTTTCTAAAAGATCAAGTAGCTTTTGATTCTCTGCTTCAAGATGAATTTTACCAGAATAAACGTAGGGGTCTTTTTTATTCGATGGATTATTGACAGAACTAATTCCTAGCTTTCCCGGTTTACTAAGATTACCAAAGATATCATCCTCTAATTCTTGGGCATCAGAAGGTGAATAGTAAGTTAAAGCAAAAGCTCTAAACCAGTAACGTAAAATACCTCGAACCGCAGTTGGTCGAAACTCAACCTTTCCATTATAAGAATTTTTCTTAGTTGGTGGATCATAACCATACATTCCTTGAGTAAATAATTGAAACTCAAAGCTTTTACTACATTTGAAATACGAGCCTTGACCTAATGCTCGACCATAGCCACTACTAATCCTAGAGCCAATTCCTACCTTGAGTACTTGTTCTAACCATTGTTTGACTTTCTGTACATCCTTGTTAGTGCCTCTGGATGTGGGGCGTAAACCTATTAAAATATTAGGCTGTTCCATTGTGAGTAAAGGATGTGGTTCAGGCTTGTATTTCACATCATCCCCACTCCAAGACCATTGAGGGGTGGCGACATCCACACTTAAACAGGGGCGTGTTGGAAAAGCATCTAAAATTTCCACCTTAGCAGCTCCTGCTTGATCACCTTTAAGAAACCCTAATAGGTCATCAATTCGAGCATCCTTATGCCGCCTTGCCCAAGCTCTGGCAGCTCCCTTAAGGGTAGAGGCAGGAATAAAAGGAATACCAAAAACTTGATGGAAAACAGGTAATAATAATTCCCTAAATCCCACAGTCCCACCAACTCTAACTCGCCAATTAAAATCCGTACTAAAAGTTATCCCTTCACTGCCAACAAGAAGCTTAGTTCTGTCAGATAGTCTACGATAAGTATCCTTGCAGTTGCCATCAGCTATAACAGCTTTTTCTAAAACAGGTTGGGAAAGCTCTTTTTCATTTTTATCAATCCCAAATTTAGCAAAATTGAGTGATTGCAAGGGATTTGATTGTGTTACTTTTTCTGTCATTGTCTCTGTAACTCTATTCACGAGAGCTTTTCCTTGAGTTATTTCAACGCGATCACATGGCTGAAGATCTCTAGGAAGTTTAGTTATTAATTTGCTAATCTGTCCCTTGGCCGTCTTAATTAAAGTTTCATCCTCAAATTTAAGGGATAAAACCTCATCTTTTAACCCAATAAAAACAGCCTCTTCAAAAGCTTTACCTAATTTAGATCCAGTGTTTAACTGTTCTTGGATGAGTTCTTTCCAAGTATTAGCTGGAGTACGCATTTTACTATCTCTACTGTTTTTCTGATTTTTCATACTTCCTCCGCTTCTCCTAGGATTGGTGTGGCCCAGAAAGACCATTCTTTAGCCAGTTCAATTCCTAAACGATTTAAACCTGTATAAATATCTAACTCCATACTGAGTAAAGTGTCTGGATCAGTATGATCAAATTCTACTTTACTAAGGGTTTTTAGAGTTCCTAAAAATTCTTTATAAACTTTACCTTTATAGGCTGTCGCCCCAGAAGAATATTTAATCCCATCGCCAGCCATTCGAGATAAACCCCAAGTAGAAATATAAGCAGGTAAACCCTGAACAATTGAACTCGCTTTTTTCTGATCTGAGCCGACTTCCTTCTTGACTTCTTGCAAGCCTTTATAGGCAGCTTTACTAAAGTTTCTAGTGTCGAGTTTAAGCATTGGTGTTTTCTCCTTATTAATTTTTAATTTTTGTAGTGGTTAACTCTACCCAACCCCGACCGATACTTTCTAAACCACCAAACTGTATGCGATCATTTAATGCTAACTCTAAGTTATCCCTTACTTCTTGAGTAGAGTCTTGAACTTTCTTGATGCCCCAAGGAAAAAATAGAATGGTTTCTGAAGGGATAGCTTCTTCTTGCTCGGAAAGAGCCACCATCGACGGTTTTAGAGTCTTCTTTTAAAGCAACTCTAACTTCACGTTGTAAGCCAGTTTCTACCAGGCCAGCACAATCTTCATCAGATAAGATCATTAGCTTATTTTTGAGATCTAAAATTCCATTGCCATTCGGTAGAAGTTTTATAGCTTTCCATAACTCACTATCTGCATCAACAGGTTCAATTTCCTCTTTCTCAAGTAATGCACCCTGTAGGTAAATAGGTGCTCCTTTAATTGAAGAGAGTGCTTTTTTCTCATTGGTGGTATTCAAGAGCGATCGCCATTCATCGATTTGTTTCATTAAGTCTGAATTATTTAACCACCGAGTCCAACGGCTTAACCATAAGGGACAAGTAATCCAGAGAAATTGATGGCTGTAAGATGCAACAGGAAACATGAGTAAAGTCGCATCAGCAAACCAAATATCCCCTTCCGTTGGTTGATCACTTCCTTCGAGTCGTTTGCCAAAGAAAATATTGGCGTTCTCTTTATCTAAAGATTCCATCTCAGATCGAATTTTTCCCCTCAGAGAAGATGATGGTAAATACGGAAGATTTGTATGAGTTTCCCTCGCAATGCCCATCACATTACCAGCCTGAGAGCTTGCACCTGTATGGAGGGGAGTGAGCAAATAAACATAAGTGAGATATTGCATAAATTTGATCGTCTTGAATAATGATTTAGTGAGAGAAGCTAACCCAAAGTAGTTCTGAGTAACCAAGTTTTCGCCACCGTTTTGCTTTTTGAGAACTTTTTGAATTAGTTGCGGTGGGATTATTTTGATATAAATCTTGGGGGTGATTTAGGTAGTACATACTCCCTGCGGGAGCAGCAAATACTTGAGGGGCAGGAATACTTTTTGTCTCGTCATTGGGGTCACGTATTCGACAGCTAATAGGTGTTGGTTGAGCAGTTGCAACACTCACTAAATTTCCGCCACAATGGGTTAATTTCCATTCCCATGGCCATGCTCGACAAACAGATTGAATTTTATTTGCGCCAACAGGTTGAGGATATTCAAATACACCGGGGGTGATGAGATAGGCGATCGCCTTACCACCAGCATTAAAGTTTTTCTGAGACTGTGTTTGTAGTTGTTGCCATTGCTTTGCAAGGGGATCACAGCGATTAAGGATCACGCGATGACCTTCACCGCCCAGACGTAATGTTGTAGGCGTGGGAATGTCTATATTCAGGGTGATCGCCAAACTCCAACCCGGTAACATTCTCACTGCATTTTCTACAAAGTAACCATCTTGTTCTTCAACTTGACGAGTATTTGTTTGTAGAGAATTGTGGGATCTTGTTTCGATCTTCCAAGGTTTTTCTGGTTCACGATCTGGACGTTGCCATATCTTCAGTTAAATTTCACCTGTCTGAAGATATTCTACGAGAACTTCTGTTGGGAAATATTTGCGATACTTAAAATCCTGATCACTTTTTTCGCAAGTACTATGAGAATCTATTTTTTGATTTTTTTCTTTATCTAGGCTCGACAATTTTCCTAGAGGTTGAGGTTGTTTAGGATTACTCAACATATTTTTTAAATGATTATTTCCGTCCCAGTCAATTGGCACTAGAGGAATTGAATCAGCAAATCCAAGAGGAGTCGGGAAATATAGCGTTTCCTCAAAACAGAAAAAACATCCTTTTATTTCTAACTCAATATCTTTATCAAAAAAAGAATTAATCGCTCCCGCGAGGGTATGACCATTGGGCGGAAAAATGCTACCAGCCCAGGCACCGTTCACCAGGGGTAAAGGGTTTTGCGTCACGGAGTAACAGAATGTCGAGAGGGGTGAGGGTGTACCAGTACATAATCACTTGAAAATTTTATCGAGGCGGAGTTCTAGGGAAGGAAATGCGAGGGGCTTAATGGTTCGAGAGGCGTTGAAAATGTCTATCGTTTGATACTTTCCCGATCGCCCCTCTGTGTAGCGTTCGAGTTGTTTTTGGGAGAGGTTGATCAACCAGACCTCTGGGATTTGGTATTGGGCATAGAGGGGAATTTTGATTTCTCGGTCGTAGGTCACAAAAGCATGGCGGAAGCCTACAGGCGACAGGGTGATAATTTCCCCTTGGATCAGTTCTAGGTTTTCTTGGGGATGGAAAATCCCTGTTTCTGCCATTTGGTGATACTGCTGGGTGGTGAATTTACGGGTGAGCAATTGCATGGGTTATTCCTCAGCGAGTTTTGATGTCACGGTTCCGTAGGGTGAAGGCTGCGGCTTTGAGCCAGTTTTTAGCTTCTTTTTCCCAGTTTTTAGCTTCTTTTTCCCAGTTTTTAGCTTCTTTTTCCCAGTTTTTAGCTTCTTTTTCCAGTTTTTAGCTTCTTTTTCCCAGTGTTCTCTTATAGGAAACACTGGGAAAAAAATAAAACGGGAAAAATGAGGCCCAAAGCTGGGAAAAAGCTTCAAAACTGGGAAAAGAAGCAAAAACTGGCTCAAAGCTACCCCGACCTTTCACCCTACGGAACCGTGACGTCAAAGCTCGCTTTGAGTAACCCGTACTCACCCGTATTCACCGCCCAGTAACGAAACAGGCATTTTCGATCCCCAGAAGGCCTAGAACTCATCTTGAAATTATAATCTTCCGCCATGCTGAAAATCGTTCCCGCGCTGCCAATACCAAATCCCCCGGAGGTCTGGTTGATCAACCTCAGCCAAAAAGGAAACAACTCGAACTTGGAAATTGGACGGCGCCTCCCTACTTCCTAGAACTCCGCGCTCGTTTCGAAGTGTGCTGCTGGTACACCCTGCCCCTCTCGACGATCTTAACGTGATGCACAAGCCCGTACACCCCGGTGGTAGACAGACGGGTAGCATTTTTTCCGCTAATGGTCATGCCTCGCGGGAGCGAATTATTCTTTTTTTGATAAGGAATATTGAGTTAGAAATAAAAGGATATTTCTGTTTTGAGCATATATTCCGACCATCTTGAACTGCGACCAATTCCTCTGAATACCAATTGATGGGCGGGAAATATCATTTAAAAAATATGTTGAGTGATCTAAACCTCGAAAACTCTAGAATTGTCGTAGATATAAAGAAAAATCAAAAAATAGATTCTCTTAGTACTTGCGAAAAAGTGATCAGAGATTTGAAATTGTCACAGAACGACGCATTCCCAACAGAGTTCTCGTAGAATATCTTCAGACAGGTGAAATTAATCGAGATATCGTGAACCGAAATTTGGAGAAGATCGAAGAGCAAAAATCTACCTGGTCTACAGGTAAATACTGTCAAGTTGAAGAACAAGATGGGTTACTGTAGAAAATGCAGTAATTACCGGGTAGTGTCACCCTGAATATGGACATTCCCGCATACCGTAACAGTACACGTCTGGGCGGTGCATCGCGTGATCCTTGAATGTCGCTGTGATCCACTTACCAAGTAGCGGCAACCTACAGAACACAGTCTCAGAAAAACCGTAATTGTGCGTGATCGCCTCTATCTCGTACCCCGGTATATTTTGAATATCCTCAACCTGTTGGTAAATAAATTCAATCTGATCGAGCATGTATGGGAATGGAAATTAACGGTGGGCGGAAATTTAGTGAGTGTTTTGTACTCAACCAACACCTGTAGTCGAATACGTGACCTCTAATGACGAGACCCAAAGTATTCCTGCCCCTCGAAATTTGCTTTAACTTTTTTGTACCCCCCCCAGGTACTGTCAAAACATTTTCCCACCACCTTGAGAACAAAAATTCTCCAAAATACAAATATTGGCAAAACAATTTTCAGACTACTTTGGGTTGAAATTTCTCACTAAATGTTATTCAAGACGTCAAATTTATGCAATATCTCACTTATGTTTATTTGCTCACTCCCTCATACAGTACATGCCGAATTGTGTATGTTGGGCACAAAACTCAGCAAATCTTCCGTATTCTCTGAGAAGGAAAAATTGCCGATCTGAGATGGAATCTTTAGATAAAGAGAACGCCAATGTTCTTTAAACATGATCAACCAACAGAACATTTGGTTTGCTGATGCGACCCTCATGTTTCCTGTTGCATCTTGCAGCCATCAATTCTCTGGGTCTGTCCCTTATGAGCAAGCCGAGATATAATTCAGACTAATGAAACAAATCGATGAATGGCGATCATGCTCTTGAATACCACCAATGAGAAAAAGCACTCTCTTCAATTAAAGGAGCACTATTTGCCGGAAAATTGCATTACTTGAAGAGGAAATTGAACCTGTTGATGCAGATGAGTTATGGAAAACTCTAAAACTGCCGAATGGCAATGGAATTTTAGATCTCAAAAATACAATGATCTGATTGAAGACAATGCTGAAAAACTTGGCAAACTGGCTTACGAAGTTAGAGTTGCTTTTAAAGACTCCTAAAACCGTCGGTCTCCGAGCGGAAGCGCTCGACCATTCTATTTTTCCTTGGGAACGTCAAAAAGTTCAAGACTCTACTCAGAAATGAGACCAACTTAGAGTTAGCGACCAAATGATCGCGCTTTGGTTGGTGGTTTAAAGAAATCGGTCGGGAATTTGGAAACAGAGTTAGCAAAATTAAATTAATAAGGAAAACACCAATGCTAAACTCGACACTAAACTTTAGTAAAGCTTGCCCTCAAAAGGCGCGAAATCGGAAAAGTCGAGCTCGAATCGAAAAAAGCGAGTTCCAATTGTTGGGGTTTACCTGCTGATATTCCCAGAATTTGGGACATCTCGAATGGCTGGCAATGGTTAAATATTCTTCTGGGAACGTATTTTTTAAGTAAAGTTTATAAAGTGGGAACTCTAAGCCCTTTAGTAGGAAAAGATCATGCTGATCCCGGGCCTTTACTGTATGGAGTTAGATATTTATACAGGTTTAAATCTAGGAATTGAACTGGTACAAGAATAATTAACTGCCAAATTTTTTTACCAATCTAGGAAATTATGAAGAAAATCAGAAAAGAAATTTATTAGAGATGGCAAAATGCATTACTCCAGCAATACTTGGAAAGAACTCATCCATGGTCACAAACACTGGATAGGTAAAAGCTTTGAAGAGGCTGGGTTAAGCTCCCTTAAATTTGAGATGAAACAGTTGGGTGTCAAGGGATTAGTGTAAAATTAATAACTAAACTTCCTAGAGATCTTCAGCCATGTGATCGCGTTGAAATAACTCAAGGAAATACTCGTGGTGCAGAGACAATGACAGAAAAGTAACTTGCAAATCGCTGCAATCACTCAATTTTGAAAACTTTCCCAACCTGTTTTAGAAAAAGCTGTTATAGCTGATGGCAACTGCAAGTACTGTCGTGACAGAACTAGAAGCTTCTTGTTGGCGATGAGGGATTAACTTTAATTGGCGAGTTAGGTGGAAGTTTAAGTGTACCTGTTTTCCATCAAGTTTACATTTCTACCTCTACCCTTGGGAGCTGCCAGACAGGCCGAGATGCTCGAATTGATGACGGGTTTCTTAAAGGAGGCTGCTAAGAATGGAAATTTTAGATGCTCAACACGCCCTGTTGTAAATATTGAATAATAAAATGCACTACTCAATGTCTTGGAGTGGGGATGATGAAATACAAGCCTGAGCCACATCCTTTACTCACAATGGGACAACCTAACCCCAATGGGTTACGCCCCACATCCAGAAGACACTAACAGGATGTACAGAAAATCGGAAACTGAACAAGTACTCAAGGTAAATTGTACTCTAGAATTAGTAGTGAGTATGGTCGAGCATTAGATCCGGAGCTCACCATTTCAAATGTAGTAAAAAAGCTTTGAGTTTCAATTATTCAGAAATGTATGGATGATCCACCAACAAGAAAATTCTTATAACAAGAGGTTGAGTTTCGACCCACTGCGGTTCGGAATTTTACGTTGCACAATTTAGAGCTTTTGCTTGGCCTATTCACCTTCTGACTCTTGGAAATTAGAGGATGACGTCTTTGGTAATCTTGGTAAACCGGGAAAACTAGGAATTAGTTCTGTCAATAATCCATCGAATAAAAGACCCCACGTTTATTCTGGTAAAACCATCTTGAAGCTCGAAATCAAAAGCTACTTGATCTTTAGAAAAACTTTTGACGTCACCATATTGGTGGATTTGGTCGAGTTCCACTTACTTCCATCATTGCCTCAACGGTAGGATCCGAATTTGTCGTGGAAATGTAGGCTAAAATTTGCAAAGTATCAAAAAATTGGCAGAAATTGTTTAAAAGATATTAAAAGACATTTTGCCGATATTAAACTTTCCTTGGTCCAGATAGATCCCAGTAAGTGTCGAAGAAAACAAGATATTTTGATCAAAATGCTCCGAAATATGGGTGTTAAATCGCCGAGCCTAATCAATCTAATAAAAGTAAACAAATCAACAGAAAAAGTAGAGGAGAAGCTCTTGTAGTTTATGGAAATTCCAGAGACCCAAAGGCAAAGGAAAAATCCGGGCAATGAAAAATGTTGGTGGGGCATTAGAGTACGCCCTCCTATGGATTAAATCTGTCTTTTCCCGACGAGAAGATCCATATCAAGTCGTCACTATTTTCGAGGTAGGTCATGGATCGCCAAGCTTTTGCACAGGGAATAGGGGTGTATGTTGAGTCTTTGGATTTTCCTCTCAATCAGCTAGAAAAATAACAAAACCTACACCAAAAATTATCAGAAAAAAGGAGTTTGAATAATGTCACTGTTTTTATCTTTTGTCGGTAGTCAAAGATCACTTTTTGGGAAAACTGGGGAAGGATCAATTGTTTCCCTTCTACGGGTCTTGGAACTGTAACGAAATTGTTGTGACAAGCTTTTCTGTATTTTGGAAAAGAACCGAGAAGAATGCTTATGATACTAAAGATTGGTTAGCATCTAATACGAACTTCAATTATTAATGTAGAATTAATTCCTGTCAGCTCAGAACTTTCTATGATCCTACTGATTTACTGAAGCTGCTCAGAAAACAGAAAACGGAGTTTAAGAATTAGTCAAAAAGGACTTACACCAAGAGATTTCGTTGAATTTAATGCATCTTCTGAGTACACCTACCGTAATCCTCATTTGGTATGTTGCAAGCAGCAGGATATGCGACCAATGGGAGAGTTTGAGCGAAGTTCATCATCAATCTAGAGAAATAAGAAGAGGTCAGTCACAGGTTTTTCAAACAGATGTTTCTTCTCTAAGAAAAGAATTTGATCTACAAGTTTTAAAACAATTTATTTCAAAGTATAACTATAGTGCTGCTTTAGATTTACTCAACAACTCCGATTTAACTATTGAGCCACAATTTAAAAATGCTCATTCAAGCCTGCTGTAGGTGGAATCAAGGTGAATTTAAGACGTTTTCGACAAGGTTAAACCTTGTTTAATCAGTCAGAGCAAAAACAACGAGCTGATATTTGGTCTCATTCTTATGAACAAGCATTCGTAACATTATTCGTTATGAACGAACAACCGGCAATGTTTCACAGTTTCCCGTGCTATTGAAAGGTTCAACATACGAATGGGCAATCGATACATTTTTCTAGCCAAATATTGAGCAGCGAAGAAAAATAAGTATCCTTTAGTTAAAGAATCAATACTGGAATCCTTACCTACAAATTGCGGCAAGACTACAATGAGGAAAGAAAACCAAGTCGCTACAACAAAGTACGTCTTCGGAGAAACAGTTCTTTGAGAGACTATTTTAAGAAGAAGCAATTCCAGAAACCAAACGCAATGAAAATTTTAAAGTCTACTGGAAATCATGCGAGAGAAGAACGAGATTTTATAGCTCGTAAGCTAGGGGGGGTGACATTAGCCGCAACTATTCAACGCATGGGATGTTAAACACGATATTAAAAACCTGGAAAATCGACTATTAAGCTGTTTGCAATTTTTGACGGGACAATCTTTAAGTCTCTCGAATCAGCTGAGTCTTTTTTCGACATTCACGATATAATTCAAAAAAACGTTCAAAAATATCAGTGTAATGAAGGACTTTCAATAATAACGGTAGTCTTCAATTGCATGTGATTAAACAACCTCTGCTACGACTACAGCAAGTCGCGCCTTTCGGCAAGTTTATAACTTTCCGCGAGGCTATCGCATCAGCAATCCGAGATGGATCGGTATAAACTATCTGAACCATTGTCCTCTATGCCGTGCATCGGAAAATATTTTGTATGAAGTGGTATGACTCCGTATTTATTGAGATGACTACTGTAAAAACTGTTGATAGGCAGGTTGTCACATTCGTCCGGTAACGATAGCCCAAATTATCACAAAAACGACTGCCAATCATTCATTTTCTGGTAGACTTCTACCCCGACTACAATACGGCTATGTCAGCGCCGTGGTACGATGGGTGGAACGAGCTAATGTTCCAAGCCGGATTCATCGAGATGAGAATTTCATCAAGGCGCCGAAATTCCGGGAAACTCAAAACGACAAGAAAATTCCTTTTTGGGTGGGTGAATTTCCTGCCCGTACCTGTGGTGGTCGTCCCCCCACCATGTGGCGTAGATGGGGGTTTGTGAGTTCATCATCCCGTCGAATTAGTGGTGAACCCCACAGCGGTAAACATCTGGTGAAGATGATGGGCATCAATTCGATTCTGGAATTTGAATCTACAAAATATGGGCAGCTTCTGCTCGGTGTCTGACAACTGAATTCGGTAATGCCAATGATAAGCCTACAAACATTCACCAAAATTTTCGTAAACACCCCGCTCTTCCAGGATAGTAACCGCAAAATCGCCTCGCGCTGTTCTCCATACTCCGCCCGTTCCGCCGCAAATCGCGGAGAACGTCAAGAGATTCATATTCGCCCCGCAGGCGTATAACAATTAATGTTTGATCCTGGCATTGCTCACACTGTACATACTGTTTCAGGCCAGCTGATCGCCAAAACCGGCAATTTCCAAAATGGGGCGGGAAACCTCTTCAAGAAACAATCTTTAATGGCGACACGAATTGTCATCGACATCGACGACCAACACGTCATCCACTGTACTGTTGGCGGAGAGAAGGTTTTGATCCCCACTTCACGCGCGACTGGCCATCCGCAAACGGCTACACGTGTGTCTAACTTCACCCGTTCCCCGGCTGCAGCGAACGGCACATGGCGATCGTATCCTCGGTTCACACGCCGATGAACACAGTCTCTGGGTACAGTCGTTTGACGCAAGCCGCGACCCCGGCAATCAATCCGCCGCCACCGATCGCCGCAAAAAATGGCATGAATCGACACAATACTGTTGCAACCTGTCGTCCCGATGGATCCCCTGTCAACAATGACATCGGGAGTCGTTGGGCGGATGAATAGAGCGTCGGTCCCCTTTCGACTTCTAGCTGCCGCGCCTCCACGCCTACATAGGCATCATCATGGGTTTCCCCATGAAGAGACGACCACAAACTTTAACCGCTTCGGTATTT
>CALNXU010000028.1:0-149987 GCA_942490695.1 Merismopediaceae cyanobacterium | reverse complement strand
TTCGAAAATCATAACGGCCCTGGATCCGGAGCAAGTGATCGAGCGACATCCGATGTATCCGGAAATAAACCATTGTTACCTGCAAGACTGCCTTCGTTACCTAGAAACCTGCTGATTCAGTAGTAACCAAATCACCCCTTGAATTTCCCCTCACAAAATCTACAGAGTTTTGGTTATAGCCAATGGTAATATGATCGAGGAGCAAATCGCCGCATTCCCGGGCGGTCAGGTTCGCCTCTACTGAAACCACTCCCCGAGCAAGTTCATCACTGGAGAAAACTTTATAAGTCTGCATCCCAAATTGCATGTAAGTAGCGGAACATCGGGATTGACGCAAAGACACGATGGGGAGGTTACCAGCAACCAAAGCCCGTGATTTCGACTTGCCTCAAGTATCAAAATTGGCCAGTGTCCCACGAGCACTTTATATGTAGATTCTAAATGGTACGTTACGTTTTTAAACACGAATTTTTTACCAAACAAGAGAAAGAAATGAAGTCCAGTAATTATTTAAGAGATCAAAGAATCTATTTCCATTCCCGGTGTTTATAACTCCGATAGCATCTCCCGTGCTCATTGTCGCCAGCCATCTAATAGCATTAGCGATTTTTAGATTTTTTTAATGTGATATTTATAAAGTTTTTTAAAAATAACGAGCAAAAACAACTATTTTTAAGGAATTTTTAAAGAATTTTCTATGAAATGAATTGGCTGAACCCAATACACTCCGTTTTTACTGGCTACTATGTCACGAAAACAGCTGCAGGATTCACTTAAGGTGGTTGGACAAAGATTTGTTGGGTCGCATCAAATTGTTGTGGAAAACAATGAGGTCGTGCCAAGTTCAGGAATGAGCGATTTTCTGTCACAATCGACGAATCACCGCTTGTACACGGCGTAAGGGATGTAAGGGCTCTGCCACCAAATCTTCTAAAAACACCCGCCGCCGCGTATCTTCACTGCCTTCTCCCAATTGGGTCAACTGCTGAAAATACATTGAACAGTGGTTTGTCTTGCTGGACCTTGAAGTCTCGTAAAGTTTGTTGCTCGATTGATGTCCCTGAAATTCCACCCAACTGTTTATAACCTCTTTCAACGTCAACAGATCATCTTGCTGCTTCCGCCACAATTCCGTCAATGCATCTCAAGTAATAACGGTGTGGCAATCGGCGCACCTTCAATGTCCCACTGATTTCGCCAGTCAACTCCGGCTCCACGGTTAACTCTAATCTTCTCTGCGGCCAAACCACAGCTTCCAGCTCCGCCGATGACGATATGTACCTGATTGGCATAGGCTTGACCATATTTAAAACACGTTTCGCGGCGATCGCCAGCTGGCTTTGGTGATTTTTCTGTGGAAATGGAAACCCTTAGGATTTTTGGTGTTGTGGTAGCCCATCGGATTCACTATAAAAGTATACAGGTGTCTTTCAGAAACTGGACATTTGCACCAAGTTTATTGCCCCGGCTCTAAAGAAGCAGCCGGATAATATTCAAACGCAGATTAGAGAGGAGTTTTCTTTAATCAGATCGCTAAAGACGATTTCAAAACCCTTGTATAGCAAAGGTTTTGAGCTAGATTGAACTTTATGACAGCTCCATATATCTGCTACCCTCGGGGGGGTTATGCAAAAACAAAAGTGGTTTAATCGACGAACTTCGCGACCTTCTTGAACGATATTGTACATTTTCCAAGGATAACCAGGATATTTTCTAACAAGCACTCGTAAGGTATCACACCCGGTTAGGGTCACCACGCTTTTTATTGCGGTCAGGTGCTAAATACAGAGGGGAAGAGAATCTGTTCGGTCTTTAGTTAACTGTTGCGAGTCGATATTTTGCCTCCTCGGAAGTCAGTTGCCAGAATCGTTCTGTTAAGGTGGGCTCCACTGAGGTCGGCTTCACTGAGGTCGGCATCCCAGAGGTCGGCTCCACTGAGGTCGGCTTCACGGAGGTTTTGTTGAATTCTTAGAGGCGAAACTGAGGCTGGCACCCAGAGGTCGGCATCCCAGAGGTCGGCATCCCCGAGGTTGGCAACCAGGTCGGCATCCCAGAGGTCGGCTCCACTGAGGTCGGCATCCCAGAGGTCGGCATCCCAGAGGTCGGCATCCCAGAGGTCGGCATCCCAGAGGCCAGGATCGAGGTCAACCAAGAGGTCGGCATCCCAGAGGTCGGCATCCCAGAGGTCGGCATCCCAGAGGTCGGCTCCACTGAGGTCGGCAGAACGGAGGTCGGCAGAACGGAGGTCGGTAGAACGGGAGGCTTGAACGAGGTCGGCATCCTGAGCTTAAAGTCTCGGAGCGATCGGCCACCCCCTCACAAGCCAGCCCCAGGTACTCACAATATATTCTTCAGGAGGAGCCCGACGGCATCCCCATCGTTCTCCACCGCCGCTTTTTCCGCTTTCCCTTCGTTGCCATCAATAAGTCCCATATCTCCCCGCGCTCGTTATCTGCGAATGCTATATTTTCCACAGATCCGACAATCACAAGTGCCGGAATAATTAACCAGCTCGCCACTTTTGCGCGTCCTATCCGCTGCTGCCGCACACTCTGGCGAATAAATCCTTTTGCCGTCTCCGGATAGTGGCAATGATGCGGAATGTTGCTTTTGAAACTGACGGGCTTCCGTCAACGGTAACCCTGCAATGTTGTTCGGTTGTTGTCCCCGTGCCTGCCACACGGCTTACCAGATTCGACCTGCCGCTGTTGCCGCGCAATCCTGAGATTTTCTGCCAGCCACTGTCGCAATAGCAATCAATGGCGAACCGCCAGCGCCTCATGGGCAACGTCGATGATCGCCCGTCGTTTGGGGTCACTGCCTTGCTTATTACCTCGCTGGGTCACCAGCAAGCGATTCTCTTCGCCGCCCATCATCGAATCACCGCTTCATTAACGACGTAAGGGAGCGCGGCTCTGCCACCAAATTTTCTAAAAACACCCGCCGCCGGGTATCTTCACTGCTCTCTCCCACCAATAACCGCTGAAAATATGACGAACAGTGGCTTGTCTCGCTGACTCAAGTCCTCGTAAAGGTTGTTGCCTGATTGTTGAGTGTCCCTGAAATTCACCCAACTGTTTATAACCTTCATCAACAGATTACCTTGCCGCTGCTTCCATAATCTGGCTTTCCATCAGACCCGCAATAACGGTGGCACCGGCGCATCAATGTCCTACCGATTTGCCATCAACTCCAGTTCACCACGGTTAACCTGACTTTCTGCGGGCTTACAAACCACTGTTGCCAACGTTGCCGACGACAACGGTAACACACTGATCATCTGAGACTGCACCCGCTGCGCTAAACCACTGTAAGTCCGGGACAAACAGCGCACAACAAAATCTGCCCGCATCGCCAGAATTAAACACAATTTATTCCCCGTGGCGTCCAATGCCCCATCAAAATAAGCCAGAAACGCCTGACGCTTTTCCGCTTGTTGACAGCGGTGAACACCTCCTCGAACTGGTCTATCGTTCGTAAATCACCCGGGGAGCATTGTCCGCTTGGATGAGCTGCCGCAAGCCTGTCGCTCCTTGTTGAGTAACGGCCTGCCTCGCGCCAACTGCGCTGCCCGCTCCACCCCAGATAAGTCCTCTGGCAGCAAACGCCAACGCCAAATTCCCGTAACGGTTTTTCATCCGGGCGCGCAATGCACAACCGCCACTGGTCACTCCCCGCAATCCGACGCCCCAACTTCAGTTGGTGTAACAAACCTGCCCGCAACACCGATGACTTGCCATTCCCCGACGCCCCCCCACCAACTGCCAAAAAATTATCGGTACGCACCCGATCCAGCAATTCATCCGTCAGCCCCTCGCGCCCAAAAGTGAGTTGTGAATCCTCGTCGCCAGTCAAAGAAAAACCAACCCTCTTGTAAGAGACAAATCTACCGCCTCGCTTTTGCTGGCTTCATCTGCCCCAGATACTTCCTGCCAGGCACGGGTCAGGTTAAGGGCATCACCAAAATTGGTACAGGTGGGCGTTTGCAATTCCCCTTTCAGCGCTTGGTTCACAAAATCCACCAGATGATAACTGTCGATCCAGCGGTGAGCCATGCGCTCAGGTCAAGCCCGTCCAGCAACGCTTTCGTTAACACACTATATACGAATGCTTTGACTTAAGCGCTGTTATCGAGCGGCGATAAGCTTCTGTTTAAGGATAGCGCGAGGTTCATTCATCAAAGGGAAGGCCTTTGGTCGTCGCTTTCGTTTTCTAGGTTCATGCCTGTCAGGACGAAGCGGGACGATAGTGTTAGCCACCATGTCCAACAGCAACAGACGGTATTTGTTGCCACGTTGCTTCCCCGCATCTGCTAGCAAATCACGGTATTGATTAAACGACTGACGAGCGCCTTGAACTGAGAGTCGTAGCGGGTCATGTCCCTTTGGTTCAGCTGATTGCCACATCAAATAGCGCAGTAGGTTGTAAGCCATCAAATGAACATAGATTTCTACGCACCATCTCTGGTGACTGTGCCTGAAGCATCTCCATTTTTAGCGTTGTTTTAACGTGGTCGATGATTGATTTCTGCTTGCCATCTAAGTCCATAGAGCTGCGCTACTTTTTGCTTTCGGATAGGCTTTCGCATCCAGCAGTGTAGTCACAACCGTCACGTTTTTAGTCCGTTGACCTGTCTTGCGAATAGAGAAGTGCAACTCTCGTACTGTCAAGGTCTCCGGTAATGCCTTGAACTCATCGGGTGCCATGCTTTTAGGGCAGGAGGCTGGTTTTGACCAAGCAACCAAGTGGTCTCGCTTTCCGAGCCGCTGACCTCGTCTAAAGTCGCTGTTGCGACGCTGGTGCTTACGAAAGACAGCATCTGCTTTTTGCGCGGCGACCAGCGCCAAGTCCACATAGCTACCATAGGCTCGGTCAGCTAACGCGATATCGTCTACCGATAAGGTGCGATACCATTGGCGCGCTAGCGTAATTTCTGAGGTCTTAAAATCGGCGATTCGCACAGCGATGGCGGCCGCTGTCGCTAGAGAGAAAACGACGACCAGTTTGGCTATCGGAAAACCGCAACCTGCTTTCTGGTTCTGGTGCTGTGGATAGGCGACTTGATTGGCAAGCGTGTCGGCCATCACAACATTAGAGCCATCTAAGATTTTAACCACGCGTCCCTGCCATCGCCATGCCGCTGACGCTTCGGCGCAGAGCACTGTGCCAGTATGCTCAAATAGCTGACATAAAACCGCCTCGGGCAAGCGCTGACGCGCTTTGGCATAGCCACCTGTGTTCAGTGAAGGCAAAGGAACGCCTTCAACCGCCAGTCAACACTGAATTTGCTTCACGGCGTTGGACAGGCTTTTATCCGCATCGAGTACCTGATACAGAAACGCCCATAGTGTCACGATAGGCGTAAACAACCGTTTGCGGTAAGTGACTTTGGCATCTTGCAATGCAGCCTCGATAGTGCGGTCATTGAGAATACCTGAAAACGGAGCGCCTGCTCGTTCCGACAGTTTGCGCTTGAGTATTTCAACAGAGTGCAGCATAGTAAAAGCATTCATAGTAAAAGCATCTTTGTGGCTGGCTACCATTCTCCTTTACAAGCGAGGTCAATGCCATTTTTTTGGCTATGCAACATTCGTCGCGCCATTCCAATTACAGCAGACTGTCAACTGCCACGATTGCTCAAAATCCCGAGATGAGGCGATAAAACAGCGGCTATACTCCGTCTTATTCCCAGGATTAGCCGCCGCCACATCCACCAAACCACCACTGTGGCAACAATCCAGCCAGACAATTTGATTCCGGATTGGGCTATGGTGCAACAGGTTTTGTAACCAGGCTAGGGAAATACCGGGGCGGGCTTGCTGGGGATTGGTGTCACTCGCCACTAAATAGCCTTTATCATGTCCATCTTTGCCGTCCGAGTCGGGTAACCAACCCATGCCCCGAAAAGTAAAATAACGCCGTATCTGGCAGTTGCTGGCTATCGGGTTTAAATAATTGCTTCAGCGCTTCCTCCAGTTGCGACTGAGTAACAGAGCGCGTCTCTGCCACCGTTGCCCGATGTTGTCCCGCCGCCTGCTCAATCGCCTCTGGCAAGCGAATCACCTTAAACTCACCATCCGCCTGCAACCGTTCAGCAATGGACTCAGCATCCTGGGCGGGAGCCTTTAAGGAGCTGCAATGGGAATAGGTGTTAATGCCAACAACCAGCGCCACGCGAGTCATGAAATACCCCTCAGTCGGAGGAAACTGATCTTGCTACTGTGAATAACGTATGCCACGAGTTCCCGAAATCTATAGCGATGACCGAATTGATTCCGATCCAAGTCGATGCCAATACCGTGATTTACATGGAAGCAATGCCCGGCGTCGTCACTCCCGCCCCCGCTTCACCACCAACCTCCTCAGGGGAATTAACCCGCGAAGATTTAGACCTGGGGGCCAAAGATGCGCTGGGGAATACGCTCCGTAAAACAGCCCAGAGCTTCGACGTACTAGAAACCACCGTCAAAACCTACACCGAGCACACTTTACGGGCGTTTAAAAACATGGCGCTTGGCACTGTCGACAAAGTGAAATTAGAGTTTGGCGTTAACGTCGGGGGCGAAGCCGGCGTTCCCTACGTCACCAAAGGCACAGCCGAATGTAGCTTAAAAATCACAGTGGAATGTTCCTTCCCGGATTCGTGAGTGGATTTTTTTACTCTGGGAAAGCTATCCATTAAACAAGAACCATGACATCAATCCGCTCTTGGTCAGCCTCCATGGACACCCGAGATGGGGTGCGCTTAGATGCCGATCTATATGCGCCGACCCCAAAAGAGGCTCAGCGTCCGGGAAAGCCGTTACCCACCTTACTGATGCGTCAACCCTATGGGCGTCGGATTGCGTCCACGTTGGTTTATGCCCATCCCCGTTGGTATGCAGCTCAGGGCTACCTGGTGGTGATTCAAGATGTGCGGGGGCGGGGAACATCGGCAGGCACATTTGATTTATTTACCCATGAAGTAGAAGACGGAGAAGATTGCCTCAATTGGGTCACCCAACTGCCGGAATGTAACGGGGCGATCGGGATGTATGGCTTTTCTTACCAGGGCATGACCCAGTTGTTTGCGGCGGCGAGTCATCATCCTGCGTTGAAAACCCTCTGTCCCGCCATGATTGCTTGGAACCTCTACCAGGATTGGGCCTATGAAAATGGGGCGTTTTGTTTACAAAATAATTTGGGCTGCCATCCAGCTAGCCGCAGACTCGGCAAAATTGGCCGGGGATGAGTCCCGATTTAATGGGCTGGTGGCGGCCGCTCGCACCTATCAATATGAATCGCCCAATGGGGCAAATCCCGATTGGTTTCAACAGCTAGCCCCCGAGTCCTTTTATCATCAATGGCTTAACTGTTCGCCCAATGATGAGTACTGGCAACGGCGATCGCCGGGGGCACAATGGCAAAATCCGACTATCCCCGTGTTACAAATCGGGGGGTGGTTTGACCCCCATCTCCGGGGAAATTTACGGTTATATGAAGCCCTAAAAACGTCGGGAGTGACCCAAAAATTGGTGATCGGTCCTTGGGGACATTTTCCGTGGGGACGACGCACCGGTGGCCAGGACTATGGCGCTGCTGCGGTCAGTCGCATTGATGCGTTGCAACTGGCTTGGTTTGATCATTATTTAAAACAGCAGCCTGCACGGTTTGAGTCCTCCCGACTGGAATTGTTCGATTTGGGGACATACCAGTGGCGGCAGTTGCCAGATTTTCCGACCCCAGAACAGCAACAATGCTGGTATTTACACAGCCAGGGATTGGGGACTACCTCCGGGAGTGGCTTATCCTCTGTGCCTGTGCCCGGGTGCAACCCAGACGTTTGGGTTCACGATCCGTGGCGTCCAGTGCCCAGCTTGGGGGGCCATGCCGCTAGCCCGGCCGGAACATTTGATCGAGCATCGTTAGATGATCGGGCCGATGTGGTGACCTATACCTCAACCCCATTCAATAAACCCATAACCATTTGTGGTAGTCCCCAGTTATCCCTCACCATCGAAGCGGATTGCCCCAGCTTTGATCTGGCGATCGCCGTCTCTGAGGTGACACCGGATGGTCGTGTACTACCCTTTAGCCACAGTATTAGCCATGCTCCCCCTGCTAATCGGTCCTCTAGATCGTTAAAAATTTCCCTACAAGCCACCTGCGTCACCCTTCCAGTGGGAAGTTGCTTACGGGTCAGCCTCAGTGGTGCTAGTTTCCCCGCCTATCCGGTCAATTCCGGCACCGAGCAATCGCCCACCCAGAGCACCCGCATGGCCCATCAAGTTATTACCCTGGCGGTTATGTCTAATGAGGATCAGCCTGCTGTGATGGCATTACCGATTTTGGCTAACGGAGCTTACCCCAACTCCAGGGAAGTCAGTCCGTAAATATCTTCCAATGGTAATTGGGGCGGATTCCCCCGATACATCCGTAAGTTCATGCTGTTCAACTCAAATCCCCGCTCTTCCAAAAGATACAGGGCATCGGCGTTCACTTCTGGCACATCCATAATGACGGGCCCGGGGCGATCGCCAATCAGGGTATCCAATAACACCCCGGCTAAAGGCGTTGAATCTGCGACGAGCGGGCCAATGCGCCATCCTGTGGGGGTATCGGTATCATCGGGCAACCAGCAAGGACGGATACGACCATACCCACAACAATCTCCGGTGGTATTCACAATGACCATCACCTTTCCGGCCGCACTATTCAGCCACTCGTGCAGAAATAAAGGTCTGGGGGTGGCCTCATGGCGAGCGTCATAGGCTTGCACCGTTGCTTCCCTGAGCTGGTGTCCCATCATCAGCAGATAGCCCGGTGGGAGAATTGCCGTATTAACGAAGCACAACAAACGACGTTGATCCCCCGCCGGTAAGCGATAGCGACGGGTGTAATAAGCGGGCTGAAAGCCCCACGTCTGATAATTTTCAACCTGGGTCAATGCCGCTTCTAAACCCACACACGCCACATTCTCTAAATAGGCGATCGCCTGTTGCCACAGGGCTAGGCCAAATCCCCGTCCCCGGTAGTCTTTGCGCACCAGGAATAAACCCATAAATCCATAGTGGTCGTCATAGCGAATGCCGGCAATACACCCCACCGGCTCCTCCTGCCATTCTCCAATCCAAATTCCCTGGCGATCGGTGTCATGATAAATGTCTACATCCCCCAACCCAGGACAAAAGCCTTCCTGTTGTGCCCAACTCGTCACTAAGGGGCGATCAGCCGCCATCATCGGCCGGATACGGTATGACATAGTTCCGCTTATTCCATTAATTCAGTTAATTCAGTCAAAAGCCATCCACTTTTTTGATTCCCGTCAACCTGTCATGATGCAAGCAACAACGCACTATAATCTTACGCATCTAAACTGACATTGGGTAAATGCAGCCTAAAAATCACCCGCTTGATTCCCGTTGGGACTATCTCTGTCTCCTCTTTTCTATCTCACCAAGCCTCGTTTGGATTTTTGGCGATCGTCAAGTATGGCCCTGGGATCAAGCCTGGTACGCAGAAGTTTCCACTGAACTCTATTACTACCTGCTAACCAACCCTGCTGAATGGTTTAAGCGCCTCATGAGTGCCTTTGGGTTTAAAGCACCAGGGGTTGCGTGGTTTGGGCAGTTTTTTGTTCCGATTGGACAACTATTGGGATCAATTGAAATTGGTCTCTTACTCTCTATCTTTTTGACTCAATTTCTGACGTTGGTTTTAACCTATCAGGTTATTAAGAAACTTACCCATAGCCGCCCCATTACAATTGCAACTTGTTTGTTGGTCAGTGCCGCCCCCCTTTCCCTCGGATTGGCCCATCAATATGTCGTTGAAACCCTACAAACCTTTGCCATTACCTGGGTGGTTTATATCGGTATCATGATGCCCGAATGGCGGCTACAGCGATCAATCCTGCAACTGATGGGGGCATTTGCCCTGTCCATGTTGGCTAAGGTGACCTCTCCCCTGTATTTAGTGGGTGCTGCTGCTATTATCGGCTTTCATTTAACCAAACAAGTCAATCTCCCCTCCCTTTCGCAATTTCTGACCAAAATTAAGACCCTTCGTTTCAAAGATTTCATATTTTTGCTGAGTCCATTGAACCTTTTATCACTAATTTTTACGGTAACAATGGTTTGGTGGTACGGTGTAAATTGGCAGCAAATCATTGCCTTTGGCAAATTAGCATCATCTGGAGAAGCAGCCCTTCTTTATGGTGAAAAAGCTGACTTTTTATCCAAATTTGAATATTGGTTAATTGCATTTCAAAAGAGCTTTTTCAGCTATTCTTTAGCGATTATTTGTCTCGCAGCTTTCATTTACATTCTCACAAAATTTTTAATTAAGGCTTGGAAGCAATCACAATTAAAATCGAATCAACCTGATAGCAACAAATTATTTGATTATCTAGCAATTATTTCAGTTGTACAAATCCTCTTGGTGTTGAGCGCCCTATCTTTGAATGTGAACCAAGAAAATCGCTATTTGCTGCCGCTACTTCCCTACATCATTATTGTGCTCGCCTGGTTATTGTTTAGCGCAGGACAGAGGTTAATGCTGTATGCCTTTATGGGTCTGATAAGCTTTCAATTGCTTTTTGTTAATGCCCAAGCCCTGGGGGTCGTTGCTCCCAATGACGTTTTTTCTTACTGGCTACACCCCTTTCAACGTGATGAATCCCAGAAACAACTGTTAACGTCAGTTGTTGAATCTACCTGTAACGAAGCCGGAAAATACCGCTATAACATCATCGGCACAGAGCTCCAGTGGTTTAATGCCAACTCAGCCGCCTTTTATTCCGCTCAACAACTACTTGATCATGACTACCGCTGCTATTTCACCTCATTGGGCTATGCAGAAAATGATCCCCTTGCCGCCTGGAAGAGGTTATTAGAGTTAAATATCAACTTTTTTGTCACCTTGAAGCCAGCGGTCTTACCCAGAGTTGATGCCTTTAATCGAGTGACGTTACCCACCCTCAATAAAATACAGGCTAGCCCCCTATTTACGCCAGCAAATTTGGTTGACGAATCCTCCGTATTACTCTATAAAAGAACTTCACCCGAAACTAATTAAAATTTTATGTTTAGTGGTTTGCAGTTGCAAAAGTGGCGTAAAAAGAACCTTTATTATTACAAAGATTTAGAGGCAGTTTGTCTATACTTTGTTCAATCAAATTCACGGGTACTAGAAGTTGGCACTAAATTAGGTCACTTGCTGGCCGCTGTTCGTCCTAGTTTTGGGTTGGGTATTGATTCGGATCAATCATCTGTTGAACTTGCTAGCGAAAACTATTCCTATTTAGAGTTTGAAGCCACTAAACCTGAGGAATTCATTTCATCGGAAAGTTTTGATTATATTTTGCTCCCTAATTCGATCAGTTCTCTAAATAATATCCAAAAGGTTTTATCAAATCTTCAAAAAGCCTGCCATCCTTCCACTCGGCTGATTCTGACATTTCATAATCCTGCGTGGGAGATTATTCTCCGTTTTGCCACTGCCATTGGCCAACGTATGCCGCTCCCTTCTTCTTCCCTAAACTGGTTGAACCTAGAAGATGTGGATAATTTGTTGTATCTGAGTGATTTTCAGGTTGTGGAACATGGCAAGCGTTTATTAATTCCTAAAAATATTCCATTATTAGCTCCGCTTATTAATAAATTCATTGCCCCCCTACCAGTAATTAATCAACTCTGCTTGACTGAGTATGTGGTAGCGCGTCCTGTGGTAAAAAGAATATCTGGTCAGCAGGATAAAACACAGGAATTAAGCTGTTCGGTGGTGGTGCCGGCGCGGAATGAGGCAGAGAATATCGAAGGATGTGTCTCCCGTTTACCCAGAATGGGAAAACATACAGAAGTTATTTTCATTGAAGGTAATTCAACCGATAACACCTGGGAAGAAATTCAACGGGTTCAAGAAAAATATAAAGACGAATGGGATATTAAAATTTGTCAGCAGACAGGAAAAGGGAAAGGAAATGCAGTCCGAGAAGGGTTCGCCATAGCAACCGGAGATGTTTTTATTATTCTCGATTCAGATCTGACAGTGATGCCGGAAGATTTGATTTCTTTCTTTGAGGCGATCGCCCAATCCCAGTGCGAATTTGCCAATGGTTGTCGCTTGATTTATCCAGTTTCCCCTGAAGCGATGCCCTGGCTCAATCGAATGGCCAATCGCTTTTTTGCTTGGCTACTATCCTATCTTTTGAATACCAAAATTAAAGATTCATTGTGTGGCACAAAGGCACTCAAGCGTGAGCATTACGAAAAAATTGTTGAAAATCGCAGTTACTTTGGGGAATTCGATCCCTTTGGAGATTTTGATTTATTATTTGGTTCCTCTAAGCTGGGCCTACAAATTAAAGATATTCCCGTCCGCTATGTGCCCCGGAGCTATGGTGAATCTAATATTCAACATTTCAAGGAAGGATTAATTTTATTGAAAATGTGTCTTTATGCGGCCAAGAAAATTCGTTTTATATGATTTATGAATAAACCCTTGAATTATTTGTTTAAGCAATTACTTTAGGACACTAGTTTTGTTGTTTAAATTTCACCCTTTTTTCTCGAATCTTTAAATTTAGATATTTAATCTTATTTAATTTTTAGACCCTTCAATTTTTATGGAAAATAATACTTTTCAGAATGAACCTTGCCATTAATGACACAAAAAATCTTGGCGATCGCCATCTGATACGGCAACATAAATTCTTCTTTTCTGTCGTCCGTTATAAACATAATCTATTTTATTAAAATTGCTATGATTAGTGGACTTATTGACCAACTCAAACTTCCCGATGCTAGTCAGATAGAAGATCTAGATGATCCCAATAATGTCTTTTTCTTTCGCCGTCTGATTAAACGTAAGCCTTTTCTGAAAAAAACCTATATCTCGTTTTATCAAACCTTTATTCAAAAAATTGGTACACTTTCGGCACAAGGCAAGATTGTGGAATTAGGGAGTGGCCCTGGTTTTTTTAAGCAACTATATCCCGCAGCAGTGACCTCCGATATTATTCCCTATGAAGGAGTAGATTTAGTATTTTCAGGATTGGATATGCCTTTTTCAGATGCTGAAGTAGGTGCTTTTGTGATGATTGATGTTTTGCATCACGTTAAAGATTCCCGGCAATTTTTTAATGAAATGAATCGCTGTTTAATTGATGGGGGAAAAATTATTATGATTGAACCCGCTAATACCTATTTTTCACGGTTAATTTATCAAAATTTCCACCATGAACCCTTCGATGTAAATGGATTTTGGGGATTAACCGATGGTGGTCCCTTGTCAGGGGCAAACATGGCTATCCCTTCGATTATTTTTCAACGGGATTATTCACAGTTTGTTGCCGAATACCCTCATTTAAAAGTTCGTACTGTTAAAGCTCATACCCCATTTCGTTATTTGCTCAGCGGTGGCTTATCGTTTCGACAATTGTTGCCTTCTTGGACATATCCCTTTGTAAATGGGATCGAGTGGCTGCTGTCGCCTTTGAATAATGCTTTAGGGATGTTTATGACTATCGAGCTAGAAAAAGTTACCTAGTGAGCTGATATCGATGAGAGGATATAGTATAAAATGCTCAGAACCGAGAAGGATATCGTTCCGGCCGCGTTGCTGCAAGCTCCTTTATCCTTGTTCCGGTTTGATCGGTTCATGCTAGTCAACTATACCGCTAGCCGCTGTTTCGCAATCTAAAAAATCAAAAAATGGTGTCAGATAGAAAATGCCCATTACTTATACCAATCGAAAAGGGAAAAGCTTTTATCTCCATCAGGGGTTAACCAAAAAAGGTAACCCAAAATATTATTTCTCTCAGAAAAGCGATGGGAAGCTTGCCGATAATATCCCGTCAGGCTTTGAGATTTACGAAAACCCTAATGCCCAGGTTTTTCTGCGACGGATTCGTCCCAAGATTATTACGGATGCTGAAGTAGAAATTATCCGTAGTGGGATGGAAAAATACAGTCAGACTGAACATTACAAAATTGATATCAAAGATAATGTCATCTCCATCTACTTAGCTGACCAAAATGTAGATGCGCTTTCGGAATTATTCCAATCTGGACTGAGCTTAAGCTTAATAGAGAAAGATGTTTCGGATATGATTGAGCAATCAACAACATATTCGCCAATGATGTGCTTCGTTTTGGTCGATGAGCTACAGCGTCAGTTTATTGTTCAGCGATATTGTTTTCGTGGGTCCATAGATGACTGGATTCAGATTGGCGAAGCTGATGAGTTATCGAAGTTGGTTAAGCAATATGTCAAACATTTAGGTCAAGATTCATATTATGAGCTTTTTTACTAACGGCATTGGATAGCTAACAGGGTAAGGATTGAAAACTGGTGGTGGAAAGCATCTTGCCAACTTGCGGAATGTGGGTTTAAGACTGACGGTTGAGGCTCCAGTCATAGTTAAAGTATTGAATTTTATACTTATCTGATTGGAGAAAGGCTTGCTCAGAAGGGGATAAATACATACCAATAAAATTCAGCACTGCCTTTTCTTTATTATTGCCTTGATAGCCAGATTCCACTTGGTAACTCTTGACCCAATCCTCGCCAAACCATTGAAAAATTTTGGAAAGTTTCACCGACTGATTGTCCGAGTCAAGGGCGAAGCCTTGGGGATGACGCAAAAAACGCTCGGTTTGATCGACGAGTTGAGTCTCCAGGCGATCGCCGGTGTAAGGTTCCCGACGGAGAGGAGGACAACTATTTGCAGCACAGACTAAAGCCATGTGGATGCGGGGTTCATTAAACGCCTTGCGGAGAATTTCATGTTCAATGTGATCCAGCGTTAAAGATTGACCCGCCACTTTATGTTTACGCCATTTCCACACACCAGGAATATCTCGAATACTCTGCTTTATCGGTGACTGGTCAATAATGGACTGTAACGTCAGAGCATTGTAAGCATTAATTAAAAAAGCGATTTTTTCAGCATCCGGCCATTGGGTGTAGGTGGTTTGGGGAATTGCCCCTAATGCCTGCACAGATTGATCCAGCAACTGTCGATCCGCTTGTAACGCTGAATAATTAACCAAGCCTTGTTCATCAACATAGGTGGCCAATACGTCGGCATAGGCTTGATATTCCAGCGGTGTCGTTTGGGCAACCGCTGTATTCGTTGGGGAACCAGAACCAGAATCAGAGGAGGAGGAGAACACACCGCAACCTCCCAGACTGAGCCCAGCTAATAATAGGGCACTCAAAACAAATTTTTGTGGTTTCACCAATCACCTCCATCAATGAACAAAGAAAAGACATGGGTAACGAACATGGATAAAATGACTCCCCCCGTCATTATTATTTTGTCTGCCCTTTCTAAGCCTCCCCTGAGAAGTAACTAAAGTGGGGCTAAAGATTTGGCGATCGCCCCTCCAGTCAATTGGTTGCTCACCTCCCTCCGAACAGGGATTGAAATGCGGCAATCTTTTACATTAACGGCTCTGTTTGGGTATAACGACGTATGGCTTTACTCTCCTTGAATAGCCGCAACGACTATCCTATTTATCCCATTTACCCCAATTTATTATTAGTAAAACTTATGGCAGACCCCAGAATTTCAGATTTTAACAAAATCTTGAATCTTATTCTAGGCATCTTACGTCTGGGCGAATGTTAACTATCATGGTCATAGTGATTTTTTAATGACCATTTATGTGTCCTGAGTGAGGAGGCTACTGTAATGTACATTCCTGATGACAGTGAGTTAGATATGACTTTTCGGGATATTCCGTTGCCTCTTGATCCCAAGATGTTGCGGATGGCTCGCCGAATTTACCGTAGCTATCGCTTGCTACATCCGACATCCCCAAGAAAACCCCTCGGAATTGCGATTCATAAAGAAACGCATCGGGGACAACTCATGTTCAACCAGCGCCCTATTTTGTTACCGGGGGAATGCTTTGTCCCCTTAGTGCAACTCGAAACAGAGGTGCAACGACAAACTCACGAACAAATGGTGTGAGTGATTGGGCCTATGCCACCAGATTGAGAAAATCAATGGCAATGTAATTTTCATCCTTCTGCTAAGACAATTTTTTGGGGCGATGTCAGAGCCTGTTCAAATCCACAAACTCTGATTCGGGGCTCCAGCCTATGTTGGATAGCCCAGGATCTTCAATCTATTGGGTGCAATCAAATTAAATATCGTTCCGCCTACAAAACCGTTGACTATTGATGCTTCTGGCAATACCACTTGCATACAGAGCCTAGAAAACGCTCATAAATTATGGGGGCTACACGTTAAAACGAAACAACATGACATCCCCTTCCTGGACGACATAATCTTTGCCTTCACTACGAACCAGTCCTTTTTCCTTTGCCGCTTGTAGACTGCCACAGGTAACGAGATCGTCATAGGAGACCGTTTCAGCCCGAATAAAGCCCCGTTCAAAATCCGTATGAATAACACCGGCTGCCTGGGGGGCCTTCATCCCAATGTGAATTGTCCAAGCACGGGTTTCTGTTGGCCCGGTGGTGAGATAGGTGCGGAGTCCTAATAGATCGTAAGTGGCGGCAATAAGGGATTTTAATCCTCCTTCACTGACCCCCAAGCTTTCAAGGAAGTCTACACGCTCTTCTTCGGATAATTCCACCAATTCTGCTTCAACCTGGGCTGAAATTACCACGACTTTGGCCCCATCTTTCGCGGCGATCGCCCGGACCTGCTCTACCCAGTTATTCCCTGTGGCCAAATCGTCTTCAGTGACATTGGTGGCATAAATAATCGGTTTAAGGGTGAGTAATCCTAGGGATTTAATTAATGCCTTTTCCTCGTCATCTAGGTCGATGCGTCGGGCGGGAGTTCCTTCATCGAGGGCTTGGCTCAGTTTTTCCAAAACCGTCACTTCTGCAAGTAAGTTTTTGTTTCCCTTGGCTTGTTTACGGGCACGCTCCAGTCGCTTTTCGGTTTGGGCTAAGTCAGCTAAAACCAATTCAATATCAATAATCTCAATATCCCGGACTGGGTCAACAGAGCCAGATACATGGATAATATCCTCGCTGTCAAAGCAGCGCACCACATGAACGATGGCATCAACTTCTCGAATATTCGCTAGGAATTGATTCCCTAATCCTTCCCCTTTACTCGCCCCTTTAACTAAGCCCGCAATATCAAAAAATTCAATGCGGGTGGCGATAACTTTCTCCGATTGGGACAGTTCCGCTAGCACCCCTAAGCGCTGATCTGGAACGGAAACCATACCGACATTAGGTTCAATGGTACAAAAAGGAAAGTTTGCCGCTTCGGCTTTGGCGTTGGCCACTAGCGCATTAAAGAGGGTTGACTTTCCCACATTGGGTAATCCAACAATTCCAGCTCTGAGCATGATGTTCGGGAGATAAGGGAGATCTTTGGCAAAACAGCTTTATATCTTACCAAACTCCCCCAGTCCCTTAGGATAGCTCAGCCTTCTTTTAGCAATTCCCACTATGGATTTTTGGGGCATCTTTGATTGAGATTAGCGGCAGTAGAGGGGCTTGGAGAATGACGAAAGAAGCCTTTTCAAACTGCCTCCTACGCTTCATCGTAGGGTTCGTTGTCCAGTAGATACAGATAGGGTTCAACTAATTCTTTACGGTGGAAGGCGATCGCCCGCAGCAGATGCCAGTCCTGGAGTCCTTCAAAAGGGTCCGTGTAATCATCACTCTCTAAGCGTTGGGCTAACTGAGCAACATCACGACTGGTGAGCTTGGACAAATCTTGGGGACTGAGGGAACTAGCTGGCATGGGGGAAGACTCCTAGCGAGATTGGGGCGAGACCCGGGGGGTCAGAAAGCTTTACTATTTTAACGGCTCCTCCTCATCACGGATATATGCAATGAATCAGTGGCAGAACTTTTTAAAAAATCTAGGGGAATGGCGCGGCTCTTTTACTCAGTTGACCCCCACCGGGAAGATAATCAAATCCACTCCCTCTATTTTGAGTTTGGAGGGGTTTGAAGATAATCGCTTAGTCCGGTTTCGTCTCCGGCGTTACGATAATCCAGATTACCAAGACCCCCCGACCCAGGATTACAGCCAGGAATATCGTTCCCTCGGACGGCAGATAATTTTCTTCGATACAGGTACCTTTTCTAAGGGGGCATGGCAGTTAGCACCGTTTACTGAATTTGGTGCTGAGTTTGGTTTTATTGTTGGCGATCGCCGGATGCGATTTGTACAGCTTTACAGTAAAGAGTTGCACTTAGATTCACTCACCTTAATTCGAGAATTTCGTGCCGGCAGCGATGCCCAAGAACGCCCCCAGCTAACCGTAGAACAACTGCTGGGGACTTGGCAGGGCAAAGCCTATACCGTCTCCCCAAATTGGCCAGAACCCACAATGACAGAAACTCAGGTAACCCTTGCACAAGAAGGCGATCGTCTCCACCAAACTTCAACCTTTAATGAAGCAACGATTAATTCAACTGGGGTCATTCAAAGAGACCAAATTCGCTTCACCGGACACCATGCCCGTTCTGTTTTACTCCTCCCTGATGGGGTGTCTTGCAATGCCCCTGATGCGTTGCAACTTCGTCAGTCCTTTTTCTTAGAGGTGGGATGGTTAGTCAGTAACCATGAACGACAACGACTATTACGTCACTATGACGGCAAGGGGGGATGGTCAGGTTCGACACTCGTGGTTGAGCAGCGAGTTGCGGCGGTTTAATCCTCCCCATTAAAAAGTCGAGCCAGATAACAAGCTCGACCTTTAATTGCTTTCCTTTTTTTTGAAATTGTGGACTAGAGCCAGACTAAAACTTTTCCCCTACCCAGGTTTGATATCGATCAGCCATGGGGGATCAAGAGATTTTTTTTAATTTAACCCAACGATCTACGGCTGTCCGACTATAGTCTACAGGTGTTTTTCTAGGGTGCTTGCCAGCGTCGTTTTAGGCACGGCACCAACCACCATATCAACGCGATCGCCGCCTTTAAAAATCATTAGCGTTGGAATGCTCCGAATGCCATACTGACTTGCGGTATTGGGGCACTCATCAGTATTTAACTTAACGACTTTTAATTTGCCTTCATACTGAGTCGAAATTTCCTCTAGAACCGGGGCAACCATACGACAGGGACCACACCAAGGGGCCCAAAAATCTACAAGTACAGGCAGTTCACTGTCTAATACTTCTTCTTTAAAACTGGCATCAGAAACTTCGCAGATAGCACTCATACTGGAAATCCTTGTTAAACCTCATGATGGGCTGAATCAAATACTACCATAACCAATTGTTGACGCTCTCCCGCTGAACTTAGTCTTTTTTAACGTGATTCTTTGAAATTGTTTAACTTTTGTCACAGTGCAAATTCAAGCTAAATCAGGGTCGTGCATCAAATTGTTGTGGGAAATGTTAATGAGGTCCTGCTAAGTCAATGGATGAAGGGTTAGTCCAGCTCGTTGTGCTGCCGTGTTGAGGAATCGACTGTGTAGCCAAATCCAATTAAAGTAGCTCACGATCAGTCTCGTGATATTTCGACGCACAACCACTGAATTGTTAACAGTTATGGTTACAGAGATGTAGAGGTTTTTTCTTCAGAGGTTTTAATGCTGGCGGGTTCAATGCGAGTTCCATCCCGCAGCTCTAAAATTCGAGAAACCGCGATTCGTTCACCGGCTTTTACCCCAGAAATAACTTGATAGGACTGCCCTTGGATTCCTCCCAACACGACAGGTTTTTGTTTGACAACCAATTGACTGTTAGGCGTTTGAGCTGCATCTTTATCACTATCATTATGACTGTCCGTTGTCGCCTCTTGGGCAACAAAGACAAACTTTTGCGCTCCAACAGAAGTTACCGCCGTAGTAGGAACAAGGAAGCCCGGCTGTCTATCCCAAATAATCCGAACTCGCACATATTGATTGTTACGAAGCGTTCCATCGTTTTTAAAAATAACTTTCGCTAATACAGACTGGGCTTCCCGATTAGCCGTCGGTGAAATAAAGCTAATGGTTCCCACCTCGCCTTCGCTACCCTCAGAACGAATAATCTCCACCGGGAGACCAATACGGAGATCTTGGTAGCGTTCGACTGGAACGTTGATGTCCAGTTCAAATTCCCTATTGTTTGTGATAGTAGTAAAAGCCTGACCAATACTGACAAAGTCTCCCACTTTTAAGGGAATATCTCCTACAATCCCCGTAACGGGAGCTAAGACACGGTTGTAAATCAGATTTTGAGATGTGGAGCCTAGTTCACCCCGGGCTTGTTGAATGGCGGCTCGTTGAGCTTCAACACTAGCCTTGGCGGAACTAACCCGTTGCTCGGCGGCTTGTAGGTTTTCTCGCGCTTGTTGTACTGCAGCTTTGGCCGCATCAACGCTAGATTTATTGGCATTCACGGTTGCTTTTGCAGCCTGCACCGTTTTCTGTGCGGCTTCCGTAGTGGCACGGGCATCAGATAACTCGGTGGTGCGATTATCCAAATCCTGTTGAGGCTGTACTCCTGTTTCAACTAAAAACGATGAGCGCTCATAGTTGATTTCTGACAAATTTAGGTTGGCGACGGTACTTTTGAGGTCTGCTTCACGGGTTTTAAGCGTTTCCTGCGCATTGGCTAAGTCGGCGATCGCCCGAGCTAAATTAGCGTCTTGGGATGCAACAGCAGAGCGAGCAGCATCTCGTTCTGATTGAGCTGTACGGTAATCTGCTTCACTGGCTTGGAGATTCGCCTTTTGGATATTGAGATTTCCCGTCGCTGCATTCACATCCTCTTTTTGTTGCGTCGGTTCCAGGAGCAAAATGGGATCATTCTTGTTTACCCGTTGGCCAAACCGGGCATAAATTCTTAAAATTCGACCATCAATTTTAGGCGCGAGTTCCACAAATTCAGTCGCCACAAGATTACCCACAAACTCATTGCTATCCACAACGGCAGAGGTTTCTAGGGTTTTTAATTCAACAGGAATGGCCTTTGGCCCATCAGCCTGTTTTTGTTGACCACAGGCAGTGCCTACCAGGGTCATACCAACCAATAGGGTCAACAGAGAAATAGGACGACGTATATAAGCTATAGCCATAAGGGTCAAATTTAAATTCACAAATGAAATAGCCGGGCTAAACAAGCAGCAAGTAGCAAGTAATTATGGCGGCCAACCGTCTCTATTGTACCGGGTGAGTCTCTGCACGGATGGTTGTGAACTTTTGTAGACCTTGGAACCGGCAAGACAGTTCCACCTTTCCTTATGGTTGGGTCATGAATCTTTGGCGGGGATTAAAAGATTCTTTTTCTCGGATAACTCGATATAAATCCAATTCTTCTTCGCTGAGTTTTGGAGGAATGACCAATTGAATTTCGACTAACTGGTCTCCTCGGACACCATCACCATTGGGAAAGCCTTTGTTAGCAAGACGGAGTTTTTGCCCATTTTTCATTCCAGCGGGCACTGTCATTTTGACCAAACCGTCAATGGTCGGAACTTCGATCGCCCCTCCTAAAATCGCCTCACTAGGAGTAACGGGAACTTGGCAAGCGATATCGGTGCCTTGGAGTTGAAAGTAAGAATGGGGCGCGACACTAATCTTGAGATAGAGGTCACCACCACTAATACCCTGCTTTTTCAAGCGAATACGTTGACCATCAACCATTCCCCCCGGCATTTCCACCTCTAGGGAACGCCCATCTTCAAGGCGAATACGTTCCCGTCCTCCTTGGAAAGCTTTTTCCAGTGGTAATGTTAACTTTGCCTCCACGTCCCTGGGGAGCGGACGGCGTCCTGGAGAAACCACCTGAGTCCGTTTACTGGTGCTAAAGTCCCGCCAGGAGTCAGCTGTTTGACGAGTATTATCCGGTCGGCGGGGGGAACCATTGCGGCCTGAGGGGGTGGTGGTAACCCGTTTGTTCGTGAATCGATTTGCCCCTGGTCGCCGAGTACGACCCGTTAATTGAGCATCGTAATCGAGACGTTTATTGGGGTCAGAGAGAATATCATACGCTTCGTTAATGTCCTTGAATTTTTCCTCCGCCGCTTTGTTGTTGGGATTTACGTCAGGATGATATTGTCGTGCCAGCTTACGGAACGAACGTTTAATTTCTTCTGCCGATACATCCCGGGACACGCCCAAAATTTGATAGTAGTTACGCAGTTTTTGCATAGATTTGAGGTAACTGTTCACCCACGACGAGGTTATGGCAAGAAGTGAAGAGATTATGTCTTAGAAGTTTAAAGCGTTACTTAAACTCTCGATGGGTAAGCGTACCATCCTGTATACGATGCTACAACGCAACCTGATTGAAGTTTTCTGTTTACATGTTGTTGACATAAAGTTGTTGACATAAAATTACTCGTTCAGTTGTGTGGGCGTGTCGGTTGACTCAATTTGGCCAACAATGGAATTTAGGATGCTCTTCTTTGAACCGTCTGCCAATGGACTATGGGAGAGATGGAGATTGTGGTGATAATTTCGGGTAAGTTCAATTATGGTGTTCTCATCAAGATGATCATAGCTAAGATGACTTTTTCTGCTCAGCGGTATTCTGGACTACAAAATCATCTCTTTCTAGTTAACAATTGATGGTGTCGTAAACCTTCAGGGTGAAAGTGATTTTCCTTTGGAAGACAACAACCTTCGTTTTTAAGCTTAGATGGTTTTACTTAACCAAGTTACCTAAAAAAAGCACTACTCATTCAATTTCAACACAAATGTCTCTCTGATCAGGGTGACTGCGTTCCCTGATTAAGTCTAGACTGCTAAATTAATTGACCGCGCCAATTGCGTTTGTCTGCCCCTGGCTGCAGCCCCAGAAACTTATGAGCTTAACCATTACTGATTACCAATCCTTTCTTGCTGGTGTCGAACCCTTTGATCGATTACCGACTGATGTTATCGAGGCGATCGCCGCGAAGTTGCAGCCATGGCGGTTCCGTATGGGACAAATTATTCTGACGCGGGGTAAGCTGGCGAACCAGATTTATTTTCTAGTGAATGGCCAAGCACGGCTTTTAGGCTACGACCCCGATACAGGCTTTCCGTCAACTTTGCAGCTACTGGCCAATGGTTCCCTTATTGGTGCAACCAATGCTATCCGCAACATTCCCTGCGAAACGGTAATCGCCTCGACGGAGACCGTCTGTGCCGGCTTGGATCGCCAGGATTTTTTAGATCTATTGGCGCAATATCCTCCGTTAAAACAGTATTTCCAAGAACGCTGTGGAGTGGTGGAATTATTTGAACTCTTGGGACAATATCTCCAACGACAGGCCAGGGGCGATGATGACTTGAGGCAATTAACCCTGGATATTTTGCCCCAATCCCATGTGTGGGAACTTCCTATTGGCAGCCATGCTCCAGATGAAAATTATTTTATTCCCGATGAACAAACGGTTTGGTTAGTCAGTAGTGGGAAATTGAAAGGATTTGCTCCTGGTAGTGTACTGGATATACAACGTCAAGATTTTTTACTAGAGGCCACCAGCCCCGTCAGATTGATTGGGGTTCCAGTCCGCTGCCTCGCCAGAGATACCGACACCGTTTCGCCCAATGGCAATGGAGCCGATGTCCCCCTGTCTACGGTGGAAGTCATGCCGCCTTCTGATTCTCCTTGGGAGGATATCCCCTATGCGGGGGCCAATCAACTGGGAGAGTCGGTGGTAGATGAGACACCGCAAGACAAGGGTCGTAAGCGTTATCCGATTATTCGCGGCCAATCCCCTGCCGCTGCTGGAGCAGCTTGCTTCCAAATGATTTGTCAATACTTTGGGATGCCGTTTCGTCGGGATATTATTCAACGAATTGTTGATGAAGAGGTTCGCCGGAGTGAGCTTATTTCCCTACCGGTGGCGGGGGCAATCATCGAATTAATGGGATTAACGAGTCAATTAGTCCGGGTTCCCACGGCTGCTTTTTCCCAACTGACTACTCCCTTTTTAATCCGTTGGCAGGATAGCCTAGCACTGGTCTATGAAGCGGGAGAACGAGAAGTCAAGGTGGCTGTTCCCGAATTGGGTCTGCTGAAACGTAAAACTGCTGATTTTATTGAGAGTTGGAGCCGGGACGGTCAAGGGGAAGTGTTGCTGATGCAGCCTTCCAAAGACACTCCTCAAGAACGGTTTGGACTGAGTTGGTTCTGGCCGGCGTTAAAAAAATATCGCTGGGTGTTGGTCCTTGTTTTTATTGCATCGTTTTTCGTGCAATTGTTTGGACTGGCTAACCCCCTGATGATTCAAATCATCATTGATAAAGTCATTGTTCAAAACAGTAAAGATACGCTTCATGTCCTGGGGACGGCTTTGGTGGCGATCGCCGTTTTTGAAGCAATTTTAAGTACTCTACGAACCTATCTGTTTGTGGATACCACCAATCGGATTGACATGCGTTTGGGGTCAGAAATCATTGACCATCTGCTGCGATTGCCGTTGCGTTATTTTGAGAAACGTCCGGTGGGGGAAATTTCAACCCGCGTCAATGAACTGGAAAATATTCGTAAATTTTTAACCGGAACCGCCCTAACCGTGGTGCTGGACTCCGTTTTTTCGGTGGTTTACATCGTGGTGATGATTATCTACAGCCCATTGCTCACGGCTGTTTCCCTCGGCATTGTGCCGATTTTTGTGGTGTTGACCCTGGTTTTTTCACCGCTAATCCGTAAACAATTGCGACTCAAAGCCGAACGCAATGCCCAAACCCAGTCTTATCTGGTGGAAGTTATGTCCGGCATTCAAACCGTTAAAGCCCAAAATATTGAATTGCGCTCCCGGTGGCAATGGCAAGATAAATATTCTCGTTATGTCGGGGCTGGTTTTAACACCGTCATCACCTCTACCCTTGCGGGTTCTTCCAGCCATTTTCTCAATCAACTCTCTGGGCTCTTGGTGTTATGGGTCGGAGCTTATTTGGTGCTGGACGGTAAACTAACCTTGGGTCAATTAATTGCCTTCCGTATCATTGCGGGTTATGTCACGTCCCCCATTTTACGTTTGACTCAACTGTGGCAAAACTTCCAGGAAACGGCACTATCCCTGGAACGTCTGGCCGATATTGTGGACACTCCACAAGAATCGGAACGTGACCGATTCAATATCCCCATGCCTGGCATTAAAGGGAGTGTGGCCTTTGAAAATGTGGATTTTCGCTTCAAGCGCCAAGGCCCCCTCCAACTCCACAATATTAATTTGTCCTTTAAGGAAGGAACATTTGTGGCGTTAGTAGGACAAAGTGGTGCTGGAAAAAGTACCCTTACCAAGCTATTGTCCCGACTGTATGAACCCGAAAATGGGCGTATTTTAGTGGATGGTCTGGACGTAGGAAAAGTTGAGCTTTACTCCCTACGACGGCAAGTGGGCGTCGTCCCCCAGGAAACCCTACTGTTTGACGGTACAGTACAGGAAAATATCGCCCTCACGAATCCTGACGCGAGTACTGAACAAATTATCCACGCCGCAAAAGTCGCGGCAGCCCATGAGTTTATTATGACTCTCCCCAATGGCTACAACACCCGTGTAGGGGAACGGGGATCGACCCTTTCCGGGGGACAGCGGCAACGGATTGCGATCGCCCGCTCTGTTTTGCAACGCCCCAGGATTTTAGTGTTGGATGAGGCCACTAGCGCCCTGGATTACATTACTGAACAACAGGTCTGTCAGAATTTGGGGGATGCATTCAAACACCATACAGTCTTTTTTATTACCCATCGTCTCAGTTCTGTCCGCAGCGCTGATGTCATTGTGATGATGGATAAAGGGTCAGTGGTGGAACAGGGAACCCATGAGGAATTGATGGCACTCAAGGGGCGGTATTATTACCTCTATCAGCAGCAAGGAACAGAAAACGAGTCTACCCCGACAGTCTCCAATTAGGTGCAACCGTCTAGTTACATTGGTTATGGTCAAGCCCATCAACGTTGTGATGTGATTAGAGGGGGGTATCCCACTGCTAAAAACATTCATGGCTCACACTAATTGGGTCCAACTGGATGTGAGATGATGGCGAGCCGGAATCGGGTGAAACGTTCATCGGCTCAGCGGTCGCTGGTTTACTCAGGAGGCAAGAAAGATTGAACTTAAATCGACCCTTTGCCTCCTCTCCCTCCAATTGGCCACTGGATTAATGGATTAAATGACGAATTAATAGCCAGAATAGGAAGAATGGGTTCCAGCAAAAGCTAATAGGAGTGGAAACTTTAATAGGGCTAAATCAAGCTGTTCTTCGGTTTCATCGATCACAATCAAGGGCATTTTTCGGTCTTCTACCATCCGCTCTGCTCGTTGCATGAGTGCCATCGGTGACTCGAATAATACAATGCCCCGGTCGGGTCCAAAGTCACGGCGAGAGATCCCTAAACAATCCTGTAATCCCCGCCGCCATTCTCCCAACCTTTCTGGAGTTGCCGCTAAAATCAATGCGCTGGTGCGATCGCCATAGAGCTGATTAATAACGGCAATGACCGCAGATCCCAGGAGAATGTTTTGTAAGCGACTATCCAAACTTTCGATTGCGCCACGCCCCCCCAGATTAAAAAACCAATCTTTAACCCGCTCTGCATGAATAGGCTCAAAGGTACGACGGAGTTGCCAAGGGGAACCATAGTAATCCGGACGGTTGCGGTACTGGTCCAATAAATCTTGAATTTGACGTTTTTGGCTAGCAAAACCCTGGTCGGCGAATTCTATCACTGGAACTGCACTAGCTCCTTCGATGATTGGGTCTCCATAGGTGGAAGAGGTTTCCCAACTATCGCCAGTCCCCAACTCCAATTGGTCAGCGGCCGAAACTAGATCCTGGAGGCTCCCCACCAAGTAATCCTTAAATCCCTGCACTCGGATTGCTAGCTCTTGGGAAGCCCCAGCAAACGTGGTACGCATTTCTTGCTGAATTCTTTCTTGGCGACGCTCTAACTTTTCAATTTCATTTTCTAAGCTTTGTTTCCGAGTAGCCAACGTTTCTAAGCTCTCGGTAAGCCATTGTTCTAACTGGGTTGATTGCTCAGCAAACAGCGCCGCTTTGCGGGTCTGTAGAGCCATGATTTCTTGTTGTAGCGCTAGCTTCTGAGTCGCCAACGCTTCCACACTCGCCGTTCCCAGCGCCGCCGTAACAACCAGGGGGGATTCTGTCACGTTTGAATTTGCCTGACCCTCGAACGTTTCTTCCCAATCCGGAACCTTAGATGTAGAACTATCCCCTGTGGTACTAGCCGCAGAATCGTCGCTAGTCGGATCTGCGATTGGCTCCGTTGTACTCGCATCTGAAACGATGGAACTGTCATGATCGACTTGCAGATCGCTCTTGTCTGTCTCTTGAGCCTCAGTGGAGGGAAACAGTTGCTGATGACTAGATTCATCAACATTGGGTTGGGGATCAACGCTTTCAGCGGGATTAACGGGCAATTCTGAAGTCATTCCGAACGCAGATTCTGAAGGGGACAATGATGTTCTAAGCAGGTTTTAAGGGTGCGTGGGTCAAAAATAATCGGTAAAAAATGAATGCTTTTGACTTCTTTAAAATAAAACAAAATGGGAACTGGCTCCCAGAAAATCTGCCAATGCTGCCAGTCCGCATAGGGAAACGAGCGGATTAATTTACCCGATCGGTATACTTCTAAATCAGTGGTGGTGAAACTGAGTTTAATGATTACCGCCTGAAGCGTTAAAAAAATGCCCAATAAAGCAATCCCTAAACCAATCCAGCGTTGAACGAAGATCAAAGGCATTGCAGCCGTAATCAATCCTATTGGAATGGTAAACTTTGGGGCTAAATCAGTTCTACCTAAAGAAGAAACCGTGGAAGATGGGGTCATGGGAGTAATGGTTGATGAGGATTGAAAAAAATTTTGGCACTCTGGGTAAGTAGGCTCAATTATTTGTAACATAAATCGCCTTGTAACCCTTGCCCAGCTTGGGTCTATACTCCAGTTTGATTACGACTACCTACTTATCAAGAATCAGAGTTGTGCAATAATCCCAGCAGATGATGTCAGTAGCTGAAACTTAGACGGGAAGAAAGGATGCGCGAACCCATACAACGTCACTGTAGTCAAGAATCAATAAACGAATGGTTGAAAGATTTTTTTATTTAAACAGCAGAGCAATTAATTTGCCATCTTGGAGGCTTAACCCGCTTAAAAATTTTCAACTTGATAATCTTTCAAAAGCGACATCAATTGGTCAACCATTGTAGTCGGCAGCATTTCCAACAATGTTAATTGATGTTTACCACCGCCAACAGAGACCAACGTCGTAGATAAAATATGCTCGACCGCTTCTTGGTTTAAGTTGTCTTCTTCCAACAAGGGAAAAATTTTTTCTGCTAAAGGCAGATGTAAATGAGCTTCTGCCAGAAACAGATGCCATTTTGCTACATCCATATAAATCTGTTCCCCTATTTCAGCCGCAAGGGCTTCAATTTCAACGGTCGATGCTGACATAGCTTAGCCTAATTAACTCTTTGGTCAGATAATCTATACGTCAAGTTAACATAGCCAGCCTGGGATTTTAGGTTGTGCATCGAAATATGGTGGGTGAGGGAAAGGGGGAGAAACTACTAGCCTAAATATTGTCCATGGAATGTTGTCTGTGCTGGGATGACATGCCCCCCATTTATGAAAATTTCCGCGTCCAAAAGTCATCCAACAAGCTATACAGCACCGGAACCACCAATAAACTCAGCAAGGTTGAAGCCATTAATCCCCCAATGATGGCGATCGCCATGGGTTGACGTAATTCTGCTCCGGCACCCCACCCCAATGCCAAGGGGGTCATGCCGAGGACAGTGGAGCTAGTGGTCATTAAAATCGGGCGAAAACGCACTCTGCCCGTGGTGAGTAAGGCTTGGTGGCGAGAAACCCCTTGTTGACGGAGTTGATTGGCGAAATCGATCAGTAGAACCGCATTTTTATCCAGCAACCCCAATAAAAAGATCAGGCCGACGAGGGAAATCATGCCGAAATCGCTCTGGGTTAACCAGAGTCCCAGCATCGCCCCCACAATGGATAGGGGTAAGGAAAGGACAATGACTAACGGTTCCAATAAACGTCGAAAAAGTCCGAAAAAGATCAGCACCATGCCGCCGATGGACAAAGCAAATGCCACTGCAAATTCTCGAAAAATGATGCCCACTCGCGCTGAGTCCCCTTGAATATCCAGGTCGATCCCTTCTGGACGGATTTCATTGGCGATCGCCTCCACTTGTTGGGTAATATTCCCTAGCGCATAATCTGGCAGTAACGAAGCACTCAGGTAAATTGCCCGCTGCCCCCGAAAATGCTCAATCACTGCCGTTTCATAATTAAGCCCCTCCAATTTAATCTCGGTCAGTCCGGGAATTTCAGACACCCGTGCTTGTAACGTCTGGGCTGTCTGCTGTAGCTGCTCAAAGTCATCCCCAATTAACGCCAATTTTAAGGGGGTATCGTCTCCCGTCTGGACAAACAAAATATTTTCTACGCGGGTGCTCACTTTGGGGAGGGTCGGTAACGTGGCACGGATTTGATTTTGAATAGTCTGGGTGGTTTGACCTCGATCATCCCGCAATTGGACGTGAATTCTACCTTTGAGGGGATGACCTTGGTACCCCAGGACCGTGAAAGTATTTTTGACCGCCGGATTGTCTTGCAGGGTGGGGACTAATTTTTCAGATACCCGCCGCCCCCGCCGCAATAGTAAGGCTTCTGGCGATTCTGATAGTTGATCCAAAAAACTAAACGCACCACCGCCCCTGTCGTCTGAATCTGGGTCGTTATCCTTGTCGGGGGGGAAGCCTGATGTAAAAGCCGCCGCAATTTTAGGGGGCTCCGACTGGAAAACCACATTAAATTCCCCCCGATCCAAGGTGGGGATAAATCCCTGGGGAATGAGGGGAATAATGCCCAGGCCCACCAGTAAGGTTAAGAGGGCAATACCGACTGTCCAGCCGCGATGGTGCAGCGCCCACTGTAATAGGTTTTGATAGTGATTACTGAGCCAATTGAGGGGGCGATGAAAATATTTTTGTTGTGGGGTGGTCGTGGGCCGGAGCCACTTAACGGCCAACACGGGGGATAGGGTGCGGGCCACCAGCAGGGAAATGACCACCGCAGCAGAAACAGTGACCGCAAACGGCAAGAAAAATTGTCCCAGGGTTCCCCCCAGCAAGGCGATGGGCAGGAAGACCACCACAATGGATAAGGTGGTGGCTGAAACCGTCAGGCCAATCTCCTGGGTTCCGGCTTTGGCTGCGGCCTTGGGGGCTTCTCCGGCTTCGATATGGCGGGCAATGTTTTCCACATCCACAATGGCATCATCCACCACAATGCCAATGACCAGTGCTAAGGCGAGGAGAGTCAGGGTTTCTAGGTTAAATCCCAGCAGGGCCATGACAGTACAGGTTCCTAGCAAAGACAAGGGGATGGCGATCGCCGAAATCAAAGTGGCCCAGAAGCTGCGGAGAAAAGGATAGATCACCAATATCGCCAAGGCGATCGCTCCTAATAAGGCCTCAATGGTGGCCTTGGTGGCCTCCCGAATATAGTCGGCTTGGGTTTCGGCCGTCACAAACCGCCAGTCCGGGAAGTTAACAGCTAACTCCTGTATCTGGGCTTCCACTTGCCGCACCACCTCTAACGTATTGGCTTGTCCTGTTTTAATGACCTGGAGGGCCAACACATTGTTGTCATTGAAGCGGGTCAATGTGGGTGGGTTGATCGTTTGTTGTGCCCCATTGTCTCCAGAACGGAATTCTGCATCACCTAATAAATTGACCCGGAGGACCCCAGGAATTTGGTTGAGTCGGGAAATGACCCTCGTCTGTAATGGCTCAGCCATTGTCTCCAGGCAGGTTAGCTCATCTGGGCAGGGGGTCTTGGGGGCGATCGCATAGGTAATGGCGGCGGTTTCATTCAAATTGTAAGGAAACACCTTGAGGTCAGCGCCCGGCGGTAATGCCAGCCCCTGCAATTTGGCTTCCACAGTCTGGGTTGCACTCTCTAAACTTTGTTTGGTTGGAAACGCCAGCGAAATCACCGTTTGTCCGGGATAGGTGGAGGAATACAACCCCGTGTCCGTTAATTGAATCAGCCCAGCTTCCAAAGGACGGGTCAACTCAGCTTCAGTGGCGGCTAAATCGAGTCCCCCAGCGCTGCCCTGCACAATCACCACTGGAAAGCTTACTTCCGGAAACAGGGCATATTTGAGGGAGCTAAAGGCCATCAGTCCCGCCACGGCGATCGCCAGCCAAAAACCAATCGTTAACCAGGGATGGTCAATGGCCCAATGGGAAAGATTCCAACGAACAAAACGAGAGCGGTGCATATAGATTCGGAAAAATTAGCCGACATTCATTGTAAAGACGTTGCCCTGATTCTTTCTGGCGATCGTGCAAGAAAAATTTAGTGGGTTTTCGATGATAGAGGAAAGGCAATGAATGGGAAAGATATTATTGGCGGAGACACCCAATCAAAATCGTAGTCAAGTTAGGCAGCAATATCGGGTAGGGCAAAACTTCCACTGTTGCGACAAAATCCTGACTGGTTGACTGGATGATTTCAGCTTTGGCAAACTAATAATGCCTTTGCCTCCGGCGCAAAATGACTCGAGGAGAATCATCACTTAGTTCTGCACTTTGATTAATCAAAAACGATTGTTTCTGTGAGCACAAAAAAACATTGACCTAGATTGAGTGAAAAACATTGCAAACATTTTCTAAAACGACAATGTCAACTTCATCAATTCTCACTATCGCCTTCACAAGGGTTTTATAGTCAAATCTTTTTTAATCAAAATAAAATCGAATCGATACTCAGGATTTATCTGAGCAGGCATTGATATTATATGTCCTTCTTTAATTGCGGCTCATTTCAGCACGATTATTTTGTCTATCGATTTTTCTGAAAATTTATAGCTCCACATCGGACGGATATATTTTGGCATCAATCTGGTCAAGCTAAAACATAGATGATTATCCGTAAAAACCCACACAAGCCTTGATTCTCTTGCAGATTAAATAGATAAACACTCAAAAAAGACCCTGCTTTTTTACGCATTTTAACTGGACTTACCTTAAATTCAATAGAAAAACACTATTTTTATCTGCGTAATTACTTGGAAATATTCCTTGGAAAATATACTTAGATTTAGCCTTTAATTCTTCTTGAAAAATACATAAATTAGGAACAAAAGCTTTAAAAATTTTTAATAAATTTATTTTGTTTTCTAGAAAAATTTCACCTTCAAAAAGCCTTTAAAAGCAAAGAATAATATCCTATTTCTTTAATGTCACTTTATAAATACCTGTTAATTTTTTAAAAATTCCTAAATATCAATGAAATGCTTGACAAAAAAACTATTAGAAATGAAAGATTATGATTACTATTTAACTAAATGAGTCTAGGCAGATAGGTCAAAAATCCTCATTGTCTAGTCCACTCAGTTACTAGATTCATCCCTGTCCCTATTAAAGGCTCCATACCAGTAGCTCATTATGTCCAACCCACAAGTCACCCTTTACGGCGCTAATTTTTCCAATTCCGATGCCTACGCCCAAGTCGTTATCGATGGTCTTGGCTTTAACGACCAAACCATCGGTGTGTTTTGCCTCGACCCCAGCATTTCCATCGTCAACTTGCAATTTGGGGAGCAAGCTTATGATGTTTACTCCAGCAGTGAACTGGGGGAGGAAGTTGACACCAATGATTCCACGGCGACCTCTTCCGCACTAGAGAACCTGGACCGGATCAACTGGCTTCTCAATCAAAGTGCTATAGCCAACTATTCCACAGGAGAACTGCAAGCTACCATTTGGACACTCTTGGGGTTCGAGACCTTCTCCACAGCTACCCTAGAGGGCTACGACTCTGTCACGAGTCCGGGGCGTGTTGATGAGCTGGTTGCGCTTGTGAACAACAGTCCCGATGCAGAAGGATTCCAAGCTGGTGAGGGTCAAGTCCAGGGCTTAGTTCTGATTGATAGCGATAGTTCAGACGGGCTTAGCCAACCGCTGTTTACTATCATCAATCCTGCCCGTCTGGGAAATTTTGTTTGGCAAGATGCCAATAGCAATGGAATTCAGGATGTAGAGGAAAGCGGCATTGAAGGGGCGACAGTTAAGCTACTCAGAGACTTAGATGGAGACGGCGACATTGAAAGCGGGGAAGTGGTTCAAATAACCACGACCGACAGCACCGGCTTTTATGGCTTCAAGGGGCTAACCGCTGGGCTTGAATATCAAGTGCTCTTTGATGTGACGACGGCGGAAAATGGAAGTAGTTATAGTTCGACGATCGCCAATCAAGGTTCCGACGCCACAGGGGATTCTAATGCGGTGGAGGTTTTCAATCCCATTGATTTTTCCACTACGATTCGGTCTGGCGTAATTACCCTCGCCGCCGGGGAATATAACCAAACCATTGATGCGGGTTACACCCTTGAGGGGGTTGGTGTTGAACCAGCAAGCTTGGGCGATACAGTCTTTCTCGACACAGATGCCGATGGGATTCAAGACTTCGGTGAATCAGGTATGGCGAATGTCATTGTGCAGCTACTGGACAATGAAGGTAACGCAATTCTCGATGAGAACAACAATCCCATCACCACCACCACTGATGAGAATGGCTTTTATAAGTTCACTGGTTTAGTGGCTGGTGACTATAAAGTCTTGTTCATCAAACCTGAAGGCTATCAATTCACCATCGCAGATGTTGGTAATGACGGCACCATCGATTCTGATGCTGACCCCAGTACAGGGATGACCCAAACGGTTACCCTGGCTGCGGGGGAAAATCTCCCCCACCTAGATGTGGGTTTATTCGAGCCAGCCACGTTTGGTAACTTAGTGTTCGAGGACAGTAATGCCAATGGGGTTCAAGACCCGGGTGAATTGGGTATTCCCAATGTTGAAATAAGGCTGTTGGACGGCAGCGGTAATCCTGTACTCGATGGAAACGGTGATCCCATTACCACTGTTACCAACTGGGAAGGCTTTAATAATGGCTTCTATACGTTTACTGGCTTAGCACCCGGCGACTATAAAATATCCATCGTTAAACCCGAGGGCTACGAATTTACCCTTGCAGATGTTGGTGACGACGGCACCATTGACTCTGATGCTGATCCCACGACGGGAATTACCCAGACGGTGACACTGACCTCGGGTGAAGATAACCCACATCTGGACGTTGGGCTGTTCAAGAAAGCTAGTCTGGGTACCTTTGTTTTTGAAGACACCAATTGCAATGGGATTCAAGATGTGGGCGAACAAGGTATTGGAAACGTCGTGTTAAAGCTACTAAACCCCGATGGATCTGAGGTTCTTGATAATACTGGCAACCCCATTACCACCATTACCGACGATAAAGGCTTTGAGCCGGGCTTATACAAGTTCACCGGACTCACTCCCGGCGAGTATAAAGTGATGTTTGTTGCCCCAGATGGCTACGAATTCACGACTCCGAATGCACCCGGTGTTCCTGACGATCAGGATTCTGACGCTGACCCAGGTATGGGCGGCACGACTCAAACTGTGATTCTGGAATCCGGCGACTTTAATGACACTCTGGATGCTGGTCTCATCAGGCCAGCAAGCTTAGGCAATTTTGTCTTTGAAGATTTAGACCAGGATGGGATTCAAGACCTGGGTGAATCGGGTATTCCCGATGCTGAAGTGAAGCTGTTGGACGGCAACGGTAATTCAATACTCGACGGCAACGGCGACCCCATTACCACGACGACGGACGCGACCGGATTTTATGAGTTCACCGGCTTGACTCCTGGTGACTATAAAGTACTGTTCATCAAGCCGAATGGTTACGAATTCACCACAGCTAATACAGGTGGAGATGACGCATTAGATAGTGATGCTGACCCCATCAGTGGCATGACCCAAACGGTAACGCTGACTTCAGGCGAAAATAACCTAGACTTAGACGCTGGTTTAGTTATTGCCAATCCTGGAATTGACATCGAGAAGTTCGTGAACGGTATTGATGTCACAGATATTAATAGTCTGCCGGAAATTGCAGCCGGGGCTGATGTCACTTTTACTTACACCGTTCAGAACACCGGGAACGTCGCTTTCGCCCAAGATGACATTGTTGTCCTAGACGACAACGGCACTGCTGGTAATACTGGCGATGACTTTGTTGCCATTTACGTTAGTGGTGATGCCAACAACAACACATACCTTGATGCCAACGAAACCTGGGTTTACACTTCGACGACAGAGGCTGCTCAAGATTTAAGTGTTATTACCACAGGTGCGACAGAAAGCCAGTTTTTCTTCAATGGCTCTAGTTCTACGGAAGGCTCCTATGGCAATGTCCGTAGCTTTAACGTTGATGGCATATCTGTGGAGGTCAGTGCTTTCCAAGAAAGTCACGGTGTATATTCGACTGCCTACCTGGGTCTCTATGGTGGCGGTCTAGGCGTAACGAACCAGAGTGAGACTGGTTCCAATCACCGGATGGACAATGGCGGTAGTCTTGACTTCATGCTGTTTGAGTTTGACCAAGATGTCATGGTGAATCAGGCCTTCTTGAAGTATGTGGATTGCGACAGTGATATCTCTGTCTGGATTGGCGATCGGAATGGGTCAGACATTTCCTTGATAAGCGACAGTCTCTTGGCGGACTTTGGTCGGGAAGACAACGTTGGTGGGGCCTATGATCGCTGGGCTGACTTCAATACAGCCGGTGAAGTGGGCGATACCCTCATCATTGCTGCCAAAATTGATAGTGAAAACGATGCCTTCAAGCTAGAGAAGCTCGATGTTTCAATCCCAGGGACAACAACCTTTGGCGAGTACGTAAACATTGCTACGGTCAGTGCCGGTGGCGTTAGCGACAGTGACATTAGTGGTTATACCAATCCGATGACCACACCAGACCCGGTGGTTACACCAGACCCGGTGGTTACACCAGACCCGGTGGTTACACCAGACCCGGTGGTTACACCAGACCCGGTGGTTACACCAGATCCAGTAGTTACGCCAGACCCTGTTATCCCTCCTGCTCCTGTAGGGGATCTGGAAGACATGTTTGGTAAGCCGACAGCGATGACCTTCACCTACGTGGGAGGTAGCACCATCAGTACTGGCGGTAAAGATAAGGATGGCGACGGTTTTGGTGACCAAGATGGTAAGGCCGGAATTTTAAATGGTGCCCCTGATAATGATTCCAGTGCCTACATCGTTGTTAGCGAAAGTGAAAAGGTTTTGGACATCAAAAAAGGTGATAAAAAGGTCTACTTTGCGGGCACTGTCAACATTGGAGAGTCTTTCTCGGCGGACCTTGCCTTTGTTAACGAAGATAAGTTTCAGGGTGATACCCGCATCTTGATTTTTGAAGATGAAGCGGCCTTTATTGCCGGTTCTGAACCACTACAAATCACCAATTACAAAACAGATGGCTCCCAACCCATCACCATTGGTGACCAAGTTGCTGGGGTGGAATTGGTGGAATACCAAGGTGTTGATGGTGGCGGCTACGACAATCCAACCATCGACCCCATCACCGGGCAAGTGGGCAAAGGGTTCTCGGTTGCGGGTCTGTTTGACGATGCTCAGGAATTAACTTTTCGTTATGGCGATCGCCTGGATATCCTGACCGGAGGCAAAAGCAATAACCAAGATGGTAAAGCCGAGATTCTAGGAAACCGCATCCTGGATAATGACGGCACTTCCTTCATCCGGGTGAGTAACAAAAAAGAACACTACAAGTTGGATGGAAAAGAATACTTTGAAGGCTTGGTTAGCTTTGGTGACACCTTCACCGCGAGTGTCTTTGCCCCTTCTGCGGATACCGACAAATTCGACAAAGAGACCTACCTCCACTACTTTGATGATCAAGGTGGCACCTATTTAGGTTCTGCTGCTTATATCACCGATGGCGGTCAACCCATGCAACTGGGCGATCAACTCAGTGGTCTTGAATTAGTGGGTTATACCGGCGTCAATGGTAGCGCTGTCCTCTAAACCATAGAGAGGCGAGGTCTTAAGTTTAATCTCTAAATATTTGCCCGCATGTCTGGTCTAGTTACCAACCATGCGGGCAAAATTATTATCTAGGACATTAATTATCCAACAGCACAAAAAGAACTCGTGCCGCTGATGCAGATCTAAAACGAAAGACCAGGGTTATTAGGGCGTTGGAACATCAGAGCCTCTTTTTTTAGTCAGTGTAAAATTTACTTGAAAATCATTATCTGGTTAATAACTGTAATTGATGTGCTCCGGGTTTCTACAAACAGAATATAAGCTTTGCTCAAAGCAGGTTTCTGGTATATCTATCATCTTTTAAATCAACATAAGTAACTTCATTGATCCCCAAAAGCTCCTTTGTAATTGCCTAGGTATTTTAAGCCTCTTAAAAGACTGAAATGGATTCAGCATATCTACAGCTTTTATTTTTGTAAATGCCAATGCTAGATTTCCTTTTTAAAGGATTGCTTTTAATCATGGGTTGATATTTTCTAGACCTTGGTTATTGCCAATGACTCCGACCCATGAGAATCGATTCAGCAACACCGGTGTTTGGATTTTCTTGTTTAATCGTCCACAGCCTCCAATTTTTTTTGATTTAAAAGTAATTTAATGGCTAAATATTGAAAATAATACCCCTACTGCCTAAAAAGTCCCGATTGATTTCAGAATATTCTTGGTTTTTTTGTTCGTACTGTTGGGGCGTTTGGTCTTTCAAGATAAGTATATTTCCATCTTCAAAAAAATTTTTTAAAACATATTTTTCTTTCTGTAGCTTTAATCTTTTTTTACAGGAAGATGACGCTGCATGCAGCAATGGTAGCTTTAAAAATTCTTTAAAAGTAATCGTTTTTGTTCTTTTTCTTTAATGACGCTTTATAAACTAGGATGTGTTTTAAAAAAAATCCTAGAAATCAGTAAAATAACTGAAACGAGGTTGTCAAAATAAGTAAATTTAACTAATCTTTAGTTATGGAAATTCACGCAGACAGGTCAAAGAATTTCCTCGCTTACCCAGTCCAATCACTAAGATTCAACCCCTTTTTTATTAGTTCAGAAGATTTAGTCTCTATAGCGGTAATCCATTATGTCTAATCAACAAGTCACACTCCACAACGGCAATTTTTCTAACTCCGATACCTACGCCCAAGTTAATATCACGGGCTTTGGTTTTAACGGTCAGACCATCGGTGTGTTTTGCCTTGACCCCAACATTTCCCTTGTAAACTTGCAATTCGGTGAGCAAGCTTATGATGTTTACTCCAGCAGTGAACTGGGGGAGGAAGTTGACACCAATGATTCCACGGCGACATCTTCCGCACTAGAGAACCTAAACCAAATCAACTGGCTACTCAATCAAGAGATTGTTGCGAATTACACAACAGGAGAACTGCAAGCCGCAATTTGGAAGCTTGTGGGTCAAGAAACCTTCTCCACAGGTACCCTGGAGGGCTACGATTCTGTCACGAGTCCTGGGCGTGTTGATGAGCTGGTTGCGCTTGTGACCAATAGCTCTGATGCAGAAGGATTCCAAGCGAGTGAAGACCAAGTGCAAGCTCTAGTCTTCATTGACAGCGATAGTTCAGACGGGATTACCCAACCGCTGCTCACCATTGTTAACCCGGCCCGATTGGGGGATTTTGTTTGGCAAGATGCCAATAGCAATGGAATTCAGGATGCAGGAGAAAGCGGAATTGAAGGGGCGACAGTTAAATTGCTTAGGGACTTAGATGGAGACGGGGACATTGAAAGTGATGAAGTTGTTCAAACGACCACCACTGATAACACCGGCTTTTATGACTTCAAGGGGCTAACTGCTGGACTCGAATATCAAGTGCTCTTTGATGTGACGACAGCGGAAAATGGTAGCAGCTATAACTTGACGATCGCCAATCAAGGTTCTGACGCCACAGTGGATTCTAATGCGGTGGAGATTTTCAATCCCATTGATTTTTCCACCACCATTCGGTCTGGAGTGATTACCCTCGCCGCCGGGGAATATAACCAGACCATTGATGCGGGCTACACCCTCGGGGGGGTCGGTTCTGCACCGGCCAGTCTGGGTGATACAGTCTTCTTTGATGTGGATGCTGATGGGATTCAAGACTCGGGTGAGCCCGGTGTGTTTTGTGTCATGGTGCAACTCTTAGATGGCGGAGGTAATGCAATTCTTGATGAAAACGGCAGCCCGGTTACGACCTTCACTGATGAGAATGGCAATTATGAGTTCACCGGCTTGACTCCTGGTGACTATAAAATACTGTTCATCAAGCCGAATGGTTACGAATTCACCACTGCGAATACAGGTGGAGATGACGCATTAGATAGTGATGCTGACCCCATCAGTGGCATGACCCAAACGGTAACGCTGACTTCAGGCGAAAATAACCTAGACTTAGACGCTGGTTTAGTTATTGCCAATCCTGGAATTGACATCGAGAAATTCGTGAACGGTATTGATGTCACGGATATTAATAGTCTGCCGGAAATTGCAGCCGGGGCTGATGTCACTTTTACTTACACCGTTCAAAACACCGGGAACGTCGCTTTTGCCCAAGATGACATTGTTGTCCTAGACGACAACGGCACTGCTGGTAATACTGGCGATGACTTTGTTGCCATTTACGTTAGTGGTGATGCCAACAACAACACATACCTTGATGCCAACGAAACCTGGGTTTACACTTCGACGACAGAGGCTGCTCAAGATTTGGGGGTTGCTTCAGGCACGACGGAAGCCCAGGAATCTCGGTTCGTTTTCCAAGGCTCTAGTGCTACGGAAGGCTCCTATGGCAATGTCCGTAGCTTTACCGTCGATGGCATATCCGTGGAGGTCAGTGCTTTCCGGGAAAGTCACGGTGTATATTCGACTGCCTACTTGGGTCTCTATGGCGGGGGTCTAGGTGTAACGAACCAGGGTGAGACTGGTTCCAATCACCGGATGGACAATGGCGGTAGTCTTGACTTCATGCTGTTTGAGTTTGACCAAGATGTCATGGTGAATCAGGCCTTCTTGAAGTATGTGGATTGCGACAGTGATATCTCTGTCTGGATTGGCGATCGGAATGGGTCAGACATTTCCTTGATAAGCGACAGTCTCTTGACGGACTTTGGCCGGGAAGACAACGTTGGTGGGGCCTATGATCGCTGGGCTGACTTCAATGCAGCCGGTGAAGTGGGCGATACCCTCATTATTGCTGCCAAAATTGATAGTGAAAACGATGCCTTCAAGCTAGAGAAGCTCGATGTTTCAATGCCAGGGACAACAACCTTTGGCGAGTACGTAAACATTGCTACGGTCAGTGCCGGTGGCGTCAGCGACAGTGACATTAGTGGTTATACCAATCTGATGACCACACCAGACCCGGTCGTTACACCAGACCCGGTCGTTAGTTACCCAGACCCTGTTATCTCTCCTGCTCCTGTAGGGGATCTGGAAGACATGTTTGGTAAGCCGACAGCGATGACCTTCACCTACGTGGGAGGTAGCACCATTAGCACTGGCGGTAAAGATAAGGATAGCGACGGTTTTGGTGACCAAGATGGTAAGGCCGAAATTTTAAATGGTGCCCCTGATAATGATTCCAGTGCCTACATCGTTGTTAGCGAAAGTGAAAAGGTTTTGGACATCAAAAAAGGTGATAAAAAGGTCTACTTTGCGGGCACTGTCAACATTGGAGAGTCTTTCTCGGCGGACCTTGCCTTTGTTAACGAAGATAAGTTTCAGGGTGATACCCGCATCTTGATTTTTGAAGATGAAGCGGCCTTTATTGCCGGTTCTGAACCACTACAAATCACCAATTACAAAACAGATGGCTCCCAACCCATCACCATTGGTGACCAAGTTGCCGGGGTGGAATTGGTGGAATACCAAGGTGTTGATGGTGGCGGCTACGACAATCCAACCATCGACCCCATCACCGGGCAAGTGGGCAAAGGGTTCTCGGTTGCGGGTCTGTTTGACGATGCTCAGGAATTAACTTTTCGTTATGGCGATCGCCTGGATATCCTGACCGGAGGCAAAAACAATAACCAAGATGGTAAAGCCGAAATTTTAGGAAACCGCATCCTGGATGATGACGGCACCTCCTTCATCCGGGTGAGTAACAAAAAAGAACACTACAAGTTGGATGGAAAAGAATACTTTGAAGGCTTGGTTAGCTTTGGTGACACCTTCACCGCGAGTGTCTTTGCCCCTTCTGCGGATACCGACAAATTCGATAAAGAGACCTACCTCCACTACTTTGATGATCAAGGTGGCACCTATTTAGGTTCTGCTGCTTATATCACTGATGGCGGTCAACCCATGCAACTGGGCGATCAACTCAGTGGTCTTGAATTAGTGGGTTATACCGGCGTCAATGGTAGCGCCGTCCTCTAAACCATAGAGAGGCGAGGTCTTAAGTTTAATCTCTAAATATTTGCCCGTAAGAGTTAATTCGACGACAGGTGCTGGATTGGTATCATCTAAGAAAGAATCTTCAGCCTTAACCGTCTTTTCTTCTGCCTGAGTCGCCCCCGATGAACCTTGAGCCATTCTTTGCTAAAGAAAATTTATTTGCAATTTCCCTGTTCCCTTACCTGGGATTTCTCTGGTTCCTGGGGCGATCGCCCCAGACCCCCAAAATTGTTCTATGGGGTTTCTATTTTTTGTTGGTATTTGTATTGATTACTATTCCGGCAGGAATTTATGCAGAATCCCATTATCACCAAACACTAGCCAATGTTGATTGGTTACACGGCAGTGCCGAAATATTTTTAACCATTTCTAACCTGCTAGTCGTTTTTGGCTTTATTCGCGGCATTCAGCAACAGCAGGAATCAAAACAGTGAAGTTATCGAATCCATCAAGATCATTGAGCGCTTCCGTGTTGTCATCATGGGCTACGCCTCAGTCAACGATTAACTTTCCATTGACAAGGGTTTTGAAGAAAAGGCTGCGAGAAATGTCATGACTTTTTTTAGACTCTCATCCCTCAAGGCATAATCCACATCAGGGTTTGCCCGTATTCCACTGGCTCACCATTTTCCGCCACAATTTCTACCACTTTGCCATTGACTTCCGCTTCAATTTCGTTCATCAATTTCATCGCTTCGATAATGCACAACACTTGACCCTTCTGCACCCCATCTCCCTCTTCCACAAAGGAGTCTTCATCCGGTGCCGGAGCGCGGTAAAAGGTTCCCACCATAGGGGATGTAATGGCAACCCGCTTACTGTCATTCGTGGACGGAGCAGGAGGCGACTCTTGGGGGGAAGTGGGGGCAGGAGCCGGGATACTAGGGTCCGTCACCGGAGACGCAGACTCCACAGGAATCGCATTGACCTGTGTTGTGACCAGCCCCGTGGCGATCGCCTTACTGATAGACAGTTCAAACTCATCCGTCTTGAGATTTAACTCTGTGATATTCGACTGGGAAATAATCCCCAATAATTCTCGTAATTCCGTAAAATCGATAGCCACGAACAACTCACCCCCAAAAAGCTTGCGATATAAAATGCCGTCGGGTTGATATTCCCACGGTTGTCAGTTATCCGAGTCTTAGTTTTCCCGACCCAAGTAAGAACCATCACGGGTATCAATTTTGATGCGTTCTCCAATCGAAATAAAGAGAGGAACCATCACCTGGGCACCCGTTTCCACAATGGCAGGTTTTGACCCCCCCGTTGCCGTGTCTCCTTTAACCCCTGGATCGGTGTCTGTTATTTCCAGCACCACACTAGTGGGTAACTCGATGTCTAAGATTGTGTCATTCCAAGTGAGGACACTCACTTCCATCTCTTCCCGTAAAAACTTCGCCTTATCCCCGATTTGCTCTGGATTAATGCGGGCTTCTTCAAACGTTTCCATGTCCATAAAGACAAACTGATCGCCGTCTTTATAGGTATATTGCATCGCCGATTTTTCCAGATTTGCCTGGGGGACAGTCTCTCCTGCCCGGAATGTTTTTTCCACCACACTGCCCGTCCGCACATTTTTTAATTTTGTCCGCACAAATGCTGAGCCTTTCCCTGGTTTCACATGCAGAAATTCGACAACACGCCAGACCGAACCATCCAGCTCGATACTTGTACCCGTACGAAAATCGTTACTGGAAATCATGGTAGCTAGCAAAATCGCAAAAGTTCACCCCATATTTTACTAGGGGATGGGGGCGTTGAAGTGGGAAAATTTGTCATGGCCCCGATTCTAGAACTTAACCAAACTTTAATTATGAAAATAAAAAGACTTTCTCTAGGTGAACTAACTCGACACGCTTTGCAGTTTGGTTTAATCTCTATGCTGACTGTGTTGCTTTCCTGGACTATAGCGTTGCCGGGGTGGTGTGCCAATTTATCATCTCCCCTCTTACTGGGATACTTGGCCCAAGGGAATGCCATCACCGACCCCACCTCACTACTGCGCTATGCCTTGCCCATTGATAATGATGCAGTGCGTCAGTTGCAGGACAGCCTTGAGGATATTTCGAACCATATTCGCGGTAAACGTTGGTCTGCCATTAAAAAGGATGTGCGCGCTGCCAACGTTACCTTGACCCTAAAAAAAGATAAAATGCTGGCTGGTGTCCCCGACGATCACCAAGCTCAGGCCCAGACATTACTAACCGACATCAAGACCGACTTGGATGAGTTGGAAACAGCCATTGAAGCAAAAGATAAAGACCTTGTAATTGCAGAACGGCGCTCCGCCCTAACGGCGATCGGGGATCTAGAGCAACTCATGGTGACCGATTTTCCCTTTGAAGTCCCAGCGGAATATGCAACTTTGCCGCAACTGAAAGGACGAGCCACCGTTGAAATGAAAACCACCCAAGGCACTTTGAGCATTGTGGTGGATGGTTACAACGCGCCAGTCAATGCGGGTAATTTTGTGGACTTAGTGCAGCGTAAGTTTTACAATGGCTTACCCTTTAACCGTTCTGAAGATTTCTATGTTACCCAGACCGGGGATCCAGAGGGATCAGAAGTCGGATTTATTGACCCCAAAACCAAGGAGTATCGTGCCATTCCCCTAGAAATTTTTGTCAAAGGAGATGAAGCCCCCATTTACGGCATGACCCTAGAGGACGCAGGGTTATATCTCCCAGAACTCGCTTTGCCCTTTAATGCCTATGGTGCCGTTGCCCTCGCACGTCCAGAATCAGAACCGAACGGCGGCTCTTCCCAATTCTTCTTCTTTAAATTTGATTCCGAATTAACCCCTCCCGGCTTCAACCTATTGGATGGACGTTACTCCGTCTTCGGTTATGTGGTTGATGGGGCTGACATTCTGGAAAATTTGACTGAAAACGACAAGATTCTGAGCGCTAAAGTCGTCGCTGGAGCAGAAAACTTGCAGTCCCCGACTTCCTAGCTCGCGTAGGGGACGATGTTCATTGCTTATCATGATTCAAGGCGAGAAAAGGCAGTGGAGTCCGGTCTCTCTTTGTCGGTTCATGGCACCCCCAATCATGAACCTCTCGATTAATTGCTGGTGACCACACAATCAAGCTTTTTGGGGTTAAAGCGCCGATTCTTTGAACTGTCTTTAATCTTAATAAAAGTTAGCCTATTTGTCAGTCGAAGATATTAATCTTTTGTGTTTTCGGACATTACCCAGAATCTTTTTCGGGGAACCGAATCCATCAATCCAGGAAGCGAGCCTAAGATGGAATTGTCAAAGAAAACGACCCTAAATTTGAGGGCAAGGAGTTAATGATCATGACACTGATACGCTACAATCCTCTCCGCGAAATTGATGGTTTCCAACGTCAAATGAATCAATTGTTTGATGATGTATTTCTTCCTTCTGGGAAAGATGCTCTCGCCTTTAATCCCTCTGCTGAACTGACGGAAACTGATGACAACTACGTCTTGAAACTAGAATTACCCGGTATGAACATTGATGACATTGATGTTCAAGCCACGAAAGATTCTGTCAGCATCATCGGAGAACGGCAAGATACCCATAACCATGAAGAAAATGGTTGTCGCCGTACTGAATTTCACTATGGTAAATTCCAACGGGTTGTTCCCATTCCCGCTGCTATTAAAAATACGGAAATTACAGCCAAGTATGAAGATGGGCTCTTGATCCTGACTCTCCCCAAAGCAGATGAAGTTAAAAATGAAGTAGTTAAAGTTCAACTAGCTAAATAGGTTATATTTACTTACCGAACTCGGTAATACACCCTAGAAAAAAATTAGTTGAATGCTTGCCCGAATCCTAGAAGGAAACTTCTAGGATTTTTTTATACTTAATTACCTACTAAATTTCATTAATATTCCTTGCAATAATGGCGATCGCCCTAAGGCTAAAGTTGAGGAATATCGACATTGGTGATGCGGCGGTCATCATCGAAAGTAATAAATAAACTTTGTTCAGTTTTTTCAAACTCAATAGGCACTAGAACAATTTTGGAACCAGGATTAATTTGAGGCTTTCCCACCTTTTTCACCCGTCCTGTTTGCTGCAATAATTCTTGCCAACGACTCCTGACCCGTTGAGGAAAAATTTCCACTTTTAGAAAAGGATGCAAGAATCCCCTGGCTCGAGGATAATCATTGTTAGCCAAGGCATTGACAAAAATTTCCGCAATGCGGTCGATGGGGTCGATTTTGGGGAAATCGATGCCGGTAACTTCCCCTTCCTGATTAAAAGTGACAATGAAATCATCGGTGCTATCTTCAAATTCAGCAGTAATAAACACTAAATCCGCATTGACCGTGTTGATTACTTTAGAAGAGTCGAACTTCTTCACTGAACCGGTGGCAATAATTAAATTTTCCCAAATTTGCTCAATTTGCTGGGCTGATAGCTTTTCCGCTAATTCTTCACTAATGGATTCCCTGGCCGCTGCATATTCTTCTTCAGTCAATAATTCCATTAGCTGAGCGGCTTTTAATTTCAGTGCCTCATTCGCCGCGGTGTCCGTCCCTTGGACAAGGATAGTCGGGGCAGTGGGTACGGAGATTTCGGCTTGCACTGACAACTCTGCCATCCCTATTCCTAAGCCTCCTAACAAAAAAAGACAGGCCACACCGTAATTTTTAAAGTTCATTGAGTTCTTTGCGCTCCTCAGCCATATGGGGTTAGTCCTCTAATCTTATTACCCTAACTCTGGAATTGTCTCAAATGACGCCAAGTGCCTGGGTGACCTTGACTGAGAAAAATGGATAGATCCCTTGAGTGTGATGAAATGGGGTCGTTCGTTTTCTCCAAACATTTTGAAGTTTATATTTGGCTTGCTATTCTCTCAACTTGTTCGTAAGAGTCTCTCTTTTTCCAAGAAGCTCGATAATCATGTTGGGGCTGTCTGGTTTGCATTCATCATGATAATGCTCAGTTGGCTTGACTTTTACCCTCGCCACTACCCGTATGCTAACAGGTAATTTATTTTGCATAATTACTTATGTAATTGCAGTCACTGAAAAGTATTTTTATACAGATTCATCAAGACTTGATACGCTTTAAGATCACCGGCACGTCGCAAGAAACGGAGCCGATTTTCAATCAGCAATTTGGCATCTGAACGAGTAATAGGTTCAAATTGTGTACTGGATTGTGAAGTTTCGACTAAAAAAAATAAACGCTGGGCATAAAGCGTTGTAAAAATTTCTTTGCTATCATCCAGCAGACAAATCTGATACAGGAGCCCGAATGTCGGATGATTGAGGTAAATTTCGTTATACATTGACCTAGAGGGATGGGGCTAGGGCGTGACTCACGGCCATTCATAGCTCTAGAGCTATATCTTACCCTGTCGTGTTCCTTTGCAAGCCGATGATAAAAGACTAGGCTAAATTAAATTAAGTCTTGGGGGGTAATGGAGAAGCCTTATCTGTCTGAGAAAAGTACATAGTATCTGTTGTCAACGACTTACCCACCGCTTCTAACGGTTCCATGCTGCGAATGGCGTTCAGTGCCTCTTTAATCATCACCGCTGAAGGCACTGCGACAATGACCCCTAAAAGCCCGCCAACCCGTGCGCCGGTTAGCAACGCAATCAAAACCCAAAAAGGATTTAATCCGGTCACACTTCCCAACACCCTAGGTGCTATTCCATTTTCGACAATTTGCTGAATCACCAGTGCCATCGCCAGAAGTTGTAAAGCAAGACCAATATCCCGTAAAGCAACGAGAATAGTTACTAGGGCGATACCCACTGACCCCCCGAACGGCACCAGAGCCATCACGCCGACTGTTAGACCAAACAGTAAACCGAAAGGAACCTGCAAAATAACAAACCCGAGAATTAATCCCAATGCCATGCAGGTGGCGGAGACTAATTGTCCTAGAAAATAATTTTGGAAACTGCGGCGGAGGGTCTCGGAAAAAGGGGTTTGGAAACGGTTAGGCAACCAACCAATAATGCTCTGCCAAATATCTCCTGTATGGAGCAAAAGATAAAACGTCAGGATAATCGTCAGCAGGACATCCAGAATCCGAACAACGGTAAAAACTGTCAAATTGAGGGCTAAGTTGAGGGTACTCCCGGCTAAATTTTGTAACTCACTCGCTAAACGGCTATTAATTTGGGGGATCAGACCATCAAAGTTAATCGGCCATCCCAATATTTCTGCCTGCTGATCCAACAAAAGGAGTTGCTTTTGCCCAGAATCAAGCCAATCAGGTAACCGAGCAACGAGCTGCTGTGCTTGAGAAAACGCCAGTGGTACAAGAGTCACGCCCAATGCTGTGAAAATAATCAGCGCCGCAAAGAAAACAAAACTGGCGGCCAAAAATCGTCTTGCCCCTTGCCTTTCTAGCCATGCAACTGGGTAATTCAACAAAAAAGCCAAAACTGAAGCAATGAGACTAATGACAAAGAGGGACTCAAAATACCCGAAAATAGCCGATAAGGCACGGGCATTCAACACCATGAGTGGAGCACCTAAGGCGATGACGAGTAGGCGACTTAGCGGTGAGAGAGAATCCCACCATTTAAACAGCCAATTTTTAGCGTGGGAAGGAGGACTGGAATGACTCATGGCAGCTCGGGTCGTGGTCAGTAATTGTCCAGGGAACAGTGGAGGAGAAGATCAGGAAAAGTGAAAAGTATGGGAGATGGAATGTTTACTTTTGTAAAGCGTTTTAACCATTCTAAGAAAAATATTCTGATCTCACCAGAGACCCATAAGAACATGGACGCATCGCCCGCAACCAGTCGACGCAATGAGTGATTCAAGAATGCATCAGTCGTAAAACACCCAAGCAATGGCTGGTTACGCAAAACACGCCCTGAGGCTCTGACCACAATTCAGCAGCATTATCTTCCCCTCTTGTCTGCTGAGCCAAAATTTTACTTACCTACGTCCCAAGTTCCATTGTAGTTTTTACTGCTGACTAGACCACTTACGATGGAGAAAAATTGTACACACCATCACGGGTAGATGATGGCTTATTTTTTTTCAGTGACTCTTTTTTCGGTATTTTTAACCACCACCTTGAGGCATTGCTTCACTGCCGTTGTTTGCTAACAATCTCAGGTTGTATTTAGGGTGTAACCGAGAGATGATAACCTTAGAGTTGGCAAATATGACTAAAACTTAACAGTAATCCTGCCGTCTAACTATAAACAAAATCCCTAGACAAACAGCATGGTAGCCGTACAAGAAGCAACAACAGGCAAAATAACCCAGGTCATCGGACCCGTTGTGGATGCCCGATTTCCCAGTGGCAAACTGCCCCGAATTTATAACGCTCTCACCGTTACTGGTAAAAATTCTGCAGGTAACAACATTTCTATAACCTGCGAAGTGCAACAACTTTTAGGAGACAACCAGGTTCGCGCCGTCGCAATGAGCAGCACTGATGGTCTGGTTCGTGGCATGGATGCTGTCGATACGGGCGCACCGATTAATGTGCCTGTGGGTAAATCCACCTTGGGTCGGATTTTCAATGTATTAGGCCAACCTGTTGATAACAAAGGGGATGTCAACACAGAAGACACTTTTCCGATCCATCGTCCTGCGCCGAAGTTAACCGATCTGGAAACCAAGCCCCAGGTTTTCGAAACGGGCATTAAGGTCATTGACCTCCTGACCCCCTATCGTCAAGGCGGCAAAATTGGTCTCTTTGGTGGTGCTGGTGTCGGTAAAACCGTCATCATGATGGAATTGATCAACAACATTGCGATCCAACATGGTGGTGTTTCTGTGTTTGGTGGTGTAGGAGAACGAACTCGTGAAGGGAATGACCTCTATAACGAGATGATCGATTCTAACGTGATCAACACTGAAAACCCCGAAGAGTCGAAAATCGCGCTGGTTTACGGTCAGATGAATGAACCCCCTGGGGCTCGGATGCGGGTCGGCTTAACCGCATTAACCATGGCGGAATACTTCCGGGATGTGAACAAACAAGACGTATTGCTGTTTATCGATAATATTTTCCGTTTTGTCCAAGCGGGTTCTGAAGTATCTGCGTTGTTGGGTCGGATGCCTTCTGCGGTTGGTTACCAGCCCACCCTCGGGACTGACATGGGAGATCTGCAAGAGCGAATCGCGTCCACAAATGAAGGCTCCATTACCTCGATTCAAGCGGTTTACGTGCCAGCGGATGACTTAACCGACCCCGCCCCTGCAACGACTTTTGCCCACTTGGATGGAACCACCGTGTTGTCGCGGAACTTGGCAGCTAAAGGAATTTACCCTGCGGTTGATCCGTTGGATTCCACCAGCACCATGCTCCAAGCTTCCATTGTGGGAGATGACCATTACGACACTGCTCGTGCCGTCCAGTCGACTCTACAACGCTACAAAGAATTGCAAGATATTATTGCTATTCTCGGCTTGGATGAATTGTCTGAGGAAGACCGGCAAACCGTAGACCGGGCTCGCAAAATTGAGCGCTTCCTATCCCAACCTTTCTTTGTGGCAGAAGTCTTTACCGGGGCTCCAGGGAAGTATGTCTCGTTAGATGACACGATTAAAGGATTCCAAATGATCCTTAATGGAGAACTGGATGATTTACCCGAGCAAGCCTTCTACCTAGTGGGTAGCATCGAAGAAGCCAAAGCTAAGGCAGAAAAGCTCAATGGCTAAGTTGGTTAGATTCTGTGGGTGAACCGATCTAAAGCGTTTGGGGGAGGAATAAAATTTCTGTCCCCCTCTCTTGTCGAGTTGTCTCTTCTCTCCCATGACTCAGTGGATGGTGGAAACCGGCTAAGCAATTGTTTGAGCGCACTGTTTATGATGGGTAACGCTCAAAAGCGGTCAGGGTAAAGAATGAACGCCCGATTTCGCGAAAGTTTTTAAAGCAGACTAATCATCGATATTCGAGTGACTACCACCCCATTAATTTTTCAAGTCCTAATTCAACAAAAAACATCAAATCATGTCTTTAACTGTTAGAGTGATTGCCCCCGATAAAGTCGTTTGGGATGGGGAAGTCGAAGAAGTTATTCTTCCCAGTACGACGGGACAAATGGGTATTTTAAGTAATCATGCTCCCCTACTAACGGCATTGGATACCGGGGTTATGCGGGTTCGTCCTGGCAAAGATTGGCAAAATATCGCCATCATGGGAGGGTTTGCTGAGGTCGAAGATAATCAGGTTCAAGTGTTAGTCAATGAAGCTCAACTGGGGTCGGAAATTGATAAAAACACGGCGCGCCAAGCATTTACCGAAGCCCAGTCTAAGGCAAACGCCGCTGCTGAAGGGGCAGACAAACTAACAGCGAATAAAGCACTTAAAAAAGCCCGTGCTTGTTTACAAGCCGCAGGTGAACCGATTTAGCGGTATTGAATAACTTAACCCGTGTCCCTTCAGCATGGATAGGGGAGGTCACTAGCCACGAGCTAGAAGGTCAACATTAAACGTTTAACGGTTCATAACTCCACGACCCTAGGGCGATCCACCGTAGGCACTGGAGTTTTTTTAATGGACTTTTAATTTTAATCTCTTCCCTACGCCCTAACTGTCGCGTGGGATCAAGCCAGCGCAAAATTTCTTGTTGAAGTCGTTGTAAATCCTGAGAAAGGGAGCTTTTGAGCCATTGGCCAACGGCATCTAGGGGGGTAAAGGATTCGCCTGTTTCCCACTGAATTTCCTGTCCTAATGGGGTGAGGTGGTTACCGGGGAGGGGACAAAATGACACCAGATCCGCCCGCTCTGCGTCGAGAATGGGGCGTAGTTCTGAGGTTTGATCGATGGTGTCATTGGTAAATTTGACTAATAAATTACGTCGGATGCCGTAACCCTCAGCGATCAATTGATTGGTTTCTTCGGGGGAAGGGGAAAATTCAAAGTTGACATCCACTTGCCAGTTAAGTTGCTTGAGTTGTTGTTGTACGCCTTTGAGGAGTTGATCCAGTTGCAGTTGGGCAATTTGTTCCCCAAAGGGGATGGCTTGCTTAACCGGATAGTTGTTGTAGGCAATGAGGATATTGCCTGCCCGCTCTACGCCGTAGAGACTGCCAATTAATAAATGCAGCTTACAGCCCATGCTGTGTCCCAGACCATAGACGGGTAAAAGACCGTCGGGTAGCAACCGTTTTTGTTGCAGTCGATCCACCAGGCTTTCAAAGCGATTCAGGACACTGCGGGCGATCGCCGTATGGTCAAAGGTATTTAAAAAGGGAGTGGCGATGATGGCGTAGCCAGCTTTTCCTAGCTCCGTCAGCAGCCAGCGATAGGCCAAGCTGGGAGCCGTGCCAATAAAAGCACCGCCTAGAAAATGCACAATGGCGACCGGTTGGGGGGGAATCAGAACCCAGTTCCCAGAAATTTCCCGCCATTCCATCATTGTTTACACTCCCTGCAAAAAATTATGATTGTGGGCTAAGCCATGGCATTAGACGCCATCATGGCGACGGTGATTAACCCCGCCACTAAGAGGACAGATATTACTGCCAGGATGACATAGTTGCGCTTCTCTTTGCCGGTCGGAGTTGCGGCGCTGTAAACCCTGGGTTCGGCTGCAAAATTGTTGATTCGTCCGCCTTCGTCTTGGGTATAGGGCATTGGGGTAATCTCCTGTTTGGTTAAGTATTCAAGACCTGATAAAGGTTTTCTTATAACGGCTTTGTGATGAAGAACGCATCGCCGATGCAGGTTATGATAGCCCAAACTTGAGAACCGTTATTGTCTATTTTCCGGCAGATCCGATACCCATGTCATCGTCTTCTTCCCTTTCTCCGTCGTCATCCGATTCAACCGAAGCCATTATCCTCCAAGCCCTCCAGCGGCTTATTGAAGTGGTGGCCCGACTCCGATCGCCCGGGGGGGGCTGTCCCTGGGATTTGGCTCAAACTCAAGTCAGTTTAATCCCCTACGTCATCGAAGAAGCCTATGAAGTGGTTCATGCCATCCAGAGTGGAGATCAAATGGCGATCGCCGAGGAATTGGGGGATTTATTGTTACAAGTGGTGCTACAGGCCCAAGTGGCCGAGGATGAAGGCAAATTTGATCTGGCAGCGGTGGCGGCGGGCATTAGTGACAAGTTGATTCGTCGTCATCCCCATGTCTTTGGCACCGTGGAGGTGGCGGATGAGTCGGAAGTGCGGGCCAACTGGGAAGTGATCAAAGCCCAGGAAAAAGGCTTAGATCCGGGCGTGCCCCAGCCCCTGAGCGCTAAATTAGAACGCTATACCCGCACGTTACCGCCCTTGTTGGCCAGTGAAAAAATTTCTAAAAAAGCGGCTAAAGCGGGGTTTGAGTGGGAAAACATCGACGGGGTTTGGGACAAGTTTGCAGAGGAATTACAGGAATTCCGAGACGCTCTAGCCACAGAAAATAAGGCCCATCAACGGTCGGAACTAGGGGATTTGCTGTTTACCGTCATTAATATTGCGCGCTGGCATGGACTGGATTGTGACCAGGCTTTGGCTAGCACTAACGAACGGTTTATTCAGCGCCTGAAAGTGATGGAAACCGTTGGCGATCGCCCCTTAGAAAATTACAATTTGGCAGAGTTAGAAGATCTATGGCAACAGGCAAAAGCTCAACTGCAACAGGGTCGCCAGTTTGATGGCCCCTAGCACTCCAAACCATCAATCAGGTTAAGGCTGATAATCCCTGCCATAGGTCATCAAAATCTAGGTAAAGAAATGTAGATTAATCTGCCTGAACGTAAACTATCACCGCATCCAGCCAGTGGAAAGGGCGAAACTCTTTAAAATAGAATTAGGAAACAGCCTGGTAAATCGGCTCTATTCCTTGTGTGCCTTGGGACAAAGCTCCCTTGAAAGTTAACGGATTTGAGACAGTTGAACTTTGACTGCCAATTGATTTAATTGATCGCCGTATCAAAGTATCAACGTCAAACCGAGTTGAGGCAATGAGGTTAGGGGCAACAGGCAAATGAAGCAGGTGACGCCATGATCCAATCTACTTGCGAACACCTATTAACCCTGGATGTCAGCCAGCCTATATGGGAGCGATTTTTTACCGTCGCCCCCCCTGGTCATCATCGGGACGAAAGAAGCTGATGGGCACTACGACCTCGCCCCCAAACATTTAGCCATGCCTCTGGGTTGGGATAACAATTTTGGCTTTGGTTGTACGCCAAGCCATTGCACCTACCAAAATATCCTCAGAGAGGCTGCATGTACGGTTAGTATTCTTGCGTCTGAACACATTGTGGATTTTAGTTTAGCGGCAGCGCCCCGCGACGATGCTGGCCATAAACTATCACTGGCAGCACTGCCGACAGTCCCGGCGATCGCCATAGACGGAGTTTTTCTGGCCAGTTCCTATCTCAGGTTGGAATGTGAGTTAGACCGTATCATCGATGGGTTTGGCCAGAATAGCCTCATTGTCGGCAAAATCACCACAGCACAAATTGCAGAAACGGCTCTGCGCCAAGGGGATCGTGATGATGCTGAAATCGTAGAGAACTTATCCTTGCTGACTTACCTTTCCCCCGGACGTTTCGCCCGAATTGACAACAGTTTTTCTTTTCCCTTCCATGTGGGGTTCAAACGGTGACACTTTCTCCTTCCATGACTCTCGGACGGCGACTGCGGGATCGTATTTTTCAGCAGCAGGCAGAATGGGTCAGTTTACTCGAAGCCATGGTGAAGGCGGAGTCCCCTTCCACCGACCCCACTGCTCAAGGCGCTATTTGGTCGATTGTGGGCGAGTCCCTGCGGGCTTGTGGGTATCGTCTCCACCCCCGACCAGGAAAACAAACAGGGGGATATTTGCTGGCCATCCCCCACGATCGCCGTTCGTCCCAAGCGAACCAACTCATCCTTGGTCACTGCGATACCGTTTGGCCCCTAGGAACCCTTAAACAAATGCCATTTCGACACCGGGGCAATAAAATCCGCGGCCCTGGAAGTTACGATATGAAGGCGGGTTTAGTCCAATTGATTTTTGCCCTAAAAGCCTTACGGGCTGAGGAAATTTCACCGGATCTTGCGCCACTCATCTTGATTAATTCCGATGAGGAAATCGGCAGTCCCGAATCGACCCCTGCGATCCGCCGTCTTGCCCAAATTACGGACCGGGCTTATGTGTTAGAACCCTCCCTCGGTGAGACCGGCAAAATCAAAACCCAGCGTAAGGGGGTGGGTAAATTTACAATCCAAATCGGGGGAAAAGCAGCCCATGCCGGACTGGAACCGGAAAAAGGGGCAAGTGCCATTTTGGAGTTATCTTTTGTTATCCAAAAACTCTTTGCCCTGAATGATCCGGCTCGGGGGATTACCGTCAATGTGGGGACCATCGATGGTGGCTTACGTTCCAATGTTGTCGCTCCAGCCAGCCAGGCGATCGTAGATGTGCGAGTCCTGAGGATGGAAGATGCTCGCATGATAGAACAAAAAATTTATGATTTACAGCCGACAACTCCCGGTACTCAGTTAACGGTATCGGGACACATTGGCCGCCCGCCTTTGGAAAAAACGCCTCAAAACCAAGCACTGTGGCAACAAGCAAAGGCAGTTGCTGCTGAAGATGGACTGAAACTCGAAGCGGCGATCGCCGGCGGTGGGTCAGATGGAAATACCACAAGTCTCTATATTCCGACCCTCGACGGCTTGGGCGCTGTGGGGGATGCAGCCCATGCACCGGAGGAATTTATTTGGCTCGATGAAACCCTTGAGCGGACTGCACTGCTTGCCCGTCTATTGCTCCTGCCGGCCATGAAAGTGCATGAACCTAGGAGCGTCGCCAGCAAAGCGCTGGAGTCAAAAACCGCCGTGCCGTTAACCCATTAACCACGATGCCAAGCCATATATAGCGAAACATTAAAGAGGCTGAAAAAATGTCTAGTCCTTACTTCTTCAGTTCCCTGACCCGCATCAGCGACTTAGCGAGTCAGCCTTTTACAGTGGAGATGCTTCCCCACGACCACTGGCAGTTGGGGGACTATGTCATCGGCCAAGTCTGTGGGCCGCTTGCCCCCAATGCCTCCGTTGAACTCGCGAACGGACGAATGGCCGATCTATTAGTGGGAGATATTATTGTCGGTGCTTTTGGTGTCCGGCGGGCGACCCTAGAGGCGGTGGGAGACTGGCAGTCGATCACAGCGGACAACCTCATGGAAAACATGACTCGTGCGGGCCTCTTTGGCAAGGTGACCTCGAAATCCATACTACTTCCCCCGTTAACCCGTCTTGAGTATAAGGGCCATATCCTGCGCTCACAGACAAAGGTCGTTATGAAGGATTTTGCCCTCCCCGAAGCAAGCGCAGATTATAGTTGTCCCACCATTCTCATTATTGGGACTTCCATGTCCGCCGGCAAAACCACAACGGCACGGATTGCCATTCACCAACTCAAAGCCCTCGGCTTGCGAGTTGTCGGGGCCAAGTTTACGGGGGCGGGGCGCTATCGTGACATCCTGGCCATGAAAGATGCCGGGGCCGACGCCATTTTCGATTTTGTGGATGTGGGGCTGCCTGCTTCCATCTGCCCGCCGGAAGAATTTCGTCCCCTTGTTCGTCGGTTACTCGGCGCGATCGCCGGTCAAAATCCTGACGTTGTTGTGATTGAAGCGGGAGCGTCTCCTTTTGAACCCTACAATGGAGCCGTTGTCCTAGAAGAACTTGGCGATCATGTTTGCTGTACCATCCTCTGTGCCTCAGACCCCTATGCCGTCGTTGGGGTCAGCCAAAGTTTTGGTATCACGCCGGATCTGATTAGCGGCATTGCAGCCAGTAACGCTGCCGGCTTGGATTTAATCGAAAAAATTGCTGGCGTCAAAGCCTTAACATTGACGGCTTCCCGTGAATCGCCAGAGTTGACCTATTTTTTAAAGGATAAATTGAATCTTTAGAGATGCCAGCCAGACCTGGTTTTTTGTCGAATTTGCCTGGAGTCTTTCTGCCTCTATCGTGTCCCCTTTCGGAAAGCGTTAAAACCAGCGCCTAGCATTTGTTGCAGACAGCCTCAACCCTTGAATGGGGTAATATTTGGAGGGTGAATCGAGTCATCAGCGTTAGAGCAGGAGCATGGCGGAAAATCCTTTTGTTGCCGGGTCAGCCATCACGAATCCCCGTATCAAACTAGAATATTTACCTGCTTATAGTCCAGACTAAAATTTAATAGAATTAGTATGGCATTCAGCAAAAGAGTACATAGCCCATCGAAATTTTGCCAATAGAGAAGAGCTAGAAAATATGGTCAATCAACTCTTAAATGATGGAAAATTAATAATTAATTGGAGTAAAAAATTCAAGAATAAAAGCAATGCCATTAGTGCAACATAAATACATCTTAGCTTAGTTGCAACTAGTCGCCAGCCTTGAAACTAACAATTTCTTGCCCACTCTCGAACGCAGACATTGTTTTTTGTATAGCCTTCTCCTTCTTGCGACCTACCAACAGACAGAGCCGGTGAGAACGCTTGGTGAAGACGATGAATTTAACCCAAACGGCTCATCCTCTTTTTAAACCCGATATTTTTTGAAGTTCTCCGCCTGTTCGAGGATGTCTTTGTACACCTCATCATTCGCTACTGGCGGGTAGCCATGTTTGGCCAATGCCAAAATCAAGTCCACCTTCAATGCAGCCTTAATGTCATCACGCTGGCTCCAGTCGGTGTAGCGGGCTTTGTCGTCTACGATCGCCTTGATGGCCTTGGATAGGGTAATGAGCTTCTCGTCGGGATAGCTGAAGTCGTACTTGATGGCGATCGCCTTAAGGATGTCGTAGAAGGCTTTTTCCTCGAAATCGATATCCAGATCTTTGAAGGATTCCTTTTCTTTTTTCAGCGCATCTAGCAGGTTGATAATCTCGTCGGTGAAGTCTTCGACCACGTTGCTAACCAGGACATCCGCTTCGTCGCGTTCGTTGTAGCGTTCGACCAGGGCTTGGAACTGCTTGGAGAAATCGATACCTTTAGCTCTTGTTGGTTTTTTTGAATTCGGCGATCGCGCTTTAGCCAATAGTTGCTGTAACAATTTGAGTTTGGTGTTGGGCAGTTTGATCTTCTCGATTTTGGCCAGGTAGTCGTCGTTGAAGAGATCGACCTCGGTCGCGTCTTCATCGCCCAGTTTGAAGATTTCTTCCACGCCATCGGCTTTGAGGGCTTCAGCGATCATCTCCCGTACTTGGGCGTTCATCTGCGCAGTGTCTGGTGCATTCCCACGGGTGAGCTTGAACATGATGGATCGCATCGCCAGGTAAAAATGCATCCGGTCACGCTCGTTCTGGGTCAGAGAGGGCTTCTGAGCTGCAGCAGATGTCGTAGGCGGCTTTGAGCCGTTTGACCAAGTACATGAAGCGCTTTTCTTGGTCGTAGGTGGCTTGGATAAATTCGACGGCGCTGTTGAGGCAGTGGAGCTGTTCGAGGGGTTCTGCCGGTGAAGTAGGGCGAGGCTGTCGAACTGTGGAACATCTGCCCAGCAGGTCGAGGTGGTCTTTTACGACGGTGACGGATTGCTCGATTTCTTCGATGTTTTGGCCATCGGCTTTGCTGAACTCGGCCAGGGCCAGGTTCATCTGCTTTTTGATGCCGATGTAATCGACGATCAGGCCCTTGTCTTTGCCGGAGATATTTGCGGTTGACGCGGGAGATGGTTTGGATGAGGTTGTGCCGTTGGATGGGTTTGTCGATGTAGATGGTGTCGAGGAAGGGCACGTCGAAGCCGGTGAGCCACATGTCGACCACAATGGCGATTTTGAAAGTTGGATTTCTCGTTTTTGAATTGGCGATCTAGCTCTTTGCGGTATTCCTTGGTGCCCAGGAGTTGGTAGAGTGCCTTGTCGTCGTCCTTGTTGCGGGTCATGACCATTTTGACCCGAGGCATGGGTTTGATTTTCTTTTGTTCTTGGGCTGACAACTCAGTGCCGGGAGCGCAAGCCCGTTCTTCGGCCCAGTCGGGGCGCAGGGCGATGATGGCTTTGTCAGAGGTCGTAGGCGATCTCGCGCTTGCTGCTGACAAACATGGCCTTGCCTTTGACCGCTGGCGCCTTCGGCGATGCGTTGTTCGTAGTGCTGGACGAAGTCGGCGGCGATCGCTTCAATCCGGTCTGGGTCGCCCAGGATGACGCTCATCTTGGCGGTGGCTTTTTTGCTTTCTTCGATCTGGTAGTCGCTGGCTCCGGCTTGGGCACATTCCTGGTAGTACTTTTCGATTTGCTTGAGTTTGTCGTTGTTGAGCACGACTTTGGCGGCGCGACCCTCGTAGACGATGCGAACGGTAATTTCGTCTTGGACCGATTCGGTCATGGTGTAGCTATCGACGACGGGGCCGAAGACTTCGAGGGTGCCGTCAACGGGGGTGCCGGTGAAGCCGACGTAGGTGGCGTGGGGCAGGGAGTCGTGGAGGTATTTGGCGAAGCCGTAGGTGCGTTTGACGCCTTCTTGGGTGACGCGCACTTTTTGGTCGAGGTTGATTTGGCTGCGGTGGGCTTCGTCGGAGATGCAGATGACATTGCTGCGATCGCTCAGCAGTTCCGTGTCTTCGGTGAATTTGTGGATGGTGGTGAGGAAGACGCCGCCGCTGGTGCGGTCTTTGAGTAGGTTGCGCAGTTCGGCGCGGCTTTCGACGCTGATGACGGTGTGGTCGCCGATGTAGGCTTTGGCGTTGGTGAATTGGCTTGGAGAGTTGATCGTCGAGGTCGGTGCGATCGGTGATGAGGACGATGGTGGGCCTTTCGAATTCGAGGCTTTTCATCAGCAGGCGGGTGAGGAAGAGCATGGTGTAGCTCTTGCCGCAGCCGGTCGCGCCGAAATAGGTGCCGCCTTTGCCGTCTGCCGATGTAGCGATCTTTGCGGTCTTTGTCGCTGGTGGGGTTGGGGTTGGGGCGTTTACGGTTTTGGGCGATGTTGTTGTAGAGCTTGGTGGCGGCGTAGTACTGGGGGTAGCGGCAGAGGATTTTTTGTTCGGTGTTGGATTTGTCGGGGAAGTGGATGAAGTGGCGGATGACGTCGCGCAGGCGGGTGCTGGGTTGAGCAGGCCCTGGATGAGGGTGAGGAGGGCGTCGATGCCATCTTTTTCGACGGATTCGTTGCCGGTGATTTTGCGCCAGGCGTAGTAGTAGTCGTAGGGGGAGAAGCAGGAGCCGATTTTGCTGTTGGCTCCGTCGCTGATGACGCAGAGGGCGTTGTATTTGAACAGTTCGGGGATGTCGCGGGGGTAGCGGGTGGTGAGTTGGGTGTAGGCGTCGTGGAGCAGGCGGATTCGCGCGGATGGCGCATTTGAATTCGAAGAGGACGAGGGGAAGGCCATTGATGTAGAGGATGCCATCGGGGATGCGGGTTTCGCTGCCGTCGATGGTGCCGCCTTCGATGGTGAGCTGGGTGACGGAGCGGTAGTGGTTGCCCAGGCGGTGGGTGGGAAGTTCCCGGAGTCAACGTTCGCCCGCCCGCTGAGGGTTTCCACTTGGCCGGGTTTTGGCAGTCGTTGCAGGGCGGTGAGGCCGCTGTAGTCGATCAGTTGGATATAGAGATCCTTTTGGCGGCGGTCTTCGCGCTTGAGCAGAAAGCCATCAGCAACAAGTTTGTGGATGGCTTTATTGGATTCGTACAGATCGGCGGCGGGGTAGGCTTCGAGCTTGCGCAGGATGGATTCGATCTCGCCGGGGGTGATGCCATCGCTGGCATAGCGGCGTGACAGATAGGTGCGGAGATCGTCGTTGAGCAGGACTGCGGAGGGGTTGGCGCGATTGAGGCGATCGCCGAGGTGGTGGGGGTAGCCTGGTCGGTGAGTAGGTCAATAATTGCTTGCTCGAGTTGGTCTTCCGTGAATTGAGTCATCGATGACGTCTCTGTGACTCTAGCCCCATTGTTCCCCGGATGGGGGCACAATTTGTCGTTGTGATGACTATGCTTTTTTGTACTTCTGCTGGGGATGGCGGGGACTGTCCGGGTACTTCATCACGACCAATCCGGCGCGGAGGGCGGGGTTGAGATAGTTTTTGCGGAAGGTGGGTTTGCGGTTGAGGGAAAGGCACTCCATGAGATCCTTGGCACTCCAGTACTGGTCGTCCATAACGGCGAGGAGCTGTTTTACTTGATCGCTTACTTGATCAGCTTGATCGCTTACTTGATCGCCTGGGTAAGGGATAAAGTTTGAAGGGTGAGGGGTGAGGGTGGTGTTTTGGCGGAGTGCTGTATCAATTATATTCAGCATAAAGACGATGAACGGGGTGCTATCGGCATCGGCGTCAGCCTGTTCGAGGGCTTGGTAGTAGCGGTCTTGTTGATCTTTAATCAGGCTTTCGATGGGCAGCAGATAAAAGAGGTCATTCCATTGACCGAGGATGAGGGTTTGCCAGAGGCGGCCCATGCGTCCGTTGCCGTCGGTGAAGGGGTGGATGAATTCGAGTTCGTAGTGAAAGACACTGCTGGTGATGAGGGGATGGTGGTCGGTGGTGGCGAGCCAGTGGAGTAGGTCGTCGATGAGGCGGGGGATTTGTTTGGCGGGGGGCGCAACGTGGCTGACTTTTGTGCCTTTGTAGATGCCGACGCCGCTGGTGCGGAGTTTGCCAGGGGTGGTGAGGATATCGGCCATGAGCAGGCGGTGGGCCTCGAGGAGGTCGTGGCGATCGGTGGGGTTGAGGCTGGGGAGGGTTTCGTAGGCACGGATGGCTCCTTGGACTTCGCGGATGTCGAGGGGAGGGCCAAGGACGGGGGTGCCGTTGATGATGGCGGTGATTTGGTCGGTGCTGAGGCTGTTACCTTCGATCGCCAGGGTTCCCTGAATGGTGCGGATGCGGTTTTGTTTGCGGAGTTGGGGGGAGGTGGTGAGGGGAGAGTGATCAAGTTGGCCAATCTGCTGGGAGATGACGCTGATCTGGTTAATGATGGTTGGGATGATGGTGAAGGGGGGCTGGTAGGACATTTAACGGGTACTGGGGCGTTATATTGGTGTCATTAGACGCATCAGATTAAACATTATGACTGATAGCATTTTGCGAACTACTTTGGCCCTCCCCATGGAACTATTGGCGGAAACGGACAAGCTCGTTAGTGGGGGTAAAGCCCGCAGTCGCAACCAATTTATTGCCCAGGCCCTAGAACATGAAATTGCCGCTTTGAAACGGACAGAAATCGATGCGGCGATTGCCGAGATGACGCAGGATAAGGAATATCAAGCAGAAGTTTTACAAATGGAAAAAGAGTTTGCCCTTGATCTCCCTGGACAATAATTATTATCAACAAAAAATAAACTATGAATACGCAATTGGTTCAAACTTTATCCCAAATTATTAAAACCTTAACGGAGGAGGAACAAGCTCTATTAAATGAGCTTCATTCTGCCCAAGATTCTGAAAGGGCTAATTTTTATAAAACGGCGACACCAGCGGAGTGGGCTAAAGTTTTTGAAGAGTGGGCAGACAGTCATAAACACGGTACTCCTCTATTATCCGATGAGGCTATCAGTCGAGAAAGTATCTATGGAGACAGAGGGTAAATGAAGGTATTAATTGACACTAATATTCTCATTAGAATTGATCAAGATGTTGTTGTAAATACTTTAGCCAAATTGAAAAATCAACAGGCTAATTTTTACATCCTTCCACTCTAAATTTTTAAAGCTTGTCAATGTAGTGGAAATTCTTCTAAATAGAGTCGTGTTGCTTCCTGCAATCCGGCTAGGGCCTGTTCAATGGTTTCCCCTTGATCGACTGTGCCCACTTCTGGACATTCGGCAATGTATAGATTGTCTTCTTTGTGGATAATGGCTGTAAAACTGCGATTTTTCATAAGGTTATCTCATTAGTAGTACGTGCTAGGTAGTTAGTAATCATTTTAAGGTTTTTGATCGTTCTAACATATATCCAAGGAAAGAAGATGTTTAACTTCAATGCCATCATCTAAATCGGGCCAATAAATGGCAAAACCTCCGGGTTCTAAAGACCAATTGGCTTTTTGATCGCTATTAGCATTAGCCAACCAATGAAGCCAGGTAAATTTGGACAAACAAAGACGAATTTCTCGACCATCAGCCAGTAAAATTAACAAGTAATCTTGGTCAAATGTAACTTTAGTTACTGATATTACTGGAGTTGAGCTAGGGATTGAAGTATGCATTTCATAATATCTGGTAAATTTGAGTTCTTTCAAGATAGAGACTTATTGCCAAAGAGGTTGATTGTCCCAGTCTTTTGCAAAGCCTAAATTTTTCATTTCGACTTCGGGATACATCTCGAAAGTATTTTTTAAATGTTGTGCAAAAATATGTCCTGGCTTAATCCTATCTAAAAAGTATTGGATACAACATAATCCAGTAAATATTTTACGGCTATTTTTTTGATTAATTTCTGCTATTAATTTTTCAGAGAGCCAATCACCTTTTAACCGAGAAGGTAACATAGGTGATTCTCTTAGCTGAATATTCCATAACCGTGAGTGGTGAGCGCAAATATTACGAATATAGGATAAAGATCGTAACCAAGATAGCAAAAATTTATTTGGTATTTGGAAATGTTCATGGACTTTTTTGCGAGTTTCAGAAGGTGACAAATTCGCATACATTCTGGATAATTGCCCAAAGGAAATAATCTCTAAAGCCATATATGAAGGCGGCAATTGAGGCGTTGTATACTTATTTCGATAGTGCTCAATAAATTCTTCTACTTTATTGGATTGGCAATATTGAGTAATTGAATCTATTAAGGCTTGATGCTTACTAATATTATGAAAAAGATTTTTATCTAGATACCAATGAGGATGATAATCATGAGAATAGTGATAAATAATTTGAGTTCTGATAGCGACCTCTATCGACTCCGTGGTATTGAAAATGAGCATTCTCAGGGATTTATCAAACTTGTATAGATTTAAAACAGCTTCAAAAGTTGAACCTGATAAATACTGATGATTCGATGAGTTTATTTTTTGAAAAAAACGTAGATAGGCACTGAGGCGATAATAACTAATACGTTGTAATGTCTGTTCTGCTAAATCTAAATCTTGGATGATTAAACCGCGAGATTGAAGTAAATTAATTTGTTCTTGAAATGTAAGGGGCGGCTTGTCGTATTGCATTGAGACGCATAAAAACTGGAAAATCTGCCAATTGGCACTTCAGTGAGAGGTGTGGCAGATATGTTAGCTCTATCCTAGCAGGTCTTAACAGAGTTGGGAAATGATGGCGAAGGGCGGCTGGTAGGACATTAAATGGCCTCGGCTACCAAGGCTTCTGCGTCGGGAATACGGATTTGACCGGAAAGGAGTTTTGGGAGGAGGGTATTGCGGATATTTGTTAGCTCTAAGATTTTGATCTGCAATTAGCATGCTCGTATGCGCCAAACCAATGCACTGATTCATTGAAGGCACTACTCCCGTCTTGTTTAGGAACAAGGCATTGGTTATATCAACTTCGCGCTTGCAGCTGGGCATTGAAGAAGTGCAGCCTAATTTTTCGAAGTCAAAATTGAGTTAATAATCGTAGATGTACTCTTTCATTAAGCCCAGATTTGGGGCCACACAAATACGCGATTGCTTCGTTCAGTTGTCATGCTGCAGTTTTGAGTAATAGCCAAGCCTCGTGGCAACTAAGGTGCAGATTTTACAGCATGCAAATACTTTGATATTGAACTTGTTAACAGCTCTGGAGTTAAGTATGCGCCGTTATCACCAATAAAATATGCTATATCCACTATGTCGTACTGAAACCCAAATGATATTACCCTTCATCGAGAACCAATCGCGTTTCTTTCTGCGTGGGTGTCAATGTTTTCGAAATAGTCAGCGATGTTCTTCTGCCAGGGCTTAATCTCCACCCCTCTGGAATCCAGCCAGGTCATCGTTGAAGACAAAGCGATCGCCAAATTGCTTTTTGAATGTCTGGGGGTAGAGGTTTGCGTTTATCCCCTAGGGCTTTTCGGGCTTCGGCGCGGGCTTGCAGGGGTTCGGGGATGGGGTTTCCAGCGGCCAGGGCGTTGTCGATGACCGGGTCGAAATCCACAAACCAACTCTTGAACAAGGCCTGGGCGATCGCCTCCAGCGTGGCGTTCATCTGGCGGTTGAGTTCGATTTTGTCATCCAGGGAGCCGAGAATATTGGCGATCGCTCTTGGCTCGGTTTTTTGGAGCTGATAGCCAGTTGGATCACGTCCCTTGCCCCGGGATATTTCTGAGACTTGGCTTCAGTGCAACGCTAAGATTCATTGTCTTCCCTGCTGGAAGAGCACGTCTTGGTTGCGTACGTTCGTCGTAATGCCTCGATCCGGCTCTCTCCCCGATTGCAGGAATAATTGCGATTCAGTGAGCCTCATGAAGACTTAGCTGTGAATCTCGTTGTAAACTTTTAGCACGAATCCAGGAGCGCACCATCTAAAATGCTCCGACAGACTCGGATTCCGCAGATTGATCCATTAGTGAATTTACCCAATCGATAAAAACAATACTGCCGCAAACCCTAACGCCGTCAAACTCTCCTTAATCATCCGTCATCCAAACGACGATCTGAATGGGGGTGAAATTAAACGGTACCACCTCACCCTAACTCACCCGCATTTCCAATGAACTCAGACTGGTAATATTGTCCCTAATCACCCCATCCAACTGCTCCGGCTCCAACGCTCTGGCCGTGCAGGCGGGGCAAACGCTATTCGTAATCGCTCCCCTATTCAATCCCTCTCTGTCATTCTCAATTGCTCTGATGCACTAATCCTCCAGTAACTTTCCTAGGGGCAACTTCGTAGAAGTACTCCGCCACATGGACTACCCAGTTCTGGATTTTGGAGGTCCCGCTCCTCTTGATACGAAGGTACCCAGGGTATTCTCTCCGGCTGCTCTTTCAACTTACTCAGTCACGCGCGCTCCTCTGCATATTCCTAATCCCTCGGTGGATGGCGAAGCAGGTTTCGAACCATGAGTAGCAGAGCAGGTGGTATAGTAGTCAGTTCTCAGTTGAGTACGCCTTGCCGCTGCAGAAACGCAAACCCACTGCCCTTAGCTCCAGCAGAACGATCTCCGACTCCCGGGGAATCGCATCTTCTCAAATCCTTTTCCAGCTAGCGATCCTGCCCGTCTTAAAGTGGAAGGGTGAAATGTCGGGAAAGCTTTCACCCTTCACTTTCTGACTGCTGACACTAGTTGTTTGTGACCAGTGCGCAGGGTCCGCAATTGTGCGGAACGTTCGGCTCGCTCACCGAGCACGTCTCAGCCAATAACTCCCGCTTCCGCCGCTCCCTCTTTGCACATACCTCTGGAAAATCTCAATCTGTGGAAACACCCACGACCATATGCAGATTACGCTCATCCACCTCTCCGAATCCTTCGTGAACTGTGAGGTGTGGGAAACCTTTCACCCTTTACCCACTTCACCGCGATCCCCCCCCCCCCCTCCCATAGCCTTCACCCCACTTTTTTAAATTGTGAAGGGTGAACTGTGAGGTGTGAAACCTTTCACCCTTTACCCTTTTGACTTCACACTTTTTTAAATTGTGAACTGTGAATTGTGAGTTGTGAAACCTTTCACCCTTTACCCTTTTAACTTCAAATTTCATACCCGTTTCCTCTAATCGACTGAACCACAATTTCCGAAACCCGAAACATCGGTTTTTGTGGCTTTTCCGCCGAGACAAACTCATCCACATTAGCCATAATGGCGATGGCTAAATGTACCGCATCCATTGCGGCAATTCCATATTTTTGTGCCAAATCCTCAGCCTTATAAAAAGATTCAGTACTCCATTCCTTTACCTCTGCAAAATCGAAAATTTTTTGATAAAAGGTCATTTCAGCAACCTCGTTATGGTAGATAACCTTGGGCATTACCTCTAACCAAACAGCACGACTCAAAACAATAATGCGTTGCGAGTCATCCAAAATGTCCAATGCCCGCATCCCCACATCATCTTTGTTTCTCCAGGCCGCAATTAAGAGATTTGCATCCACATAGGTGCGCTTCTTACTCATCAATAACGCCTCCCCGTCGCTCGTCCATTTCCGCATCTAACTCATCTTCACTGAAAAGTTTCCCTCCGCTGGCAATATACTCCTCCCTAAGAGCTAATAATTCCCGTCCCAATTGAGTACGAGGCTGAAACTTTGTACTTTTACCGCTGACAGTATCGCTCACACTATTGTCGATCCTCTCGATAACAATACGGATGCGACTATTCACCGGTAACTCTTCCGGCAAGTGGAATAGGTGGTCTTCCATAACGGTGGTTTCAATCGATAGACTTTCCATTACAGCGACTCCATGTTTGGTGTTCTCTTCAAATATAAGTGATAGAAAACGGTTGCCGACCAATATGTCTCGACAGTGTAGAGACAATCTTTCTGCCACAGGTCACTTTCGATCTGGTGGGTCAACACCGCCCGACTCCAACCAAAATTAATCGTCTGATCCACGTAATACAATGCTTCCTCCCGAGAATTGCACTTCGAGGCGATCACTAAATTGTGACCCCAGGGAATCTGTGTCAGCTTCGTTAAATACGCTGGTTCTAATTTGGCTACAGCCTGTTGCCACATTGCATCCTCGTTGCTGTAGAAGGCATACCACTGACGAATTGCCCGAAGATTACGATAGGAAAACCCCTTCACCTCCGGGAACTCCGCCATCAAATCCAGACTGAGTTGCTTGAGAAAACCATCCCCCCAGGTTGCTGTCCGCTGTTTTTCGACAATATCCGCCCCCAAAGCCCAATAAAACTCCAACAATGCCGCATTCACCGCCAGGGCTGCCTTAAGCTGGAGAGACTTCAACCGCCCCTTTAACTCCCCCAACCAAGCCTGGTAATCCGCTGAATTCCTGAGAATCGGCCTATTCTCCATAGCCCAACCCTGCCAAATTTTGCTTAATGACGGTATCCAATTGCTCCGACTCCGCCATCTGCCGATACAGTGTCTGGGTCAGATCCGCCATCTTCTCCTCAAATAGAATGCCGTCATCCTCCAGCGGTGCCGCCCCCACATACCGCCCCGGCGTCAACACATAATCATTCGCCTTAATATCTGCCAACGTCGCCGCCTTACAAAACCCCGGCTGATCCTCGTAGGCTCCATCCTTCGCCTCCCCCCGCCACGCATGGTACGTCCGGGCAATCATGACGATATCCTCAGTCGTTAACTCCTTGTGGGTGCGATCGACCATGCTGCCCATATTGCGCGCATCAATAAACAGCGTTTCCCCCTGGCGATCGCGGTGGTTACTTTCACCGTGGCTCGTGACCATCTGCGCCTTTTTATTCTTCGTCAGGAACCAGAGACAGACAGGAATCTGAGTCGTGTAAAAAAGCTGTCCCGGTAACGCAATCATGCAATCAACGCGATCATTTTCGATCAGCTTCTGGCGGATCTCGCCCTCACCCTTCGTGTTCGTGCTCATAGAACCATTAGCCATCACAAAGCCAGCGACACCATTTTCTGTAAGCTTGCTAACCATATGCAAAATCCACGCATAGTTAGCATTCCCTGTGGGCGGCGTCTCGTAACCAGCCCAGCGTGGGTCATCCGTAAGTTCGTCATCCGCCCGCCATTGCTTCAGGTTAAATGGCGGATTCGCCATGATGAAATCCGCTTTCAGATCCGGATGTTGATCCTTAAAAAAGGTATCCGCTGGCACCTCCCCCAAGTTTCCTGAAATCCCTCGAATCGCCAGGTTCATCTTCGCCAGCTTGTAGGTTGTGCCCGTCTGTTCCTGGCCGTAAATCGAAATATCCTTCTGGTTGCCGTGATGGCTCTGCACAAACTTCACCGACTGCACAAACATCCCGCCCGAACCACAACAGGGGTCGTAGATCTTGCCCCGGTAGGGTTCAATCATCTCCGCGATCAGATTCACCACACACTTAGGAGTATAAAATTCACCGCCGCCCTTACCCTCCGTCGCCGCGAACTTGCCGAGAAAATATTCATAGACCCGGCCCACCACATCCTCTTCCCTGTCCGCCACTGTGTCGATATCGCTGATGGAATCGATCAACGAAGCCAGCTTCGCCGTATCCAATCCCAAACGGGAGAAGTAGTTATCCGGCAACGCCCCCCGCAGCGCCTTGTTCGTCTTTTCCACCGTATGCAGAGCGGTATCAATGCGTAGGGCGATATCGTCTTGCTTTGATTGCGCCTGGATCGTAGACCAACGGGCTGCCTCCGGTAGATAGAACACATTATCCTTGGCGTAGAACTCCACCATCTCTAGGTAGTCGCCCATCCCCTCGTCTGTGAGCTTCTGCCGGTGGGCCTCGAACTTGTCGCTGATAAATTTAAGGAAAATTAGGACGAGGACAACGTGCTTGTACTCAGAAGACTCCACTGTGCCGCGCAGCTTATCGGCCGTGTCCCAGAGGTTTTGCTCAAAGGATTTTTGCGTTTTCTTGGTTTGGTTTTTGGCTGATTTTTTTGCCATGGGTACTTGTCATTGCTAGCTTGTGATTCTAACCGGCTAAGGCTTTGTTGCACGAATAAACCCAATATTTGTAGGGGTTTCAGCGCTTGAGTTCCAGAAAAACACTCATTTTAAGAATTCTTGAGAACCTCAAACCTTTGCGTAGCATACAATCCTTTTGCAACGAAGCCATGGGCTAACCAGAAGTCATATTCAATTTGCGGCTCAAGAGCTTAGCAGAAAACATCATCACCAGACCCTGGTTGACTGAAAAAACGTCCAAAAGTCTCGCAAAATAAGGGCTTTAGTTCAAACAGGTCTAAGTCCTCAGAGCCCTTTAGCATTGGGGCTTTTAGCTTTAGAAAATTGGGGGATTTTTTACTTTGAACCAACTGGACACAGACTGTATCCCTCACAACCCTCGTCAGGCGAGGATTTCAGGTTTTTTTGCCAACTTTTGTCAGTCAATCAGGACAAAGATGTTTTATCAAAAGACTCATCCGGCTACCATTTCCAACTCCCCCTCATTGAAACCTACTGCCGTCAAACAGGTGGAATAATTCCATTGCCAATCCGCCGGATGCATGATGAACTTTAGCCAAACTCTCTCTAGCCGCTTTTTATCTCTAATTTGTAACGACCATGTAACACTCTGTTTCAAGTTGGTTACAACGGTGGCGATCGTCTACCCTTCCGCTTTTTCCCCGTGATAGGATGCGGTGCATATTCATTACTCTATTAGCAAAAAAATTATTTAGGAGAAAGACGTTGGTATTACGGGTTGCTGTTGTTGGAGGAGGGCCGGCTGGTTCCTCCGCTGCCGAAATTCTCGCCAAGGCTGGCATTGAAACCTACTTGTTTGAGCGGAAACTGGACAACGCCAAGCCCTGCGGTGGTGCCATTCCTCTTTGCATGGTGGATGAGTTTGATTTGCCGCCGGAAATCATTGACCGCAGAGTGCGCAAAATGAAGATGATTTCACCCTCCAACGTTGAGGTGAATATCGGCGAAACCCTGAAGGATGAAGAATACATCGGGATGTGTCGCCGGGAAATCCTGGATGGATTTATGCGGGAGCGGGCCCATAAACTGGGGGCCAACCTAATTAACGGCACTGTTTATAAACTGGACATTCCCAACAACAACACCGACCCCTATACCCTGCACTATGCAGACCACAGTGCCGGTGGTGCGGCAGGGGAAATGAAAAACCTGAAAGTAGATGTGGTTATTGGTGCAGATGGGGCCAACTCCCGCATTGCCAAAGCGATTGACGCCGGGGATTACAATTATGCGATCGCCTTCCAAGAGCGAATTCGGTTGCCCCAAGACAAGATGGCTTATTACGAAGAGTTAGCCGAAATGTATGTGGGCGATGACGTGTCGCCAGACTTTTATGCTTGGGTGTTCCCGAAATATGACCACGTCGCGGTGGGAACGGGAACCATGAAAATCAATAAAGCCAAGATCAAAGACCTGCAAGCGGGCATTCGTGCCCGGGCGGCGAAAAAATTAGAAGGCGGCGAAATCATCAAAGTTGAAGCCCATCCCATCCCTGAACATCCCCGTCCCCGGCGTGTGGTCGGTCGGGTCGCCCTCGTCGGGGATGCCGCCGGCACAGTGACCAAATCATCGGGGGAAGGCATTTATTTTGCAGCGAAGTCTGCCCGGATGTGTGCCGAAACCCTGGTTGAAGTGACCAATGGCGGTAAAGTGCTTCCCACCGAAGCGGATCTCAAACAATATCTGAAACGTTGGGATAAACGCTACGGAACCACCTACTTGGTCTTGGATATTTTGCAACGGGTCTTCTACCGCACCGATGCGACACGGGAAGCGTTTGTGGAAATGTGCTCCGATATTGATGTCCAAAAGCTCACCTTTGATAGCTATTTATACAAAACAGTGGTTCCAGCCAACCCGCTGGTGCAGATGAAAATCACCGCAAAAACCATTGGGAGCCTCTTGCGGGGGAATGCGCTCGCCCCTTAAGTCCGGTTCATTCGTCAATTGAGATAGGCATTGTCGTAGGGAGTGGCTTCAGGCTGACTCCCTTTTTTTCGGGATTAATTTTTTTGGCCAGCCTCCAAATGAACTTGCTATGAATGAAGCCATCGCACAACGTTGTGGACTCCTGGCGGAGAGCTATCGTCGTGAACTGCTAGAAAATGTCTTACCTTTCTGGATTGAGCATTCCGTCGATCAGGAAGGCGGGGGCTTTTTTACCTGTTTAGACCGGCAGGGTCGGGTATTTGACACCGATAAATTTATCTGGTTACAAAATCGGCAGGTGTGGCAGTTTTCTGTCCTCTATAATCGCCTCGAACAACAGGCAGACTGGTTGGCGATCGCCGACCATGGGGTCGAGTTTTTAACAAAACATGGACGGGATGAAGCAGGGAATTGGTATTTTTCCCTCAACCAGGAGGGTCGTCCCCTAGTGCAACCCTATAATATTTTTTCCGACTGCTTTGCGGCGATGGCGTTTAGTCAATATGCCCAAGCCAGCCAATCTGACGAAGCCCGCTCGATTGCACTCCAGTCCTATCAAAATGTCTTGCGTCGCCAAAATAATCCCAAAGGGAAATATACCAAAGCCTATCCCGGAACCCGTCCGCTGAAATCCCTAGCTGTCCCGATGATTTTGGCGAATTTGACCCTAGAAATGGAAGGCATTCTGCCGGCGGAAACCATTGAGACGATCCTGAACGAAACTAGTCAGGAAGTGATGCGTGATTTTCTGGATCCTGAACTGGGACTGATGCGGGAAGCAGTCACACCAGAAGGGCAATTTTCTGATTGCTTTGATGGACGCTTAATCAATCCCGGCCATGGCATCGAAGCCATGTGGTTTTTGCTGGATATTGCCCAACACCAGGGGAATCAGGCACACCTTAAAACCTGCGTGGACGTTATTTTAAAAACCTTGGATTACGCTTGGGATTCTGAATTTGGCGGCCTGTTTTACTTCCTCGACTCCCTGGGTCATCCGCCCCAACAGTTGGAATGGGATCAAAAACTGTGGTGGGTACACCTAGAAACCCTGGTGGCGTTATTAAAGGCGTATCAATTCACCGGTCATGAAGCCTGCTGGTATTGGTTTGAACGGGTGCATGACTATGTTTGGCCCCGCTTTGCCGACCCAGAATATGGTGAATGGTTCGGTTATCTCAATCGTCGGGGAGAGGTGTTGCTGGACCTTAAAGGCGGCAAATGGAAGGGGTGTTTTCATGTCCCCCGCGGCCTTTGGCTCTGTTGGCGATCCTTAACCGCGATTACGAACGCCAAGTTGGCCTAAGGGGACGTTTGCCACAGCCACAGCCATTAACGTTTGCGAGACTATAAGAGTAGAGCTTAATGACCTGTATCAGGGTAAGGCAGAGGATTTCTGGCGATCGCGCGCTCAAGCAACTCAGTCATTGCAACCCCACTCAGCGCCTTATACTTGTCCTATCTATTGTCGCTGCTCTCAGGCAGATTGAGTATAGACCGAGCACGCTCTTGAAAAGCGGTTAGACCACCCTGTTCCTGCCAATGTTCTTGAAAAGTGGGCATCGTCTCCAAAAACATCACATCACCACTTGTCTCATAGACAGTCATGGGCAGCACAGCCACACTGGATTTTTGAGAGAGGTAATGGCCACAATGCCACCCTATTAATACAGCAGTTCGCCTAAACTGTAGGGGCATTGACTAGGCAAGCTAATTTCATATTCAGCCTCGACAATCATGAGTGCATCTTGATAAATTTTTTCAAATTCTCTTTCAAGTTTTGAATTCATACTTGGAGCAAATTTGCGAGTTATACCAATCTTGAACGCAATGACCTCAGACTTCCACTTGTTACGGCATTCAGGCAACGGAACGTAGTCGAGCTTGAGACGATGTTCAATTTGTCTGATGAGCAAGCTGACCACAGCATTATATTCACTACGTCCCAAGGCTTCGATCTCCTCAATAATAATGTCCCAGTTCAATCCCTCTAAATGTTTTAATTCGTGATGGCTATTGATAAGCTCTCGTAACGCTTGAGCCTGTTCTATTGTCCATTGGTGGTAATCTGTCTCGTAAGTAAGAGCGATGGCTGCCTGACTCATCGGTTGAGCTCCTAAATAGATAGATATTTGGTTGTGCGTCGAAATATGGTGGGTGAAGTAAAGTCGGGGAAACCGCTAGCCTAAATATTGTCCATGGAATGTCGTCTGTACGGTCATCCAAGTACCCATGAGCATGGTAAAGCTTCATATCGACCCTATGATTGAAAGACCACTAGGATTCAGCCCCAGCGGCAACCACCACACTGCCAGTAGCAGCGGCATAATCATTAGACAACAAATGTTCGGGATCGAGGCGATGGGGATGGCTCGCAAATTGAGGCAAAATTTCTCGGATAAAGGCAGCAGAGGCTTTGGAACGATAGCGACTGGGATTAATGATGACGGACAAGGTGCGCCGAATTTCGACATTATTAATCGGAGCGGTTTGCAATACATTCATTTCCAATTCTTTGGCGATCGCCGTTGTGGAGACAAAGGCTGCCCCGAGGCCCGACTGGACTGCATTTTTGATCGCTTCGATGGAATTGAGTTCCATTTCGATTTGTAAACGCTTAGGATCAATGTCGCTTTCCGACAAGACCTTATCAATCACTTTGCGGATAGTGGACTGGGAATCGAGGCTAATAAATTTGAGCTTATATAAATCTTCTTTTTGAATGATGGCGTTCTCGCCCAACGGATGGGAAACCGGCAAAATAAGCGCCAATTCATCCTCGGCATAGGGACGAACAATCAACGTTTCCTGGAGTTCTCCGGGCACTTCACCGCCAATAATGGCCAAATCCACTTGACCATTGGCGACCCCCCAGGCAGTACGGCGGGTGGAATGGACTTGTAATTGCACACTAACGTCTGGATAGGTACGACGAAACGCCCCAATCATCCGGGGTAACAGGTACGTGCCAGTGGTTTGGGACGCCCCGACAATTAAAGTCCCCCCCTGGAGATTCTGTAGGTCTTCGACGGCTCGGCAGGTTTCCTGACACAGGGTAATAATTTTTTCGCCGTAGTTCAACAAGAGATGTCCTGCTTCTGTCAGTTGAGCTTTGCGTCCCCCCCGGTCAAATAAAGGGACATTAAGCTGTTTCTCTAAATTTTGTACCTGCAAGCTCACCGCAGGCTGCGAGACATAAAGCGCATCGGCGGCCCGTTTAAAACTGCCTTCCGTGGCGATCGCCTTAAGAATACGCAATTGGTCCAATGTGAACGGTATATCTGACATTAATCCAGCCAAACGGGGACAGAGGCAGACGCCATCTTATTTTCTGACAGTAGCATAAGCCAGCACGTTCCTTGCCGTTGCCATGAAGGTTGCCAATGGTCAGCGGCCTAATTGGTTTTTAACCCCCTTACAACCGCCGGGGATGGTCTTACGGGTTAACTCTCCCCCCCAAGTACAGCAATAAGCCCGCTGTTCTTCACTCAGATTTTTCACGCCAGCCAGATTAACATTTTCCACCACTGCCCCGGTATATTCGCCGGTTTCATAATTGGGGGTTTGACTCCGGCTACGGGGGGATGCCGTCTTTACATCGCCATAAAACAAACGAGCCCCTTTCAAATCAGCCCCGGCCAGGTTGGCTTCAAACAACACAGTTCTCGCAAAATTCGTCTTGACCAAATCGGCTCCACTCAAGTCGGCTCGGATCAAATACACGTCACTTAAATCCACCCACCGCAAATCTTGTCCCGACAGTTCTGCGGCCACCAGCATGACCCCTAAGTTGATGACTCGAATGCCATGGGCACGGTCTTCTTGATAACCTCCTAGCCCGTCAAAAATGGGGCGGCCCAGATAATAATCTCGGCGCAACGGGGTAAGCAAGCGAGACTGGGAAAGAAAGCGCAGAATTTTAGCCTTTCCCCCCGAATCCACCCCTGCCAAAATAGCGGCGGTGCGGCCTTCTGCAAAGGCACGTTCTTGGGGCCAATCTTCCAACATGCCTTCTTGATTTAGCGCTAAATCCGAAACGCCCTGGAAAAACGCATCAATGGTTTGTTGTTGGGTGATGCGGTTTTGTTGGATGGTTAAATCGCGGGATATAACATACTGTTGCCACGCGACATACACTGCCAACAAGGCAATCATGATTTGCCCCAACGCCCCGACCCACTCCGCCCAGGAGCCAAATTCATCATATTTAAACTGGGTTAGAAAGACATTGATGGTGCGATAAACCCCCACATAATGTCCCAAGACGGCGATCGCCAACAGCAATCCGACGCCACCGATTAAAGTTCGACGTTCCTGGGGAGTGAGGTAACGCTGAGCCCAGGTTTGGGCAGAGGGGAGTAAAACCTGTAGGGATAGCATTAATGCCACCACTGCAGCGGTAAATCCCAACCATGGCCACCGGAATAAAAGTCCCAGCCCCATCAGGCCAGCCGTAACCAGCAAGACCCAAGGAATCGCCGGTTCTATGGGCTTTTGAAACAACCATTGGGGAAGGGGACGGGGCGTTGACTCTTGTTCAGTCGTGACATCCGTCGTTATGGGAGCGATCGCCGAGTTGGGTTGGGGGTCAGCAGCCATAGCAAATTGCACAAAAAGGCGGACTCCATACTATAGATAATTTTTTACCCGGCTGAAAAAATAACCCTATCCAACCCCATCAATTTCTCCGGTTACTTGCCCTGTCTATCCTTCCCCGTTGTTGACTCGTAATAAAAATTCATTAAACCCCCTAAATACCTGTTATGCTCTTTGCCAGAAAACGTTTTGGGACATGGCATGGCAGAAGAATTAACCATTTTGGTCACCGGGGGAGCCGGCTATATTGGCTCCCATGCCGTCATGGCACTGCAACAATCGGGCTTTGAGGTGGTGGTATACGACAACCTAGCCTACGGGCATCCAGAATTAATGGAGCGCTTGGGGGTTGAGCTTATTGTCGGAGATACCAGAGACCGCAGCAAACTAGATGCCCTTCTTCAATCCCGCAACATCGCCGCTGTGATGCACTTTGCCGCCTTTATCGCGGTGGGAGAATCGGTTCAAAAGCCTGAATTGTATTACCAAAACAATGTCACCGGAACCCTGACCCTCATTGAAGCCATGTTGGCGGCCGGGATTAAAAAATTTGTCTTCTCCTCCACCTGTGCGGTTTATGGTATGCCAAAAGCGATTCCCATGACCGAAAATCACCCCATTAATCCCCTCAGCCCCTATGCCGCGAGTAAACGGATGGTGGAGCAAATTTTGGCGGATTGTGACCAAGCCCATCAGTTTAAATCTGTCATTTTCCGGTACTTCAATGCGTCGGGGGCGGAACCCAACGGTCAACTGGGGGAAGACCATGATCCAGAAACCCACCTCATTCCTTTAGCGTTATTAACTGCCCTGAAGCAACGTCCCCAGCTCTCAATCTTCGGTACTGATTACGATACACCCGATGGCACTGCGTTGCGGGATTATATCCACGTCTGCGATCTAGCCAGCGCCCATGTGCTAGGGCTGAAGTATTTATTGGATGGGGGTGACAGTGATATTTTCAACCTAGGGAATGGCAATGGCTTTTCAGTCAGGGAAGTCTTAGAAACAGCAAAACAGGTGACGGGCTTACCCATTCCTTATCAAGAATCTCCTCGACGGGCCGGAGATGCCCCGGTGCTAGTGGGCAGTAGCGAAAAAGCCAGGAATCAATTGGGGTGGATTCCTCAATATCCGGAACTCGCCACAATTATTGACCATGCTTGGCGCTGGCATCAGCAACGTCATGGTGGACAATGACAATAGCGGGGTTACGTCTGCCCAGAGGTCGGGTCAGAAATCCCCCCCCCGATACGTATCTAACGCGGCTATTATCTCTGTCTGAGGAAAGATGGGTTACAGTGAAACGAGTTTTTTCTGTTTTGCCACCCGTATGCCCCGGTTACGCCGTTCTTCACCCGCATTGACCATCGATCTGTTTCCCTTCCTGTCGATTTTGGCCTGCACGATTGGCACCCTAATTTTGTTGATCATTGTCATGACCCTACAGGCGATCGACAGTCAAGCGGGGATGACCATTGTGGCCAAACAAGACACGGGGAATAATCAGCAAAAATCCCCCCGCTATTTGGAGTGTTCTAAGGACGGTGTCATTCTCTATCCCGACAAAACTCTCGTGCCGCTAGCACAAATTAATCAAAATGCTGTCCTGGAAAGCTTGTTGCAGGAATTAAAGCGTAACCAAGCGCAAGAGTATCTGATTGTGGCGGTTCGCCCAGGAGGTATCCAATCGTTTCAAAAACTCCGCAGTTTGGTCGAAGCCAGGGGGATCGATTTGGGGTATGAACCCTTAGGGGATGAATGGCAGTTAAAATTTGAAGCCAGTCCTTCTGCCCCTGCTCTATGAGACGCCGCCTATCTCGTTACCACAGTTCATCCCCCCAACAAAACTTGGATTCTTTCCTCGACATCATGACCAATACAGTCGGGGTCTTGATGTTCATTGGATTGTTTATGACTCTGGTAACGGTGGAATCCGCTAACATTATCCGGACTCCCCTCTCGCGACCAACGAAAAAAGAAGCCCGGCTCTACGAACTCAGTGGCGATCGCCTCCATTATGTGGACATTCCGTTGGTTCAAGAAAAAATTACCCAACAGTTTAATCAAGTCCCGATGTGTAAAGAGCCCAAAAAGCCCAGCGGTACCAATGCATCTCTCTATGACAATTATCTGCGGCAACTGGATTTGTATCAAAGATGTGCGTTTAACCAAGGAGAACAGTTACAACGGCTCACGGTAGAAACCCAGGATTACCAGGTCAGTGTGGTCAATTTTGAAAACTTGGCGGTACAGTATGACCTCAAACAAGGGGAAACGGTGGGAGAAGACTCCCAGACGCTATTTAATCGCACCTCTAATTTTCAACAACAACTAGCCGCGTTTGATCCCCGCCGTGAATATCTCGCTTTTTTAGTCCGTCCTGACTCGTTTGATAGCTTCCGTCAAGTCCGGGAGATTGCCTGGAAACAAGGATTTGACGTCGGGTGGGAACCACTGGCAGCGGAAACACCGATTGTACTGGGGAACGAAGGCAGAAGTATCAACGTGCAATAGGCAAACCGGCGGAAATCACCGACACCCTTTTCCTTACTGAGTAATGGACTGGTCTTAATTTCGTCACTCAATTGAGCGCAGCATTAGTCCCCAGCCGAAAGAGGATTAAGTTTTACGACTGAAAATATATTCACGGCCACAAAGTTGCTATAAACAAATTAAGTTCTCTGGACAAATATATGCTGCCTGGCTTTTGGGGCTCGGGATTAAAGCCGATGGTGATTATCGGGACTAAAGCGGTTAGCCGTTAGTTTGATCGTTGATCAGCCATCTAACCCAGTCAAATCCCCCACCATATCTGCTTTGATAGGATTGCCAGCGGTAGACTTAACAGGGCTTATGTTAGGCAAATAATTACTGTAATTTTCTAGGAGGCAGTGGATGACCCCTTTGGAATTGAGCTATCCCATTACTGGACTGATTTTAGCCTTGGGGGGGGTCGCTTACGGTTGGCAATCCCGACGGGGCATTCAACAACAAACGGAAGCACTGCAACAGCAGCAACAAGCATTAGAAAAACAACAGACTGCGCTTTCACAACCGACCATTGACCGTTCCAGCTCATCAGGGCAGCCAGAAGAAATTCACCTCAAAGGGCAACTTAATCGCCTCGAACAAAATCTTAAACAGACCGAAGAAAGTTTACAAGCGGCAAGGGCAGAGCGGGAGAGTTTAGCGGCAACTCTCCAGTCAAAGGAGAATGAAATTTCGACATTGCAACAACAGTTAACCCAGCAACAGCAAGCCCAGACTGATCAGCTTGTAACGGCGAAAACTCAACGCCAGGAACTATTAACGGAAAATAGCAATTTGTCTGAGCGACTTAAAGGAGCGGTCGGAGAATTGGCCGATGCCCGGACAAAATTAGTCAATGTCCAAAAGCTCACTGCCGAGAATGAGCAGCTAAAGCAAGCATTGCAACAGCTTGAAAGTAGACAGGGGAAGAATCCTCGGCGATCGCCGCTGAGGTAACAGAGACGTTATCCGCCCAAATTCAACAATTACAGGAAGAACAAAAATCACTCACCATCGATAAAGAGGCGATCGCGCAAGCTCTAGCTGAACAACAAGCGGCCCACGACCAAGCCCAGAAAACGATCACTCAGTTACAGCAAGCTCTCCAGTCCAGTGAAGCTCAGCAGCAACAGACCGCCCAAGAAAAAGAATCCCTGAGCAGTCAACTTCAGGCTTTAGAAAAACAACAGACCGCTCTCAGGGAAGAACGGGAAACCATCGCAACACAATTAGCGACCCAGGCTGCCACTCAAAAACAATTGGATGAAGAACGGGACAGCCTCAACCTAAAATGTCAGTCCCTGGATAGTCAATACCAGGAATTGGCCCTGGCCCATAAAGAATTAATCGTCAAGCTTGAAACCCTCGAAACCCAAGGCGATCGCCTAAAGTCAGAGAAGCAAACAGCGACCACTGCGTTAAAAGCGGCCCAGTCGGAAATTGCTGACTTGCAAGCAAAACTGAATAAAGCTCAATCCGCCCCAGCACCAGTCAAGATTGCACCTAAATCTCAATCATCGGCCACCTCTGCTCCCCCATCTTCAACCAAAATAAAGACTAAGACGAATTCGACGGATCCTCCTCAATCTGAGGACGTGGCATCAGTAAAATCCTCCCCGGCGGCCCCTCAACCTATCGCCAATAAAACCCAATCGGCTCCAGCAAAAACTAAGCCCTCCAAATCTCAAGAATTCAACAAATCCACTGGAGCGGAGCCGGAAACATCTCCCCCAGAGAAAGTAATCCCCGTTAAGCCGACCCCGTCCAAATCTTCCACAATCCCTCCTCTTTCCCAAAAATCCACTGCTCAAGAATCTACGTCACTGCCGGTAACGACAGACCACCCATTGCAAGGAAAAAAGGTGGTTATCCTCGGAACCCTAAACGCCATGAACCGTGAAACAGCGAAAACAAAACTCTCTGAAGTCGGCGCTGTTTACACTAGCGCCCCCAGTTCTAAGACAGATTTAGTGGTGGTGGGTAAAGCGCCGGGCTCTAAATTGAAAAAGGCACAAAAATTAGGGATTGCCCAACTTTCTGAAAGCCAATTTTTAGAAATGCTGGATTAATGCCTAAGTGAATGAAGACAGTATGGTGAGGTGAGTTAACGCAGGATCTAAAATTAAAAATATTCCAGTTAGCCACGCCATCATGATTTTGGAATAGTGGCATGAAGAGCACGGCGAGTCATGGTGGCGATCGCCTCATCTGTTGCCTTAGGTAAATAGTAATAGTGGCCACCGGCGTGCTGGGCCAGTTCTTTGGCAAAACCGGAGGAAATGAACTGATTTTCAGTGTCAATCACCAATAGATGAAAATCTAGCCCGCGGATGGCGATGGCAATCTTGAGCAGCTCCTCTTTGATGGGGATGGAGTCGGAGCAAGCATCAGGCTGATTGAGAGAGCGGGACAAAGATACGTTCGCTTTGCCATCCGTGATCAAGGTAATCACCACTTGACCAATATTTTTTGCCTGTCTCGCATTTTGCCCTAGCCGCACTGCCTGAGCCAGTCCATGGGCCAAGGGGGACCCCCCGCCACAGGGTAAGCGCTCCAATCGGCGACGGGCAGCAGTGATTGACCGGGTAGGCGGTAGTAGCACATCAGCCTTTTCCTTGCGAAAGACGATGAGGGCAATGTGGTCGCGGCTGCGGTAGGCTTCCCCCAAGAGTTGTAGGATAGCCCCCTTTGCGGCCTGCATCCGGTTTAGGGCCATCGACCCGGAGGCATCCACCACAAAAATAATAAGAGCGCCGGCCTTGCGGGCCAATCGTTTCACTCGAATATCATCGTTTTCGATTAAAATTCGTCGTCTTGAGCCAAACTGATTGACAAGTTTTTGTCCAGAGTGCTGCCGTCGAGCCAGTTGGTAGGGCGCAGCTGCCCGTAAAGTCGCATCGATCGCCACGCGCTGAATGGGCCCTTGAGGAAACATCGGTTTCACGTAGCGGCCGCGTTCTTGAGAAAAGATTATTCCCCGCCCTCCGGCCTTGCCATGACGGCGGTGGGCCAGTTGAGCAAAGGCAAGAAGTGAGGGATCGAGCACGACTCCTTCGGGACTAAACACGAATTCGTCAGGAATACCCTCTGTTGGAGGGGGCTCCGATGATTCTGCCGCTGATGCCGACTCTTGAGAATTTGGTAAATCAGGGGGAAGGCTTGGGGGCGGCGTTTCTGGCGGTGGGGTGAGAATTCTAGCTCGGGGCACAATCACCAATGCCACTGCGCGCTGTAGATCTTCAGCTTCAACGTTCAGTCGGCCCTCCAAAGCCGCCTGAGCTTTGGCAACTCGCAACGCAAATAGGTCAGCCCGATGTCCCTCCACTCGGGCACGAATCGCTTCATCCACCAAATAGGCAATTTGCCCGCGCTGAATTTGAACCCGGGGCAACCAAGTCCGCGCCAGAGCAATCTGGGTTTTGAGATCCGCCATTGCTGGGTCGTGTTGCGCCAAAAATGCTTGGGGGAAGCCCTGTAGTTGGTTACTCGGTCTACGGCTTCAACTCGGGCAGCTAGGGTCAGTGACTCGTCAGCAGACAAGACGGTCGCAAAGCGGTCGAGCAAATGCTCCCGCAGTTCCCCCTCCGCCGGATTATAGGTCGCGATAAACAGTGGTCGGCAGGGGTGCTGAATACTAATGCCCTCCCGCTCAATGCAGTTATAGCCCTGAGCCAAAATCGTCAGCAGTAAATTGGTGATGTGGTCATCCAGCAGGTTGATTTCGTCCACATACAGCACTCCCCGGTGTGCCTCCGCTAGCAACCCCGGCTGAAACCGAGGCTCCCCCCACTTAATTGATTGGGTCACATCAACTGAGCCCAACAAGCGATCTTCTGTGACACCGAGGGGAACCTGGATGAAGGGAGGAGGGATGATGCGGGTAGGAGACGAGGCAGGGCGATCGCCGCCGGCCTCAGCCCAGTCCTCGGTTCGTCGGGGGTCACTATTCCAACAGGAATCCTGCATGACCTCAATGGGAGGCAATAGCGCGTGGAGGGCGCGGGCCATGACAGATTTCGCCGTACCTCGTCGTCCAGACAAAATCACACCACCCAAGTCGGGATCGACCGCCAGCAGCAGGAGTGCTGCTTTGATGAGGTCATGATCGACGATGGCCGTCAGGGGAAAGGAAGCAATGCTAGAGACAGGAACAGCCATAGGACTTCCTTAACTGTTGACACCTTCCAGTTGGGCATCAGTGAGGTCGTAGAGCTGACGTAGTTGCTCCAGTTTATCGGCATCGGGCTGCCAGAAACCACGACCGTGGGCTTCTAGCATACGACCCACGAGATTACGAAAGGCTTCGGGGTTGGCCTCCCGCAGTTTTTGGGCCATGGCGGCATCAAAGGCATAGGTGTCGGCAGCCTGGTCATAGACCCAGTCGTCTTTAAAATTAGCAGTACCGGCCCAACCGATCAGCGCCGTCATCCGCTGAGAGATTTCGTAGCTTCCCCCCGATCCCTGATTTGCCATGGCGTCGGCCCATTTGGGGTTTAGTAGCTTGGTTCGATACTCCATCCGCAGGAGATCTTCCAGTTGACGCGGGGTCGTGTCGTTGGAAAAACTTTCCACAAAGCTCGCAGTGACGGTTTTTCCCCGTTGCATTTCGGCGGCTCGCTTTAGCCCCCCGGTGTTGGCATAGTATTCCTGAATGTCGGTAAGACCATATTCCACCGAATCAATTTGCTGCACCACCCGGCCAGTGCTTTTTAGCAGGGTTTGCAGAATTTCAGGTCGGGCTTGGCCTTTATCCTGGCGACCATAACTATAACGGTTGCGATCGCGCCACGTTTCTCCCAATTCATCCTCCGACTCCCAGTTGGCGTCAGTCACCCGGTCATTAACCAGCGAACCAAAATCTCCTGCCGGGTTTGAAAATAGCCTAGCGGTAGCATTGTCTATCCCCTGAGCTTGCAGGGCTAGCACATGTTTGCGAATAAAGTTTTGGTCTTCAGGCTCGTCTGCCACCGCCACTCGCTGAAACAAGTCGTCGAGTAGCTCAATAATATTGACAAAGCTGTCCCGAAAAATCCCTGACAAGTTTCCTAGCACGTCTATCCGGGGATGCCCGACCTCCGCTAGGGGCCGCAACTCGTAGCGGACAATTCTCCCGGTGCCTTCTTTCACCGGTTCCGCCCCCACCAGCTCTAGCAGCATCGCAATGGACTCACCGCGAGTCTTAATCGCATCCAGTCCCCAGAGCATCACTGCCACCGTTTCAGGATAAGACCCCTGCTCCTGTAGATGCTGGGCCAGCGTTTTTTGAGCAATCTCTCGACCCCGTAAGTAGGCTGCTGGGGAGGGCATACGGTAGGGATCAAGCGCGTGAATATTACGCCCTGTAGGCAGTACTCCAGAACCATCCCGCAGCAGGTCACCACCGGGGGCCGGGGGAATGTATTCACCATTCAGCCCCCGCAACAGATTCGTGAGTTCATCGGAGGTTTGGGCTAGCCGACAACTGATATCTAGCGCTTCCTGAATTTTGACCTCCAATTTAGCGAGGATGCCGGGGTCAGTTTCGTGGGGGTAATGGCGGTGGAGAAGAAGGGTCACGTTTTGAGCCTTGTCTGATTGCGTTTTTGAGTCGGAAAATGGAGCTGCTGCCTCTCCCAACGGTGGCTGACATAATTCAGCTAACAGCTCTGGCTTGAGAGTATCGCCGGAGTAGGCAGTCAGATAACTCAGTAATTCCTCGGCGTTGGGGGGTTGACCCAGGACATGGAGACCGCTGGAAAAAAGACGATTTTCGAGGACTTGTAGGTAGTCGTAGAGGCTGACCAGATAGCGGCCAAAGACACTGGTGCTAAGTTGGTTGACCGTGTCTGGGGTAAACTCAATGCCGAGTTCTTTGGCTTCTGGCCAGGGGCAGTCCTTATTAAGACCGGTGTCAAACAATTTTTTGAGAATTGCCTCTTTAAGCGCATCGTTTTTAATCGGGTCTTCTCGGTATTCAGCAATCAGCTCCTGCAAAGAGAGCAACTCTTTGTAAAGCCCAGCCCGGCCATAGGGGGGAACGTTATGGGATATCAACACCCCGTAACCCCGACGCTTGGCCAGCATGGACTCGGAGGGGTTATTGGCGGCATAAAGATAGAGGTGGGGCAAATCCCCCAGTAGAATGTCCGGCCAAGAATAGCCTGTATTGCCTAAAGGGGAGCCGGGCAGCCATTCCACCGTACCGTGCATACCAAAATGCACCACCGCATCAGCCTGAAATTCATTTTGTAGCCATTTGTAAAAAGCGACGTACTGGGGATGGGGAGTGAGATCACGCTCAAACATCAGTCGCATCGGATCACCGGATAACCCCAATGGTGGCTGTACGCCTATCCACACATTGCCGAATTGAATACCGCCAAGCAAAAAGTTGCCGTCGAACGCTTTAAGGTCGACTTTTTCAAAGTCACCCCATTGGCGGATCATGCGATTTCGCTGCACAGGGGTTAACCATTTTTTCAACTGTTGTATTGACACCGTTGGAGGTTTTGATTGATCCCGATCACTGGTTTCTTGGGAAAAAATCGGGATCTGCATGCCAGGAATTGCTTCATCTGCTGCTTTGACCCACTCAATCAGCGTTTCACCATCCTCCGGCAAGTTCCCCACCGTATAGCCTTCTGCTTGCAGTTCTTGCAAAAACCGTAACAGTGACGAGGGGACATTCAACAAAGCCGCCGTGCCCGTAGCCCCGTAACCAGGAGGAAAACCGTAGAGAATCACAGCGATTTTGCGCTCAGCAGCAGCTTTCTGACGTAGGGTGATCCACTGTTTTAAACGACCTGTGAGGCGCTGCACCCGTTCTGGAATCAGGTAGATACTGTTTCCCACTAACCCGCCCAAGGGCACTGGATCGATCGCCCCATCAAGTTCTGGCAGCGCATAGAGCACCACACTCTGCAAGCCACCAATACCTTGGCGTGTCCAGGAATGGATATCTTGAATCAGTAGGGGAGCTGCCACGATGTAGGGGACATTTTTGGCACTGAGAATACGTTTAGCCACAGCGACTTGTCGTCCGGCTTCCATGGAACCGGCTGGCCCGCCGACCAGCGGAAAGCCAATGGTAGAAACAATGGCATTTACCTCGACTGCCTCCGGTGACAGCGAAAGGGTAGCTCGATTGCCCTGTTGCCGTTGGGCAGTTTCGTCGGCGGTGGTGATCAGGTCGCGTACAGCCACATGGCCTTCGACCCCATTAATGAAGATCGGCAGGGGAACTAACTGGGCCTGCTCAAATTGCTGAATCAGTTGGGGAATGTAGGACTGCTGAGTGATGACATGCTTGCGGTAAAGCAATAAGGCGACCACTGGCCAAGACTGGCTGTTTGGATGGTGTTGTCGATACCAATCGAGATACTGGCGGGGCGATTTAAAATATCCGGTGTAGTCGGGGTGCAGCAACCCCAGGTTAGGAGTCTCCACCGGCGGGGGAATATCACCAGCCGCAAGACCTAGGTATTTTTCTGCTAAAAAACAAAACAGAGCCGCCACGTTATCTCTGCCGCCTGCATTCCAGTAGCCATAAATGATCAACCAATGGCGCAGATCTTGTACCTTCTTGAGGGGAACAAACTTGAGTAGTTTGGGACCCGTTTTGAGAAAACTCAAGTAGCCTGCCAGCTTATCTTCTTCACGTCCACTACTAAATTTACTCAGAATAAACTTGACCGGTTTGGGCATGCCTTTGGGCTGGTTACCCATCTCGAATTTTCCCAGTCTGGTCAGGCTCATTAGCTCCAGAGCCGACTCAAATACCAATCGAGTCGGGATAGCTTGCAGACGTTCTTGTAGCCACACTACCTGGTCGTAATCAAAGATCAGGCTGCAAAACACGCCATCAGCGTTGTGCAAAGCCGCTTCGACTCCAGCGGGATGGGTGGTGAGGTCGCGGTCACTAAATACACGAATTTCTAGTGCGGGGCAGTGAGTCTGGGCTAACTGGGCCGCCTGTCGATAGAGATTGGCGTTGAACGATTCAAACCCAGCGATCAAAACAATGCGTTTCATATTCTTCCCCCGAATAGACGACACCGCAGCCCCTGCAAGCATGCTGTCGGTGGGCACACACTCCGCCTGGGGTGAGCTTGTGATGATTCCTATCTTGATCTTAGTCCCCCAGGAGTAAACGGGCTAAATAAATGTCTCCGACGCCAATTTCTTTTGTCCCCTCTGGTCATAGTAAGTTTTGCTTACCATCAGGTCTTCGTCTATGGGCAATTTAGACTCAATGTACAGGGTTGAGGGATTAAGCTCCAACATGCGACGGCTCGTGCTATCTCGGAGAACGATGCCCTAAATTTGCTTCTCTTTAGCTCATCGCTTTCTCCCTTCTTGACCAAATCACCTCTGAGTCTAACTTTTTGGGTTTCTTACTATAAAAAATTATTTCGTAACTATTCGTAACTAGTTTATACCGTTTAATTAGTCTCAAACATTGAAAACTATCAAATTTTTGCTTATTGGTTCTCAGTTCTCATGACAACTGAGCTAGTTTTACCCCTAACGAATAATTAATTACTTTTTTCAGGAAAAAATTCAGCAACTTTTGCCTAAAATTTTTAATTGTTCTGAGTTCAAACGACCGGCTTCATAGAGACTTTGGGCAATTTCAGTCATTGTCAAAACAGCATGACTCTTATATCCCTTTTGTGCTAGCTTATCCTGAACTCCTTCTTCATGGTCGATCAGTACCACAATATCTTCTACCTCCAAGCCAACTGATTCAAGTTTAGCTGCACCTTCCATAACACTTTGTCCACTAATGACAATGTCATCGATAACAACTACCGTTTCTCCTGGGCAGAATTTTCCCTCCACTAAGCGTCCGGTGCCGTGTGCTTTGACCTCTTTACGAGGAAAAATCATGGGACGATTGAGGCGCAATCCTAAGCCGGTGGCAGTAGGCAAAGAGCCATAGGGAATACCAGCGATGCGATCAAAGCTGAGATTTTGAAGAATATCAACATAGGCACTGAGTACCTTCTCAAAGACTTGAGGATGGGAAATAATCGTACGCAAGTCAACATAGTAAGGAAAAGTAGCCCCTGATGCTTGAACAAATTCCCCAAAATGAATGCAACCAATATCGTAGAGTTGCAGAATCAAATCCTTGTGAAGATGAGATTGCAACAAGCAAACATCGGGCAGCCATAAAGAACAAGTTGGACTCTGTTGAACAACCTCAACTCTGAGTTGATTGATTTCTTCTCGCAGTTCCTGAATTGGTTTTCTAGGAGACTCGCAGCCCAGCATCTCTTGAGGAACTGGAATAATCAAGCCCTCACCATTTCCATTCAGCTCCACTTCTAGGGTCTTTTTTAATTCACTTGTTTCAGTGGAGATGTCACGAGCTAAGATAAGCCGTTCGGGGGCAACAGAACGGATACGAGCCAAGACATCAGGGGTTCCGCCCACTTCTAGCCCTACTTGCTCAGGAGTCCCCCATGTTTTGGCTTCTTTGACCAGTTGCAAGTAAAAGGGAGATTCCTGGGTGGGATATTCCTGTAGAATGGCAGCCGAAGGATTAGCTGTGGCACAGAGAATAAAGATAGCCTTTTCAGGATAAAGTAGAAACGGACATACTTGATCCTGTCCAGCATAGGCATTAAGGGTGACAGCATCCACCTTCCAGTCTGAAAAAATAGTCTGGGCAAAAATCGTACTGGTTTTAATACCACTATATTTCGCATCCAGAATAATTGGTATATGAGTTGGGATAGCCTTTAAAGTCTGGCGCAATAACCCTAGTCCAGAAGAACCCAAAATTCGATAAAACTCTAAGGTCAGCTTGTATGCGCAGACCAAATCTGCTGTCTCAGCAATCAGAAATTGCAGCCATTCCTGCAATCCCCATAAGTGAGCGCTAACATTATCCCAAGAACCATAGCTTTCGGGCCATACTTCAGGGTTAGGGTCTAGTGCTACACATAGCAGACTTTGATTGCGGTCACTCGCTTGATTTAACTTATCGAAAAACTTCACTATTTTTCCCCAGTAGTTCAATCTTCGTAAATTCGATATTTACTAGCATCGGGATTGGCCTCGAAATAGTCTTAGAAAGAAGTTTTTCCCTCTTTTTTTGAACGCTTTCCTGCTGCTTTTACTGGCAGTTCTTCGACCGCATTCTAAGGGAAATTATCGCCTGAAACGATTATCAGGCAATGATTTCAATTGTTGCAATAACTCGATGCTCTAAACCTTAACTCAGTAATAATTCCAGCACTATATCTCCCATTTAGAGACCAATGCCCAAGTATTAAGTGTTAAATTTCATTGATCTTCTCCTGATAATTTAAAAATATTTTTGCAATGTTTCAGAGAAAGTTTCATAGGAAGCTTTTCCCGTCAAATGTTCGACTAATTCACCATCTTTAAAAAAGAGTACGGCGGGAATACTTTTAATTTTAAATTCTTGGGCACTTTCTTTATTTTTATCTAAATCAACTTTAAAGACTTGAGCCTGCTCAGCATACTCTTCCGACAGTTTGTCGATGTATGGGGCAATAACACGACAGGGACCACACCAAGAGGCAGTATAGTCTAAAACTACCACTCCAGGTTCATTCAAAAGTGCTTTTATCTCAGTACTTTCAAGATAAGATGCCGTCATAATCTTTTACCTAATTATAAATATTTGAATAGGGGAGATTCAAAGATTCTTGATATAACTCGTCTTCTTAGTGCGTCAAAATTGTTCAATCAAAAGAAGAGTAAGCTACACAAGCATAGAACAAAACCCGCCCTTATTTGTTCATCATCTAAGAAAGTTTGATCGGATTTATCCACCAATTCTTGAACTATTGTTCCTACACAGGCAGAACGAGATGAAGAGAGACAAAAAAAATAGAGAGATCTAGGTTGTTTTTTTCATTTGTATAAACGCTATACTCCAGTATACTCATCATCAGATACTTTAATCGTGTAATCTTAATCAAGAGTTTTAAAAGTTAATGTAATTACGTAACTGGTTTAAAAAAGGTAATAAAGTTTTCCCCATGAATGAACTGCCCAAATTACAGGGACTAAGCTATGAGGAGAAAAATGGCTTGGTAAGGGAACCTCTATTAATTGCCTTGTTGCGAAAATCGCCTACGGTATACCAGGCTTTTCTCAATAAAATTTGGATTTTTAGAGGTGCCCATAAAAAAGCTGTGGCAAAAGTTGAAATATTTAGGCACTGGACTGCGAAAAGAGTAAGTCCTGAAAGCCGGTATAAGAGAGCATCGCAAGCAAAGAAACCGGTCTGTTGATGAAACCAAGAGTCATCGGAAAAGTACATTCTCGCCCAGACCATAAGATGAGGTCTGCTCCAGTTGTGGATGAAGTGTCACAAGATCAAAGCTTGATCAAACCCGCCCAAATTCTTAGTGAAAAATACATTTTGTCATTCCAAATTCCTTAAAAGCTTCTAAGAAGCTAAATTTTCGTTGAGCACATATACTCATTAGCCAAGGGCGGTTTCTTTCACCCGGAAGGTGCATAGCGCAGTAGATTGCTAAAGATAATTTACTCTGAAATAGAGCATTTTATTTTTTAAGCAGTCATGGTGACAACTGGCGCGATCGCCAAGCAGGTAGCGACTCATCGACAATTTTTTCAGACGGGGCAAACTCGTTTGGTTGAGCAGCGCTTACTAGTTTTAAAACAGTTAAGGGAATTAATTACAACGCGGGAGGCTGACATCCTAGCGGCGCTGCACCAGGACTTTAGCAAACCGGAATTTGAAGGCTATGTGAATATGTGAATATGTGAATATGTGAATATGTGAATATGTGAATGATCCTATCGGTAATTCGGGAAATTAAGCTGTTTGAAAAGCAACTACGCCGATGGGCCAGGCTTCAAACAAAAATTCCAGACTTGATTGTTTGGCCGGCTACCGCGCAAACTTATTCCGAGCCGCTGGGGTGGTGCTGGTCATTAGCCCCTGGAATTATCCATTTTACCTGTGTCTGATACCACTAATCGGGGCGATCGCCGCCGGGAATTGTGTTGTCATCAAGCCATCGGAACTGACTCCAATAACTTCAGGGTTAATGGCGGCGGTTTTTCCGGCCGATTGGGTCAGTGTAATACCTGGGGATGCTCGTATTAGTCAGGCACTAGTGAAACAGCCGTTTGACCATATTTTTTTTACGGGCAGTCCAGGCGTGGGCAAACAGGTGATGGCCGCCGCCGCCCAGTTAACTCCGGTCACCTTGGAACTCGGCGACAAATCCCCCTGCATCGTGGATACGGATATTAATCTACGCGAAGCAATCAAACGCATCAGTTGGGGGAAATTCGTCAATGCGGGACAAACCTGTGTCGCGCCGGATTATTTGCTGGTGCCCCAATCCCTCCTATCCGAATTGCTACAAGGATTAGCGGCGACCACCACCGATTTTTTGGGGGAGCGGGGAGCCAGGAGATTTACACACAGCCTATACCCGCATTGTTAACCGTTCCCATTGGCAGCGTTTAGTCGCTCTTCTGGACGCGGGGGAGGTGGTTTACGGCGGTCGGCAGGATGCCTCGGTGCTTTACCTCAGCCCGACATTGATGGTGAATCCAGATTTATCATCACCGCTCATGCAGGACGTTTTATCTTAGCCACTAATTTGTTGCAGCAAGGAGATGACTGGAATGCGGCTCTGACTTTTAAGAGAATATAAAGCTCAACAATCTACTGAACGAGGATTTCGTTTCCTTAAAGCTCCCCTTTTCTTTGTTTCACGAGTTTTTCTTAAGAGTACTCAATGAATTATGGCACTGGCGATGATTATGACACTAGCTTTGATGGTCTATAGTTTGGAACAACGCCAACTTCGGCGAGCATTAGAACTTGCTCAGTCTACTCTTCCTAATCAAAAAGGTAAACCTACTGCTCGACCTACTTTACGATAGATTCTTCAATGTTTTCAGTCTGTTCATCTTGTTTTTGTTGATAGGATTAAAGCCTCGATTAAACTCACCGAGAGACAAGACCTCATTTTGCAGTTCCTTGGCTCTTCTTCTCAACAATATTATTTTTTGTCTTAAACAACTTGCTGAATGTAGGTTATTTGGGACGACGGAATCAATTAGGAAACAGCCCATAATCCATGCCGCAATGCGTAGAAAGTCATGTGTCGTAACACTGGGGATGAATTTATTGAATCAGTTGAACCCCAGTCCAACTGCGACTGACCATTTGACCAAACCCAACAATTTCCGCATCCAGCGCCTGTTGAATATTGCCATCCAACATCACACTCAAAACGGACTCTGGTTCTGTGGACTCCGGTTCGAACTGGGTCACTTTAAATAAAATTTCATTGGGGTTCGCTTGGTTCCATCCCAGTAGGGTCGCACTGGCATCGGTGATGGTGGAGGAAAGAGGCGATAGGGTGCGAGGGGATGACTGGGGCCCCTGCCACACCACGGCGTAGTCGGAAATGTCGGAAGAATTAAACGCGCCTTCTAGTTGTCGTGCCAATAGGTAATCCCCGTTACTCGACCAAGAAGCCGGAATCAAAATGGAAATAACCCCAGCCATTTCGGGACTGTCTTCCCCCACTTCCTCCAAGTAGCTGGCGATCGGTGAACTGGAACGCACAACTTCCAATTTCCCTGTGGCTAAATCTTCGATGAACAAAACGCTGACCACTTTAGTCTCATAGAGATTGGCGGCAGCACGAATTTCAATGCGGCTATAGGCAGCGTATTTTCCAGAAGGGGAAATCAAAGCAGGACTGCGATAGTAACTTAACCCCCCACGCTGCTGCTCAGCATGATTTTGCTGGGTTTGCAAAATCCATTGCCAGGGGACAGGGTACTGACTATTTAATGGATCAACCGCTTGCTGGGAATCTTTAACCGCAGAAGGGTCGTCAGAATTCGGCTGTGGTGGTGCAATTTCAGGCCCGATGCTCGATGGGGGAGAAAATAAAGGAGACTGCCAAGTGCTGTCCGATAGGGGGTCTGACAGAGAGGGGCCAAGGCGTGTCGCAATCAAGGGTTGGGCAGCAGTCATGGAGGCAGTCAACGATAGGGTGGTGACAATCAGGCTGGAAAAAACAGCGCGGCAAAGGTGGGACGGCAACATGGAGACTCCACAGGAAGGCGAGCAGCAATTTTGACTGAATGGGGAGCGATCGCCAAAAAGGAAACGAGCTGCAATGGATATAGTTATTAAGTCTGCCTAGGCATTGAGAGGTTCCAGAGTTTTACAAAGTCTTTACGCCACTCCCTGACTTGCCTCTCCGTTTTCGGAGAATGACCGATTTGTCGGGAGTCGTTTCTGGGTCACAGAATTTTCTTTTCTATAGAAATGCTTAGATTTTGACTGCTTTGGGGAAAGTCTCGCCATTATGAATATTGAACTTTCGATGGTGCCCTAAGCAATCCGTGAGTAATCGAACTGCATGCCCATGATTCCCGCGTTATCTCCCACTTTTCGGCGTCTACTGCCAACCACAACATTTCAACGCCTACTCCGTTTTTGGGATGCTTTAGCAGAGCGGGGCGAGACCGGCATGTCTTTTTTTTCGGGGGAGCTGCCTAGCCGCTACAATGCCGCTGCGTTTGCCTCGATTAAAAACGTTTCTGAAGCAGACCATCGTTATTCTCTTTTGGTGAGTCCACAGCAACAAGCACTGGTGGAGGGGGAACAGCTTTCTGCCGATCACTATGCTGTGTTCATTACCTTTTCTTCCCAAGCGATCAAAAATTTTCTACAGCGAAACGAGCTAGATATTACCCTGCCTGAGTCCGCAGCGGCTGACCCTGTGATGTCTTCCCCATCTGAGCAGCTGATGTTGGGGTTGCTCGAAATTTTGAACAGTGATAGCACGAGCTTCTCCCCAGAACCTTCTTTAGAAGATAGTTTGCAGGCAAGCCAGGTAAGGGTTCTCAGTCAGGTAATTGCCCAAATACGCCAGAGTTTAGATCTCCCGGTTATTCTTAGTAAGGCAGTTGATGCGGTACAAGAATTTCTGGCGGTTGACCGTTTAATTATTTATCAGTTCCATTCCACTGAAAATACCGATTTATCAGCGTCCCATAATCCCAGTAAGCCGTCTTCCAAGCTCCGTCAACAGTATGGCAAGGTGACTTACGAAGCCCGGCGATCGCCAGAGATTAGCAGCCTACTAAATGTCGTTACGGAGAATGACTGCTTTGTGCAAATTCTCAGTTATCAGCAGAAATATTTAAAGGGGGCGGTGGTTGCCGTTAATGATGTTGAAACCTACTATTCTTCTTCCTATTGTTTAGTCGCGTTGCTGCAACGTTACCAAATCCGAGCGAAATTATTGGCCCCGATTGTGGTGGATGGCGAGCTTTGGGGGTTGTTAGTTGCCCATCAATGCCTCCATCCCCGGCAATGGCTAGACAGTGAAAAGGATTTTTTGGGGCAAATTGGGGAGCATTTAGCGGTGGCGATCGTGCAATCCCGACTTTACAGCGAAGTACAAAGGCAAAAAAACACCTTTGAAAAGCGGGTGATTGAACGCACGAGGGAATTGAAAGATACCTTACTCTCAGCCCAGGCGGCCAATCATCTCAAAAGTCAGTTTATTAATAATATTTCCCATGAGTTACGCACCCCCCTGACCAGCATCATCGGTTTGTCGGGGACGCTCCTCCATTGGGCTGACACCAGCCAGGCGTTACCACCGGAGAAACAGCAGCATTATTTGCAAAATATTCAAACCAGTGGGAAGCGGCTCCTGGATTTGATTAACGGCATTATCGAACTTTCTCAACTGGAATCTGGACAAACAGCCCTGAACTGTGAAACGTTTTCGCTCCATACCATTGCCCATAATGTCCTGCATTCCCTGACGGCGATCGCCAACAATCGAGAGATCGCCTTGGAATTGGACTATCAAATTAACAAAGGACAAGATGAATTTTGTGCCGACCCAGGACGACTAGAGCAAGTTCTGTCCCAACTGTTAAACAATGCGCTCAAATTTACCCCGGCTGAAGGGACAGTGATTCTCCGGATTTGGAGAGAACAGCGGCAAGCCATTTTCCAAGTGGAAGATACGGGCATTGGCATCACAGAGCAGCAACTCCCAGCTTTATTTGAAGCCTTTAAAGCGGTGGGGGATAATTACGCTAATTTTTACGAAACCAGCGGTATTGGTTTGGCTTTGACCAAACAATTGGTGGAGCTACATGGTGGTCGTATTGAAGTGGAGTCCAGTCCCGGCCAAGGAACCATTTTCACAACCTATATTCCCCAGCAGACGCTGCCCAATAGCCAGAAGGATAGTGAGACTTTATTGCCCCCCCATGCGGCCGAGATGGTCAGCCAATCCAGTGTGATTGTCATTGAAGAAGATGAGGCGATCGCCACGTTAATCTGTGAACTCCTCACCGTCGCGAAGTACCAAGTCATTTGGCTGATTGACACCAGCAACGCCCTACGACAGGTGGAATTGCTCCAACCGGGTTTAGTCATTATTGACCGCAATTTTTCCGATGTTACAAAGGTCACCACTGCCATCAAAGCGTCCCATCGCGTTCACCAAGTCCGGACTTTTTTGCTGAGTGAATCCCTCGACTCCGAGGAGTGGCAGCATTTTTCAAACCAGGGCATTGATGACTATCTCCTCAAGCCCATTCAACCAGAACTTTTAATACAACGTATCGGGCGCAATCCGTCCGTTAGCCTTCCGAACCTGTAATCCCTTCTACAATAACCAAGAGTCGTCTTCAGCATTCAGACTTTCGTTCACTGCCGATTCGATTTTTTATCTTCATTTTTTTAATCTCCCTATGCGCAAACAAGCTTCCGATAGTTGGCAACCCATTGTGGGCGGTATTCTTGCTGCTTTGCTCGTTCTTGTCAGTCTCAATGTTTTTGTAGTGATTAATCCCGGTCAAGCCGGCGTACTGAGTATTTTGGGGAAAGCTCAGGATGGTGCTTTATTGGAGGGTTTCCACTTTAAACCGCCCTTTGTGTCTGCGGTGGATGTTTATGATGTGACGGTGCAAAAGTTTGAAGTACCGGCCCAGAGTTCAACCAAAGACCTCCAGAATCTTTCGGCCAGCTTTGCCATCAACTTTCGTCTGGATCCCACAGAGGTCGTGACAATTCGTCGTACCCAGGGGACGCTGCAAAATATTGTCGCTAAAATTATTGCCCCCCAAACCCAAGAATCTTTTAAAATTGCCGCCGCTCGTCGCACCGTGGAGGAAGCCATTACCAAGCGGGATGAACTAAAGAATGATTTTGACGTTGCCCTGAATTCCCGCTTAGAAAAATACGGCATCATCGTGCTAGACACCAGTGTGGTGGATTTAACCTTCTCCCCAGAGTTTGCCCGTGCGGTTGAAGAGAAACAAATTGCTGAACAGCGCGCGCAGCGGGCTGTTTATGTGGCCCAAGAGGCGGAACAACAGGCTCAAGCGGATATAAACCGGGCAAAAGGGAAAGCGGAAGCCCAACGTTTACTGGCTGAAACCCTAAAAGCCCAAGGGGGTGAATTGGTGTTACAAAAAGAGGCGATCGAAGCTTGGCGGGAAGGGGGTGCTCCCATGCCGAATGTTTTAGTGATGGGAGAAGGCAAGGGCTCTGCGGTTCCGTTTATGTTTAACCTCACCGACCTTGTGAATCAGTAAGTTGTCTGGCGCGGCTCAAGGTGCTCGACCCTTGGACGCATGACATCTCAGCGTAACCTCCCCAAATGCCGGATTCCCTAGTACTGCCGAACAGCCTGCCGTTGTTTGTGGGTCTGGGGAATCTGCAATAGCGGGGTATGGGAAGCCAAGGATTGGCAAATCGCGATCGCCAGACGTTGAAGTTGGGGATCGGTTTCTAGGTCACAAAAGACTTGTAGAAAATCTAATAATTCCCTTACATCTGGGGGGAAAGGGGGGATTGCTGAATTAATTGCCGGATTTGACGGAGAGCAAGACGTTTGTGGAGCGGATTGCCGTGGGTCAGGTCATGTAAGGCCGCCTCTAAAACACAGGGATAGGGGGCTGACACGCTACTGGGTAAAGCGGTGGGGAAACGCGGCGATCGGGTGTGGTGACGCACCAGAAGCGCCAATAGGGCACAGCCCACCAATCCTTGTAATACCAGAGTGGTGGCGAACCAAGGCGCATCGGCCTCTAACCAGACTTTTGCCAACAGGTAGGTCACCATGACAGCCAGGCCGCCAGTGCCTCCGGCCACTGCTAACTGCCGTTGCGGCCCCTCCAGCCATTTTTGCCAATCCTGGCGTTGACCCGCAGCGGATTGCTCAAGCAATGGATAAATGAACTTAAAACTAACGACTCCCACGCCTGTCGCTACCACCAAGGGCCAATCCGAGGTCCAATTGAGGGTGATAAGTAGGGAGCCTATTCCCCACGGTAACCAGCGTTTTAATCGCCGACGTTGATCCCAGAGGATCACCCCAAGCCCCTGAGACCCGGTTTGGGGTCGAAAAAAGGGGACAAAGCGAGTCGCGGGGATCCGAAACTGGGTCACAGCAAATTCCTGGGGTGTGTGATGATGGCTATGATGCCCGCTCCGGGCTGCTATTCACTATATCAATAGACGCTTGACATGGAGACTTTCTGGCCAACGGTTCTACGCTTTTGTCAGGACACAACAATGGCGATCGGGCAATCTTTAATAACCCAGTTTGCCCACATTCCGGCAGAACGGAAGGCCGATGGGACGCTGGTGACCGCCGCTGACCATTGGTCAGATAAAACGTTACGGGAGAAATTGACAGCGGCTTTTCCTGACCACGGGGTTTTGACGGAAGAAACCACCCATATTTTTCCAGACACCGATTGGTGTTGGATTATTGACCCCATTGATGGCACCACTAATTTTACGCGGGGAATCCCCATCTGGGGAATCTCGTTAGGGTTACTTTACCAAGGCACACCGGTGTTTGGCTTTGTGCATTTTCCGTTATTGCACCAGTCCTATTGGGGATATTGGCTAGCGGATTCCGGATTAGCAGGGCCCAGTGGTGCTTTCTTAAATGGAGAGGCGATCGCCACGAGTAGAGATTTACCGAGTCAGAACCAGTTGTTTAACCTCTGTGCCCGGAGCACTGACATTTTACAAAAGCCTTTTCCCTGTAAATTACGGCTGATGGGGGTCGCGAGCTACAATATTTTGTTGGTGGCATCGGGGACCGCGTTGGGCGGCGCAGAGAAAACCCCCAAAATTTGGGATGTTGCCGGGGCATGGCCCATCTTGTTGGCGGCAGGGGGTGAATTCATCTCGTTCGCTGAAGACCCTATTTTTCCCCTGACTCCCGGCCAAGACTATGGCGATCGTCCCTATCCTTGTTTAACCGCCGCTAGTAAAACGTTGGCCACTGAGTTTAAACCCTTGGTTCAGCCCATCCTCATGGATTAATCTCAAATCTTACGGTAAGTGACGCTGAAATCCAGATGTGAAAAGTAGCTTAAGTCTTGGATCTAGATATTTGACAAGAATAGGAAGCTAGCTGTTGTTGAGGGCCTGATATGGCAACCAGCAAGATAACCACAGCTAAGCTTTTAGACTGGTCAGCAAATTTTCAAGGCTAAACCCACCAGGGTTTTTCCCCAGTGCGTGGATCAATTTCCATCCAAGGGGACAGCACAATTTGATCTTTCACCACGGCGACATGGACTAACTTTAACGGTAAGGGGGCAGGGCCACGGGTGACAGAACCGTCAGAGGCATAACGGGATCCATGGCAGGGGCATTGGAATTCTTCTTCCAATTCATTCCAGGGAAAGGTACAGCCGAGGTGGGTACAAACATCGACTAAACCCCGATCGCCAAGGGCGTGACCCGCTTTCACTGTCAAGTAAGTGGGGTCTCCTGCTAGTCCGGCAACTAGCGCACGGGTTCCGACGGGTTCTACCAAAATTTGAGAGGCCGGAATGGGGGTTCCCAGGCGATCTTTGGCAATGATACTGCCATCTCCGCCGGCATTGTCGGCCGGGGGAATAAAGAATTTGCCGACTGGATACAGAGCAGCACCTGCAGTGGCAGCCACCGATGTACCAACTAAAAAGTTCATCAATTGTCGTCGAGAGAGGGAAGACGGCGGGAGTGCAGATTGATTATTCATGGTTTAAGGAAATAAAGGTGGGATAAGTTGGTCAGCAAGATGAGCTAAATCTAAGGCTGGGTAGAGAGAGAAGGCATTGTTTTTCACCTCGACGTTTCATTCCCTGCTGACCTAAAAAACTATTGAGTTTTGCTGAAAACAAAAAATCTAGCTGGATTCGGTAGAGACACGGGCGACACTTTCTCCGGCAGCTTGCCAACCCTGGTAGCTGGGGGGAAACCCAGAAACAGTTTGATAACCCAACAAATTCAAGGTCATCACCGCCATCGCAGCTCGATAGCCCGTGGAGCAGTAAACAATTACGGGGCGGTCTTGGGGAATTTCCGCCAGATGTTCGGTCAGGGTGCGGAGAGGAAGGTTAATGGCACTGGGAATATGACCCGCGTTGAATTCGTTGAATTCCCGCACGTCTATCAATAACGGGTTTGTGGCGGCTAACTGTTGTTTTAATTGGGCCACCGTTCTAATGGCATAGAAGTCAGACGGAATATGATTCAAATACCCTTGCACGTCAAGGCGGAGTTGGGAAGAAGAGGGTAAGGGGGAAGCCGTCATTAATAAAAGCGGTGATGAGGTCGGAATGGACGAAGCGGCCAATGCTGGCGATCGCCCCGGCATGAAAAAAACAATCAAACTAACCGTGAAGACCAGCAGGCTCTGGAGAGCAGCGGTGACTAATCGGAAGAAGGCAGACGGCATGACTTAATAAATCCAAGGAATCAGTTTTTTGACTTGTTGTTGGTAATCGTCGTAATCCGAAAATTTTTCGGACAGCCATTGTTCTTCCCGATTGGCTTTACGGTCAAAGAAAATAAGAAAAACGCCTGTGCCTAAAAGATGTAGCCCACTCCATTGCCAACTGCTGTAGGCGATCGCCAAACAAATAACGCCGCTGTAGAGGGGATGTCGCACTATCTGATAAATGCCGTCGGTGACCAGATGGCCGTCCGGTTTAGGATGGGGGAGTGGGGTCAGGTTTTCGCCTAGTTTCAGTACTCCCCAAAGAAAAAAGATGCTGGCGATCGCCCCGAAACTGATAAGAATTCCCCAGCGGAGTATTTGTATCCAGGGGGGTAAAGTGGGCACATCCACAGCCGGGAAAGGGGGCATCACGACAAATCCAACAGAAAGAAGCCCTTGGGCAATGACCCACAGTTCCCCTCGATTACCCTGCCAACGGTTTATGTTTTTCATCTGTGTTGAAATGGAAGGAACAAAAGACACCCAAGACCGTATCCAGAGTGCCTGACGACTTAACGTTCTACGGGGAGCAGAATCCGTTGCGGCAACCCTTAACCATTTAATGCCGGGGCGCAAACAGCGACCGTTTCTGGTTGTCCTGACGCCAGATCTAAGGGGAAATTATGGACATTACGTTCGTGCATCACCTCAAAGCCAATGTTGGCACGGTTAATGACATCCGCCCAAGTGGCGATCGGACGGCCTTCAGCATCCAAAATAGATTGGTTAAAGTTAAAGCCATTGAGGTTAAAGGCAAAGCAAGAAACCGCTAGGGCTGCAAACCAGATCCCAATAACTGGCCAGGCTCCCAAAAAGAAGTGGAGGGCTCGACTGTTGTTGAAGGATGCATATTGGAAGATTAGGCGACCAAAGTAGCCGTGGGCTGCCACGATGTTATAGGTTTCCTCTTCTTGTCCAAATTTGTATCCCTGATTTTGGGATTCAATTTCGGTGGTTTCTCGAATTAAGGAAGAGGTAACTAGAGAACCATGCATCGCAGCGAACAATGCACCTCCAAATACCCCAGCAACGCCCAGCATATGTAAGGGATGCATCAATACATTATGTTCCGCTTGCAGCACAATCATGAAGTTGAACGTACCGCTGATGCCCAGGGGTAAACCATCGGAAAACGACCCTTGACCAATCGAGTAAATCAATAATGTTGCCGTTGCGGCAGCCACCGGGGCACTGTAGGCTACACAGATCCACGGACGCATCCCCAAGCGATAGGACAATTCCCATTGCCGTCCCAGATAGCAAAAAATGCCAATGAGGAAGTGGAAAATAATTAATTGGTAAGGACCACCATTGTACAGCCACTCATCCAGCGTGGCGGCTTCCCAAATGGGATAAAAATGCAAACCAATGGCGTTGGAACTGGGAACCACGGCCGCCGTGATGATGTTATTGCCATACAGTAATGAGCCGGCGATCGGTTCACGAATTCCATCAATATCCACTGGGGGAGCCGCAATGAATGCAATGATGAAACAGAGAGTGGCAGTCAGTAAGGTGGGAATCATTAATACCCCAAACCAACCAATGTAAAGTCGATTAGAAGTACTCGTAATCCAGCGACAAAACCGAGACCACAGACTCGGACGCTGTAAGCCAATTTGTGTTGTTGTCATAGAAAAAATGCCAAATATAAATGGAATAAAAGCTTGAAGTTAATCACCTCAATTTTTTCCACCCTAAGTAATTTTCTTGTTAACGACAAGGTGGTTTCTCGCGTTTCCCTTAGTTTTCCATTGGTAAAAAAATGCTGCCCTGTATGGCTTTCGGCAATTATTAAGAAATTATTATTTTCTGTTTTATCCCAGTTTTCAGAAAATAAAGGAGGACTGAATTATTTTAATTCATGCTCAATAACGATTGGTATAAAATTTCATTAAATATAAGAGCCTGCATTCGGCGACTTAAAATATTAAAATTTAATTTTAGAAGAAGTGGAGTCAAACTGACAAAAATCAAAAACTTCAAATAGACTGACAAGACATAGAAAACTTGGGAATTATTGCTGAGATTATCAATGAAATCGAGAGAGTAGCAATAATTGATCAAGAAATAGGAAATGATGTCAGCGAGCAAGTTGGTGCCGTTCGAGTAGTCAAAACAATGATGCTCATTCAATAAGTTTTTAACAGCCCCACTGTAATTTTTTAAACGGGAACACAATAGAATATCTGATTAGAGAAGGATAGGTTCCAAGGCGTAGTCATTCGGTAATGACAAAAATTTTTATCATGGTTGTCTCGGCGTCCTTACTGAAGATTGACGTGATTAATGAGAGTGCTCTTTGGACGTCGTTGTTTGCGAATCTCTTTTCCCGTGAGTGATGGGGACAAAAGCCGCTACCCTAGATCAACACTGGAGACACCGGAGTAACGGATGGCAAGAGCTTTGTATGACGTGGTGGTGGTGGGGTCTGGGGCAGCCGGACTCTATGCTTGTTTATGTTTACCCTCTTCCTACCGCATTGCCCTCGTCACCAAAGCACAGCTAAAGACGGGGGCGAGTGATTGGGCCCAGGGCGGGATTGCAGCAGCGATCGCCCCGTCGGATTCTCCGGAATCCCATTACAAAGACACATTGGCGGCGGGGGCGGGTTTATGTGAACCGGAGGCTGTCCGCTTTTTGGTGGAACAAGCCCCCCAGGCGATCGCCGAGTTGGTGGAGCTGGGGGTAAGCTTTGACCGCCAGGGAGATAAATTAGCCCTTACCTTGGAAGCCGCCCATTCCCAACCCCGGGTTCTCCATGCGGCTGATACCACCGGAAGAGCCATTGTTTCCACCCTGATGGAGCAGGTACAAGCAAGGGAAAATATTGATATTTTTTCCCAGGCGATCGCCCTGAGCTTGATTCTTAGCCCTGGTCAGCAACAATGTCAGGGAGTGCGGGTTTATCGAAATCAGCAGATTCAATGCTTTCAGTCCGCTGCGGTGTTACTGGCGACGGGGGGCGGGGGGCAGGTCTTCGCCCAAACCACTAATCCCAAGGTCAGTACCGGAGACGGCATCGCCTTGGCCTGGCGAGCCGGGGCCCAGTTACGGGACTTAGAATTTTTTCAATTCCATCCCACCGCATTAACTAAAACCAATGCCCCTCATTTTTTGATCAGTGAAGAGGTCCGGGGAGAGGGGGCACATTTACTAGACAGGGCTGGCACCCGCTTTGCCTTTCGTTACCATACTCAGGGAGAACTAGCACCGAGGGATGTGGTCAGCCGTGCCATTTTTCAGCATTTAGCCAGCACCGAATCCGATCCCAGTCAGGCAACGGTCTTTTTAGATCTCAGCCCCATTGAGCCTGAACGGATTCGCCATCGTTTTCCCAACATTATTCGTCGTTGTCAACAATGGGGCGTGGATTTGTTTCAAGAACCCATCCCCGTTGCGCCCGCCGCCCACTATTGGATGGGGGGACTGGTGACGGCTCTCAACTGTCAAACGAGCCTACCCAGGCTTTATGCCCTAGGGGAAGTGTCTAGCACAGGGGTACACGGAGCCAATCGGCTAGCCAGCAATTCTTTACTGGAATGTATTGTTTTCGCTAGCCAGCTCCGGCATCTATCCCTGACCCCCGTGTCTATCCTGCCGGTTCTGTCGGCAGCGGACTCCTTAACGCTCCCTACCCTAGAAGATTTACCCTGGCTAAAAACCGTTCGTCAAGACCTCCGCCGATTGATGTGGCGATCGGCGGGAATCTGCCGGGAAGCCCAGTCCTTAAAAATGGCGATCGCCCAGGTAAAAACATGGCAACAGCAGTGGCAGCAGCTCCCGTTGAGTCAAGCATTACTGGCAATAGAGCCAAAACTGGTGGAAATATCCTTACAGGGAGAAAATTTGGATGAAGCTATACAAGAATGGCGTGAAGTGGGAAATCTATTGGACGTGAGCTATCTGATTTTAAACAGCGCCCTATTTCGTCAAGAGAGTCGGGGCGGCCATTATCGGACGGATTTTCCTGACGCGGTGGCGACAAAAACCTATCACACGGTGATTGAGCAAGAACAATGGTTGTCCCGGTCGATTCACTGATATCCCTCGTCCCTCAACTCAGTGTACTGTTGCATAATCAACACAAATTTACCTGTTAACCATCTTTGCTTGACCCTTGCCTATGCGTACGATCGCCGAAATCAATGAAAAACTAAAGGCGGGAAAGGCGGTTGTCTGGACAGTCGAAGCCGTAAAAGCCAAGGTCGCGGAGGATGGGGTGTCTGCGGTGGCGGCGACGGTGGATGTGGTCTGTACGGGAACGTTTGAGCCGATGGAGTCCTCTGGAGCCATCATTAACCTCGGCCAGACTGACCCCCCCATTAAAATTCGTCAATGCTGGTTTGATAATATTCCTGCCTATGCCGGGTTTGGCGCGGTGGATATTTATTTGGGGGCAACGGCCAGTGCTACCGATGCCCCTAATGTGGCGGATGGGGGAGGGGAAGCGGACGGACGTTCTGGCAGCGTCAACTCAGAACGGGGCGGGGGTCATATCATCGAAGATTTGATTGCTGGCAAGAGCGTGACGTTGCGGGCAACGGGGCAAGGAACGGATTGCTATCCCCGCGTCAGCTTGGAAACCGCCATTAGCCAAGACCGCATTAATCAGTTTTATTTGTATAATCCCCGCAATCTTTATCAAAACTTCATTGTGGGCGTGAACGGGGGCGATCGCCTGTTGCAGACCTATTTGGGCCCGTTACAGCCCCGGCTGGGGAATGCGGTCTATTCCAATCCAGGCGCAATATCGCCGCTTTTCAATGATCCCAAACTCCAGGTCATCGGTATCGGCTCTCGCATCTTTTTAGGGGGAGGGATCGGTTACATCGCCTGGGAAGGAACCCAACATTTTCCGTTGCAAAAACGCCTCCCCAATGAAACCCCCATTGGCCCGGCTGCCACCCTGGCATTAATTGGCGATGCCAAACAAATGGATGCCCAGTGGGTACGGGGTTGTTACTTTAAAAAATATGGTCCCTCGTTGATGTTAGGGGTCGGAGTGCCCATTCCCGTGCTGAACGAAGCGGTGATTGAACATTGTGCTGTGCGGGACAATAATATTGTGGCACCGGTAGTGGACTTTTCCATACCCCGTCGGGTCCGGCCAACGTTTGGTTTAGTCACCTATGCCCAACTAAAAAGTGGACACATTACTATTGAGGGGCAATCGGTGCGGGTGGCTCCCCTAGCCAGTATTCCTCGTTCCCGCGAAGTGGCAGAAACCCTTAAATCCTGGCTGGACAATGGTCAGTTCTTCCTCGCAGAACCCGTTGCTCCGTTGCCTGGCGATCGCCGTTTCTTGGCCCTGGACCCCGTGAGTGGCTGATGAACTTCCAGCCAATAGTGGGGCGGCTCGACACCAATCTTTACGCATCTTTACTCTGGCGACCCGAACTTTTGAATCCAGGGGAACCGTCTGTTAAAATTCGCCATACGCTAAACATTTACAGATTAGGCTGATTTTCCCGTGGTCTTAGCATCCTCCCCGCCGTCAGTTAATTCACTGCCAATCCAGAATGACGCTTTACAGTCATGGTTACCGCAGTTAACCCAACGGGTTATCGATGGTGTTCCTATCACTAAAGCCGAGGCAATGCAGCTGACGGGGATTCAAGGCCAGGACAACATCCTTGCTCTGTGTGCGGCCGCGGATCAGATTCGTCAAGCTTTTTGCGGCAATGTGGTGGATCTATGCAGCATTATTAATGTGAAATCGGGCAACTGCTCAGAAAATTGTGGGTTTTGTTCCCAATCCAGCCATCACCCCGACCCTAATTCCCCCGTCTATGGGCTTAAAACCCAGGCAGAAATTCTGGAGCAGGCGAGGGCGGCGGCGGCAGCAGGCGCTAAACGTTTTTGCTTGGTGAGTCAAGGACGGGGACCCAAGTTTAATAGTCCCAAAGACCCAGAGTTTAATCAGATTCTAGAAACCGTCCGCCAAATTATTGCTGAGACCGAGATCAAGCCCTGTTGTGCGTTGGGAGAAGTGACCGCAGAACAGGCACAACAATTACGGGATGCTGGAGTTACGCGCTATAACCACAACCTAGAAGCGTCGGAAGCCTATTACGAGAAAGTGGTGAGTACCCACACCTGGCAGGATCGGGTTGATACCGTTAAAAACTTAAAAGCGGCGGGAATTCAAGCTTGCACAGGGGGAATTTTGGGCATGGGAGAAAGCTGGGAAGACCGGGTTGATTTGGCCTTGTCCCTCCGGGAATTAGAAGCCGAGTCCGTCCCGTTGAATTTGCTCAACCCCCGCCCCGGTACTCCCTTAGGGGAAACAACGAAGTTAAATCCCTACGAAGCCCTTAAGGCGATCGCCATTTTTCGATTTATATTGCCCCAACAAATTATCCGTTATGCTGGTGGGCGTGAAGCGGTTATGGGAGAACTCCAGAATTTAGGACTCCGAGCGGGTATTAATGCCATGCTGGTGGGTCATTACCTCACAACCCCCGGGCAGCCCCCCGAGCAAGATCAACAACTTTTAGCCTCCCTCGGTTTGGAAGGGGGAGAAGCCCCTATTCCCGGTGAATACCAAGCCTGAGACTGATTTAGAGACCATTGTTGAGCCCTCGGCGCCACCGGAGAAACCCTCCTTTGTGGCGGAATGTCTCTTGGCGATCGCCGGGTTATTGCTAACGATTTTTGCCACGTTTGTAGAAGCCTCTATCACCAATGCTCCCTGGCGATGGTGGACAGACGGCATCTATGCCCATCCTTTGGGCACCACTTACCAGGTCGGCGCTGTATTGCTCACCGCCTGTGTGGGGGGAGCGAATACCGGGGCGATCGCCCAAATCGGTTATGTGTTACTAGGACTCAGTTGGCTCCCCATCTTTGCGAGTGGTGGGGGATGGGACTACTGGCAACAACTGACTTTTGGGTATTTAGTTGGCTTTATTCCCGGTGCTTGGTGTTGCGGCTGGTTAGCCTATCGCATCCGTCCCAGAATTGAATTGCTAGCAGGGAGTGCCCTAGTGGGTCTTGGCATTATCCATCTTGTCGGTATGCTCTATCTAAGCGCAATGGTGGGACTGAAGCTGGGGGCAGGAGCATTATGGAGTTGGCAACAGATCCCCCAGGCATTGCTGCACTATTCGATTGTTCCTCTACCGGGTCAAATTATTGTGGTCTGCTTGAGTGCTGTTTTAGCTTATTTTTTGCGCAGAATTTTATTTCTTTGATATCCACCGTGGATTTAACCAACACCAACAGTCAAATATACTCTGACTGATGGTGATTGCCCCATTTTTACCCATAGGTTAATCGGTGGAGGTGTCTGGGTGCTAAATTTCCGAAACGGCTCGTTCAATTAAACGCCGGGCCAGGGTTTGGGTTCCCGTATGCTCGTAATAGTTGGTGGACATATCAATGAAGGCCGCGACGTAATCCAATTTATCGTCCGTGACTTCCATAAAGCCCCGCAACTGGGCCAAAAGCTTTTCTAGGGTAATGTCATTTTGGCTCACAAAGCCAGACATCCAGCCCGTGACCGAACCAAAGCTTTCCCCAATAAAGTCTAATTGCTTGGCACTGTTGCGACCGGGAATCAGTGGTTTGATTTGTTTAAAGGTTTTATTTTGCTCCAGTTCTTTCGGGGTCAACCGTTCTAGAAAATCCGTCGCCGACAAAATAAAGTTGGGCCCCAGCGGGATCATGCCGTCGAAACAGACTAACGCCGCCATCCGGATTAAAGATTCTCCGCTGTAATCTCCCAAGGACTTCACAAAATCCCCGATGCTATCCCCTGGAATGCCATTAATTTGGCAGAAAGCAACCAGTTCCGCCACCAACTTGATCGACAGATCGATCGCCTGGGCTTTTTCCGGGTTCGGGGTAATTTTATTTAAAAAACCGAGGAAGGAAATGGCATCGCCGACCTTGTTGGCCATCGCCGCCGCCCCCAGAGCAGAATCTGTGGCATCAACGGTTTGATAAAGCCAGAGTGCATTCTGGTAGCCCTGGGACTTATCGTTATACAGCCATACAGCCCGGTCACCAATTTGTTTGATTAAATCGGGGTCAGTTTCCCCGGTCACCTTTTGGAGGGTGTTTTCAAACCCAACCGTGTTTTCCCACTTCCCCGGCAAAAACTTATCCAGGGAATTGAGCAACATAATCGTCAAGCCACCCTTGGGTAAGTTGTCGATAAGTTCATAAATGGGCTTACTCATAGGAATATAATCTCCAAGTGAGGGGAATAAAGGGTGAACGAAGAAACAGTAAATTAATGAGTTTTTTTGAGCGTCGGGTCGGGAACATTACCCGGGGGAGAGGCAAAGGCGATATCTTCCCTCTTAGGGCCATGATCACCCCAATGGCAGAAAAAAGATCAAGAGTTTTGGCTCAAGGCTGCTAATCCCGACAGATCAAATTTTTGTAGCCAGGCTTCCCGGTCTACAGCGGTAAACTCTGGCGATCGAGACATAACCTTGACTTGGTAACGATCGCCCACCAGTAACACAGTCCCATTTTTGCCCTGTGAAACCGAGGGGAATCCGGCAATTTCAGCCGTGCTTGCTTGGAATTTATCAGCGGCACTCGGATTATTGGTGAGATCGGAAATTGCCATCACCGCCATTTCTTCACCATTTTGCTTTAATTTAATCTGGGCAAATCCTTGTTTCTCTTGGGTGAAGATACGCTCATACTCCCCTTCAGCTGTGGGAAAGAAGGCATTAAATTCGCCCCCTTTGTTGGATTCTTTGGTGACTGCCTGAGCCCCCCGCTGGGTACTTTCCTGCTGTGCTTGCTCAAATTGAGAAGGGGGCTGGGGACTACAGGCGACTGTGCCAAACCACAGCGTACCCAGTAACAGCCCTAGGGAGAGTAACCGTAACCATCGTTTTTTCATAGCCGATTCAGAAATATTAAGGAAATCAAAAAAGTTAATCCAATCCACCCAGTTCCCGAGTGCATTGCAATCAATTGTGACTATACGGACTTTATCTAAGCAAAATACAGGGAAGGGACAACAGCCCCTCCGTTCCCACCACATTTTTTAAAGTTTATTTATAAGTGTTGGTCTAACGGGACACCAAACCGCAGCGAGGTTGGCCGGAGTCGAACCGGCGGCCCAGCGCTTAGGAGGCGCTTGCTCTATCCGTCTGAGCTACAACCTCAAGGGACTTTCTTTCTCATAATACCGGAGAGGTGAAGACCCGTGATGTCATCTTGGCCCTATCCGGCTTAGGGTACAATTCATAATTGGTTAAGTTTTGTTTCTCGCCTATTTTTCCCCTGCCGGCAACGTAAAATCCCTTGGCTGATGGGACGATGTTTAGGATTTTAACGTAGTGGATTTATCTCAAATTTTTCAGACCGACCATCCCGTTATTGGTGTTGTTCATTTGCTGCCCTTGCCCACATCGGTCCGTTGGGGGGGAGATCTGACGGCTGTCCTTGAACGGGCTGAACAAGAGGCCACCGCCCTAGCCGCCGGCGGGGTGAATGGCATCATTGTGGAAAATTATTTTGATGCCCCCTTCACCAAGTCCCGCGTCGATCCCGCTGTGGTCAGTGCCATGACGTTAATTGTCGACCGGATTCAAAATCTGGTGGTGGCCCCCGTCGGGATTAATGTGCTGCGCAATGATGCCCACAGCAGCTTGGCGATCGCCAGTTGTGTCGGGGCCAAATTTATTCGGGTGAATGTTCTGACCGGAGTCATGGCAACGGATCAAGGCCTCATTGAAGGCAACGCCCACGAGCTAATGCGTTATCGCCGGGAATTAGACAGTAAGGTTGCCATTCTGGCGGATGTGCTGGTCAAACATGCCCGTCCTTTGGGAACCCCCAATTTAACCACTGCGGTAACGGACACCATTGAGCGGGGTTTAGCCGATGCGGTGATTCTTTCGGGTTGGTCAACCGGTAATCCCCCCAGCCAAGAAGATTTAGAGTTAGCGAGCAACGCCGCCGCCGGCACCCCGGTGTTTATTGGCAGTGGTGCCAACGAAGATAATATCGATCAATTGATTCAAGCCGCCAATGGCGTAATTGTGGCTAGTTCTTTGAAACGGCAAGGAAAACCAACCGAAACCATCGACCCCATTCGAGTTACCGCGTTTATGGAGGCGCTGCGAACTGGACTGCAAAAACGGTCTGCCTCGGTTTCCACTGCCACCATGACACAGGCTGTTTCTTAGACCCAATTCACTATTGCCGGGGACGAATCACTAAACGACGGTAAGGTTCTTGTCCTTGGCTTTCCGTTTCCAAGTCAGCAGACTCTTCAAAAAAGCTGTGGACTTGTCGCCGGTCAACGGACGTCATCACATCCAGTTCCACCGGTTGATGAGTATCTCGCACCTGTTTCGCTGCTGCCTCCGATAAAGAAATTAGCTCCGACTGCCGGTTAGAGCGGAAGTTTGCCAATTCCACTGTAAACGTTGTCGCTGGGGCTAAAGAACTACTCCCATCCGCATTGACAACATAATTAAGTAGATATTGGAGCGCATCTAAGGCATTACCCCGCTCTGCCAATAGGGCTTGAACCTGGGACGGCGACAAACTATTTTCATCAATCACTAACCAGGGTCCCATCACCAAAGATTTTTCAAATTGCTCAGCTACCATTACTTGGGCGGGGAAATTCATGAGTGACAGCAATTGCTCCAGCCAAATTTGAGCTTGTTTCACTGTGGTATCCATTGCAATTTTTACCGGGGAAATAAAACAGAGGGGAATAACAAAATTTTTAAATAATATAGTGTGATTAATATGGCGTAAATCTCAGCTAGTTTAAATGATCGAAATCACATTAATCTAAGACGTAAATTGCACCCCAAGTTAATCTTTAATTCAAGCAGCCTTGGTTCAGGATGGGCAAAAACAAAGAAACATAAGCATTAGAGAATATTAAGAAGTTTTTTCCTTCTTTTTATTGCTTTTCTTTTCAAAAGGCAACGTTTTACGGGACTGGGCTGCCGCCTCTTTTTGTTGCTGCTCTAATAACTTTTGTAGGTTTTCTGGCAGAGGCTCCCGCATCAGAATAAGGGTCTGGAGCGTCTGAAAAACATTCGCGGTCACGATGTACATCAAAACCCCTGCTGGCAATGGAAAAAACAGAAACATTCCACTAAACAGTATTGGGGTGATCTTGTTGATGGTTTGTTGCTGCTGAGCCTGATTATTCGCGTCTCCACTGGCTTTACCCGCATTACCAGACAGCTCCTGGTTCAGGTAAATTCCGAAGCCAAAGAAGATAATCATGCCCAGAATATCCCAATTAATTTCGCCATTCTCTCCGGTAACTCCCACCTGACCTAAGGCTTTAATAAATAGAAACCCGGTACGAGCAGCAATTCCAGGCACCGTAACCTGAACCGTCGCATCCCCTGGCGCGATCGCCTCGATTGTGCCATCCTCATTCATCGCAATACGATCTTCTCCCTTCATGATCGTATAGTTCGCTTCTAACAAGGATTGATTTGTTTCTGGGATGAGTTTATCTAACTGCTTACCTTCGCTGGTTTGTAACTCAATCTGACGACGATCGCCAACGGCTAACCGATTCCCCCCCGGCAACATGGCCGTAATGGGGTAATGAATGGCTTCATCGACGTAGATATTTTGAACCTTAGTGGCATAAGTCTGGGGGACAATACGTTCTATTTGTTCCTGGGGCAAAATTTGCACATCGACACTGTAATTAATGTCGGAAAACGGTGATCCCCGCAGAGTGGCAAATAGGGCAAATAGAATCGGCATCTGCAAAATTAGCGGCAGGCATCCCGCCAAGGGATTACCAAACTCTTGCATGATTTTGCCCATTTCTTCCTGCTGCTTTTTGGGATCATCTTTGTAACGGCGTTGAATTTCTGCCTGACGCTCTTTCATCAATGGCTGGGTAATACGCATTTTGCGCATGTTCCGAATTTGTCCAGCACTCAAAGGATAGAGTCCTAAACGAATGACTAATGTGAGGGCAATAATGGCAAATCCATAGCTGTGGACAATCCCGAAAAAGAAATCGAGGATTGGCAGCATGATATTTGTCGAAATAAAGCCGATACCAAAATCCATTACAAAGCTCTCTTAAAAGATGAAAAAAAACGAGAAAAAATTCTAAAAGTACAGAAGACTAATTGAGTCGACGTATTTTAAAGACAGAAGCGTTTAAATGACGCTCCAAATACCCAAAGGTTAATCCACGATGATCGCTAGCATTATTTCACTACTGTTGCATGATAGCTTCAAGCGGTCGCCCCGTTTTGGCCGCGATTTGTTCCGCCATGTAGTCATAAACGTCCCTAAACTTTGGCATAGCCCGGAGCTCTAAGCGGCTACCATCTTTCAGGGTTACAACAATATCTCCCCAAAGACCAATTCCTCGGGGCATTTTAATTAATTTGGTTATTTCACCGTAAACAATATCAGTCCGGTCTTTCCCCATCCACCCCCCCGTGACGGATATACGACGATCTGTAATTTTGTAGCGTAACCAGATTGCCCGTACAACAGCACCAACTGTCAGGGGCAAGCAGATCACAGTAAATCCTAGCAGAATATTGATGATCAAATCACCAATGTGGGGGCCGCCTTCATAATACGTCGTTTCTTTGATGCCCATGTCAGATGATCTTAGCCTGGTGAAATAACTGCTCTAATTCTCGCAAAAAATGTTCATAATTGCACTCAATTCCTTGGGGCAGTACAACTAGAACGACATCAAATCCCGGTTTAATACGGGGGGAAAACTGCAAAATAATGGCACGAATTTGGCGCTTAATACGATTTCGTACATTTGCTCGTTTACTGACTTTTACGCTAATGGTGATGCCAAATCGGGTCGGCAGTTGGGAGTCACAAGGCAGTATGCGCAGTAACAAGTGGGTGTGACGCAACCGCTTGCCCTGTTGATAGACCCGTCGAAAATCTTGCCAATGCTTTAGGCGACGAGATTGGGGTAATCCCACGTCTTGTCTTCGTGCTCCCTAGCCACTTAGTCCAATCTTATACGGCGAGTCTATGCCGTCCTTTTTTGCGACGTGCCTGTATCACTTTTCGACCATTGTGGGTCCGCATACGGGCGCGGAATCCGGAAGTGCGTTTCTGTTTTCGATTAGTTCCACTCAGGGTTCTCTGGGTCATGGGGTCGTTTCTCCAAAAAATGCAGCTTCCCATTATATCATTGCTCTTTGCTGACACAGCGTTCCTAAACGAGTGTCAAAATTCGTTCGGCGATCGCCCCATCGACAGGAAGTACCGACAAGCGATTTCCTTTTTTTACCACCTGTAATTCTTCCGGCGTAAAAGTGGCTTTCAGCGATGGCAGCGTCAAGGGCTGACGAAATTTTTGGCTAAATGTCGCCTTGACAGTCAACCATCGCGGCTTATCTGGAGTTGATTTGGGATCGTAATATTGACTGCTGGCATCAAACTGGGTGGGATCAATCACCTGGGTTGCTGAGATTTCCATCAAACCCACAATGCCAGGCGGTTTGCAATTGGAATGATAAAAAAAAGCAAGGTCTCCCACTTGCATAGATTGTAGAAAGTTACGGGCTTGATAATTTCGAACCCCATCCCACAGGGTTTCTTTTTCCTGAATCAGATCATCAATGCCATACACTGACGGTTCAGACTTCATGAGCCAGTAAGCCATCTTCGATTTCCTCTGTTCACAACCATTACCATGCCACAAACCATCCTCTTCCTGGCGGCTAACCCCAAAAACACCAATCCCCTCCGGCTAGATGAAGAATGTCGGGATATTGCGGCGGGGCTGGAGCGTTCCCAGCATCGGGACCAGTTTAGGTTCCAGTCAAAATGGGCGGTGCGGGTCAAGGATTTACGGCGGGCGATGTTGGACTGGGAGCCCCAGATTCTCCATTTTTCGGGCCATGGCTTGGGGGAAGGGGGGCTAGTGTTTGAAAATGAAACGGGCAATGCCCAACGGGTGAGTGGCAGTGCGTTGGCGGGGTTATGTCAGCTTTGTCCGGGGCTCAATTGCGTGGTGCTCAATGGCTGTTATTCCACTGCCCAAGCCCAAGAAATTCAGCAATATGTGCCCTATGTGATCGGCATGAATAGTGCCATCGCCGACAAGGCAGCGCGGGTGTTTGCAGAAGCATTTTATGATGCGTTGGGGGCCGGGCGGCCAGTGGAAAGCGCCTATGACGTGGGGGTCAATGCCCTTGAGCTAGAAGGGTTGGCCAGCGAAGCCTCTATTCCGGTCTTGCTGGCTCAGTCGTCTGCCCCCCTGTCAACGGCAACTGACTCTCCGGACAACCCCGATGACATTGCTGTCATTACCCATAACGGTCGGCGCTATGTGGTCCGGGCCGAGCTGGAGCAACGGTGTCAGGAGGAAATCCAGAAAGGGGGCTCGTTGATTCGTCTCCGGTCACCGGACAAAATGGGTAAGTCATTAATGCTGGGGCGTATCCTGGCCCAGGCCGAGGCGCGGGGTTACCGCACGGCGCGGGTAGATTTACGGGAGGCCAACCAGACCACGTTTGACCATATCAACAATTTTTTGCAGTGGTTGTGTTTCTACGTGGGTGATCTGCTGGATCTTGACGATGACCCCAGTGCCACCTGGAAGTCGTTTCTGGGGGCTAATCCCAACTGCACCAAGTTTTTTGAAAAAAAGCTACTAGCCCCCTTTGAAGCCCCCCTGGTGCTGGCGATCGACAATTTTGATGTGGTGTATGAACACCCCACCATTTCAGAAGATTTTTATGGGCTGCTGCGGGGTTGGTTCGAGAAGGTCAATACCCGCCCGGTGTGGGGCAAACTACGCCAGATCATTGCCTATCCCAAGGAGTTTTACGCCACCGAGAACATTAACCAATCGCCGTTTAATGTGGGCTTACCCATTGAACTGATGGAGTTTACGCGGGGGGAAGTGGGGGCGTTGGCCCGGGCCTATGGGGTGGACTGGCAGTCCACGGAACTAGACGCGCTGATGGCCATGATTGGCGGGCATCCTTACTTGGTGCAACAAACCCTGGACAAATGGGTTCATGAAACCATAACCCTGGACGCAATTCTGGCCAGTGCGCCGACGGAAGCGGGCATTTACAGTGAATTTCTGCGGGACCGGCTGCTGAAGCTGCAAAGTAATCCGGATTTGGTGACCGCGATGGGGAAGTTAGTGGCGGCGGATTGCCCGGTGCGGTTAAGCCCTAAGGACAGTTTCCAGCTCGATAGTATGGGGTTAACGTCCCCCCAGGAAAGCGACCGGGGGTTGCGGTGCCAGTTGTATCGTCTGTATTTCCAAGACCGATTGCAGTAGGGAACGGAGGGGTCTATGTCCCAAATTGAGTCCAATACGTCTTTTGCCTATACGGTCGGTGGCAGTCTCGCACCGGAGGCGCCCAGCTATGTGGAGCGCCGGGCGGACAAGGATTTATATGCATTTTTAACGGCCGGGGGAGATTGTTGCTATGTGTTCAACTCGCGGCAGATGGGGAAATCGAGCCTGCGGGTCCGCACCATCACCAAGCTGCAACGGGATGGCATGGTGTGCGCCACCCTGGACCCCCAAACCCTGGGGACGCAATTGGATCAGTCCCAGTGGTATGCCAGTGTGATCTATAGCCTGGCAGAGGAGTTGGATTTAGAAGGGCGCTGTGGGTTTGATTTGGACACCTGGTGGGAAGAACATGACCATTTGTCGCCGGTGAAGCGCCTGCACGATTTTATTGCCCAGGTGGTGCTGACGACCATTGCCCAGCCCATTGTCATTTTTATCGAGGAAATTGATAACCTCCTGAATCTGTCCTTTGCGGTGGACGATTTTTTTGCCTTGATTCGCGCCTTTACGGAAAATCGGGCCCACGATGCTAACTTTCAGCGTTTATCGTTTGTGTTGGTGGGGGTGACAACGCCCCGCGATTTGATGCGCAGCCCCCACCATTCCGCGTTTAACATCGGCACCCCCATTGCCATGGCGGGGTTCCAGTTGGCGGAGACGGGCCCCCTAATGCAGGGGCTGGCGGCGGCGGGGTTTCCCCAACCCCGGCCATTAATGGCAGCGGTGTTGCATTGGACGCGGGGGCAGCCGTTTCTGACCCAAAAGCTGTTGAGCTTGCTGGTGCGGGAAAAGGCCACGTTGCCGGTTGCAGAGGCAGAACAAGCGGTGCAGGAGCAATGGGTGGCGGCGGTGGTGCAGCGCTTTATTATCGACAATTGGCAGGCCCAGGACACCCCCGAACACCTCAAAACCTTGCAAGACCGCTTACTGCGCAGCGAGGAACGGATCCAAGGCAGTTTGCTGGGGCTCTACCAACAGGTGCTGGACGCCAAGGGGGGCATTCCCGCCGATGAAAGTTACGGGCAGTTGCGGCTACGCCTGACCGGGTTGGTGGTTAAGCACCGTCAACGGCTGCAGGTGTATAACCCCATTTACGCCGCCATTTTTAACCGGGATTGGGTGCAGCAGCAGTTGGCTGTCCTACGGCCCGATTTTTATCAAGCGGCGTTGCAAAGCTGGCAAACGACCCACGAGGCGGGGTTTTTGCTGCGGGGGGAAGCCCTCCGGGATGCGGAAGCCTGGGCGGCGGGGAAACAGTTGAGCCAGGACGATCAAGGCTTTTTAGAGAACAGTCGCCAGGAAGACCGTCGTCTTGAAAGGGAAGAAAAGGCTATTCTGACGCGAGCGAAAACTAACGCAACCCGGTTATCGGTGGGGAGCATCATCATTGCCCTCGCTGCGGCATTACTCGCCGGTTGGTCGGGGCAGCGATTTCTAAGGGCCAATCGAAAGGCAGAACAAGCTTACACCGCACAGCAAACAGCGACCCAAGGGGCCAATCAGGCCAATCGAAAGGCAGAACAAGCGGAGAGGGATAGGCGGGCAGCAGAGACGCAACAGGGGATAGCGACAGCGAAAGTAAAGAAATTAGACAAGGCAGTGAACCAAGCCAAAAAACTAGAGCAAACCGCACGGCAACGGGAACGTCAGGCGCAACAGCAATATCGACAGGCGAGCCAACAGGTTCAATTCGCCCAACGTCAACTGGGGCAGGTGAACCGCGATAAGGCCGCATCGGAAGCAGCACGGCAGCGGGCTATCCAGGCAGAACAAGCCGCGCTGCGGCAGGCTGAATTTGCACAGGCGGAAACCCAGCAAGCAGCAGCGGCAGCCAAGAACGCCCGGCGGTCAGCGGCGGCCGCAGAACAGGCACGGGCAGCGGCGCAGGCAGCTCAACGAACCATTTTGGCGGTGAATCGCCTGGAGCAGGAAGGGGAATATGCCCTAGACCAATTTACCTTCGCTCCCGTTGCCGCCATGGTCAGGTCGGTACGCCTGGGCAGTGCCGCCCAAACCCTCCGACAGCAAGGGCCATTGGGCTTTGCCGCCGCCCCCATTTATGCCCTGCACCGTAATTTGGCCGACAACACGCGAGGTATGGACGGAGGGGAAAGAAATTCCTCCTCAACGGTCATACAGTCTGGTCCGATATCCCGATGAAGCATTGTCACCGCTTCTGATGACAGGACGGCGAAGTATGGGACAGCGCCACGGGAAAGAAATTGCCTCCCTCAACGGTCATACAGACTGTGTCAGGTCAGCGGCATTTAGCCCCGATGGCCGCCGCATTGTCACCGCTTCTGATGACAGGACGGCGAAGGTATGGGACAGCGCCACGGGGAAAGAAATTGCCTCCCTCAACGGTCATACATCCTCGGTCTGGTCAGCGGCATTTAGCCCCGATGGCCGCCGCATTGTCACCGCTTCATCATGACAACACGGCGAAGGTATGGGACAGCGCCACGGGGAAAGAAATTGCCTCCCTCAACGGTCATACATCCTCGGTCTGGTCAGCGGCATTTAGCCCCGATGGCCGCCGCATTGTCACCGCTTCTGATGACAACACGGCGAAGGTGTGGCCAGCACCCGATCTAAACTACCTGGTTGAGCGGGGCTGCCACTGGCTCCGTAACTGGTTGCGGGTGAACCCGCAGGACCTACTGGAGCTGGACAGGTGCCAAACCCCCGACCTCACCCGGACAGCGGCCCCCTACCTGAAAACCGAGAGTGAACAATTAGCCAAAGCCGGCCAAATCACCCAAGCCGTGGCAGGCTTTAAAACGGCGCAACAATGGAACCCCGACCTGTTCCCGGCGGGCTTTGACCCCACCGCCCATGCCCAGCAATTAGCGGCTGAAAATGCGGAACCGGAGTCCCGCTAACCCCTTCCGCCCTGCGGGCACCTTCCCCAAGGAAGGATTGGGTCTTGTTTTCCCTCCTTGGAGGGGATTAAGGGGTGGGTTTCTCTTGAAAGAGGTTAGGCGTGGGTTATCCGGGCAGACCCCTTCCGCCCTACAGGCACCTTCCCCAAGGAAGGATTGAATCTTGTTTTCCCCCGGAGAGGGGATTAAGGGGTGGGTTAATCCGAGTAGACCCCTTCCGCCCTGCGGGCACCTTCCCCAGGTCAGGATTCATTCTCACAACGTATCTCGATACTCTTCCAATAACGCCAACATATTCTCTAATTGTCGTCGGTGGGTGACGTTGGGGTCGAGTAAGAATCGGATGAGGACAGCACGATATCGAGCTTCGATTCTAGCTCGGCGAGTCTCGCGTTCTGCCGCTTTATTGAATCGGTCTCTTTCCTCAATTCCTCTAGCCCCAGCTTGTGCAATCTCTCTCTCTCGGCTTCGAGCTTCAGAAACTCTTCGTTGCTCCTCCTCAAGTCTTCGGTGCTCTTCCTCAAGTCTTCGTTGCTCTTCCTCAGCCCTTCGTTGTACTTCTTCAGACTGGCGTTGTATTTCTTCAAGTCGGACAAACCCCCGTAGGACTTGATCCACTGCCACAAAGCCGAAAGTAATCCCCGCGAGGAGGAGTCCTGCCCACTGGGGGATGATAACGGTGTAGTTTCGGAATTGGAGTGAGTCATAAGCGAGGAAAACACTGGTGATAAATACCAGCAACGCCGTCACGATGGCGATAAAGGTCTGGAAATTGGGCATTCTTTAACGCAGACTTCTTCCCTCATCATAATCAATGAGACATGACGAAGCGATTGAAGGCTTTAAAACGGCGCAACAACGGAACCCCGACCTGTTCCCGGCGGGCTTTGACCCCACCGCCCATGCCCAGCAATTGGCGGCTGAAAACGCGGAACCGGAGTCCCGCTAACCCCTTCCGCCCTACGGGCACCTTCCCCAAGGTCAGGATTCATTCTCACAACGTATCCCGATACGCTTCTAGCAACGCCAAAACATCCTTCTAATCGTCGTCGTTGGGTGGGGTCGGGGTCGAGTAAGAATCGGATGAGGACAACACGATATCGAGCTTCGATTCTAGCTCGGCGAGTCTCGCGTTCTGCCGCTTTATTGAATCGGTCTCTTTCCTCAATTCCTCTAGCCCCAGCTTGTGCAATCTCTCTCTCTCGGCTTCGAGCTTCAGAAACTCTTCGTTGCTCCTCCTCAGCCCTTCGTTGTACTTCCTCAGACTGGCGTTGTATTTCTTCAAGTCGGACAAACCCCCGTAGGACTTGATCCACTGCCACAAAGCAGAAAGTAATCCCCGCGAGGAGGAGTCCTGCCCATTGGGGGGATGATAACGGTGTAGTTTCGGAATTGGAGTGAGTCATAAGCCAGAAAAACACTGGTGATAAACACCAGCAACGCCGTCACAATGGCGATGAACGTCTGGAAATTCAGCATTGCTTAACGAATACCTATTCTCTCATCTTAATCAATAGAGAAGTTGGGAAATAGTGAGGCTTTGATTTAGCTTGCTCCATTATGTGAATCTTCCCAGCCTAAGAGGAAAGATTAAGATTAAGCAGCCATCAAGTAAAAATTCCATAATCCCGCCGCTGTCAACATCAGATGGTCATCAAAATCATTGATCCGGTTGCGATAGACTCCACTGGCGGCACCATAACGTTTCACCCCGGCAAAGGCATTCTCACACACCACCCGGGATTGACTCAATATCCGATTTTCTTCTTTTTGCTCGGAGGTCAGTTGTCCTCCTCTCGGTTTCTTGTGAGGTAGGTGAACATTGTCATAGATTTTTTGCACTCCCCTAACAAGACGCCCGTTCTGACTTACGTTACGCTGCGCTTCACTCCGGTAGCACAGCTCAAACGATAGACATACCAGTAGGGCAATCGCGTCATGTCAATAATCTGCAGCTATTTGCAATAATATTGAGAATTAAGTCAATAAGAAGACATTTTTGGTATCGCCTTGATACAGAAAAATCTTCAAAAGTAAGATTTTTGAGGGTCATCCGATTGCCCTACCTCCGCCCCCCTCTGAAAGCAACACCGAATCAACTGCTATTTACGGATGTTTTCAACTATCCCAGAACCCAACTAAATGTGTTGACGCTCTACGTCCAATGTTTTAGTGACCCACACTTGTTGAAACGCTTCTATCCGTCCCGCTTTTACACCCAAAATCCAGGGATTTGACTCCACTCAACTACAGAATAAGATGATGGCTGGCTGATTGGCTCACACAACGTATCAGTAAAAAAATATGTAGTTTTATTGCAGTCGCAGGGGACTACTTGACTTGCGCTCACTGCGAAATAATTATAAAGAAATGAAATAATTTGGCTTACCTGAGCCCATTTAAATAATAAAACTGCTTTTTCGGGAGAAATTTTTACATGCGCGACGCGGTAACCACATTAATTAGAAACTATGATCAAACTGGTCGCTACTTCGACCGGGATGCGATGGATAGACTTAAAACCTATTTTGAGTCTGGTTCGGGGCGGATTGCAGCGGCAAACATGATTAATGCCAATTCAGCCGCCATTGTTAAGCAAGCGTCGGCGCAGTTGTTCGAAGAAGTACCGGAATTAATTCGACCCAGTGGTAATGCCTACACAACCCGGCGTTTTTCGGCCTGCTTGCGGGATATGGATTATTACTTGCGGTATGCTAGCTATGCTCTGGTTGCAGGTGATAACCAAGTGCTAGACGAGCGAGTACTACAGGGACTCCGAGAAACGTATAATTCCCTGGGGGTTCCAATTGGCCCAACTGTACGTGGAATTCAAATCATGAAAGAAATGATTTTGGCTATGGCAGCTGAGGAAAACTTTAGTCGTCCGGGCCAAGATTTTATTGCAGCGCCATTCGAACATCTTGCACAGGAATTGAGCGAAGTTTCGCTGTAAGAGTCGCATTGCTATATGCTTTGGCATGAATTTTAAACAAGTAGGCTAGGGGCGCAGTGCTTGCGCCCATTCTTTTCGTTAAATCATTCTTTTCTTATCATCTCATTGAATACCAGCCCTTAGTGTCTGTCCTTCCTCGCGACGAAGTTTTTTTCACTGATCTTAGTCCCCTTACACAAATTCTGTTCAGTCCCTTACCTCGTGGCCCCACGATCGCCCTTCGGTTTCCCTTTTTCCGTAAATTTTTGCTTAATGAGCGCATTTAACCCCTCGTAAGCATCCTTGATCCTTGTCCCCGCGCAGTGATCAGTGATCTACTCAGGAAGGGGGTTTGCGGAATTTTCACCTCAGCTCGTGATTACCCTATTTGTTGATCCTGGTTCATGGTTTCAGAGTCGAGGAAATGCACCTGGACTCACTTTTAGTTGCTGTCGCTGTTGTTGTCGTTGGATGTCAATCACTAAGGGTTCTCCAATTTGACTCAGCTCCACCTGTTCTTGAACCTGAATGGCGGTTTCAACGGGTACGTCTCCGACTCCCAGAATAATATCCCCTGGTTGCAAACCAGCGGCAGCAGCAGGGGAATTTTCCCTTACTTTAAGGATCAATACCCCTTCGGATCTATTGACTGACAGCGGAAATTCTTGATCGACCATCAACTTCTGTTGGAGATCTGGTGTCAGGGTCACCATATGGATTCCCAAATAGGGATGATCAATTTTTCCTTTGGCAAATAAAGTCTCGGCGATGCGCAATGCAGTTTGAATGGGAATCGCGAACCCTAAGCCTTGGGCATCGGCTCGAATCGCAGTATTAACGCCGATTACTTGACCGTCTGCATTCAGTAATGGGCCGCCTGAATTCCCCGGATTAATGGCGGCATCCGTCTGAATAAACCTTACACGTTTATCCGGTACACCGACTTCGGAACTGGATCGCCCCAATGCACTAATAATTCCCACTGTCACTGTGTTGTCGAGCCCCAGCGGATTCCCAATGGCGATCGCCCATTCTCCAGGTTGTAGGCGATCCGAGTCCCCAATTTCTACCGCAGGAAGATCATTGCTCGAAATTTTAATGGCGGCAATATCCGTCATTGGGTCAATCCCCATGACCTCTCCAGTGACCACTGTGCCATCTTTTAGTGTCACCTTTACCGTTTTAGCCCCTTCCACCACATGGGCATTGGTGACGAGCTTGCCGTTACTGCTGACAATAAATCCAGAGCCTGTCCCTTGCTCATTCGGGCGCGGCTGGGGACGGGGCATGTCCTCACCGAAGAAACGACGAAAAAAAGGAGAATTAGACGGATCAATGTCGTTAGATTGAACGGGACGCTCAGCATCAATTCTGACAACTGCTGGGCCGACTTTTAATACAGCTTTCGCGATAAAGTTTGGATCATTTTCTGCTTTACCCTGGCTTTCCATCACGAACGGTAAAACCCGACGAACGGAGTTTGTGGGGGAGGGTTGTGTCACCGGACTGGTTTCCAGCGGAAATAGCTCTTCTGTCGGTTGCTGCTGGGATAGAAGGAGTCTCCCTCCAGCGACACCCAAGGCACCACCAAACAACAATAAGAGTGCAGCAAAGCCGACATGCCTCAACTTAAGTGAAATGATCATAACCCCCTAGAAAGATGCTGTATCACTATCATACAGGGCTAATCTGGGAGAGACAGGAGACAAAGGAAGGTTAACTTTATCTGTCGGTGGTAAAAAATGTGGGACACATGGGGCTGAAATGAATGTTTGAAGCATCAAATGCCTTGCTAAGATAAGCACAATCTATTCTTATTCCTCACTCAAGTCTATGAGCCAAGTTCAATATCTAGAAGGAAAAGGACTTGCCCTGGTGGGCAACGATATTGACACCGACCGCATTATCCCTGCCCGCTTTTTGCGCTGTGTTACCTTTGATGGCCTAGGGGACAACGTCTTTGCCGATGATCGCCAACAGCAAGCGGATCATCCTTTCGAGCATCCCCATCATCAATCTGCCACCATCATGGTGGTTAATCGTAACTTTGGCTGTGGTTCCAGTCGAGAACATGCTCCTCAAGCATTAATCAAATGGGGTATTGAAGCCATCGTAGGAGAAAGTTTTGCGGAAATCTTTTTTGGTAACTGCCTAGCTAATGGAGTTCCTTGTGTGACGGCCGGCGCGAGTGCCATTACCCGTTTACAAAAAAACATTCAAGCCGATCCCAATGTATTGATCACCCTGAATCTTGAGCAGTTGCGCCTAACCTACGGAGATCAATCCATGGAAATCTCTATTCCCCAGGGAGCTCAACAAATGTTGCTCAAAGGAGAATGGGATAGCTGCGGACAGTTAATTCAAAATCAAAGTCAAATTGTGGCAACGGCTTCCCGCCTTCCTTATGTGCAGTGGGCAATCCGAAAGCTCCCCGACTAAGCTCAGTGCTCTGGTTCGAGTCTCAATAATCTCCGGTACAACTTGATTGTCGCCATTTACAACCACGAGTTCTCTCTCTCTGCTTCAGACAGAGATAACAATACCCAGCACATTAGGCCATGAATGATGAAAGAGGTCTATTGCTTTTTCGTTTTGCGCCTAAACTTTTCTTGGTTATTGTGTGTCGTTTAGGGCTTTCTTCCCTTTCCACTCCTTAACCGTCCAGAATATATCTCACGCTGACCATCAAAAAAACAATCGTAAAAAAAGTCTGTGATTGTCCAGACTCTGTATTAAACTGTTTCCAAATCTTTTGGGAGTTTACATGCTCAAGCAATTGTCAACCACAGTGCTCGGACTATTGCTCTGTGGGATCGGCGCAAATCCGGCGATCGCCGAAACTGTGATGGAGAAGATTGCCCGCACCGGGGATTTAACCATCGGCGTTAACCTAAATAATGTGCCTTTTTCGTACATCAATGACAAAGATGAGGTGGTGGGCTACTCCCTGGATATCGCTGACCGTATCCGGGCAGAAGTGGCAAAAGAATTGGGCAAGGACGTGATTTTACAAGTGGTGGAAACCCCAGATGTAAAAGATGCTATTCCCCGCCTCCGTAGTGGAGAGATTGATATTGTCTGTGATACAGCCTTCACCTGGGAGCGGGATCGTTACGTTGATTTTACGGCTAGCTATGCGGTGACAGGAATGCAATTACTGGTTCCTGAAAATAGTTCTATCGAAGGAGCCACTAGCCTCAAAGACAAAAAAATTGCCTATGTCCCCAACACAGTCACCGAAGATGCCATTAAGCTAGTCCGGTCCCGTTCTGAAAACGACAGAGCCGAGCTGGTTCCCATGGAAAGCCTACAGGCAGGCTTAGAGGCCCTGGCTGACGGCACAGTGGATGGCGTTGCGGGGGATGGCCTGCTGATGGATGGATTACGGCAGGTATTAGGAATAGAAGAGATGCGCCTAGTCCCAGAATCCCCTGAAATCAGCTACGGCGTGGGGTGTATGGTGCGCCAAAATAATTCCTCTTTTTTACGGTTGGCGAACTATGCGTTGATTAAATTAGCCGAGGGCTACTACTATGGCGATTCAGAGGATGTCAAACTCGTTAACCAGTGGTTGGGGCCTGATGGCGTTGTTAAGCTTGACCCCAAAGCGATCAAAGCCTTTTTTAACTATTTGCTGGTTACCCACGAACAAATCCCTGAAAAACTCCAATCGGATTAAGTCAGGCGGAATCAACAACGGTTTTCATCGCCGCAGTTATTGATAGATTTTTATTCACTGATTTTTTCTTCTTTTTAGCTATGCGCTCTACTCAACTTGGTTGGACGGCTTTTTTGGTGGCGATCGCCAGTTTAACGTCTGCTCCAGCCAGTGCCCTGACCCCCGATACCCATACCCAGGCATTAAACTCTGTTGAATCCCGCCTGGCCCGGCTTCAATCTACCTTCCAAACAAAAGCCACCGAAATTCCCATGGATTCAAGCACTGAACCGACAGATGTGGCATTAGGTTGGGGGAATGGTCGTGGGGGTCGAGGTTTTGTGAATGGTCGGCGCGGTGGTTGGGGCGATGGTTATCGAGGAGGGTTTGTAAATCGTAACCCTTGGCGCAATGGCTGGCGGGATGGCGGTGGATTTCTTAACCGTCGTTGGTAAATAGAACTTACCCAAATCTTTGATAAAAATAAGCCCAGCATTATTACTGATTGAGCCGTATTTTAGGAGAACTTTTTATGGTGAAAATTCCCAATCAATTGGGTTGGATGAGTTTTGTCTTAGCCCTGTCAGCGATGGGGTCTTTGGTTAAATTACCGCAGGCCCAGGCCACCACTTTGTCTGCCACTCAATATCCGTCAGCACTAGAAGCCCGCTTAGCAACGTTAAGCTCTGCCTTGCATCAACGAGCGACAGCGACCAATGCTGATTTATCCCGACCCGAGCATCCTGAAAATTTAGCTGGCTTCGCCAATCGCAGTGGTGGAGGTAGTTTTGGTAATACCCGTCGGGGTGGGTGGGGTGATGGTCGGGGTGGTTCGTTCGTGAATCGGAACCCTTGGCGGAATGGCTGGCGAGATGGAGGCGGTTTTTATAATCGCTATTAAGTCTTTAATTCCATTGTCTGTTCGCCTAAATGCCCCCACGGCTTTTTGATCTCAAATAGCAATCGCCGACAAAAGCTGCAGCAACTTGGGATTATGCTGTGATTGTTGACCCTTAACTCACCCGATGCCCTCCCCTTCCCCCACAATTGCCTTGTCGCCAGATGTCATCAAACAATTTGGCCCGACTAACCTAGTGGTTCTGCAGCCGACGTCCTACTGCAACCTGGACTGTGACTATTGCTATCTACCCGATCGCCAGTCTAAAAACCAGATGTCATTGGACTTGATCGAGCCGATTATGCAGCGCTTGTTTAGCAGTCCATTTACCCAAACTGAATTTACGCTCTGTTGGCATGCGGGGGAGCCGTTGGCTGCTGGACGAGAATTTTATACCCAAGCCTTTGCTCAAATCGAGGCGGCGAGTCAGAAATATAACCATCAAAATCTCGTTTTTGATCACTCCTTCCAAAGTAATGGCATTCTGATTAACCAAGCTTGGTGCGATTTATTTAGGCAATATCCGGTGCATGTGGGCATCAGCTTGGATGGGCCCGCCTTTCTCCACGATGCCCACCGTAAAACCCGGACAGGCTTGGGGAGCCATGCCGCCACCATGCGGGGGGTGGAATGGTTACAAAAAAACGATATTTGTCATAACGTCATCGCGGTTTTAACGGAAGACTCTTTAGAGTATCCCGATGAAATTTTTCATTTTTTCTGTGAGCATGGGCTGTATGATGTGGGCTTCAACATGGAGGAAACAGAAGGCATTAACACCCAATCATCTCTGGAAGGGCAAGCCACATTAAAAAAATATCGAGCTTTTTTACAGCGGTTTTGGGATCTGACCAGCCAGAGTGAACCAGAGTTTCGGGTACGGGAATTTGAATGCTTGTGTAGTTTGATTTATACGGGCGATCGCCTGACGAATACGGATATGAACCATCCGTTTGCCATCATTAGCATCGACCATCAGGGCAATTTTTCCACCTTTGATCCTGAATTATTGGCGGTGACCACCCCTCAATATGGCAATTTTATTTTTGGCAACATTCTGCGGGACAGCTTTGAGTCAGTTTGCCAAACCGACAAATTCCAACGAATCTATCACGATATGTCCCAAGGGGTGACCCGTTGCCGCGAAACCTGTGACTATTTTGGTCTGTGTGGTGGTGGTGCTGGAAGCAATAAATATTGGGAAAATGGCAGTTTTAACTCGACGGAGACCCAAGCCTGCCGTTATCGCATTCAAGAAGTGGCTGAAGTGGCGATCGCCGCATTAGAAGCGGCAGTGGGACTCTGAAATGTCACCACGATTTACTCGGCAACATTTTTTCCAGACCAGTCAAAGGGTGATTCTTTCTCCCCCTAGATCCCGATTGAGTGGGTCAGGGGAAACCGATCACAGTGGTCGGTAAAATTAGTTTTAGACAGTATTGACGCTGTATAAAGCCAGTTTTGGTTATATTTGGGCTTGCAATGGGCGAAAGTTCCATTAACCAATAATTGTTTCAGGATTTCGAATATCGTAATCTCAGTTGATTTAATGCCCGCCACCGTAAGGGGATGACCAGCGCTTTGGTTAACATCCAACCTATGCGGTAGCTAAACGGGAATACGAAGCAGCCTAAGTGGCTAGTCACGCCATAGGAAATCAGCGTGGCGATCGCCGCTCCAATGCCTCCTTGGATGGGAATCAAAAAGTAATTAAGCACGATATTAACAATGGCCCCCATAGTCGTCGTCAACAAATGAAAACGGTTGTGGTTTTCCGCAATAGTCCACTGGCTCCGGACAACACCCAAAAAGACAAACAGCGTTGACCAGACATGGATAAGTAAAATTGGCGCACTGGCCACATACTCTTGGCCAAACAAAAGAAGTACCAGCGGGCGAGCCGTTAAGCCAATGACAATGACAATTCCCCAACTCACCAAGGCCAGATAATCACACAAATCCTGTAACAGTTGATGATAGTCGTGTTGACTCCGTTCTCGTGCCCGTAAAATAGAAGGGAAAATGACTGAACAAATTAACCCCGGCAAGAAAGACCACACTTCGGATAGTCTAGCGGCGGCAGCGTAAAGTCCGACTTCCTTGAGTCCACTCATTTCTCCCAGCATAATTTGATCAGTTTTGAGATATATCGTGATCATTCCACCCGACAATATTAACGGCCAACTATTGGAGAGTAAGCTTTTTGCCCAGCAAAAATCCCATTGCCAATGTCTCAATTTCTGTTGGCTACGGACGTAAAAAATAGCCAGACTAACCCCTTTCAAGAGCTGATTCAGAACAAAAGTAGCGACAATCCAAAAAAAATCAGCTTGGATAAAGACTAAGTAGAGCCTTACGCCCGAAATGATTATAATCTGGAACATTCGAGCCATTGCCAATGTTCGGGATAAAACTTTTGCTTCAAACCAGTATTCCAAAACTTCAACGGATTGCAGCGGGAGAAGTAGCCCCAGCATCGCCATCACCGGTTGGGCTGTCGGAGGAAAAAGCTCGGACTGACTAGCGCCTAAAAGTAAGCCATAAACTCCGAATCCGGCGACAATACGGAGGAAAAACCCTGTGCCCAAAAGGCGATACTTTTCGTCCTCTTGCTTGACTAATTCACGAATCAGTAATTTATTCAATCCTAATTTCGCAATGACAGTCATGATTGAGATAACGCTTAGGCAAAAGCTAAGAGTTCCAAACTGTGCTGAACTGAGGTAACGAATGAGGTAAACGCCGACGGCAAAACTAATGGCCATCCCCAGAAATTTTTCCAGAAATAGCCATCCAAGACTAACAAAATGTTTACTCCGGTGCTCCCCAAAACGGGCTGTCAGCTTTTGCCGTACCCCATAAAAAAGTTTAAAAATCTCTTTCATTGCTACCAGACAGGATCATCGTAAAGCGTGATGCTGACATCCTCAACCCCAATGGGAATGGAGCTAATACAAGCACAAATAACAGTCCCATCTCCGAGTTCTACTTCACAGGCATGACAGGAACCCATTAAGCAACCGGTTGGGATCTCAATCCCTGCCTGCTCGGCAACTTTGAGAATCGGCTCTCCAGCTTCGGCTTCGGTGGTGACATTTTCCGGTAGAAATTTAACTGTAACGCTCATGGGCGATCGCCAGTAATTGAATCGAAGATCGGGCCTAAATCCACGTGGGCGGCAACAAAATCCGCTACTGAATCTAGCATAGTTTCCCGCTGCTCGCGGTAATTGCCAATGCCCGTGGGTAAAGTCGATAAACCCCGGCCTCTACGTAAACCATTTAACCAAGCCCGACGCCAAGAACCATTATCAAAAAGACCGTGTAGATAACATCCCCAAAGAGACTGGAGGTGATTAACGATTCCCAACGCTTCGTCAGCAAAAATCGGCGTAAAATTTTCGCTCTTGGGAAATTCTTTGGGGGAAAGTCCCCTTGTTTGACCTTGATGGATTTCGAAACCCAAAATAGGAAGACCCGCTTGGGGCTTGTAAGCCATCGTTTGTCGCTGGCGGGTGATCTTTCGGGACTTGATGGTAGTGGTGATAGGCAGCAAATTCAAGCCCGCCACCTTCTGGGCCGGTCCTTCCAAGCCATTGGGATCATGGACGTATTGACCCAGCATTTGGTACCCACCACAGATCCCCATAACGGTTCCCCCAGCTTGGGCATAGCGGCTAATTTGGGCAGCCATGCCACTGGTGTGTAAAGCCTGTAAATCAGCAATGGTGGTCTTGGTTCCCGGAATAATGACAGCATCGGGGTACCCTAGCTTTTGGTCGAGATCCAGGTACTCCACCCACACCTCCGTTTCCGCATCCAATGGTTCGAAGTCAGTAAAGTTAGCAATATGGGGTAAACGGAGAACAACAATACGAATCTTTTCCCCACCAGCCCGGCCGCGCCGCTCCAATAAAGACAAGGAGTCCTCTGCGGAAAAAGAAGTTTGTTGATAAGGAATAACCCCCAACACCGGAATCCCCGTGTATTTTTCCAACCATTCAATTCCTGAGTCAAGGAGCGATCGTTGGCCACGAAATTTATTGATCACAATGCCTTTGATTAGTTTCCGCTCTGCAGGTTCTAAAAGCTCTAATGTTCCCACCACATGAGCAAAAGCCCCGCCCCGATCAATATCAACCACTAAAATTGTCAAAGCCTGTAAATGGGTTGCCACGCGCATATTCGTCAAATCTCGATGCTTGAGATTGATTTCTGCCGGACTCCCCGCTCCCTCACAAACGACAACATCAAAATTAATGGCTAACTGTTGCAAGGATTCAGTAATGGCTTGCCAACCCCGCTGAAAATAGTCCTGATAGTAATCCTGTGCCTGGGTTTTACCGACCATTTGACCCTTCAAAACGACTTGGGAGGTCATATCCCCTTGAGGCTTGAGTAAAATCGGATTCATCTCCACCTGGGGGACGGCTCCCGCTGCCCAGGCCTGGACGGCTTGAGCATGACCGATTTCGCCGCCAGTCCGGGTAACAAATGCATTCAGTGCCATATTTTGGCCCTTAAAAGGGGTAACTTGCCAGCCCCCACGAAAGAGTAGGCGACAAATGCCTGTGACTAGGAATGATTTTCCTGCATGGGATGTTGTCCCCACCACCATCACCGCTTTCATTGTGATAAATCACCCAGATTAAACATTGGCTTTGTTAGGATTTTAGGCGCTAGCTGTGGCCAAAACAGTTCACATTGATGAGAGTTGGAGATTGGGTAAATCCGCATTCTTGTAAACTTTTATTTATAAAATAGACTTTTTTGCAACAATGTGCATGTGTACATGGAGAGCCATAAAAGTTGCCTGTTTCAAAAAAGTATTGTGGCGATCTCGTCTCAAATTAACGCATCATGACCGCTAGTCGCGCTGAATTGAAGCATAAACTGTTATTTATTGTTGCCAAGCGAGCAAATTTTTTTTTATCATAAGTAACATTAATATATAGCCATAGTAAACTCCAATGATTGCAACCCCAGAAGCACCTTGGTCTGAAAAGGAAACCTGTCAAGCCCATCAATTGTTTGATATTGCCTACCAACGGGAAGTATCAAGTCTTCTAGACACTTTCCAACAACAAGCCGCCGCCATCGATCAGTTAGACCAGCTTTGGCAGCTGCATGATTTTTTGAGCGCGAAAAGGCATGAGATTGATGGCAAGTATGACCGACGGGAGTCGATGAAGGTTTTTGTTTTCGCTCAACTATTAAGGGAGGGCTGGATCAGCCTAGCAGAATTAGATTTTTTATCTCCCAATAAACGGGCGAAAATTAAAGTCCTTTCTCGAATTTAGATTTAATGACTCGGTGAATGACGGGTAAATTAATCTCCCGATGTAAACAGGAGACAGTCATAAAAATGGCTGTAAAGAGCCCCATAACTCTCTCCATATTCAGGAATCACTTGGCTCATCTAGGTTCATCAACTTCAAATGTATGTGACTGGCCCTGTGATTGTCTGTCAGCTCTGGCCCAATCTGGTTAGGGAGGCGGGGCAGTCACGAAAAATCTGTTTGCATAGCAAGCTTGATGACAGTGGAATTGCAGGAATTAAATATTTCTACATTGGACTGCCCCTGTATTAGCGGCAGTGTGAGCTTGGCCTCCTCGAAAAGCCACAGCGAGAATCCCAATGCAGTTTGTTTTTAATGCGCCGATGCCCTCGGACTGCTTTTATAAATAATTAGTTGTGCGTCCAACGGCAAACTGAGAAGGTAATAACGCTACAAGAAAACCAGTACCATATTTTTCACCATATAATTTTTCACCACATATTGTGTAATCTTTCACTTTTCAAACGCCCTCTGAAGATAATTTTAAAATCCTTCACATTAATGAATTGGAGAAAATTCGAGTTTGGATTGTTAATATTTTCATTATAATTAAATAACATTAATAAATCATAAACATAGACAGTATAAAATCGTGAATGATCCGATGAGCATAAGCGTATTGCAGGATTTAATTGCCAGCCAGAGGGAAGATATTTCCGCTTTAAAAGAAGATATTTACACACTAAAAATGCAACATCAACAAGCTATGCCAGTAGCTGCTGATGCGAGTCAATATTCACCACTTCAACCAAAAAAGTCTACAATTCCTCTCAATCTTCCCCTAACTAAGGTAATTGATTTATATATGGAAATGCCACAAGCTCTGACTGCCTATGCTTATCGGACAGCGGTAGTAGAGGCTCAAGGAGAAAATATAGTTATTGAGCGTAATAACCTGGGAAATTATTGGGTTATTCAGGTACAAGAAAAGGGCTTTTTTTTGTTTCCCCGACCCAACGATTTTAAGCGACTAGCCTTACTAATGAGCCTTAAAGAAGTATTTAGTTTTGAAAACTATCAACCAGACAATTTAAAGTTCAGCCTAAAGTCTCCTGGAAAATTACAGGTGAGAGTAGTAGAAAAAAAGTGGCAATTGGAAAAAAAAGTAAACTTATTTTTGGTCGATCGCCATTACAATTTCAGTGGCAACAAGAGCTGGAGGAGATTAAGCAAGTTCAGAAAGATTTTAATCAATTATTGGAACGCTATGGTGAAGCGGCTTTAGATTTCACTGCACTAAGCGATGGCTGGCAACGGTCCTTGACAAAACGTTATGGAGAGGTAATAACAATTGTAATTAATACCTGTGTGCCGATCGCCTATGCCATCTATAAGGGGGCCAATACTAGTACCTTGTCAGATTATTTTGAGCAGCATGCCTTTAATTCTGCCGGGATGGGATCGGGGAATTGACTGGGAAAAGTCATTCTATGCCAAAATCCACAGTAAACATAATCGGGATTATTTCACAACACCAGACAACCATCCACTTTTACCGAATCAAATCTATTTGAAGGAAATCGAGGGAAAAACCAATCATACTTGGGCGATCGCCAAAAGTTACAATGAAGCTACTACCATTGTGCAAAGGCTCCATGGAAATTGGCAATCGCTTGAAGCACAATAGTTAAATAACCGAGAATGATACGCAACGAGTTTGATAGACATATTTGCATATACTCAACCTTGCTATTAATGCTGTGAATTACTTTGATCTCAAATCATACTGAAAGGGTATTGTTTGCTAAATATAAAAATCAGATCTTTTTGATTTTGTAAAAATATATTGCAGTTGAGTCATGAAAATCTAACGATGAAATTTAATAGATTATATAATTTGATGAATGTTAATTTATGATTTTAGCCCAATCCTAAATTTTATTTGTATTGTATGGTGTTATCACTTATCTTAAATTACAGTTAACTCGTGGTATTTAACTCATCCAGATATTTTAAGGTTCTCGTTCCTGTCGGGATTGTTGGATTTATTGAGCTCCTACTAGTCATTATCTTGAGGGTTACAGGTTCTGGTAATGGAGAGAGGCGTGTTGCGAAGGGATTACCCTGCATTGAGCAGAGTCAAGCAAATGACATCGATGCAGACATCAAAACAAAAATGAATCTGACCGTCCACGTTGGGATAGACGGTAGTGAGTCTCTCATGGGCTTTGTACGGGATGGCAATAGTCGTTACGTTAGGACAATCCAAAAGTTGGATGATTTACTGCGTCGTGGAAATCTACAGACAAATTTGGGCCAGGTACAGGAATTTGAAAGCTTTGAGGTTAATTATTGGCGTTTAGGAATCAATACCCAAGCAAATCCTCAGATCAACAAAATACAGCCAGTTGACGTTACTGAATTTTTAGATGCAAAGAATCCTCGTTTTTATTGCAAAGGTCGGCCGTCGGATTATCCCTGTGTGACGAGTTCCTTACATCAGATTTTAGACTTGGATACTGGCGATGAAGAAACATCCCCCACGACACCAGCTTCCGATTCAGCAGAAGCACCATTGGATGGCGAACCCCAAACCATTACCCGTAATGATTTTTTTCAAATTTTAATTACTGATTTGGAACCGGATAATTCCGCCATTGGTGAAATGACCAGCCGAATTAGCAAAATCTTAAATACCCGTAAAGACTACAAGGTGGCGCTGCTGGGGATTCGGAGTGAGTTTAATGGATGGGTGTATTCTGCAGCGGATCCAGAGAAGAAGATTGAATATCAATCCAATGGTGATGTTGATGAGGGAGGCCGACCTTTCTATCTTTTCCTGCTGGGGCCGGTGGAAATCGTAGATACTTTTGTAGAACGATTTGAAAGCCGAGTAGGCAATATTGCCGACGAGATGAAAACGTCTTATTTTCAGCATCAAAACTTCTCCCCCATTGTTTTAAATGTGAGTGAAAAGTTTGGTGAACGCGAGGAGGATTGTACCTACCGAGAAAGCACGCTAAATGGCGATCGCCTAGAGGAAGACCAAGAGCCCCATTGGTTATTACTCAGTCAGGAAAAATGTGACGGTTCCTATAAAAAAATCACCCTAAATAACGTTAAATCGACGCCGTCTTTACTCCTCCGGGGAGGCAACTTCACCCCGGAAATGTTCCAGCGCTCTGAACCGTTCGTCGAAGTATCGGAGGTATCGTTGGAAAATGAGGACGATATACCGTATCTCAACCTCGCCGTTGGCATTAATGGAGAAGAGGCAGGGGCAGACGAGCAAGCAATCTATCTGACGCTGAAAGAAAGTGCGCTAGACGGGATGATTTGGCAAGACTGGAGTGTTCCCGTTACCAGTGCTCTAGAAGGTTCTAAAACTCAACAGCTAATCGATTTTGTGAAATCGATTCGGGATGCAGTCCCCAGAAATCAGGATGCACTCCGTTTCTGCCTAGGCTACATCCGTGACTAATCTTTCCCCAACTGCTTTTTGATTGAGTTCAGGCTTATGAAACCCGTTGAAATTATTTTTCTCCTATTAACTATCACCATTGCCACCCTGGTGATCTTTTTGCTCCAGCCAGCGATGCTTTCCAGAGAATGGGGTTTGCTCGCCGCTAACAGCCGCAGCATAGAAGACTGGCGCGATCAACTGATGTGGCCATCGCTGTACCTTAATTTCGCCGTGGGTATATTGGCAACACTCTTCTGGATTGCAAAAGGCTCAACATTTCAGGCTTATTCTGGCAAACAAACCCTGTCAACAGGAGGGCTATGGTGGATTTTTTGCCTTTTATACGCGCTGGTCAGCTTGGCAGCCATTTTAGGCTTGTCCTTTTTCATGAGCTGATTGACGAAAAAGACTTTATTCAATTTTTAATCTATCTCTGTGGCTTCGCCATTGTTGATGTCCTGCTGCTATTTTGGCTGCCAACGGCGATCGCCACCCCCCGGACAATGCGTTATGTACCTCCAGGGTCTCAACTATTACGCAGTATTTACGGAGGTTAAGGGTCATGCGAAAAATTTACGCGATTGGTGTCGGAGGCAGCGGTGCAAAATGCCTAGAAGCCGCCGTCTTTTGTCATGCCCTGGGGCTTTTTGGGGACAGTCAATTGGGCATTCTCTCAGTGGACGCCGATGCATCCAATGGCAATTCCCAACGAACGGGCATTAATTTCAGAACTACCCTGACTGCTTACAACTACTTTCAAAAAGGGCAGTCTCCCTTCATGTCAGGGGCATTCAAAGACTATGGCAGTTGGAATCCCCTAGCGGATCAAACCCACAGCAGTAACCTCCGCAATATTTTTAATCGACAATCTTTAAAGGGGAATTTACCGTCCCTGGCAAAACTATTTGATGCCCTCTACAGCCCGGCTGAGCAAACAGCGGATTTAGGAGTGGGGTTTCGGGGGAGACCCCCCATTGGCTCCGCCGTGATGAGTCGACTGGAATTGGATGATTTAACAGATTCCCAAAATAGCCGCAACTGGCAGCAGATGTTTAATAACATCCAGACCGACCGGGGCCAAGGGGATGAGGTCTCCATTCATTTCTTTGGCAGTATCTTTGGTGGTACGGGGGCCTCTGGTGTGCCAACGCTGGCAAAGCTAATGTCCAACCAGTTACAAGCAGATAATCTGCGGGGTAATGTCCATATCAATGCTTCTTTGCTGCTGCCCTATTTTGGCTTTGAGAAACCCAGTGATGGGGAGCAAACGGTTTACGCCGAAACTCGGTTGTTTGCCCTCAATACCCAAGCAGCCCTGCAATACTTAACCGAACAAGCCCAGGAAAGTTTTGACAGTGTTTATTTGATCGGGAACCAAGACCCGACTCTCTACCCCTCATCCACGGGCGGGACTAATCAGCAAAATAATGCCCATTTCGTCGAACTGTATGCAGCGTTAGCCATTAACCATGGTTTTGAGCAACCGGTTAGGCCAAACCCAGGCGCTTTACATCAGTCGTGCTAACCCGGAGCGATTTACTGGGATGATCTCCCTGACAGCACCAACGTTAAAAATGCACTGGGAAAAGGCGTCCGCTTTGCCTACGCCTGGTTTTATAATTTCTCATTGGAAATACAGGCGGCACGAACCCTGGGGAGCAGGGCGTTTTTCCAAAGGAGCGCCTTGGTTTAAGCCTTTCTTTTCCCTGCGGGGTGGCTCAGATGAAAAGCCGGATGTCTCGGCAGAAGAGCAAGTCAACCAGGAAAAAGCGTTGACCGCCTGGTGTCAAAAGTACTTGCTCTGGGTGTCTCAGGTTTCTACGGCTGCCCGTCAGGGAGCGCAACTCTTCAAATTAGAAAATGTGCCGGAGCTGAGCCAATCCCCCGATGATTCTCGCTCCTATCATGAACACCTTGCCGAACTGGTGATTGATGGCGAAATCAGTAATGAAACCCGCCAGCGCGATCGCCTGGATGAGTATAAAAACCAAATTGCCGACCACACTCAACAATATGACCCCGGGGTGTTTGGTCTTGCCCATGCTCTGTTTACAGTGCTTTAAATCCAGGGTTTATCCTTTCTTGCCAAAAATCGGGGGAGGGGAGACCAGAAATTCGTTCTTCTATCAACGCAAAACGTATTCTTATTCGCCATTACCTGACCTTTGAATCATGACTCAAGCCAAGAACCAAAGCTATGTCCCCCTCCTCCCCAAAACCGACAGCGATTTTACTGGGGGAGATAACCCTGGTGAGTGGATTTCTGGTGGTGTCGGTCTGTTTAATCGACTGGGTAACAGCCTGGAGTTTGAAGCGGGCAGATATGCCGAAGTCAACTCCATCCCCAGCCCCTGGTCTCGCCTGTTGCAGTACATTTCGGCAGTGCGGAACCCAGACTATCCGACCCGCGACTGGCTACTAGCCCAATACCGTGGATTGCTGGCAACGCTGGCGCTGGCGGATAGCCTCAAGCTCAAAATTAATGCGGTGGAGGTTAACCTCGCTGACTATCAACAAAATGAGTTTGGACGCTGTTTGGGAAAGCTCAAGCCTAGTGCCCGTGACAGTGTATTTAGTCGCACCACCGGGGACGATCCCTGGTCTCAGCTTTACATTTTGGAGCTGGAGGAGATTCCCATTGCCATTACATCCCCGGCAGCGTTGGTCTGCCCCACGGGGAATCTCCCCGCCGAATTATCCAGTCGTGTCGCCTGGATCAAGGATGGCTTTTTTACTGAGCCAGCGGCAAATGGCTTATCCCAAGCCCATAAACAAGTGCTGGCTCCTTGGCTAGATAATCTAAAATTGGCGGTTATCAGAGATCCGAAAAAACAGCCAATTGGCTGGGGCGGTGGTCAATGTCATTGATGAGTTTCGTGAATCCTTGGGCGTTCCAACGGGACAAGCCTATGAGACCGGCATTGTCGGTGTCACCGTGACAACTTCTGCCGCAATTTTACCGCGGCGTTTGGGATATCTGAGCAGCTTGACAATCTCGTCGACCACCTGCTCTTCCCGTGCCAGGTCGGTACGTACTGCGACGTCACTTTCCTCATACAGAGGCGCAAAAACAGCAAGTTGACGTCGAACGGTCTCTTCCAGGTCAGGGCCCCACCGCAGCGGGCGAGTTCGACGACCGCGCTCAATGTGCATATCAACACGGACTCGCCTGCAGATAGATGGTTCTTGCTGCCACCGAGATCCACTCGCGCATCGATGGGTCAACGAAGGTGCCGCCGCCCGTGGCGAGAACCATAGCGGTGGGCCTCGTCAGCAGTTCCCGACTACCGCGCGCTCACGCGCTCGGAATCCCACCTCACCATGATGCCGACAATCTCTCGGACGCTGATGCCGGTTTCGCTGGCAATCGCTTCGTCGAGGTCGACGAGATCGCAACTCAGGCGCACGGCGAGCTCGCGGCCCACCGACGACTTGCCCGATCCCGAGAAACCCACCAAGGCGATGTGGAGGGGCGCCTCGAGAGCCGCGACCTTGGTGGTCGGTGGCATGATGCAGCGGCAATGACACATGCTCTTACTCGACCACCCCTCCGGCAACGAGGCATCGCGCACCATTGACTCGTCGCGATTGATGATGCGCGGAGTGATGAATACCAACAACTCAGCGCGTTTGTCTTGCTTATTGCGGGATTTGAACAGCCAACCGATATCGGCAAGTCGTCAAAGATCGGGATTTTGGAGTAATTTTCAGAGGTGCTACGGGTGTAGATGCCACTGAGATAACCGTGGTATCCCTCGTCGCGCACCAAAACCTCAGTCTCCGCGTGTTTTTTGGAAATACTGGGGGTGTTATCGAAACCGCGCAGGCCAAGATCCGGTTCGTTTTTTAGATGTCTTGATTCAGCAACACACTGCCGTCGCCAGACATGAGGAGTCACTTCAAGCTCGAGGTGGAGGCCAAGCCGTTCTCGAACTTGGCGGTTGGCACCCGCCGCCGAGGTCACGGTAATGGGAATATCAATGCCCTGGGAGATCTTGGCGGTGCGGTTGTCGAGGGTGGTGATACGCGGAGAGCTGACGATCTTACCTTCACCCTGCTCCTGTCGGCAAACGTGATCTGCAACAGCGAGCTACCTCCCCGCCGAGCCGAAGACGGGAAACCGAGGGACTACCGCCCGACGCCACGCCTGCAGGCACGTTCACCGCAAAGTCGTTTTGAATGGTGTTCGGAAACGACAACCCGGTAGCGTTGCCAGTGGCCGCCGAAGCTTGAAGACTGCCGCCCCACTGAATGCCGAGGGCTTCGCTGTTGTTGGAGTTGGCCTCCACAATGCGAGCCTCGATCAACTTCCGTGGCGTCTGCTTGTCGAGCCGGCGCGTAAGGTCGACCACCACGATGTTGGATTTGACCTCCTCGATGATCAAAGTGCTGGTTCGCGCGTCGACCTGAGCCGAACCGCGACCGGTCATCAGGGGTTTGAGCTGGGTAAGGATTTCCTTGGCATCAGCATAATTCGGACTGAATCATCTTGATCAAAGCTGCCTCAACCTGCTCCTCAGCCTTTTGGCGCGCCAATTCCTGTTCCGCCTCCTGGCGAATAGTGTCAGCGGGCGCAATGCGAAGGATGTTGCGGTGTCGCACTTGCCGTAACCCTTGGTCTTGAGAATGGTCTCGATGCTGACCCCAGTACTTCGCTCAAATGAAGAGTGATCTTTCCTTTGACGTCGTCACTGGCAACAATGTTCTCTCCGGAGACCTCTGCCAACAAACGCAGCACATTGATGATGTCGGCGTCCTTGAGATCGATGGTGATCCGGCGCTTAGACTGCTTGCGCGTCTGCTTGGGTGTACTGCGGGCAAGCACCGTAGCTTCAGCGGTGAACCCAGCGGTTTGCGGAGCCGCCGTACTCGCCACCATCGCCGCTGGCTTGCCTTCAATCTTCCACACCAATGAACCGTTTCTGCGCTGAAGATTGGAGGCTGCATTTCCCGACAGGTTGGCAACGACTTTGACGACCGGTGGGTCTTGAGTTGCTTGATAAGTAGAGATTAGCCGGACCACCGTACCGTAGGCGCTAGCGTCGAGACTGCGCTCGAGTGATTTGGGCACACTGGCGCCGTGTAACTCGAGAACCCACGCTTTCGTCGAGCGGTCGTCAACTCTCGGAGTCACACCGTCGGCGACATCGATGATGATTTCAGTGACATCCCCAGACCCTTTGAACCGCACGTCCTTCAATCGAGCTGTGGTCGTAGCAGCCGGTGGTTGCAATGCAGGCGCGGGTTTGCTCGACGCTGGCGGCAACATAGGTTGCCGGAGGCGCTTCATTATGAACAGCAAACCACCGGCCGCAGGGACGACGGTGTTTGGAAGTGTGGGTGGTTAGGTCAAAAACGATTCGCACAACACTGCCATGATCACCGAGCCGCACACCGCGAACAAATGCGTCTTGATTGCGAAATTCGTGCGCTCAGATTTACGGACAGTGTCGGCTAGGTCGAGCACGAGTCGAGGCGGATTCTCAATGCCGAACTTCAAAACGGGGTTCCTTATCGAGGAGCAGAAGCACACCCGCGCCATTGCCACTACCGTGACGCCTAATTCCTTCGAGTGTCGCGATATTCGGTGCCTTGGATACCGGCGCTGTCACCATGGTCTTGGCACTGGCCAAAGCAACCTGCGGGCTCGGAGGGCTCAATCAACGAAGCGGTGGGAGGGCTGCGGCGCGCTCTTCGAGCTTTCGCGAGCTTCTGTTTTTCCTCCTTTAGTTTTTCTCTCTCGGTGGCAATGCGCTGTCGCTCGACCGCCGCTCGCTTTTGACGCTCCACGGTTTCGCGGTTGTGTTTCTCTTGGGCCACTTTTCTCTGGTTTTCTATGACCTCTTTCTGCGCCAATTCTTTGCGTTTGATATCCAGTTCCTTGCGCTCACGCTCGAGAGTCTGCCGTTCACGTTCTACGGAACGCTCTTCTTTCTGCACGCTATCCAGCTTACGGCTTGCGGTAGCGAGTTTTTTGCGCTCCACCTCCAACGCGTTGGGCCTCTTCAACCTTCACTTGGGTCTCTGCGAGTTTTTTACGTTCTGCTGCGACCCTTGAGATTCCTTCTTCTCGTTGCGTTTGTCGACGCGCGTCTTCTTCGAGATGAGCCCGCGCCCGTTCGAGGTTGGCCCGTTCGTGGTCGACAGCCGCCTGCGCCTCATCAATTCGGTTCTGCATCTCGACGACACGTTGTCGCTCGGCTTTCACATTTTCCTGCTCAGCGGCAACTCGCTTCAGGCGTTCATTGAGTCGGGCTTCTTTGTCCTGGGCGACTCGTTTCTGTTCATCCAGTTGTTGCCGCTGCGCGGTCGTCAATCGCTTCTCTGCCGCCAATTCTCGCTCTCGTGCGTCAATAACCCGGTATTTGTCTTCGAGCCCCGCTCACGCGCCTCAATCTTCGCCAATTTAGTGGCGGTGACAGCTCTGGTCTTTTTCTGCAGCTTCGGTGGCGATTGCCGCGGCCTGTGCGGCCTCTGCGCATCCTTCTTCGCAGCTCGCGCACGTTTCCACGCCGCGTCGGCCGCCGCTTTTCGTCCTGAGCGTGTGCAATTTGTTCTTCGAGCTTCGCCACTCGCTGTTTGTGTTTGGCCTCAGCGGACGCTGCCACTTCTGCATTGCGACGAGCCTGTTCGGCCTGGGCGGCAGTCTTCTCAGCCTGTGCCCGCGCAGAAACGGCCTGCCGCTGCTGACTTTCAATGCGAGCCAAACGCGTTTCGGCGTCTTTCAACGCCGTCTGGAGCTGCTGCTCGATCGCGAACAATGGATTGCCCGGCTTGCTGACGAAGGGTTGCTGCTTCGGTTTTCGCTTTCGCCGCCTGTTCATGAAGACGCTCGGCCTCGGCGGCTTTGTCTGTCGCAGCGCGTTGTTGGGAGAGAGCGTAGTCGGCAGCCTCTTCCGCCCGACGACGTTCTTCGACAGCTCGCTGGGCGGCGAGCTCGGCTTGCTGGCGGCTCTCTATCAAACGCTCTGTTTCCGCTGAACCACTGGCGCTGCCGGCAGTGGAATCGCCCGATCCACCTGCTGCAGGCGCGTTGCCGGTTCGAACTACAACCGGAGCGTCCTTCCGCCTTAACTTCGTAGGTCAGGTCGTCGTCAAATCCAACAATAACAGCAATCATGGTCGTCGGCCGAGAATTGTCGCATTGCAATTTGATCAACGACCCCGTCGTCAATTACCATCGGACTCGCAGTTGCGACAGGTCGCCCCCCGAGATGTCGACTACCACCCGCATGGATTCTGCAAACGAAAGACGGTGAACGTCGGCTCTGCTGATGTGCGTATGCGAACCGTGCGATCGTCTCCGTGTGCATCGACGTCAATGCCTTCAACCACGGATTTGGCGGACGCCTGTGCGGTTGCAGCGATGATCAACGCAGCCAATACGGTCAGGCGCGGATCCGCTGACGCGTCCACGACGTCATCCTCATCAAACTGCTCGTGACGCGCGGCTGCCGTTGGTTGTGCTCAGTATTTTGCCATCAAGAGGCTCCTCGGTCCTTCAGCGCGTGTCCATGTCGAGTTGCGGTAGGAGGTATTTCCAGAGGCACACGAATTCGGTCGCCTGTGGGAGAACGAATCTCTTCAGTAATTACAATTCCGATAATGGCGCCAAGTTTAGTGCGACGCAGAGTGCTGATCCGCGTGACGATGCCACCGTTTTTTCCAAGTTTCGAATTGATCTCTGGGCGGGCGCCCTTACCTTGGGGGTCCTCCACCATTGCCGACGGTCGTGCCGTTCCCGTAATCACACCGATCAAACGATATTGGTCGAGTCAAACATCTGGGTTTCATCGAGCGGAGATTCCGACTCTGCCTGGGCTGCTGCAAGCTGCGCGAGGTACGAACGAAATGGGTCGCGTTTCCCACCGGCGAATAGCTCCACTTGGGTGCATCCGGCTCGGCTTCCGCAACCATGTCGGTTTCGGCCTTCGTTGCCTTCTTCTGCTCAGCCGATTTGACGGGGAATGTTGCGGGAGCATCATCATCGCCGCCGCACGCAAAAACGCAGACCGCAAGTGTCGCAGCAAGCCACCCCATGAGCAGTTTTCGTCGCTGTATGGATGAGCTCATTTCTTCTTCTTCTTCTTCTGCTTGGCCGCTGCGTTGGGCGACAAATCGTGTGTCTGATGTCAAAGGCACTCTTGACGACGGCCTTCTGATTCTCCTTTTCGGGATTCGTCATCGAGAGGTTGGTAACATTGACGATTCGATCCATCGATCCAATGGCGTCAATGAAGGTCGCAATTTCATGAAAGGAGCCGCTCACGTCTATTTGGAAGGCAATCTCGGCCACATAGTCTTTGAGTTGTTCTCCACCTGGTTGAATGTGTCGATGTTGAGTCCCGACTGACGTCCCTTGTTACCCAACTGTGCCAACAGTTGCGCAACATCGGCGTTGTCCGGCTGCGCACGCGCAACATTCAAATCCTGTTGAAGCTCGTTGAGGGCAGCGCTGCTTGAATCGCTACTGCCGACCGGCAGTTGTGACGGTTACTGGCATGCCAGGGCCGGCATGGAGACTAGCCAAGCGCCGGTCGGTGCAACTCCCGGCTGATTCTGACCGGTTCAGGAAAACCGGCGGATCAGATCAGTGGAGAGATTCATCAGTTTAAGGAGAGGACCAAGCCGATCTTCCAGCTCCAGGGCGTCGAGAAAATTCTTCACATAGAGCCCGAGTTCGGTATCCCCTCCCAACTTCAGGCGGCGGTTGAAAAACAGGGTATCCGCGTCCTCACGCCGGGTCGCCAAGAGCAGAAAGTCATACACACAGCCGCTGATGCTCAAATCATCCGCCCGCCGATCAGGTACAACACTCAAGCGGTTTTGGCGCAGTGTTATGTGGAAGATCAGGCGCGCATCCGTCACCTCAATCCGCATCACCCGGTCCTGCAGAAAATCCAGTTCACCTTCCGCCAGTTCAGCTGCGAACAGACGGTTCAGGATCTGCACCAACAGGGTGTTATGCACCCGGCGGGGGATGAGGGCTAAAGGAAATGCCAGTGGAGCGGGCATAAGCGGTGCGGGAGAGATCGATTGTGAGGTGCTGTTCATAACTGCTTGGCATTGATCTGTCGAAGCTGTTCATCCTCTTGCAACCCGGGGGCAATGTCAACATCAAGCCTGTGAATGGAGGGCCAGGCTGTGTATTAGAACACCAGCTTTGATGGCATCCAGCCAGATGCAGGCCATGACAATGCCGCTGCATAGTTCCAGTCTGAGTTTCCGGTATACTCGGAAATGATAAAATCACCTGATCCTGGACCTGCCATGCATACTTTTCTCCACGCTGCCGCTCATGGAGCACCGACTCATCAATTGCTCGATAGCTGTTTGCACGCCATGGGGGTAATCCCAGAGGAAGCCAATGTCGGCTTTGTGTATGCGACAGACAGTCTTGCCGGTGACCTTCAGGAACTGCTGGTGAGATTGAAAACCCATGCGCCACAGGTCAGTTGGGTGGGAAGCATCGGAATCGGTCTCTGCTCGACAGCGCAGGAGTATTACGAGGAACCGGCCCTGGCATTGATGATTGGCGCTTTTCCTGAGAACAGTTTCCGCATCGCCCCTGCCCTGTCAACCGACACTACCGATGCTGAGCTGGATAACTGGTGGAAACGGCAGCAAGCCAGTTTCGCGCTGCTGCATGGTGATCCCACCAACCTCCGGATAGTTGAATCATTGAACAGGATAGCCGCTGAGTCCTATACCAGCTTCTTAAATGGTGGCTTGAGTTCCTCCAGCAGTGAAAACTACCAGATTGCAGATCGGGTTATCAGTGGTGAACTCTCCGGCATCCTGTTCAATGAACAGGTCGAGGTGCTCACAGATCATACCCAGGGCTGTTCCCCCATCGGGCCCATTCACACCCTGACCGAGTCCCGGGGAAACATCGCCATCCGCATCGATCACCGTTCTGCTGTAGAGGTATTGAAAGAGGATATCGGTGAAGTCATGTCCAGAAATCTGCCGCAGTCCACCGGCTACATCTTCACCGCACTGCCAATACCTGGTTCAGACACAGGGGATTACCTGGTTCGCAACCTGATGGGAATAGACGAGGAACAGGGTCTGCTCGCCATCGGCGATTACCTGGATGACCAGAATCAGATCATGTTCTGTCGTCGTGATGGCAACAGCGCCAGTGAAGATATGCTCAGGATGCTGCGGCGTCTGAAGACCCGTCTCGGCGGCAGGGAGATCCGTGGTGGGATCTATATCTCCTGTCTCGGGCGCGGGCGCTACCAGTTTGGCGAACATTCAGAAGAGATGAAGATGATTCAGCATGAATTGGGAGGATTTCCCCTGGTGGGTTTTTTCGCCAATGGAGAAATCTATAACGGTCGGCTTTATGGTTATACGGGTGTCTTGAGCCTGTTCGTCTGAGATCATCCGCTCAGCCGCAAATATCCGGACAATCCCGCGGAATCACTGAAAGTGTCAGCCACTGCATGATCCCTCTCAATCTGCCCTTTTCAGGAAAACGGGGTTAGCAAGGACGGTATCCGGCGAAATATCCATTCCATTCGCCTATAATTCAAGATTATATTTACCTAACCGACATGCTATACCGCCGCTGTTTGTGGCTAATTGTCGATCAGCTCCAGGAATACCAGCGACCCGTTTCTGACTGATCCTGCAATTCGGACCCTTTGCAGACCATGCTCACTTGACAGTGAAACTACCTTAAATTAATAAGTGTAAGAATGACCATTCAGAGAGAAATTTTCTCATGGAATCCTGAAAAAGGTTTCACATGTGAGGCATTCCCGATCGCGGATGAAGCACAGCTGATCATAGCATTTGCCTCAGGCGATCTGGCAGACATCTGGCGGGAGCCTCTGCAACAGATAGCTGATGCCTATCACAATGCGCTCGTTGTCGGTTGCAGCAGTGCGGGGGAAATCCTTGACCTCCAGGTAAGCGACGCCAGCATCGTTGCTGTCGCGTTGCGTTTCGATGCCACTGAGACACGTGGCGCACTGGTCGAATTGGGTCAGCGCAGCACCAGCGAGGCAGTCAAAGAACTTACCAAACAACTTGACCCCCAGGGACTGAGGTACACTTTTGTGCTGTCCGACGGACTGGCTGTGAATGGTTCTGAACTCGCAGCGACGCTACGCGCTAATTTTCCTGAAGATGTGGTTATTACCGGTGGTTTGGCGGGTGATGGCGACCGATTTCAACATACAGCCGTGTTCTACAATGGCGCGATACTCAAGGATGCTATCGTGGCGGTGGGATTTTACGGAGAGCGCCTGAAAATCGGGCATGGTTCACTCGGCGGCTGGGATCCGTTTGGACCGACACGGACAGTCACCAGATCCGCGGGCAATGTGCTGTATGAACTTGATCACCAATCCGCACTTGAACTTTACAAACGCTATCTTGGATCCTATGCCGATAACCTGCCCGCCAGCGGCCTCCTCTTCCCGTTGAGTATCACCACGGAAATCGAGGGGCATGAACTGGTGCGTACGCTGCTCGCCGTAAATGAACAGGAGCAGAGCATGACGTTCGCAGGGTCCATACCCGAGGGAAGCAAAGCCAAACTCATGAAGGCCAATTTCGACCGCCTGGTCGACGGGGCGATCGGTGCCGCGAAGCAGACATTGAAAAATATGCAGGACGATGCTTCAGTTGCCCTGCTCATCAGTTGCGTGGGCAGAAAAATGGTCCTGCGTGACCGCATCGAAGAGGAAGTTGAAGCGGTACGTGAGGTATTGGGCAATACCCCGACAATCATCGGGTTCTACTCCTATGGCGAATTGTCACCGGTCGTCAACGGCGCCTGTGAGCTCCACAACCAGACGATGACCATCACCACTTTTACGGAAACCTGACCTTGCATCCCCTGTTGCGCCGACAAATAAAGCGTTATTACGATGATCAGGAATTGCCGCCTGAATTGTCGCGCTTGATCGGTGCTATCGACCAGACCTATTCACAGAATGACCAGGATAGAGAACTGCTTGAACGATCGCTCGAACTGAGTTCCCGGGAATTGAACGAACGCTATGAAGGAATTGAGCGGCAGTTGCGGATCAACAAAGCTGCCAAGAAAGACCTGGAACATACCCTGTCACTCCTGGATGCAACTCTGGACGCTACCGAGGAAGGTATTCTAGTGGTGGACGGGTCCGGCAGAATCGTCAAGTTTAACGAGATATTTATCAAGATTTGGGGCACCCCGAGAACATTGATGGAAAGCGGGGATGATGATGCCGTGCTGAGCGACGGGCTGTCAAAGGTTGCCCATCCCGAGCAGTTTCTTGACAAGGTCAGAGAGCTTTACGCCGACCCGATGGCAGAGAGTGTGGACATCGTCGAACTGCGCGACGGACGTGTGCTGGAACGCTATACCAGCCCACAGATTCTGCAAGGCGAATGCATAGGCCGTGTCTGGTCGTTCCGTGACATTACCGAGGGCAAGGCAGCCGAGGCAAACCTGGAACTCGCACGCCGGGTCTTCGAAGTGTCCTCACAGGGCATCCTCATCACTGATCCCGCATTCCGGATCATCGACGTGAATGGATCACTCTGCGGGATGTTGGCTAAAAAACCTGAACAACTGCTTGGTCAACTGTTACAAAAGATCGAGGAGCATGATCAGGTAACCTCATTCAATGAAAGATTCATCGAGCAGATGCAGTCGCAGGGAGAATGGTGGGGTGAATTGCGATCCGGTTCAGAGAGCGCCGCCAACCAGGTGATCTGGATCGGCTTCAGTGCTGTGCGCAATGAGAAAGGCGAAATATCAAATTATGTCGGAATGTTCTCCGATATCACCAAGTTGAAAGAGGTCGAGGACCAACTTCAACTACTGGCATTTTACGATTCACTTACCGGCCTTCCCAACCGCCGCCTGTTCAAGGAGCGCATCGAAAGCCAAATCGAGACTGCAAAGCAAAACTCGCTAAAGCTCGCCCTGTTATACCTGGACCTCGACCGTTTCAAGTATGTCAACGATTCCCTGGGACATCTCGCCGGAGATCAGTTGCTGGTGAGAGTTTCCGAACGGATCAAAGATGAGATACGCAGCAGGGACCTGGTCTCCCGACAGGGAGGCGATGAATTCACGATTGGCCTGATCGACCTCGAGAACGAGTCGATGATCGATGAGATTGCAGCGCGCTTGATCCAGTCGCTAAGCAAACCTTTCCAGATAAAGGGCCAGGAAATTTACATCGGCGCCAGTATTGGAATATGCGTTTTGCCCGATCAGGCGTCCAGCTTTGAAGATGCGGTGCGGAAAGCCGATACGGCGATGTACCTTGCCAAAGCCTCAGGCAAGGGCAGATACAGTTTCTGGGATAAAGAGACCCAGGATGCGATTGAGTCGCGCATCATTATCGAAACCGAGTTGCGCGATGCGATCAAACAGGATCAGCTGATCGTCTATTTTCAGCCGATCATGGACAGCGTGACGGGAGAGGCCGTTAGTTTGGAGGCGCTGTTACGCTGGCAACAACCGAAACGCGGTCTGGTGAGCCCTGACACCTTCATACCAATCGCGGAAGAGATCGGTTTGATCACCGAGCTGGAAAACTGGGTGATCGAGAGTGTATGCCGTCAACTCCACACTTGGCGGCAGGCAAAGATTCCCCTGGTCCCTGTTTCCATCAACCTGTCTGCCCAGCACCTCAGTGACGCCCGATTGGAACAACGCATTGTGAATGCCCTCAGACTGTATGATGTCCCACCTGGCCTGCTTGCCATCGAAGTGACAGAATCGACGGCAATGAACGAACCGCAGGAGACTGTCAGTGTACTGAGAGGCCTGCAGCTGCTCGGCATTCATTCTGCAATCGATGATTTTGGGACGGGTTACTCTTCGCTTAGTTATCTCAAGCAGTTGCCGGCCGATATACTGAAAATCGACCGTTCCTTCGTGCGAGACCTGACATCGGACCCCAACGATCGCGATATTGCCAAAGCGATCGTTGACCTGGCGCACAGCTTGTCCATGAAAACCGTTGCAGAGGGTGTCGAGGACGAGGATCAGCTGAATATCCTGTGTGAAATGCGCTGTGACCTGGTGCAGGGTTGGTTATTTGCGAAAGCCGCGCCTGCCGATGAGGTCGCTGAATTTCTTACCCGGAACAGAAAATCTGCAAAAACCGTCCCACACATACGCTCCATCTACCCTGCAACCTAGTGTACCTTCTGAGCGCCATATGCGACTCGACTGACCACTCACTCTGTCTGGAATTACTGGCTAGAAGTTCGATAATATGGACTCCCCGGCCGACTGGGCGTGGCTGCATCATGCCACTCAAGCGGAAACCACTTCTCAAACCATACTGTGATCGCCGAAAGTGAGGATGAAACATGAACTATAAGGACTTTTGGCGACGCTCGGGCGCAGTGCTGGCACTGGCAGCCGCATTGACAGAAGGCTCGAGGGCCAGCTGGGATGGCGAACCGTCGCTGCAGGCCATCGATTTAAACCTTGAAATTTTTATCGATATCAACTCCTATCAATTCCGTCGTTCTGAAGAGATTAAATGGTATGACGTGGAGAATGGACTGCGCATTGCCGCGGGCAGTCTTGAAACCAATCTTCTGTATCTCTCCACGGATCTGCGTCTGAAACAGGAGATCACTCCCAATGTCAACGTTCGATTAAACCTGGCAGACGAAGAGTTCTACGAATCCCGGGATTTTCCACGCCCCCTGCTCGAATTGGAAGTTACGCCCACCCCATTGCCGTTATCACTCTCATTGATCGGCACTCCCGCCTATGCCAAGCGTGAAGCAGACCTGGGAGTGGCCGCAAGCATTGGTCAACGGCCCTGGAACTTCTTCCGTGTCGCATGGTTGAGCTCAGACCATTACTTCAATGAGAAAAATGAACTGGATGAATCCTACTATCAGCGTGAACCCAGCCAGTTGACCCTGGAAGCGGCATTCAAATGGGCGGATCGTTTCAAACTGAGGCTGTTATGGCAGGACAACAATCCACTGGAGTTCGTGCTGGATGACCAGACCGCGATATTCGCTTATGAAAACCGCAATTACCAGATGACATTTGATTACCATGTAGACTCGGATCAGCATTTCGGCATCGCACTGCGCGGCTTCGAAACCACCCAGAGTCTTGACGATGGCGCATCGCCGAGGTCACAGAATATCCGCTATTTCTCGATTGACAGCTATTGGTTCAAGCAGCTGGAGCAGAAAGATGAATGGACTGTTGGACTCAAATACGACAGTTTTCTCAATCAGGAGCGCACCCCGTCAGAGTCGACAACATCGTTTGATTATTCACATTTCACAACACAGCTCTACAGCAGCTATTACCATCCTTACAGCGCCAATCAGGCCTGGGAGCTGGGACTTTTTATAGGACAGGCTTCCCAGGAATATGATTATCTGGATGGGTCGCTTGCAGACAGCAACGATGACCGCATCGAAGCCAAACTGCGCGCTGCCTGGGAGCTGTTCTCTACTGACCAGAGCAGCGCGCTGACTTTTGCCCTGTCACTCAATCTGGATGAGATTCAAAGCGATCCTTTTGATGGGGGGGCGGTACAATTTCGCACTCAGTTCTAGCTTTAGACTTTGGCGGCCTAACGAACCACTGATTGATTCTGCGGCTGTGTAATACAAACAGGCGGGGTCGTCTCATCTGCAGCTGGCGGCAACCACCGGTATATTGCTCTTCTTGGCGGATTGTTAACCGCGCATCCATGCGCAGCGTCTCTGGACCATGCCTCTGTCTTTTACGCACAGCAATAATCATCTCTTTCCTGACATGGTGAATAGATTTCCCGGACAGAATCCGAGCCTGGATCAAATACTTATCGTGGAATTTCTCAAACTTATTGATTCCCATGGAAAATATCATCGGCGACCGGCGCCAACAATCATTTACATTTCACACGGTTCGTTAGTGTTAAAATTTATCAGCATGTTATTTTCATGACGAAAATTCGGAAGAGTGTAACTCGCAGGCAATACTGTACCCTTCACACCGACCTGGCAGTGCGGAAAAAGAGCTGAAATGGATAAAAGAAACACATTCAAAGGACTTTGCTTAAGAGGATTCCTGGTCGTATTCAGTCTGTTCTTGAATCTCAGCCTGGCAATGGCGCAACAACAGGACTGGATTTACATTGTTACCAAAGATGACACTTTATGGGACTTGAGTAAGAAGTACCTCCCCAGCGTCACCTACTGGCAGAAGTTCCAGAAACTCAATGGCATCACCTATCCAAAAAGAATCAAGCCTGGAACGCGGCTGCGTATCCCTTTGGCCTGGCTGAGTGACCAGGCGGTGCCGGCGAAAGTCATCGCTGTCAACGGCGATGTCAAGCTGACTTCTGGGCAAACTCATATTCAGCAGGGTTTAACTTCAGGCGCATTGATCCACCTGGGAGATCTGCTTCAGACCGGGTCATCCGCCAGTGCCGCGGTAGAGTTTGCGGATGGTTCCATCTTAACCATCCGTCAGGATACAACCCTGGCATTCGACCATCTGAGCGCCTACAGCGACACCGGCATGGTGGATACCCGGCTACGTCTTACGAATGGCCGGGTGGATATACGAGCCAAGCCCGCGGCCGGGCCCGGCTCCCGCTTTGAGATCCACACCCCGGCAGCGGTGAGCGCGGTGCGCGGCACCCAATATCGTGCGGCCGCACAGGATACGGAAAAGACCTCCTGGGTGGAAGTGCTGGAAGGCAAGGTTGCTGCAACAGGGGGCGCAACAACGACCCTGGTGCCGGCCGAGTTTGGCACCAGGGTCGTTCTGGGTGAGCCTCCCCTGCCCCCTCGACCGCTGCTTGAAGCGCCGCTTTTGAACCCGCTGCCGGAAAAGATCCAACGTCTCAACTGGCCGTTAACCTGGGAGGCCGTCAAGCACGCCGAGCGCTACCATATCGAGGTCTCTTCTCAATCCGATTTCTCATTGGTGTTGTGGGAACGCACCACCGAAAGCGCTCGAACCCCGCTTCCCGATCTTGCAGACGGCGAATACTTCGTGCGCGTGCGGGGCATCGATGCACTGGGTCTCGAAGGGCTGAATCGGATGCGGCAATTGGAACTCGATGCCAGGCCTCAACCACCGGCGCCCTTGGAGCCAGCCGATGGAGCCGTGCTTAGGGGTGAAGTGCCGAAGCTGCGCTGGACTGACTCGGCTGAAGCCACAAGCTACCGGC
>CALNXU010000027.1:0-78471 GCA_942490695.1 Merismopediaceae cyanobacterium | reverse complement strand
ATCGCGTCATCCACTAACTGTTTCGCTTGCTGCCGGGAAGCTTCTAAACCGAGTAAGCTAGGATAGGTGGCTTTTTGGGCTCTCAAGTCTTTTCCCGCCGTTTTTCCTAACTCTTCCTGGGTTGCAGTGATGTCTAGAATATCATCCACAATTTGAAAAGCGAGGCCAATATTTCGGGCATAACGAGATAACCGTTGTTGATCCGCAACACTTGCCCCAGCCAAAATTGCTCCAGTCAGCACAGAACTTTCCAATAACGCCCCGGTTTTATGGGTGTGGATGAAAGACAACGTTTCGGGCGTAATGTCGGTTTTTCCCTCTGACTCTAAATCCAACACCTGTCCCCCCACTAATCCCGCTGCTCCCACTGTACGACCGAGGCGAGCCACCACCGTTAGCAGTGCCTGGGGATCAGCCTGGGGGGTTTGGGTAACAACGTATTCAAAGGCATAAGCCAAAAGACCATCCCCCGCTAAAATCGCAATGTCGTCACCATACACTTTATGGTTAGTCGGTTGACCTCGACGAAAATCATCATTATCCATCGCCGGTAAATCATCATGAATTAACGACATGGTGTGGATCATTTCCAACGCACAGGCAGTGGGCATAGCCAGGGCATTGTCTCCACCAAATAATTCACACGCAGCCAAACAGAGAATCGGGCGTAAACGTTTGCCGCCTGCGAGTAGAGAATATCGCATGGCTTCATAGATTTTTTCCGGACGAGTAATCGACAGTGACGCATCCAGTGCCGCTTCGACAAGCGCCTTTTTGGCCTTGAGATATGCAGCTAAATCAAATTCATTCAATGTGGCGGGGGCTATCATGCTATCCCTCGATTGCAAAAAGGATCATTTGTCATGATCCAAGACAGAAAGTTGGCCAGATTTAGGCATTTATTTTACAGTTTCCCGTGCCCTCACGACTGCTGGGCTGTAATGTTTGGTAACAACGAACAGCCGGCCCCTATCGGGCGGGCTCCGATGATTTGAAGTTAGTGTTAATTCTTGATAGCGGTTAACAACAAAAAAATCACAGGGGACTTTACTCTGAATTGTCTTCTTCCTCCTCTTGAGTCTGGGAGGAATTTTTTTGCTGGGGCGATCGCACCCCAATTTGTTCCGCTTCAGGACAGTCATCGGAGATGAGTAATTCATGACCCAAGCGCGAAACCGTCGCCAACTTGCGATTCACCGACCCGATACTTTCTAGACGCACCATTTCTTCCCAGGCACAAATTTCTTCTTCCTCTTCCGTTTCGTATCGAACCGTAACCAGGTCTCCCTCTAGTGACAGAATTTTGGCATTTTCAATCCACCGCTGCTGGTCACGTAAGTAGATGCTGACCTCATGGCCATCGGTACAAAGTTGGTAAATTTTTCGGTGTAACATGGGCAGTCTCCAAGAGCGTGGACAATCGGCAACGTTAACAGGGAAATGAACTCAACGTGTGAACAGGGGGACACTCGTTGAAAACTGCAACAAAATAGCTCGGATCATGAATCTTAAAAATTAAGGTGGGAAAAGGGGCGTTGCAAAAAAGCGGGCAAATGGCAAATACAGTTGAGCATCAGTGCTGAATTAACGCTAGCTATAAATACATTCTTATTTTTCAATCAAGGATAAGTCCTTTCAGAATTCTAGCGCAATTCCTTTAACGGCCAGGTTACTGTAACGTTTTTCATCAAGGGTCTCAGTCTCATGACGGAATGGTTGCCGCTCGTTTAATGGTCCAATGACGGTCTGAGGATTGATACAAATGAGGCATTGGTTCAAGCGCTAAGATTTTCAACAAGTCGTGCATTTCTGACAGGGTAAAGGCTGCATGTAAAGATTCAAAAAACAGTTGCCGCTGATGGGAGCTGTAATCTTCATCCACTGCCATCACGATTTGTTGTAGCTGCTCTAAGGTCGGCGGCCGAATTAGATCCCTGAGCAACAAAAATCCATTGGGCTTCAGCACCCGTTTAATTTCTTTTAGGCAGCTTAGGGGATTGGGTAAATGGTGTAGCAGGCTGTTGGAAATCACGCCATCAAACGATCCATCTGCGTAGGGCAAATGCTTTACATCCACAAATTCTAGGCAAATTTGGGACTCTTTCTGGGCGGTGACCACATTTTGAGCGGCGATCGCCAGCATGGAACGAGCTAAATCCACGGCTGTAATGTGCCAATCGGGACGAAATTCAGCAAGTAAAATCGGGATGCGAGCGGTGCCCGTTCCCAAATCCAGGACAGATGCTTTAGCCCCCCTTAAATCTGCAGCGGTCAGAGCAAAGTCTCGATTGATGGTTTGAAAATCCATCCCATCGTATTCCAAGGCTTCCGCTTCCGTATCCATGACTTCCGGCTCTAACACCCTGGCTAACATAGCTGGTTCATTTCCTGAATAACTGGTCTAGCTTTATATTTAATCACCCACCATGGTTATGAACAGTAAATACAATTGATGCACGAGTGACCAGCCCCCAATCTCAATATATGGCTTGTAGCTATTGAATTCGCGCATGTGAAGTGTTATGTTTCCAACCATAACGTTTATCTAAGCTCTCAGGAAGTTTAGGTATCCTAAAAGAAAAGCTAGCAACAAGTACAGGCGACGGGCTACACAATGAAGGGAGAAGTGCTAAAGCGGCTATTTCGTGCGGTTGCCAGTGACGATTCAATGGCGATACGAAGTATGCTGTCTGTCGTTGTTGAAGAAGAGCGCAAGCGGGGTCATACTACCCTGGCCGAGCAGCTTGACACCATTCTTCGCAAAAGCGGCTATCTGTTTAACTCTGAGCAGCTTTCATTAGACTCTCTATCCAAGAATGGCTCAGGTTCAAGCAAGTCCAAAGATTCCAGCTTCAAATCCGATGTTCCCCAGCCGCTGACGAGCTTATCGAGTCGTCGTCGGTTTAATCATCCCTTTATCGTTGCGATTCCCCGCGAACGTCTACGGCATTACATGGTTTTATCCGATGTCGTTGAAGATCGCTTTCGACGCATTGAGCGGGAGTATACTGCTCGTGATCGGCTTGCTCATTATGGTCTCAAGTATCGTCAAAAGATTCTACTCTACGGCTCTCCAGGCTGTGGTAAGACCATGGGGGCAGAGCGTATTGCTTGGAATACCGGACTTCCTCTAGTCAAGGTGCGCTTCGATGCGATGGTTTCTTCTTATCTGGGAGAAACGGCAACCAACCTGCGTGAAGTATTTGAGACCGCCGCTGCTGAACCTTGCCTGCTATTTATTGACGAGTGTGATGCTCTCGCAAAATCGCGTGAAGACACTCAAGAGGTCGGCGAAATTAAGCGGGTTGTTAATACATTCCTCCAGCTTCTTGATGAATACGAAGTGTCGAATGGACTACTCGTTGCAGCAACTAATCTAACCAAATTCTTGGATGAGGCTGTATGGCGGAGGTTCGATGATGTCATCGAAGTCCCTAAACCAACAGGGTCAGAAATCAGAGAAATTCTTAAGCAAACCTTCGCCTCAATTGAAGTCGGCTCAATCGATTGGGATGCAATCGTAAAAAAACTAATGGGGTTTTCTGCGGCGCAAATTGTTAAGATTTCGCAGAATGCTGCAAAGCGTGCCATCTTGGATCGAGAAGAACTCGTCATCCAAGAGCATTTGGAAGACGCCATTCAAGATATTTTGGTCTCTCATGTCGGACAGCTCAGCTAATTTTCCTCACCTCAGACTTCGATTGGCAGGACAAGGCAACGCCGCAACGCGAGCATTTCCAAAAAAGGTTTCCCCTACGACTTCAGCCAACAAAGGAGATGTAGGAAGCCATGGCAGCAGACTAAAATCCTCAGTTGATACGATTACTACCAACTGGAACACTGAGAGGGAAAATCGACAAGAAGAAGGTAAGCCAGATTTACCGGGTGCTGTTTCCTTGATTCTTGAGATCGACCCTGATGCTTTCGATGCAGACTCTCTAAAAGTTTTGGTATTGAAGTTGTTGCCGAGTTGGAAGAGGGCTACATCATTGGTGCTTCGGCGGATACAGAACTGTCGGAGCTTCGCAAGAAAATCGGAAATTTCATTAACTCTGAACCGGGTGGTGGGAAAGTCCCGGAGATTTGGGAGCTACTTGAAGGAATTCAGCGCCCTGAGTACATTCTTTCAGATCGTTTGAAAGCCGAATGGGGGTATCTTTCAGATACCCAAGAGTACATCGTTGACGTGGGCATCTCCTGTATCGACATCTGCGAGCAATATTCCAGGAGTCCTAAACGTGAAAGATATAAGACGGATGAAAACTACCAGAAAGGCGTAGACAAATGGTTGTCGAACCACAAACTAACCCGGATGGAGTGGGATGACCTCTTTTTTGGTCGTTCGGATCAGCTTGAGAACTTCGTTAGAGAATACAACGGTGCCATCCTCCAAACTGTCGAAGGTAATGAAATAGGGGTTTCGCGACTACCTGACAGCTTCTCATGCCGAATCCGTATTGTCGGAAAGGGACTAAAGGATCTTGTTCTCAACTTTCCCTACATCTTTGATGTCTCTGAACCTGACGAATTTAGCATGCCCCCCGTCAATCCTGAGGCTGGGGGAGACGATCGGGATGGCTTTGCCCTAGAGAAACCAGACCCCAACGCCCCTAAAGTCTGTGTCATTGATAGCGGTATCCAGGAGCGGCACCTGCTTCTCAAGGATGCGATTGATACTGCCCACTCAAAATCATGGGTACCTGGAGAGCTAGATTTGACTGCTGACTACGTTACGAACGGAGGGCATGGTACTAGGGTGGCTGGGGCTGTGATTTATCCTCGCGAGATTCCCCGAACGGGTCAGCAGCAGGCAATTTGCTGGCTTCAGAATGCGCGAATTCTTGATCGCGCAAATTACCTCCCCAGAGACATTTTTCCTCCCGAGGTGCTGGCAGAAATCGTCGAGTATTATTACTCCCGCACTAACACCTGCATTTTTAACCACTCCATCACAGGGATAACGCCCTGTCGGACTCAATCGATGTCAGCCTGGGCGGCAGCGATCGATAAGCTCACCTGGGAAAGAGGTGGCGATATTCTGTTTATCGTCGCTGCCGGAAACCTCCATCCCACCCGAAGGCTAGTGACTCGTCCATCTATGGCTGAGCATCTACAAGCCGATCGCAACTATCCAGACTATCTACTAGAAAAATCAGTCAGGATCGCCAACCCAGCTCAGAGTTTTCAGGCATTAACAGTCGGTTCAATTGCTCATACTACCTATCAGAGTCAGGCACTGAAGTCCCTGGCAGAAAAAGACTGTTGCTCTGCCTTTTCCTGTACCGGCTTTGGGATCTGGAATACCATCAAACCTGAGGTAGTGGAATATGGCGGCGACTTTGTAATTGATTCGGAGACCTCGCCCAGTTTCACTACTCCAGAGCCGGTTTGCCCAGAGCTTGTGCGATCAACCCTGAATGGGGGTAGATCTGTCAGCGCCGATGCTGTAGGAACGTCTTTCGCAGCTCCCAAGGTAACCCACATCGCAGCAGGTTTAGCGGCAGCCTATCCAGATGAGAATGCGCTGCTATATCGTGCCTTGATCGTCCAATCAGCCCGACTACCTGATTGGACAGGCGAATCCATTGAAAAGCTCTATCACGGTATTCGCACAATGGGGTACGGCATTCCTGCTCTCGATAGGGCCATAGGCAACTCTCCCACCCGTGTAACCCTGACCACTCAAGGAAATGAATACATTCGAGCAAAGCAGGCAAAAGTCTATCAGGTCGTGATACCAGAGTTTGTGCTCAGGCAGGGTGAAGGATTCGATATCCTCATCGAAATTACTTTGTCCTACGCTGCTGAGCCCCGCCGAACCCGCCGCAATCGCAGAAAATATCTTTCCACCTGGCTTGATTGGACTTGCAGTAAACGCGGAGAGGATTCGGCAGTCTTTCTGAACGGAGTGCTCAAAGAGTATGACCTGCCCCCACCTGAGGCTGATGAGGGAGAAGATCCGTTCAAGTGGACGTTGGGTAAGCGACAGATGAGATCAAACGGTGACGGGCCTCGAAGTGCTCGGGGAATCGACGGAAGGGTCAAGGCGGCCTCCAGAAGTACAGGTACCATCCAAAAGGACTGGGCAGTCGTCAAATCCTTCAATCTTCGCGAGGGCTTCTGTATCGCTGTTATAGGTCATGAAGGGTGGAACAAGGATCCTGAGGCAACGGTGCCTTATTCCCTAGTCGTCAGCTTTGAAGCGATTAACTCAGAAGTGCCCATTTATAAAACGTTTGCTCAGATTCAACAGCCGCTAGAGGTACAGCAAGCGATTAGTCTATGAAGGCGATCGCCGTTCCTCGAAAACAAGCATTAATATGGCAACATAAGCGCTAAGAAGTCTATAGGGAGTGTGACAATTTGAGGCAACATAGATTTTAGGAAGTTAAGATCGAAATAACTTCAAACGCTGAACCCTGAATTTATTGGGGTTTTCGTCGTGTCTTTCCTATTTTTTTGTTCGTCTTAATTACCCCCCCCCCTTTCCCCCCCCCCCCCCCCCCCCCCCCCCCCCTCCCCCCCCCCCCCCCCCCCTCCTCCCCCCCCTCCCCCCCCCCCCCCCCCCCCCCCCCCCCCCCCCCCCCCCCCCGACGCCCCCCCCCCCCCGCCCCCCCCCCCCCCCCCCCCCCCCCCCCCCCACCTTTCTTAGAACTGGGAAACTCGATTAAACAATTGTGCCCAAAATTTTGTTCAATTTTATGTCACTGGAATTATCTGAGCTCAAACGTCAACTCGAGACACTTGCTTCACGCCGGGGGCAAACCCAGGACTATCTTTGACATTCCTAGTGGCTCACTTGTTATACGTAGGGATGAGCTGAGATCGACGAAAGTTCTACTGTGTAGGGCTTTTGTCTGTTTTCAGAATAGCAATGCTCGAAGCAAACGTCCTCAATGCAAAAAAGCTCTTTCCCCATAACTAGCGCAAAATAGGATAAAACTAGGCTTAACTGTTCATTCAATTCCCGACTCTTCCCATGACTGCCATTGCGATATTCGTTGCCTTGTTTGTTTTAGTTCTCATTTCTGCACTCGTTTTTACGTGATTTAGACTGTTTAAAGACTGACATTATTAATGGATTTGCCATGGCTAACCCCCCTATCCCCTCCCCTGTTTACCAAGGGCAATTTGGAACCTTTACGATCAATGAACACGATCGCCGGGAAGTTATTATTTATCGCACAGGTTTGGCGATCGCCGCTAGTAGTTTTGTCGTAGGGGCTGGGACGGTACTGCTGTTGCCGCAACAACCATTTGCCTTGATGCTGGCGTCGGTTTGCTTTTGGGGCATGATAGTCGGTTTGGGCATCTCCCTTTGGACCATTCATATTTACCTCAAACCTTTACACCGTGCGCTGCAATTATTTTGGGGCATTGGTGTAATCACGGCGGCCATCTTGACCATTGGAACACCACTACCGCTCGTGCAAGTGGTCTACGAAAACCCCTTAACATTGCTGGGGATTGGCTTTTTGTTTGCGGCACTCACCGGCATTTACTTTAAAGAAGCTTTTTGTTTTAATCGGTTGGAAACAAAATTCTTAACTCCCCTTGTTCCGGGTCTTCTTTTAGGGCATCTATTCGGAGTATTACCGCTTTCCATTGGAAAAGTAGGGTTAGAGGCTTGGGCAGTATTATTTCTCGTTTTTGCTATCCGCAAATCTATTCAACCCATTCCTCCCGATATTGGAGACAAGTCAGTTTTTGAACATTTAAAGCTGGCTGAAAAAGTAAAATAAGGGAACAGAAAAATTAATTGAATCTCTTCGGATACATTCCCCGCCGCTTGCGGCATTAAAATAATGCTATGAATGCTATGAATTAAGTATATTTACAAAAGCCATAACGTTAGGGTTTTGATACACCATCCATATTCTAGACGGTTGAAATATGGACATCTTTAAACGACTGAAATTCAACCATCAAGATCAGGTCCAATAAAACACTACAATTGTGTGCGCCACTTCACCGACAGCCCAGGCTATCACGGGTGGCAATTCCAGTCACTGGATTAACGCCGCTAGCCCGTTCACACATTAATTTCACTTGGTATTGATCAATAACAGCGTCTGTAAAATCTGCGCCGGTAATATCGGCGTCATAAAAGCGGGTGCGGGAGGCGATCGCCTCGGTGAAGTTCGTGTCCCGGAGATTAGCAAAATCGAGCGTAACTCGGTCAATCAACGAACCGGTCAAGTCTACCCCTTGCAAATTTGCATTGAGCAAAATCCCCTCGGTAAAAATAGTGTAGGACAAATTACTCCCAGAAAAATCGGCCTCTCGCATATCTGCTGCGGCAAAAACGCCTTTGGTAAGGTTCCGGTGAGAAAAGTCCTGCCGAGACAAATCGGCATAGGTGTAGTTCACCGCTGTATTGGCGGCCAATGCGGGCCGCGCCAGCAATAGCACTAGGGCGATCGCCAGTAATATAATCAAGAGTCCATTAAAGCTGTGCTGCCGCCAACGATGCATCATAGTCACAAGTTTTGTCCTCCCCACGACAAAAAGTATCAGTAGCTTCTATTATGCCGCCGAGACGGTGAGAGTTTTCCTGCATTGAAGCAAGCAATGTAATCACGGGTAAACAAAATCGCTAGCGGAACCAGGCAGCACGGAATAAAGCCTCCAAGGACTGGGCTGTCACCATGGCTTTCTGTCACATTTTGTTGAATACCCAGCCCGATTAGTCAATGTGCAGACCGATTGCTCGCAGCTTAATAACCCAATAAGCCCCGCACTTCCTCTGCTTTTTGAACTTCGCCTTGACGCTCCAAGAGATTAATGGCGTGAATCATATCTTCGACGGCCGCTTCTTGTTCCCCTTGATCCGCCTGTAGAGCGGCGCGGAGAATAAAGGCATCGGCATTTTGGGGATTGAGACTGATGGCCCGGCTGAGGTCAACAATGGCTGGGGATGCTTGATCGAGCATGGCTTGGGCTACTCCCCGAAAATAGTAGCCTTCCTCTAAATTCGGATTGAGAGCCAATGCTTGGTCAAAATCTGGAATGGCAATCTTGGGTTCTTCCAGGGCGAGATGGGCTTGACCCCGGCAAATAAACAGATCAGCATCCGTTGAATCCAATGAAATAGCTTGGTCACAGTCGGCCGCTGCCAAACGATATTGTTCTTGGATGCCGTAAATATTGGCTCGATTAAAATACATCGCTGGGTCATTAGGCTCTAGACGGATGGCTTCATTGAGATCGTCTAAAGCTTGGGGATATTGCTCCATTACCATTCTGGCAACGCCTCGGAGGTTATAGGCATCGGCATTGTCAGGGGAACGCTCAATGACTAAATCAAAAATGGCGATCGCCGCTTGGGGATCTCCTTTTTCTAGATGCTCTAGCCCTTCGAACAGGCGCAATTGATCCGCCGAATCCGCAGTGGGGGCTTCCTGGGCGATGATGGGGGATTGACGGAGAGCGTGGCTCGGTTGCACATGACTTCCCATCAAGAGTGCAACAGCCAAGACTGCGGCGGAGAGAACCTTAATCCTCAGACGCATGGCAACAATCAAAAACATAAATTTGGTCGGTGTAAGAAATATTTCAGCGGCGATCGTTGTCGCTGTTTCCCAAAATCATCGAAATGCGCCCAAGCGACTGCCTACTCTAATTATGATGCATCTGTTTTTTGATGGGGCTAGCGTTGGATGCAATTTGATGTAAAACGTTGAACTCTGTAGGAATGCTTAATGTAATTCGTCATCAAATGCTGAACTAAACCCAGTCCACCGTTGAAATTGAGGTTGTTAGAGGAACGTTGAGAAACCGATGATGATTGACTGTCAGTACCTCAGCTATATTTGCCAAACAATGATTTTTAATCGAGATGTGGTTTGCGATTGCAACGAATCTTATTGATTGGGATTGGCTTCCAAGCGACGACTAATTTGTACCATCATGTAACAACATCCCCAATAAATAGCCGCCACAAAACAATAAACTTCTGCATAATCTCCCACAAACTTGGGATTACCGAGAATGAGCTGTGCCATACCCAGAAGATCCACCAAGCTCACAATCGCTAACAGTGACGTGTCTTTAAACAGGCTAATAAACTGTCCGATAATTGCCGGAACGACCATCCGCAACGCTTGGGGCAAAATAATTAACCATAGGGTTTGGACATAATTAAATCCCAATGCCCGTGCGGCCTCTTGCTGTCCTTGGGGAATTGACTGTAATCCGCCCCGCACATTTTCGGCGAGATAGGCGGCGCTAAAAATGGTAAATCCCGCAATGGCCCTGGCGACCCGATCGGGTCGGAGTCCAATCGGCAGCACTAGGGGCAACATCACCTGGGCCATAAATAGAATGCCAATTAGCGGTAGTCCCCGGATTAACTCGATGTAGGCGATCGCCAATGTCCGGAGAATCGGTAAACGGCTTTGTCGGCCCAACGCGAGCATCACTCCGAAGGGAAAAGAGAGCACAATACTAATGCTGGCGGCTAGCAACGTGAGGATGAGTCCGCTGAGGTCATCGAGGGGAATGGGTTTTAATCCCAATCCTCCCTGTAGAAGCCATAGCACCATGCCGTAGGTGACCCCCCAGAGCAATGGCAGCAGCCAGACCCGCTGTTGAATCAATGTCCGTTGGGATTTTCCTGCGAATGCTCCGGCGACAAATAACCCCAATCCCGCAAGCACCTTAACCGTGGCAGTTATCCCGGTGGGTAAGGACACTATCACTCCCCCCAACGTGCAACCCACCAGATAAACCCAGGCTGTTTTTTGCCACAATGGGCCTGAACTCAGTCCTCCCCGACTGAATCCGGCGATCGCCGTTGTTAATGCCACACACAGCCAGACTCGCCACAGGGATTCATTGGGATAACGCCCCGCCAGCAGTAGTTTCAGGTTTTGGCTAACCACCGTCCAGTCCGCAAGGGCGATCGCCCAATGTCCTAGCTGCCACGCCCCAGTTGTTATTCCGATCAATAAAACAATACTGAGAATGCCGTTGAGCCAACTGTTAAACAGGTTATTTTGGAGCCATTGTCGGGGAGACAGGGGGAGTTGGGGGGGGCAAGTGGCATGAATAACGAGGGGTTTGAATTACTCCAGGCTGGAGCCATTCTCCACAGTGTATCGCCTCTCCCTCTCTCCCTCAGCTACGGCTTACCCAAGCAAACTTGCCACACTGGCTAAAATCCCGACCTCACTCCACTCCACGATCGCCCCATATACATCCCCCGTCATGCCGCCAAATTGTTGAGCAAACCATTTCCCGATAGCAGCGGTGATAAGGATTGCCATTAATGTTCCTCCCCCCAGGAGTAGGGGCGGAACCCCTAACCATTTTCCACTGATTGTGGTTAAGAGGATTGCCGTGCCTGTCCCCCCCATTAAATCGGGCCAACGCCGCAACGTTTGGCGGTGCATTGCCCCCTTGCCCTGCTGACGTAAATAGGGATAACAGGCGATCGCCAATAATTGCCCCCAGCGTCCCCAGACCATGGCCATCAGCATGCCCCACGCCTGGGATTGCCATGTCACCGGAAGTGACAGCAGCGCTAGCGTTTTGAGTATTAACACGCTCGAAACGGCGATCGCCCCAAAAGCGCCTGTTTGACTATCCTGCATCACAGCAAGGCGACGGTCTTCGTCCATGACGGCTAATCCATCAGCACTGTCCGCCACGCCGTCCAGGTGTAGGCCGCCCGTCAACCAAACACTCCCTAGTATCCAAACCCCGACGATTAATGCCTGTTGGACCTTTAACTGAATCAAGCCGATGACAACGATCAACAAAAGACTGGTCAGAATTCCCCCCACTAAGGGAGCAAAGGCCGCAATCCCGGTAAATTTGACGGGCCAATTTTTTGGCCAAGGCAGGCGTGAATAAAATAGAAGCGCCCCCCCGAACCGGTCTAGACGGCAAAAGCGGAAAACACACTGCCAAGGTTGATTCATACGTCTAATGGATTGCTGCACTCTGACAGGGCGATCAGGGAGAATCGGTTAAAAACAAAGGTCAGTGTTTGCTATGGCTCAACGTTTAGACTTTAGCCCAATCGCCTTGGTTAAATGGGTTAAATAGTCTAGGGATAGCTCGTTTTTTTCTAGGCAACGGCGATCGCCTCGGATGCCTGTTTTTTGTCACTGAAACGATATTGAATATGAACAGATTCTAGCTTGGGGCCCCTTGCAGAAATGATGGTGAAACAATATTCCCCATACACAAAGTTGTCACCGGGTTTGGGAATCCGTTGCCACTGGTCTAACAAAAAACCGCTCAACGTATGGTAGTCCTCTTGGGTAGGCAGCGGCGTCACCAAAATGTTGTTTAATTCCGTCAAGCTGATTTGGGCATCGACATCAAATCCGTAGCCATGATTGCTGGCGTGATGTTGTACCCTAACCCGTTCATGTTCTTCTTCAATCTCGGTTGGATCAAGGAATTGTTTAACTACATCTTGCCAACAGACCACCCCCGCAGTGCCTCCAAATTCATCCACCACCATTAACATCGTGGTTTGGGTGCGTTGCATTTTTTTCAATAATTCTGGCAATGGAATCGATTCCGGTAAAAAGCGGGGCGATCGCAGCCACGGCTTTAAGGGCATGTGGTCTTTAATCTGTCCTTGCTGGAGGGGTAGGGCTAAATCTCGAAAATCAATGATGCCTTGGATATCGTCTAAGGAATCCGCTTTAACCGGAAATTGATTGTGGCCAGTCTGTCGAATTTGCTCTAATAACTCCCCATAGGTGGCGGTGTGGTCTAGCACTGCCATGTGGGCACGGGGAATCATCACATCCCCCGCCGTTAGTTCTCCAAACACCAACAGATTTTTAAAGACCGCCCGCTCAAAGGCATCTAGCCCCAAGGTGTCCCCTTCGCTGGCAATAATGAATTTCAACTCTTCTGGTGTGACGTGGTGGGACCAACTCGCGCGGCTGATGTTTATGCCGGCAAACTTTAGTAAGACACGGGTCGAGTGGTTGACTGAAGCACTAAATGGAGCAGTGATACGGGCAATTAACCGCATTATTGGGGCTAACCGGCAGGCTAACTCCTCTGCATAAATAAAAGCCACGGATTTAGGAACCAATTCCCCTAACACAATCTGAAGGTAGGCGATCGCCAAAAAGGCGGTGGGCAGTGCCAAAAGATGGGCAAGGGATTCCCCGTGGGGAGTTTCTAACGCTATGAATAGGGGCGTGAACACCATAGAGAAGGTGCTTTCTCCCAACAATCCCAATGCTAAACAAGCGAAGGTAATACCAATTTGTGTGGTGGATAGCAAACGGTCTAAATGCCGATGAAAATATTGCACCTGCTTGGCACTGGACTGGCCGGCTTCGGATAGTTGTCTGATCCGAGAGCGGCGTGCGGCCACGATGGCAAATTCAGCGGTAACAAAAAAAGCATTAATGCCAATTAAAATTACCACCACCATGAGGCGATTGAGTATGTCGTTCATCTAAACGGAATAAAAATAAAATTAAGGATCGCAAAAGAAGGAAAGTTAGCACTGGAGAGGATTGCACGTACCTTCCTAGCGGACAGCGGACTGCCTATTTATTCTTTTTAAAGCTGTAAGCTTACGACCCCGAATTGATCAATCAATGACCATAAAACTTTAACAATAGTACGAAAACACCTATGGGGGAGGGGGCTACTCATATCGGGTAAAATTGGGACAAAATTCGGCGGGCAAATGTGTGGATGCCGTCAATAGTGAGTGAATTTGTTTTTCGATTGTACCGCTAAAATTTTTCCCTGGCAGACCGTTCCGTAACATGTCTTCAAATTGCATTAGGGTACGATTCTATGCTCTTAAACCTCGGCACTGGTTCCGTTGTCTGGGGAAGCTGGAAGCATTGTCTACAGCGAGTTAGATTGCATATCGCATCGTCAGAAGTTGCGACCAAGATATCCCAGTCTCCAAAATTCCTAGCTTTACAGCAGGGACAACTTTAGTGGTGAAATGAACTCGAACGAAATTGTGACACCCAAAACACATCGAGCGTTCTTTGTAGCTCCTTTCTGGATTTAGCATAGGTGTTGGTTTTACGCCGAAAGGTCGAATTTCGTCGCCTCATGGAGGCATTAAACGCTTCAAGATGATTGGCATGGATATCTTTGTGTGCCACATCATGAGTTGTTTTCGGATGTTCAGGCACAGGAGCCTGATACTTTTGACGTCGACGACCCGGTCGCTTTTTGGAGCCTTTGTTTTTAAGGCGAACTCTGACTCCTTTCGGCAGCCGTTTTAGGGGACGTCCTGGTTTTCCATTGCGAATGACTTCGTGGCAAATTTCAAACAACAAGTTGCCATAGCGTCGTTCTCCATCAGTGAATAGGCTCAAACTATCCGTTTGCTCAATCACCTCCGCCAAGCAAGCTAAAGCCGTCTTAAACAGTTGCTTATTTTTGTGCCCACAGTGCAATTCCCATAGAAATCGACTCCCTCGCTCCATCAGAACAATAGTCCAGCCTTGAGAATCACAGGGCGGTTTGTTTTTACCAATCTTGGTGTACAGTTCATCTCCTTCCATTTCCTGGTGAATAAACTGATGGAGTAAGGCATACAGCATCAGGGTTGGCTTGATGCCGGCTAAACGTTGCTCCCAATCGATAATGCTTTTCTTCGAAACGTTATGAGTGCGGACCGTGGCATTTAGACTCATCCCCTCACTCCTGGCTTTAAGGATCGTGATAATCCGGCTCAGAGGGGTTCTCAGTCCTGCAATTGGGGTCGCAAAGGTCTCACTAAAGTAAACGTCGCATTGACGACAATGGAGCAAACGCCTTGAACCATTCACCTGCGTTGAATAATGGGTATGGACATGGACGGCATTACTGGCACAGCAGGGACAAGGATAAGCAAAGAGATCCATGGGGAGACTGATTTTAGAGGACTACCCATTATTGCTCAAATCCGCATATGACATGGATTCTGACTGCCCCATCCTACGGAACCAGTGCCGACGACTGACTGAGCGCACCCAATTAAGAAAACACGATTGTAATTGCTCTGGATTCAAGCGGGCGAAGACATCGCCAAACGTGTCATGACTCGGTATCCCATTCGGCAAGTCGAGGAATGTCTTCAGCCACGCATGTTTAGCCTGACCGTACTTGGCAACCCCTACCCAGTCATTCGCACCACAAATCACCGCTAGAATCGCAATGGTGATAATGTCGCTTAGTAAGTGGCGCTTACTGCGTTCTATCCGGGGATCCTCGACTTCTTGGAAATGCTCGATGATGCTAACTTTCGGTTTGACCGTCTCAAACTCTTGATGGGTGTTGGACTTGGACTTTCGACTCATTAGGGGCAATTACTCAACGCAACAGCCTCTATACTCTTACCTTTAGCACTCCCTTTCACAGTTATTTAAGACGCGATTGCCCTAGGTTGAGACAGCCAACGCTGGATTTCACGCAACAAACTATGATATGATCCTGTCGGTATTTTGCGATGGCGGCTTTAATCCTTGTGAGAGTCATTGTGGCTAATTCCTGTTGATTTTTACCAACAGCCCGGGCATCCGCGTCCGTAATTCCCACCAGAACAGTATCTTTGGCAGAAATAATCTCCACCCCTTCTACTTCCACTACCTGAAGAGCATCGAGGGGGATTTCAAGATCTTTGGCCACATCTTCAATCCGATTGCCAATTTCCTTGGCTCTCTGTTGCGGAGGGAAACCCCCAATTTTTCTCGAATCTGAAATACCGTTTCATTATTAAAGACGACTGGAGCTTCGTTGCGGTCACGCCCAGAATGGGGAAAATCCTGTGAATAAACCGTAGAATGGGTGGTGACAATAAGACAGAAAACTAAAACAAACGTGAGTGCAGCCTGCCAGCGTTTTTTCATGACTTTTCCACAGTAAATTTGATGTCATAACACGGTCTTGTTGAGCGTCATTCACTTGTATCCCTATCGGGGGATACGTTTTCAGTCGGGTTTAGGGGATGAACGCGAAAACCCGGAGCAGTATAATCTTTGGGCAGGTAATTTCCAGGAATGGTAATCTGATTGCCGTCCCGCAATGCGGAATAATGGGGAGACAAAATTTCTATATCTGCTTCATTACATTTATCCTGAATATTTTGATGTAATTCCGAATAAATTTTTGCCATGCTGAGGGGCTTATCGGTGTAAGCATTTAACTCATAACTGACATAAAAATCATCAAGGCTTGTTTGTAGGATGAAAGGGGCTGGTTCTGTCAGGATGTGATGGGTAATCAGGGCCGCATCAATTAATATTTGATGGACTGTGCGCCATGGCACATCGTAGCCGAGAGTAATGGTCGTATGCAGGATAAGGGGCGGAGTATCGGCATGGCGCAGTGCGGCACTAAAGTTAATGACATTGCTAGTGAGCACGGTTGAGTTGGGCATGGTAATGACAACATTTTTCGTCGTCCTAATTCGCGTCACGAGGAGTGTTTTTTCGACGATGTCTCCCACGGCGTCGCTGATTTCAACCCGATCGCCTACTTCAAATGCACGGGTATAGATGAGGATGATGCCACCGACAATGTTGGCGATGGCGGCGGTAGATCCCAGGGATAACAGTAGCCCTAAAAAGAGGGAAATGCCTTGAAATGCGGGGGAGCCAGAACCGGGTAAGTAGGGAAAGGCGATCACGGCTGCGAGGGCCAAAATGAGGAAAGTCAGCAGTTTATAGGTGGGCTGTGACCACTCTGGATAAAAGCCGGGAAAGGAAATATCCCCCGCTTGAATTTCAGAAAAAAACAGTTTGCAAAACCGAATAATGTAGTAGGTAACAAAAACAATAAATGCAATGACAAACAGGTTCGGTAAATAATTAAAAAAAGCAGTTATAATAAGTTCCGCTGCACCAAATAAATAGCCCAAAAGATTGCTTCCCAGTTGCTGAGTCCAGGGAAAAAAGCTGAAAACTAGGGGTAAATAAACATAAAGAAGACTCAGGACGAGTACCCAGCGGATTAACTTGGCGACGCGAATCAGAATGTCTGCTACTTTTTCCGATTTCAATAGCTGAAAATTTTGAATTCTCAAAGAGAGAATCCGGTTGTCTCGCCAAGAATCAAGGAGGTTATAAATATGTGGAAAAATACGTCCGATCGCAATCAGGATGACAAGCAAAATCCCTGTGGCGATCGCCGTATAAATAGCCGCTTTAATCAAGTAGTCAAAACTTCTTTCTTTACGATATTTTTGCAGGTTATCTTTGATGATATTCAGGTATTCATTGGCTAATTCTGGGCGGGTTTTACGGGCGACTGCGGCATCCTCTTCCGTCAAAGTTAAAACAACTTTGTTGTCAATAATACAATTGGTCATATTGCCATTTTCTTCAAGCCGGAGATCCTCAATTTTAATGGTTGAATTAGCCGCAATTTTTTCCAAGCGGTTACTAATGGTTGCTGCCCGTTCTTCAGAACTAAACGAGCCGACATTAGCCTGAATCACGAAAAGTTGACTATCAGCTAAAGTGACAGGAAAACCATCGATTACATCTCCAGAAGAGGGGGAAATCTGGGAGTAGGCTAATGGCGAAGTAATGATAATCAAGAAAGTCATTGCCATTGACAATACGACTTTCTGAAGATAGTGATTCATCTTTATCCTATCCGTAAGTTATTTTAAAAAATATTAGACTTTGCAGAAATCCAACGTTATTTGTAAAAATTCAAAAGCTTATACAGTAAAGATCTTGTCTCGTGAATTATCTGAAATCGTTCTATTTCCGTCTTAGAAGTTATTCGAAAAGGGTCAAGCTCAACGAGAGAATAGGACTTTCAGCCATTTGTTTCTAACGAAAGAATCAAGCTTACAGCGATTACGTTGGACTTATCAAACACTCTCTCAGTCTTAAAAGCTTTCTGTGAACTGCCTCAGAACAACTATTTCTTCAACAGAGCCTTAAGGTTTTCTTCCGGGATACGAAAACCGACTAAAATCGGTTTGCCATCCAGTACCCACACGGGTCGTTTAATTAACATCGCATCCTTACTAAAAGCGGCTATCCATTGTTCCTCCGTCCACTGACTGCGCTCGGGGGTAAGGCGCGATAGGATTTGCCGGAGGTATTGCGTAGTGCTTTCGAGGAGAGAGCCGTAACCCAGGTCTGGATTTGTTCCTCGCTGGGGGGCTGCTCTTTTAAGTTAATAAATTCTGCCTCGATTCCGGCCTGTTTCAACCATTGCAATGCTTTTTTACAAGTACCGCAGTTAGGAATACCAAATAATTGCAAGTTCATACAGTGGACTGGTCACAAAGATGCAGAGGTTATCTTGGTTTAACTCACCCCTTGCAGTTCACGGCTGTAGGCTTCCACTTCACTACAAACCTCATAAAAATTAGTTGTGGGGGGCTGGGTAAATAAGGGACCCATTTCTTCCAGAATTTTGCGATGTAAGTCGGTTTGATTCGCTTCCATATCCTCGATGTTTTTCCAGAGAATCACGGCAATTCCTTCATCGGAATTGGGCTTCCGCAATAAAAATGCACCTTGAAAGCCTTCTTTATAGGTGGAAATAGCTTTTTCGTACAGCCGTTGTGCTTCAGCAAAGCGTCCTGGTTTGAATTCCCCGATCGCCACATAGGCATGTTTGTGTTGAAGACAATCTAAAAATTCAGCAGACATTATGGTTTCCTCCGGGGGAGTGCAGAGTGTGATCGGGGTATATGTGATTTATTTATACGCCTGGTGCTCTGGCGGAATCAATGCCCAGACATGATTCTTAACTGAACGGTAATGAATGATACGGTACACCTCAAATCGTTCTAGGGCATACTCGACAAACGGGAGACACATTCTTGTCCCTTGACCCACTACACTAATGGCTTGAGTTTACGTTATTCGCCCTTTAGTGAATCTTCCCAACAAACGACCCTCCATCACACTCCTGGGCGCGGGGGCCTGGGGATCGGCGTTGGCCAAGTTGGTAGCGGCCACGGGTCATCAACCCCGAATTTGGTCCCGCAGCGGCGACATTGATTTAAGCGCCACGATCGCCACCGATGTGATTATTTCGGCCATTTCTATGAATGGAGTGGCAACGGTTGCCGCCGCAGTCAAACAACGGGGGCTGAAACCCAGCGTCATCATTGTCACAGCCACCAAGGGCCTGGATGCGGCAACCACCCTGACGCCTTCCCAAATTTGGCAAAAGACTTTTCCTGATAATCCGTTGGTGGTGTTATCGGGGCCAAATTTATCCCAAGAAATCCAAGCCGGGTTGCCCGCTGCCACTGTGGTCGCAAGCACTGACCCGATTGCCGCCACGACGGTACAAAATATTTTGGCGACGGAACGCTTCCGGGTCTACACCAATAACGATCCGCTGGGCACGGAATTAGGCGGGACATTAAAAAATGTCATGGCGATCGCCGTGGGGGTCTGTGATGGTTTAAAGCTGGGGAATAATGCCAAGTCAGCGTTAATCACACGGGCACTCCCAGAAATCATTCGAGTCGGCACCCAATTGGGGGGGCAGGCAGAAACCTTTTGGGGGTTAGCCGGATTGGGGGACATGTTGACCACCTGCAACAGTATTCTGAGTCGTAATTATCGCGTGGGATTAGGATTGGCTGAGGGAACACCTCTACCGCAAATCCTAGAAGCGTTGGGCAGCACCGCAGAAGGAGTGAACACCACCCAGGTTTTAATGACGGTGGCCGCACGGGAAGGGCTGAGTTTACCCATTGCCACCCAAGTCAACCAACTGCTCCAAGGAAACATTACCCCCCAGGAAGCTGTCGCCGCCCTAATGGAGCGACATTTGAAGCCCGAAATGGTGAATTAAGACCGCTAACGGACGGAGCTGCGGCTTTCCCCAATGTTACAAATTAAGGAACTGCCGACATTGCAGCCCCTAGGCCCAGTGAATCTTTTGGGGCTAGCAATGTTTAAAGTGGTACCATTTTGCCCCGTTCAGTAATTTTGAAGTCCACCCCACGCCAGGTCACTTTCCGCTGGGTAAACGACAGGGCCCAAAAAATAAGGCCAAAACAGTCCCGGAGGGGTAACAACCCAAGCTGCTTGAGTCCTTCCGAGTCATTTAATTGCTGTGCCACGATCGCCCCGGTTAAGTAACGCCATCCGGTGGTGGTGAACAGGATGAGGAGGCTGGGGAGGCTTCCCCCTTGCCATACCGCCAAGAGCAGCGCAAACGGCACTGCCCGAATCAAAAGGGTGGCCATAAAGCTACCGGGACGGGCTAGATAGGTATTCTGATCCCAGTACACTTGATGCACCCACCAATCCCGCCAATCCGACAAATCCACCACCGCATCAATCACAAAAGGTAATAACACCATCTGCTGCCCCCCGGTCCAAATTCGCCGCCCCAGTTCAAAATCCTCTACTAAATAATCCGCTAAATCTTCTAACCCGCCGATCTGGGCCAGGGTTTCCCGTCGGAGGGCAATGGACGGCCCCAAACACGCTTTGGATGCTCCGGTCACTTCGGCAAAAAGCACACTGGGGATGAAGTCCGCATTGATGGTCAACAGCTCCAGCGCCTCGTACCAATGGTCAGCCCCAATGAGCTTAAACGGCGTACAAACACAACCCACTTGGGGGTCGGACAGCGGTGCAACAATGGTTTTAAGGTAGTCCGGCGGCAGTAGCGTATCACTATCACTGATGACTAAAACATCGTGGCGGGCATGGGGTAATCCCCCCAGCATGTTATTCACCTTGCCGTTCGCCCCCGCTTGAACTCCGGCAACAATGACGGTAATTCGTTCCGAACCAAATTCCGTTGCAAGTTCCCGGAGGAGCGGTAAGGCCGGGTCTTGGGGGTCTTGGACAGAGTAGATAACTTGGTACTCAGGATAGTCCTGGAGTGCTATGGAGCGTAGGTTATCCCGCAAATTCTTTTCCAGACCCCGCACCGGTTTCAGGACCGAAACCCCCGGTTGCTCCGGAGCGGTGGGGAGCGATCGCCGGAAAAAGCGAAACGTGGTCCAGAGGGTCAACAACCCATAGACATTACCCCCTAAAATCGGCAGTAAACAGAGCCAACTTGCGGAAAAAAATAAATTCGCCAAGGTCACCGATGTTGCCTTATCAAGAGTTCAGCGACTCAGCTTAGCAGATGAAACGCGACCCCAGTAAATTCCCTCGGTTCATCCCGCTTCATCGCACTAAACACCGCAACCCCAATGACGCTCATCAGTTAGACCGTCATGGTTGAAGCAAACAGGGCGATTGCCCCTCCTTTGGCGATCGTTAATGTCCATACCAAACCATCCCGACTCCATCCGTTAAGGTAAACGGAAGTGCTGTCCCTTTGACTTTTCATGCTGGAATTATTCAAACGAATCCCCCCCTGGCTGCGATTAAACTTCTTGCTACCGTTGTTTTTTCTCAATGGTTGGCTCATTTCCCAGTTCTTGGCCACGCTACAACCCCTGGGGTCATTATTCTTTGGTGCAGCACTCCTGGCATTTCTTCTCGACATTCCTGTGCGCTTATTGGTGCAACGGAAACTGAACCGTCTTGTGGCGATCGCCCTGGTACTGTTGGGAGCTTTAATTCTTATCGGTATTGGGTTGCTGATTATTGTGCCGTTGGTGGTGAATCAATTAGGGGATTTGCTGGAAAATCTGCCGCAGTGGATTAAGTCCGGTAACGCCCAACTAGCAACTGTACAAGCCTGGCTAAATCAACACAGCAACAATTTGGAACTGGAGATACAGCCGTTAATTACCCAAGCTTTGGAAAAGCTGACCAGTGTCCTCAATTCCCTGAGTAACCAGTTGTTAGGGCTGGTCGGGGTCACCATCAGCACCCTGATTAGTGGACTCATTTTTTTAGTGCTGACTATCTTTTTCCTACTGGGTGGCGAACAGCTTTGGGACGGCTTGTTTGATTGGTTCCCCAATCCCTGGCGACACACCCTCCCCACCCTAATTCGGGAAACGTTTGAACGCTACTTCGCCATCCAAGCTTTGTTGGCAGGCATCCTCAGTGTTGCCCAAATCATTGTCTTTTCCCTGTTGCAGGCTCCCTACGCCATTTTATTTGCCATCACCATCGGGCTAACCACCTTAATTCCCTACGCCAGTGCCATCAGCATTGTGATTATCAGCCTGTTATTGATGCTGCAAAATTTTTGGCTGGGGGTCAAAATTCTATTGGCAGCGGTTATTGTGGGACAAATTAATGACAACGTGCTTGCGCCCCGCTTAATGGGTAACTTGACCGGACTAAATCCCATTTGGGTCATTGTCTCTTTATTCATTGGTGGCAAATTTGCCGGGGTGCTGGGACTACTGATTGCGGTTCCGGCGGCAGGCGTGATCAAATCCTTAGGCGATCGGTTCAAACCAGCCCCGGCCGGGGAGCTAGCACCAGTTAATCCCAATGAATCCGTCATACTCCCCCCTCGACCCCAGCCCCCGGAGAGGAGTGACGTGAATGTTGTGTTCGTGTTATTGAACATTGAGTGGTGAGTTTCTGCACAACTTTAGATAACCGCGTCTCTATTACCTCTCCTGACTGTCGGTGTTTTGTATCGTGACCCCGGTCAGCTCCATAGAACTATCGCTTTTCAAATGAACATCTCTTTGAGGAAAGGGAATCTCGATCCCGGCTTTAGCAAAAGCCTGCCAAATGGCGCAACCAATTTCACTGGTTACCCGTTTCCCAATTAAAGGATCATCCAGCCAGAACTTTAATTCAAAATCCAAACTAGAGTCGCCAAAACCGAGAAAAAATACAGCGGGTTCAGGATTTCTCAAAACATGGGGATGGCGATCGCCGACTTGCTTGAGTACGGTCAAGACTTTTTGGGGATTAGTGCCATAACTCGCTCCCACGGCAATACTGCGGTAAACCAAGCGATTACTTCTGGTATAGGTATTGACTTCTTCCGTAAAGAAAACCTGGTTGGGAATAATTCTTTCTGAATTATCTCGTATGACATTCACAGTAGCCGCTCGAAACCCCAACTCGACCACTTGACTCAAATCCCCTGAAACTTGAATGACATCCCCTGGTTTTAGCGACCCTTCTATGAATAACCATATACCACTAACAAAATTACTAATGACTTCTTTCAATCCAAATCCAATCCCCACAGACAGGCCACCCGTTATCGTTGCCAAAACAGCAGGATTCACCCCAATATATCCAAAAACACAAACAATTCCTAACCCGATCAAACTATAACGAACTAAGACAGATATTGCTTTGATAGACTCTTTGTCACTATGGCTATTATAGTTAACAAAAACGTAAATTATCAGTTTTTCAAACAGCGAAGTAGCAATAACCCACCAATAAAATCCTATTGTCACTAAAAAGATTGCCCCGATACTGACTGGGGTGTCAAATAAGATCACTAATGGTGTTTGAAAAAAAGTCTTATAGTCACCAATGAGGTTGATTAGATTAATAAAAAGAATGTAGAATAATAAGGGATTAAATAAATGATTACGATAGTAACGGATTTGACCCGCCGAAAAAACTATGCTTAAAAGATACAGAAATAGGCGATAGAAAAAAACAAGATAGTTAATAATAAGCCACTCTCGATCAACCCATTATGGGGAATAAATTTAAAATAAATAAAATTAGTGATTGATACTAGGATTACAGCAAGAGTAGGAGTTAAAAAAAAATAAATAAACCGACAGTATTTTGCAAATGCAGATTGATGATAGTTTGAAAATATTAACTTCTGATAGTGGGACACTTTTTTGCCCAGACGCAACCAAAAATAGTAGTTTCCTCCCCAAGCAATTAGAAGACAAAGTAGGAATAATGACAGTTGACCTAAAACAAGAGGACGCTGCAAAATATGGAAAAATTTAAAAAATAAAATCTCCAGCGGTTGTAGATCGATTTGCCCCGCATTAGTAGTCATATTAGTTCTGATGTTGCTGTTGATTAATCAATTTTGTGATGTTCTCAGCCGCCATATCGGGAGTCATCGTACCTGACATTACACGACGATATAGTTGTTCCACAGTCAGTAAAACTATTTGCGCCTGCTCAATGTCTTCCAAGGGATAATCAATTGCATTTAAGGATTGTTTTTGTAATGTGCCCTGAATGGGGAAAAGACGTGGGTCAATAATAGCCCGGCGATTTACGGGAATCGAAGCCTGCCAGCGCAACACCCACTGAACTTGCTGATCTCTGTTGGTGAAAAATTTTGCCAAGGTAATGGCCAAGTTTTGTTGATGAGCGCTAGAGACTGGATTTAGGACAAAAGACGCACCCGTTAAAGCCGGTGCAGCAGGGCGATTTTTCAAGCCCGGTAGCAGCGTAACACCCAAATTATCTTTGCCGATCTTTTCACGCAAGAGGGGAATGTCAAACGACCAACAGGTCATGAAAGTGAGGCGACCTTGTGTAAATGCATCTTGCAGAGCAATCGGATCACTATTTAAGAAAATATTGGGTTCGTCTCGCAATGATTTTAAGAATTTTAGCCAATTAGACCATCCTCCCTGATCCAGGATCGCCTTACCATTAGAAGCAAAAAGTCTGCCACCGAAAATGTTTGCGCCCCACAACGTATCACGAAAAGTAGATAAAATGCCCACAGAATAACCTTGCCGGGATAATTCAACCAGTTCATAAATATTTTCAGGCGTAGCATCAATTTTACTTTTGTTGTAACACAGCACTTGGGTTCCCGAAGTAGCTGGAATAGCGTAAAGGTTATCTTCGTAAGTTACTTGTGGTAACGCATGTTCTTGATAAACAGAACGATTAATGGAGTCAGGTGGAATAGGACTTAATAAATTTTGATTAAACAATTTACCGACAAATAAATTTTCAAGGAATATCAAGTCGGGACCAAGTCCACTATTAACTGCAGTCTGATATTTTCCAACAACTTTATCGTTAGGCACGACTTCCAGTAATACTTTTATATTTGGGTAGACTAATCGAAACTTCTCCAACACATCTTGAAAAGCTTGTTTATACTGCTGGATTTGTTCCTGTTGCATATAGGTCTCATTGGAAACAAGCCAAAAAAGCATTGTACCGGAAAGATATTGCCGGTCTTGAAAAGCTACTTCTTCACTATGCTCGTCCTCAATCGTCTGATAATCTCGGGGTAGACTGATATTAGAAGTTGTTGATGATGCACATGCATTGACGAAGAGTAGAATAAAATAAATGCACCACCGCTGAAGCTGAGATTTTAAACTTGAGTGCTTCATGAATAATTCATCATTTGTATATATTAGAAGTGGTTGAAATAAGACGCTACATCTTTTGCGGAACGTCAGAAGCCAAAATAATTAACTGATCTTTTAACGATTTAGGAAACGAGACGACAATCGGCTGTTCTTTCTTAACCCGTTCCGGAGCCAGGGTCGGGAAAATATATATCCAGCCGTTCCGCTCCGTCAGTAAACGCCATACTCGTTCTTTATTATCCCCTTCATCATTCAGCGCTTCTTGGCGAATGATCCTGGCTAGTTCCACTTCCCCTACAATCACTTCTTTGTCGGTCAGGACAGGATCGGCGGGCAATTCATTATCCACAATGGCGGCGGACGGTGCCAACATAAAGCTCGTTTTGGCGGTGAGCAGTGTAATCACCGGGAGGGTAGAGGTGTCATGAACGGCGTCCCGCTGGGCATCCAGAGTGCCTTGGTGGCGGGCAAACCAGAAGAGTAAAATCAGCACCCACAGAACAATGATTAATTCATCAATGAGAGCGGCGGCCAGACGCAGGGTGTCCTGTTTGCCGGGGGAGGGGGAAAAGCGTTGTTGCCAGCGTTTTAACACACTCACGTTATGCACAATTGCGTTTCCGACTGTGCTGCCGCGCTTCACGAGCCACAGGGAGACGTTGATTAATACGGTTAAAACCAAAACAACCAGGATGGATTTTAGGATATTAACCGAGCTGCCCAAAAAGATTTGTAGGGGCACAATCAAAAACGATTGGGGATTAAGATCCAAGCGAGTCACTTCTAGGTGGTAGTAACCGTAGTAGGCCCAGCGGTAAATCCAACCGGAAAAAAAAAGGCTAACCCCTAGCAAACTCAGAATACTGGCGATGCCACCAAGAAAACGAAATTGGCCGGTATTGGGAGAAGGTTCGGGCATAATAGCAATTTAGGGAGTTTGTTTTAAGGGAGTCGTTTTATAATGGCCGGATGGGCATGTTGTTTGGTTTAACACAGGATGTGAACGATTATGTTGCGTCATTTTATTCGCCAGACTCTGTTGGTTGGAATTGTAAGTCTCAATGTTTTAACGATTGGTGGGTCTAATCTGTCGGCATCGGAAGAAATGCTCAAAATGGCCTTGCCGGAGAATGCCGTTATTACCCTGGTCAATGGCCAAAAATATTCGGGCGTTAAGGTAACTGCAATCAATGGGCAGTCGGTAACGTTCCAGAAAGGGGGGGTGACCAAAACCCTCCCCAAAAATCAGGTGAAGGGCATTGCCTTCAGTGGGCAATATGTCATGCTCGGCTCTGAACGAACTGTTCGGGGAACCAATTTGGCGGGTTGTACCGCAGTCGACCCCATTAGTGTGAGTGATACGCTGCTCTCGGCAGCAGAGGCGGACATTGCCGCGTTGGATACCTCGGAGTTGGCTCGGATGCAGCAGATGGAGTTGAACCAAGTGGCGGAAGGCCGGGGGTATGTGATCGAGTCTATTACCTTTGAAGGAGAGGAGATGGTGATTAACACCAAGGCTTGTTCACCCTAACAGGACACGGTGATTAAGCGTTGGATAAAAGCGAATTGGGACTGGTGTCGGTTTGACTGGCATCAGTCCTTTTTTGATCGGCGTTACTCTCCTATGGGAATGGCAGACTCCTGTGCCCGAAATGCCTAAACAGACGTTTGTCGGGGCAACGTCAATGGCGGGTTAACTTTTGTGATCAGGGTGGAACCAGAGAAATATTTTTTGTAGACTGGCGGCATTGATTCTAGGGTTTGATAATGCAAGGCTCATCGGGACGTTGCTTGGTGTTGGGGTTATTGATGGCGTTCCCGATTCAGGTTGGGGTATGGCAACCCGTGGCAGCGCAGGTCTTGATAACGCAGGGAGAGGAGACGGAAGCGGAAAAAGCAGACCAATTATTTGATAAAGGCCTTGAACTATTTCAGCAACAAACATTGGAAGGATATCGGCAAGCGCTTCAGAAATGGCAGAAGGCTTTAGAGATTAATAAAAAGTTAGGCCGTCAGGCAGAAACAGCTTTAATGTTGCTATCTATTGTCCGGGTTTACTCGGATTTAGGGGAGCAGGAAAAAGCGTTAGATTACCTCAAACAGGCATTACCACTCTGGCGATCGCGGTGGCGAAGCCACTACCCTCAACAATATTGGCGCGGTTTACTCAGATTTAGGGGAGAAGGAAAAAGCGTTAGGGTTTTATGAACAATCTGTCCAACTAACCCTAGATCTGCGGCAAGCCATAGGGAAGTCATCCCGTGCCAACTTTTTAGCCACAACAGCAATTACCACCACCGCCTTCATTTATCTGCTGGTCAAGGACAACCAACCCCAAAAAGCCTTTGAATGGCTCAACTTGGTCACCACGTTTGACCTCGCCGACTACGATCGCCTGCTGGAAGCCAAAGTTAACAACCCAGAAGCCCAAAAAGCCTTAGACGACTGGAATCAAAAAGCAGCAGCCGTTGCAGCCTTGCGTCAACAGCAAACCAACAATCCCAATCCGGAGCTGGCTCAAACGATTCTGACCCAAGAAGCGGAACTCAATCAACAAGCGGAGGCGATCGCCAATCAGTACATCGAAATTGCTGATTTGTTTGAAACCCGCCCCAGCGACATCGCCCGACTGCAACAAACCATTCCCGCCAATACCGTCGTTATCCAATCTGCGCCCCTGCAATATGAGAAAGAAAGTGAAGCCGAGAATCGAGGCATTGCCCTGTTCGCCGTCACCCAAGACAGCATTAACGTTGTTCAAACGGATTTACCTGCTGACTTTAATGAACAACTGAGCACTTACCGCGACCAACTGGCCGGAGCCAAGCCCTACATCCGCAACAGTGCCGCCCTTTATGACCGCCTCATCCGCCCCCTAGAAGACCAAAACCTGATTCCCCCCGGTAGCACCCTCGCCATCATCGCCACGGGCAAACTGCGGGAAATTCCTTTTGAAACCCTGTTTGACCAAGAAAGTGAACAGTTTCTCCTGGAAAAATATTCCTTCCATTACCTCACCCGTTTAAGCAAGACTGTCCCGGAACAACTCCAATCCCGGCAACAAATCCAACCCCTCGTCATCGCCAACCCCCTACCCAGCCAAAGCCCACTGGAAGGCACTGAAGCGGAAGCCCAACAGATTGCCAGCCTGTATCCCAGCGCTCAGATTTATAAAAACCGTAACGCCACCCTTGATGATTTTAAGCAAAAAGCCCTCAACGCCGACCTCATCCACCTCGGCACCCACGGCTGCTTTAACCCCGACGGTTGCCCGGCTCTCGGTATGCCCCCCAACACCCTCCTGTTTGCCAATAACCAAACCTATCCCCTGGCGGACGCGGCACTGCTGGGACTGAATAACACGGAGCTTCTTGTCCTGGGCGCTTGTGAAACGGCCCGCATCACCCCCGACAACGACTTTGACTTAACGGGGCTGGCTTACATTTGGGAGCGGGCGGGCGCAAAAACCATTTTGGCCAGTCTGTGGAGCACCCCAGATAAAGACAGTGCCACCATTATGGCTGCGTTTTATCAGAACCTAAATGACGGTATGGGCAAAGCAGAAGCGCTGCGGCAGGCGAAACTGCAATTGGTGGCGAAGCATCCCTTCAATTGGTCACCGTTTATTTTGATCGGCGATGGCATGGGGACGGTGGGGCAGTGATGGCTGTTAACCCTGCACTGATTGTGTGTGAGTCTTGTCCCAACAACTCTACTTTATTGAGAAAACAAGCCAATATTCTCATTAGTGCTGCCTTGTCGCGAAAATCTGCGGACACACTAATTTCAAGATCCCTTGTCTAGCAAGGTTTTCAGCGATTATTTTTCGTCGCACTTATGTTAATGTGGACAGCTATCTGAAGAGAGTGAAAAAAATGGTTGTCAAACGCGCCCGGTGGGGAAAAAGAAAGCCAATCGTTGGGGACTGCACGATATGCATGGCAATGTTTGGGAATAGTGCGAAGATGACTATTACGAAAGCTATAATGGCGCTGTTCCAACCGACGGTAGTGCGTGGGTAGACAAAACAAGCAAAGATGCTGGTAAGATACTGCGCGGTGGCTCCTGGTTCTACTATCCTTGGCTCTGTCGGAGTGCGAATCGCACCTGGAGCTATCCCGCTTTTCGGAACTATAACGATGGTTTTCGGATTGTCTGTCGATGATTTCTCAGGACGTAAGGGGACATTGATGATTTGAGTAAATATCTCGGTAGCTATGGGGGATTGGTAAGACCAAGCGGGAATACTCAAGATCAGTGCTCATATTGTTATCTCTTGCTCCTTGAGTAGGGCTTTGCTCTGGGATCTGTGCTTGTTTACTTGCCGATTTCAGTCAGGAATATTCGAGAGAATATTGAGTCGACAGTCGTCAATTTCTACTTCCTATGACCCTCTGTTTACAGCCAGACTGCTTAAAAGACAACCTCGACCATTACAAATTTTGTCAGCATTGTGGCAAGCCGTTACTGCTTAAGGAACGTTATCAGGCAATAGCATTGTTGGGGCAGGGGGGCTTTGGCAAAACATTTATTGCACGGGATTGTGACAAGCCGTCAAAACCCAAATGTGTGATTAAGCAATGTTCGCCGCAGTTAGAAGGATTAGACACTGCCGGATTGGCTAAAGCAGAAGCGTTATTTGCCAAAGAAGTCAAGCATCTGGAGCAGTTGGGATCCCATGCCCAAATTCCAGCGTTGTACGCTTACTTCATGGTGGCGGGAAAGCAGTATTTAGTGCAGGAATATGTGCGGGGACAAACGTTAACCGAGGAGTTAGCGGCAGAAGGGGTATTTAGTCAGGCAAAAATTGAACAGCTATTGTGGGATCTATTACCTGTGGTCGATTTTATTCATCGCATCCCGGTGATCCATCGGGACATTAAGCCGGAGAATATCATCCGTCGCGCCTCGGATAACCGTTTGGTGTTGGTGGGCTTTGGCACAGCGGAATATGTGGCTCCAGAGCAGATGAATGGCAAACCCAAAGCGGCGAGTGATATTTATAGTTTGGGAGTGACTTGCTTGCACCTGTTAACGGGGGTTTCTCCGCTGGAGTTATTTGATCGCGGAGAGTTTGACTGGGTATGGCGAGATTTTTGTGTTGATAATCCGGTGGCGGATGAGTTGGGGGCTGTGTTGGACAAAATGATTTGTCAAGGAACGAAAAAGCGGTATCAATCAGCGGGGGAAGTGTGGCAAGCATTGGGGTTTACAGTGCAGGCTCAATCTCCTAGCGCACCAGCACCGTCAAGTCCGCCACCCCCATCCAGACAGACGATTATTCAATCAGCCCAGCCAAAATTTACGTCCATAGGCAAGATAAGGGGAACATACACAGAAATTATTAAGGGAAGAGTATTTGGATTGGGACAGGTGGCATTAGAAATGGTGAAATTATCAGCCGGCAGTTTCATGATGGGCAGTCCTGAAGATGATCGAGACGCTCTTGATCGTGAAAAACCACAGCATCTAGTTAGCATCAAAGCCTTTTCTATTGGCAAATATCCCGTCACCCAAGCGCAATATCAGGCGGTGATGGGGGAAAATCCGTCACACTTTATAGGCAACCCCAACCGCCCTGTAGAGCGTGTAAGTTGGGACGATGTGACAGAATTCTGCAAGCAACTAAGTCGACAAACCGGAAAACAATATCGGTTACCTAGTGAAGCGGAGTGGGAATATGCGTGTCGCGCCGGAACCAGCACTCGCTATTACTTTGGGGACGATGCTGACTGCTTGAGAAATTATGCATGGTTTGGGGACAATTCAGGGAATTCGCTTATTGACTCACAGGGTTTGTGGGACTCAGACCCCAACTTGGAAAATTATGTGAGGAAACTCATCAAAAATGGTTGTCAAACGCGCCCGGTGGGGAAAAAGAAAGCCAATCGTTGGGGACTGCACGATATGCATGGCAATGTTTGGGAATGGTGCGAAGATGACTATTACGAAAGCTATAACGGCGCTGTTCCAACCGACGGTAGTGCGTGGGTAGACAAAACAAGCAAAGATGCTGGTAAGATACTGCGCGGTGGCTCCTGGTTCTACTATCCTTGGCTCTGTCGGAGTGCGAATCGCACCTGGAGCTATCCCGCTTTTCGGAACTACAACGATGGTTTTCGGATTGTCTGTCGATGATTTCTCAGGACGTAAGGGGACATTGATGATTTGAGTAAATATCTCGGTAGCTATGGGGGATTGGTAAGACCAAGCGGGAATACTCAAGATCAGTGCTCATATTGTTATCTTGTTATCTCTTGCTCCTTGGGTAGGGCTTTGCTCTGAGATTTGTGCTTGTTTACTTGCCGATTTCAGTCAGGAATATTCGAGAGAATATTGAGTCGACAGTCGTCAATTTCTACTTCCTATGACCCTCTGTTTACAGCCAGACTGCTTAAAAGACAACCTCGACCATTACAAGTTTTGTCAGCATTGTGGCAAGCCGTTACTGCTCAAGGAGCGTTATCAGGCAATAGCATTGTTGAGGCAGGGGAGCTTTGGCGAAACATTTATTGCGCGGGATTGTGACAAGCCGTCAAAACCCAAATGTGTGATTAAGCAATGTTCGCCGCAGTTAGAAGGGTCAGATACCGCCGGATTAGCTAAGGCAGAAGCATTATTTGCCGAAGAAGCCAAGCATTTGGAGCAGTTGGGATCCCATGCCCAAATTCCGGCGTTGCACGCTTACTTCATGGTGGCGGGAAAACAGTATTTAGTGCAGGAATATGTGCGGGGACAAACGTTAACCGAGGAGTTAGCGGCAGAAGGGGTATTTAGTCAGGCAAAAATTGAACAGCTATTGTGGGATCTGTTGCCGGTGGTCGATTTTATTCATCGCATCCCGGTGATCCATCGGGACATTAAGCCGGAAAATATCATCCGTCGCGCCTCGGATAACCGTTTGGTGTTGGTGGGCTTTGGCGCAGCGGAGTGGCTCACTCCCAAAAATCGGTCTGTAACCGAGACAATGATCGGCACAGCGGAATATGTGGCTCCAGAGCAGATGAATGGCAAACCGAAAGCGGCAAGTGATATTTATAGTTTGGGGGTGACTTGCTTGCATCTGTTAACGGGGGTTTCTCCGCTGGAGTTATTTGATCGCGGAGAGTTTGACTGGGTATGGCGAGATTTTTGCGTTGATAATCCGGTGGCGGATGGGTTGGGGGCAGTGTTGGACAAAATGGTTTGCCAAGGAACGAAAAAGCGGTATCAGTCGGCGGGGGAAGTGGGGCAAGCATTGGGGTTTACAGTGCAGGCTCAATCGCCTAGCGCACTAGCACCGTCAAGTCCGCCACCCCCATCTGGACAGACGATTATTCAATCAGCCCAGCCAAAATTTACGTCCACAGGCAAGATAAGGGGAACATACACAGAAATCATTAAGGGCGGAGTAGTTGGACAGGTGGTGTTAGAAATGGTGAAATTATCAGCCGGCAGTTTTATGATGGGGTCACCAGAGAGCGATGACATGGCGGATAACAATGAAAAACCGCAGCATCTAGTTAACGTCAAAACCTTCGCCATCGGCAAATATCCCGTCACCCAAGCGCAATATCAAGCGGTGACGGGGGAAAATCCGTCCTATTTTTCCGGGAATCCCCTACATCCGGTCGATCAGGTTAGTTGGCATGATGCCCAAGCCTTTTGCCAAAAATTGAGTGAGCAAACTGGCAACCTGTATCGATTACCCAGTGAAGCGGAGTGGGAATATGCGTGTCGCGCTGGAACTACCACTCGCTATTCCTTTGGGGATAATGCCAACCAACTAGGAGACTACGTTTGGCATGAATTCAACTCTGGCGACGTGACTCATCCAGTGGGGCAAAAGCAACCAAACCAATGGGAGTTATATGATATGCAAGGCAATGTATGGGAATGGTGCGAAGATGACTATTACGAAAGCTATAACGGCGCTGTTCCAACCGACGGTAGTGCGTGGGTAGACAAAACGAGCAAAGATGCTGGTAAAGGTACTGCGCGGCGGCTCTTGGAGCTTCAATCCTTGGTACTGTCGGTGTGCGAATCGCTACTGGTTCATTCCCGATTTTCGGTACAGCAGCTACGGTTTTCGGATCGTCTGTTGATGATTTCTCAGGACGTAAGGGGACATTGATGATTTGAGTAAATATCCCGTGGGCAGGGGAGTTTGGTAAGACAAAGCGGGAATACTTAAGAGCAGTGCTTCTATGATCATCCTTTGTCTGGTGAGTCGGGCTTTGCCCTGGAATTTCCCCTTGCTTGTTTACTGAGCAGCTTCAGCCAGGAATATTCGAGATGATAGTTGAGTCAACCGTTGTTAACCCCGACTTCCTATGACCCTCTGTTTGCAGCCAGGCTGCTTAAAGAACAACCTTGATCACTACAAGTTTTGTCAGCATTGTGGCAAGCCGCTATTGCTCAAGGAGCGTTATCAGGCAATAGCATTGTTGGGGCAGGGGGGCTTTGGCAAAACATTTATTGCGCAGGATTGTGACAAGCCGTCCAAGCCAAAATGTGTGATTAAGCAATGTTCGCCACAGTTAGAAGGGTCAGATACGGCCGGATTGGCTAAGGCGGAGGCATTATTTGCTGAAGAGGCAAAGCATTTGGAGCAGTTGGGGAACCATGCCCAAATTCCAGAGCTGTATGCCTACTTCACGGTGGAAAAAAAGCAGTATTTGGTGCAGGAATATGTGCGGGGGCAAACGTTAAGCCAGGAGTTAGCCACAGAGGGGGTATTCAATCAGGCAAAAATTGAACAGCTATTGCGGGATCTGTTGCCGGTAGTGGATTTTATTCATCGCATTCCAGTGATCCATCGGGACATCAAGCCGGATAATATCATCCGTCGCGCTTCAGATAATAGTTTAGTCCTAGTGGATTTTGGGGCAGCGAAGCGGCTCACTCCCAAAAACCGTTCAGTAACCGGGACAATGATCGGCACAGCGGAATATGTGGCACCGGAGCAGATGAATGGCAAACCCAAAGCGGCGAGTGATATTTATAGCCTAGGGGTGACGTGTTTGCACCTGTTAACGGGGGTGTCTCCGTTGGAGTTGTTTGATCACGGCGAGTTTGAGTGGGTATGGCGAGATTTTTGTGGGGATAATCCAGTGACGGATGGGTTGGGGGCAGTGTTGGACAAAATGGTTTGCCAAGGAACGAAAAAGCGGTACCAGTCGGCGGGGGAAGTGTGGCAAGCATTAGGGTCATTGCAGTGCAGGCTCAGCTCTCCTTGCCTTGTGCTTACGGCGGGGCTTCAGAGCCCATACCCATATTGGCTGTTGGCCCAAGTGCCCTTATGACCCTAATGTTTTATTGCTACAGGGTCATATACTCGGCTCTTCGCCTCTTCCTGTGCTTCAGCTGACGGATCGTCCGAGTTGGTGGCTGCCCGCCAAGCCCTAGAAAATCTGCCAGTTGATGATGAAGGACTTCTACAACAATCAGTCGTAAAAGAGATACAGCGCCAACACCGTCATCTGGACAGACGATTATCCAGCCCGCCCAGCCCAAAGTTTCCCGCCCAGAAAACTTTATTGAACGATTACCAGGTTCAGTGGGGTTAGAGATGGTTACAATTCCAGCCGGCAGTTTTATGATGGGCAGTCCTGATACAGACCAAGACGCTTGGGATCATGAAAAACCGCAACATCTGGTTAATGTTAAAGCCTTCGCCATTGGCAAATATCCCGTCACCCAAGGGCAGTATAAAGCCGTCATGGGCAGCAATCCGTCACGTTTTCAAGGCAACCCCAATCGTCCTGTGGAGTGCGTAAGTTGGTACGATGCGACAAAATTCTGTGAGAAGCTGAGCCAGTTAACTGGAAAACAATATCGACTACCCAGTGAAGCAGAGTGGGAATATGCCTGTCGCGCAGGAACTAGCACTTGCTATTACTTTGGGGACGATGCCGGCCAACTGAGGAATTATGCTTGGTTTGGAGATAATTCGGGGAATTCGCTCATTGACTCAGAGGGTTTGTGGGACTCAGAGCCTGATTGGAAGATCTATCACGAGAAAATCCTTGATAATGGTTGCCGAACGAAATCGGTGGGGCACAAGTTGCCAAACCAATGGGGACTACATGATATGCATGGTAATGTCTGGGAATGGTGTCTTGACCATTGGCATGACAACTACAAGGGTGCGCCGACGGATGGCAGTGCTTGGGTCATGGGGGAGATGCCTCATGACGAGTGCGGGGTGGGCTGCCCTGGCTTCCTTGGTACTGTCGCGGTTTCTCTTCACCGTCCTTCTACTCTCCCGACACCCGGCCGCTACCTCGGTGTGCGGGTAGTGTGTGAGCGCCCCAGCCTCTCGTAGCCCTTTGTTCTTTTCCCATTTTGCCCTTTGCCCCCAGCCCGCCGGAGGCGGGCCGATTTTTTGGAGATAAAGTTAAGTTTCTGTATGCAAAAGATTTGTGTGTAGAGTCGAGTAAAAATAAAACACTACTTTATTCTCACAAACTACAATTTAGCCAATCCAGCCAAACGTTTCTCGTACAGGAGGATTTATGGAGCGATTGCCGGGGTCAGTGGAGTTAGAGATGATTGCAATTCCAGCCGGTAGTTTTATGATGGGGTCACCCGACAGCGATGGCAAGGCGTTTAGCAGTGAAAGACCACAGCATCAAGTTAATGTCAAAGCCTTTGCTATCGGTAAATATCCCGTTACCCAAGCACAGTATGAAGCCGTCATGGGCAGCAATCCGTCACACTTTCAAGGCAATCCCAACCGCCCCGTGGAGAATATAGGTTGGCACGATGCAGTAGAGTTTTGCGGACAACTAAGCACGCTAACCGGAAAACAATATCGACTCCCTAGTGAAGCGGAGTGGGAATATGCCTGTCGTGCTGGAACCACCACGCCCTATTACTTTGGAAATGATACGAGTCAATTCGGAGACTATGCTTGGTTCAATAAAAACGCTGGCGTAAAGCTATTGATGTTTGGTGGATCATCACAACCAGTGGGTAGAAAGAAACCCAACCAATGGGGATTATATGATATGCACGGCAATGTCTGGGAATGGTGCAAGGACAAGTGGCATGACAATTATGCAGGTGCTCCTAATGATGGGAGTGCGTGGCTAGAGGGAAGTAGTAGCCGTAGAAGAGTAGTACGCGGCGGTTCTTGGGTCAACTATCCGGGGTTTTGTCGGTCGGCGTGTCGCTTCAACTTCAATCCCGATCTTCGGTACAATCTCATCGTCGGTTTGCGGGTAGTGTGTGAGCGCCTCAACCTCTCGTAGCCCTCTTTGCCTTCAGCGTTCTGGAGGCAAATCGATAGTTCCATAATAGTTTGTGATGACGATAGAATCAGAATCAGGCTTTAGAGTCACTGGGCAGCCTGTTCATTGCACTTTGAAGCAGTGGCAATAAGGCACATTTGTTCAGAGGCGGCTTAAAAATCTGCGAAGTTATACTGTTTTCCGGATGTTGCCCCCCGTAACCAGTACGTTCATAGCGAAAACATAAACAAGAATGGAATCAGAATCATTCTAATTCCTAATAATTCTTCCAACATCTTTTCCAGTATTTTCTCCTTCTCCACTGAACGACCCGGGCCCCTAACAAATTCTGATACTGTCATTTTTTTGTCACGAAAATCTCTCACAAAGTCTCGAACATTTTCTATGATTTTTACTTCCTCCTCTAGTTCTATAGTCAGTTCCGCCATGGCATCAACTCCCTCTGTCTGACAAGCTCGATATTCTTTTACCATATCCCCTTCTGGTGTTCTTCTTACAGTTCTTAGTTCTTCCTTTAAGTTTTCGTATTGAATTCTCAGAAGTTCATTGTCTTTTTCCATTATTGAATAAATCCTTTCTATTTCACTTTTTGAAGGATTATTTAAGTTGATTTCCTGTTGTAAATGATGCTGTTTCTCTATTTCTAATAATCTAGCTATATCCCCCTCTTCATAAGCCCGATTAACCTCTTTCATTACTTCATTATGATAAATTTCTGTTTCTGGGTCATTGGCTTTGTCTGGATGAAATAGAGATGCCAACTTAAGAAACGTTTTTCTCATTTCCCCTGACTTATTAGATTTCGTCTCTCCTGACCCAAAATCATGATTGGCATTTTTCTGAGTCTTCTTTTCGGCTGATTGAAACTCTCGTGCATCTGAGAATATATCCTCAAAATTCTCTGACCATTCTTCATCTTCTCCTCCTTCTAATTTAGAACTTATTAATCCCATCATTTGAAGAGAACGATAGATTCCCATAATATCTTTTCTACTTTTTTTGCCCAATTTCCTCACTTTCAGAATTTCCGCAAATAATTCATGAATCTCTTCATCTAGTTCAAGGAGTTGTTGTTGAATCGGGGACACTCTTTGAAAAAGTTCCATGCCAATGCTACGCATCTGATCTAAAAAGTTCTTTAGTTCAGTATGTTTTCTCTTTATTTGTTTTAGTAGCCACTGATGTTCTTCTTCTAGACGACGATAATGTTCATGAAACGATGACAGTCCCAGCGATTCACTCTTATCCTTTTGAGAAGAAAATTGATTCACCAAAATGAGCACCTTAAAGATCATTCTTTTGATATTTGTTTAGTATATCAGTCAAAGGAATCCCCAGAGTTATCGTCTGGAACTAAAAGTTATCAATCGCATTTGTTAGTATTGATAAATTAAACGTGATTAATAGAATATCTTGTCCAATTTACGGGGCTTTTTGCCCTAATAATCTCTATTGTACTCCGAACAAATCAACGACTCAATCTCCTCGACTGCCCCCAGAGAATAAGTTATCCCCTGCCTATCTTTCAAACAGCGATCGCCACCCGTGGCTAATAGTTTTTTTAGCGGACAAAGGGGGGTTTAGTTGCCCGTTTCAGCCAAAGGCGGAAGAGGTTAACCAGATAATGGATAAACAACAGAACCTACCCCTAAATCCCCTCCCAAGCGGGGAGTGTTTTATCCGTAATCGAATCAACCATAGCCCCCTATCCCATGAAGCAACTCTAAAACAACATGGTTAATTCATAGATACCATCACTCATGCGCCGTTGCAATTTAAAGCCCATTGTTTCAAATAAATGCATCATGGCGCGATTATCAAAGAGGACATCAGCGGTGAAGCCCAACAACCCTTGTTTTTTGGCTAACTGGGTTAAATAATTCAACAACATCGAGCCGACGCCTTGATTGTGATAATCATCCTTCACCACAAAGGCAACTTCAGCGGTATGACTGTCTCCATTGAGGGCGTATTGCCCGACCCCAATAATTTCTTCGTGGTGTTGCTGCTTCAAAATAGCGAGCAAGACGATTTCTTGGGTGTAATCAATCACCGCAAACTGCTGTAAACGCTGGTGGGGCATGTCTTTCCGCACAGACATAAAACGACGGGTGAGGCTTTCATCCGACAAATCGTAAAAAAAGTCTTTTAGCGACGGCTCATCACTCAACTTGACGGGACGCAACAGGATTTCCAAGCCGCTGCGGCTAGTGCGATGGGTTTCCAGTGCTTCGGGATATTCGCCCGCTTCGCCTGGAATAAACCCTTGGTCCGCATAAATTAAATGATTTTTTTTGGCCTGTTCCATTAACCAGGGCCGAAACTTGGGATGGGCGATCGCCGTGAGTTGTAGGGCCCGTTCCCGAATATTTTTTCCGTGGAGATAGGCAATGCCATATTCCGTCACCACATAATGAATATCGCCGCGATTTAGGGTAATACCAACCCCTTCCTGGAGAAAGGGCACAATGCGAGAAACGGATTCCTGTTGGGCAGTGGACTCCAGGGTTAAGATCGTTCGTCCGCCATTGGCCAGGATGGCTCCCCGCATAAAGTCCGCCTGCCCGCCAATACCACTATAAAAATGATTGCCCAAAGATTCCGCTGTAGCCTGTCCCGTCAGATCGATTTCCAACGCCGAGTTGATGGCAACCATATTGTCGTGCTGGGCAATGGTTAAGGGATTGTTGGTATAATCGACTGTGCGAAATTCGATCGCCGGATTGTCATTGAGGTAGGCATAGGTTTCCGGGCTACCCATGCAAAAAGTCGCCACCAGCTTGCCCCGATTTTGCGTTTTACGACTATTATCGACCGCCCCCGATTGAAGCAACGCCACCAAACCGTCAGAAATTAATTCCGTATGCACCCCCAGATGGCGCTTGTGGTGGAGGTAACTCAAAATCGCATCGGGAATACTGCCATAGCCCACCTGAATCGTGTCGCCATCCTGAACCAAACTGGCCACGTATTGGCCAATGCGACCCGCAATCACACTATTCTGTTCAACCTGATAGTGCAATAAGGGTTCGTCATGGGGGATCAGATAATCCACCGCCTCCATGGAGATAAAGCCATCGCCATGAACTCTGGGCATTTGGCGATTCATCTGGGCAATCACTAATGGCGCTTGTTCGACGGCAGCTTTCACAATGTCAACACTGACCCCCAAATTTAGATAGCCGTGGGCATCGGGATAGGAAGTCTGAATTAACGCCACATCAAGGGGCACTAACCCCTGGTAAAACAAAGACGGTACTTGGGACAAAAAAATGGGGGTATAGTCCGCCATGCCGGCATTCACCGCAGTACGAGTATGGTGCCCGACAAAAAAAGAATTGTGGCGAAAATTTTTCGCAAACTTGCTATCGGTATAGGGGGCCAATCCCAACGTCCAGACCTGCAACACCTCCGCATCAAACAAGGCTTTGGGATGTTTCTCTACATAGCCCACCAAGGCCGCCACCAGATACTGGGGTTCCCCACAGGCCGTACTAATAAAAAGGCGATCGCCCCGATGAATATGGCTAAAAATATCGTCTTCCGCAGCAAATTTTTCAGGGTATTGCTGTTTTAACTGTTCTAACTGTTCTTCAGGCGCAGGGCGATCGGGAATGGGAAGCATGGAATGTCACCCGTTCGACAAATTACCTCGATTATAGTCAAGACCCCAGATCTCGCTGGCTTGAAAATCGTTCAGATTGTTACGGGTTGCTCAATGAGGGAATCAATTTCCGCAAGCTGGCTTTCCCGTGCCACACGGATTAGAAGTCCAGCTAAGACTAGGCTCGATAAGCAGGAGCTACCGCCGTAACTAAAGAAGGGTAACGGTAACCCTGTCGTGGGTAAAGCGCCACTAGCAACCCCAATGTTCAGTAAAGATTGACCAATCAAAAAAATCACCACCCCCATGGCAATGAGACGTTTAACTCGGTCTCGGCAACGCATGGCAACCCGGAGTCCGAGGGTGGCATAACCCATCAAAAAGAGGAGGAATAGGGTACACCCCACCAGCCAAATTCTTCGGCAAAGACCGCAAAAATAAAGTCCGTGGTTTGGATGGGGAGATAAAAAAGTTTTTGTTGCGACAGCCCCAGCCCGGTGCCTAAAATGCCGCCGTTGGCGATCGCATAAAGACTCTGAATTAATTGGTAGCCAGTCCCTTCCGGATCAGCAAAGGGATCCAGAAATGACGTGACACGGGCACGCTGGTAGTCTTTGATGGAAATACTCGTGACAGCCGTGGCAACTCCCCCCAGTGCTGTGGTGATCAAATAGCTCCAGGGTAGTCCAGACGCCAGGGCAATGAGCCATAATCCCATGCCACACAGAGCTGTTGTGCTCAGATTAGGCTGCAGGAGAATACCGGCCAACGTCACTGCAAATGCTCCTAGCCAAAACAAACGGGTACGCCAGGATAATTTCATCCAACTGCCAAAAATAAAGGCTCCCTGGAGTACCAAGCAGGGCTTCATAAATTCCGAAGGTTGAATTAAAAAACCACCAATTTTCATCCACCGCTTAGCCCCATAAACTTCGTAGCCCAGAGAAGTTTTCGTGGCAAGAATCATTCCTAGGACGAGAATTAAGACAAAGGGGGCATATCTGAGACAGACTTGCAACGGGGTCCGGACTAAAAGATTAAAGGCATTTAAGCCGACCCAATAAAAGACCGCTTGTTTCAAAAAAATGGCAAAACCAGACCCACCTGCTTCTAGGTTTTCGGCATAGGATGCAGAGAAAAGAACGAGCAAGCCAATCAGCATCCAAGTAAACGTTAATGTCCGCATAATCCTAGCTTCTCCAGACCAGTTGATCACGTCGGGGTCATAGAAGGGGAAAATAATCCGGACAAAGGTGGCAGAGAGTGACAAGGTGGGACAGCGGTAGGGGGGGAAATGATGCTCGACGTAAACGATGGACATTTTGTGCCATCCCAATCAACAGTCCTTTTTCTGTCCATCAGGGGCGAGTGCTAAGGGTTTCCAACGGCTGCTCCTTAATTTCGATTCTGATCGGCGGGGGCGCGCGCATCGGGTCAGGATGTCCCGTTAAAAGCACTGCCGTTTGGGGTTCGCTCCATTGGGTCAGCCACTGGGGTTGAATCCCTAATACAATGATGGCGATCGCCAAGGCAATGGCGGGGAGGCGTTCTCGCCAAAGGACACGGGGAAGATGGGACAGGGCTGGAGTCAGGCGGCCAAAAAAGACTTTGTTAATCATCAAGAGAAAGTAGACCGCCGTTAAGCCACTCCCGATCAGACACAGTAGGGTTTGGCGGGGAAAAATGGGGAAGCTTCCCCGGAAGACTAAAAACTCGGCGATGAACCCCACCATCCCTGGAATTCCGGCACTAGCCATGGCCCCTAAAATCATCAAACTCCCTGTGAGGGGTAACCCCCGCTCTGGCGCAAGTAAGCCGGTAATTTGATCCACATCTCGGCTGCCTGTTTTTTTATAAACCACACCAACCAACAGAAACAGCAGAGCCGAAATAATGCCATGGCTGATCATCTGGGCCGTCGCAGCGGTAATGCTTAAGCGGGTTGAAGCCGCCGCCGCCAGCAAAATGTAGGCCATGTGGGAAATGGACGAATAGGCAACCACTTTCTTCATATCTTTTTGGGCAATCGCACAGGAGGCTCCATAAAGGGCACTAATTGCGGCGATCGTTGCGAGGTAAGGGGCATACTCGACCCAAGCCTCCAAGTAGAGTCCGACTCCAAACCGCAACAGACCATAGGTTCCTAATTTCAGTAACACCCCTGCCAACATGACGGAAATGGGGGTAGAGGCTTCTACGTGGGCATCGGGTAACCAGGTGTGGAAGGGGAAAATGGGAATTTTAATGGCGAGGCCCAGCAACAATGCCAAGAGCAAGAGTCCCTGGACTCCCATCGGTAATGTGGTGGTCAGGCTGGGATCATAGTCAAAGTCCGGCGCGCCAGTGAGCCAAAACCAACCCAGGAATGACACCAGGACCAGAAAACCAGAGAGGAGTGTATAGAGTAAAAACTTCATGGCGGCGTATCCCCGCCGATTCCCCCCCCAGATGGCAATCAAGAAATAGAGGGGGATGATTTCCAGCTCAAAAAAGAGGAAAAACAATAATAAATCTTGGGCTAGAAATGCTCCCGCTACGCCCCCACTCAGCAGCAATAACAAAGCAAAATAAAATCGGGGCCGGGGTAAGTTGGCTTCACTGGCATAGATCGCCAACCCGGTTAAGACACTGTTGAGTAACAGGAGTGGCAGAGACAGGCCGTCTACCCCCAAATGATAATTCAGCCCTAAATTGGGCAACCAAGCACGGTATTCGACGAACTGCATCTGGGGATTATTCAAGTCAAACTGCCAGGCGATCGCCAGGGTAATGGCAAACGTAATAGCCATAATGCCCAGCGCGAGCTTGCGGGAATAACTATCCTGTTGGGAATTGGGAACCAAGGCAACAATGACTGCCCCGATAATGGGACCCCAGATAAGCAGACTAAGCATGGATAAATTCAGGGTTGAAAAACGGGCATATGCAATGAAATGAAAAGATTCGGACTATTGTTGAAGCGCAATCACCGAAAAATTTAGGGTGATACTGAACACGGTGACTCTCTCAATAAAAACGGATTAATGGCACTAGGGAAGAAAAATAATCCCGCCAAAATTGACTGATAATCACCCATTGGCCACTGAAGGTTAACCAAAACAACACCGCTACCCCGATGAGAATGGTCAGTAAATAAAATTGTGATTGTCCAGAGACGTTATATTTCAGCGCATTGCCGCTAAAGAGGGTAAATAGACTCACGAAGTTCACTGCGCCATCAATGACGTATCGATCAAACCAAGTGGTGACCCTGGCGATCGCCCCGACAGCAGCCACCACAGTCAGATCATAAATACGGTCAAGATAAACGTCGTAGGCAAATAAATCCTGTAAAAACCGGAGAGGCAGTTGACGGGGCCGGGACAAGTCCCGTCGGAGGGGCCAGAGGCTTCCCAGTAGTGTCCCCACCACCCCGGTGCCAATAAAAATAAATATGGACCATTGATTAACCCCCGTAATTAGGTTCAATGGGGTCCCGGAAGACAGCCAGAGATTCCAACGGAGCGGGACAAAGGGCACCATTAAGGTCATCAGCGTCAAGCTCACCATGGGAACGGCCATGGGCCACGCCACTTCCGGTGCCCGGCGGGTCTTTTGTTGGGGAGGCCCAAGAAATACTAATCGGAAGACACGGGTCAGATTTAATGCACTGAAAAAATTGACATAGCCAAGGAGCACCAGCAGGGGCCAATCCACTTGCCAACTGCCACTAAACCACTTTTGCCAAGTCCAAAACATCCCCGAAGGTAATAACGCCACCAGCCCTGCGGATCCGGTTAAAAAGGCGGTGGTGGTGGCCGGCATCCGGTTCCATAGTCCCCCCATTTCTGTAATGTTTTGATCGCTGGTGGTCAGGATAATGGCTCCCACGCTCATAAATAGCAATGCCTTGGCGATCGCATGGGTTAACAACAACAAAAAGGCGATATCCACTTGTCCTAACCCCACCGCCACAAACACTAACCCCAGATAAACGCTGGTGGAATGGGACAGGGTTCGTTTCAAATCAATCTGGGCGATCGCAATCAAAGAGGCTAATACCGCCGTCAACGACCCAATGACAATCAAGGTATTGGAGACCACTGGAGACAGGGCAAATACGGGTTGCAGTTTGATGAGTACATAGCCCCCCGCTGATACCACCACCGAATTCCGCATGATTCCCGCCGGGTTAGGCCCTTCCATTGCCTCATCCAACCAGAGGTTGAGCGGAAACTGGGCACATTTACCGATGGGCCCTGCAATGAGTGATAACCCTAACAAGGTGGCGGTGAGGGGGGCGATCGGTGCCACCATCGCCCAATTTTCCAATTGGGAAAACGTTAATCCTTCCCCGTAGCTAGACAACGCCACCAACCCCATCAGCAGAATAATATCCCCCACTCGTTTAGTTAAAAACGCATCCCGTGCGGCCGACACCACCAGTGGCTGAGCATACCAAAATCCCACCAACAGATAGGTCGAGAGGGTCAGCATTTCCAACAAGCCATAACTCAAAAAGAGAGAGTCACTTAGGGCAATGCCCCCCAATGCAGCCTCGAAAAAACCCAGTAAGCCATAAAATCTTGCTAACGACCAATCCTTCTCCATATACCCCAGAGCATAAATTTGGACGAGCAATGTAATCCCTGTCACTAACTCTAATGCTCCAATACTGACGGGGGAAATCTCCACGACCAAGGTTAAATCGAGATCCGCCACTTGAAGCCAATGGAAAATAATTTGCTCACCAGAGTGCTGCCAAACTCGAATCAGTGCCACCAGACCATGGAGAATGGAGATAATAGTCATCACAATGGTGACGTAGGCGGCCGGCCGGGGCCCCGTTTGCTTGATCAGCCGTAGTGACCAGGGCAGGGTCAGAACAGCACCAATGAGACTATAAAGTGGAATAAACCAACTGTTTTGCAAAAGAAAGTCTGACATTGGGTTGATTGAAGATCTGCAAATAAGATTATGTTTCGGATCTTAAGCTACCGTCACCCACCTACCCCAATAAATACGCCACTCGTAATCATTCTTTTCCGCTAGCAATGGCAATAATTTTTAACAATACTTTGGACGGTTCTTGACCCCCAGCGAAAGAATGGGGATTTCAGACTCTTTTCCGGAAAATTGTCCGGACTGTTGCTTTAGAATAGTTTTGTAGGAGGATTGGTTACTCAATCTTTGTTTTCACAGGATAAGGACTAAGCAAGCTATATTTTCGTACTGGCTTTATCATGGGTATCCGGCATCATCATGATGAATATCCCTATCGGTATGGGGTGAGCCACAGTCCAAAATAAATTCAAAAGCGGAATATCTGTAAATATGCGGAAACTCCTCGTGGGTCAATTGACAAACCCCTCAAAACTCCGAATTTACATGGGTTAATTCAGTTGACACAATGCGTATATTAATCATATTAGGAAGGTAAACTAGTAACAAAGTTTATGTTTAACGCTCCTGCTGACAGTTTTTTTGACCCATTTTCACTCAGTTCCCTATGGCCAATGTAATTACCAAATATTTTGTCCGCCATTCCAAAGCGATGATCGCGAAACCTCATCAACGTTGCAATCCTGGATTTACTACGTTCGAGGTGCTGGTTGCTGCCTTAATTTCATTCATTTTTTTGAGTGGTACATTAAACACTATTGTACTGGCTACAATCTTACAGGTGAAAGCCGAGCGGAAAGCTCAAGCAAATTTTTGGATTCAAGAGGATTTGGAAGCTGTCAGAGCGGCAGCCGATAATTACAGTTCTACTGCAGGGTGCAACACCTCTACTGTCGGTAGTGATTTTGAGTCTAATGGCTTGCCGGGCATCGCCCAAAATCCCAAAACCTTGGTAAATGTTGCTCATCTTATGGTCCGGACAGAAACACCTAATGAAAATGTTGTTGAGCTCGATTACACCGTGTTTGAAGACTCTGATAATGATGGAACTCAAGATTCAGATGAAGAAACCATTGCCCAGCTTTATACAGAGGTTTTGCCGAAGGCCGCCCTCACCTGCCCTTAATCCAGGTTGGACATTAATTGAGATGCTCACTGTTTTCATCATAGTTGGTGTTATGACGGCAGTATCCGTTCCAGTTTTGTCTGGCATGAGGAGTCGCAATGCGTTACGGGCTTCCATGGATGAAATTGAGTCGGCGATCGCCGAGGGGCAACAATCTGCCATTAAGTCGAGTCGAGCGTGTGAGATTACTCTGACGGCGAGTGGTGTAACCGGACTCTTTGATGGCACTACCGACAGTTGCATTAGTTCATCCGTGTCGCTTGACTCTGGGCAAACCCTGGCCTGGAACGGCCCTGGCAGTACAATCAAATTTTCATTCAAGGGCACAACAACAACATCAAAGACGCTCGTCTTAAGATCCACGGGAACCGAAGAAGCTAAATGCTTAGTGATTTCCAACGGCATTGGAATATTTCGCTCCGGGGACTACACTGGCGCTCCGGGGACTACAAGTGCAACCAATTGCGACACAGGAATTTAACTGAAAAATACGACGACCTATGACTATCCAATATCGTGACTTTTTGAAGCTTCTCCAACATCAAAAGCAACTCGGTTTTACCTTGATTGAGTTGTTGTCCGCTTCGATTATGACTCTTTTCGTGGTATCCGCTACAGGCTATGCCATGTTTACCGTAATGAAAGAAAGCGTCATTTCTGGTGCTGCCAGTGACCTCCAAAAAAATATTGATCGTGCCACTGCATTTATTGCAGATGACATAAAAGAAGCTAACTTTATTTATCAAAGCAAGGCCGACATTCAGGCAGCAGTAGCAGCCAACTCAGGGAATTTCAACGCATCTGGCAAAACCATTGCTCTGGCTATAGATAAGGGATATGCAGCCCCAGTCATTTATTACATCAAGAGTGCCGCTAGCCCCTGGTTGGGGCCAAAGGTGCTTTACCGCTGGGGACCTGCTTTTAATGCTGATGGAGTCGTAACCATAACCAATGCTTCTTCGCCAGATAACTGGGGAGGGAGAGCCTTGGTGGATAGGGTGGCGACCTCCTCCAGCGGAACCTGTAGCATTGGTTCAACGGTTTCTGGGTCTGGAACTGCGGCGGCGGGCGATGGTTTTTTTGTGTGTTTTGATCCGTCAACCCAAAAAGAGGCAGAAATTCATCTCTTTGGCTCCCAGGAAGCAGAATTTAGCGCCAGAGGGTTAGATACCAACGAGGCATCTAGAACTGGGGGTAGGGCCAACTATGCGGCCGTCACCAAGGTCTTTGTCCGTTCCACCGATGGCGTCGTTGCGTATGACAGCAGTGGCAACCTCAGTATCCTGGAGCCGGCCGTCGCCACCCTCACTTCTACCAGTTGTGCATCGAGCCTAACGGTTAACTTCAGCGGGACAAGCACGACATGGAATCCTGATGCCGATGGACCCCTTGAAACGGGAACTATTTTTCCCAGTGACAGCCCTGTCCTAAGTATTGATACTTATACCTTTAGTGATGGCACTGCTGACGATAATAAAGGGGAGTTTAGTGTTACGGGGGGATGTACCATCGATCTTACCCTCGACAATCCTTAAGCTCGTGACCCGGTTCACTCCAGTCGCTCCCACTGAGTGGAACTTAAACAAAAAATAAGGCAGAAATCACTCCACACCCAAGTAGAAAAATGTTGTTAGCTTGAAATAGCATAAGTCCAGTATTCATCGGGGGTTTTGGGCATTTTTAAGCACTCACTCTATTTCTCTCTCCCAGAGAAGCTTTCAGACCCTTTAGAGACTAAAAAAATGAAAATATCTAAGTCCCACTAAACAGGGTTCATGACAGGATGCAACTGCTCCCGCTGCCACTGCTGCAAATCGGCTAAGGCACGATCTCGGTATTGCCCGTAACGTTCACGTTTATTACGCACCCGTTGGGGAAGCTCTGGCAGAATGCCAAAATTAGGAGGCATGGGCTGAAAATGTTTCGGAGAAGCTGAGCTAATAAACGCAAATAGGGCCCCCATCATGGTGGTACTAGGCAAAATGACAGGAGAGAGCCCCAAGACACGCCGCGCTGCATTTGTTCCCGCTAACCAGCCCCCTGCTATGGCGGCGATATACCCCTCTGTGCCAATTAATTGGCCTGCAGCAAACAAGTCAGGACGATCCCGAAACATCAAACCAGCGGTGAGTAGCTCAGGGGAATTAATAAAGGTGTTGCGATGCATCACACCCATACGCACAAACTCAGCCTTTTCCAGTCCCGGAATCATTCGAAATACTCGCTTTTGCTCACCCCATCGCAGATTGGTTTGAAAACCCACCATATTCCATAATTGTCCAGCCTTATCTTCTTGACGGAGTTGAACGACTGCATAGGGTTTTTTCGCTTTATTTTCTGGCGCTCTAAAGTCCCCTAAACGAGTATCAAACAGCCCGACAGGCTTGAGGGGACCATAGCGCATGGTATCTTCTCCCCGTTGGGCTAATTCCTCGATGGGAAGACAGCCTTCAAAAAATTTTGCTGAATCTCGGTCAAAGTCTTTCAGTGGCGCTTGTTCGGCGGCACAGAGCGCATGCCAAAAATTCAAGTACTGCTCTCGATTAAAAGGACAGTTCAAATAAGCGGCTTCCCCCTTGTCATAACGCGAGGCAAAAAAAGCAACGTCTTGGTTGATCGACTCCCCCACAATAATCGGACTAGCAGCATCAAAAAAACTGAGATAATCCATGCCGGTTAACTGTCCTAGCACTTCAGCCAACGTTGGACTAGTCAATGGCCCAGTCGTTAACACGGTTATGCTCGATGGAGATGGGGAAATTTGAGTCACTTCTTCCCGGCGTAGTTCTACGAGGGGGTGATCTGCCACACGCTCGGTCAATTCTTGGCTGAATACGCCCCGATCAACCGCTAGTGCTCCTCCCGCAGGAACCGCGTGGCGGTCTGCCGTTTGAATAATCAATGAGTCCAATGTCCGTAACTCAGCTTGTAATAACCCCGCTGCTCGATCACTAGACTGGGCACCGAAGGAGTTACTACAGACCAATTCTGCTAAGTGTTCGCTATGGTGGGCCGGACTCGTTTTCACAGGACGCATTTCCGACAAAATAACAGGAATACCAGCTTGCGCAATCTGCCAGGCGGCTTCTGTACCGGCAAGACCACCGCCAATGACCCGTATGGGTTTCACTGATGTCATGTTGTTTATGATTTGGTGAAGTGGAAGTTCAGCAGAAAAATGAGGAAATTAAGCAATACACAATCCTTGATTTCTACCTTATCGCGTGGTACCGGTAAAGGAACAAACTGTCCTTATTTAGGGCAATCGTGTCTTATCGAGCGAGAACCTTGAGTCGATAATCATTATCCCATCCAGCTTGCAATCGCCGATCGCCAAAAATCCTCATCGGTTAGAGTCGCGAATTACAGCAGAAATTGCTAGGGGTCTAGAAACAGGCTATTGAGATGCGTCAAACCTTCCCCGAATCCTCTCTATGGGAAAGCCGAGAAGGTTACCAATGGCTCGTCCGTTTGGTCTATGCAACGCTCTATTGCTTTGGCATCAAACAAGGCATCGGCTCTGAGAGGTTCCATTGCCGTTGGATGGTGAGTGATGGAGCCAAAGCCCTGACAAAACTGGCCCTCGATGGCCTCGGTTGTCGCTGGGTTCCGGATCTATTTCACGCGATGTGGAACTTGGGTAAACCCATTGATAGGCTTCTGCTTTCTTTCGGGGCTAAAAATGTTTAAATCCCAACAAAATATTTATAGTTTTTTTGTTTTTAGCTCTGGCTGGCTACCGACGTTGTAAACTACTGAGTAAGCTGTTTATCAGCGCAATTCAAAAACTTTTTAGCTATAATAAATGATAGTAACTATCTTAATAAAATAAATATTAGTTTACATAGGGGAAATAAATCATGGATGCTCAAGAAATTCTCCGGCACTATGCAGATGGACAAAGAGATTTTAGTCGCGTTAATTTGGTGAGAGTCTGTTTGGCTAAAGCAAAACTAGTAGGCGCAAAATTACCTTATGCAGATTTAAGTAACGCTAGTTTAATTAATGCTGATTTAGATGAAGTTATTTTAAATAAAGCTCGTCTCAGTAAAGCTGATATGACACAAACCTGCTTGATGCATGCTGATTTAAGTGATGCAGATCTTAGTGGAGCAATTTTGCTGGGAGCAAATCTCCATGGAGCTAATCTGTCCGCAGCAAAACTGGGAGGGGCGGATCTACGAAAAGCAGATCTGGCCCATGCCAATCTCCGGGACGCTGATTTAAGAGGTGCTAATTTAATCGGAGCTAACTTGACCCATACGGACTTCACTGGCGCAGACCTCACCGGAGCTTACATCGATGATCAACAGAAGTCAATTCTTGAAACCTCTACTGAAAAATTCAGCCACACTTTAATTTGAGAAAAGACTAAATCTGTATTTTTCAAGCCAACTTTATAGTTTTCAATCGCTATGAGGATAACACCATGAAACCGATGATTTGGCATCCAGAAGACAAGGATGACAAAGTCAATCAATACTTGGATAAAATGAATCATGAGCCTTGGCTAGGCTTTTTAGCATTTGGCTTATTCTTCTTCTTTATTTTTATACTGGCTATGTTCATTGGCATTTACTAAAGCTGCCTCATCTCTAAGTGCTTTGAAGTATTGTCTGGCTGCAACCTACGTCCCAAAAGCCCAGCACACTTCCCTAGCTAGGTTCAGTTTGTTTTCGGCCGTAGCCCTAAAAACAATCACAGCTTTTCCAAGCCAAAAAACTTTTTTGTCTTTCACGACTACAAACGTCAAAAACCAATTCTCTCTCTATCACAATCTTGGTGAACCAGGGGTGGTGGCTGTCCATGGGGTCGAACGTTTTTTGCGGACAGAGGTATTTTTCATTGCCAAAAATCCACGACGCTATACCCCAACCGAGCGAGAAGGGAGCGAAGCAAGGGCAAACTGAGACCAATGACGTTAGTGTGACAGCCCTCTACCTTATCAATCAGTAATCCCCCTTTCCCTTCTAACGCAAAAGCGCCTGCACAATGGAGTGGTTCGCCGCTGGCCACATAGGCTTCAATGGTGGCGTTATCAACATCTGCAAAATAAACCTGTGTCAGTCCAGTTTGGCATAAGCAACGGTTTTGGGTCCGGTCTATGAGGGCATGACCTGTGTATAGTTCTCCGGTTTGCCCCCGCATTGCTTGCCAACGGGCGATCGCCGTTTCTGGATTACCCGGCTTTCCCTGTGCTTTGCCATTGACGAGCAATAGGGAATCACACCCTAAAATTAATGCTTCTGGAAACTGGGGTGCAACGGTCTCAGCTTTAGCTTTAGCTAACGATTCCACTAAGGCTACGGTATTGTCTGCCTGGATCGAAGATTCATCAAAATGGCTGACGTGCACAATGGGATTAATTCCCGCTTCTGTTAGCAATCGTTTGCGGGCGGGGGAAGCGGACGCGAGAACAAACGGAGGTGTGTTCATTGCGATGTTGACTATCAAAAACATTAAGGGCAGCAGGGACAATTCATTAGCCGATAGAATCCACTAAGATTTGCAATATCCCTTGTCTTATTTAAACCGATGGACGCTGATGCGATCGCCGATCATATTCCCTTCTTTCAAGGAGTTCCTGTTACTAGTCGCAACAACATATTGTCGCTGGGGGAATTAAAAAGTTTTCCCACTCAAGCCGTGGTAATTGACCAAGAAGGATGGGCGATGGGAGTATCGTTCATTGTTGAGGGTTGGGTCAGTGTCACAACTTGTGTGAAAAACACCCCACAAACGTTAGATATTTTTGGGCAGGGAAGTCATTTAGGAACGATGGCTGTCTTTGATGATTATCCCCCCCTCCACCAGGCGATCGCCCTTGCACCGACAGAAATCATTGCAGTCCCGGCACAGCGTTTTCTACAACTTTTGCTCAAAGATCCGCTACTACAAAATCGCCTACTCCAACTCACTAACCAACGAGTCCGTCATCTCTATCGTCGTCTCAAGTCCGCCAACCAATCTGCCCAGCGTCGAGTGATGAAAACACTCGTGTATCTGGGAGAAAATTATGGTGCGACGACTGACCGAGGGATCGAAATGGTGGCGATTCCCCCGCAAACCTTAGCAGAAATGGTGCATTGCGACACCAGGCTTGTGACCGAAGTCTTGGAACTGCTGGCAGGTCATAACCTGCTAGAAATGGCGATCGAGGACAATTGCTACTATTTGCCATACATTAAAAAGCTGCATCATTTCTCTAAACAGTTTTAAATCGTGCCTTATTGTGCTGCTCATGACCTGCCGCCAGTGGCATTGCGTGCAAGATGCATCAAGGGTCTCTTACTCTTGAATAAAACAGATTAATTCCATGAAAACCCCAGCAGAATATCAATTTGAATGGATTCTACCGGGCCATGGGAAGCGTTTCCATCCCCAGGAAATAAGACAACAAATGCATCAATGTATAACCTGGATGCAATCAATCAGCTAAATTTGATTGGTCTTAGGCGATAGCATATCGGGATTAGCAACAACTGGGATGGGGCTAAATATTCATCCCTAAAAGATTATTTTGGCACTATAACTTATACTGTTTTTCCGCCACGGGACCGGGTACGACGGCTGGGAATGCTTCCTGCCGAGGATCGCCGTCGCCTGAAAGGAACATTTCTGGCGGTTGCAGATTCCGCTTCATAAATTTCAAGGAAGACAGACTGTTTAACCTGGCTGGCTGCCGTATTGAGGATAGAGCGAATCGTTTGTAAGTTTCGCCCTCCTCGTCCTAGTAAACGTCCTTTATCCTCATCTTCCAGGGCTACCCGAATCCAGACACGGCGATGGTGCCTAAAGGTTTCGCAATCAATCTTGAGAGCATCTAATTTTTCTACGAAGGGACGAAACAGAAACTTAACGAGTTCAATGTAGTTTGGGGTAGTCACAGGCTAGAATCGGCAAAAACTTGAATTCAACAGAACAATTTATGTCTTCATTTGCTCAAAAAACTTGAGCCTTTTCGAGGATATTGCGGACGGTTCGGGTAGGCTGGGCACCGTCCTTTAGGCGCTTAATAATCGCGGGAACTTCAAGACGGGTTTCATCGGTGCGGGGATTATAAAAACCTAATTCTTCTAGGGGGCGACCATCACGGCGGCTTGTACTAGGCATGGCAACAATACGGTAGCTAGCTTCGCGCTTTTTTCCAAAGCGCTTAAGGCGGAGTTTAATCATGAGCTAATTTACGTAATTTTAGGAAAAGACAGTATTTTTTATCGTAGCGTATTCTTACTGATTAAATTTAGAAAGTTTCTAGCCTGTCAGCAAGCTTGATGGTGCATCCAGACAGCATGGGAGTCGAGTCTGACGACAATAGGAGTAAAAGTTTCGCAGCAACGCCATCGCTGAGCCAGAAAAACTGGGCAACATTCCACTTGCCATGAACCGTTTACAGGGTAGACAGGATGCGCTCACAAGATTTTCACTGGGTCAGCCATGCCATCAGCGTCAGATAAATTTCTAAACTTGCTGGGGATCAAGGCGTTTTTAGTCTTTAAGGTTTAACGAGAAGACCGAAAAATGTCACTATTCACGATCATTCTTCGACCAATAGACCGGCATTAACCTTTTTGGTAATCAAGTCGCGATAAATCGATAATTCTTGCTGTAAAAGTTCGTAGCTGGGTTTCTGACTCAAAGCCGCATTTCGGATGGTAGAGATTTCATCTTGGGTAATAATTCCGTCTGCCGCAGCACTTTCTACGATGCGACGGAGACGGTCTAATTCTTGAGTTTCTTCGGGAGTAAGGGGCTGGGTATTGGGACGTTCAACTTCCATGGAAAACTCCTGTTGTAATTGAGTAGGGCGGTGAATTGGGTTAAGGCACTGTTCCCGTCGAAAAAAGGCTCCAGCGACTTTATACTCCATTTTATTATTTGCCCGCCTAATTTCAAATGGACGACCAATAAAAAAATACCTCACCTAAACCTAATGTTGATAACATGATGGTCTAAACGTAATACCTGTAATTCTATTTTATAAATCCCGGCTTAATTTCACATGAAATAGCGAGCCATAAGACAATCAAAAGACGGTTATCCGTCAAACATCAGTGGACGGTAAATCGTTACGGTATGTAAAGGTCAATTAAAAATTTCCTCAGACACCATCATGGCAATTAAACCCCAACCCCAATGGCAACGTCGCCTCGGTTTATTTCTCATCTGGGGGGCGACAATTTACTTGTTGGTGAATATTTTTGCCCCTCGTTTATTTGGATCGCAGATGCCCTCTGTGCCCTACAGCCTCTTTATTGATCAAGTGGAAGATGGCAAAGTAACCAGTGCTTATGTTGGACAAAATGAGATTCGCTATCAACTCACCCCGGAAGCGAGCAAAGACGAGGAAGGAGTTGTACCTGAATATGGGCAAGTTCTGAAAACAACCCCGATTTTTGATTTGGAATTACCCAAGCGCTTAGAAGCAAAGGGAATTGAGTTTGCAGCTGCACCGCCATCCAAAAATTCTTGGTTTGGCACACTCCTCAGTTGGGTGATTCCACCCCTGATTTTCGTGGGCATTTGGTCATTTTTTCTCAACCGTAACAATGGTGGTGGGCCGGGCGGAGCCTTAGCCTTTACCAAAAGCAAAGCCAAAGTCTATGTGGAAGGGGATGCAACAAAAGTTACATTTGATGATGTTGCCGGCGTGGAAGAAGCTAAAACAGAGTTACAAGAGGTGGTGGATTTTCTCAAATTTCCGCAGCGTTACACTGAGTTAGGCGCAAAAATTCCCAAAGGGGTCTTACTCATCGGGCCCTCCGGGAACCGGTAAGACTTTATTGGCAAAGGCGGCAGCGGGTGAAGCGAACGTTCCATTCTTCAGTATTTCAGGCTCCGAATTTGTGGAATTATTCGTCGGAGCTGGGGCCGCACGGGTACGAGACTTATTTGAACAAGCTAAGAAAAAAGCTCCCTGCATTGTCTTTATCGATGAATTGGATGCTATTGGTAAATCCCGCGCCAGTGGGGCATTTATGGGGGGGAATGATGAGCGGGAGCAGACCCTGAATCAATTACTTACGGAAATGGATGGTTTTAATGCTACAGGTTCAACCGTGATTGTACTGGCAGCCACCAACCGTCCTGAAACTCTCGATCCCGCCTTACTTCGTCCGGGACGTTTCGATCGCCAAGTGTTGGTGGATCGGCCTGATTTAAAAGGTCGGTTAAAAATCCTGGAAATTTATGCGAAGCAGATCAAGCTGGCCGATGACGTAGATTTGAAAGAAATTGCCACCCGTACCCCTGGGTTTGCCGGTGCGGACTTGGCAAACTTGGTCAATGAAGCGGCTTTATTGGCGGCGCGCAATCAACAAAAAACAGTCATCACAGCAGATTTTCGTGAGGCGATCGAACGGGTGGTTGCCGGATTAGAAAAGAAAAGTCGAGTACTATCGGTAAAAGAGAAAAAAATTGTTGCCTATCACGAAGTTGGTCATGCTTTGGTCGGTGCGGTAATGCCGGGTGGAGGACGGAGTGGCCAAAATTTCGATTGTGCCCCGTGGGATGGCGGCATTAGGCTATACCCTACAAATGCCAACGGAAGACCGATTTTTATTGGATGAGTCCGAGCTACGGGATCAAATTGCGACGCTTCTAGGGGGACGCTCAGCAGAAGAAGTTGTCTTTGGCAGCATCACCACCGGGGCAGCTAATGACTTACAACGGGCAACGGACTTGGCGGAACAAATGGTGACTACCTATGGGATGAGTAAAGTGCTTGGCCCCTTGGCCTATGACAAAGGGCAACAGAATAGCTTTCTTGGGGAAGGCATGGGCAACCCTCGTCGTATGGTGAGCGATACCACCGCCAAAGAGATCGACCAGGAAGTCCGGGACATTGTAGAAATGGGACATCAAAATGCTCTGAAAATTCTGAATGATAACCGAGAACTCCTTGAGGCGATCGCCGAAACAATCCTTGAAAAAGAGGTCATTGAGGGCGAAGAATTACAAATTTTATTGGGACAAGTGAAATCACCTGAAGCCCTTGTTCATAGCTAAGCTAGTCAATACATTAAAATTCTCCATTGCCCCTTATGAACGAAAATACCCTGAATTGAGCTAATTTTGGTCATTTGTTATCAACTTTTAGGGGCAATGACATAACGTGGAGACCGCCCTATGCCGACCATCCCGATTGACTGGCAAAAATACCCTGACCTTCAAGATCAAGAGCCGACTTTCCTTGATCAGGTGAGTGAATTTGTCACTCAGGTGGAACAATTGACGCCAGCCCAAAAACAAACATTGGCGGTCTTCAAAGCAGCAGAATTGTTAAATGCGTTAGTTCAAATTGGGGAAAAACGAAATTCACCCGAGCGGCTAGGCCCTGAAAAAGCTGCAGCCGTCTCTAAGATTATTAGAACCGCTATTCGTAATCGCCAAATGGTATTGCCTAATGGGGATGTCATTTCTTTTCAGGAACCGGAAATCCGGACACTTATTATTGATCTAGGCTGTCAGCTATTCTATGCCGGTAAAACCGATGAAGCAAAATGGGAACAAGCAATGGCGTTATCCACAGCACAATATATCTCTCTTAATGCCTATATGGATGATGCACTAGAACGCTACACAACCCAGTATCCAGACTTGTTTCCTGAATATTTAATCCGCACTGTAACACAAAAGTTTATTGACCCCTATCGAGGCTAATACGCAGAGCAGCAGAATAAGTTATTTAACTTTTCAGGCGTCAAAGATTTGTAGCGAACCTTACCTCAATTTATTTTCACCTGCCGACTCAGCCCCCTTTAATTAGTCTCAGAAAGTGATTGGATATAATATCCACAACATCATGAGAAATTTAGGGTATTTTTTGGCTTTGTTGCACGAATAAACCCAGTATTTGTAGGAGTTTAGGAAGAAATGGTAAGATTTGGGCATTTAGCTCCCAGATTTTTAAGTCCGGTGTATCAAGTCCAGGCTGTGTCACCCTGATGGGTGTCATGATAATCATTATACTTGGGAACATTTTTAGGTTACCTGGGGTTAAGTAACTTAGGTGCGTTGACTTTAGCTTTATGAATTGGATGTCTTTAAAACGTGTTGCAGCTCTACTGGGCTTGGCTATTTCTTTTCCCATGGCGGCCACTCTCCCGAGTATGGCAAGCGAATTTACCGAAACGGCGATCGACCAAAGCCAGGTGATCGCGGTCGCAGTTCCGTATGGGGTTGAAACACGAAAATATAACCTCTTCGTTTTCGAGCAAATTCCTAGTAAACGCCAATGCTGGCAGGTGAGTGGCAATGGCCCTATGATGGTCGATGCCCTCTTGACACAATTTGATTTTACGGGGCATTGTCGGCGGGCAACGGATAGTAACGGCTATTCGTTGCGTATGGATGGCCAAGATTTCGGATTAGACTATCTCCTGCGAATTGTTCCCCGCAGAAATGAATTAGTCTTGGTCGCCACTTCCCGCACTGGTCGGGGGCCAGAAATTATTTTAGGCCGTACCCAGGGAATGAGCTTGGACGACCAACGTTTTATGCAGATCCAGCTGAACCCTGGTTGGCAATTTACAAAGCGCTCCTATCAAGGCAAAGTTCTAGGTCACTATTACATCAGTGGGAGCCGAGCGAATCTTGTCCAAGCCGGAATGAGCACGGAGCCGGCCCCGGTCGCGCCTGATTCGGTTCAGCCCCCACTCACTGAGGCGAGTAATGAGACACCTCCCTCCCCTGATTTACTTCCAGAACCGCCAGATGAAACCCCTATGCCAGCCGAAAGCAATGCTAGCCCGGCGTCAGGATCAGGAACAGAGTTGATTTTTTCGCCGGCGTCCGAGACTGAAGTTAACGACGTTAATGGGGCGATCGCCGAGGAAGAGGAAGTTGAGGAAGAGGAAAAAGCAGAAGCAGAGGTGGAATCCGTGACGTCTTCTCCAGCAACAATGGAAACCCCTCGTCGTGGCTCCCCGACCCCAGCTGATTTTCGTCGCACCTATTAAAAACAACGTTTGACAGCTAGGCATTCATCACTGTTACCGACCGGGGCACAGACAAAACTTGTGCCCAATTTTTTTGTTTTCCACCCGTCTGGACTCATTATCACTATGCCCGTTCTCCAACCATTCCAAGTGTTTGATCAAGACCTCCCCTCTGAAGTCTGCCAACACTTACTCAGCGTGCCCGAAATTGCTGTTGACACCGAAACAATGGGGCTGAATCCCCATCGAGACCGCCTGTGTTTAATTCAAATTTGTGATCCTGATGGAATTGTTACCTGTATACGGGTGCTCAAAGAGCAAACGAAAGCCCCAAATCTAGCTAAGGTAATGGAATCCACCAATGTCATCAAAATTTTCCACTTTGCCCGTTTTGATACAGCCCAGTTTAAACACACTTTTGATATCAAAACTTATCCAATTTTTTGTACCAAAATTGCGAGTAAAATTGCCCGTACTTATTCTTCCCACCACGGACTTAAAACCCTAGTACAGGAATTGATGGAAGTGGAGTTGGATAAATCTTCCCAGTCCTCGGATTGGGGGAATGCGCATAATTTGTCCCATGCCCAACTGAACTATGCCGCTAACGATGTGCGCTATCTCATCCCGATGAAACGTAAATTAGAGATTATGCTCGCCAGGGAAGATCGGTTGCGGCTTGCTCAACGCTGTTTTGAATGTTTGCCGGTGATTGTGACCCTCGATTTAGAGATGTTTGGCAATGTATTTGAACATTAGGAGTTACGGTGATTATGCTGAAATTAACCCTGGCCGCTAACAAAGAAGAAAGGAAAGATTGACAACCATTCAAATCTACGCCGCAGACTTGTTTTAAGCAAAGCTGAAAACATAAATTTATGAGGATGCTGACTGCATCGCTTCTCCCAGTCGCTTGAGACCTTGTGAACAATCAAATCGATCCAAATGAATCTCTATAAATGAAGGTGATGCCCAAGTGTTCTGGACTTTGCTGAGTGCCGCTTCTAACTCCATTTCTGTCCAGACTTCACAACTCATGCAATCCCCAAATACCTGGGGCAATTGATGATATTTCCAAGGTTGCAAGTCGTTATAGGTATTGTCTTGAATAACCCGCTCAATGGTGTAGCCATCGTTATTGATTAAGAAAATAATGGGATTGAGACGGTGACGAATAATAGTAGAAAGCTCCTGGGCTGTCATCTGGAAGGCACCATCCCCCACAATGACGATCGCCCGTTGTTGACGATTGGCAAAACTCGCCCCTAAACAAGCCGGGATGGAGTAACCAATGGAGAGATAAAATGCTTGGCCGATAAACTCGGTTGCCTCCGGTAGAATGAGGTCAATTGTTGCCACGATGGCATCCCCGGTATCGGCGATCACCACCTGGGTTTCTTGGGTTTCGGTCAAGAAATGGTTAAAGCGTTGATAAAAATAGGCATTGGTTAACGGCTGGTTTTGGGGAGATGGTGGGGTCTCTGGCAACGCGGCACAGATTTTTTGTATCGGAGGCTGATGGGGGGGCTGTTGCTGCAGGCGATCGCCAAGGCCGTCGAGAAAATCCCCCAGATAAACAGGTTGATAAAAATGATGCTTAATTTTGACCTTTTCAGAATTGGCATTAATTAAACGATTGGCATCAAGCTGAGCGGTATAAATACCAAGATTCATGTCTGACATGATGGCCCCCAAGCACAACACCCAATCCGCAGACTCCACCCGTGCCCGGACGGTCTCTCGGCTGAGCGCCCCTACATAGGTTCCCAGGAATTGAGGATGGGTTTCAGGAATGCAGCATTTTCCCAATAGGGTGGTGACGAGGGGAAATCCCGTAACCTCCAGTAAGCGCAGAAGTTTGTCTTCTAGATCAAAGCGATGGAACTCTACCCCGGCTAAGACAATAGGATTTTGGGCTTGATGAAGGAAGTACACTGCTTCGGTAGCGGCTTCATCACAGGCGGCGGCATCAGTTAATGTGTCGGGGAGCGGCGGCGTAATGGGGGAGACAGGGCAGGGCTGTTGGGCAATGTCATTAGGTATTTCGAGGTACACCGGACGGCGATAGTGGGCACAGGTTACTAAAGCTTGTTCGATAAGGGATGCGGCTTGGCTGGCATCGTTAATGACAAATGACCCCACGGTGGCCTGCTCCATTAGGCTGACTTGTAGGGATAAATCTCCTGTGGTGTGGTGGAGCAATAAGGGGGATTGTCGAGAATGACGACTGGGGGATCCACTAATGACCAACAGGGGAACCCGCTCTGCGTAGGCTCCTACCACTGCATTAATCAGGCTGAGAGCGCCCACCCCATAGGTCACACAGACAGCTCCCATTCCCCGCAACCGAGCATAGGCATCAGCGGCATAGCCCGCATTTAATTCATTACAGGTTCCGATTAACTCCACCGGGCTGGCGGTTAATTCATCCATTAAGTTCAATACATAGTCCCCGGGCACGCCGAACACATGACTGACATTGAATGCCTGGAGACGATCGCCAAGATAGGAACCCACAGTCTGCATGCTGTACCTCTACGATTGAATAAGGGATAACAATGGGGCGCAAGACGGTCAATCCCATCAGGATGTAACACTTTTGACCAACCTTATTCCAGCGTAGCGACTCTGTTTGAACTTGGCCGGGATGAAGGTGGATAGGCAAACTTTATCAACCCATAAAAAACCCCGACTGCTTATAGTCGAGGAAAATAACTTATTTTTTCAAGAGAAAGCGGCCCCTAACTCATAGCAATGAGCAATGGGAAGAAAGAAAGCTTAACTGGCCGCAATATATTCCACCATATTGGAACGTCGACGCCGCAAATGGGCTAAAGCTTGGTGTTCCAGTTGACGAACCCGTTCTCGACTAATGTTCATCCGTTTACCGATTTTAGCCAAGGACAGTTCCTTGCCATCATCTAACCCGAAGCGTAACCGGAGGACAGTCTGTTGCTGGGTGGTTAATTCCGCAAGCAAGTTTCTCAAGTCCTGACGCATTAGTTCTTGGGTGATGAATTTGTCGGGGGAAATGCCATCATCTTCTAGTAGTTCAGATAGCTCAGTGTCCTGGTTATCCCCTACCCGCACATCCAACGAAATGGGTTGACGGGCAATGCTGAGATATTCACGAATTTGAGCGGGCTCAATTTCCAGTGCTTGGGCAACTTCCGACGGGGTGGCACTACGCCCGAACTGTTGGGCAAGTTCCCGCTGGGTTTTTTTGATTTTATTAAGCTTTTCCGTAATGTGGATAGGCAGCCTAATGGTGCGTCCTTGTTGGGCAATGGCTCGGGTGATAGCTTGACGAATCCACCAGTAAGCATAGGTAGAAAATTTATAGCCCTTGGTGGGATCAAATTTTTCGACCCCCCGTTCTAAACCGAGGCTCCCTTCTTGGATCAAATCCAAAAATTCCATGTTACGCTTCTGGTATTTCTTGGCGATCGCCACAACTAAGCGTAGATTAGCTTCGATCATTTTCCGTTTTGCTCGCTCTCCTAGCCTCATAATTTTAGCTAACGCGGGGAGGAGAGAGCGGCGGCTTCGGCCCATTCTGCATTGGATGGTTCATGACCCGAATTGGCGACGAGGGAATCCTTGAGTTCAATTAATTCCATCATCTGCTGAACCTGTTTACCAAGAATAATTTCTTGTTCATGGGTCAGTAGGGGAACACGCCCAATTTCATGAAGATAGGAGCGCACCATGTCTGCTGTAAACATGGCGGTGTTTGGAGAAGTGGTGAGATTTGCGGTGGGCATTCGTAAGGACTCCTTGAGAGCAGCAGAATGACTGGCATTATGTCTATTCTTCCCGAAAGGGGTTAAGAATTCGACAAAACTAAGCTGAGAATTTGATAAGAAAGATAACCTAATCTAATAAGCTTAAGTTCAGTCCAATAATATTTGCTAACGATGTCATAAGACTTTAGACGTTAACAATGTTCAGAAGGTTCAAATCTCAGAAAATAAATTTTTGGGTAAGGAGTATCTTGAATAACTTTCCAGTCTGAACCCGTCACTTTAATATTCGCCGAATTTACTGACCAATGGCAAGATTTATTAGGCAGGATTACCGAATGTCACTATTAGGGATTGCCGTCATTTCATCCGTCATGATCTCGATAACTATCTCTAGTTATTTTATCAATGAGATATAAGTAATTCAGCTTGCCAGATTACTAAAGTCGAGGCTTTGGTTAGTAGGCGGGCAGACATAGAACCTGGAAACAAGCGCTGAAACCGCCTTCTCCCGATGCATTCAAAATTCAATTGGCTTTGTCGTCTTTATTTTTTGCTGGCAGTCTATGCTGGTTTTAATAATGCTGACTAATAAGTTTCTTTGATAAGTGTTATTGATAAATCAAATATACTTGTCCTCGAAAATATATCCAACGCATGATGCCAAAAAAACATATTTGATAAAAGTAGACAATTGAATAATTGACCCTCACCAGATCAAGCTCTCAATCGCTTATTAATTTATGGGTTAAATTACTGTTTTTAAACGAATGGAATATGCTGTCACAGCATAATTCCCACAAATAGAAAACACCAATATTGCCAAAAAAGTCGATGCTTTTTCACTTTTTTCTTAACCTTGCATCAGCGCTTATATCATTTGAACCAAATGGTGACGGTCAAATTTTCCAACTGGGTTCTTGGGTAGGCTATCTAAAAAAAGTAATGCACTGGATGTCTATAGGCCGCCAGGCGATCGCCAACAAATGTCCGTAAATGTGACTCAGACATCATGATTCTCTTCTTCTGGTAGTGATCCGAATGTAGTGATAAAGGTAAAAGTCAAGCCCAATGGTCATTGTAGTGATGAATGAAAAACCAGACAGCCCCGACATGACCATCGAGCTTCTTGGAAAAAGAGAGACTCTTACGGACAAGACGAGGGAGACGTTGTCGGCAGGTATGATTAAAGCGTTCAATATGATTAGTAAAGCCGGAATCTTTGCCAACAGGGCGATGGTGTTTAGGGGGAATAACCTCCTATAAGATTGCCAAGAATCGGTGTAGGCAGCACGTTGTCGATAAACCAAACGGCTAAAAGAGTTAAATTTTAATCCTATGACCCTCGACATTGAAACCACCCTGGTCACAATTCCTAACCAGAGTCTCCAAATTGATGCCTACCTCGCCAAGCCCATCACCACAGAGACCCGCTTGCCGGCAGTGATTGTCATCCAAGAAATTTTTGGAGTAAATCACCATATTCGTGATGTGACGGAACGCATTGCTAAACTCGGCTACTTGGCGATCGCCCCCGCAATGTACCAACGTCAACACCCTGGGTTTGAATTGGGCTACACTCCAGAAACAATAAAACAAGGAAGAGAATTAAAAGCGCAAACTCAGACCGAGGAAATTTTGAGTGATCTTAATGCGACAATCCAATTTCTTGATAACTATCCCGACGTAAAATTGGGTGGAGTCGGCATGATTGGCTTTTGTTTTGGGGGCTGGATTGCCTATCTGGGCGCAACACTACCGCAAGTTAACGTGACTGCCTCATTCTATGGAGCAGGCATTCCCCACTGGGCACCGAGCGAGTCGCCCCCTCCTATTACCCGGACAAATAAAATTCAAGGTAAACTCTACGCATTTTTTGGGGAAGAAGACGCCAGTATCCCCCCAGCAGATATTACTCTAGTTGAACAGGCCCTAAAAGCCCATCAGGTGGAGCATAAAATTTTTCGTTATCCACGGGCAGGCCATGGCTTTTTTTGTGATCAACGAGACAGCTACAATGCGGCAGCAGCGGCCAGTGCCTGGGAAAAAGTACAAACCCTATTAGCAGAGTTAACAGAACAATAAACTTGTTGGGAAATAGAAGTCAAAATCCCCGAAACCCGCTTCTAGAATGACTTTCAGGGATTCTGCGCAGCAACATCTGAAACGCTTGCCGGGAGAGGCTTTGAAGGTTTTTTGGGCTTATTTTCCGACAACTCTATGGTTTACAAAACCCATTCAACGCTTCAGACTCTCCTCTTTAATCTGATTCGGGAGATAAAGCGGCAAATAAGTCACTTAAGATTTGATTGGAGTACAGCAATCCGTCTGGGTCGCTCAGACGAAATCCCTGGACTTGCTCCGGTGTGAGCTGTTCTGCCGTCAAAATCCGTTGTTGGTTATCCCAGGCGATCGCCCATTGCTGGTCAATATAGGCAGCAATCGTGTTCAAAATGGTGGTCTTTTGGCGGGTCGTTATGGCTGGCAATTGTGCCCAGGTGATGCCACGAGTGAGTCGTAGACCCAGCATCAGGCTTTCCAATAGTTGATCAATTGTTGTCGCAGCTGCTCCAGGACTCTTTTTTGCTGTGGCTAACCACGTTTGGAGCCATTGATAATAATCAGCACGGGTGCGGGGTCGGCTGAATCGACGATGCTGGAGGTAACTGGTTGCGCCCATGCCAAACCCATAGTAGGGTTGATTTCGCCAGTACACTTGATTATGTCGGCAGCGGTAACCCGGCAGGGCATAATTGGAAATTTCATAATGGTCAAATCCAGCGGTGGTTAGGGTTTGTTGGGCTTGACGAAAAAAGTGGGCGCTCAATTCTTCCACGGGTAATATCAATCGACCTTGTTGTTGTTGCCGCTCAAAAACTGTCTGGGGTTCCAGCACTAAGTCATAGCAGGATAAATGGGCCGGCTGGGCGGCGATCGCCATCGTTAAGCTGGTCTGCCAATCCTTTTTTGTTTGGCCAGGTAACCCTGAAATGAGGTCCAAACTCCAGTTTTTAATGCCGACCTGGGCGATCGCCATCAGGGCTTGTTCAATGTCTCGGTAACGATGGGTGCGGCCACACGTTTCTAACAACGAATCCTGAAAGGCTTGTACCCCTAAGCTGAAACGATTCACCCCCAATGATTGATACTGGCGTAGCTGCGTCGCCGTAAATGTCCCCGGATCTATCTCCAGACTAATCTCAACGTCTGGTGCTAATCCCCATTGTTGCGCCAGGGTCGATAGTAACTTTTCTAAACCCGCAATCGGCAGTAGGGAAGGGGTTCCACCGCCAAAAAACGATTTGTAACGGGAGGAGACAGGCACCATAAGCCCCCATTTCGACATAAAGCCGTAACATATTCATCAATCCAGCCAGCCAGTTGTAGCGGCTTTCGCCCCACCACTGTGACCGGAAAATCGCAGTAAAAACAACGTTGACGACAAAACGGAATATGGAAGTACGCGGCGATCGCCCCTTGGGGGTTGGAAGAACCGTTTGCGGGAGGCCGTTGCACCGTTTCGAACATGGCAAACCAATAAAGCTAGCTCCGGGGTAACGGGCATCAAAAAAAGCCACCCCATCATCCACCATACCTAATCCCCTAGCCCATTAAGTTTAGGATCTAGGGTAATGACAATGGGCTGGCCGCTAAACCAAAATAGATTTAGCTCTGTTTCTTGTTGTCTTGAAACTTGCCAGGCTTTTTATCGAAAGGAAAACTACTCAATGTTCAAATCCGTAGCCCCACTCCTCGTTGCCTCGCTTATACTTGGTTTCCATCCGTCGCGATGGCGGAAAAAGAAATTCGAACCGAGCAAGTGCAGTTTGACCGGGGAGCCACCAGTAAAGTTATCGAAGAAGCTATTCAAGGCTATGACATTGTTGATTATGTGCTGAACGCCCGCGCGGGCCAGTTAATGAATGTCAGCATGGCATCAGACAACACCGCCAACTACTTCAATGTCATTGCCTCTGGAACAGATGTCGCCATTTTTAATAGCTCTGCGTCCGGTAACCACTTTGAGCAGACATTGCCTAAGAGTGGCAACTATAACGTCTCCGGGTCTATTTGATGCGGATGCTGCCCGCCGCGATGAGATTGCCAACTATCGGTTAGAAATGATTATTTCTGCATTGAATCAGTCTTCTCGGCCCGATGCTAATGGGGTCGCCAGCCGTGTTTTTCCCCTAGCTCAAACCCGAAAATGGGCTCCGTAATATCCAATACCCTGCTCGATGCCAAACGCTTTACGATGTAGACTACACCAGTATTTGAGAACGAAGATCCGACGAAGTTTATGGTTTACCGTTTGGTGTTGTCCCCTGAACAGCAACAACAACAGGAGCTGATTACCTTGACGGCTGCCCAGCGGCATTACCTGGGGAATGTGCTCCGTCTTGCCGATGGCGATCGCCTCATGGTCATGGATGGCAGAGGGGGACTCTGGCTGGCAACGTTTTTAACCAGCACCGTACAGCGGTTACAGCCGATTGCCGAGGATCGAGAACTGCCGGTTACCGTCACCCTGGCGATCGCCCTACCCAAAGGGAATAGCTTTGACGATGTTTTACGGGCTTGTACTGAATTGGGGGCTACTTGCTTCCAGCCGATACTGAGTCAACGGACGCTGCTAAAACCCAGTGCCCACAAACAAGCACGTTGGCAACGGATCGTGACAGAAGCAGCGGAGCAGTGCGAACGACAATGGATTCCAGACATTGCCCCGCCGGTATCTTGGACTGACTTTTTATCCAGTCTGTCAGACTCCCCTAACGCCCCCTCTGTTTACTTTGCGCCTGCCGTTCCGAAAGTCCCAGATTGGGGGCATACTTAAAAAATACAACACCGCTACCGTCCCATTTACTGCTGGCCACCGGGCCTGAAGGGGGGTGGACAGACAAGGAGATTAACCAGGCGATCGACCACGGCTTTCAGTTGGTCTCTTTGGGGAAACGCATCCTACGGGCGGTGACAGCCCCCACAGCAGCCCTCGCTCAAATTGTGGCGGTGGCTGAAGCTTGAGTCCTCCGGTGACATTGTCACCCATTACTATGTATCCAGCCCTTGCCGACGCCATTGCCGCCAAAGATTTTTCTAAAGCCGACGCTATGTTAGCGGTGATTGCGGCCGACGCCCCGGACAATCCTTGGTTAGATTATTATCGTGCTCGGGTTGCTGAGGAAAAGGGAGAACTAAACCATGCCGGACATTCCTTTCGGAAGCTTTTACCCGTTGTCAGCAATCCTAAATTACTGGCTAAAATTCGCCGGGGCCTTGACCGGATTCAAGCCCATCATGACGGGGAACGACAACAATTCCTTGCCCAGCGTCAATCGGAGTTGGAAGCTGCGAAAGCCATCTCGGGGGCTGATGCTACGGCGATTTTTGTGTTGGAACCGATGGCCTCCGAGGCAAAACAAGCTTGTGCCGTCCAATTAGGCAAAATCATGCAACTTGATGCCTAAAGTGCCCGGTTACAGTTACCGAGTCGTTCCTGGCGTCTTTATCGTACAGGGGGCATTGGAGAACTAAAATATTATCAACGGCAATGTGCCGCCGCAGGCATCCCCAGTTTTTGTATCCCGCTGGCAGCGCTCCAATCTCCCACGGTTTATCCGGTACTCCCTGAATAAGATTGCGCCCACGGCGGTAATTTCTTATCGGGTAAGCCAAGACGCCCGTGAACTGTTTGAATTTTCCTGGGACGCGGTGAGTGCTTGGGTGGAAGGACAGTTACCAATTTTTGAAGAATCGACCGAGAAGGACGCTCGCGGCAAACCACAACGCAAAATCACGATTTTGGATTATGCCAAGGTGTGTGACTTACACCTCCCCAGCCAAGGCATGATTATCCGATTTTGCGACCAGACCTACGAATTCAATCGCGGCATTAACCTCCTTCCTGCCACCGATGCCCGGGGGCGCACAAACACCACGTCCCACCAGCAATGGCAAGTATTCATGACCCGGCTACAAGCGCAATTGGCTAATCGCCAGCGGTGGACTGACTTCAAAGCCTTTGCCGAAACGGCCTTGGATTTCCAAGAACTATTGAAGCTTTTGGACTCCCATATTTATTTTTTACGCCGTGAACCGACCCTCTGGGATCAAGCCTTCCATCTTTACAGCACCTTGATTTATTGTCGTTCTCAGCTTTAACCTCGTTAGGCATTCTGTCATGTTGGTTCAACTCCGTGCAGCCCGTATTCCTTGGCTGGGCTGGCTAGCCGTCCACTATTGGTTTGTGGTGAAAACGGGGAAAGTTCGCTAACGCTGGGAAGTTTGGCAACAGCGGGGTTTAACTGCGGCAAGTTGGGGGCATTTATACCTCAACCTGCTCCCCCCTGAATCAGGTGTTGGGAATGGAGAAAGTTGGCTAGAAGGGGAATGGGGCAATGATAATGCCGCTCGGTTAATCCATGCCTTTAAAACAGCCTTGTAGATTACCCTTACTGACATCAGTATCGCTATTGGCCTTATCCCAACAATAATACCTATGTTAAGTGGATATTGCAACAGTCGGGTGTTAATCATCCCCTGAGTTGGCAGGCGATCGGTCAAAACTTTTGATTGAAGGGGATTCACTTGCCTTTTTTAATAAGGCCTGAAAGCGCTTATCACCACGGATGCGGTCAAAGTCAGATTCAGTCTTGGCTAGCGCTTGATATTTACGATCAAGCTTAATCGCTTTGGCTAAATTATTTAATGTCTGCTCAATATTCCCTTGTCGGGCAGCTAGACAAGCCAAATTATAAATAGCATTGGCCTCATTTGGATTAATTCCAATCGCCCTTTGATAAGACTGATTGGCCTCTTCATACCTGCCTAGATTATGTAACGCCACCCCCCGGCCGTACCAAGCTAGATGGGTATCCGGTTTCAGTTGCAGTGCCTGGTCATAGGCGGCGATCGCCTCTTCATACCGACCAAATCAGATAATGCATTCCCCCGGTTGACCTAAGCTAAATGGATAACTGGTTTCAGTTGTAATGCTTGGTCAAAGACGGCGATCGCCTCTTCAGGTTCACGGTTAACTCAGAATTAAGCCTTTTTCAGCGCATAATCCAGCCGTGGGCGTTTCCTCCAAATAAGGCTGGATGTGGGCTAACTGGCATTGCCGCTCGGCAAAAGGATGCTCTTCATTCTTTCAAATCCCCTACGCAACCACCACGATAAGTTTCAGTGGCGATTCTGTGGGATCTGGTTTAAATTCCAATGCCTGTCATAGGGCGCACGGCGAATAAAATATTTCAGCGCAAACGCGGGTAAGAAAAAATTTACGCCAACGACACCTGCTGCGATAGCGCCTGCGGCGCAAATTTATCGCCCCAAAATTTTCGGCACCCCCTCGCCCGCGCCCCCATAAAGCACTCTGGCTGGGGCGCTCCTCTTTCACGGCTTTACGCTTCATCAGATAACGCAACAACACCGGCTTGACCCAAGCTAAAAAGAAAACTTAAACCAGTTGCAGCGTCACGCAGGGTAATCCCGCACTGATCATACCGATGCTCACAATCTGCCTGTACGGTTAAGGTGGCACTTTTTTTCTGGGGCAAATCCCGCTGGAGGTCGGCAATAATCTGTTCTGCCTGTACCGGAGAACAGTGCACAAACAGTAAATTAAATCCGGTGCGTCGTTGTAGCGACCGCAGCAACGACTGGTAGGTCTCTGCTGGGGTTAACGGTTCCAAGTCTTCGGCAAGCCAGTCTGATCCCGCCATAGCTGTCGGCGGAGATCCGGTTGGGAGTTGGAAGTGCTTGGCATAGCATCACCCATGGGTAACGCCCTTCCCAGGGCTGCTTGGAATTCCTGCAAGCTCAAAATCAAGGGATGGACATCGTACCAAATCTGTAGCTCCTCCTCTTCGTCATAAAAGGCGTACTGCAAAATACAACGGCTAAACAACAACTTACGGTGCTCTTCCTTATTCTCGATGGCTTTCGAGCGATGCACTGATGCCAACAGGTAACCCTGTTGTTGCGCCACCGTCATGCGGTAAATTTGCCGCGCCTGGGTCACTGACCGCTGCAACGCCCGCTTCGTGATAGGAACGCGGATCAACTAAAAACAAATGCGGATCGCAACAATTGCAAAAAGTCCGGGGCACATGCCCCCCCGAATGAAGCACACTGAGCCAACACCGCTGGACTAACCATAAATTAACGCCCACGAGAACAGCGTCTGATCCAGCGGTTGTACGTTTGTGCAACATTTAGTAATGCCCCAAGCTCCGCTTTGGTGGGGTTCCCGGTTACTTTGTCCCATACCATAATCATAGACAACACCAAGGGATCATTGTCATATTTATCCCGTAAATCATTACAGCGGGCCGAATGCACCATCGAAATGGGGATGGTATAAACCACATGACAATTCAGCCCCGTTAGCTGCTCCGCCCGGTCAATGAAAATTTCATCATGGCGTGGTGCGATTTTCCCCCCTCATCGGCACTGTGCCTCCCGCAACGCCAAATCTTTCAGATCCGTCCAACAGGCCTTCACCTCGCAGCGTTGAGTAGCGCCTCCATCCGCCCTCCAGCGCCTGTAACAAATGGCGGGTACAGACAGATTAAAATATCAGTGTATTGCGGCATCTTCTGGGTCTATATCATCTTCATCCGCCGCAAAATACACCACCCGATGCTTCTTATCCTCCAAGGATTTTTGTAGCCGCATCAACTCAGTCGATTTACCGCCCCCCCGATGCCCCGCTTAGAGTTGGTAGGTCACCTCACCAGGATTCAGGTCAATTTTGCGCCCTAAATCCAGAAAATATTGGCATCCCCTTTTCGTTTCACCGCCTGTAAGTCGGGGACATACTTGGACCTGTCCGCTGGCAGCGGCTTCGGCTTGAACGCATTGACCAGTTTGACAAGGGTAGAACGGGACAATGGCAATGGGTTCAACGAATACCCTCGAATCATAACGGAATCGACGCGCAATGACCAATCTGCCAAGGGCTGACTAAATGGCGATCGCCTAAAGCTGCCATCCAACACCAGTCGCCATCGAACGACCATAGACAAAAGCCATTGCAAAAACTCTCAACCATAAGTTTTCTCTTTTGGTTTAATTGAAAATATCTACCACTTGATGCTTTCAACAATGGCCCTTTTATGGTTTGCTTTTAATCAATGCAGAATTATAAATACATAGATTTAAACCTATAAACCACTAGCCAAACAAAAAACGAAAAGAATTTTTGCCCTATGTTGCAAGCACTCAGTCTTAATTTTATCGATTCAGGCTTCATGAAGCCGGGGGGCTCAATGCCGGTATTCGCCACGCCCCCCACCGCAGAGACCGGCCCGTTCGTGCTGACAGCGGTTTTGTTTAGTTTGATTGCCGTTTATCTGGTCAGTAAGCTGGGGGGTGAACTCTCAAAACGACTCGATCTGCCGCCGGTCTTAGGCGAGTTAGTTGGGGGTGTTGTGGTTGGTGTTTCCGCATTTCACTTTTTAGTTTTTCCAGAAACGGGAGCCACCGCCAGTGATTCGCTGCTGATGACCCTGATGCAGTCGTTAGGTCACTTTGATGCAGCCACACTGACCCATATCTTTGAAAGTCAGAGCGAAGTGATTTCGGTGCTGGCGGAATTGGGGGTGATTATCCTCCTATTTGAAATTGGTTTGGAGTCTGATCTCCGGGAACTCAGTAAAGTGGGTTATCAAGCGGCAACCGTGGCCGTAATTGGGGTGGCGGCTCCGTTTATCCTCGGCACGGTGGGCTTGGTTTGGTTATTTCATACCCCTGTGATCCCGGCGATTTTTGCTGGCGCAGCCCTCACGGCCACCAGCATTGGTATTACGTCTAAGGTCTTATCCGAGTTGGGACAGCTTAAGTCAACAGAAGGTCAAATTATTGTCGGTGCGGCGGTGATTGATGATGTCCTCGGCATTATTGTGTTAGCGGTGGTGGCGAGTTTGGCCAAGACGGGGGAAGTGGATTTACTTAATGTTGTTTATCTCATCGGGAGTGCCAGTGGCTTCCTGCTGGGGGCAATTTTTCTGGGTAAGTTTTTCAACAAATCCTTTGTGGCGATCGCCGAAAAATTACAGACCCGTGGTGCTCTCCTCATTCCGGCTTTGACATTTGCCTTGGTGATGGCGGTTGTGGCTAATTTGATTCATCTAGAAGCCATTCTCGGCGCTTTTGCCGCTGGCTTGGTGCTGGATGAAACAGATAAACGCAAGGAACTGGATCAACAGGTCATCCCCATTGCTGACATTTTTGTCCCGATTTTCTTTGTCACGGTGGGGGCTAAGGCCGATTTAGGCGTCTTGAACCCCGCTATTGCTGAAAATCGTGCGGGTTTGATTATTGCCGCCTTTCTAATCATCGTTGCCATTCTGGGCAAAGTCATTACCGGATGGGGCGTATTTGGCAAACCGGGGGTGAATCGACTTGCCATTGGTTTTGGCATGATTCCACGGGGCGAAGTGGGATTAGTGTTTGCGGGTATCGGTGCGGCAAGTGGCGTGTTGGATAAACCTCTAGAAGCAGCCATTATTGTGATGGTTATTCTGACGACATTCCTCGCTCCTCCCCTACTGCAATTGTCACTGAAAGGTCAACCGGAAGCCGATACCAGCGATGTCGCCGAAAAAGCTGGCCCCGATGTGGAATTAGTTCCGGTGGAGGATTGAGACTGTCAATAGCCCAATGATCGGGTGGGAAGATTGCCGGTGATACTCCGCCAAGCCGGTAACCAAGATATTGTTTAGTGAGTCAACATCGCACTAGCGGGTCATTGGTTATACGTGGGGATAAGCTGAGATCGACGAAAGTTCTACTGTGTAGGGCTTTTGTCTGTTTTCAGGATGGCAATGCTCGATGAGCTTGTCCCGAAAAAGTGGACAGTGGGATTAAGCGGGAATCGGTGGTTGTAGAGAGAGGTAATAATTGTCCTCAAATTGAACAGGGGAAAGAAAATTGAGAAAGGAATGGAAGCGTCGAAGCGTAAGTATATATTATGGAATAGCTTTTTTATGACATCCTCAAAATCGGTCAGGAAAGCGGCGCTTAAAACTGCTATGAGCCTATGCATACAGGGGAGAAAAAAGACGATAAGCTGAATAGCTGTTCTCTTAAAATTGAATCCGTAGGGTAGCAAATCCTTGTGAAAATTACCGAAAAGACTCTCAGCGTCGGGCAATTCCAGTGGTTCTATCGTTTGGCGGAATCTCCCCAATCGACGACATCTGTTCCCATTATCCTGTTACATGGTTTACCGGCCCAGAGTCTTTGTTGGACGGGGGTAATGACCCGCTTGGCCGATGCAGGATATACGGCGATCGCCCCCGGATTGGTTGGGGTCGGGATTTTCGGACAAACCGGAGCGCCGGGAATTTCCCTATACCCAAGTAGCCTATGAGCAGGCCTTGGGGGAATGGATTCAAGCCCTAGGGTTAGAAAAATTTTCGTTAGTGGTGCAAGGCTTTCTCGCCACGGTGGGCATACAGTACGCCCTCAATCATCCCGAACAGATTGAACGGCTAGCCATTTTAAACACTCCTCTGCTACCCCCGGTGAAGCTACCGTGGGCCATGCGACAGTGGACGCTACCCCTGATCGGCGACATGGTCACCCAAGATCCGTTGCTCGTTGACCGGACGCTGGAAGGGGGGAGTGGTTTTGTGATCAGTGACGAAGCGTTAGATATTTACCGCCGACCGTTCCTCAAAACCTCCGCCTCTGGACGGGCGCTGATGGCCACCACCAAAAATTTAGACCTAGCCGCAACGTTACCGACCATTGGCGATCGCCTCCGCAACGAGTGGCGGCAACCCACCCAGATTATTTGGGGCGCCCTCGACCCCTGGCTATCTTTGGATGCGATTAAACCTTGGGTGGCGGCTCAGGACAATATCACCCTCGTCACCCTGCCAGAAGCCAAACATTATCCCCAAATTCACTTTCCCCAAGAGACAGGGAGCACCCTCATTCGTTTTTTATCAGCGCAACGCTAACGACCGATCCGGAGAGCGAACGGCAATTTGTTGCTGGGCTGATAGTGCCTCTAACAACAATTCTGACCCAGCTGAGGCTAACTTTTGAGGGTCACTGAGCGTCCGTCGCCAAGCCTTTGCTCCTGGTTGACCGTTGAACAGGCTCAACAGGTGACGGGTGACTTGGTTCAGTCTTCCCCCGGTTTGGCGGTGGCATTCCACATAGTCCAATAGGTTATTAACGATGGACTCGCGGGAGGGCACGGCCGTCGTCGTCTGATAAATATCCCGGTCAACGGAGGCAAATAAAAAGGGATTTTCGTAGGCCGCGCGTCCGACCATCACCCCATCCACCTGCTGTAAATGGGTCTGAATTTGGTCAATTTCGGTAATGCCGCCGTTAATTTCGATCCAGAGTCGGGGAAATTCCTGCTTAAGTCGATACACGTCTGCATAACGGAGGGGGGGCACAGTGCGATTTGCTTTGGGGCTCAACCCGTTGAGCCAGGCTTTACGGGCATGGATGGTAAACCGTCGGCAACCCGACCTGGCTACGATCGCCACAAATTGAGCCAGATCTTCATAACGATCTTGATGATCAATCCCAATGCGATGTTTGACCGTCACCGGAATAGGCACCGCCTGTTGCATCGCCGCCAAGCAGTCCCCTACCAATTCAGGCTGAGCCATTAAGCAAGCGCCAAAGTTACCACTCTGCACCCGGTCACTCGGACAACCCACGTTTAAATTAATTTCGTCATATCCCCAATCCGCCCCCATACGGGCACAATCCGCCAGTTGCTGGGGATTATCCCCCCCCAATTGCAACGCCACTGGCTTTTCCCTGGGGTCAAAATCCAACAACTTGTGGCGATCGCCGTGGATTAGGGCCTGACTGGTAATCATTTCAGTGTAAAGCAACGTTTGTCGAGTCAACTGCCGCAAAAAGAACCGAAAATGACGGTCTGTATGATCCATCATCGGAGCAATGCTGAGGGGATTACCGGCAAGAGTGACTGGCATAGGACACAAGGACAAGGTGTTGTCAGGAATTGTAACGGCTTAACTGAGATTTATAGCTTAGGCTCCCATCCCCGCGGTGACTCTTCCATACTTAAAGGTATCCCCAGGTAATTGAGTCCGCCTAAGAGAACGTTGCTCCAGCCCCCATAGCCATACAAGTTCAATTTCAAATTTTGCGCCAAAAACCCCAACAAGTCCCCTATTTGAAGACCGTTAGCTTACGGGGGGGGGATGAACGGTTATGTAGGGGACTCCCATGATTCGGACTAAACTTGGTCTCTAAACGAATTACATTCCGTCTGTTAGATAACATCCAAAACATCAAGAAACATTAAATCTTTTAGGTAGGGAAATCGTTGAATCTTATAATTAAGGTATTAGCACTTAGACATTAAATATTTTATTTCTAATGAGAATTAAATAAGACCGGAAATTAAGCGGGTTTAGGTTTAGCGGTGTGATTGCAGTGGCGATAGCTTAGAGGATGTTTGAAAAGGGTCAGAGGCAACGAAAGAATAAGGGTTTTAGCGATCTTCTCAGACATTCTCCTAGGAGATAAAGATGATGTTACTCATCACACCCCGTCTTATTCTGTATCCATTCCTTAGAGGAAGGGCAACGAGTTAATGCTGACACAAAGACCATGAGGGTGCGTCCCACTTGAGGTGAATCGTATGAGCTACATAATGGCTAGAGGAAAAATTAAGGAAAGTTATTGGGTACTGGTCTGCTAAAGACTGATGGATACTCGAAACCTTTACCAGAACTGCATTTTAGTCGTCTCTACAAAAAATGTCTCCGCTCCTTAGCTCTATAACGATTTTAGCGGCATGTCCATCATTAAGAGACCAGTGCCCACCTCAGCGGAGATCACTATAAAAAACAAGACTAATCTTTTAGGAGAAAAATTATGTCAAGTTTCTTAGGTTATCAGTTAGAGCTGATTGCTGACTTTGGTCGGCTTGATCCCTTTAACTATCCAATTTTTCAATTGACTAATACATCGGCATTGGCGACTATCGAAAGTTTCGATCTGACTATAGGCGACACGGCATTTAATTTTGACAATGCAAGAGTTAATGCTCAAAGTTCAGGGACTAAAGTAACATTAATCAGTCCCGATCGAGATGGTGGCGGCGGAGTTCGTTCGGATATTCTTTCCTTTGCTTTAGGTGGCTTTACTCCAGGCAGCTTTGTTGAAGGAAATACAGACATTGATCGAGATAATTTCAACTCGGACGAAGACTTCAGGCAGGTTTTATTCGATTTGAATGGTACCGACAGCAGCGATAATGCAGTCGTAACTGTTACTTTTGACGATGGGACAGTTCTATCAGGTCAACTACCAGATTTCTCCCAGACGTCGGATGAAGTATATACGTTTGCTCAGTCGGATATCGATTCTAGTACAGTCAGTTTGGAAAAAATTGATTTAGATTCGATTCCTCTCATCCAAGATAGTCTTTTTCCCGAGGCAGTAGAATACAACCCCAGGACAAAACGATTTCTCCTCAGTTCTCAGGGAGAGGGAACTGTTTTTACCACCACCAAGAAAAAAGGTAAAAAAGGTCGGGTATCTCCGTTTGTGGAAGACGAGCGCTTGATCACCACCGTCGGCCTGGAGATCGATCATCAAGATAATCTACTTTACATTGCTAATTCAGATGTGGGTCTCAGTCGTAACTCTACTCCAGAGACAGCCTTTCAGGTAGCCGAGCTGGCCATTGCCGACCTATCCACCAAGGAAATAGTTAAATATGTCGATTTGGATGATTTGCGGCCAGGAGAACCTCACTTTGCTAATGATATTGCCCTCGACGGTCAAGGCAACGCCTACGTTACCGATAGTTTGTCCCCGATTATCTATAAAGTTGATGCCGATGGCAAACCATCAATCTTGCTCGAAGATGAACAGTTTGTCGGGGATGGATTTAATCTCAACGGCATTGTTTACCATCCTGACGATTTTTTGATTGTTTCCGATTCCAATGATGGATTGCTCTATAAAGTTCCCTTAGATGATCCTCAGCAGTTTACTCAAATTCAACTCGAGCGCAGTTTAGCTAATGCCGACGGCTTACTTTTAGCTGATGAGGATGAGTTAATTGTGGTGACCAATAAGTTTAACGAGCAAAATTTTAATCAAGTATTTAACTTACAGAGTGAAGATAACTGGGAGTCGGCACAAATTGTGGAACGGTTGGATGTGGGAGATGATGCTTTTACCACTGCCGCCACTATTCGAGATGAGGAAATATTGGTTCTGGATGGTCAGCTAGACCGATTATTTACTGGGGAACCCACTGATGAGTTTGCGATTCTGACCGTTGGTTCCATCGATTCTGGCGCAGTCAGTTTAGAAAAAATTGATTTAGATTCAATTCCTATCATCCGGGAAAGTCTTTTTCCCGAAGCAGTAGAATACAACCCCAGGACAAAACGATTTCTCCTCAGTTCTCAGGGAGAGGGAACTGTTTTTACCACCACCAAGAAAAAAGGTAAAAAGGTCGGGTATCTCCCTTTGTGGAAGATGAGCGCTTGATCACCACTGTCGGTTTGGAGATCGATCATCAAGACAACCTACTTTATATTGCTAATTCAGATATCGGTCTCAGTCGTAACTCTAGCCCAGAGACAGCCTTTCAGGTCGCCGAGCTGGCCATTGCCGACCTATCCACCAAGGAAATAGTTAAATATGTCGATTTGGATGATTTGCGGCCAGGAGAACCTCACTTCGCTAATGATATTGCCCTTGATGGTCAAGGCAACGCCTACGTTACCGATAGTTTGTCCCCGATTATCTACAAAGTTGATGCCGAGGGCAAACCATCAATCTTGCTCGAAGATGAACAATTTGCCGGAGAAGGATTTAATCTCAACGGCATTGTTTACCATCCTGACGATTTTTTGATGGTTTCCGATTTCAATGATGGATTGCTCTATAAAGTTCCCTTAGATGATCCTCAGCAGTTTACTCAGATCCAACTCGAGCGCAGTTTACCTAATGCTGACGGCTTACTTTTAGCCGATGAGGATGAATTAATTGTGGTGACCAATAAGTTTAACGAGCAAAATTTTAATCAAGTATTTAACTTACAGAGTGATGATAACTGGGAGTCGGCACAAATTGTGGAACGGTTAGACGTGGGAGATGATGCCTTTACCACTGCCGCAACTATCCGAGATGAGGAAATATTGGTTCTCGATGGTCAGCTAGACCGTTTATTTACGGGGGAACCTACCGATGAGTTTGCCATTCTGACCGTTGGTTCCATCGAGACTCCTAATGTAGAAATTCCCGGCATTACTGTTGATACCCTTGTGGATGAAAACGACGGCGATCTGAGTCCTGGAGATGTGTCCTTGAGAGAAGCGATCGCCTTCATCAGTGAGGGGGGAACCATCGACTTTGCCCGTGATCTTGCAGGCACCATTACTCTAGATCCGACCCTAGGTCAGTTAGAAGTCGATAAACCTCTCACTATTGATGGCCCAGGAACAGATGTCATTACTGTCAGTGGCGACGATCAAGTTCGTGTTTTAAATATTGATGATGGAGATAGCAACAATCAGGTTGAGGTTGTTATTGATGGATTAACAATTTCTGATGGAAATGCTGACCGTGGAGGAGGTATAAAGAACACTGAAAGCTTGAAACTGACGGAGAACATCATCTCAGATAACAGTGCTAGCGATCAGGGCGGTGGAATTTATAACGAAGAAGGCGAACTTGAAATAACAGATAGCATCATTTCAGAGAATACATCAGGTAATGATGGTGGCGGTATTCTCTCTAATCCGATAAGCACCGATGGCATAGTACAGGGATCCTTAACCATAT
>CALNXU010000026.1:0-60456 GCA_942490695.1 Merismopediaceae cyanobacterium | reverse complement strand
CACATGAATCAGAGAATGGTGTCTAGCGTGATGGAGCGGTGAGAGGTCTATACTTCAGTCATGATTCAGGGAGACGAGTGACCCATGACTGAAAAAGCAACTTACCAAAATCGCACAGCAATCGTTTATTTTTGGAGGAATCGAAAGGGACTGGTTTGGACTTGGTGCAAGCTGAGGATCGACAACCGTTGGTCGACTACATCCAAGCTCCCCTGCAAGCCCCTTGCACAAGAACAGCACCACGCTGACTGCGGTGACACAAGCTTTCGCTACACCCCTTCACGGATTCCGCAACCGTCAAGGCAGGGATGGTGGTTTGGGAGAGTGCGGTAACTATCCCCATCTGTCGAGCCCGCTGTCGAAGCTGTCGAGCCGTTTTCACCTTTCGTCTTACCAAGTTTGGTTGTGCGCTATCGCCGTCGTGATGCAGACTGCTTGGGAAAGCTGCTGGAATTGTCACTAGGTCTGGGGCTAAGCCAGCGAGAGACCGCCACCATTTATAGTTGGCTAGGGCTAGACCGGGGTTGGCACCCGGGGTGGAATCTGGAGCCTGGTCACGGTGGCTGGGAAACCTAATGCCAGTGGGGTCACTGCTCTTGCGGTTGGGACTCACCCCCCCGTCCATTTACTCAGTGACGAAAAGTTTGCCCACTTAGCCGGGGAGCAGATCTACTTATTTTTAGAGGCAGGAGCATAATTAATCTGGTACGGGGAATGGATGGACGCCACAGATAAAGCCACCTTCCAAACGACGATTCACTCGTTTTCTCACCGGCATGGATGCCGCGGCTCAAGCGTCTCGAAGTCGGCATCCAACCAGTCCTATGCCCCGGTCTCAGTCACCACCGATGGCTGGAGACCTGCTCAGAATGCCCGGGCAACGGAAGTCTTGGGCATCGACGTGATTGAATGCACCCTGCATGGCAAAAAACGAGTGAGTGCAACCCTGGATAAGGTGAGCCAGGAGCATCCGGATTGGTCTGCAGACCAACGGCAACGGCTCAAGCATGACCTTGACTCCGTGCTTGATGCCCCCTCCCTCGCGGCTTATGCCCAAAGGGTTCGACGCCATCGCGAACGCTACGCTGACCACCCCACGGTGCTCCAGCGCTTGGAGATTCTCAAAGACAAGCGATTTCTGTTTACCAATCATCTTAAGCATGACCAGGCACCCGCCTATTCAGCGCCGTTGGATCGCCTCGTGGCATGCGATTTTTAGATGAGAAGCTGCAGGTCTCGGGACAATATCGAGCCGGAAAAGGCCATTAACCCTATGCTCAATGCCTGGGCCATTGTGAATAATTTACGACCTTTCCTACCTGATGCCATCAAGGCCGGTCAGTCTTTGGCACAACACTTTGGTGCTAAGCTCCAAGGCATTCCTTGGATGGAAGCCTTCCTCAACCTTTGCACAATCGGCAACCTCGAAGATGCTCTCCGCAATTAGGAACAATCTGTTCAAAACTTTTGAGCTGAAGCGGCGGGTAGCGTTACAACTGTTCGCAACCCCAGCCTTTCATCGACAACCTTGGCAATCCAACGCAGCAGTGTATGTAGGCGGAATTTGCTGACGCCTCCTCTACGCCCTGGACCAGGGTGGGCTAAGGACATCCAGCTACAGAGCGCCCAGAGATTGCGCAAGAGCAAAGCGATCCCAACTGCTAATAACCGTAAGGTGGGGGAACGCGACGAGGTCCGTAAGCGGCCCTGATTCATTTGACGATAACTGGATTCAATCCCAAAACGCGACTTGTACTGAGTCATTACTGAATTCACTGAACGCCGATAACCTGATGAGTGAACTTTCTGACCGACCACAACGTATACCAGGGTCTTAGCTGGGAGCCATTGGTGCTGTCTACGGGAATAGTGACCATAGCGCCGTACCACGGCTACTGGCAACGAGAGTTCCCCGTCCGTATCACTACTCATGGTGTAATCAGTCCAGTGACTGAAGTTGGTCTCAAAGAGCACTCGACTCCCTGAAGGGGGAGCTTGCTTACCTCGGGCGACCATCGGCACGATGGCCTCCGGCTGCTGGTCCAACCATTTCAGCGCAGCTACCGAGCAAAACGCCCGGTCTGCCAGCCAGAGTTTAACCTTGATACCCCATTGGTCCAACCAGTCCTTGAGGGCATCCAGCACACTGACCAAGGATTCGTTTTTGCGCACGTAGTGCAATGCCAAGGTCACTCGCCGATTTTTGCGAATTACATAGACCGTCGCAAACACATGAAAGTAGGTGGTCCCTTTTTCAGCCTTACCCCGGCGCACTTCGTTGGGGTCACGGGCGGGTTGACCATAGTAGGGAACCTTGACTAAATCGACGGCCACCGTTTGCGCCTGTTTCCAGTAACGGCGGTCAAGGTAATGCCACAACGCTTCATTGACCTCGGCTTCAGCGGTTTGTACCTCGAACGAGTCCGCAATCACGCCGCGAATGGTATTGGCACTGGCTGCACCAGTATGCTGCTTGCATTCAGCGTCTATGCTAGAGGTATGGGTCGCTACCGCTAGCAGGATATCCCAGACCATTTGAGCTGATGATTGGCTACCTTTGCTATTGAGCTGCAGGTGTTTCTCAAGGCTCGCAAGAGCCATCCGATGCACCTGCTTTTCGTCAATCTGGTTAACTTTAGGAGCAGAGCGTTTCATGATGAACCTCCTCGAAAGTAGAGCTATCTCTGCTCTAGCTCATCCTCATAGTTATTGTGAAGTCGAGATTCCCGGTTCTGACATTGCACTGCGGACTACTGAGGCTATTAAATTGGGTCATGGTGGCATCGTCTACATCAGTAGAGTCTTGGGGTGCGACTATCGCACGATAAAGTCTGGGATAGTGGAACTCCAAGATGAGGAGTGTTTGCAAACGTCGAGTATTCGACGCAGTAGAGGTGGACGAAAATCAGCTTTTGAGGTGATTGAGGGTCTGGATGGCACGTTCTTGAAAGTGATAGAGCAACATACAGCAGGCTCCCCAGTTGATGAGACGGTGAGATGGACAAATTTGAGTCGTCCAAAGGTTGCAGATTTGCTTAAAGCTGAGGCAGATAGATCAGAAAATGGTGTCTCCTAAGAAGTAGAAAGAGTCAATTAATGTCTAGGTTGCCGAAAACTGTGCAAAGGTTGAGGGCTCTCATCCCAAGGAATGCCTTGGAGCTTAGCACCGAAGTGTTGCGCCAAAGACTGACCGAGCGCCAATCAGCATCAGGTAGGAACGGTCGTAAATTGACCACGATGGCCCAAGCATTGAGCATAGGGTTAATGAAAGGCCGTTTCGGCTTCGATATTGTCCCGAGACCTGCAGCTTCTCATCTAAAAATCGCATGGAGCGATCCAACGGCGCTGAATAGGCGGGTGCCTGGTCATGCTTAAGATGATTGGTAAACAGAAATCGCTTGTCTTGAGAATCTCCAAGCGCTGGAGCACCGTGGGGTGGTCAAAAATCGTAGCGTTCACCCGATGGCGTCGAACCCTTTGGGCATAAGCCGCGAGGGAGGGGGCATCAAGCACGGAGTCAAGGTCATGCTTGAGCCGTTGCCGTTGGTCTGCAGACCAATCCGGATGCTCCTGGCTCCCCTATCCGGGGTTGCACTCGCCCGGTTTTTGCCATGCAGGGTGCATTCCAATCACGTCGACTGCCTAAGGTCTCGTTACTTCTAGGCATTCTGAGCGGGTCTCAATACCATCCGTGGTGACTGAGACCGCTTTTTTTTTTTTTTTTTTTTTTTCTTCAGACGCCGTTTGGATGCCGGAGCACCGGGCCGGTGAGGAAAACCTGATAGTCGTCGTTTGGAAGAGTGGCTTTGCATCTGTGGCGGTCCATCCATTCCCAGTACCAGATTAATTCTTGCTTGTGCATCCTTTAAAAACCAGGAGTAGATCTACTCCCCGGCTAAGTGGGCAAACTTTCGTCACTCTGGTGGACGAGGAGTGGTCCCAACCGCAAGAGCAGTGACCCCACTGGCCGTCTGGAATACAGCCACTGCGCCAGGATTCCAGACCCACCCCGGAGCCCCCCCAGTGCCTGAGCCAGCCCCCGTATAAATGATCGGCGAGTCTCCTCGCTAACCCAACCCCAGACCTAGTGACAATTTCAGCAACTTTCCCAAGCAGTCAGCAAATCATGACGGCGATAACGCAACAAAACGCGAGCAAGACGGTGAAAACGGCTCGACAGCAGCGAGCTCGACAGGTGGGGATAGTTGCCACCTCTCCCAACCATCCTGTACTCGACGGTTGCGAGCTCCGTGAGCTGTGGCAACTGGTGTCGCCGCAGTCGTGGTGCTGTTCTTGTGAAGTTGTAGACTACGGGGAAGCTGGGAGATACTCGATCAGCGGTTGTCGATCCTCAGCTTGCACCAAGTCCAAATAATCCTTTCGATTCGATTACCGTCGCTGATTACTGTGCGATTTTGGTAAGTTGCTTTTTCAGTCATGGGTCGTCTCCCTGAATCATGACTGAGTATAGACCTCTCACCGCTCCATCACGCTAGACACCATTCTCGAACGAGATATAGACGTCAGCGTGACGGTGGTTGACCAGTTGCTCAAGAAACATCACTATCGTCGTCGTCGAGCCCAAAAGACAGTGGCAACGGGAAACAGTCATCCTTAACGCAATGAACAGTTTGAAAATATTGAAGTTTTGCGCCAGAAATATGTCGAGGCAGGCAATCCAGTTATGAGCATGGACACAAAAAAAAAGAATTGATAGGTCCGCTTTATCGGGATGGCTACAGCTACAGCACCGATACGATAGAGGTCTATGACCATGATTGGCCCTATTTGGCAGACGGAGTCGCCATTCCTCATGGTCTTTATGACCTCGAGCACAACAAAGGCTATGTGCAAATTGGCACCAGCCGAGATACCTCAGAATTTGCCTGTGACTCCATCTACCACTGGTGGACTCAACATGGCATTAACCTATATCCAACAGCTTCCTCCATCCTCCTGTTGTGTGATGCCGGGGAATGAAAGTACGCGATCACTACATTTTCAAGGAAGACCTTCAAGGGCTAGCCGATGAATTGGGTATCGAGATTCGAATTGCCCATTACCCCCCATATACATCCAAATATAATCTAATTGAGCATCGACTATTTGCCCAAATTTCACGTACCTGTCAAGGTGCTATCTTTAGTTCGATTGATGCCTTCAGCGACCTGGTAGCTCAGACGTCTACTAAGACTGGGTTATCCGTTTTTACCACAATTATTGACACCGTTTACAAAACGGGACGTAAAGCCGCTAGTGATTTTAAAGCCAATATGCCCATTCGCTTTGATGACTATCTGCCTCAGTGGAATTATGTTGCCCAGCCACAACGTCCATAAATCTGTAAGTTATTAAATTTCTTTTCCTAAGGGGGTATCTGCATCGCGATATCGGGTTGTCTTGTTTGGCACAGAATCTACCTCAGCTCTCAGCCAGCAGACACTCTACTTTTTCCTTCAAGCTGCGTTGGTGACATCCGGTGACGTTAAACTTTGTAAGGAAAATTTATTGATCAATCTCAGATAACCAAAGTTGTTCCAGATGTCCCCTCTGGACTCGTAAAACTTGGGCGGATTGCCGCCATTGCTGATCAAAACGATTGAGATGGGTGGTGGTGATTAAAGTTTGAAAACGATCTTCCACGGCTGTCAGGAGTTGGGATTGACGATCTAAGTCTAATTCTGCCAAAACATCATCTAGCAACAACAAGGGAGGCTCCCCAATCACAGTTTCAATCAGGCTTAATTCCGCCAGCTTGAGGGCTAATACTAAAGTCCGCTGTTGACCTTGAGACCCATAGGTTTTGGCTGGAGTGTTATCGATCAACAATTGAATATCATCTCGATGGGGACCGACAATGGTTGCTCCGAGCTGTATTTCTGCCACACGACGTTGTCCTAATTTCTCTGCAAACGCCTGTTGTACAGAATCTGGGTCATCTCCTTCCCATTCCACGCTCGGCTGATAGCGGACATTCAAGACTTCTCGTTCACCACTGATGCGATGGTGCCAACACTCGGCCAAAGGAGCTAGGCGCTTAATCCCCCGTGCCCGTCGTCGTGCAACCCGTGCGCCCATCTCTATTAACTGTTGGTCCCAAAGACTTAAATAGGCGGTTTCCTGGGAATTGGGGGCATTGAGTTCATTGTGTTGACGCAGAGTTTTAAGGAGCGCATTGCGCTGTTTAAGAATATGTTGATACTGTCCCAAGATATGAGCATAGAGAGGTTCTAGTTGGGTTAACAACGTATCTAACCATTGCCGCCGACAGTCAGGTGCCCCCCGGACTAAGTCCAGATCCAGACAAGAAAATTCCACCGCATTGATAATGCCCAAAAAATCCATTTGTCGACGGGCGGTGGTGGCGTTAACCTGTAAACCTCGGCGGCCGGTGCGGCGGAGCAAAATTTCTAACTCTGCAATACTATATTTCCGCTCGACTAGGGCCTTAATTTGTCCATTGGCAGCCCCATCCAACACCAATTCACGATCCCGGGGTGTCCGGTGGCTTTTTAAAGTGGCCAGCAATTCCACTGCTTCCAGTAAATTCGATTTCCCTTGGGCGTTTGCCCCCACAAGAATTGTTTTTTGGGCAGAAAACTCCACTTCCTGCTCCAGAAAATTGCGAAATGCCCGGAGGTAGAGTTTCTTTAAAAACATACTTTAAGTCGCAAAAGGTTGGGCATGGAAATCCCTAGATCCCGAGGTGGATGCAGTTGATGACACAAACGTATTGAAAAATGATATTGGGAATGACCTTGGCGATCGCCGTTTCCAAATCCCCCGTAATATTACTCATAGCCGTGATGAAAAGGTTGTCAAAACTGTGGCCTGGTTATTGGGATCCACCCCAGTTACCATAAATCTACTGTGTTCAACCACTTTCCTCTATTGTGTATCTTTTTTGGTCGTTGTTGTTCTCCTCGAAAATAATAGCTGTAATGTGCTTGACTCCATAAGCAGTCCCTTGCCATGCTAACTTTTTCCGCTATTCTCCTCTGGCTATAGTTTTAAAACGCTTCTTAGTACTTTGTATCTTTTATGATGAACACTACGCTGTCGGCGATTATTTTTTTTCCCCTCTTTTCCGAGACTAAAGCTACCGCTAATACCTCTGCTATTTCAGCGGCGATCGCCGGACAGGTATTGGGCATTTTGTTGGCGGTAATGACAGTCCTATTTATTTTCCGAATTATCTTGACTTGGTATCCCCAAGTGGAATTAGGCAAACTCCCCTGGTCATTGATAGCCTTACCCACAGAACCCTTGCTGAGTCCCATGCGTCGACTGATTCCGCCATTAGGCGGCGTGGATCTCGCCCCTGTGTTATGGGTCTTTATTTGCACCTTTTTACGCGAAATTTTGATCGGTCAACAAGGGTTAATCACCATGGCCTCCCGTTTACAGTAGACATGACAATTGCGGTATGGCTCAGGTACATCGAAAATCCTACCGACACCATTAGTACAGCAAAATAAGTGAAGACTGTAATCCTTTCAAGAAGAGAGTTTTAGCGATTGTTACTTCAATTTGTTTTTGTCTCCTTGCGTTAAGGGCTGGACAATCAAAAGTTGCTGTCGTAATCTTCGTATCGGAGTCAGGCAGTAAGAGAAGGCATATCAAAGAATTTAAGAGTCTAATTGAGCTGAGCGAACATTCCGGGCTTTTTGGTTACTGGAATGTTCTTTTTTGGTGCGTTTCTAATGATTAATGCGGGCAAGGTGAACAGATCCTTTAGCAAATCGGTTTTTCGAACAACCGGCGCAAATCCCTTAATCGGAAGTCAAAACTTGCTGTTGATCCTTGATGAGAGTCCACCTATTGAGCGATCCCACTATGTCACAAAATCATGACAATTTAGATAGCCGAACCCCAATGATTGCGTTCAAACACCTAATTTGTCTTGCGTTTCCCCTTGACGGAATTTAGAGAAAGGATGTTACATAAGGTTAAGATTTTGATCCCCGTTGGGGCAATCATTCAAGATCGATGGTTTAAGTGACTAAGCCCAATGGCTTTGCCGTTTTTTCATCAAAATCAAAACTTTTTAGTCCAGCTGTTAATCGTTTAAATGCTGGCTTCAAGAAAGTTCCCCGTTGACGCTCGCACTTTACTTTGAAGGTATTTGTTATGGCTCCTGAGCGCCCCCCCTTGGAAGAGATGACCCTAAGGCAGTTGCGCCGCCTTGCCAGTGCATTTAATATTCCTCGCTACAGCCGGATGCGTAAATCGCAGTTGATGGAAGCGGTGGAAAAGGCTCAAAAACAATCTCCCCCTACTATTCAAACCCCATTCCAACGTCCCCAGGAGGAACAAGCCGTGGAAGCTTCAAAATTTGAACTTGGTCAAGACGACCAATTCGGTGCGCCCCTAACTTCAGTTGATGAAGAGTTGGGGGAATTACCGGGTGGTTATGGAGATAGCCGCATAACTTTGATGCCCCGTGATCCCCAGTGGGCCTATGCCTATTGGGATATTGCCAATGAACATAAAGACGATCTTCGTCGTCAAGGTGGACAACAGTTGGCCCTCCGCCTTTATGACGTTACTGATCTTGATCAGCAGACCCAAAGCCCCCACAGTGTTCAAGAGTATCTTTGTGATGAATTAGCCCGCGAGTGGTATTTACCCATCCCAGTCAGCGACCGTGACTATGCGTTAGATATTGGTTATCGCACCTTTGATGGTCGTTGGTTGGTTTTAGCTCGCTCCACCCCCATTCGTATTCCACCGGTATATCCTTCCGACTGGGTAGAAGATGTATTTGTGACGGTCAACTGGGAGGAAGATCTGCAAGGAAAAACCATTTATGAATTGGTTCCCCCCAGCAAGAAAACCTATGCCACTACAGATTCAGCAACCCACGATTCTATCTACGGGATGGCACAAGATGCTGAAGCGATGCGTATTGCTGGCTCACTCTATGGATCGATGCAGCATATTCCTGGTTCAATGACACCGGAGCAAAGCCTGAGTTCCTATGTGTTCCCGTCCGGTGTCGGGATGTGGGCCCTTCCCACTGCCTCTGGCATTAATATGTCTGGAGTCGGCATGGGAGTCTCTAGTGCTGAATTTATGTCATCAGAAGCGCCCATTCGTCCGCGTCAATTCTGGCTTGTTGCTGATGCCGAATTGATTGTTTATGGCGCTACGGAACCTGATGCGACCGTGACCATCGGAGGACGACCCATCAAACTAAACCCCGATGGAACCTTCCGCTTCCAAATGTCTTTCCAAGATGGCTTAATTGATTACCCCATCATGGCGGTTGCGGCAGATGGCGAACAAACCCGTTCGATTCACATGAAATTCAACCGTGAAACCCCATCTCGCAACACCAACACGAAAGAAGAAGCTGTTCCTGAGTGGTTTAGTTAATATGACTTCTTGGTGATTGGTACCCCAAAACTCTGGCATCGCCGAGTGCTTAACACAAATGTCCAGAATTCCTTAAAGTTATCAACCCAGTTATCCCCTGTGTCTTAAGATATGGGGGCTTTTTGTCGCCTTGGCAGCAGACTTTGTTACCATTTAGGGCGACCATTTAAATTCAGTTAAATCTCTTTTTTTACGCATCTATATCTATGCCTCGTACCCAACGTAACGATAATTTTATTGACAAGTCCTTTACTGTTATGGCAGATATTATCCTCAAAATTCTGCCGACCAACAAAAAGGCGAAAGAAGCCTTTGTTTATTATCGGGATGGCATGTCTGCCCAAGCGGATGGAGAATATGCAGAAGCCCTAGATAACTATGAAGAGGCACTGCGACTGGAAGAAAATAGCAATGACCGTAGCTATATTCTCTACAATATGGCATTAATTCATGCTAGCAATGGGGATCATAAGAAAGCGCTAGATCTCTATCAACAGGCGATCGAGATTAATCCTCAAATGCCTTCTGCATTGAATAATATTGCTGTTATCTACCACTTTCAGGGTGAACAAGCGAAAGAAGCCGGGAATGAAAATGAGTCGGAAGCTCTATTTGACAAAGCTGCTGAATATTGGAAGCAGGCCATCCGCTTAGCCCCCAACAATTACATCGAAGCTCAAAATTGGTTGAAAATCACCGGACGTTCAGAGATGGATGTGTTTTTTTAGTCGTTGCGTGGGGCTTCTTTCCGGACTTGGAAGCAACACCAGTCTTGACGCTTCCATCGGGTAATTATTGTCCAACCCGCTTGCTCTAATGCTTCGGTAATCATTGGGGTTTGGCTCACCATAATGCCACTGAGGATTGCCCAGCCTTGGGGTTTAACCAAGGGGGTGAATTGGGGAATAAGATCGATGATGACTTCTGCCAAAATGTTGCAGACGATTCCATCCACTGGCCCTGGTAATACTTTTTCTAGTTCTTTTACACTCCCTTCCTTGATAAGTAAATGGTCGGGAGAAATCTGGTTGAGATCACGATTACTCTGGGCCGCAGTCACCGCTAACTCGTCCACATCCACCCCATAGACTTTTGGGGCACCTAAAAGTATGGCTGCAATGGCGAGAATCCCCGAGCCACACCCGATATCGGCTAGCACCACATCCTGATCTGGACTCACTTGTATTTCGAGGCATTCAAGGCATAACTGGGTGGTGGCATGGGCTCCTGTTCCAAAGGCAACTCCGGGATCTAGACATAAGGTCAGCCTCTCAGTCTCCGATGGGGGTGTCAGCCAAGCAGGATAGATACAAAGGCGATCGCCGATGTCAGTGGGTTGCCAATGTTGTTTCCAGCTACTTGACCAATCTTCTTCGTCGATTAACTGCCATTGACAATTAGGCTTCGGCAAGGCCATCAAGAGGGCACTCTGTTCAAACCACAAAGCCAAGGTCGATAAATCTGGCAGTTGCGCCCGACCTTGGGGCAAATAGGCCCTGACGAGAAACGAATGTGAATGTGGCTTTTTTTCCGTGGCTGTGCCTGAACAGCCCAACTGGTCTAAACGCCAATAGGCCGTCTCTTCCAAGTCGGGATGACATGACAGCTTAATTTCCCACCAGCTATTGGCCATCGCCAGAAATCCCCTAACTAAAACTTGACGGTGTAAGCATCCCGAATACCAGACACCTTCATGATCTCTGAGAGTAAACCATCGGGTAGCGGATCATCTAAGCTCAATGCCATGACAGCATCTCCCCGGACAATTTTTCGACCGACCTGCATACTGGCAATATTGACGTTAAAACTGCCTAATAACGAACCAATTTTTCCGATAATGCCCGGCATATCTCGATGCAACGTAAAGAGCATGTAATTATTGGGTGGAACATTAATGGGAAACTCATCCACGTCTGTAATGCGAATTTCGCCGTTACTAAGAAGAGCACCTGTTGCAGAATGTTCTCCCATCGTACCGGTTGCTTTTAGATGAAGAGAACTAGAGTAGTCCCGGACTGAGCCATCCCGTGTTTCCACCACGCGAATGCCCCGTTCCTTCGCCTCAAGGGCCGCATTGACGTAGTTAACACGTTCTCGCAGCGCTTGGGACAGGAGACCTTTAATGGCAGCAACGACCAACGGTTGACTATTACTATTTTCAGCCAAATCTCCTTGAAGAGAAACGGTTAATTTTTCAATACGCCCGCCCGCCAACTGCCCGACCAAGGTTCCCAAAGTTTCTGAGAGCTGTAAATAGGGACGGAGTTTTTCCATTACATCGGGGGTTAAGCCTGGAATATTGACCGCAGAACGGGCGGGTAACCCCAAGAGAACATCTCGAATTTGTTCCGCTACGTCCACCGCCACATTGACCTGGGCTTCTTCGGTAGAGGCCCCCAAATGAGGGGTCAGAATAATATTGGGAAAGTTGCGGAGTGGAGATTCCCCCAGGGGCTCTTGGTCAAAAACATCAAGGGCAGCCCCACCAATGCGCCCGGCTTCTACCGCTTCTGCCAAGGCGGTTTCATCAATGGTTCCCCCGCGAGAACAATTGATAATGCGTACCGTAGATTTCATTTTTGCCAGGGTTTTGGCATTGATCAAATTCGCCGTTTCTGAGGTTTTCGGAATATGGAGGGTGATGAAATCAGATTCGGCAAACAATAAATCCAAATCCACTAAGGTACAGCCGAGTTGATCAGCCCGTTCTTGGGAAATAAAGGGATCATAGGCTAAAAGTTTCATCCCCATCGATTTTGCCACCGTCGCCACGTGGGAGCCGATTTTGCCTAAACCAATGACCCCTAAGGTTTTTTTATAAACTTCTGTGCCAATAAAACGTTTTCGTTCCCACTTACTAGCTTTGACTGATTGATTAGCGTCGGGAATATGGCGAGCTAGCGCCATCATCATCGCAAGAGCATGCTCGGCGGCGGCGATCGTATTTCCTTCAGGAGAGTTGACCACCACAATCCCCTGGCGAGTAGCAGCCGGAACATCTATGTTATCAACGCCAACACCAGCCCTCCCGATGATTTTTAACTCTTTCCCTGCTGTAATAATAGGCTCTGTAACCTTAGTTCCGGAACGGAGCATAATGGCATCATATTCCGGGATGATGTCAACAATTTCTGCTTCCGACAGCCCCGTTTTTATATCAACTTGGGCAACTTGTTGAAGAATTTCGATACCAACGGGATCAATAGAATCAGAAACGAGAACTTTAGACATAGTGGTTTGTGCGGTACAGTAACAGTGCCTGTCCGGGCAGCAGCATTCAACAACTTCAAGGCTTTATCACAGCCAGAAAATTTGTGGCTGGATTAAGTCATTTAGTAGCCCATTCTAGCGGTTGCTGGTGTTTCCGTTTAACCTAATTTGCTGACTAAAAAAGCAATGTCCACCCCCGCCAGGATAAGATATGGAGCGGGATATGAAGACAAAAGTTATAATCCGAGGTTAGCTCGTGACGTGTGGTTTGTCGCAATGAGCACAGAGCAACGCTCTAAATAAACAGGGAGTTTCAGTAATTGCTGCCTCGATTTTTTAAACATCTACCCACTTACTCAGTTCCCCCCACTTTTTTTGAATTAAAACCATGTCCACTCTCCGTCGCTATCACATTACAACGTTTGGTTGTCAAATGAATAAAGCCGATTCAGAAAGAATGGCCGGCGTCTTGGACAATATGGGCATGACCTGGGTTGAAGATCCTTTCGAAGCCGATCTGATTCTCTACAACACCTGTACCATTCGTGACAATGCAGAACAAAAAGTCTATTCCTACTTGGGACGACAGGCTAAGCGCAAACAAATCAATCCCCATCTAACACTGGTGGTGGCAGGATGTGTCGCTCAACAGGAAGGAGAACAGTTACTACGCCGCGTTCCGGAATTGGACTTAGTCATGGGACCTCAGCATGCCAACCGTATTGGGGATTTACTTGAACAGGTTTGGTCGGGGAATCAAGTTGTCGCAACGGAAGCGGTTCACATTCTAGAAGATATTACTAGGCCCCGTCGAGAAAGCGCCGTGACAGCATGGGTCAATGTGATTTATGGTTGCAATGAACGTTGTAGCTATTGCGTCGTCCCCAATGTCCGTGGAGTAGAACAATCTCGAACCCCGGAATCAATACAATCGGAAATGAAAACTTTGGCGGAGCAGGGATTTAAAGAAATAACCTTGTTGGGGCAAAATATTGACGCTTATGGACGGGATTTACCGGGAGTGACTGCAACAGGCCGGCATTTACATACATTTACCGATTTACTGTACTACGTCCATGACATCGAGGGGATTGAGCGCATTCGTTTTGCCACTAGCCATCCTCGCTACTTCACAGAGCGACTCATTCAAGCCTGTGCGAGCCTTCCTAAGGTCTGTAAACATTTTCATATTCCTTTTCAATCCGGTGACAATGATATTCTTAAAGCAATGAAGCGGGGCTATACCCGTGAACGTTATCGTCAAATTATCACTAAAATTCGTGAATATATGCCTGATGCGGCCATTAGTGCTGATGTTATTGTGGGCTTCCCTGGAGAGACAGAATCTCAATTCGAGCAAACGTTAGAGTTAGTAGAAGAAATTGGCTTTGATCAGTTGAATACGGCGGCCTATTCTCCCCGTCCTGGCACACCAGCTGCCCTATGGGACAATCAATTGGAGGAAGGAGTGAAAGACGACCGCCTCCAACAATTAAATCATTTGGCCGCGACTCAAGCCATGGAACGCTCGCAACGCTATCTCGGCCGCATAGAACAAGTTTTAGTCGAAGGACAAAATCCTAAAAGCTCAAATCAAGTCATGGGGCGTACAGAGGGGAACCGCCTTACTTTTTTTCAGGGTGATATCCATTCACTGATGGGACAAATTGTTCCCACCCCCCCTCCCACCCCCCTCCTTTCCCCCCCCCCCCACCCCCCCCAATCATAACTAACAGTCTAGTTCATCCACCTAGTTTTTCCCGCTATCCGGCAGTTTTTGATGAAAGAGTAGACCATGAGCTACGAAATATTTGCATATGAAGTTAAATTAGAGATGGGATAGACAAAGACCATGTACATTTTTTTATTCAATCTGTTCCGACTTATAGTGTCACCAGTTTAGTCAAGATGATAAAAAGCTTAACTGCGAGAGAAATTTTCAAGAGATGTCCTCATGTGAAGGCAACTATGGGGTGGCGAATTTTGGAGCAGCATTACTATGCCTGTCAGTGGCAAACACGGGAGTCCCTACCGGGAAATTTACAGTCTCTGAACGAAAATCAAGGTACTCTAACCACTTATCGCCTCGAATTCTAGTAGACTACTAGGTCTCGCCTCGGCCGCTTTGGGGATTACACTTAAACGGAACCAGTGCCTAAATCAAGGAGGGGAATATTTGCTACCAATCTCAACAACTCGTCGTTTTTTGGTTTGATGATCCCCGCCTTCGGAGTTTTAATTTGAGTTTGAATGTCTTTAGCGATGCTATCCAATATATTCGTTACTCATCCCACACTTCTCTGTTGCACCACCTGTCAGAATAGTAACTAGGTAAACTAACATTTCTTAATCTTTGTAATGACTCTTCCTTCCTGGCAAATCAAACTCCTCTATGATGGCGAATGCCCGCTTTGTCTAAAAGAAGTAAACTTTTTACGCCAAAAAGATCGGGGGCGGGGGCTAGTGGCATTCGTGGACATTGCTGACCCGAATTATAATCCGGCTGAACAGGGAGGCGTTGAGTTTGCCGAAGCGATGAGCCGCATTCATGCGGTACTACCCGATGGCACAGTGATTCAGAATGTCGAAGTTTTTCGACGGGTTTATCAAATTTTAGGGATGGGTTGGATTTATGCTGCAACCCGTTGGCCCCTTGTTATATCATGTCGTGGTAAATGCACACAATTTGGTGGATAAATTGTATGACTTCTGGGCTGATCGTCGTTTCGTTCGGCTGGCTGTACTCCGGAGTGGCGGGTAGCGGTAGATTCCTTCTGGTATCTTCTAGTCCTCTCGCTCGCCCGGTCGAGGGTAGGATGAGCTCGCTTTAGCCAATCCCAGTGTGTGGAAAAGTCTTGGTACAGCTAACGCTCGGTGTTGACGAAGAACGGTGCTCGATAAGCACCCATTCTCGTTCTGCTGGGACGACCGGGATGGCGGCGGACGCTCATCCTCTTCAGCCCAAATCTTCGACGGTAGCGTCGGGATATTCCTGCTGTACTTTCTCGACTTCGGCTGCCGTGTCCTCCCTCTTTGCACTTCCTCCTCTGCGCTCTGATGTTGTTAGGTGAGAGGTACACCAGGGAACCAATATTCCCTTGGAGTTAACCTCTTCGTCCTTCCAAGACCTCCTTCAGGGGGGTTCTTGAGGGCTTCAGTATTGGCTTTTGCACATCATTGAGAAGAGGTGCCGCACCTCGGTTTTGACGACGTAAATCTCCTAGTGCGGCTACGCCGATGCGATTGTAGCTGCGAACTAGTTCATAAATCCAAGAACGACTATAACCAGTCACAGCAGCTACTTCCTCGGTAGTACGACCTTGATCTAATAACAGATAATTTGATAGTGTGAACGTTCAATCGGTTTGTTTGCCTGACGGTAGCGTTGTTCTAAGGCGTCAATGGTGAGATGGGGGATAATGCTGATGCGTTTGGGCATAATAGCAAGTAAAGTTGCAACCCTTTTATCTTAAGCGCATTCAAGCCGACATGATATTACGTGAGCAAGGGAACATATTGAGTTAGATTTGACCCGCTTACTGGTTCCTTGTGCAATTCCCAACAGAGTCATGACCAGGATGCCAGAAAGCCTATTTGCCTGTTGAGAGCATTGGTAGATCATGAAATGCAAGCTGCTTGCCCCGGACTTGTTGGCCATTGAGGCGGAGTCGTTGCCCCAGTTTAAAAAGGGGGGTGGCATCGTCCGGAATAATTACTATTGGGCTTTGCAGGCGATCGCCTGTCATACCAGACGGGGACAAGATTGGGAATTTGATCAAGCGGTCTGGGTGGCATTATGTCGGTTGCTGGTCTTTTTTATGAATTCCGGCTATCTGGGAACCTCAGAAACCCAATTGGAGTTTCCTACTGATAGTGACATTCCTGCAGAATTAAAGGCGATCGCCACGTGGGCAGAGGAATGATGGACGATGTCTCGAAACAGACTTGAGTCAACGCTGAGTTAACTTTTTGGAGACAGCAAAAGAGTCTTAAAGTCGTAATTATTTTAATAAATCATCAAATTATAGCGGCTTGCGCACAACTGAGGTACGGTGAATTCCAATAAAATCAAGGTTTTGGATATTCCAGGGTGACCTCACACCTATGAAAACCGCTATATCTCGAGTTGTTTGCCCTTAACTTTTTGGAATTTATTGCCCTTAATAGACCTCTTTCATAATTCATGACCCAATGTGCTGTGTATTGTTTTCCCTGTCTAAAGTAGAGAGAGATAACTCATAGTTGTAGATGGCGGCAATCAAGTTGCAGCGGAGATTATAACGGCGACGACGATTGCGATATCGACCCGCCAAAACCCTGAAAATCTTCAAACTACGATTGATATGCTCGATACAGATGCGTTCGCGACTCAAAGCCTGATTATATTCGCGCTCTAAGTGAGTTAGTTCGCCCTTTTTTGACTTTTTGAGCGGCACATAGCTGTTGGGATGATAAGCATTAATTCCCTGATAGCCGCTGTCTTGAATGCTTTCGGTATCTGGATGAAGATGGACTCCAGAAGTCTTAAAAAGATGGAAATCATGACGACGACCTTCCCCGAAAAACAAACAGATAATTTCTTTACTGTAGCGATGAGCCAATACTTGACACTTGAGTGTATGTTGTTTTTTCTTGCCAGAATAATACTGTTTTTGCCCTTTTTTGGGACGTTCAATCGGAGTTTCCGTCACGTCAATAACCACGACATCAGGATACTCACCTTCTGACAGTAACTGTTTTTTCCCCGGCAGACGAAATCGCCCCGAGCCCATCAACACTGTTTCGACACGATGAACAATACGATAAACCGTTGCCTCTGAAATTCCCCAGTCTTTGGCTATGTGGTAGTAGGTGCGGTACTCTCGCCAATATTGGAGAGCTATCAGTAGCTGGTCAGGTGGGGTCAACTTTGGGGGTCGTCCTGCATTTGAGTGACCCACATAATATTCATTCCATGCCTGGAGCATCAGATTAAAAGTTTCTTTTTGAATGCCGGTATATCGCTTAAAGTTCGACGGGCTCAGGGTCTGAGCTGTTTCATAATTCATTTAATATGCTCTCAAGAGTAGAACTTTTATCAGCCTTACCATACTGTGAAACCAATTATGAAAGAGATCTAATGACCGAAATTCCTGAGTCGTGGTGCCTCGACTAACTAAGGATTGTAACGAGGGCTCAAGGATAAATCCCCTAATTCGCTACGATAAATATAGAAAAGCAATCGGGGATCAAGGGATAATGTTTTATTGAAACACCCTTGATACTGGCTCGATTAATCATAAATTTTGACGAGTTGAAGAAATCCGCTTTACCCGTTTTGACCATTCAGCGTCATGGCGGCGGGTCTCCAGATCAGAGGAATCATTTATGTCTAGCCAAGTGGGAAAACGTTCACGAGTCGTGATTTTAGGCGCAGCGGGTCGTGATTTTCATAACTTTAATCAAGTCTATCGAGATAACCCGGACTATGACGTGGTGGCATTTACCGCAACCCAAATTGCGGGCATTGCTGATCGCCATTATCCACCGCCCCTCGCTGGCTCCTTTTACCTCGATGGCATTCCCATTATTGAAGAAAGCCAACTCGAAACTTTCTGTCGAGACCATGCCGTTGATCAGGTGGTCTTCGCCTACAGTGATGTATCCCATGAACAGGTGATGCACCTGGCCTCAAGAACATTGACCACCGGGGCAGATTTTGTGTTGCTTGGCCCGAACCAGACCATGATCAACGCCACTGTGCCCGTCATCGCCGTGTCGGCAGTGCGCACTGGCTGTGGAAAATCCCAGGTCAGTCGCTGGTTATCCCAACGCCTACGGCAACAAGGGTTGCGAGTTTGTGCCATCCGCCATCCCATGCCCTACGGCAATTTGCTTAACCAAGCGGTACAGCGTTTCGCTAGCCTCGAAGACTTGGATACGGCTGAATGCACGGTGGAAGAGCGAGAAGAATATGAACCCCATATCTTGGTGGGAAACGTCGTTTATGCGGGCGTAGATTACGGCTTAATTGTGGAAAAAGCCGCATTTGAAAGTGATGTGATTCTCTGGGACGGTGGCAATAATGACTTCCCCTTTGTGCAACCTGATTTGCATATTGCCCTAGTTGACCCCCTCCGCCCTGGGGATGAAAGCCATTACCATCCTGGTGAAACCGTGGTGCGGATGGCAGATATTGTCCTAATTCCAAAATCGGAAGTGGCAACCCCGGAGCAGGTGGCACAGGTACGAGACCATATCGCCCAGTTAAATCCGGGCGCTCGAATTCTCCAGGGGCGATCGCCCCTGCGGCTAGATCCGCCGATGAATTTACAAGGAAAAACAGTTGTCATTGTCGAGGACGGGCCGACCACGACCCATGGTGGCATGGGTTACGGAGCTGGCTATCAAGCCGTCAAGGATATTGACGCGATTACCATCCTTGATCCACGCCCCTCCGCTGTGCCGGAAATCCAAGCAATTTACGACAATTATCCCCACCTCACTCGCATTGTGCCCGCGATGGGCTATTTTCCTGAGCAATTACAAGCATTAGCCGATACACTCAATGCCACTGAGGCAGATGTCGTGGTATCTGCTACCCCCAGTGATCTCAGTCGGTTAATTAGCCTCAATAAACCCGTTGTGCGGGTCTTTTACGACTACAGCGAAGCCGAACAGCCTGGACTGGGTGAAGCGGTGGATACATTTTTAGCCCAACAGGGTCTTGGAGGGGAATGCCATGCTAACTAATAGTCCGGTTGTGATCGCGTTGGGGGGGAATGCCCTGTTAAAGCGGGGGCAGTCCCTGGAAGCGGAAGTCCAAAAGCAAAATATTCATATCGCAGCCCAGGCGATCGCCGATGTTGCCCGTGAGTATCCCGTGGTGGTGACCCACGGTAATGGCCCCCAAGTGGGATTGCTAGCGTTACAAGGAGAATGTGAAAAATCCGTTCGACCCTATCCCTTGGATGTGTTGGGGGCACAAACAGAAGGAATGATTGGTTATTTATTGGAGCAAGAATTACGGAATCACCTACCGGACCAAGAAGTGGTGACCCTGTTAACCCAGATCACTGTTGACCCCCATGACCAGGCTTTTTTGCAACCCAGCAAACCCATTGGCCCCCTTTATCCTCCGGAACAGGCGCAACAATTGGCAACGGAACGGGGTTGGGCGATCGCCCCAGATGGTCAAGGTTACCGCCGCGTGGTGGCTTCCCCAAAACCACTACGGATCATTGAACTCCCCACCATTCGCCTATTGGTCAACAGTGGTGCCGTCGTGGTTTGTGCGGGTGGCGGTGGCATTCCCGTGGTGATTTGTGAGTCGGGAGGAGTACAAGGGGTTGAAGCGGTGATTGACAAAGACCTAGCCGCAGTCCTGTTAGCAAAAGATCTTGAAGCCCAGGGGGTACTGTTATTAACGGATGCTGATGGCGTCTACGAAAATTGGGGTACCAACTATGCGCACCGTTTTGAGCAAACCACAGCCAAAAATCTACGTCGATACCGCTTTGAAGCTGGGTCGATGGGGCCAAAAGTAGGAGCCGCTTGTCAGTTTGTGGAGCGGACAGGGGGGTGGTGTGGTATCGGTCGGCTGGATCAGGCGTTAGATATTATTCACCGTCAGGCCGGCACGGTGGTCATGGCAGCTTAATTGCCGACGGCTTTATTTTGAGCGGGGCAAATAGCGTAGGTTAATAATATTTCGCGGTTTTCCCTGTGACCCTTTAATTTGCATCGCCACCGCGACTCCTTCTCGCCTGACTTGGCGTTAAGGAGAAGGGATAGCCTGCGACTCTTTCCTCCTTTGACAGATAGACGCTGGCTAATAACCACAAATATTTTCCCTAACGCCTCTCTTATCTTGTCCGTGAGAGTCCCTCTTTTTCCAAGAAGCTCGATAATCATGTTGGAGCTATCTGGTTTTTTATTCATCGCTACACTCGGACGACTACCCAACATTGTTCTTCAACTTTTCAGCTCATAGTCTTAATCCCGCCTAACTCCTAGGCCTCAAAGACTCAAGTTTTCATGATGGATGGAGTTTAAACATTGGAATAAATGGTATTACGGAGAATTGTATAGCCCTTGATCAACTCCCGAATGCCACGACCCAGAGACCAATCCGGAATAAAACCAGTGGCTAAAATTCGTTGATTAGACACAATGTAATCCCGTTTATCTGGATCTTCACCAATAGGAGCCTCTAAATACACAAAGTTAGGAAGCTGTGTTTGAATTTCAGCACAGAGCTCAAGTTTAGACAAGTTGGCATCTTCCAAACCGACGTTATAAGGCTTACCTTTCATCTTGTCAAAGTGGGTCAAACCATGTAGAAAAACCTTAGCTACATCTCGAATATGGATGTAGTTACGCTTAAAGTGTCCCTCAAAAATCACCACTGCTCGGTCATAAAATGCCCGATAAACAAAATCATTCACTAATAAATCCATCCGCATTCGAGGAGACATACCAAAAACGGTCGCCAGCCTAAAAGTGACACTATTTTCTCGCTCCAAAATCGCCGTCTCAGCAGCCACTTTGGTCATGCCATAGAGGGAAATTGGGCGCAGTGGGCTATCTTCTGTACAAAATTTTCCCTGTTCTCCGATGCCGTAGCCACTATTGGTAACTGGCATTAGGATACGTTGCTGAGAACTTGTTAGACGACAGAGCATTTCAACTGCCGTCTGATTGGTAGACTTTGTTCCAATCTGATCCCGGCTGCACAGCGGAGCGCCCACTAGGGCGGCAAGGGGGATAATGACATCTACATCTTTGAGCAGGGATTTTATTAACCCTTCATCACGGGCATCTCCTCGCACCACCTGAAACATATCGTATTGACAACAATCCGCCAAGCTATTTTGCTGAAACATGAAATTATCTAGGACGGTTACTTCATTGCCCGCTGCCAACAGGGTGGGGGTAAGGACAGAACCAATATACCCAGCCCCTCCAGTAATCAATATTTTCATAGTTAATAAATAATGCCTCCATTGCGAGATAAAACCTTCCTCAGTAAATCAAAAAATGGCTCTCCATCGTTAACATGACTTGGAACGTCATCATGTCAGGTCAGATATCTACGGTTCGCTGAAGGAAACCGACAAGCATAAACATTGCTCAAGCTTCAAGCTATCATCAGTCAGCCAAAGCCGAACCCTATTTTATTCGCATCCATCTTGGCTCGTGTGGCTAATTTAGGCGCTATACACCCCCTTTTTGTCTCCGAAACCATCCTCTTCCTCTAGTTTGGCGAAGGCATCTCTAAAAACAGTTTCCATATTTCTTGCCCATGTTGACCAATTGAGACGGCTTTCATACTCTTGACGGGATTGGATGACTAACTCTCTATACTGAGCTGAATTACCAAGAACTTCTGCAATTTTTTGTGCATAATCCATTGGCGTGGCAGATGGCGGCAACATAAATCCGTTTTGACCTGGCCTGATAATTTCTGGGATGCCACCCACATCAGATGTAATCGCCGGGATTCCGTAGGCTGCTGCCTCACACAATGCAATGGGCGAACAATCAGCACGGGTCGGAAAAAGTAATATGTGCGAATCCAACAATATCGATTGAAGCTGGGATTGTTCTTCTTTTATATCTTTATTGAGAAATGAAATAATTTCCAAATTTGGATGCTTGTTAGTTCCGTCTGGAGGTACTGAACCAATCATCGTCAGTTTAACTTCTATCCCCATTTCCAATAGTTTCAACATAGTTTGGTAGGCAATTTCTCCACCTTTTCGGAACCAATCTTTTCCAATAAATAATAGGTTGAATGGCCTTATTGGTAGCTTTTCAGTGACTTTTTCCTTGGACGGAATAATATCTAAATTAGCGCCAAATGGTATGATTCTAATTTGCTCTGATGACGCCTCAAAATCAGTAATTGCCGAATTAGCTGCCCAGTCGGAAGAATAAACTATAAGGCATGATTTTTGTATTGCAAGTCTTTCTAAACGACAGGATAAAAGATAAGACTCCTCATCATCATAAGCACTATATTCATCATTGTATAGAAGGTCAGCAGTAGCATCAGATAAAGATACAATGGGCTTATCCGTACTCAAATGGCAAACATATTCTTTACAGACAGGGGCAAAAATAATATCACAGTGATTTTCTTTTAATTGTTTTGAAACTAAATTAATGAATTTTTTTACTTGATCACGATTCGTGTAATGTTGCTCAATCTCTGCAATTTTGACGATTATTTTTTGTTGAATTTTACTCCATAAGCTATCACTTGCTCCTAATGGCTCTCCTAACTTAATAATGTTGACACCATCTAATGCCTCTAACGCATTAAACATATAATATAAAGTCCCTGAAAACTCATTTCTATTTAAGTAATTTCGAGGGCTGAAGAAGCCAACATTAATTTTTTTCATATACTTTAAAAATATAATTAATCTATGAAGTTTTCAACAAAAATATATTGAAATCAATAGGTTAAAATTAAGGTGTTTTAACTTAACGAAATTTAAAAAATTAAGTGTAAAGGTCAATTCAAAACGCCTAAATAATCAAATTATCTAAAGGAATTTTAACGACTAGACTAAGGAAATCTATTAAAATGCAATTTGTTCGAGACGTTTTTGTAACATATCTGGAAATTTAGCATAATAGCGTTTATTTAATGGTGATGGGTGTGGCAAAGGCATCAATTTTACGATCTTTTCCTGGCGATCGCCGCTAACGTTCACCGTAGAAATAAGTACATCTAGAGAAGAGTCAAACCGATTGCTACCCCGAAAAAAATTCTCTAGTACACCTTTAGATGCATAGGGAGAATACCATTTAAATGCCTCAGTTCCTAAGGTTATAATTTGTCGTCCCTGCCAATGACAGACAAGCAATTCCTCAATAAAAGGTCGAAAACGCTCTTTTACTTTGACAGAATAAGCCTTATTTCCAGGCGGTTTATAAGGAACGGTATTACTCAATAACACTCGCTGACAGATGGATTGAAGCTCACTGGCGCTTTCGGGCCGTATTCCTTGCCAAGCACGAAAAAATCCTTCTCTAACTAATGTCCCTGCCGCACCAATTAAGGGTTGACCGGCATAAACCTCATCTCGACCTAAATCTCTACCAAAAAAACATAGCTGACTGTTAAGGGTTCCTCCATACAGAATAGGAGCTAGGGCATCTTTATTCGCTGCATTATATACTGCCTTATCTAAAGGAAACGTTTCTCGTTCAGCTTCAGCACGAACAGCATCAAACAATTTTTCAAGCTCAGACATGGAAACGACCAACGACTGTGTGTTCAACGCATCAACTTAAATAGTTTTAACTTGTTTCAAAGCATACTGCAACTCAATAAAAAAGGGTCAATGAAGACCCCTTTTTTTATAGAAAATAGTGCTGATAGTTCCTCTTAGAAGAACAGAACGACTTAGGAAAGCCCGGTATTTGCCCCCGGCTTACCTGTTGACAACTCAACTTTTGTAATTTTCCCACCCATTTTCATAATACGTTGCTGTTCTCTAAACCAATTATCATAGGGTACCAGTTTGGTGAAATAAGTATTTTGTAATTCACGCTGTGTCCGAATCCGAGTTTGGCTGGGGACACAGGCGGTAATTTTGAACATCCGCATAGAAAGTTGTGCTCCTAAATCTTTTGGTTTATAAAAAAAGTTTTCATATGGAGAATTCGGGAGTCAGAAGTCAATGGTAACGGTTTAACCAGCAGGATACAATCGTCAGCACTTACTTTAGACTTCCCGAACAATAGATACTCAGCCAACGAAATCAAAATAAATAAAATCATTCAAGATGATTTCGAGCGATGATGGAGAATTGTGTTTAGCCCTCCATCCCGAATTAGCTTAAGCCAGAGCAAATATAGTCAAGATAAACACCCATTTCTTTACCTGCATCCGGACCAACTAGGGCTGCCGTTACTTCTTTCATCGCTTGGATTGCTTGTACGGTGCTGCTGATGGGAACACCTAAAGAATTGTAGGTTTCTTTCAGCCCATTGAGTACCCGTTCATCCAAAATAGAGGGTTCGCCAGCTAGCATTGCATAGGTTGCGTAGCGAAGATAGTAATCCAAGTCACGAATACAGGCAGCATAACGGCGGGTCGTATACATGTTGCCACCAGGACGGGTGACATCAGAATACAGCAAAGATTTAGCAACAGCTTCTTTGACGATGGTGGCAGCGTTAGCACTGATAACACTAGCCGCGCGAACGCGCAGTTCTCCACTCTCGAAATAGCCTTTTAGTTTTTGTAGTGCCGCACTGTCGAGGTATTTCCCTTGAACGTCAGCGGAATTAATGACAGCCGTAATTGCGTCTTGCATAATTGTGATTTCCTTAAGTCTAGGTCAATGTAAAAGGTTGCAAAAAAAAGTTGTCTTAGAAATAATCCAAGATAAGGGCAAACAAGCCTAGCTCATTGCACCGATAACATAATCGAAGTAGGAGGCAGCTTCAGCGGCATCTTCAGAGGACAGTAAACCAGAGGCAACTTCTTTCATTTCCCGAACACTTTGGGCAACTGCTTCAATGGGTGTTCCCAGGGAACGATACATTTCTCGGACGCCCACTAGACCAATTTCTTCGATGGGGGTGACATCACCAGAAACAACACCGTAGGTGATTAAACGGAGGTAGTAATCCATGTCCCGCAGGCAGGTGGCAGTCATTTCTTCTCCATAAGCATTACCACCGGGTGTAACAATATCGGGGCGCTTTTGAAAGAGACGATCGCCAGCTTCTTTGACGATGCGTTCACGGGAACCAGAAAGGGTTTCAGCAATGCGCAAACGGGCAACACCACCAGACACAAATCCTTTGATCCGATCTAATTCGCCGGGGCTGAGGTAACGAGCTTCAGCATCAGCATTCACGATTGATTTCGTGACTATACTCATGGATGGATTCCTCCGTAAATTATTTTTTAAGTCGTTAAGTAGGGTTTTAAACAGACCTTGTTAACCGAGGCAAAGTCGTCCGCTCGACAGGACGGTAACCCGTCAATCGGCTAAAAATCAACTCGCCCCAACTATTTTCAAGCATTGTGCTCCCTTCATACTGACATCCGTAATAGATTGTAATAATTTTTGATGATCACACACAGGTCAATCCGGTATACGCTTCTGAGCCAGATGAGCTAAGAATTAGAAGAATACTTAAAAGTCTAATACGATTGAGATTAAGCCCCGGCTCTTGTGGGACTTGTATACTATTGACACTGTTTTATGCAGTACTTTTTTTTCTTTCACCCAGAAAAAATTGCGGGAAAGTTCGTTAAATTTCTGTCAAAAAATCGCCAATTCACTGCGATTTCTCTAGGCGATGCCGAGCAAACCAAGTTTGTAATTGCTTTTTGCATTGCGGGGCACAAATACCGCCAATTCTTTGGAGGCGATGGTTAGACGCGGGGCTGGCTGTCAAGTCAAACACACTATCAATGGTTCCTGTCTTTGGATCGGAGGTGCCATATACCAATAAACCTAAACGGGCTTGGATAATAGCCCCCGTACACATGGGACAGGGTTCTAGGGTGACGTACAACGTGCATTCATTAAGTCGCCAATGTCCTAACCGCTGGCATCCGGTTTGGATGGCTAAAATTTCTGCATGGGCCGTGGGATCTTGATCCCGTTGCTTCCGATTTTGGCTGGTGGCAATGACTCCGCCCTGTTTATCCAGCAATAAAGCACCGACCGGGACTTCTCCCACGGCTCCGGCTTCAGCAGCTAAGGCGATCGCCTGTTGCATCCAATACGTATGGAGGTCGGGGGAGAGACCCATCGGTAAAATTTAGTCTTCTAATAAAACGTTAATTTACGAATCAGCGCGATTAATTAATGTCCATCAACAAGAGGTAAGAGACTGAATTTGTTTGATGAATTCTGCGTGATCCACTACGGGCTTAGCAATGTATCCCTCTGCACCACTTTCCAATAACAATCGTTCTCGATCGCCAGCCATGGCATGGGCAGTGACCAAAATGACGGGAATAGCTGCTGTTTGGGGGTCTTGCTTCAACAACTGGGTGATTTCGATGCCGTTGTAAGCCTTGCCGTTGTAGTGACTCCGGGAAAGCGACACATCCATCAGCACTACGTCCACTTGTCGTTCCCGCACCAGTTTTAGTACTGCATCCACATCCTCCGTCCCTTTAACCGCCATACCCCCCCGCTTCGCCAAAATTTTGGCAAACACTCGAAAATTCATGGGATCGTCTTCGACAATCAACACCGTCGCCATAGGGAATCACTCGCCAAATCAAGGCCAGAATTAGACCGACTCAATGCTAACATTGGCCGCGAAATAACGCCCCCATTCCCTCGCCACATGGCCAAGAAAATTAGCCGCATCGGTCAAATTGTTCCCACAGATTTACACCAAGAAATGGAACGTTCCTACTTGGAATATGCCATGAGTGTGATTGTGGGCCGGGCGTTACCAGATGTTCGGGACGGGCTGAAGCCGGTACATCGACGAATTTTGTTCGCGATGTATGAACTGGGGTTAACGCCGGATCGCCCTTTTCGAAAATGCGCCAGGGTAGTGGGGGATGTACTAGGAAAATATCACCCCCATGGCGATCAGGCAGTGTATGACGCACTGGTGCGGATGGTGCAGGATTTTTCCAGCCGCTATCCTCTCCTAGCGGGTCATGGCAACTTTGGGTCGGTGGATAATGATCCGGCGGCGGCAATGCGCTATACCGAAACCCGCTTAGCCCCCATTGCGATGGATGCCATGTTGGAGGACATCAGTGAGGCGATCGTTGACTTTACGGATAATTTTGACAGTTCCCAGCAGGAGCCCACGGTGGTTCCCGCCCAACTGCCCCTATTGCTGCTCAATGGCTGTTCCGGAATTGCGGTGGGGATGGCGACCAATATCCCCCCCCACAATTTAGGAGAAGTAGTTGATGGCTTGATTGGGTTGATTAATAAGCCCCTGATGTCCGATGCCGAATTGTTTAAATTGATTCCGGGGCCGGACTTCCCCACTGGCGGTGAAATTCTGGACAGTAAAGGGATTTTGCAGGCTTATCAAACGGGACGGGGATTGATTCCCGTGCGGGGGGTGAGCCACATTGAAACGATCAAAGGAGAAAAAAAACGCAGTCATAATCGGACGGCGATCGTGGTCACGGAGTTACCTTTTCAGGTCAATAAAGCAAGCTGGATTGAAAAGATTGCCAGTTTGGTTAACGCGGGGAAGCTAGATGGCATTTCAGACCTACGGGATGAGAGCGATCGCACCGGGATGCGGGTTGTCATTGAACTCAAGCGGGATGTTAAACCAAAAGCGATTTTACAGAAGCTATATCGCATGACCCCGCTGCAGAGTAATTTCGGCATGATCAGTTTGGCGCTAGCAGCCAATCAACCCATACAAATGTCGTTGCGGCGTCTTCTCCAGGAATTTCTGCAATTTCGCGAAGATACCTTGATTCGTCAGTATGACCACGAGTTAGCCGACGCAAATCGCCGCCTTGAAGTATTAGACGGACTCCGCATCGGCCTAGAAAATTTAGATGTCTTGATCGAAATTCTTCGCGTTGCCCCGGATGGCAATACCGCCAAGACCCAACTCCAGGAGCGACTGGGAATTTCTGTAGCCCAGGGGGATGCCATCTTAGGGATGCCCATGCGTCGCATCACAGGCTTAGAACAGGAAAAACTGCAACAGGAACGCCAAGCCCTCGCTGAACGCATTCAGACCCTCAAAACCCTCCTGGGCGATCGCCATGAACGTTTGAAGGCAATGAAAAAGGAACTACGGGGACTGAAAAAAAAGTTTGGAGACCCCCGCCGTACTCGCATTATCGACGGCATGCCTACAACCATTACCCCCATTGCGGTCAAGCCTAAGCCAGACCCAGGGTCTGTCGATTCTGACCCAAATCAAGACGAATCTGTATCCAGCCAGCTCCCCGCGTCTCCTCCCACCCCAACGTCTGAAACGCCTTCTTCGACGCCTCCGAGCACCACAGCGCCGCCTCTGACGCTGGACCAAGAAACGGTTCACCCAGATGGTGACTCCACCCTATTTTCCCCAGCGCCCCAAAATCCTTCTTCTCCCGTAGCATCGGGCGACACTTCCCGCCCTGCGGCTGATCCGGCAACCCAAGACTCCACCGCCAATCCTTCTTCCTCACCCAAAAATGACCTTGCCTTATTTACGCCCCAGGCACCGCCCGAAAATGCCGTTTTAAGCTTGACGCTGGACAATGAAATTGCCTGGCATAAAGAGAGACTCACCCCAGAAGGCTCCCCTCTTGACCATTCCCCCATCGTCCGGCAAATCCCCCTCCAAAAACAAAAAACCCTAGTGGCGATCGCCGACAACGGTAAAGCTTATACGCTAGCGGTTCAGGATATTCCTCCCCTGAAGCTTGCACGGGTAAAGTTACTCGACCTATTGCCTAAATCTGCCCAGCGGGATGTGGAAAATGTCGTTTACCTTAACTTTCCGCCCACCGATCCAGTTGACTTATTACTCTTGTCTACCCAGGGACGGCTCAAACGGTTGATAGCGGCGGAATTAGAGGATCTGGGGTCACGGGGACTAAGCTTAATCCAACTGCGGGATGGCGCTCGTCTCAGATTTTGTCAGTGGATACGGAGGGATCAACCCCAGCAAAACCTAGTTGTAGCCACCAGCAGAGGGCGTCTGTTGCGTTTTCCACTAACCGCCGAAACTCTCCCGCTATCGGGACGCACGTCCCAAGGGCAATCCATATTACGCTTACGTCCCCAAGAGAAATTAATCGGGTTACTAGCCCTGCCCGCCCAGGACTCTGTACTGCTTTTGACACAATTTGGTTATGGTAAACGGCTCCCTATCAGTACCGTTCGATGCGGCAACTTTGGCGATTTAGGCACAACCATTACCCAGTTTACCGATCCCCAGGATCAATTATTGGTGATGCTGGTAGCAACGGATTCCCCCATCAAAGTCATTACGACCCAAGGCTCTATCGAAGCAATATCCGCGGAGCAATTTCAGGATTGGGGCAAGGATGGGGCCGGTGACTTGCTTACCTCGACCAAAATCATCAACTTCTTACAGCCACAATAGGAAATATATCGGGTGAGGAAAAGTAAACGCTTCGCCCAAAAAACAACGTAATGCCATCTTTCAATATGAAATAAATATTAATGTAAAATCCAGAGAAAGTTAACAAAAAAATTATATTTTCTGGAGTATCTTAATCACCATCCTAATATACGATTCAACTCGATTGAGTCAGTTTTTGGGACTTTCCCATCCCCAAGAATCCCCATTACTTTTACCCTTCTTTGGTGACTTATTTTTTGAGAACATAACGATTATTTTTTCGAGTTATTTTCAATTTTTTGAACATGTAAGATATGGCACCAGGGGTGACGCCAAACTTCATAGCTCTCTCCTTAATCGTCATCTCAGGATTTTCTTGAACATCTTTTTTCAAGACTTCCTTATCGATTTTGCGATAGCGACTGGTTACCTTTGTTGCCTGCAAATCTTTTCGATTCATCCACCGATATATTGTTGCTCTTCCAATGCGATAAATTTTGGCAGCTTCAGTGATACTTCCGCCATTTTCTATATATTCCATTACCTTTTCTCGCAAATCTAAACTGTAGGACATTGCTATGATTAGTTTGTAAGGTTAGTGACATTTATTGTATCCTTTCCTAGGAAAAATCTCAAAACTAATTAAATCAACTATGTCAGTGGTGCTGACCGATTGACTCTTTTTATGCATCGGCTATTATTTGCCTCTATTTTTAAACCTGAATCGGGACTTAAAATCGCCGGGGATTTATGCCTTGGTGCTGTCTTATTTCCGGTAATCTTCGCTGGGCTAATCGTTGCTTCTCAGCCTAGTTTTGCCCAGACCACCCCTTATCGCTTTCCCCCTCCCCCGGAACCCGAACTCAATCCCGATGAAAATCCTCTGAACCCGGAACTATTTCCCCGTGATCCGCTGCTCCCGTCTTACCCGACCTTGACTCCTTTACAACGGCGACGACTCCGGGAAAATTTAGCCGGACTCGATCAAGAAGCTGCCACATTAGACCAGGCAGGAAAAACGGATGAGGCATTTAAGATTTGGTATCGGAGCTTACGTGCAAGGCGACGGTTGGGGAGTCTCGAAGAAATTCAGGCTCTGGGGCAAGTGGGAAAAGTGGCGTGGGATCGCAATCGAAAGGCGGATATCAATATCCTCAACCGACGCTTGCGGGAAATTCAAGCGACATTGGACAAGCGCCAGGGGCTAACACCAGAAATACTGACGGCGATCGCCACTGCCCACCAGCAAATGCATCAATTAGATGACATGATCGGGGTGTATAAAACCCTCCGACAAACCGCCCAACAGGAGCAAGATATTCGCCGTGAAAATCAAGCATTAGCCATTTTAGGGGAGTTATATTTGGCTAAATTTGATTATCCATCCGCCGCAGAGGTTTATGAAATTCTGTTGGAACGCTCAATAACTGCGGGCAGCACTTATTACGAAGGGATTTATCTACAAAAATTAGCTGATATTTATCAACAAGCCGCCCAGCCTGAAAATGCGGTTCGCATTAACCAACAATTAGTTCAACGTCATCTACAAGACGGCAAACCCCTGTTGGTAGCAGAAGTGTACATTGAAATTGGAGACCAATATCAAGCGCTAGGGGAGGCAGAACAAGCCAGCCAATCCTATCAAACAGCCTATTCCACCGCTTGGCCCATACAACAATTTCGAACCGCGGCGATCGCCCTCGATAAATTGGGAGATTTATACTTGGATAATCAACAACCTAACTATGCCCTCGAAATCTATAAACGATTGCTAGAAGTCGAGCAGCAATCCTATAACTACTACGGCATGATGCGCACCTACGAAAAAATTGCCCGTCTGTACCTTGACGCCAATCAAAATGAGGCAGCGTTAACGGCCTACCAACAGGCACTGTCCTTGGCCCGGTCCCTTAACTTCACCACCAAAGAAACCGCCTTATTAAATCAAATTGAAGCAGTTTATGAACAGGCATTACCGCAATAATAACTTCTGTGATGACCTGAGCGATTGGGATAATTTTGTGACTTATCCACCACTAGTTGAACGGACAATCGCAGCAGCATCAACCCCAAACTAAGCTAAAAGTCATTTAGACTCCAATGCGCAGTTGATAACTTTCTGCCTTGGTTGCTAAAGAAGACAGTTTCAGGTTATATTCGATTCAAAGTTCGTTTGAGTGTGTGTTCAACAGTACTCGCTGCTTCTATTGTGTTAGCCTCGCGTTTTCAGAGCGGCTCTCTAGTTTTTACCTCTAAAATAACCCGAGAGATTTAGATTAGCTGTATTTAAATTCTTTACAACGATTCTTCTTTGAGTGGAGTTTATCAAAATTTACCCGGCGAGACGTTCATGTTTTTGCCAAATCGCCTCCAGTCATTCGTCCTTCGTTATGGTTTTAATTAACAATTAATCTAAATTTTCACTGCTCTGGGGTGGTCGATGGTTTCGACTCAAGTCTTTACCAATGCAGAAATACAGCACAATGTTGATTTTTCCAACTATATCCAAATGTTTCTGTTTGGATTAAATTTGTAGGCTTGACGACGACTTAATGGCCCTGACTGTCGCAATCGAATTGAGCTACTTTTCTGGAGTTGTATGATAACTCTCCCCCTCTGCGTTAATTTTGCTTAATGTGGAACTCCTCACTTCATCCCAGAGATATTAGGTGACAGCGAGGAAAACGGAGGTAACTTATTCATCTATTTATCTTTAATAAACTCTCTATTGACATTAAGGCAATCACTAGTACTGACCAGTCAGACAGCGCAAGATTGATTGTCTTCAAAAGGATTTGATTTATGGCCAAACAAATTATTATTGCTGAAAAACATCAAGTTGCTGCTGTTTTTAGCGAAGATCAAATACAAGAAATTGTGGTGTCGCGAGGCGCTCAGCAGGTAGGAGATATCTATTTAGGTTTAGTGGAAAATATCCTACCGGGAATTGATGCTGCATTCATTAACATTGGGGACAAGGAGAAAAACGGATTTATCCATGTTGGTGATCTCGGCCCGCTGCGACTCAGAAAAAACGCTGGCTCGATCAATGAATTGTTGACGCCGCAACAAAAAGTCCTGGTTCAGGTCATGAAGGAACCCACAGGCAATAAAGGTCCCCGCTTGACGGGAAAAGTGAGCCTACCAGGACGTTATTTAGTTTTAATTCCCTACGGCCGGGGAGTCAACTTATCCCGTCGTATTCGCTCAGAAGAAGAACGAAGTCGGCTACGGGCTTTGGCGGTACTGACCAAGCCGCCAGGAATGGGAATGCTAGTTCGTACCGAAGCAGAGGAGCAACCAGAAGACGCCATCATCGAAGATTTGGAATATCTCCAAAAGCAGTGGGAGTCGGTACAGCAGCAAGCCATCAACACTCGTCCGCCCACTTTATTAGACCGGGATGATGATTTCATCAAGCGGGTGCTACGTGATATGTACTCTGATGATGTGAATCGTGTTGTGATCGATACAGGAACTGGCCTGAAGCGTGTTAAGCAACAATTGATTGACTGGGGAAGTGGGCAACTACCAGACGGAATTTTGATTGATCACCATCGTCATTCCCAACCGATGTTGGAATATTTTCGGATTAATGCCGCCATCCGAGAAGCTCTCAAGCCCCGCGTTGATTTGCCATCCGGCGGTTACGTTATTATCGAACCGACGGAAGCCCTCACCGTGATTGATGTCAACTCCGGTTCCTTTACCCGGTCTGCCTCCTCTCGAGAAACGGTAATTTGGACAAATTATGAAGCCGCGACAGAAATTGCTCGCCAACTACGATTAAGAAATTTGGGCGGTATTATTATTGTTGACTTTATTGATATGGACTCCCGGCGTGATCAATTGAAATTATTGGAACATTTCAATTCCTGTCTCAAAGCAGACAAAGCACGTCCTCAAGTTGCACAGCTATCAGAATTAGGGCTAGTGGAATTAACCCGAAAACGTCAGGGTCAAAACCTCTACGAACTCTTTGGACAAACCTGCTCCCAATGTGGTGGATTGGGACATCTTGTGACTTTACCAGGAGGAGAGGATCTTCTGTCCCTCGATGCTCCGGTCACTCCTCCTATCAGCAATAGCTCCCGTTCAGTAGAAAAGCCCATTATTGCCCCTGCATTAAAGGCCGCAGAAGCAAATGAGAATGGGGATTCCTTGGAAGAAGAAGATGGACTAGATTTACTCTTTCATCCCGACTATCAAGATCAAAGTAGTAATGCGAGTCGTCGCCGCCGTCGCCGTCGTACACCAGAACTTGGCAGTAAAGAAAAAGAGAAGTCCAGCAGTGCTAAAAGCGGCAGTAATCAGCGTGGTAAAACACCAGAATCAGAGAAAGAGAAAACAGAAAAAGACAGTGCCCTTTCTTCTCGTAGTGAAAAACCCACTCGCCGCAAAGATAAGCCTTTAGTGCCGATTTCAGTCGTTATGTCGGAATTAGAGCAATCTCTTTATGCTGAAATGGGGCTATCACCTCTGGTCAAAACAGAATATCAAGATGATGACCCAAAAAATTTTGCTATTCAAGTTGTTACACCAGAAGAAGCTTCATTAACAAAAGATTCGAGCGCAGAGCCCAAGCCGGTACTTATTAATACTGCACCGGCACCGGCCTCTTCTGAGGCTTCATCAATGCCTTCAGAGTCATATTCTGAGGTTACACCGACAGCCGTGTTGAGTCTGATCGAAGATAGCCCAGGGTCATTGCCATTGACGAGTCACTCATCTTCAAACCCGTCGCCAAAAGACTTTGAGTCACCGTCCACAGAAGATAAACAAGAGTCTATTTCAGAGCCAACTGCAGATAAAGAAGATGAGGCGCAACCGGAAGAAATAACTGGACGCCGTCGTCGTCGTCGCCGAACAATCAAAACTTAGGGCGCTTATGAAGGGAAACGGACAATATCGTCATCCCCCAAATATTCTCCATTTTGAACTTCAATCATTACTAAATCGATAACACCAGGATTTTCTACCCGGTGGGGAGTATTCATGGGTACATAGGTGGATTCTTTTTGGCGTAATAGTTTTTCCTGTTGATCGAATGTGACTTTTGCTGTTCCTGAAACAACGACCCAATGTTCACTACGGTGATAATGCATCTGAGTACTCATATGGTGACCCGGATTAATCACGATACGATTGATACGATAATTTTTTCCTTCTTCCAAAACGGTTACTGTTCCCCAAGGGGGATTTCTTTCGGGGAGGGAAATATCGGGGGAATCACTTCCAGGAACTGAGGAAGTATTTGTTGACATGGGGGTTTCGTTAGTCATAAGTATTAGCTGGACGATTGAAAAAGACTAGAAATGGGAAAACTTGGCTTTATTTTAGTGGAAGTGGCGGGGCTGAGTAACTGACGAAACTTGCTAGGCCATTGTCTATGATTCTTGCCCAGTTCGGGCTAGATGGGTCTGAGAAAAGGGAAGTGGGAGCCAACGCTCTCAGTAAGAATCAGATAGCACTCAAAACCATCAGAACGCTAATGGGCATCGCTGCTCCAACAAGCCGGCCCATACCATCTACTGAAAGCCTTATTTTGCTGATTAGCCTTCCAAGTCCTGGATCTTACCGTTTTTATCAGTGGCTGCAGGATACTGATGTATGTATTTGCCTTGTATAAAGCCAGTTTTGGTTATATTCTGGCTTCAATTAAAATGAACTAAAGTCCCACTAGGCATCCTCTTTGTAGGCTTCCATGCCCTCGCAGGAGCAGACAAGATTCCGATCGCCATAGGTGTTGTTAATTCGACCAACAGCGGGCCAAAACTTAAACTGCTTAGTCCAATCAGCCGGATATGCTGCTTGCCCACGGGAATAGGAATGTGCCCAGTCATCACCGATAACGGAAACGGCTGTGTGTGGCATTTTTCAACGGATTGTCTGTTGAGTCTAACTCACCACTGGCGATCGCCTGGGCTTCTTGATAAATAGCAATCATCGCCTCACAGAAACGGTCTAATTCCGCGAGGGGTTCGCTTTCCGTCGGCTCAATCATCATCGTACCTAAAACGGGCCAGGATACCGTCGGTGCATGGAAACCAAAGTCCATCAACCGCTTAGCCACATCTTCCACTTCAATACCGGCTTGCTTTTTCAGAGGACGCAAATCGAGAATGCACTCATGGGCCACTAAATCAGCGTTGCCCTTAAACAAAATGGGATAGTAATCCGCCAACTGTTTCGCCATGTAGTTGGCATTGAGGATAGCGACTTTGGTCGCTTGGGTGAGCCCTTCTGCTCCCATCATGGCGATGTACATCCAGGAAATGACCAAGATACTAGCACTACCGTAGGGCGCAGCAGAAATAGCACCAATGGATTGAGCCCCGGTTTTTCCCCAAGGAAATTGAGTACAGGGCAGGAAGGGTTGTAGGTGGGCTTGTACGCCAATGGGACCCATGCCGGGACCGCCGCCACCGTGGGGGATACAGAATGTTTTATGTAGGTTCAAGTGGCAGACATCCGCGCCAAAGTCGGCCGGACGGCAGAGTCCAACTTGGGCATTCATGTTGGCCCCGTCCATATAAACTTGACCCCCGAAGCGATGAATCACGTCACAAATTTCCACAATGGTGGCTTCAAAAACACCATGAGTGGAGGGATAGGTCACCATCAGCGCCGCCAAAGTATCGGCATATTTTTCCGCTTTATTGGTTAAATCCACCAGGTCAATGTTGCCATCGCCATCGCATTTCACCGGTACCACCTTCATGCCACACATCACCGCACTGGCAGGATTGGTGCCGTGGGCCGACTCCGGAATGAGGCAAATAGTCCGTTGGCGATCGCCCCGATTGAGATGGTATTGACGAATCACCTGTAGCCCGGCGTATTCCCCTTGGGAGCCGGCGTTGGGCTGTAACGAAATACCGGTAAAGCCGGTGATTTCGCTCAACCAGCTTTCCAGTTGCTCAAATAAAATCTGATACCCTTCCGTTTGCCCAATCGGTGCAAAGGGGTGAATCTTGCCGAACTCCGGCCAGGTGACGGGCACCATTTCTGCTGTGGCGTTGAGCTTCATGGTGCAAGACCCCAAGGGAATCATGGAAGTATTAAGGGCTAAATCCTTGCTTTCTAACTGATGCAGGTAGCGCAGTAACTCTGTCTCTGAATGATATTGGTTAAACACCGGATCTTGAAGAAATGGACTCCGGCGTCGGAATTCCGGTGCAACCTCCCAATCCATTGCCGCCGATAACGCTTCAGGGCGGAACGGTAAATCATCTTTACCGGCAAAAATCTGCCAGAGATCTACCAAGTCTTGAACTGTGACAGTCTCATCCAAGCTAATGCCCACTTCACCATTACCCAAAGGACGTAGGTTAATGCCACGATCTGCGGCGGCTTTGAGAATGGCAGGGGCACTACTTTCCCCCACACCAACCCGCAGGGTATCAAAATAGGGCGTATTGCCGAGGCTGTAATTGAGCTGCTTTAAGCCAGCGGCGAGTAATTTGGTTAATTGATGGACACGCAATGCAATGTTCTTCAAGCCTTCTTGGCCATGGTAAACCGCATACATAGAAGCAATCACCGCTAAGAGGACTTGGGCCGTGCAAATGTTACTGGTGGCTTTGTCCCGGCGGATATGCTGCTCACGAGTTTGGAGCGCTAAACGTAACGCCGGATTGCCGTGGGCATCTTTAGAAACCCCGACAATGCGACCGGGGATTTTACGTTGGTAAGCGGCTTTGGTGGCAAAGTATGCGGCATGGGGCCCCCCGTAACCCAATGGCACACCAAATCGTTGGGTACTGCCAACGGCAATATCGGCCCCAAATTCTCCGGGGGGGGTTAACACGGTCAGACTCAGGGGGTCAGCGGCGACCGTTACTAACCCTTTTTGCGAATGGACTTGTTCAACAACGTCGCGGTAGTCATAAATTGCCCCATCACTGGCGGGATACTGGAATAGCGCCCCGAAAATAGGGGTACTGAAATCAAAGGTGCGATGGTCACCCACAATCACCTCAATACCGAGGGGGTTGGCGCGGGTTTTGACCACTTCAATGGTTTGGGGATGACAATCCTGGGAAACAAAAAAGCTTTCGGCTTTGCTTTTACTCACGCCGTAACTCAAGCTCATCGCCTCGGCAGCGGCGGTTCCTTCATCAAGTAACGAAGCGTTGGCAATTTCTAAGCCTGTCAGTTCAATAATGAGGGTCTGAAAATTTAACAGAGCTTCTAAACGACCCTGGGCAATCTCGGCTTGGTAAGGGGTATAGGCTGTGTACCAACCGGGATTCTCTAAAATATTGCGCTGGATAACCGGAGGGGTGATGGTGTCGTAGTACCCCATGCCGATATAGGAACGATAAACTTTATTCTTTGAAGCAATGGATTTTAATTGGGCGATCGCCGCATACTCGGATTGAGCCGAGGGGAGGTTGAGGGAATGGGGGAGCCGAATCGCAGCGGGGACGGCTTGATCAATCAATGTCTCTAAAGATTCAATCCCTAACATCTGGAGCATTTTGTTCTGTTCTGCTTTCCCTGGGCCAATATGACGCGCTGAAAACCTTTCGGTGGGAGCCAACTGATTTTCAAGTTGTGCCAAGGAATTTTCGTTCGCTGATGCAGGGGTGGCGGGGCGGGAAAGCTCTAGGTTAGGCATTTAAGTAGGAATTGCTGCGTAGGGATATCAACAGTAGGGGGGATAGAGGTCTATGTCTATCCGATGCGGTGGAGTCTTCTCCTTTCTGGGGTTACCGTGAGATTGGCCGCAACTAACGGACAGAACACTCTAAAGGCTGTCCGTCGGTACACAACCCTGATTCCCAGAGCGGTATCCCATGTTTGTGAACTTGTCATAGCACAAGCTCAACATTTAGTTACAAAGCTTAGCAAAATTTCTCAGGCTAGCCAATAGTGACTGGTTCTGCGGTTAGTTGAACTGTGTGCTCACAACTCGATTGCGAATTACTTCACCGCTGGTTCCACATTAGTTTGTGTGCGGTAATTTAGTGAGCGACCTCCTGCCGTTGAGGGATGATGCGATGAGGAAATTGCGCATCCAATCATCGTGATAGCGAAACCCATTGAGTTGTTCAAAGGGACATAGACAGCCCTCTTTTCGCGTTCTAGTTTTACGACAAAAAGGATGAAAATTCCACAAGAGTGCCATCGCCCGCACTTCCTGCTGTGCCGACTGCCAAGTGCCGTGAAAACCCTGCAGGACATAGAGGATACGGTCCAGATAGTTCATGGGCCGGTCGACTTGATTGCTGGTGCGATAGGCTTCAGGGAAGTCATAGGCCCGCGGAAGCAGTGGCGACTTGTTTCGTAGCCCCAGGAGCCGTTGTTTGACCGCCTGAGGCAGGTCTTGCCGCGTCATCCATTCCAGGAACTCGACGCAAACGCTGGGCAAAGTGACGTTTCGTCTTGGCATGGTAAATGTGCCAGAGGTCTTCGAGCAAGTCGTCGCAGAGGTCGGGTTTCGAGCGACAGCCATCGCGCACTTTAATCACCTCATGCAAGAAGCAGAGAATCCAGACAATCCCTGAATAGAGCTGTTCCCAGGCCCAGCAAGTGGCGTCCCAGCCATCGGTGGTGACTGTCTTGGGCCGGTAGTCCGGGTCTAGGTCATGGGCTTCTTGTTGGAACACCCCATAGGCCGCTTTCAACCCTTCATTGCCAGCACTGAGGCTCAGATGGTTGCCGAATAAACAGCCCTTGGCGGCGGTCACCGCCAGATAAATCCGCTGTTTGAGCCAACGTGTGTGTTTCTCATCGGCCACTAGATGGGGGGGAGCGAGGTCTCACACTTCACCGTGCTACCGACGAGCGAAACTCGCCCCAGCGACTGTAACAGATTCACCCAATGCATCTCTGAACGCCCCAATACACAGGAAATGCCCTCGTACGAGAGCCCATGCTGCTTGAGATATAGCGCTTTACCCGCCATCTCTGAGGTTTCACTCATATACGGGGTGACGAAATCAGGGCGCAACTGATAGGCTGCATGGCTGCTGGGTAGATAAATTCGACGGGTCTCCAATTGTTGGCGCAGCGAGCGCACTAGCCCATGGAAGCGATAGCCTTGCTGGATGTCTACGGGAAAGATTTCTGGGTGCTGCTCAATCTGCTCATCCAAATACTGGCGATAGGCTCTACGGTCGGCCACTAAGGCGGCGTAGTTTATACCCTCAGAGATGGGGAGACATATCGTCTTGTCTCCCGCCGTCCCTCGTGGCTTTCTCTTGGCCATGACCTCTGGCCTCCAAGTTGTAACTATGACTCTATTTTAGAGCACACAAACTTACTTGGAACCAGCTAATCTTGTCGTTCCATTGTGAGTTTACTTATGCCATGTCCATTATGTGGTCATCCGGAGGCACATAAACACGATACCGGTATCATCAGCAAAGGCAGTTAGCGATATCACTGTCCTAACGGCAATAGAAACCTTCACAGACACTTTTGATACGCTCTACTACCGTCGCCAAATCACTCCAGAGGAAGTCTATACAATCATTCAATCCCATAACGAAAGAAGCAGTTTGCGGGGCATCGCTCGCATTGGCGATGCTTTGGGCACAAAGGACTGTGACGGCGCGTTTAGTGGTTAGCTATTTCAACTGGATCTGGCACCATAGCCGCTCTCATGATACTGCTGCTCAACGGGCACAATTAACTACGCATTCTTGGACTTGGCATGATTTTGCTATCTATCCCAACACTTTGCCAGCACACTACCGATTTTGTTGCCCACCACTTTTGTAGCAATTGCCATTATTTTGATTTTCGCCGCGAGAGAGAATTTTAGCAGCAGCAGTAGGCAACTAAGTCTAGAGTCCTATCCTAAAGCCACGTCACCTAAAAAAGCGACACCAAGACCGCATACTATAAATCCAATAAAACGTAATCTTAACAACCCTTGAATGGCATTTTTTTTCAGGCAGATTTTGCCCAACTTCCAAGCTAACAGGCTAATGGCCAGTTGAATACTGATAAAGCCTATCAGGTATGAAAACAGCGGAGTCATCTCAGCGCCAACAACTGCTTCACCATAGGCATAACCATGGAATACTCCGGCGATCACTCCAAAAACTGTCACTAGTTTTAAGTCAAAAGGTTTACCCCAAGCCAGCACAATACCAAAGGCTAAAACGGATGCAGAAATCACCAATTCTGGAGCAGGTAAATCCATCAACAATAAATGTAATCCTGTACCACCAAGAGATGCAGCCACAAAGGCAATCGGAATGATGACACCGCGTTTGATCAAAGCGCCGACTAGTCCAGCCGCAATAACAAAGGCTAAATGATCGAAACCAATAACTGGATGGGCGATTCCAGAGAAAAACCCTTCAAAAACATTGGCCGGTAAGCGACCACCTAAAGGATGATGGGCAAAAGCTGGTTTTGAGATTATTAATAAGCCCATTATTCCCAATGTCATCGTTAGGAGCAGTTGCTTAGTTAGACAATTAGCAGGGGCAAAAGTGAATTGTTTCATCGAAGATGTATCCTCTCGCAATATATGGAGATAATTGGTTTTCATCCTGTGGCATTGACTCGTCGTGCTTTATCCGATTCTGATTTACAGTTCATGAATTGGGACATTTGAGCTTCTAACTCACCCGGTTCTAGAACCCCTGACTTGACAATCAGTTTTTCAAGTGTGGTAAGCCAGCATTGGTAATAGTCCCATTCTGGATCGTCCAGATTGTGGGTGTTTTCCCATTCCTTGATGGTTTCCATCAGGGTTTGACGAAACTCTTCCCATTCATAATGACCCTGCTTGGAGAGGGCGATCGCCACACCAAAAGCCATCTTTTCCCAATCTCGGTCAAAGTGTAAGTGTCCAGCTTTTCGCGGTGGTGCTTCTTCGGGCGACCCCATTAAGCTAGTTGCAGCAAAATGCTCAAATTTGGTAAACATAGTTTTAAATTTCCTACACCTTAACTGTTGCCACACCCATCATGGCTTCTGGAGTGAGTAAGGAAGCAAGCTCCTTCTCACTCATTCTCTCTGTTTCTGCCGGGCGCATGGGCAGCACCCACCAACGAATTTGTGCGCTACTGTCCCACACCCGTACTTCAACAGACTCATCTAGCTCCACGCCAAACTCAGAGAGCACTGCACGAGGTTCACGCACGACTCTGGCCCGAAAGGTCGGATCTTTAAACCAATAGGGCGGTAACCCTAACGTTGGCCACGGATAACAAGAACACAACGTACAAACAATAACGTTATGCACCTCCGGGGTATTTTCAACAATGCGCATATGCTCCCCTTCTGCGCCAGACATTCCCACTGGAAAGTCCAACTCATCACAGGCTGCATTACAGTCGGCAATCAGACGTTTCTTAAATTCAGAATCGACCCAGGCCCGAGCTACGAGTTTTGCCCCGTTAAAAGGACCCATTTCCGTTTCAAAATATCCCAGCACCGTGTCGACGGTTTTGTCGGTAATAATACCTTTTTCGATTAAAAGGGATTCTAAAGCCTTCACCTTGGCTGCGCTGAATGTCTCACGATCGCCACTATACTTAAATCCTGGATAATTACTAGGCATTGTTTTTCCTCCTTAAAAAATAGAGTCTTCTAAGCGGCTTCTATGTACACTTCAAAAATTTCGTTGTAGTACATCATGTTGGGTTCGGTAATCGATTCTGCCCAAAGTTCTTCGGGCTGAAAGGCCAAGCTATATACAGACATTGGTTCGCCAATACCATCTGCTGTCGGAAAAAAATAAGCAAAAGCATTGTCATAAACTCGGACGACGGTCGCAACTTTTCCCATGAGGTTGCCGGGCAATCGACTATGGTCAGCGGAGTTGACTTCTTTGATTTTCACCTTGTCACCCAAGGCAAATTTTGGAGGAGCAGGTGCATCCCTCATGGGAGAATCGCCTTCTCGCAAGTACTTCACTACTTGCTCATCAATCGCGGGTTTTCCACCCTTGGGTAGAGGCGCTTCAGCTAACTCGCTACTCGCTAAAATTTCAGCGGTGCGGGTGTCCAATTCTTCTTGGGTAATGTAGCCTTCTGACACAAAGAACCCAGAAATTCCTCCTAGCCATTTCTCGTAATAGCGGAGTCGGAAATATTCAAAGGGATGCATTCCTTCTGCACCCATGCGTAAATGTCCCCAAGTCCAAAAACTTTTAAAGGTAGTAGGGACTGATTCAATATCGTAGGCAGGTAGTGACGTTGGGAGATGGTTGCTTAGGGCCATCATGGCTGTGTGAATGCCAAAGATACGTTTTTCCCAAGGTTCAACGAAAACTTCGATTTCGGGGGTAATCGGGTCTAGACCTTCGAGACCACCGAGATGGTGCTGTAGTTTCATAAATCTGTTTGGTTACTCAAATAAAGTGACTCAATGGGGTGAACAGCTAAACAATGGCTTGATGCCAGATTTCTAAGCGGTATGAGCAAGGGCTGGTGCTTTAGCTTGGTCAAGGGTTGGATCGTCAGCATCGGCAAAACACCCCTGAAACCCGGCCCGGAGTTCAGCTTCATCTAGATTTCTGCCAATGAAAACGAGTTCATTACGGCGGGTTTCTTCGGTTCGCCAAGGCTTGCCGGGCCTGCCATCTAAAGTCATGTGTACGCCTTGAAAGACAAATCGCCGGGGGGCATTGTCCACATTTAAGATGCCTTTCATGCGGAAAATATCGGCCCCCTTTGCCTGAACCAGCTGATAGAGCCAGCGATTAAGTTTGTCACTATCGACTGTGCCAGGGTCAGTAATGGCAACGGAAAAAATAGAACTATCGTGCTCGTGGGCTTCTTCCTGTAAAAAATCTGGATCGATACTCAGGGCATTTTTAAGATCAAAGGCCTGAACACCAAGCAGGGTATCAATTGGAATGTCGCAGTTTTGGGTGTGGTGGATAGTGGCGATCGCATTCATTCCCCGAACTTTATTTTCTAAAGATTGGAGAACATCCGGCGACACCAAATCGGTTTTGTTGAGCAAAATCACATCGGCAAAGGCGATTTGTTCTTGGGCTTCGCTACTTCCCCAATGCTCCGAGATATATTTGGCATCAACCACCGTAACCACGGCATCTAGCTGTGTTTTTGCAAGCATCACCTCATCCATAAAGAAGGATTGGATGACGGGAGCAGGATCGGCTAAGCCAGTTGTTTCGATGACTAAATGATCGAAGCTACCATTTCTTTCCATCAGCTCACCGATGATGCGAATCAAGTCGCCTCTCACAGTGCAACAGATGCAGCCGTTATTCATTTCGAAAATCTCTTCATCGGCATCCATCACCAATTGATGATCGATACCCACTTCACCAAACTCATTGACAATGACGGCAACCCGTTTGTTATGTTCTTCTGTGAGAATACGATTGAGCAGAGTGGTTTTTCCAGCGCCCAAGTAGCCGGTCAGAACTGTTACTGGAACTTTTTGAGTTAAAGCCATAAATTAATATTTCCTAGAATGAGGATGATTCCTTCGTTAAATAACAGCAAGTTGTGAAATTAGTGCCTTGCTAAACAGTGACAACGCGAAACCCAATAGTTCGGTTCATGGCCGTTTCAAGGTATCCAGAACGGCTAGCGGAGCGGATTTTTTGGGGAGCATCTAACCATCCACCACCGCGCACGATACGTCTTGAAGACGTGAGAATCTTGCCGCGGGCTTTGCCATTAGTCGGTGCTCCACGGTAGTCGCTATGCCAAGCATCAGCAGACCATTCCCATACATTGCCGTGCATATCTTGTAAACCAAAAGCATTGTGGGCAAACTGCCCTACGGGCGTTGTAGACTTCCTATACTCACCGGCAGCTTCAGCATTGTAGGTGCAGGTGCCGATGTAATCAGCCATCTTGCTAGTGATGGTTTCTCCCGTACTAAAAGGGGTTGTGGTTCCGGCCCGACAGGCATATTCCCACTGGGCTTCGCTGGGAAGTGAATATTTACGACCTGTTTTCGCAGTTAGGCGATCGCAGAATTCCACGGCATCTAACCAAGACACACTTTCAACTGGTAAATCGCCACCTTGGAAATGCGATGGCGCAGGGTTAAGATTGCGCCGCACTTTTGGTAAAGCTGTTACCACTGCCCACTGGGACTGGGTAATGGGGTGCTTACTCATATAAAAAGAGGGAACGTTTACCTGATGGCGAGGAAATTCATGGGTGGTTGCGAGGCTTTTTTGTGATGCCTCAGCCCTTGATGCCCCCATCTGGAATCGACCAGAGGTGATCGCCACCATCTCTAGTTTTTCTGCATCTCTACCGTCTCTATCTGTAAGAGGTTCAGGAAAAAAATTGACCGTATGCCTTTGCTGTTGTCTGATTTGTCCCTTGCGATCAAGCGTTGGAACACTAAATTCAAAGGATTCTAGTTTCGGATCGTGCTGCCCAGCAACCGGACCCAAGGCTGAAGCGATAGCTCGCTCACGACTCGCAAATACCAACCCCGCACCACTAAACCCTGCATATTGAAGAAACCTTCGTCGTTTCACTTTCATAAATCATCCTTTGGCTTAATTAGTAGTAAGTCCATGTTTTTTTCGGCAGATTTATTGATTTATTTAAGCTGGTCTAGATAAAGGGAAGACTTAAATAAAAAGAATTCAAACTAGCAGCTCGAAAAAATTATTCCATTTATTTACCAAGTAGATAGGTGATAAATAATCAAGGTAAAAATCATTTGAACCTTCTTCTGGCCTAGATAATTGATCTAACTCATTATTACCAACCTAACTTAGCCAAAAAAATTGCTAGGTTTTTGTGACTGAGCCCATTTAACAATAACGATATGACTGTTTTTGTATTCATCAAGACATTTATTCATTTAGACAAGCTGCAACGCCACTGGGTAGTGATTCTCAGGTAGTGATGTCTGAAAGATATAGTCTGGTAAAGTTTTCAGCAGATGTGACTATTGCGTTATCGATTCTCTGAATTTCAGGAAAACTTTAGCCGAAAGTCTTATAAAATAAAAGTTTTGCCAGAATAATGCCGGGAAAAGCGACTAATAATGGGCACTGGTTCCGTTGTCTGGGGAAGCTGGAAGCATTGTCTACAGAGAGTTAGATTGCATATCGCATCGTCAGAAGTTGCGACCAAGATATCCCAGTCTCCAAAATTCCTAGCTTTACAGCAGGGACAACTTTAGTGGTGAAATGAACTCGAACGAAATTGTGCACTACCCAAAACACATCGAGCGTTCTTTGTAGCTCCTTTCTGGATTTAGCATAGGTGTTGGTTTTACGCCGAAAGGTCGAATTTCGTCGCCTCATGGAGGCATTAAACGCTTCAAGATGATTGGCATGGATATCTTTGTGTGCCACATCATGAGTTGTGTTCGGATGTTCAGGCACAGGAGCCTGATACTTTTGACGTCGACGACCCGGTCGCTTTTTGGAGCCTTTGTTTTTAAGGCGAACTCTGACTCCTTTCGGCAGCCGTTTTAGGGGACGTCCTGGTTTTCCATTGCGAAGGACTTCGTGGCAAATTTCAAACAACAAGTTGCCATAGCGTCGTTCTCCATCAGTGAATAGGCTCAAACTATCCGTTTGCTCAATCACCTCCGCCAAGCAAGCTAAAGCCGTCTTAAACAGTTGCTTATTTTTGTGCCCACAGTGCAATTCCCATAGAAATCGACTCCCTCGCTCCATCAGAACAATAGTCCAGCCTTGAGAATCACAGGGCGGTTTGTTTTTACCAACCTTGGTGTACAGTTCATCTCCTTCCATTTCCTGGTGAATAAACTGATGGAGTAAGGCATACAGCATCAGGGTTGGCTTGATGCTGGCTAAACGTTGCTCCCAATCGATAATGCTTTTCTTCGAAACGTTATGGGTGCGGGCCGTGGCATTTAGACTCATCCCCTCACTCCTGGCTTTAAGGAGCGTGATAATCCGGCTCAGAGGAGTTCTCAGTCCTGCAATTGGGGTCGCAAAGGTCTCACTAAAGTAAACGTCGCATTGACGACAATGGAGCAAACGCCTTGAACCATTCACCTGCGTTGAATAATGGGTATGGACATGGACGGCATTACTGGCACAGCAGGGACAAGGATAAGCAAAGAGATCCATGGGGAGACTGATTTTAGAGGACTACCCATTATTGCTCAAATCCGCATATGACATGGATTCTGACTGCCCCATCCTACGGAACCAGTGCCAGTAGATGAGGATGGACGGGTAATTGATACCTTGAGCCTATTGATCGTCAGGTTCATCCAAATGCTCTGAGGCTTCTCTATAAAGATTAAAAATGTGCTTGTCTTTCAAGCAGTAGTAAACATTGCGACCTCGTTTGCGATAGCTGACTAACCTCATGGTTCTCAGCACTCGTAATTGATGGGAAACGGCAGATTCACTCATCTCAACCGCCTCAGCCAACTCGCCCACGGGCAATTCCTGTGACGCAAGGGCTGACAGAATGCGCCAGCGATTGGGATCACCGAGCACGCCAAAAAACTCAGCCATCCGCTGGGCTTTTTCAATACTGAGAATCCCATTGACTGGGGCATCTACCCCGGCCACTCTCACCGTCTTGTCTTCAGAGTTTGACATTGATCAGCAGTTATTCATCAATAGCAGCACTTGGTGCTCCGGTTTAGCCATCTCAACCAAAGCTAAAGATTGTGTCTCTAAACACTTGAATACATGTTCAAGTGTTGTATAATAGATGAACATCTGTTCAAGTATCTACCATTCTATCGGTTTAGGAGGCTGTCATGACGACTGTTACTCAAATGAAATGTGCCTGTGACTCTTGCCTGTGCATTGTTGACACCAGCAAGGCCGTCGGAAAAGAAGGCCACTACTATTGCAGTGAAGCCTGTGCAAACGGTCATGCCGAAGGTTCTGGCTGTGGCCATCAGGGCTGTACGTGTCACAGCTAAGTTTTTGGGATGTGTCACAGTAAGGCAGCAGTGGTTGTGTTGGCGTTTCTTGGTCAGCATGACGAGTCGTTAATTCAGCCCCACTGCTGTCTGCTTCTAGGTCACTTAATGGGCTGACCTCATCCAAATATTCAAAGCGCCTTAGAAATAGACGGCACAAAACCTTATCACCGAAATAGGCTGTTTAGGCGATCGCCCGCCAGGCTTGCGATAAGACCGTTCCGGCAGAACGAGCGAAAACGACGGTCAGCAACAGACCCACCAGCAAATCTGGGATGGGAGATTGGGTCAGCAAGACCAGTCCTGCTGCAGCCAAAACGGATGTGTTGGCAATGATGTCGTTGCGGGAGCAGAGCCAGACGGAGGACATATTCAGGTTGTCCTGGCGATGGCGGGTGAGCAGCAACAGACAGATTAAGTTGGCCGCCAGCGCGAGCAAGCCCACGATGCCCATCAGTTCTGCGGTAGGGGCTCCCCCGCTCACAAATTGGTAAACGGCGCGAGCGAAGACGGCGATCGCAAAGCCAAACATAATCACCCCTTTCAACAGGGCCGCTCCTGCCTGAGCTTTGGCACTGCGATGAATCACGTAGAGGCTGGTGCCATAGACCAGCGCATCCCCCAACATATCCAGCGAATCTCCCGTCAGCGAGAGGGAAGCGGCCCGCAGGCCCGCCCCAAACTCGACAACAAACATCACGAGATTAATCCCCAATACCACCCAAAGCACCCGAGCCTGACGCTTTTTAAGTTGAGTTAAGGCCGAAGCCTTGTGCTGACAACAGTGATCGGCCATTACTTTCACCCAAACGTTCAAATGAGTATTTGAATAAAGGATAAAACATTATGATATTCATTTGAATGTTTTCAGGAAGATCAAGCGATAATCTTACTGCGATGGAAACAAGAGAATAGGCGCTTTCTCAATCCCTAAAATCCTTAATCTACTAACTGTCTCAGTGAATAGTTCAGAATTTCGGATACCCGCCGATCGCGGAGTGAATAGTAGGCCAGCTTGCCATCATTGCGATATTTGAGAATCTTCAAATCCCGCAGTTTACGAAGATGGTGGGAGGCCGTCGCAACCTTGACCTCTAGCAGGGTCGCGATGTCGCAGACACAGAGTTCTTGGTCGTGGCTGAGGGCGTGCAGAATTTTTAGCCGAGAGCGATCAGCTAACGCACCAAAGATGATCTGTGCCGTTTCCAGGGTGTCAGCGCTGGGCAGTGTATTTTGGATATGGTTTACCAGCTCGATGTTGAAGCACCGAACCTGGCAAACATCTTTGGGTTTGGAGTTGCTCACGGGTTGCATGGGCTCATTATGGCGTACAGGTGGCGCGTCCAGGATTGGTTCAGGGTTCAAGCAAACGACAAGCTCGCCTTCGTCAAGGCCGGTACAATGCGATCGCAGGCCAGCTTGCCCCCAAACAAATTTCGCGCGACGGGACCGACTTGCAGCGCTGCCCACGGTCCCATTAAAAAGAGTTCGCACCCTGGCCAGCGTAGATGTTTATCCAACACGGGTAAGCCGTTGACGGTGGCGATGGGGTGCTGCCGCCAGACGTCTGCCAACAGAGGATGCGAGCCGATATCCAGGGTCGTTCCCGTCGCCAGCCAGATGCGATGGATGGGTTGATGGGCGATGCAGTCATGGGTCGCAGGGTGGTCGCAGCAGACTTTCCAAGCGTCCCCTTGCCACTGGGCAGCCGCCACCTGACAGTGTTCATAAACAGTTATCTGCCCTTGGCGTTGGAGCTGCCGCAGGCGCGTCATCATCGCAGGCGTCAGGGAGCCGCCATTGCGGGCTTGCTGCACCATTTGCCAGCGGGTCTGCATATCCGGTTCGGCGTGGAATCTTTTCAGATACTTTGGCCCCAGCCATCCCGGCTCGGCATCGAACATCTTTTCTTGGAAGGTGCGCCGCGCCATCATCACCACTTTTGCGCCGCGCTTCACCGCCCCGACGGCCAGGTGCCCACTGGTCAACCCACTACCCACAATGAGCACGGTTTCACCGGCAAGTGAACTGAGAGTCGGCAATCGGATTTGGTGGGCATGGCACAACCGTTCCGGGGGATGGATACCACTGATTGGCTTGGCCCAAGCGGGTAAATCGGGCTGCCCGCCTCCCGTGGCTAGCACAACCCGCCGCGTCAGCACCGTGTCCCCTGTCGATAAGGTCAATCGAAATCGGGACGGTCTTTTCTGCAAGGGCTCCAGTCGGGTGACGGCGGCTGGCACTACCTGATTTTGCAACTGCCAACGCTGCACTACTGTGTCGCAGAATTCTTGAAACAGGCGCGTGCCGGGACGGTCATAGGGGGGATGCAGTTCGTCATAGCGCCCTGCGGCAAAGACTCGCAACGCATGGGAATTGGGGTCAGGATGATGGACGGCAGGCGATCGCAACTCCTGAATTTCTTGCGCCGCAAACTGCTGCTGCCACTGGGCCATCCAAGTGCCGCTGGGGTCAAACACCTGGATGCGATCGCGCAGTTTCGCCTTCTTTTGCAATACATGGGTGACGAGGGTGAGGGCTTGCGGCCCGGCCCCAATGACGGCAATATCGGTCTGCGATTGAGCCATAACGGTTGACTAAGGTTGCTCAAATTAGGATGCGAGCAGTATGATAATGATTATCGTTACCAATTTGCAAGCCTATGATCATCGTCGTCGCTGGCCCCTGTGGCGCAGGCAAAACGACCTGGATCCTGCAAAAATTGGCTCAGATACCGACGCCTGCGGTTTACGTCACGCCGGGAGTTGGGTCGGTGCCCATTGATGCGACTCGGGTAGCAGCCCAGTTCCCCCATGTCGAAATCTTTCATCGACAGCCCGAAACCGAGCTGCTACAGCGCTTAGCGGCTGGTGTGCCGGCCTACTTTGAGTTGGGCTTTCAGCTAGAGCCCGACATGCCGCTATTGGCAACTCGGCCCCATCGTCGGGTGGCACTGGTGGCTGAGGAGAATCAGGAGGCTGGCTGGCAACTGTGGGCCGATGACGTCATCCAAGGCAATCAATCCACTCTTGACGTGAAATCGGCGCAGCTTTGGCGGGCTCCTTTGAGTGGTCAAGTGTTCGACCCGCCTAGTCTGGATACCTTCTGGCAAGAACTGATCCAGGGGGCCTATGGCGGGGTGCATCGGGCTAAGGGCATTTTTGAGTTGGCGGATGGTCAGGCGTTTCATTTCGATTTTGTGACCAGCCTACCGGGGAGTGCCTACACCGGACTTAATCTACCTCGGTGGTCGCAGGGTCGCCCCAATCGCTTTAGCGGCCTTGAGGTGGTGGGGCAGGGGCTGAATGAAGGGGCGATCGCCGCCACCCTCCAAGATTGCTTCTTATCAGACTCGCTGCTAGCGTCGCATCAGGCCACCTTAAAAGACTCATTTGCCTTGGAGGCATCATGACTATTGCAGTGCTTTCTTGCATCCACGGCAATCTAGCCGCGTTAGAGGCAGTTTTACGCGATATTGACCAGCAGTCCGTTGACCAGATCTACTGCCTCGGCGATCTGGTGGGTTACGGCCCCTATCCCAACGAAGTCGTCGCCCGCATTCGCGGACTCGACATTCCCACCTGCCAGGGCTGTTGGGATGAAGACATTGTTGACGGGCTAAATGCCTGTGATTGCAGCTATCCTTCCCTGCTGGCCGAAATTCGGGGTCACCTAGCCCACGAGTGGACGAATCGGGAAGTTACCCTCGAAACCCGCGCCTATCTCGCTGAGTTACCCCTGACGCTGCAACAGGGCAATCTGTGCTTCGTTCACGGCAGTCCCCACAGTCAGCACGAATATTTGCTGCCTGATACCAGCGCCTTCATCGCTCTGGAAAGGGTTCTCGCCACTGGAGCCGACACCCTTTTCTGTGGCCACACCCACATTCCCTACGTGCGTAACCTAGAGAATAGCCATCTCACTCTCAAAGACGCTTCTCCATCTACCCATCCATTCACCCACGCCGCCGCCCCCTTACCCTCCCTCCAGCGCATCATCATCATCAATGCGGGGTCCGTCGGCGAGCCCCGTCATGGACGCCCTAATGCCACCTACGTCCTTTACAATACCGACACCCAGCAGGCTAAACTTCGCGAAGTTGAATACGACTACACCCAAACCTGCGCTGCCATTCTCGAAAAAGGTCTGCCTGCGATCTTCGCCTGGCGACTCTCTCAGGGGTTGGAGTATGCCGAAAAAGCTGACGACCCTACTCACGTCTGTGAACGGTAGAGGGGAGTAGCGAGTAGGACTAAGTTATACCGATGCTTTGAACTCGGATTACGAATGTCTCCCCACTACTCCATCACCCTATCATCCCCTTCAATACTTAGCGCTGTTTCGCAGAACTGGTATTACTCCTAGCCATTCACCCCATCACCCCCTACCCATGACTCACTGGGCTATTCTCTCCGGTATCAACGGTAATCTTTCCGCCTATGAAGCGGTTATCACTGATCTCAAACGTCAGCGCTGCCAGGTGGAAGCGCTTTATGTTCTGGGCGATTTGGTGGGTCCCGATCCGCACTGTGAAGCATTAGTGCAGCGAGTGCGGCAGCCGCGCCAGGGGGAACCGGAACCCCAAGTTTGTCTGGGTTGGTGGGAAGAACAGTGCTTCAATCTGCATGCCATGGGCAGTGATCCAGAAGCCCAAGAATTGTTGGAGCTAATTGGCCCAGATGGGGTTGAACGCCTCTGGAAATCAGTGTCGCGACAGACGGTGCAGTGGCTCAGGTCCCTGGATTTTGGCTTCTTTGAATTCGACTGTCTGCTGATTCACGGCAGTACGGCGGGTTGCCATGACTTGCTGACGCCGGAAACGTCGCCGATGCAACTGCTAGATCGACTGCTACGGGCAGATGCTAACACGTTGTTTTGCGGGCGATCAGGGTTAACCTTTCACTTGCAAATTCCAGAGGGAGCGGTGACTTCTACGGTGACGACCTTGGATGCCCCAGCGCAAACGATGACCCAGACCGTGGGCGATCGCCAAATTATCGGCGTTGGTAGTGTCGGCAAAGATCCAGGGAAAGCCACTTACACCCTGTACAGTTCCTACACCAATGCGGTGAGTTTTCGAACGGTACACTATGGCACCCAGAGCAAGGGATTTGGTAGCAGGAGCAGCCATATATCTGCCAAAGACCGGAGATTCCGATAATTGACAGACAAGGGGTGAACCTCTAGCATGTTAAAACAGACTAAAACGATAATCATTCTCAGAAAAATAAATAGTTCTTTCAATCATTTCAGGAAAGCGCTCCATGCCCCAACTCTTCCCCTCTCAAATCGCTTTATTGCTGGCCTCCTCGGTGGCGATCGCCCTTGGACTGGGCAGTTGTACCGCACCCTCGACCACCAGTGAAGCAGAAGCCCCTGAATCGGAAGTGGCTGCCACTCCAGAAGAGACGTTGCAGGTAGTCACGACCTTTTTGCCAGTCACTCAGTTTACCAATGCTGTAGCAGGTGATCGCGCCGAGGTGGTGCAACTGCTGCCAACCAACGTTGGACCCCACGAGTATCAGGCCAAGCCCGGTGACGCCCAGGCGATCGCCAATGCCGATTTGCTGGTCAAAAACGGCCTGGAGATGGAATTTTTCCTGGATGACATGATCGAGAACGCTGGCAATGCCGAGCTGGTGATCATTGATTCCAGTAAGGGTATTGCCACCCTAACCAGTGCTGAGGAACACGACCACGAAAAAGGGGAAGCCCACGCCGGGGGTGAAGCACACGATCACGAAAAAGGGGAAACCCATGCCGGGGGTGAAGCACACTCCGAAGAAGAGGCCCATGCCCATGGTGAATTCGATCCGCACGTTTGGCTAGACCCCAAACGAGCAGTTGAGCAGGTGAAAAATATACGAGACGGGCTAATTGCCGCTGACCCAGAGGGCGAAGCCGAATACACTACCAATGCGGAGACATTCATTGCCGAACTAGAAGTTCTGGACGCGGATATTGCTGAAAAGTTGGCTCCCTTTGAGGGACAGACCTTTGTGGTATTCCACGACTTTGCCGGTTACTTTGCCGAGAGTTATGGACTGCAATCCGAATACCTAGTGGGAATCCCAGAAGAAAATCCCTCGCCCGAGGATGTGAAGCGAGTGATGGAGACCGTGCAGGCAGATGGGCTGAAAACGATCATGACGGAACCCCAGGCCAGCCAGGAGTCGTTTAACGCGATCGCCAGCGACCTAGACATTACTGTCAGCGTGTTTGATCCCGTTGCCACTGGAGATGCCTCGGCGGTACAGCCTGACCACTACCTCACCACCATGCGCCAAAATGCTGACAATCTTGTGGCCAGCTTTGAGGCGTCCAGTCAGGCGTGGCTACCGCTCTGGGCTCCTCAACCGGTAGCTGTCGTACCCCAGCGTGTTGGCCTACGGTTCTGATGGATGATGGCATGGGTGCAGTCAGGAGTGAGCACTTGAACGATCCAGTTTTAGTGGTGCAGGGCTTGACGGTGTATCGCGGCACTCATCCGGCGGTGCAGGAGGTTTCCTTTACCATCCCGGCGGGTACCGACACCGCGATTATTGGCCCTAACGGCGCTGGAAAAAGCACTCTGATCCAGGCGGTGCTGGGCATTTTACCCCGGCAGGCGGGTCGGATTTCAGTGCTGGGGCATCCCCTGTCGGCCAAGGGATACCTGCCCCCAGCGGTGCGGCAGCAGATCGCTTACTTACCCCAAAACTTTCTGTTTGATCGCCGCATTCCCATTACGGTGGCCGAACTGGTGGGCTTGGGGTGGGGCCGCATTGGACCGCAACTGCCCTGGGTGGGTGGACGAGCCCGTCGTCATGCCGTGCAAGCGGCACTGACCCATGTGGAAGCCTGGCACCTGCGCGATCAGCTCGTGAGTAGCTTGTCCGGGGGAGAAACCAAACGGGTGTTGCTGGCCTACTGTCTCGTGCGGCCCCGCTCCCTATTGATTTTGGATGAAGCTCCGGCGGGTCTGGATGTTCTGGGTGAGTCAGAGTTTTACCAGTTGCTCTATCAACTCAAGCAAGAACAGGGCTGGGCCATTTTGCAGATTTCCCACGATCTGGATATGGTGCGCCGCAGTTGCGATCGCGTCCTCTGCATCAACCGCAAACTGCTATGCCAGGGGCCTCCCGACCATGCTCTGGCTCCCGAGCAGTTGTCCCTCGCCTACGGGCCGGATTTTGTCCGCTATCACCACACCTGCCAGCCCCACCGCCATGACCATTGAAGCTGAACTCACCCGCGTTCTCGGACTATTTCAACTGCCCTTTATGCAGCGGGCGCTGATGGGCGGCGTTTTGACTGGACTCATGGGCGGCTTGCTCGGCAGCTTCACCATTCTGCGGCAACTATCCTTTTTCAGCGATGCTCTTGGAGAATCCGCCCTACTAGGCATTGGTATTGGGCTGTTGCTGGGTTTTGATCCCTCTTGGGTGCTGTTGCCCTTTGCGGTGGTGTTTGCCCTGGCGGTGGCTTACTTTTTAGAACGCACGCATCTCTGGACCGATGCCCTGTTGAATATTGTCTGTTCATCATCTCTGGCCCTGGGTATCATTCTGCTCAGCTTTCGGGACGAATATCAGGGGGGCATTAACAACCTGCTGTTTGGCGATATTCTGGCGGTACGAACCTCCGATTTGATTTTCAGCGCCATACTTTTTGCGGTTTGCGTCGGGTTTATCAGTGTCACCTTGCGATCGCAAATTCTTCTCACCCTGCACGAACCGATGGCAATCGCCCGGGGCGTCAACGTCTCGGCCCAGCGCACGACCTTTATTGTGTTACTGGCCCTAGTGGTGGGCATTTCCATTAAGGCGATCGGGGTCTTACTGATTAGCGCCTTTGTGGTCATTCCCGCCAGTGCCGCCCGCCTGCTCAGCCGTCAATTCTCCCACTACATCCTGATTTCCGCTGGTCTGGGTGCCGTCAGCGCCGTCATCGGCATGCTCCTATCGGCTCTGTTTGACCTCCCCTCCGGTCCCAGCATTGTCGCTGTGCAGCTAGGGATTTTTCTGCTAGCTACTCTCATCCCCACCGCCCGCCTTCTGGCTCCCTAACCATGACTCAAGCTCTGGATGTGTTACCCACCCCTCACCCCCATCAGATCCTCTGCCGCTACGCCAATCAATCGCCGCATTTGCAGGTAGTGCGCATTGCCAATGTTCCCCATTGGTATTTTGAGCGGGTGGTATTTCCCCATGACTGCCTGCTCTTTGTCGCCGTCCCCGAGGCCACCCTCGAAATTTATAGCGGTGATGGCATGACAACGTTACGCGCTGACTCTACTCCCTGCGATCGCTTGCAGATGACTGCATCCGATAACTCGACGTTTTGAGGCCGACACCATGTCCCCTTCATTCTCGGAATTGATGCCCAAACGGGGAATGCCGGTCACCCTAATCACCGGATTTTTGGGCAGCGGCAAGACCACGCTGCTGAACCACATTTTGACCAACCGTCAGGAGTTGAAGGTGGCGGTGCTGGTGAACGAATTTGGCGACATCAACATCGACAGCCAACTGCTGACGTCGGTGGCAGAAAATATGGTGGAGCTGAGCAACGGCTGCATCTGCTGCACCATCAACGACAGTCTGGTGGATGCGGTATACGCCGTGCTGGAACGGGAAGAGCGGCTGGATTACCTGGTGGTAGAAACCACGGGATTAGCTGATCCGCTGCCCATCATGGTGACGTTTCTGAGTACGGAGCTAAAGGCTTTCACTCACCTGGATTCTGTGATCACAGTTGTGGACTCGGAAGCCCTCACAGAAGACCATTTCAGCAGCGAGGTGGCGCTCAGTCAATTGACCTACGGCGACATCATCTTGCTGAACAAGGCCGATTTAGTGCCAGAAGCCAAGCTGATCTGGCTGGAATCCTATCTTCAGGACAATCAAAAACAGGCCAGATTGCTGCGATGTTCGCTGACAGCGGAGGGCGATCGTCTACCCCTTTCGGCCTTGCTGGATGTGGGGTTAGCAGAGCCACCGATTCGCCTCCCTGAGGACGAGGCTGGGGTTCAGGCACTCACTGGGAAATCCCCCCATCTCGCTCAGGATGGTTTTGTTTCGGTGCCCTTTAAGAGCGATCGCCCCTTCAACCTGACTAAATTCGAGCACTTTTTGATGACTCAAATGCCCGTAGATATCTTTCGCGCCAAAGGCATTCTCTGGTTCGAAGGAGAGCAACAGCGCCATATCTTGCAGCTCAGCGGCAAACGATGCAGCATCAATCCCGAACCCTGGACAACGCCCCCGCAGAATCAACTCGTCTTCATTGGTCGCCAGTTAAATCCGCTGCAACTGCACCAACACCTCACCAATTGTTTGGCCGGTAGCCGCGTCTCGCTCTTGTCCTAGAGCGAGGGAGCCAAACCCAGATTGAGCTATCTTCTGGCATTGCCAGAGCTGCCCAATGTCCGTCCCACAAGGGCACTTTTCACTCACGGGGAAACTTTTGTTTCCCCTTTCCACCATATTTAGGAATAATTCATGACCTTATCGATTTCTCGTGACGACTTACGCTCAGGAAGGCTTAAAACTAAGGCTGAGCCCCCCGTCTCCGATCAGGAGATGGAGCAGGCCGTCCGCACCCTGCTGATGGGGCTGGGCGAAGATCCTGATCGCGAAGGCTTGCTCGATACCCCCAAGCGGGTTGTTAAAGCCCTGAAGTTTCTCACGTCTGGCTATCATCAATCCCTCGATGACCTGCTCAACGGTGCTGTCTTTCACGAAAACACCAATGAAATGGTGCTGGTGCGCGACATCGACCTGTTTAGTTCCTGCGAGCACCACATCTTACCGATTCTGGGTCGTGCCCATGTCGCCTATATCCCCAACGGCAAGGTCATTGGCCTCTCTAAAATCGCTCGTATCTGCGAGATGTACGCCCGTCGATTGCAGGTGCAGGAACGGCTCACCGTCCAAATCGCCGATGCTCTGGAAGGATTGCTGAAACCCCAAGGCGTTGCCGTCGTCGTGGAAGCCACCCACTGTGCATGGTCATGCGAGGCGTCCAAAAGTCTGGCTCCTGGACCACCACCAGCGCCATGCGCGGCACCTTCGCCGAAGATCCCAAGACCCGCCAGGAGTTCATGAGCCTGATTCGCCATAGTCCGAGTTTCCATTAAGGCGAAGAGATGATGGAGTGAAGGGGTAACGGGGTTGAATTCGGAATATTTTGCGGGAAGGGCACTAGACGCGGAGCAGCTTCTCGAAGAGAAGCCCTACGAAGTTCGGAAAGTCGCCAATCAGTTGTGAATTGCCCCCACCCTCTACTCCATCACCCCATCTACTCCCCCACTCTTGAACAGGACATAGTGGAGATGACCAATGGCTGTATCTGCGCCATCAACGATGACCTGATGCAGGCAGTGTATCGCGTGCTGGAGAAACGGGATAGCATTGATTACCTCGTCACATGTATTAAATTTGGAAAATTTCATGATACCCTCTGTATATTACGAAACGTCAGTCAAGACAAAGCCCTTTGATGGCAAAAGTTTTATCCAATTTTCTCCCAGAGCATAGCTGCGTTTTATTGCGCCTACCTGTGGCCGTTTTTTAGGAGTGAAAAAAAGAAAATGTTGCCTTTAGAGTCTATATTTTGCCCCTGCTGTACTCCTGCCATTTTCCATGGTCTGGCCCAGTCGAGTCCATCGTTGTTGTCGCGCCAACTGATGTTGTTGGGAAATGGAGCCTTGACAGCTGTAATAGCCCAAAAGAAATTGAAGCAGGCTTCAAATGTTCAAATGAATGAGAACTAAGCTGTTTCTGATGACAAGAGAGATCTATCATCTAAAAAATTAATCAAATTCAAAACGACAACACTACATGAGAAAGCTAAATTTTATTCCACGAACATTGCTTGTTCTTCTATGTGTGACGGGCTTTGTTGCATAAAAGATCGCATACTCTGCAAGGGTTTGGGGTTTTCAAAAAGCCTTGAAATGAGTATTATTCTGGAACTCAAGCGCTGAAACCCTCACAAATACTCGGTTTATTCGTACAACTAAGCCCCTTTGCTCAACAGGGTTAACTCTCATTTTCTCTAATCAGGTCAGAGTCGCAGGATAGTGTAACCACCAAGAGTACAGTTCCATTAAGGCAAAAAAATCAGTGAATTTGGCCCCGATCTGTTTTTGTCCACCGACCTGAATCGGTGAAAATAAACAACACAAAATCAATTGTCATTGCTATTCACCATCTTCGCCTAAGATTTATGCTGAGCCTGTCCCACTCTCTGGCTAATGCAGTACGTCAAAACCTGATACTTCCAGAGGAAAAAAGCCGTCAGCAAGAGAGCAATGGTCTGTTTTCAGTGGTTTGATAGGAGTTACTTTTGCTCGCTGTCACAGGTTGTGCTGGTCGGCCCAAAACCGTCACTTTATCAAGTGGTGCCAATGCCAGTGCCTATGCCCGCATTGGGGACACCATAGCCACCGTCTCAGAATCCGTTGGTCTCACGGTTACCGATGACAAGAATTCGGAAGGATCGCAGCAAAATCTCCAACGATTGCTCGATAAACAAGTGGATTTTGCCCTCGTCCAGCTAGACGTTGCTGGCGAAGCCATGAAAGCCGGTGAGGTGGTGGCGGTGGCTATGCTTACAGAAGAGTACCTCCACCTAATTAGCCGCCGCGGTACGGGAATCCAAAACTTTGCTCAGCTACAAGACCAGGTGGTTAACATTGGGCCTCTGGGGAGTGGCATCAACTTTACTGCCCAGCGTATTTTCCAAACCACTGATTTAAAGATCGAGGCCCAGGCACTTTCGGAAACGGAAACGGACTCGGGGGATTTAGTCGGTGGCAAGACCGATGCGCTGGTGTATGTCGGTCCCTTGAAAGCCAGCACTCAAGTGCGTCAAAAAATCACGGCCTTATCCGGGCTCCGGTTTTTGGCATTGGATAACAGTTTTATCAATTACCTCACCCTCCAATTTCCCGAATCCTACCGAAAAACCGCCATTCCCCAAGGCACTTACAAGCCCTTACCCGCTTTACCCAGTCGGGATGTGCTGACCATTTCGACCGGTGGGGCCCTATTGACTCGCCCCGATGTCCCTAAAGAAACGGTAGCATTAATGACTTGGGGCATTGCATCCCATTCCCGGCAGTTTGCCTCGTTTTATCCCAAACTGGCTGAAGAAAATGGCAATGTTAATCTCTACGAAGGATTACTCTATCTCCATCCCGGTGCGTTGCAAGCCTACCAAACAGGAGACCCGCGCATTGCTTGGTTACGTTATCTCCAGGGCAACAAGCCACTCCAAGCAGCCTCCATTATGCTGATTTCCACGACCACCATTGGCTTCCTGATTCAGGGATGGCGACGACGTAAAATTAACAAAATTCTCCATGCTCACCGTCAGGCGATCGCCGACTTACGGGAGCAAATGACGACGGAACCGAAACAAGCGCTACAGAATGCGGAAGGGTTACAGCAGGATTACCGGCTCATGCTCATCGAAGGGACCCTTGGTACTGACTTATATAGTCAGATTGACGAACGGAATGAAATTTTTATTCAACGATGTCGCCGTGAACTGAATCGTCAACATCAGGGGGATATTGACCAAATTGTGGAGCATCTCAGTGAACTCCAAGAAAATTTGTTGACCCGCCGCGAACAAACCCTAGGCGAAATTCAACAATGCCAACAAACCTACCGGGAAATGTTACTCAGCGGTCGTTTAGATTTTTCTAGCTATTTGAGTTTGTATCAGATGCAACTACTCATGATGACTTTAGTACAGTTCTCCCGCCACTCAACGGCGGAGAGCAGCTATCGCGTCGTCTGATGCCTAGCCATGCCATAACTGAACATGAATTCAAGTCAAGGATCTGCTGTAGTTTCTTTAAACGTGAGCATCCAACGAAAAGAATTCGTTATGTCCGAGAGAAACAGGGTTAGGAAGTCCAAGCTAGACCAAGAAAGACGCTCCTGCTCCTATAATTAAGGTGTTCTAGTAGTTAACACCGATAGAATAATGGTGTCG
>CALNXU010000025.1:75000-250004 GCA_942490695.1 Merismopediaceae cyanobacterium | reverse complement strand
ATCCGCCTGCTCAATCACCTCCGCCAGCAAGCCAGCTGTCTTAAGCAGTTGTTTATTTTTGTGCCCACAGTGCAATTCCCATAGAAATCGACTTCGCCCAGCATCAGCATCATAATCGTGCCTTGAGAATCACAGGGCGGTTTGTTTTTACCAACCTTGTACAGTTCATCTTCCATTTCTGGGTGGACAAACTGATGGAGAAGGCACAGCAGCATCAGGTTACTGATGCTGGCCAAACGTTGCTCCCAATCGATAATGCTTTTCGGAAACGTTATGGTGCGCCGCACGGTAGACCATCCCCTCACTCCTGGCTTTCAAGATCGTGATAATCCGGCCCAGAGGGGTTTCTGTCCTGCAATTGGGTCGCAAAGGTCTCATCAGTAAACGGTTTTACTGACGATAATGGCAAACGCCTGAACCATCTTAACGCGTTGAATAATGGTGCTGACATGACGGTATTACTGGCACAGCAGTGACAAGACAGCAAAGAGATCCATGGAATGGATTTTAGAGGATCACCGGCCATTACTCAAATCCGCTACGACATGGATTCTGATCGCCCTAATCATTTAAGAACCAGTGCCCCAAAACTCGCCTTGCGTAACTACTTCCTGTACCGAAGAAAACTTCAAATCCTAAAACATAAATCCTCCTCGCAGGGTAAGCAGAGATAAAAATAAGATTCTTGAAGTCAGAAGAAATGACCCCACCACGGAAACGAGTAGTTCCTCAGCAGGACTCATGACCTGTCCTTATTGTGAGAGCTATCTTAGCAATAACAAAAACAAAGTCAATCAGCATGTCAAGAAAAATCACCCCGGCAAGCAATTAATTTAGTATCTAAGAATACTAAGTAGGTAGGCGCAATAAAGCGCAGCTATATTTCTTGGGGAGAAAATGACTAAAATCGTTGCCACCAAAGGGTTTTTTTGGTATGAGTTTATATTTCGTAACATACATCCATGTTGAGATTTTAGACTCACCTACTTAACCGATTTAAACTTTAAGCAAGTGATTTTTTTCGGGGTACGAGCGAAACGATTTACATCGAAATAGGTATTTTGAAGTATCTCACAGCTAGATCAACCAAGAATCTGATCTAGCCACTAAATAGGGAAATCACAAAGGATTGGTGGAAATTGCGTCGGAGTGCTTTCGCTCTCTACACCTCAGAGGCTGTTTTAAATGAAGTAATGCGGGGAGATCCTGGAATCGCGACTCAACGTCTAGAAATACTGCGCGATTTTCCCCTGCTGGCTTTGAACCAGGCTGTGCAAGGCTTGGCAGCACAGTTTTTGACCAGAAGTAATTTGCCACCTAAAGCCGAGGTAGACGCTATCCATATCGCTGCTGCGACGGTTCACGGCATGGATTATTTGCTAACGTGGAACTGTAGGCATATTGCAAATGCTCAAATTCAAGGGAAATTGGCAGAAATTAGTCTTGATTGTGGCTACGTGCTTCCAGTCCTCTGCACACCAAACGAACTAATGGGAGATTAGGCTATGTGGAAAGATGAAATTGTTGAAGAAATCCATCGTATTCGCGCAGAATATGCCAAGTCATTCAGCTACGACTTGAATGCAATATTTGTAGACCTACGCAAAAAGCAAAAAGAGAGCGGCAGAGAGGTTGTAACTTTGTCGCGCAAACCCGGTCTAACAACACGTTGGAGCGGACGGGTAAGGGATCTTAGTAGGGAAGCAAAGGATACTAGCCTCCGCTAAACTTAGCCGTTAGAAGCCAATGGAACGCTCTTAAATATGAAGTCCTAACAATAGGGTTTTATCGTCTTGAGTCCGCTCATTCAGTCGACTTGAACTGAGAAACTGGTCTAGATAATCTGGTTCTTGTTCTGGGTCAATGGTTTCTTGTAAATAGTTTTCCAAGGGTTCAAAAAAGGGTGAAAAGGCTAACCACTCGGGTTGTTTGAGAGCAACATTTTCTAGACCATCTGTCGCAGCACAAATAAATTCAATCGGGTGATCATTCCGGATAATTTGGACGTAATTTTGGGCGTTCTCGCTGGTTAAAAATACCGTTTGGTTAGCGTATTCTCCTTTATTGGGAATGAAATTTAATTGATAGTCCTGCCCCCGGCTCCGGGTCACTAAAAAGCCATCCCCTAATTGCATCGCGATTAGTCCTTGGGGATGGGCAATAAAGACAATCAGGGTTGTGGCTAATTCTGAATAGTCGCAACCTAGAGATTTTGCCTGTTGCCGCAACTCTTGCTGTAGGCAATGAAGCAGATGGTGAAAAAAACGCTTAATTTTGGTGTCATCTAACCGACGGGGCCATTGTGGTTCACCTTTTCGGGTTGCAAACAGATGCCATCGCTCAAGAAAATCGATGGCTCCCATTACCGCTAGCTTCGCCCCTAGTCCGCCATGGGTCACGCTGCCACATCCATCGGCGATCGCTCCAAGGAGAATATCTCCCTCTAACGAAAGATAATGACTGAAATCCTGACAGGGTTGTTGTTGGTTTTGATGGTTGAGTCCCACCATCGAGCGGGCGATCGCCTTCCAGTTTGAAGACATGTTTAAACAATAAAACCTTGAAAAAGTAATTTTAGGTGGAAATTTGTCCCCAACCGACCGGCGGTAAAACAATCACTTCTCCCACTTGATTTTGGGAAACTCGACGCATGGAACTACTTAACCAAACGAAGAGGGAGCGAAAGTCTAAGCCGTGGAGCATAACGGGGGGACGGTGCGGGGGGGCAATTTGTTTCAGGGTGTTCATCTCTGCCCCTTCAACGCCCACCGCAAAAAAGAGTAATTTGTTTTCCTGCTCGGCCGTATGCAGGCGCTGGGCCCCTAGTTCCCACTCATCCGTAGGGGCCCCATCCGTAATTAAAAACACCCAAGGCCGGTAATATTGGATGCCGTGGTCACGATAGGTCGCTTTGCGTTCATCGAGTAACGTGAGGGCATAGTCCAACGCCTCTCCCATCGGCGTTAACCCATCGGCTTGGAGCAACGGGGGGTCAAAATCTTCGACAATAACGAAGTCTTGGGCAAGCCGCACAGACTTTCCAAATTCAATAATGGCAACTTCCAAACTCAAGGAGGCTTGGGTGTCCTTCTGCACTTCTGACTTAAAAACCTCTAAGCCCCGCGTCAATTCCCGCAGTGGTTCTCCGGTCATGGACCGTGAGGTATCCAATAATAAGATGACGGGACAACGATTCTCTGGGTTATCAACAAATTCTGGTAAACCGACGGGCATTAACCATCTCTCCAATGTAACTGAGGGCTTCAAGTGGCTTAAATCTTAGCAACCTAAGCAGATTTTGACGAAATTGCCGTTTTTAATCCTTGGCAAAAGGTGTCAACGGCCTGTAGTCCTTCATCAGGGGAAGAAGGGTTTGCAAGCCGCTTCACAATAGCACTCCCCACGATCACCCCATCGGCCCCCCAGGCTTTGACTTGGGCGGCATGTTCCGGTTCTGAAATCCCGAAGCCGACCCCAATAGGTTTATCGGTCACCTGGCGAATCTGCTGGATCAAGGATTCTACTCGCGACGCCACTTGGGTTCTGACCCCGGTGACCCCAGTGACACTGACCAGATAAATAAATCCTTGGGAGCGTCGGGCGATCGCCTTAATGCGCTCCGGGGAACTGGTGGGGGCAACCAGTAAAATTACGTCTAATTGGCGATCAGCAGCGGCATCCAGCACAGCATCAGCTTCTTCGAGGGGCAGATCTGGAATCACTAACCCCTCGGCTCCCGCCTCTCTGACTTTATCCAAAAAGACTTCAATTCCCTGATAAAAGATGGGATTGAAATAGGTAAATAGAATGATTGGGGCATTGATCTGGGGACTGATTTCCCGAACCAGTGACAATACCTGATCCAGCGTCACGCCCCGACTGAGGGCACGGGTGGCGGCGGCTTGAATCACAGGGCCATCGGCTAACGGATCAGAATAGGGAACCCCTAACTCAATAAGGTCTGCTCCTGCTTGGTCTAGGGTCTTAAGCGCCTTTGCCGTTGTGGCTAAATCCGGATCACCTGCTGTCAGAAACGGAATTAAGGCACAGTCCCCTCGGTCGCGTAGGTCAGCAAAGCAAGCAGAAATGGCACTCATGAATCCCGTGGTGGCAAAAGAAAGGTGTCTGGCAAGGGTAAAGCCTCACATATTTTGCCACAGTCTCAACCCCGACTTGAAAAGAAGTCCTCAATATTTAGCGTTATTTAGCGTACAACTTGTACCGGCATGACCAAATATGTCATTTTCAACCCTCCCAGTGGCATAAAAATGACCGGTTGGGTGTTTTCATTGAGCTGCATTTGAATTTCATTACTGGGTAAGGCTTTTAGTCCATCCAGTAGGTATTTGATATTAAAGGCGATGTCACCACTTTCTCCCAAAATATCAGCCGCGAGAGATTCCCGCCCGTTGCCGAGATCCTGGGCTTCGACAGAGAGCTGTAGCTGATTGCTTTCGGCTTGTAGGGTGAACTTCACTAAATTATTTTTCTGATCGGCCAACACGGACACCCGTTCCAGACTGAGTAGCAATTGTCTGCGGTCCACACTCACCGTCCGGGCAAATTGTTGGGGAATCAGTTGTTGATAGGCGGGATAAGCCCCGTCTAACTTACGACTGGTTAAGCGCTGGTCGCCTAATTCAAAGACCACTTGGGTATCATCCACCATTAATGACACGAGTTTTGTCTCTTCTTGGGTCGCTACCATGCGTTCTAGTTCCCGCAAAGCTCGGGCTGGAATGGTAACGGCAAAATCCTCTAGGTTACTGCCACTGACCAGCGCTTCCCCGGCTTCATTTTCAACTTCCGTCGGAGCTTCCACCACGGCTAAGCGGTGACCATCGGTGGCGGCAAATTCCAAGTTATCAGCGGCGGTTTTGATATGTACCCCCGTCAACACTTGCTTGGTTTCATCGGTGCTGGCTGCAAAAAGAGCCCCCCGCAACCCTTCATTTAAGGTGGCGATCGGTAACATGACTGGTTTTCCATCGGCGATCGTGGGCAAGACGGGAAACTCTTGGGCGTCTAACCCCCGGATTTGGTACTGCCCTGATGCGGACGTGATGGTGGTTAACCCACTGTCTCCTTCTGCACCTTCTGGATCAAAGGCAATGGTGATATCGCCGTCCGAAAGCTTGGCAATAATATCGTAAAGGGTTTTTGCCGGGAGTGTGATGCTTCCTCCTTCCTGAACATCGGCCGGCAGGCTTGTTTGAATACCCAGGCTGAGATCAAAGGCGGTCAACTTTAAGCAATTTTGGCGGTCATCAGCCATCAATAACACGTTTCCCAGTACCGGATGGGTCGGACGGGAAGACACGGCTCGACTAACAAGGGAAAGATTGCTATTGAGATCACTTTGACGGCAGATCAGTTTCATAAACCAGCAGGTATTGGGTCAGCGAATTTTATTTTATACAGCTTTATACAGCCCATGACACTCATTGGGGGATAGCGCCCATTTAAACGGGTTAGACTGGTAAAATCGCTTGCCGTTTTTCCCTTCAACCCAGACCCCGTAACCCGCCATGACCCCTCCGCACTCCGGTTGAATTCCAAAGCCATCACGATGTCATTGTCGTTGGGGCTGGCCATGCGGGATGTGAAGCGGCATTAGCAACGGCGCGGTTAGGCTGTCGGACGCTATTGTTAACCTTAAATTTAGACAAAATTGCCTGGCAACCCTGCAACCCGGCGGTGGGGGGCCCGGCTAAATCCCAGTTGACCCACGAAGTGGATGCGTTGGGGGGGGAAATTGGTAAAGTGGCGGACCGCACCTATTTGCAAAAACGGGTGCTGAATATCTCCCGCGGCCCTGCCGTCTGGGCGTTACGGGCCCAAACCGACAAGCGGGAATATGCCACAGTTATGAAGGCGATCGTGGAAAATCAGCCCAATTTGTCGATCCGGGAAGCGATGGTGACGGATTTGGTGTTGGGGGATAACGACGAGATTGTGGGGGTACAGACCTATTTTGGCAGTTGCTTTGGGGCTAAGGCGGTAGTGATTACCACGGGCACTTTTCTGAGGGGTAAAATTTGGATCGGCAACAAGTCCATGCCCGCCGGACGGGCGGGAGAGTTCGCCGCCGAAGGATTAACCGAAACGTTGAATGATCTAGGGTTTGAGACGGGACGATTAAAAACGGGAACCCCCGCTCGGGTGGATAAACGTTCCGTGGACTATGACCGTTTGGAGCCCCAACCTCCCGATGAGGATGTGCGTTGGTTCAGCTTTGACCCGGACGCTTGGGTAGAGCAGGAGCAAATGAATTGTCATCTGACCCGTACCACCGCTAAAACCCATCAATTAATTCGAGATAACCTGCATCTTTCCCCCATTTATGGTGGTTTTATTGATTCCAAGGGGCCCCGCTACTGCCCCTCCATTGAGGACAAAATTGTTCGTTTTGCCGATAAGGAAAGCCACCAGATTTTTATTGAACCCGAAGGGCGCGACATTCCTGAGCTTTATATCCAAGGCTTTTCCACGGGTTTACCGGAATCGATCCAGCTACAAATGTTGCAAACCTTACCGGGGCTGGAAGCGTGCGTTATGCTGCGCCCGGCCTATGCAGTGGAATATGATTTTTTGCCGGCAACCCAGTGTTACCCCACCCTGATGACCAAAACCATTGAGGGGCTTTTTTGTGCGGGACAAATTAACGGCACCACCGGGTACGAAGAGGCGGCAGCCCAGGGTATTGTGGCCGGTATTAATGCCGCACGACTGTGTCAGCAAAAACCGTTGATCGTCTTTTCCCGCGAAGAAAGTTACCTCGGCACACTCATTGATGACCTCTGTACCAAAGACCTGCGAGAACCCTATCGCATGTTAACCAGCCGCTCGGAGTATCGCCTCATTCTGCGCTCTGACAATGCGGATCAACGGTTAACTCCCCTGGGGCGAGACATCGGCTTAATTGACGATCGCCGTTGGGGGATATTTCAATCCAAGCAGGCCAACATTACGGCCGAAAAAGAACGTCTTTATGCCACCCGTGTTAAAGAACATAATCCCGTTGGCCAGGCGATCGCCACCCAGACCCAGCAGCGGATTAAAGGCTCCATTGTCCTGGCGGATTTGTTACGTCGTCCGGGCTTCCATTACAGGGATTTAGAAACATTCGAGTTGGGTAATCCCAGCCTGAAACGGGAAGAAAAAGACGGTGTGGAAATTGAAATTAAATATTCTGGCTACATCAAACGCCAACAAACCCAAATTGAGCAGGTGGCTCGCCACAGCAAGCGTCGTTTACCCGACAGTTTGGACTATATGAAAATTGAGACCCTTTCCATGGAAGCACGGGAAAAGTTAACCCAAGTGAGACCTTTAACCGTGGGGCAAGCGAGCCGCATTGGGGGAGTGAATCCGGCGGATATTAATGCCCTGCTGGTCTATTTGGAAACGCAGTTGCGGCGCTCATCCGTTTCTTCTAGTTGATCGCAGGTGACTGATTCGGGTTTTCGATAAGCCATTCGGGAAACATCACAAAGGTCAATGGTTCAGCAGAAAATTTTTGTGACCCCCACCAATTACCGGAGCTGAACCCGGCTTTTTTCTTGGTCAAAGACCGGCTCCCCCTCAGCGGGCATTTATGTAACACCCTTGGCAATGGGCAGACTGGGCGGGAAAATCTTCTAAAATTGTTGTCAAGATAACATAATGCTTTAATTGCTCCTTCCTTAGTTTTAATGAATTTAATTCAACTCCAGAACCTGTTAGACAACAGTGCGTTCTTAATACTCTTCCTCACCCTATTTATTTATTGGATCGCGGTCGTGTTGCCTAAACCCTGGCTGGTGCAACTCGGGAGTGGGGGCATGGCGATCGCCAATTTAATCATGGCCACCTTGCTGGGGGCCCGATGGCTAGAGGCGGGATACTTTCCCCTCAGCAATTTATACGAGTCCCTATTCTTTCTGGCCTGGGGCATAAGCGCAGTGCATCTGGTGGCGGAACGCATGAGCCAGAGCCGTTTTGTGGGAGCCGTTACCACCCCCATAACGTTAGGAATTGTGGCATTTGCCGCCATGACGTTACCCGCCGACATGCAACGGTCTGCCCCCCTTGTGCCGGCGTTGAAATCGAATTGGCTCATGATGCACGTCAGCGTCATGATGATTAGCTACGCCACGCTGATGGTAGGGGCATTACTGGCGATCGCCTTTCTGATCGTTACCCGCGGCCAAGCGATTAATTTACGGGGAAGCTCCGTCGGCACCGGCAGTTTTCGGCAGGACTTAGCGAAATCCCCCAGCCTGACTCAAGCCCTAGCCACAGCCACCGATGAAGGAGCGATTAGTGGCCATGGGACAATCGCGATTCTAGAAAAACCAAAAACTGAAACCCTCACCCTGACCCCCGAACGCCTCACCCTGGCCGATACCTTGGACAATATCAGTTATCGCATTATCGGACTGGGCTTCCCCCTGTTAACCATCGGGATTATTGCCGGCGCGGTCTGGGCCAATGAAGCATGGGGGTCGTATTGGAGTTGGGACCCGAAAGAAACCTGGGCATTAATTACATGGTTGGTATTTGCCGCCTATCTCCATGCCCGCATTACGAAAGGTTGGCAGGGACGCAAACCCGCCATCTTAGCTGCCAGTGGCTTTGTGGTCGTTTGGATCTGCTATTTAGGGGTGAACCTATTGGGTAAAGGTCTGCATTCCTACGGGTGGTTTTTATAATTTGGGGCGCTGGCCCATTAAGCCCATTAACCTTATGAACCGTTGGCTGATGTGAATTCCCCTGTCCTCTGGATTCCGGCAGATGCAGTGAACGCAATCCAACACCATGCCCGGCAGTGCTATCCCGAAGAGTGTTGTGGTTTGATGTTGGGTCGGTTGGAATCATCCGGTATTGTTGTCCAGCAGGTCAAAGCCACCGTTAACTGTTGGGGGGAGGCTGATGACCCACTGTTTTCCCTCCCCACATCATCCAAAGACGAAATGCCGGACAAGGGGAGTAAGCTCAACCGTTTTGCCATTCCGCCCCAAACCTTATTCGTAGAGCAAAAAGCCTCTCGTGCAAAGGGATTAGCCATTGTGGGCATTTACCACTCCCACCCCAATGCCGCCCCGGTTCCGTCCGAGTTTGACCTGGCGATCGCCTGGCCAGAGTACATTTACTGGATTATGTCGCTCCAGCCAGGGCAGGTTACCCCCCATCAAGCGTGGCAGTTAGATGACAAGGGAAAATTCAACGCCATTCAAATTCTTATTGCCGATGCTTAAGATGCAAGAGAACATGCAATCTCTGTCGCATTTCCGATAGGCTTTCATCTTTGTATGATATAACCAGGAATAAATTCTAATCGGATTAATTGATTAATTGTTGTTATTCAACGTTCAAGGTAACCTTGGGTCGAGTCATACAATGCCTGGACTGCTTAACCATTAAGGTTTAACATTTCTGCTGGCAACGCATTTTTGTGCAATGACGACTTTTCCCCCTTTTACTTCCGCCTCTGCCGCGTCATTGCAGTTCCTTCTATTTGTGGATGAACGTCCGAGTACCCAGGACAGCATTCGGGATGTCCGGCGCTCACTCACTGCATTACTGACCGGTTACGAATTCGATTTACAAGTTTTAGAAATCAGTCAGCAGCCCCACCTGGTGGAGCATTTTCGCCTTGTCGCCACCCCCGCCCTCGTGAAAGTGTTGCCGGAGCCGCGTCAAGTGCTGGCTGGCAGCAATATCATCTCCCAATTACAAAAGTGGTGGCCGCGCTGGGAGCAGTCCCTACAGTCCCAAGTCCCTAACTTACCCCCTAGTTGTCCCCGAAACATCTCCGCTGTGGGCTATTCCAGCGAGCTGATGAAGATGTCGGATGAGTTATTTTCACTCAAAAAAGAGAACGAAGAGTTAACCGAAAAAATGAGGTTTAAGGATCAAATTTTAGCCATGTTGGCCCATGATCTCCGGAGTCCTTTAACCGCAGCATCCCTGGCGGTGGAAACCCTGGAATTGATACACAAAAAACCCTTAGACGAACAGTCTGCTGCCCTCAAAAGCCAACTAATGCGCCAGACACGGAAGCAATTCAAAATCATGAACCGTTTAATTGCGGACATTTTGCAGGCGTCTAAAAACCTGAGTGCGCAATTTGATATTCAAAGTGCTCCGCTGTGTTTAGCCATGTTATTTGGCGATATTTTGGACGTGTATCAAGATCAACTCCAAGAGCAGTCCCTCAGCTTGGTCTATGATATGCCCCAGGATTTACCCAATGTTTTTGCCGATGAAGAACTAATCCGTCAGGTGGTGGCCAATCTCTTGGACAATGCCATCAAATACACCCCTCCCCAGGGGAAAATTACCGTTTCGGCATTGCATCGCACGACCCAAAAAGTCCAAGTGAGCATTACGGATACCGGACCTGGTATTCCAGCCAATCAAGTTGAAACAATTTTTGAAGGACATTTCCGTTTACAACGAGATCAAGAAAAGGATGGGTATGGTTTAGGGTTATCCTTCTGTCGCAAGATCATCCAAGCCCACTATGGTCAGATCTGGGTGGACAGTCGCCCCCACCAAGGCAGTTCTTTTCATTTCACCTTGCCTGTTTACCGCTGAAATATCTAATAATAGAACTAGGGGTTGATATATTTCGTGTCAGCCCTATTGATTATTGATTAGTTCTTGACGACCCTTCCAAGGTATTTTGACTGTGGCAACTCCGACTTTAAAAGCTCCCAATCGCCGTGGACACGCCAGCATCATTGTTAACGCCAAGGTCAAGCAGGAGGGTCGCTTAATTGCGGCGTCCCCTGTCACGGAACGGATGGTCAGCGCATTTAAACAGGCGATCGCCACCCATTCTCCCGATACCATCATTGAGACGGTTCCCGTGGCAAGCTTGTGGTCAGAGCAAGCCCAACAAGCCATTCCCCTCGGAGGGCATATCTATTGCCCCTTGACCATTCAACTTCCCCATTGGCTCCAGTTTCCGGGGCAACTTGTTTTTGACGCCTGTCGCGACATCACAGCCCAACGACAGTGGGTAAACCAAACACTCCATCTACCCCTGTGTAAAGATCCCAACTGGTTAGGGGATCATTGGTTGCCAATTATTGTGACCGAAACAGACTATCAATTTGCTCCCCTCATCCATGAAGGCATGATGCCCAATGTTTACGAACAAGTCAGTTGGAGTGCCCAGCCCTACCGTCGCTTCCAAGATGGGGTTGAACATTTAGCCTCCAGTCTACTGACGGAATTAAACGCGCTCCCTGCGGTCTATTTATTGCAATTTAGCTTGAAGCAAGGCATTCTGTTTGACCGGCTGTGGCCGTTCCCCCGCAGCCCCGGCGATCGCCACCATTAGTGGTTCATTGCCCGATTTATTTACCTATCATTGGTTGTGCTTAAATCAGCTGCCTTTACCCACGAAGGCCAACTCGGCAGCAACCCACCACATCCCAGAAAAAGCCCTCAGTCGATGAATATTTGAACGTTTGAAGTTGGGTGAAAACGAGAAAGAGAAACTACAGCACGAAGGCCTTCATCCGACTAGATTTATTCAAACTCTCTCCCATCCTGGAGCCGGTTGACCAAGAATCCCCAATGTTTATCCACAGAGACACGATCAAATCTCGCCTTAAGGGAAACGGCCGCCAATTAACTAATCAGCCTTGGCATCACCAATTTGCTATCAACCATCCACCATGCCTCACCCCCCGCGTACCACACCCAATCCCGGTCAAGAATCTGTTTGGGATTATCCTCGCCCTCCGAAGCTAGAACCTTCTCCTAAAACTGTCACAGTTGAGCACCAGGGAATTACGATTGCAGAGACCCAACACAGTTATCGAGTGCTGGAAACCAGCCATCCGCCGGTATATTACATTGCCCTAGCTGATATTCAATCTGCTTTTCTAATCCCTTCCACCCGCCACTCCTTTTGTGAATGGAAAGGGCAAGCAAACTACTACCATCTCAAAATTGGCAATCAAATGGTGGAGAATGTCGGCTGGTTTTATGCCCAACCCACCGCTAATTTTGCTGCTATCCAAAATCATGTCGCCTTCTACCCCAGTAAGGTGGATGCTTGCTTTGTGGATGGAGAAAAGGTCAGTGCCCAACCCGGAGACTTTTATGGCGGTTGGATTACCGCTGATATTGTGGAGGCCGTTCAAGGGAGAATTAGGAACCTGGGGTTGGTAATTGGTCATTCTTGGATACTGCTGTAAAGCCGACGTTCAGCAGATTTTCCACCCAGAAAAATGTCCCAAATACTGACAGGTTAATCTCCACACAATCTCAGCCTCCCAAGACGGGCACGGTTGACACATCCCCCCTATTCTTTCGTTGACCCCGACTCTTTCCCCTCTGCCCCCAGCTCCTTCATCACTGTAGGAAATTGGGGATGATTATTGGCATAAAAGACGGCTTCGATTACTAACTCTGGCGTCATTCCTTGGAATTGTTGGGGAAAATCAATATATTGTTTCAGTTGGTCAGTTAGGCGATCGGCAGTATTTTTTCTAGCTTCTGGTAAAAGTTGCGTCCGGCCTGCCAAAAACTCCCGAATGACTAACCATTGCTCTGTGCTCAAGGCAGCCAGATGGTCAGGGGATAAACATTTGGCTAGCATCCTCGCTTGGTTTGGAGCGCCAAGCTTCAGGCGATCGCCTTTTGGGTCACGGGACTCTTGAATGACTAAAGTTCCCGCCAGCCAATCTCCCATCCGTTTTTCTTGGCGATTAAAGATAATTAATAACGCACCAATGTATAACCAATCATCTAGAGGGCGAAACAGAGCACGCAGTAAGGCTTGGCTTAAACCAATGGGCCGACCATCTTCCCGGATAACTCGAATATGGGCAAGACGCTTACCTGGGGTTTGCCCCTGCCAAACCGTTTCAAAAAAGACAAAGTAGCCCACAAATACGGCAAACATCAAGAACGTTTGCACTGCAAACAGCCACTGCTGCCAACCAACTTGGGCTCCATAGGCATTTAAATTGTAGGCAAAAACACCCCAAGCTAGGAGCATTAGAATGATGATCACGCCCAAGCAGAGGTAGTCAATTACCAAGGCATATAAGCGATTTCCGATGCCGGCCAAGGTAAATTCCAATGCAACGCTTTCTGGGGTTTCGACTTGATGCTGATTGAAAAGAGCCATGAAGATAATCGCGCCAAGCAGGGTATTCTTTTGCCGAGTCACACGTTGGAGTAGAAGCGGCTGAATGCTATTGGCATTGCAATGCTATTGGCATTGCATTGATGTGGTCTGGATTATACTGCTTATCCTGGTTGACCCAATTTTACGTTAAACGCTCCAATCCAATAGACCATGGACTTTAAACTTAAGGGTAATCTTAGTGGGTCATTTGTCACGCCAGTAGCCATTAAAGTTAAGGCAATCGCGTCTTATCGAGCGAGAACCTTGAGTAGATAGTCATTTGGCTTTCGCTAAGCACTCTGCCTTAGGGGCAAGGGAACTGATGTAATCGCGTTTCTCTGGGGTGGGGTGGGGCTCGGCGGTAGTTCGACGGATAGCCTCTACCATCACCATACTGTTCAATCCCGCCCACTTTTCGCCATTGAGTAACCCATCGACACAGCCCATGCTCCAACATTGACAAATGGCTCGTCAACTGTTGTAATGAGAAAGTTCTGAAAACTTGGGTCTGTAGTTCAACTGGTTAGAGCACCGCCCTGTCACGGCGGAAGTTGCGGGTTCGAGCCCCGTCAGACCCGTAAAGGCTCGCACTTAGATATAGCACTGTGTCTGATGGATGATTTTTTTCGGAATCAGCCGCCAGTCCAATTTGATTAGACCGGGTTCGAAGTAAGTCTGTGTGCTCTAAGGTAGGGTCATAGTCACAACTTGGAGGCCAGAGGTCATGGCCAAGAGAAAGCCACGAGGGACGGCGGGAGACAAGACGATATGTCTACCCCATCGCCGAGGGTATAGACTACGCCGCCTTAGTGGCCGACCGTAGAGCTTATCGCCAGTATTTGGATGAACAAGCAGCAGCCAGAAATCTTTCCCGTAGACATCCAGCAAGGCTATCGCCTCCATGGGCTGGTGCGCTCGCTTTATTGACTTAATTCTCAATATTATTGCGAATAATCGCAGATTGTTGACATGACGTGATTGCCCCAAGGTCAACTGGTATTTTATTGACAGGAAATCACCTAGAGGACTTAGGCATTAATGGGTAGACACCAACCATTGGCGGCAAAACTTTGCCCGGTGGAGTGGGGTTAAACCCCGCTGTTGAATGCCCTGACGATGCTTTAAAGTCCCATAGCCTTTATTATGAGCCAGATCATACCCCGGAAATTTTTGAGCTAACCGTATAATCAGGGAATCCCGCCATACCTTGGCTAAAATACTAGCCGCCCCAATGACAACAGAATGATTATCTCCTTGGATTATGGTCGTCTGAGGGATCGTAAGGTTAGGAATTTTCTCCCGACCATCCACTAAGAAATGGGCTGGGAATGTGGGAAGTCTTATGGCAGCCCTCTCCATCGCCAGTAAACTAGCTTGCCGAATATTAATGTGATTAATAGTAGGAACATCAGCGAAGCTGATATGGTATCCACTAACTAGCGGAGGAATTAACGGAGCAAGTTCTAGCCGTCGTTTTGCGGAAAGTTTTTTGCTATCGCGAACGTCAATTTGGGACAATCCAGTGATCATCTTGATTGGAAGTATTACCGCTGCCGCTACAACTGGGCCAAATAAGGCCCCCCTGCCCACCTCATCAACACCAGCGACTAAGCTATCAGGGGCCAGTTGTAGATTGGTCTGCCAGCAAGCTGGATTATTCCAATCCATTGACCAATTATTCATTTTTCTGTTACCGCTAGCTCGCCACCGATATCAATGGATTAGGGGTTAAAGGCAAAAATTCATCTTCATCAAAGATTGTCAAATTCGAAGGCTTACACTGCTTGATCTGAATCTGAATATTGTGTGCACCTTCCTCCTGAATATCTTCCACATACCCTAAGCGGGCACTCCGCTCAGCTTCGTCAGCATTGGCAAAAGGACCAAAATAGTAGGTACAGCAGGGAATTTCCGTCGTCAGTTCAACCCAATGCGCCATCCCAAAGAATGCGAGAAACCGAATCCACAAATCTTTCATGAACTTACAGAGGCCTTAAGAGTAAAGAGTCGAATTTCAAAAGCAAAATCATTCTAGCGCTGTCTTTTACAAAATGTCATGTTAATTCGCTACAGTTTGTGTACGAAAAATGGCTCTTTAAAAAGCTTGGTGGTAACCAGCAGTTCCCAGCCTTGGCCGCTGCTAAACGGGGCTCCAGTTCTTCTCTGCGAAACTCTTCTTGTTCTTGAATTTTATCGGGATCTGCTGCTTTTTCAGGCAAATAATCTACCTTTCGGCGCTTCATGCCAATCTATTTGAGAGTGGTAGAACGTAACCTTACCGAGGTTGATGTCGCGCGTTCGAATCGCGTTATCCGCTTACTAAGTTTGTCTGTTAGTTGCTGACAGGCTGGCTTTGGTCTTCTATGAGCATTCAGACACAACAGTTTTTGTTTATGCCGTTTTCCACTGTTCTCAAAACCCGAAAAAATGGCGAAGTCGATTGTCCTAGGAATACGCTGATCGCAGCATAACAAATCGATGGAGCGAACCGCTGAGAGGTTATCTGTGGATGCCAAAAGTGATCTGCGGCGGCTCATCTCAACTGTTGGGCGTCGCGAGATGAGTAATAAAGAAAGTTGTCGGGAAATAAGCCCGAAAAACCTTGAAAGCCTTTCCTGGTAAGTGTTTCAGAGGTCTCTGTACAGAGTCCTTGAAAGTCAGTCTACAAGCGGGTTTCGGGGATTTTTGCTTCTATTTCCCAACAGGTCTATTTAAGACGCGATTGCCCTAGGGTCAGCCAGTCACTCACCCCTTCCCCAATAAACGAGAGACCCACCACTAAACTGGTCAATGCTAATCCCGGAAAAAGGGTTGTCCACCAAATACCCGTTGATAAATCAGCCAGCGCTTCCTTGAGATCGTGCCCCCATTCCGGGACTTCTGCGGGCAGCCCTAGCCCTAAAAAACCCAGCCCTCCCAGGATCAAAATGGCATCAGCAGCATTCAGACTAAACAGAACCGGGACACTTTGAATGACGTTACGAAATACATACTTCCTCAGAATTCTTGGGGGACTTGCCCCCATGGCTCTGGCGGCTTCAATGAATAATTCTGTTTTGACACTGGTGGTCTGATTCCGCACCAAGCGGTAGTACTGGGGGATATAAGCAATGCTGACGGCGATCGCCACATTTAAAATGCCTCGACCCAGGATAAAAGCCAAGGTAATCGATAGTAATAACCCGGGTAGGGTGTAGAGGGTGTCCATTAAAAACAGCATCAGGCGATCCACTTTCCCCCCCAGGTAACCACTAATCATGCCCAACGGGACTCCGATCGCCACCGAAAGTAATGTCGCTAATCCCACGACCTTTAATGCTGCTTGTGAACCATAAAGTGTCCGGGAAAACACGTCGTACCCCCTAATGTTGGTTCCAAACCAATGTTGTTCGTTAGGGGGAGTTAATGGCACATTACTGAGTAATTCCGTCGGATCAGCCAGCCAGCCCCACTGGGTTAGCCATGGTGCAATAATGGCAACCATGCCATAGGCCAGCACGACCACAAGTCCAATCCCCATCAGCCGGAGCGAGAGAGAGCGGGTAAAGAATGAGAACCAGACGGAGCGTTCAACACGGGACATAAGGAGAAAACGCATCCACTCTAGAAAGTATGTCGGGCACAGCGCTAAATGCCCCAGATAGAAATCGATGAAAATCGGTGTCATCAGCCCCAAAAGAAATTTCCGTTGGGGTTTTGGAAACGATCGGCGGTTGCCAGCGGCATCGTTAAAATCTCACCGAGGCTTTCTATCTGCCTGATTAATCCGCTATATCTGTACTTTATACGCTGGTGACCCTCCCCAAAACTCAAAACTGTTCGGACTGTTGTGCCAGGTCTGTCTATTTATTCGACACGGTAAGTGGGGAAATAAAGACAAAAACGGCTAAGACTCTTGCCCGGACTAGATTTAGAAGACTTCTTGCAGAGACGACCATCAGCCTTTTCCGGATTCGCTCTCAAGAATTTTAGAGTTTATTTCCTCGCAGATCCATTACATAAATAGGCATTTGTAGACAAGTTTCGTGAACCGAGACAAAAACTGTCAGTAACATAGGGAGAGATATTCCCCCTTTTTGCTGTTTTGAGTGCAGTGGAGTGTTTCCGTGAGTTCTACCCAAGCGCCTCCTTTGGTTTCTCTGCAAGCCCCCAAAGATGTTTCATTGGATGTCATTGATGCAGAATTGTCCCAGATATGGCAAAGTTCTGCCCAAAATGATGAATCTATTGCCGCGACCCGTGCTTCAACCTTTAGTTTTTTAGTCTATGAGCCGGATGCGGTGCAGTCCTTACTGGCAGCCCTGGGATACTATACAGGACCCATTGACGGCATTGTTGGTCCCCGCATGGTGGCGGCGATTAAATCTGCCCAAAAAGCCTTAGGATTAACCACCACAGGGCAATCCAGCACTGAATTTACCGCAAAATTAGAAGCACAGTTCCAAGAAGCGAAGGCGAAAGGGGAACTGAACAACACGGCGGAGCGGATCACGAAACCCTATTCCCCCGACCTGGAGGGGAGCGGCATTGCGGATACGATCGCCGCGTCTAATCCTTGTCGAATTATTACCCTTTGTCCCACAGCCGAAGCCGATCAGGGGGTCAAAGCCCAATTATCAGCCTATTGTCCCGTTCAGAAAACCCACAACAATACCCTAATTTGTTGCGAGTACATCACCCTCCGGGGCACCTCTGATGCGTTGGCCCGGATTGACGGCGTGATCTCTGAATTAATGCTTCCCGCCTTGCCGAAGTATGTTTGGTGGAAAGCGAGTCCCGACATAGAATATCCCCTCTTTCAACGGCTATTGTCCCATGCTGATATGGTCATTGTGGACTCTAGTATTTTTACCGAACCTGAAACTGACCTCAAGCAACTGGCTCAGTTGGTGACTGAGCAAAAACCGGTTGCCGACTTAAATTGGGCCCGCTTAGCGGCATGGCAGGAACTCACGGCGGAAGCGTTTGATGCACCGGAACGACGGTCGGCGGTGGGGGAAATTGATCAAATTTCCATTGATTATGAAAAAGGCAACCATTCCCAGGCGCTCATGTATCTCGGTTGGATAGCAAGTCGTTTGCAATGGCAACCCATGAGCTACCGCCATGAACCGGGGATTTACGATATTCGTAAGATCCAATTTTTAGCTCCCGATCAACGGCTGATCGAAGCAGAATTAGCGGGGTTGCCCATTGCTGATACGGGTCAGGTATTGGGAGATTTGGTCAGCCTGAAGCTGGGGTCAACGAACACCATGGCTGACTGCGGCACTGTTTTGTGCTCTGGTACCCTGGGTTGTATGCGTATGGAAGCCGGGGGCGGGGCACAAAATTATCGGGTACAGCAGGTGACTGACCTGGGGGATCAAAATACAGAACAGTTACTGGGGCGACAACTCCAGCGCTGGGGACGGGATCCCCTTTACGATGAAACCATGGCGATCGTGTCGGTAATTACCCAGCTATCTTCAACGGCATGATGACCTCGTCAAAAAATCATTGGAGGATGGAAGCAAAAACAAATTTCAGACGGACATTGTGACTATCCGCTCAGAAATTAATCGCCGGCAATGGCTTAAAAAGAGGATGGCAGCGCTATAGTGACGGGATAAATCGGTTTATCTGGTTATGTCCAACACTTTAAGTCTTATTTCCCCTCCCCAAACCCTCACGGAAATTCCCCAACCCCGGACATTATCATTGGGGGTTATGGCTTCTGGCAGTGGCAGTAACTTCGAGGCGATCGCCGAGGCAATTGACCAGGGCAATTTGAATGCAGACATTAAGCTTTTGCTCTATAACAATCCCCAGGCAAAGGTCAGAGAACGGGCAGTGTTGCACCATATCCCGACCCAGTTACTCAACCATCGGCATTATCCGAACCGAGAAGCATTGGATGCCGACATTGTGACCTACTTTCAGCAAGCAGGTGCAGAATGGATCATTATGGCGGGATGGATGCGGATTGTTACCCCCGTCCTCATCAATGCGTTTCCCCAGCGTATTCTCAATATTCATCCCAGCTTATTACCCAGTTTTCGGGGCATACGTGCCATTGAGCAAGCATTAGCAGCGGGGGTTAAAGTAACCGGATGTACGGTACATCTCGCAGAAGCCGAGGTGGATAGTGGCCAGATTATTGCCCAAGCAGTCGTCCCCATTCTGCCCGACGACACCCATGGGAGGCTTCATCAACGGGTACAAGAACAGGAGCATCGTCTCTTTCCGATGGCGATCGCCTTAGCGGCTCAAACGCTGCCCTAAACTCAGTATTGGCTAATGGATTTGGTTCGCGTGGGCACGGGCTAAACGAATGTAATGGTGAGCATGATCAACTAATTCCTGGGCCTCCGTGTTGCTAACAGGACGAATTACTTTACCGGGAACCCCCATCACCAAAGAACGAGGGGGAATATCCTTGGTCACCACGGAACCGGCACCAATGATTGAGCCGGCACCAATACGAACATTGTCCAAAATAATTGCTCCAATCCCAATTAAACTGCCACTTTCAATGTAGGCTGCATGGATCACCGCTCGATGACCGACCGTCACCCACGCTCCAAGATGGGTTGCAATCCCCGGATCACCGTGTAGAATCGCTCCGTCTTGGATATTGGTTCCCTGACCCAGGGTAATGCGCTCTAGATCCGCTCGCACCACAGCGCCGTACCAGACACTGCTGTCTTGACCCAGTTGAACATCTCCCACCACGGTGGCATCGGGGGCAATAAACGCAGCGGGAGCAACGTCAGGGGACTCAACATTAATGGCAAAATTTGATTGCATAAGCAGGACGACAAAATAGGGTATGTCAGCGATTTAGGCAGGGCAAGGGGTTGAGTCAGTCGGGTTTGACGGGATTGATGGTTGCCGACTGACTTAAGAACGAGGCTTCACCGTAGGATTGTGATTAGCCTGCCTTCATTGCTTGTTTTTTTTCTGCTTTCAAATCCCGTTGACTGGCGGCAGCAATTTCCGCATCCATGAGGGTGCGACCCGTCGCGGCTAAGTAGACATCATCTAAGCTAGGGCGGGATTGAGCCAGGCTAAAAATGGGTAGACTCTGATCCAATAATGTTTTTTCGATTTGGCTGAGGGGATTGCTTTGGGCCGTTACAACCAAATTAAGGGAATTGCCTTGGGCCGTATTGATAATGACTTCTTCCACGAAAGGTAAGGGAGCCAACAGCTCACGGGCTTGCTCAGCCTGTTGTTCTTCCGTAAATTCCCGAATTCTTAACGTGACTCGATCGCCGCCGACGCGGTCTTTCAGTTCAGCCGGGGTTCCAGTGGCAATGACTTTTCCTTGGTCAATGATGGCCAGGCGATCGGCGAGGGCATCAATTTCTTCCAAATAGTGACTGGTGATGAGCACCGTTGTCCCCGCTTGGCGGAGTTGCCGTAAAAATTCCCAGAGGATGAAGCGGCTTTCAATATCCAAGCCCACCGAGGGTTCATCCAACACTAGCACTGCCGGTTGATGCAGCAGTCCCGCGGCCAAGTCCAGCCGCTTGCGTAATCCCCCAGAATAAGTACCCGTCTTTTGATCGGCGTAGGGAGTGAGCTTCAGAACGTCGAGTAATTGGGTAATGCGTTGGTCAATGATGTCCGGAGACAAATGATATAGCGCAGCTTGCAATTTTAGGAGTTCTCGCCCAGTCAAGATTTTGTCGATTGCCACATCCTGGGCCACATAACCTAACCGACGTCTGGCCTGACGTGGATTTTTGAGGGCATCAATACCTCCGACAGTGATACTGCCACTATCCGGTTTAGCGAGGGTACATAAACAGCGGATGGTGGTTGTTTTCCCGGCACCATTGGGGCCAAGCAAGCCAAAAATTTCTCCCGATGCCACTGCAAACGAAATATCGTTGACTGCGGCCACGTCGCCATAGTTTTTTTGCAGCTGTTGGATTTGAACGGCGTGGCCCATCTGTGTTTAACCCCCCTTCAAGGTAATGATCGAAAAACGCTTGTTGATTTTAATATTATAAAGTTTTGTTAGGAGGCTGGAATAATCCCCAGTCGACTTTCAGAACAGTAGAGCCTCCCTACAAGCCAGTCCCGCCAATAGAGCTTCAAGCTCCAAATATGATGGTTGATCGTAAGCTAATCTCTGGGTGCCCAGGAACCAGGGGGTTGCGAGATTAGCCGCTCTTAGCTATTTCCGCGAAAGTAATCGGCCGCGATAACCGTCAGATTGAGAATAGGCCCCAGGCATTGAGGCACAGAATGCAATTTGTAAACTTTTTTTTCAGGCGGGGAATTATGCTGAAATGCTTGCCGGGTGCGACTTTGGCTCTACTTTTCCCGTCCATTTTACTGCAATGACTATATTAATGAGTTGACATCTTAGATTTTTGCCCTATACTGATATTCAGGTGTGAGGAAATTAAAAAGTATCCGGAGTCGAAACACGGAAAGACGCCTGGATACTTTTTTTTATGCCTATTTTTTTGTCGCATTGTTTTCAGCATGTTTTCTGCTTCCACCCACGCTGAAATTATTGCCCAACTCCCCTCATCTACTCGCCTCATTGCCGTTACTAAAAAAAAGGCGATCGCCGATATTGAAGCCGCCTATGCCGCTGGCATCCGAGATTTTGCAGAAAGCCGTATTCAAGAAGCATTACCGAAGCTTGAAGCGTTGGCTTCCTTGAGCGACATCACCTGGCATTTCATTGGCCACATCCAAACCAATAAGGCCCGTAAGGTATTAGAACATTTTAAATGGATTCATTCCGTCGATAGTTTATCCCTCGCCCAACGTTTAGACCGCATTGCCGGGGAACTGGGTCTAGCTCCCCAGGGATTACTCCAGGTAAAGCTACTGCCCGACGAGAATAAATATGGCTGGACTCCTCCACAATTGGAAGAAGAGTTACCGAGTCTAATGGGTTTAAAACATCTCGCCCTCTCAGGACTGATGACCATCCTGCCCCTGGGGTTATCTACCGAAGAAAAACTCACGGCATTTCAGAAAACAGCCCATTTTAAGTCGCAGTTGCAACAAAGTTTTTCCCTTCCTTTACCCGAAATTTCTATGGGCATGTCTGGAGATTACCCCCAGGCGGTGGCGGCGGGCAGTACCATGATTCGCCTTGGTACCATTTTATTTGGCGATCGCCATTGAGCATCGCTGAAGAGATTGATTGAGATGGGAGGAGTGGCGATCAATTCAAAGGGCAGATTGACACAGAAATTATAAGAGCTGAGATAGCAGAACTCTTTGGGCAAACTATCCTAGAAATACAACAGCGGCGGGATTGTGGAATTTTAAGTGGATAGCGGCTTAACCATCCTCCTCAGATCGTGGGTATTAGCAAGATGGATTAAAGTCTAACGATAGCAATATCTCTGCTATGTGAGCTTTTTAGAGTTTTTTGGTCTCACACATAACTCTGAATTGCTATCTTTTGTAACAAATCTAATAAATAGAAGAGTACTGTAAGCACATTGCGAGAAAAAACGGCTTAAAGTGGGAGAAGTGAGAAGAAATTCAACTCATCAGATTATTTTGAACAAAGCTTGATAATCGCCCCATTTTTTTGTTATGGAAGCTACAATCAATACAGTCTTTTTTCGACGGTTCATTTCCTGTCGTGATGGCAGAAGGTCTTCAACATTCTTAAGTTAGAATCCTTAAATTCTTTTTTCCGATGAAGAAAGCGTTGTTGGCCGTGAACGACTGAATATTTTTCCAGTACTCGGCTCTAGGAACCAACAGGCAATTTTTTTAGATACTTGCTCGCGGAACCAGTGTTGAGCACTGATACAAAACGTTTGCACTGACTGTGCAACGGGATACTACGTCCCAACCTTATACCTTTATTTTTGTACATGACAAGGAGCTTCGAGGAAAACGGCATGACCCAGACCCAGGCAAAAGAGCTACTTACCCCCTCTACCCCCACTCCCGATATCGAATTAAGTCAATACATAGACACTGATTCCGTGGATGCGAATGAGGTGGATGTTGAAAGTCTCGCCTCTGTGGATGAGGGAAAAGCCAAAAAAGTGCGGAAAGTGCGCCGGGATGCCGTAAAGAAAAAGCCATACACGGAAGATTCGATTCGGATTTATCTGCAAGAAATCGGTCGTATCCGTTTGTTACGAGCGGAGGAAGAAATTGAACTAGCTCGCCAAATTGCTGATCTACTCCAGCTCGAATCAATTTTGGAGGTTTTGTCTCTAAAACTAGAACGAAATCCTTCCGATTTAGAATGGGCAAAACAGGTTTGGAAGGTTGAAACCACAACTCAACGTTTAACGAAAAAAAATAAAGAACTGAAGAAAAAAGATTTAGATGCATACCTCGACAATCCCGATAATGAAATAAGCCTAGAGACTGAATGGAGCCATCAACCAGAGAAGAAATTTGCCGCTTTTCGGCGTCGTCTTTTCCTTGATCGTCGCGCCAAAGATAAGATGGTGCAATCCAACCTACGCTTGGTTGTTTCCATTGCTAAAAAATATATGAATCGGGGGTTATCTTTTCAAGATTTGATTCAAGAAGGTTCCCTCGGTTTGATCCGAGCGGCTGAAAAATTTGATCATGAGAAAGGTTATAAGTTTTCAACCTATGCAACTTGGTGGATTCGCCAAGCAATTACTCGGGCGATCGCCGACCAATCCCGGACTATTCGTTTACCGGTTCATCTCTACGAAACGATCTCTCGAATTAAAAAGACCACCAAGCTTCTGTCCCAGGAAATGCGTCGCAAGCCGACTGAGGAAGAAATTGCAGAAAAAATGGAAATGACCATTGAAAAATTGCGGTTTATTGCCAAGTCTGCCCAATTACCGATTTCTTTGGAAACCCCCATTGGCAAAGAAGAGGATTCTCGTCTAGGTGATTTTATTGAAGCTGATGGTGAAACACCAGAGGATGAAGTTTCAAAAAGCCTGTTACGGGAAGATTTGGAAAGTGTGCTCGACACCCTTAGCCCCCGCGAACGGGATGTGCTCCGACTGCGTTATGGTTTGGATGATGGCCGGATGAAAACCCTAGAAGAAATCGGTCAGATTTTTAATGTAACCCGCGAACGAATTCGACAAATTGAAGCAAAAGCTTTACGCAAACTCCGTCACCCCAACCGTAATAGTATTCTCAAAGAATATATTCGTTAATCGGTTTTGAGACAGTTTTTTTCCCTGGCCTTGCTCATTTCTAGTGCTGGGGGAAAGTGAGAAAAAATCATTATCTTAAAACTTTTGTCGGGCGCTATTTTGCGCCCCTTTGTTGTTTTGAGGCCTCGTTCGCGACATCTGCGACATTGGATAATTAGCATTTTTAGACGTAGCCAACACCATGAGTCATTCTACTATCCGCCCCGCCAAAATCAGTAGCATAATTCCAGGGTCAATTGCTGAAGAAGTGGGCTTTGAGAGCGGAGATGCCATTGTCCGAATTAATGGCCAGACCCCTAGAGATTTGATAGATTATCAATTTTTTTGTTCAGATGATTATCTAGAGCTAGAGGTTTTGGATGCGGCGGGAAAATACCACGAGGTCGTGATTGAAAAAGAATTCGACGAGGATCTGGGCTTGGGGTTCGAGACAGCTCTCTTTGATGGCCTAATCCAGTGCAATAATCACTGTCCCTTTTGTTTTATTGATCAGCAGCCCCCTGGTAAGCGAGAGAGCCTGTACTATAAAGACGATGACTATCGGTTAAGTTTTCTCTACGGTAGCTATTTAACCCTCACTAATCTCACCGCATCTGAATGGAAACGGATTGAACGTCTGCGCCTGTCTCCCCTATATGTCTCTGTTCATGCCACTGAAGCTTCTCTACGCCAAAGACTATTGAAAAATGAACGGGCGGGTCAAATCTTAAATCAACTCGCCTGGTTTGGCGATCGCCGTTTACAAATTCATGCCCAAGTGGTGGTTTGTCCTGGTGTTAATGACGGGGAACATTTGAGTCAGACCTTGCGGGACTTGGCCGAGTTTCACACTGGCGAAACCCCTGCTGTGATTTCCGTCGCGGTGGTTCCGGTGGGACTAACACGCTTCCGTCCAACAGAAGACAAATTAACCCCTGTCAATCAAGCCAAAGCGTCAGAAGTCATTGCCCAGGTACAGGCAATACAGACACAATTTCTTGAACGATTTGGGCATCAGTTTGCTTGGCTGGCAGACGAATGGTTCCTGATTGCCCGTCAGCCTCTCCCGCCTGAAAGCCATTACGAAGACTATCCTCAAATCGGGAACGGAGTCGGCTCCATTCGACAGTTTATTAAAACATTTCATGCCACCGCCGCCAATCTGCTGCCGGCAAAAGTCACCCCCTCGCGCACCTTAACCTGGGTTGTGGGGAACGCCGTAGAGCAGGCGTTTAACCCTCTAGTTGCACAGCTTAATGCGGTGGAAGGACTCACCGTTAATTTAATTGCGCTTAACAGCGACTATTGGGGGCAAGAAATTACGGTAACAGGATTGTTGACGGGTCAAGATTTAATCGCCAAATTGTCAGGCAGGGATTTAGGAAAAGGAATTTTATTGCCCTCTCTAATGCTCAAGCAAAATGACACCTGCTTTTTGGATGATATTCAACTTGACCAAGTTTGCCAGGCATTAGCGGTGCCCATCTGTCCTGTCGATCAGGTAAAACACTTAATTCAGCAATGTTTAGCAGACGATTGGTGGGCAGTAACATCGACAGAAAATTTTGGGCTCTTCGGAAATTCGCGTGGAGGCCCGCTACATCTGGTGTAATGCCGTAAACCGAGAGCGCTGTGAGAGAATATGCACGCCGGTAACGTCGTTAAAACAAATGTCTAACGATTCGATAGAGATACTTAAGGTTCCAGATGAGCCAAGCCATCACCAGAGTCACAAACCCAGCCGACCTGAGTTCCGAACATAGTCTGTCGCCCTTTTCTGAGCGGCGATCGCCATAATTGATTGCGGAATGTTATTGTAATTTGCCTAAAAAAATCATTCTTTATTTATATCTATGGAACTAATCGAACATTTAGAAGGCGGTTTAGGGTTAATTGCCGCTTTGATCAAAATGTTACTAGAAGCTTTAGGGATTTTCACTATTTTACTCGGTGTGATTCAGAACGGACAACAGGCAATGCGAATGCTTGCCCATCCCAGCACCCATACCTATATTCGTATCCGGGCTCGCTTTGCTCGATCTTTAGCATTGGCGTTAGAGTTTCAGTTGGGGGCGGATATTATCGGGACAGCAATCACCCCAAGCAATGAAGCCCTAATTCAATTAGGGGCGATCGCCCTTATCCGGACTTTCCTCAATTATTTCTTAGCCAAGGAGCTAGTAGAACTCAAAAAAGAAGAACAAGAACAAGAGTACGATTAAGACACTGGCCAGTTAAGTTTGACCCCAGAGACAGAACGCTCGGATGCCTGGAGATTCGACTAACGGAGCAAAAATCATTTTGGATGGGGCAAAGTCGGCTGACTATGGGTTAAGACAAGACTCGCAGTACAGCCGGAATTGTTTTGACGGCAGCTAATTGATTAATTTCCGCTAATGCAGCCCGGACATTCCCCTCCACTACATTGTGGGTCACCACCACGACTTCTGCGGTTGCTTCTTTGAAATCGATTTGTACGACTGATTCGAGGCTGACATCCTGATTGCCAAAAGCAGTGCCCAGTTGACCAATAACACCGGAGACATCTGCACAAACAAAACGACAATAGAAGCGGCTTTTGAGGTCTTTGAGGGGGGAAACCTGACAGTAATGTTGGTGGGTACAGCACAAAAGAGGATCAAGGTCAGGGTTGGGGGCACTACTGACAATAATACCGACAATATTAAGCACGTCTGAGACCACAGCACTGGCGGTCGGGCCAGACCCAGCCCCTTGCCCATAGAACATCACATCCCCAATGGGCTCTCCTGTGACCAATACCCCGTTATACACTCCGTTAATGCTAGCCAGGGGATGCTCTTTCGTAATCAACGTGGGATGGACTCTCAATTGCACTGACTGGGATTCTTCGCCGGCATTTCCCTCGGCGATCGCCAGGAGTTTAATCACAAAGCCCAACTGATCGGCATAGGCAATATCAACGGCGCTAATGTGACGAATGCCTTCGCAACTAACATCTTCGCGTTTGACCCGCCCCCCAAATCCCAGGGAGGCCAAAATCGCAATTTTATCGGCGGCATCTAGTCCGTCTATATCGGCAGTGGGATCGGCTTCGGCATAGCCGAGTTCTTGCGCTTCTTGGAGTACACGATCAAAGTCAGCTCCCTCGGCTGTCATACGGGACAAAATGTAATTGGTGGTGCCGTTAAGAATCCCCACAATACTGGTGATGCGGTTTGCCCCTAAGGATTGTTTCAGAGGCTTGATAATGGGAATTCCGCCCCCCACAGCAGCTTCGAGCAACACATAGACCCCATTTTGATTAGCAGCTTCGTAAATTTCTGCCCCATGTCTGGCAATGACTGCTTTATTGGCAGTCACAATATGTTTTTTGTGGGCGATCGCCTCTAAAATCAGCGACCTAGCAGGTTCTAGTCCCCCCATTAATTCCACGACAATGGCAATGTCCGGGTCGGTGGTAATGGCAGCTAAATCGGTGGTGAGTTTTTCACTGGGCAGTGTGACGGTACGGGGTTTATCTAAGCTTCTAACGCCTACCCGCTGAATTTCAATTTCTTTAAATAAAGGACTCCGGCCCCGGGGGTCTTGCAAAATTTCGACGGTGCCAGTGCCGACGGTTCCTAAGCCGAGTATGCCAATTTTGACAGTCACAATGATGCTCCTAGTGCCTACCTTATCTTTAGACTAACGGTTAACAGGCGTCTTCTAAAATCAAAAAAATTGCTGTTACTGATTTTCCCCTTATTATCTGCCATAGCCCTTGTCATCCGTGGCACTGGGGATCCTCCTCCGATGGCGATCGCCGATTGGGTGCGGCAGCATCCTTCCTTAATTGGCTTAACCCCACTCCAGAACCACTAAAAATCCCCGCCATTGTGTTCCTTACTACGACGGGGAAATCATTTTCACTAACTTAAAAAAACTGGGTTAATTCAGTGGTTAGATTAAAGGGGCCAACGCCAGTTAACAATCTCCGGTTTATCAATGCCATGTTCATAGGCATAGTTAGTGCAATCAATTTGCATATCCCGTAATTGCTCCTTGAAATGAGCACCCGAAATTTGTAATTGAGGTAGGCGATCAATAACGTCAATGGCAATGCTAAAGCGGTCAACTTGGTTTTGAATGGCTAAGTCCATCGGCGTATTGATGTTACCTTTTTCTTTATAACCCCGTACATGGAGGTTTTTATGGTTGGTACGGCGGTAAGTTAGGCGGTGGATCAACCAAGGATAGGCATGAAAATTAAAGATAATGGGCTTATCCTTTGTGAACAAAGAATCAAAATCTCGGTCACTCAGACCATGGGGATGTTCCGATTCTGGTTGTAGCTTCAGTAGATCAATTACGTTGATAAAACGGATCTTGAGCTCAGGGAAAAATTCCCGTAACATCGCTGTGGCAGCCAACGCTTCTTTGGTGGGAATATCTCCCGAGGAGGCCATGACCACATCGGGTTCAGCCCCTTCATCATTACTCGCCCATTCCCAAATATCGATCCCTTTAGTGCAATTGCGAATCGCTGCATCCATGTCCTGGTATTGCAAATGCAACTGCTTGTCACAGACGATTATATTGACGTAGTTTTTGCTTTGTAAGCAATGATCTGCGACCGACAACAACGAGTTGACATCGGGCGGGAGATAGATCCGGACGACATCCGGACTTTTATTCAGAATGACATCTAAAAATCCCGGGTCTTGATGGGTAAAACCGTTATGATCCTGCCGCCAGACAGTAGAAGTCATCAAAATATTTAACGAAGAGACATCGGCTCGCCAGTTGAGATGGTTACAAATTTCCAACCACTTAGCATGCTGATTGACCATAGAAGTGATTACATGGGCAAAGGACTCATAGGTGGCAAAAAAGCTGTGGCGTCCCGTCAGTAGATACCCTTCCATCCAGCCTTCAAGGGTATGCTCACTGAGCATTTCCATCACTCGACCGTCGATGGGCTTAGTTCACCACCGTCTTCGTCTTCTGGAAGGTATTCGGCAATCCAGAATTTTTTGCTGACTTCGTAGATAGCGCCCAATTTATTGGAAGTATTTTCATCCGGCCCAAATACCCGGAAGTTGGTCATATTGCTTTTCATTATGTCCCGCAAGAAAACACCTAACGGAGTGGTGTTCATGGACTCTATCGATCCGGGTTGCTGCACGTCGATACCGTATTGCCGAAAATCTGGCATCTTTAGATTCCGCCGTAGTAAACCTCCATTGGCATAAGGGGTTGATCCTAAACGTTTTTCATTAGTCGGGGCGATCGCCTTGATTTCGGCCTTGAGGGTTCCCGTCTCATCAAATAATTCCTCCGGTTTATAGCTGCGCATCCATTCTTCAAGTTTCTGCAGATGTTCTGCATTTTCGTGCATACCCCCCATTGGGACTTGATGGGCCCGCCAGAAGCCTTCCACCTTATGACCATCCACATAATCAGGGCCTGTCCAGCCTTTAGGAGTCCGCATCACGATCATTGGCCAGCGGGGACGTTCGGCATTCCCCGTACTACGAGCCTCTGCTTGAATACGGTGAATATCAGCAACACAATGATCTAATGTTGCCGCCATTGCCTGGTGCATGGATTCAGGATCAGAACCTTCGACAAAATAGGGCGTATAACCGTAACCTTTGAACAAATCTTCAAGCTCTTCATGGCTGATGCGAGATAGCAAAGATGGATTGTTGATTTTGTAACCATTCAGGTGAAGAACAGGCAGCACCGCCCCATCCCGAATCGGGTTAATAAATTTGTTGGAATGCCAACTGGTTGCCAACGGTCCCGTTTCTGATTCCCCGTCTCCGGCTAAAGCCACCACAATCAAATCCGGATTATCAAACGCAGCACCATACGCATGGGAAAGACAATACCCTAACTCGCCTCCTTCATGAATAGAGCCAGGGGTTTCTGGGGTACAGTGACTTCCAACCCCACCAGGAAATGAAAATTGTTTAAAAAAAGCTCGCATCCCGTCTTCATCTTCACTGCACTCGGCAAAAAAACGGGAATAACTACCTTCCAAGTAGCAGGGCCCTAAAAAGCCTGGGGCGCCGTGGCCAGGCCCCACCATATAAAGCATGTCCTGATCAAATTTTTTAATGACTCGATTCAGATGGGTATAGAGGAAACTAATGCCGGGACTGGAACCCCAGTGTCCTAACAAACGATTTTTGATATTTTCTGGCTTTAATGGCTCTTTCAGTAAAGGATTATCCCTTAGATAGATCATTCCCACCGCCAGGTAATTAGCGGCTCGCCAAAAGGCATGGAGTTTTTGCAATTCATCTGCCTGTAATGGACTACCCCCAATGGTAGAACGGGCAGTGCCGAAGGAACTTAAAGAAGAAGTAGAAGGGTTGGAGGCGATGACCATAATTACGAATTATTTTTGCGGTATGGTTTTTTTAAAGGATAGCGACAAACTGTTCTTCTGCAACAACAAATCAAAAGCCAATGATGGGCACTGCGAAAAATAGATTTACTGAGGAAATGAATTGCGGGAAAGCATCGTCATACTGTTGACAATCTTCGCCTCGGTAAATTGGCGAAAATAAATCGAGGTATAAAGGGCGAAGACAACTTAGATTGCTTTTTTCTGGGCTGAGACAATCTTCCGTACTATGACCCCAAAAAACAAGATTAAGGAAATATGGCAAGCTGGAGAAAACGCCTCAATACTTGTTTACCCAATTTATGGTTTTTGGTCGCCTCTTTTCGTTTAATAAATCGACGGCTCGCCTCATGGCGATCGCCATTGCTAGTAGCCTGATCGCTGGGGGGGTTCCTCTCCGGAGTATTAGTCAGACCTTACCCATAGACGTAAACCTCACCGCTTATACTTCAACAGTAGGTCAACGATTACTGATAGAAAGTGAAGCCAAAGAAGACTTTTGGCAATTAAGCGCCCATTTTTTAACCCAAATTACTCAGTCCTATTGTGGGGTTGCCAGCTCGGTCATGGTACTGAATAGCCTCGGCCTTCCGGCTCCCCAGGACCCGCGTTTTAACCCCTATGCACGGTTCACCCAACGCAATTTTTTCACCAACCCAGCCACCCGAGCCGTTTTACCCGCTAAAGTAGTCCGTTATCAAGGAATGACCCTAGCCCAACTGGGAGAGCTACTCCGCAGCCACGGTGCCCAGGTTAGAGTCATGCCAGCCTCAAACACGACATTGGACGAGTTCCGGACATTAGTGAAAACTAGTTTGGCACAGCCCGACAACTATGTACTGGTTAACTATCTCCGCAAGGCCATGGGGCAAAAAACAGGCGGGCACATTTCCCCATTGGCGGCCTACCATGCCGATTCAGACCGCTTCTTGATCCTAGACGTTGCTCGATACAAGTATCCTCCTGTTTGGGTTAAAGCTGAAGATCTCTGGCGTTCCCTCAATACTATTGATGCAACATCAGGAAAAACGCGGGGTTTCGTCTTGGTGAGTAAGCCCGATATTTAGAGCAGGATTGCCAACTTAACCAAGCAAAATCAAGATTAGACACTTGTGTCCATGTCGAAGGTCTGATGCCGTTTTTAGGCGACGGAATCGATACCAGTCATTTCTTGCCAGCTTTCGCATGGGGATAGGTTTGGTTATTGGCAAACAGAAGGGCGCGGAACCAGTGCCAATAATTCACCATAGCCCGTATCATTTTTTTCGCCCATCAAAAAGGCTTAACTTCTGACCCCGCCCAATATTTTTTTTGCTCCAGAAAACCAAGATTTAGACATTGTTAAATAACGGCGAAAACCCAATGTCAGAATTATTGTTACTTTTTTTTCCTGACCAGCAACAAATTTCGTCTGAGTTTTTTCCTATTCTCAAACCCTCTTGACCACTGGCATACAAGCTAGGCTTAACTTGTCACCAATGATGTTTCGTTAGATTCTAGGGGCTAATAAGCACCATTATTGCTAGGAAAAATCACAACTCCAATAGTCCGGAGAATGATCCAAAAGTCAAACAGCATGGTGCGATAGAAAACATAATAAACATCAATTTGAACTCGCTCTGGATAAGGGATATCGTTCCGACCAGAAACTTGCCACAATCCGGTTAGTCCAGGCTTGATGCTCAAAACTTGATTAATTTTATTTTCGTACTTCTGTAACTCGTCGGGAATCAGGGGGCGAGGACCGACGACACTCATATCCCCTTTCAGTACATTCCAAAACTGAGGAAATTCATCTAGGCTGGTCAGCCGTAAAAATTTGCCAATCCAGGTTATGCGGGGGTCATGGCGGAGTTTAAAGTTATCCTCAAATTCCTGTCGGGTATGGGGGCAATCCGCCAACATATTTTCTAAGATTTGATCCGCATTCATTACCATCGTGCGGAATTTGTAACACTTAAACCGCCGAAAGTCCATTCCGACCCGCTCTTGAACATAAAATATGGGACCCGGGGAACTGATGGCGATTAGGCTAGTAATCAGTAAATAGAGGGGCGAACAAAGAATTAATACCGATAAAGAAAAAATAATATCTAGGCAGCGCTTGGACGCCAATCCATTTAGCCAGCCCACACTGGACGTTGGATAGCGTCTCGAAAAAATTATCGGGGTATAGCCGCGTCTCCAGAGAGCGCGAATCGCTCTTGTAGAGATCGGTGAACTGTTAGCAGTCATCGCACTCCATCACACACATCACACCAAATATAGTTCCAATCATATCGTTAGAAATGCGATTTCGGGCAATTCTCGACCTGAACCAGAACTAAAACTGTCATAGTCATCGTGTGAAAAATGCCTGACAGTATTGATCAACCAACGTTGTTAGGGACGTTGCGAACATTCTAGAGGAAAACCGATGAGCTTGCTGCTGACAGCTTTCTGGTTCTATAAGATGCTTTATGGTGCAAAAAGTTTCAATCGCTTGAACCAAATCAGTGGCAGTTTGTTGATGAAAAAGAAGACCGGTTGCTTGATTCGCAGTCTGTAGATAGTCCACCACGGTTTCGCTAGTACCCCCTCGACCCAAGGCAATGACTGGGGTACCACAGGCTTGGGCTTCGACTGGCGCAATGCCAAAGTCTTCGCAGGCCGCGTAGACAAATCCTTGGGCATTAGCCATATACTGTTCCACCACCTCATCATTCTGAGCGCCGAGTAATTTCACATTATCCTTGGCGATCGCCTGGAGGGCCGGAAAATCGGGACCATCCCCAATAACCACTAGCGGCAGCTTGAGTTGGTTAAAGGCTTGCACAATAATTTTGACCTGCTTATAACTCACCAACCGACAAACCGTCAGAAAAAAATCAGCTTTATGCGGTTGATAGGTAAATCGATCCAGGTTAACGGGGGGATAGATAACGTCTGCTGTCCGACGATAGCACCGCCAAATCCGACGAGCCGTATGATGAGAGTTCGCAATAAAGTGATCGACGCGATTGGCAGAGATTACGTCCCATTGACGGAGACGATGAAGCATATAACGGGTAATGATTCCCGGCAAACCTTTCCCGGCCCGGCTGTTATCTAGATAGTCAAAGGTTAAATCCCAGGCGTAGCGCATAGGGGTGTGGCAATAGCAAATATGGCATTGATGGGGCGCGCTGAGAACGCCTTTAGCAACAGCGTGGGAGGAAGACAAGATGGCATCATAATGATTCAGATTAAGTTGCTCGATCGCCAGAGGAAGTAGGGGTAAATATTTTTGGACACCGCGTTTTGCTAGGGGAAAGTGTTGTAAAAAAGTGGTTCCAACGGTGCGTCCGTAGAGATAACTATCAGGATTGTCAGACTCAAAATCAATAAGCGCATATAAATCAGCCGAAAATTCTTGGAGCATGGCCTGCACCACTAACTCTGACCCCCCTTTGGCATAGGGGGTTAACCATTCATGCACTAGGGCAAAGTTGTGTTCGGCCATCACGTCTCCCTTGTTTGCTAGCCCGCATGGTCATTAAACCTGATCCGGGGGACAGGCTAAAATTAACGCCGTGATTTTTAAATAGCTATTTTGCATGGATAGCGTAATAAGCAAGTCCCGCAGGTCAAGGCTTTAATTGTTAATTTATAGTTAAGTTTTGCTTTATTCGACCAGCAATTATGACGGTTAATCCTCCTCCCCAGCCCACTACCCCTACGAATCGTACAACCTCCCGTCGCCGTACTTCATCGTTTAAGCGGTTAATGTCCATACATTGGTGGACGGCAAAGCTCTATTTTGTCCTGTTTTTAGGGGGCTGGTTCATGGTCAATTTTGGGGATGACTTGTCTTACCGGGGGCTAATGTATGACTTCCATAAGTCTCTTGGTGTACTGAGCATGATGATTTTGACTTGGCGTATTTTTACATTGCTACAAGTTTGGTGGCGAAAATACAGCAAGCGCTGGCCTAAAACCAATGCAGCCTGGTTCAAAAAATTTGCCCTCCACGCATTGCTATATGGGTTTATGTGGGTAGTGCCAATCACAGGATTTTTTTTATCCAATTCCTACAAAGCCAATAATGTTGACTTTTTTGGGTTGACTTTACCGGATTTATTTCCCCAGAATGAAGCCCTGGTGGAATTAGCTCGCAGTTTTCACTTCTGGTTTGCTTATACATTTTTGGTATTCGTTATATTACACAGCATTGATCAATGGAAGGTCATTAATGCTTGGATTCGCAGAACACAGGATAACATCCGAAAAATAGCTGTAAGGTAATTAAACCGCGTTTAAGTTGACATAAGCTGCGTTTGCTCCAGGATTCCCCCCCTCCCTTGACGAAACGCATCGTGGGCGATTTCACTTGATATCTATGGACACTTCCACGCTTCCCGGTTTTGATTCCGTCTCTCCCCCTTTGCCCAAGTTACCTCTAGTTACCATGCTCCGTTTGGGATTATTCCAGATGGGCTTGGGGATTATGTCCCTGCTGACGTTGGGAGTTCTGAACCGAATTCTCATTGATGAATTGGCGGTATTGCCCTGGGTGGCCGCATCGACGATCGCCATGTATCAATTTGTCAGCCCCTTCAAGGTCTGGTGTGGACAATTGTCGGATAGCCGCAAATTCTTGGGTTACCACCGCACCGGCTATGTCTGGCTGGGGGCATTGAGCTTCACGACTTTATCCTTTGTCGCCCTACAGGTGGTGTGGCAACTGGGGAGCAGTTTACAAACCGTCGGCTGGAGCACCACTACCATTGTTTGGAGCCTCGCATTAGGCGGTGTTTTTACCCTTTATGGGGTTGCCCTAAGCCTGAGTTCCACGCCGTTTGCCGCCTTGTTGGTGGATGTTTCCGATGAAGACAACCGCTCCAAGTTGGTGGGGATTGTGTGGTCAATGTTAATGGTGGGGATTGTGATTGGGGCGATCGTCAGTTCCCGTCTGTTAAACACGCCGGAAATCTGTGGCGATGCCTTGCTGGACACGAACGCCCAATTACCCACCCAGCCGGTCAATATCCCCCAACTCCGCCGAGCCATTAACCCGGTTTTTGTGATTATGCCCGGCATTGTGCTGTTGCTAGCTTGGGTGGCCACCGTCGGTATTGAAAAACGGTATTCCCGCTTCAGTACCCGCACCCACTATGGCGATCGGGAAGAAGAAATCACCTTACGACGGGCGTTAAAAGTTCTTACTGCCAATCGACAAACAGGTATTTTTTTCAGCTTTTTGTTGCTCCTCACCATCAGTCTATTTATGCAAGATGCCGTTCTGGAGCCCTACGGGGGTGAAGTTTTTGGGATGTGTATTTCCGAAACTACCCAGTTAAATGCCTTCTATGGCATGGGAACCCTATTGGGGATTGGCTCCACCGGATTTTTGGTGGTTCCCCGTCTGGGTAAGCAACGCACGACCGCCTTGGGCTGCGCTTTTGCGGCGACCTGCTTTAGTTTATTAATCATTGCGGGGGTCCAGGCAAACATCAGCCTATTGAAATCGGGACTCTTATTCTTTGGTCTCGCCTCTGGCATGATTACAGCGGGAGCAACCAGTTTAATGCTCGATTTAACCGCAGCGGAAACAGCCGGTACCTTTATTGGTGCGTGGGGATTGGCCCAAGCAGTTTCCCGGGGCCTGGCAACCGTGCTGGGCGGAACAGTATTAAACCTTGGTAAAGCCTTATTTTCCTCTACTGTTTTAGCCTATAGCCTCGTTTTTGGACTGCAAGCGTTGGGGCTAATTTTATCCATCTTCTTGTTGAACCGGGTTAATGTGCGCGAGTTTCAAGATAATGCTCAAAAGGCAATAACCACCGTAATGGCTGGAGATCTGGACGGTTAAGCAAGTATTGGGAAAAAAAATCTTGTGCCGTTTCGCGGGTTAAAGCACATAAGGCGTAATATATTTGACGCATAGCTTTTGGATTAAGATGAATAGTCCAAAGTTTTAACATTGACTATGATGGCGATCGCCAATCAGATAAATAGGAACCTTGTTTAGCCTATTAGTTACACTATAGCAATTTTCACAACATCGAGGTTAGTCCTGGAGACTCGCCAGCCTCAACAAAAGGAGAGTCACAGTAGCAACCATGAGTAAACCAGTTGTGAATATCTTCTAGAGAAATCTCTTCAATTGCATAACAAACAGCCTCCCTTAGCTCTAAATGATTTCGAGGTTCTAGTTTCTTTAGAATTTGTTTGATTTTAGACCAGCAATTTTCAATAGGGGAAAAATCTGGGGAATAAGGAGGAAGAAATATTAATTCAGCACCTGCATCTTCTATCAATGGACGAATATATTCTTCTTGATGAATTTTGGCATTATCCATAATTACATAGGAACCAGTCCACAAGAGTGGCACTAAAATATTCGCAATGAATGCCTCAAATTGAATTCCCTTTGTTGCCCCTACTACTTGAACTAAAGTAAGCAATCCTTTCAAGGCAATAGCCGCAATCATCGAAATATTTTGACCTCGATTACAGGGAACTGAACTATATGCTCTCGTTCCTTTTTCAGACCGAGCATAAGGAAGAGTCATTCCTAGGTTAGAGGCAGCTTCGTCAACAAAGACAAGGTCTTCTGCTGGAATATCTCTAACCTTTTCCCAATACTCAGACCTTAGTATCTGAACTCTGTCTGTATTGCGCTCACTTGCCTGTATTGTTTTTTTTACGTGTTAAATTTAAGCTCTGTAAGGTTCGGCAAACAGTCGATATACTTACCGTGACACCTTCTTGTTCTTCTAATCTTCTGCTGATTTCTTTGAGGGTTATATCATTTTTTTCATTTACCCAGTCTCCCACAAGAATTATCTGTGCTGGCGATAGTTTGAGAGCTTTCCCTCTTGATGGCTTTTTCGGATTTAGGTCTCCTGTCTCACGCCATTGCTTAATGAGCTTTTGAATGAAGCTTTTTGCCACCTTAAATCTTTCAGCTAGTTTAGCTATAGATAATTTTTCTTCCTCGTATGTTTCGATGATTTTTTGCCGAAAGTCTAGTGAATATGCTTTCATTTTTACCCCTTTAAAACAGAGTTGTCAATCCCCTCCCTTTATACCTCACTTCTGCGCAAACTGCTATAGAATATTGGGCAATCAACAAGAAGAGTAAAAAAACAAAGAATGGCATACACGCGGACGGCAATGGGCATTGGTCGTTAGAGCTTAAAATTGATCATAGTGACCGCCGATGGCAAAAATATATACATAATCGCTATCGAACTTATAAATAACACGGTCTTTTGGGCTAATCCGTCTAGACCATAAACCGGAGAGGTTATGTTTCAAAGGCTCAGGCTTGCCTGCTCCAATGCTGGGGTCGTCACGGAGCATTTCTTTCAATATGCGGCAAAGGGCTTTATGCAGTCTTTTGTCTTTTAACCTGAGTTCCTCATATGTAGCCCATGTCTCACCTTCAAATACCAGTGATTTCATCTAATTCCTCGGTAGTAGGTGTATATCCCTTTCCTTTTGCATGGGTACCAGCTGAAGCAGCAATTTTCTTCATTAGGTCATTGTTTTGTAAAACGTATATTGTTTCTTGCTCTCGCTCCCAATCTTCAGCGCTCATTACAACAAAATCTTCACCAGAACGGCGAGTGACCTTTAAGGGCGAATGGTTGCTAATTACTTGCTCTACAAATGATTTTAAGTGGTCTCTGAATTTGTTTACGCTAATACTTTCCATGATAAATGCCTTTATAACGTACGTTGTTTCCGTACATACTAGCAAGAAAGCGCTAACATGCGCCGTACATTTAAGCGTTAAAAACAAGACACTTGTTTGAAAACTCTCTGTAGCCGATCGCCAAAAATCTTCATCGGTTAAAGTTGAGAATTACAGCAGAAATTGCTAGGGGTTCAGGCGATCGCCAACAAGGTCGCTGTCTGGGCGCGGAAAGCTTGAATAACCGGGGCTAATTTGATGGCTTCGGGGCGAGTACCTAAAATAATGCAGACAGAAAAAGACGAAGTAACCATAGACGCACCAGTACAGTTAAGACCAACGGCAATGAATCATATTGAGCCTGCCATTATCTTATGGGAGAGGGGGAATTTCGGGCCTTAGGGAAATGGGGCGCGAGACTTCATGGATCGGAACGATCAAATCTCGACTGCCAACGTAAAACCGTTACCCCAGTTTTGTGATACAAATAGAGGAAACCTTTTCTTTGCAATGCGAATGACGCCATCTGCATACTCTGATCGATTCATGATAGGAACTCGCTCACAATAATGCCAACGCATCTAAACTCATCGCTTAGGGCACAGCTCTGCTTCCTTCCGTCAAAGAATTTTCACGGCTTTTTTTTATTTCTTTAAATCTTTTTTTAGCTATTAGCTAGCACTAGAGGGGAGTATGGGTTTGTTTAAAAACACTAACTTGAAGCAGATCAGGGTTTGTGGATCCCGCTATAACGTCTTCGATCTTCAGAACCTAGATAAGAAGTATAAGAAAATGCATGACTTGCATCGTAAGGTTCATCGCAATGTTATAGAGGGCATTAAGCATGAGCCTGGGTGTGATTTGCTGGAGATCGCCTGCGGTACCGGCTGGAATGTGCCGTTTTTTGAAAAGGCTGGCTTTGGCTACAGTGGATTGGACATTTCTGAGACCGCTGTCGCTGTTTCCCTACTGAAATACCCAAAATTAAATTTTGCCAATATGAGCGTCATGGAGATGAGTCGTTTTAGGGATTCTGCCTTTAAGATCGTCTACAACAGCGCAATGCTCGAACACATCGGCTTCTACAAAGAAGCCTTACTTGAGATGATTCGCGTCGCCGCAGACAGGCTGTATGTCGTTTTTTTCGAAGGTCTCTCGGATGAGGATAAAAGTGATATAAAATTCACCCCCTGGGAAGAAAGCTCAATACCCAAAGACGATTTTGTCGCCACCTTCGGTGAAAAAAATACCGAGCAGGATCACATTTATGAAGAACAGAAAGGATGGTATTGGAACCGGTACTGCAAAAAAGAAATACTTACTATAGTCGCAGAATCAGGACACAAGGCCGAAATCATGGGCAAATCCACCCACAGCTTCTTTACCGGGGAGTCCGTCTTAGTCGTCAGTAAATAGCAAAAACTCAAATTACGATTGACAAAGGACTCAAAATTAATGGAGTAGCTGGACAGATATACGATCGAGAAACGATGTCGTGGCTACCTGATACACGCAATGAATTTCAATCGCCATAGACTTGTAATCGAGATAACAAAGCGTTGAACCGAAGCCAGTATAGCGTTACGATATGTCTTCGCACCATTTTATCCCAGCTCGACCAGATGCATCCGTTCTGGCGGCTCGGTCAACTTGTGCGTTAAAAACAAGGAATTTACTCAAGGCTGCTCTGTAGCCGATCGCCAACAATCTTCATCGGTTACGGTCGAGAATTACAGCAGAAATTGCTAGGAGTTTAGCTATCCATGCATTTGACGAAGTTATCATATATGATAATTTTGTTCAATGTCGTGGAGGATTACATTCTTTAATCAAAGGGTCGAGGCCGGAGTTCTGGCCTTTCCTGCGGGAATCTTGGCCAATTTTCTGCATATCCTAGAAATGATTGAAGATTTCAGGGACTCGGAGAAACCTCACACCAACCCCAATGGGAAAAGGCACGCCGTAGATTAAAGGAGTTGGACTGATGGCAAGACCAGATTTTAAAAGCTTCAAAGACAAGGCTCTGGATCGTCACGATGTAGCAGAGGAATATGAGCGTCTATCTCCTGCATACGATCTGCGCCGAAAACTCGTTGCACTCCGTAAAAATGCTGGCCTCACACAAGAAGAAGTAGCTGAGCGCCTCAACACCAAGAAGAGCAACATCTCTCGCTTGGAGAGTGTCAATTCATCTATTTCCCCGAAGCTATCGACCATTACGGATTATGCTGAAGCTATGGGCTATGAAGTAAAAATTGATTTCGTACCTGCCCACTCTCGGAAACATAACAAGGGCTTGTAGCGAACGGCTGAAAAACACTGTCGCTTAAGCAGGCGTTAAAAACAAAAACAAGACACTTATTTAAAAATTTTCTGTAACTGATCGCCAAAAATAATCATCGGTTATACACGAGAACTACGGCAGTAATTGCTAGGGGTTCAGAACTATCCCTTAAATTGGGTGATTGCACCGAAGGCTTTTCTCTCTCTCGTTACTGTGGATTGTGCTTTACACGGAAAGTTTTCGGTTTTCTTATATTCAGTAATTATGCGCGAAGGCACTGGTTCCGTAGGATAGGGCAGTCAGAATCCATGTCATATGCGGATTTGAGCAATAATGGGTAGTCCTCTAAATCAGTCTCCCCATGGATCTCTTTGCTTATCCTTGTCCCTGCTGTGCCAGTAATGCCGTCCATGTCCATACCCATTATTCAACGCAGGTGTATGGTTCAAGGCGTTTGCTCCATTGTCGTCAATGCGACGTTTACTTTAGTGAGACCTTTGCGACCCCAATTGCAGGACTGAAACCCCTCTGAGCGGATTATCACGATCCTTAAAAGCCAGGAGTGAGGGGATGAGTCTAAATGCCTGGCCCCGCACCCATAACGTTTCGAAGAAAAGCATTATCGATTGGGAGCAACGTTTAGCCGGCATCAAGCCAACCCTGATGCTGTATGCCTTACTCCATCAGTTTATTCACCAGGAAATAGAAAAGGTTAGATAAAATGTACACCGAGGTTGGTAAAAACAAGCCGCTCTGTCATTCTCAAGGCTGGACTATTGTTCTGATGGAGCGAGGGAGTCGATTTCTATGGGAATTGCACTGTGGGCAAAAAAATAAGCAACTGTTTAAGACGGCTTTAGCTTGCTTGGCGGAGGGTAATTGAGCAAACGGATGATTTGAGCCTATTCACTGATGGAGAACGACGCTATGGCAACTTGTTGTTTGAAATTTGCCACGAAGTCCCTTCGCAATGGAAAACCAGGACGTCCCCTAAAACGGCTGCCGAAAAGAGGTCAGAGTTCGCCTTAAAAACAAAGGCTCCAAAAAGCGACCGGGTCGTCGACGTCAAAAGTATCAGGCTCCTGTGCCTGAACATCCGAAAACAACTCATGATGTGGCACACAAGAATATCCCATGCCAATCATCTTGAAGCGTTTAATGCCTCCATCGAGGCGACGAAATTCGACCTTTCGGCGTAAAACCAGCACCTATGCTAAATCGAAAGGAGCTACAAAGAACGCTCGATGTGTTTTGGGTGGTGCAATTTCGTTCGAGTTCATTTCACCACTAAAGTTGTCCCTGCTGTAAAGCTAGGAATTTTTGGAGACTGGGATATCTTGGTCGCAACTTCTGACGATGCGATATGCAATCCTAACTCGCTGTAGGTAATGCTTCCAGCTTCCACAGACAACGGAACCAGTGCCTGCGCGAACTGAGGCGATTAAACCGCCCAGAGCGGTGTTAATTTCTATTAAGGGGGTGCTACACTTCAGTGAGCAGTATGATGGGGGCGCAGGATAAGCGTAACCACGACTAGGACGATGGAGTAGCATCCAACTAATAGTTAGTCAGTTGATAACACATTAAAATATACCTTGGTAAAGGAATAGAATATGAAATCTCTTGATCCCAAACCAGATATCCTACGAATTGAAGAGTTAGTAATAAAGGTAAAACAAGGTGATATAAAATTACCAAAATTCCAGAGACCTTTTGTTTGGAAAAAGAAGATATCCTAAATTATGGGATAGCATCTATAATGGATATCCAATAGGAAGTATACTTTTATGGCTAACGAAACAGACTTTAGCCAGCGAAAAGAAAATTGGTGATTTAAATATTGATGAGCGACCAGATGAATATCCTACGAATTATCTATTAGATGGACAACAAAGACTTTCTACATTGTGTGGTGCTCTTTTTTGGGATGGAGTAAAGAAGAACAGTATGTGGAATATTATTTTTGATGGAGAGACAAGTCTCTTTATTTCCTAAGGGAAGAGGAGAAAAGATCAACTATTTCCCCTTAAATAAATTGTTAAGTACAACTGATTTCATTAATCAGTGTAAAGCTTTTTGAAACCACCAGGCATAAAGATAAATATACAAATAATGCAGAAATCACTAAGATCAATTAAAGACTACAAAATTGCTGCCGTTACAATAGGGGATATGCAGATTGATGAAGTTGCACCTATATTTGAAAGAATGTAATAGCTCTGGTCGTCAACTAACAATGGTTGACTTAATGTGTGCGGCAACATGGAAAGGTGGTTTTGATCTTAATGATGCAATTGATAAAGTAATGGGAAGCTTGTGAGGCTAAACAGTTTCTTTATATACCCAATGCTCATATTTTAAGAAATATTTCTGCATGTGCAGGTTTTGGTATTCATAAAGAAGGGATCGATAAATTAAGAAGTTGCTCTTCTCATGAACTATAAACGGCATCCGAGTCTTGTATTGTAGCATACAAATTAACTGTAGACTTCTTAGCAACTGAGATTCCTTTAGCATCTATAAACTATCTTCCATATGGTCTACAGCTTACTTTGCTTGTTGAATTTTTTAACCTGAATCCTAGTCCCGAGAAGCACAGTAGGGATAAACTCAAAAAATGGTTCTGGAAAACTACGCTCTAACCAGATATTTTGGAGCTGCAAATACAGGATTAATTACGCAATCGTTATCTGAAATCAGACAATTTGCAAAAGGGGAAATAGAAGATTTAGATGTTAAGAAAAAATTAGACTTAAACGAGTTTTTTGATAGTAATTTTGTACTTAGCAAGGCGGCTAGTAAAACGTTCGCCCTATTATTAGCATCAAAAAGACCAAAAAGTTTATTAACCGGAGCCACAATTGATATAGGAAGAGCATTGGCGGTTACTAATAGACTTGAATTTCACCACCTTTTTCCAAAAGCATATTTGAAATCTAGAAACTATAAAAAATCAGGATATGACAAGCATGCAAATATATGTATGCTCAATTTAGGAAATAATAGAGAGATATCTGATAAAAAACCTTCTGAATATTTTTTAGAAATCAAACAAAGGTTAAATCATAACCTTGAAGAAATTCTAGAGTCAAACTTTATTAAGAGAGATGCATTTAATGCCGCTTGCAATGATGAATATGAACAATTTATTGATTCTAGAAAAATTTCATTGGAAGCAGAAGCTAACAAGTTGGTCACATAATAACTTGTATATAGCAGTTTGCGAACAACTGAGGTATGGCACATTCCAATAAAGTTAAGGTTTTGGATATTCCAGGGTGACCTCACATCTATGAAAACCGCTATATATCGTCTTTTTCACATCGAGACCTTATTTATATTCATCGAAATATGATTGACTGTAGCAAAAGATTCAAGAGCAATTGAGGAAGATATTAGAGCATGTTTGAAGTGATTAATAACAAGACAACAAGGTGCTGTAAAAGATCGCCAACAAATCTTCATTGGTTACGGTCGCCCTTGGGGTCAAGAACTACAGCAGAAAGTACTAGGGGTTCAGGGGCAAACTGCAGAAACTGATCGCCAAAAATCTTCATCGATCAGAGTCGAGAACTACGGCGGAAATTACCAGGGGTTCCGGCGATCACCTCTAAATAGGTGATTGCACCAAAGGTTTTTCTATATCGTTATTATGGAATGTGTTATGCAGAAACTTTCCTGCATGTTCAGTATTGGACGATCACTCGCGGGACTCCACCTGCTCGCCCAATAGGGTGCGAGACTCCATCGAGTCTATATTTCTTGCTTTATTACTCAGCTCGCGACGTACAACAACTCGATGAAGCGGAAATCCTTCGGATTCCGTTGCACTCCACCCCTTTGTCATCCGATACTGCCGCATTGTCCGAGTCGGGGTTCCGCTTATCTCACGCCCCCGTTAGGCTTAATCCTGAAGACCTGACCCTGACTGAAAGGAGTGGACAAATCCTTCGTATCGCCAAGGCTTTCATCTGATAGTGAAAAATATTTTTGCTGGGGCTTAACCGGCCGAATGTAGACTCCATCATTCAAACTATCCATATTCATCAGGGCCGGTATGTAGACTTTAATGGGTGAAATGCTGAAATCCAGCCGAAAGGGCTAAGGATTGCTGTGCCCCATCAGGAAAGCAAAGTGAGACAGTTTTTGGTTCTGTGATCACCCCAATCTGTCTTGGCTGGCGGGACTCGGTTAGTTTGAGGACATGCTCCGTTTTTTTCAATGCCGCCAACCACAACTCTGCTGACGGAGCCGCCATTGTCAAAATTAGTTCAAAATCTTCTCCTCCATACAAAGTCCAATGGAGGGCTCTTGAGACGCCGATCCAGTCTTCTAAGCCAGGGGGGGAGGGAATTTTTTTGCCCAAAGTTCCGCTCCCTTACTGCTGGCTCGACAAATTTGTAGGACAGCATCCGCCAAGCCATCACTACTATCCATACCTGTAATCCGAGTTTGTAGGGAGTGCAATGATGGCAGTAACTCTAAGCGAGGAACAGGGCGCTGGTGAGCACGTTGCCAGGCAGTCTTAAGGCTGGTTGCCACCGTTTTATCACTGGCTGAGTTCAGCAAAGACTCCAGACCTGCTTTGGATGCTCCATGGATGCCGGTGGCAATAATCCAATCCCCGACTTGGGCGGTATGGCGACAAAATGCTTTTCCGGGCATCACGGACCCTAATACGGTAATCCCCACGGTTCGTACCGGAGAGCGAGAGACATCTCCCCCCAGAATCGGCGTTTGCCAAGGTGTTAAACAGGCGGTCATGCCCCGATATAGCTCCAGCACCCAGTCCAGCTCGGTTTCTCCCGGTAGTCCTAACGCCACGGTAATGCCCACCGGCATGGCCCCCATGGCCGCTAAATCCGATAAATTGGCAGCGGCGGCGCGCCAGCCGCTATCAAAACCGCTGGTGGTGCGATCGCCAAAATGGATCCCTTCTATTAACAGATCGGTACTGACAACTAGTTGCTGGGGATGAACGCTATTGATGACTGCCGCATCATCCCCTGTAATCATCGGCGGCGAAAACTGTTGGAGATGGCGTAGTAACCCTTGTTCCCCGATCGCCTGAATCGTCACCATACCGATACAAAATCCATTGGAAATATAGTGTTAGGGCGTTTTCTAGGAGAGATGGGCAGGTTCTTGGTCACGCTCTAAAATGTCTTTCACCAAAATTTCTTTGACCAAGACCTGCACCATGAGGGTTAAGGGGACAGCCAACAACAGTCCAATTAAACCAAAAAAACCAGCACAAACGAGTTGGGACAATAATAATACTCCCCGTAAAATCGGATGGGGCTGCCCGACCCAGAGTGGCAACAGCCAACGGCTATCTAGGTAATGAACCAGTCCATATAAAATGACGACGCCTAACACCTTCCAGGCATTATCCAATAAGGCGATCGCCATCGCTGGTAGTAGACCAATTAACCAACCAAAATTAGGAATAATAGCCAGAATTCCGGCCACTAAGGATAGGGCTAATCCTAACCGCACTTGCAATAAGCTCAAACCCAATAAAGTTAGGAGCGTAATCGAAATACCACTGACCAGCGTGACAGACAGCCAACTTTCTAAAGCCGATTCCGAATGGCGTAAGATGTCATCAATCCGCCCCCGATAAAATGCCGGAAAACAGCGGATTGCTCCCCGGCGATAAGCATTCGGGTTCGCTAAAAACATTAAGCTCAGCACCATCAACAACAAAAGGCTCAGGGGAACGCCCAAGGTGCTGTAAAACAAGCTCAAGCCCCGTCCCGCCAAGTTTTGAATGAGGGGTTGAATCTGGGTTGTGATTTGCTGCCAAGTAGGTAAAAGGTCGGTTAGGGCTGGGTCAACGCGATTGATCGTTTGTTGCAACGTGGCAATAAGACGCTCGGCGCTTTCAGGAATGAGGACAATGAGTTCCTGAAACTGCTCGATAAACGGCGGAATGATCAGGGCAATGATTAATAGGGCTCCCGCTAAGAGACAACCCACCGCCATTAGGATGGACCAGATCCGCTTGAGGTGATGCCGTTGAAACCATGCAGCTAGGTGGTTTAAGCTATTGGCCACCACAACGGCAGCAAACAATAACAGCAGCAGTTGCCGAATTTGCCAGAGGACTGACAGCATTAGCAATACCGTTAAAAAACCGCACCAGTGACCAAACGTCATTCTTGTTTCCCCTGCCATCTTTAATGCAATCGCCTCTTTTTTTACCTCTACTTAAGGTCGATGGTCTTGCCATTCCTGCCAACCCAGCCAAATGGCGATCGCCAGGGTGGGGAAGGATACGAGGATGAGAGCCACTGAATTACTAGGGGTAAGCCCCCACTGGGGCACGAAGTATTTAATTCCCAACGAAATTAGCAGCGAGGGAACCATCACTTTTAGCAACAACCCAATAAAACTATCCATCGTGTTGGTCTAGACCAAGGCGGCCACCCCCGTGTTCACCCCCTTTAACGCCAAAATTTTCAGCATCACCTCTTCTACCACTTTGTCCGGCGTCGAGGCTCCTGATGTCACCCCGACCGTTACTTTGCCCTCCGGTATCCAAGGTTCCAAGAGCTCTAAGTCTTTACCCAAAGGTTTATGCTCCACCCGATTCCCTGGACCGATGCGCTCAGCACAGTCAATATGAACCGACGGAATTTGATGTTCCACCGAAATTTCTTGGAGATGGGTCGTGTTAGAAGAATTAAAGCCCCCGATCACCACCATTAACGATAACTCTTGCTCCACAAGGTCGAACATGGCATCCTGCCGTTCTTGGGTCGCATCACAAATGGTGTTGAAGCTCATAAAGTGGTGATTAAGCTCAGTGGGCCCATACTTTTGTAGCAACGTTTTTTCAAACAGTTTACCAATTTGCTCTGTTTCACTTTTCAGCATGGTGGTTTGATTCGCCACCCCCTAAGCGCACCAAATCCCGGTCTGGATCAAAACCCTCGGAATAAGCATTGGCAAATTCCGCTAAAAATTCCGTTTTATCTCTGCCATGCAAAATGTAATCACAAACCCGTTGAGCCTGCGCCAAATTTAAAACAATGAGATAAGTCCCCGCAAAGGAAATGGTAGCAACCGTTTCCTCATGATTATATTTGCCGTGGATGATCGAAGTGTAGTCTTTCTTTTTATGCTTCTCAACCGAATTCCAGACCTTAGACACCCACGGACAGGTTGTATCAACAATGGTGCAGCCCCGATTATTTAATAATTCCATTTCGGTCACGCTGGCACCGAAGGCCGGCAAAATCACCACATCCCCCGCTTTTACGTTACTGAAGTTTTTATGACCCTCCACCACAGGAATAAAATCCACTTGCATTTCCCGCAGTCGCTGATTCACCGAGGGATTGTGGATAATTTCATTGGTGATCCACAGGCGTTCGGTGGGAAAATGCTTCCGGGCTTCATAGGCCATGGCTACCGCTCGCTCAACGCCCCAACAAAAGCCAAAAGCTTCTGCTAACAAAATCGTGACCTCTCCTCGTTCCAGGCGATAATGATTCTGGCGTATTTCTTGGATCAAACTGCTCTGATATTCTGTATTCATCACTCCAGAGACTTCCTCTCCGTGGCCGAATCCCCGGCGATGATAGTTTTCAGAGTGGTGGAGCGATCGCTTAAAGGCTTTGGTGTCCATAGCTACGTTGTTTAGGGAAATAGATTCGGTCTGACCCAACCTCCCCTAGATTGTAAGGGGTTAGGTTAAATCCCGTCTTGCTTGAAGAGAAAATCGCGGAATGGATCTTTTCTCGAAATGGCTTGACAGCCAATGGTTTTATCCTGTTAGAATACCAAAGGTCACGCGATGGGGTGTAGCCAAGCGGTAAGGCAGCGGGTTTTGGTCCCGCCATTCCTAGGTTCGAATCCTAGCACCCCAGTTATTGCTTTCTGAAGCGAGTAAACAATGCCTTCTAATTCCGCTGCCTGCGTTGAAGATTCGCCGTAATTTTTTTTTGCAATTGACTCTCACTTAAGTAATGCACCGATTTCAAGTTTTTTAATTGGGATATTTTTGGAATTCGTCCTTATGTTTGATGCGGGAGACCATATTAGTGAGCTGAAAGCAGCCTCAGTTAAACGCTATATTATGCGCTTAGCTGCCAACTCTCCCGCCCATTGTAATCAACTACTGGAATACGCCGGTCAAAGGCAGTAAGTCCAGTCCGGTTAGCAGTTATGCCCCCTGCCGCACCAAGGAATAAGTTAGACTGACTCACTATTTGAGTTATTGACTCATAGAAATTATTCTTTCAGAGCAGAGCCTGGAATTGTTTGATCATTTCAAACTTAGCGAATACTAAAATAATTTATATGTATTATCTTGAAACACCCCCTCCCACCCCTACCCCCCCGACCTGTCCGCTTGCCGAGATCCCCCCCCCCCTCTTCCCCCCCATTTCGGGTTGTAGCGTGGATTGGGAGCGGTCGGCAGCCCGGCTCTCTCCCCCCCCCCCCCCCCCCCCCCCGCCCCCCCCCCCCCCCCCCCCCCCCCCCCCCCCCCCCCCCCCCCCCCCCCCCCCCCCCCCCCCCCCCCCCCCCCCCCCCCCCCCCTCCCAAGAAACGGTCCCTAGACGGTGCTCGCGGCGCCGTCGTGGCTGCTTCGGCTCGGGCGGGAGCGGTGTGGCCAAATCCGCCTTATCTGCCCCCCCCCCCCGGGTGCCGACGTCGTCGCGTTCCCCGGTCCGGCTGTGTCCGGTTGGTGTGGTGTGGCAGTTCGTGCTGCGGGACTGCCTCGGCGTTTTGCTTCCGGGGCTTTTTTCTCCCCTCCTCTGGTTTCCGCTGGCCCCCCCGCCCCCCCCCCCCGCTTCCCTCTTCTATACTCTCCGCTTGACGCATGTCTCTGAGGTCCTTTCCTCTTCTCTTTGCAAAAATACTCGTAGTCTTACTCCCATTTTTCATAATTCCTCTGAGCTTTACATCTTTTAATTTACCTTACTTTTTTTGGACTATAGTAGTTTTCACAAAAGCGAAGTACGAATTAATCCAGTAACATAACGCATCTGGCTATCATTAAGTTACCTCGTTCTTATGCAAATCGCTATGTGGTTCCTTACGAAGCTGCTTTACCTTAAAAAGACTTAATAGATAATGGATTTCATCATGTTTCTTTAATGCAACTTTAATAAGTGACCAATAATTTTCAAAAAAGTCTGGAAATCAACAATAATGTTTAACAAAAAGGTTCTTGTAAAGTAGAAAGGACTAGGCAAGACTGAAGCTTTAATACTTACCACGTCAGTTAAGTCAACCAAAGGACGCTTCCATCAGTAAAGCTAATTCCATCCAAATCGCCAAAACGAGAATTATAAAATACTCTTGAAAATTATGGAAGAAATTCCCATTGACCCCCCCGCCACTTCGTCTTCCCCAGACTTTCCGCCCCAGATAGAGCCGACGAGAGCGGAGCCTGTGGCAGTAGATGAAGCCTCCATCACCCAGCTAGTCAATAAGATTTTAATTTTAGGGCTGCGGGAAGGGGCCAATGAAATCCATCTCGATCCACAGGAAAATGAGGTATTGGTGCAAATCCGGGAAAAGGGCAATCTCCGTGCATTGACTGCGCCCCTCCCCATTGATGTCATCCCTGCAATTTTGCACTGTTTGAAAATGATGGCGAACTTGGACGCCAGCCAAACCCAGTTCCCCCAAAAAGGTCGGCTCCGCAAAATTTATAATGGTCGTCCGGTTTACTTTTTCGTTCATACCCTACCGAGTTTCTATGGCGAGAAGGTTTTAGTGCGGATTGTCCCCAGCATTGAATCCTTGCCCAGCTTTGCTGACATCGCACGGGGCAATCAACAGCAAGATTTACGGGGTCTTATTCAGAGTGGAAGCGGTCTGGTCGTGATTACGGGATCTGCTTGCGCCGGAAAATCGACGACGCTAGAAGCGTTTTTGAAGCAGCAATTACAACGAAATGTCACTTTAGGGTCTGTAGAAGCCCCCATTCGTCATGCCCATAAACGCATCACTCAACTGGAGGTCGACCCCATCAACCGCCAAGGTTTTCCCCAGGCGATCGCCACCCTGACAGAGCACAGCACTGATGTTATTGCCGTGGATACCGTAATAGATGCCGCAACTGCCCAAGCTTTGGTCGAGCCGCTCCGTCAAGGTCGTTTAGTGTTGATCACCCTCACCGCGAAAGATGCGGCGGCGGCGATCGCCCAGCTCCATGAATGGTTACCCGCCACTATCCTTAGCGAATACTTAGTCGGGGTTGTAGCGCAACAGCTTGTGCGTCGGGTTTGTCCAGGATGTCGCCTCCGTCGCTCCCTGGAGCCAGCGGAACAACAACGTTATCAACTCTTCCGGGGCGAAATTTTTAGTGCCAATACCCTCTCTGAGGAGATTCTGACCCACTCACCCGTTAAGGGGAAACTTTGTGAGCAATGTGGCGGCGTTGGTTATGTGGGCTTCAGTGCGGTGTATGAAACAGTTCCCATCACTCCCCAACTCCAATCTTTGCTGCAACGTCCCTGTTCACCCACCGATCTCCGCACGGCGCTCCAACAATCGGGGGTCTCCCCCTTACTACACCATGCCCTTAATCTAGTTAACCAAGGGATAACAACCCTGGAAGAAGTCCATCGTCTTTTTCCCAGTTATCCCCAACAACTGCCTCCACTGACAAACCCCAATGCATCAGCGTCCCTGCCTCCAGAATGGTTCTCTCAACTGGCGCATCTCGAACAAAGCCTCTCCCGGGTGACCCAAGCTTTTTCGGCCTTAAAATTAGCGGCTGCCTCCAGTCTCCCTGTTCCTCTGTCCCCTACCCCTCCAGACAAGGGAGCTCAGCAACCCGAGTCGAAACCCGAAAACCTTGACCTATTGCCAGAATTAGAGGCATTAGAAACCCTTTCGACTTTAAAAAAACACAAAAAAACACACGCTTTAAAAGCGAATAAAACTCCAGATTCTCAGGAAATTGAAGCGTTACTGACAGAGGAATCTCTTCTAGAAATGGATCCGCAGGAACCAACCTTAAGAGCAGAAGCGTTGCACCCATTGATGCCAGATGATCAGATAACCGATCCGTTTAAGTCCTTGGGTGATCCTTGGTAAACGGAAACAACATAGTGTCAATTCCTTTAACAATCGGGATCCGCAGAGGAGAGAGGGCAAACCGCTACAATTTTGAAGCGTAGCGACCTCTTCAGGATTTTTCATCATGGAAATCGGTGTCCCCAAGGAAATTAAAGACCAAGAATTTCGGGTCGGGTTGACCCCTAGCAGTGTGCGGGCACTGAGGGATCAAGGACATCAAGTCTTTGTGGAAAAGGGCGCGGGTTTAGGGTCTAGTTTTACGGACCAAGCCTATGAACAAGCCGGTGCCACCCTCGTCAATGACCCGATCGCCGCTTGGCAACGACAGCTAGTGATCAAGGTCAAGGAGCCTTTACCCTCCGAGTATGGATTTCTGTCAGAACCCCAATTTCTGTTTACCTATCTTCATTTGGCAGCCGATCGCCCCCTTACGGAAGCCTTGATTCAATCAGGCACCACGGCGATCGCCTATGAAACGGTGGAGCTAGCCGATGGGCAGTTACCCCTCCTTAGTCCCATGAGTCGCATTGCTGGGCGTTTAGCGGTACAGATGGGAGCCCATTTTTTGGAAAAGCAGCAGGGGGGACGCGGTGTTTTACTGGGGGGCATTCCGGGGGTGGCAGCGGGGCAGGTGACCATTTTAGGTGGCGGGGTGGTGGGAACCGAAGCGGCAAAGATGGCGGTGGGACTAGGGGCACGGGTCAGCCTCCTAGACATCAATGTAGACCGCCTGAATCAGCTTGAAGAATTATTTGGTTCCCGTGTAGATCTGCGCTATAGTTCCCCCACCCAATTGGAAGCCCTATTACCCCAGACCGATTTGTTAATTGGTGCAGTCCTCATTCCCGGAAAACGGGCCCCCAAGCTGGTCTCCCGTGCCCTAGTGGAAACGATGCCCCCGGGAGCGGTGATTCTGGATGTGGCGATCGACCAGGGCGGCTGTGTGGAGACGCTACGGGTAACCTCCCACAGTCAACCCAGTTATATGGAAGCCGGAATTCTGCATGTCGGGATTCCCAATATGCCCGGCGCAACGCCCTGGACAGCCACCCAAGCTTTAAATAACAGTACGTTGCCCTATGTGTTGCGACTAGCGAACCAAGGGAAACAGTCTTGGCAAGCTGATCTTCCCCTGGCCAAGGGGATTAATGTACAGCAGAAGACCCTAGTTCACCCGGCAGTCAAAACGGTCTTTCCCGATTTGTAACGGGAAAAACAGGATTCTCCTGTTTGCAAGCATGGATCGATGGAGATTGATTGATCTGGTTTTGCTTCCAGGGGCCGACTAAACTCTGCGCCAATCTGACCGCCATGTTTAGCAGATCCGGATTGGCCTCTAACAGGATGTTGGGTGGGAGATCGGTCAAGCTAGAGGACTGTCGTTTTGCCGCCAGCTGAAAAATCTCGTTTAACAGTGTCCGGGCAGCGCCCCCAAAGGCAACACCATGAACCATTTGACGGTGTTGGCTGTATCGGGATTGGGTTTTGATAATCGTATGGTGATTGGTGCCACCTGCTAATTGTCGGAAGCCCGGTAATGACCGTTCTGCCAAGGCTTGGGCGTAGCTTAAACTAGCATGGGTCGTGCCTTTCCCCAGATCTCCACTCATGGGACGACCGTCAGTTTGCCAAATGAGGTCCGGCGGCAAGGGGGATAATTGGTGGGCGATGGCGGTTAGATACTCGACACTGTCTGGATGCCAGGGGCAACTAATAGAGATTAACTCTAGCCTTGGTAGCCAAGGTAAAATATGCTGCCATAGGGATTGAAATAATTCCCCATGTCCTACCTGGGTATGGAGTTCGATCGCCTGAATTTTGCCCTCTTCCAACCAGGGTTGTAGCTGCTGGAGGGTCTCAGAAATTGTGGCGGTATTACTCTGGGCTGTGATGAGGCCCAATGGACACAACGCTAGACAGCGACCGCAACCGTAACATTTTTCAGCCAGAACCCCCTTGTCCGTCTGGGCCACAATAGCCCTCGTGGGGCACACCGAAACACAGGGGCGGGGGCAATCGGAGGGGCAACGTTTAGGGTCAAAAAAGGCTTTACGAAAATGGGGATCTTCCCCATCATTAAGACTCACCATTAACCACGGTCGAGAGGGTTGAGGCAATGCAACCGGGTAATCCACAGACTGGGCGATCGCCCAGGCAGCGGTGATCCCTTCCCAGGCTGCGTCCAGCACCGCTGAGTCCGCCGCAATGTCGATACAATCTACCCCCGCCAGCGTATAAACTAGCACCAGGTTTCGAATCGCCGGTAAGTCTTGGTAACTCGCACCACAGATGAGTTTGACCCATTGCCCTTTTCGCAAGGCTTCCATGGGGTATCTCGACAGGCTTGTTGGCATGGCTACGACATCAGACTACTGGTAAATAAGCCGGCAATACACACCATACTCACTGCCCACATTGGCGACCGGAGGAACGGCCAATTAATGAGGTAAAAGGAAGTGAATAGTAATCGGGCAACCAGATAAATCAACACATAACTGGTGGTTTTGGGTGAGGCACTATCGGTCACGTAAGCCATTAACGCTGCTGCCGCGAATAAACCAAAGGATTCAAATGAGTTTTGATGTGCCCAGGTAGCCCGTTTGGCATACTCCGGTAGACGATCAAACATGGCACGGGGAGCGTTCAGATCTATGCCAATGCTGACCCGTCCGTAGGCGACAATGATATAGGGGATATAGACGATCGCCGCCATCAAAGCAATACCGTAAATTAAAACCTGGGAAGGTGTCAGGGATAAATCTAGAAATTTAGAAACAGTATCCATTTGATTGAGTTAAAACAGAGTGCTCATTCCAGCATAGGGTGAGGAGGCTCTGCCTGCCCCATAAGTCTCAAACCCCCATGCCGCAGGTTGACGAAAGGAAGAAAAAAGCCGGAAATGTCGCTGAAGGCACTTGGTGAGTAGCCATACACCCCACTCCATTGAAACTATTTATATGGCTTAAGCTAAGATTCCAAGTTCTTGGAGATTCTGCTTAAGTTCGTTGGCTTTAGGTGAGCGCTGTTGTTCATAGAGGGAGATCGCCTGCTGAAAGGCGGCAAGGCTTTCCGCCATCAAACCGGCTTTGTAAGCGGTCACACCAAAATTTTGATGGGCTTCTGGATAATCTGGCTGGAGCGTAATCGCCTGCTGATAGGCTTTGAGGGCGTCCATCAGACGGTTTTGGTGTTTGTAAATCATACCGAGGTTGAAATAGGCGATCGCCTGGGAGGGATCGATTTGGATAGCTGTTTGGTAAATTTCTTGGGCTTGGTCATATTCGGCCAATTCCTGCAACAGACCACCGTAATTGATGAGGGATGCAACTTTTAGCGGCAGGAGAATTTCTTCCGCTAATGCCTTTTGGTAATGTTTACGGGCTAGTTCCCATTTTTGCTGTGCACGAAATGCATTGGCTAAATGGTAATGTAACTCAAACCGGATAGGGACAGAACTGGTATGACTTTTGAGTCCCTGTTTCAGCAACTTAATGCCCTCTTTTTCATTCCCCATACTGAGATAAAGGGCCCCCAGCTTATTGCAGAGATAGGCATCATTGGGGTCAGCGTTGAATGCCTTCTCCAAAAGCCGCTTCGCCCGCTGGCTCTTTTGCCGCGATTGTAACAAGTCTGGCGTGTAGCCCCGATGAAAAATTGCCACCCCTGGCAAATTTATTACCTGCCAATTGGGTTCTTGCCTCAGCAATGCCAGGACACTATCATCAATCGTTTCATGGTAAGGACGGTTAAAAGTAAGGGCAGGATGGCGGCGGAATAAACGAGAAACTAAGGAATAAGGGGATTGACGACTACCGGCCTCGTGGCGCATTAAGTTAACTACCAAGGCATTTTCTGAGGCGATCGCCGCTTCAATGTGAGGCTTAATGCGGTCATTGAGTTTTTCGTCCGCATCCAGCACTAATACCCAGTCCCCTGTCACCGCAACAAGGGCTTGATTACGGGCGGCGGCAAAATCATCCTCCCAAGGAACGCTTAACACCTTTGCCCCTGCTTTCTGGGCAATTTCAACCGTATTATCAGAAGACCCCGTATCGGCAATGACCACTTCATCAACCCAGCCCGCCACACTAGCCAGGCAATCCGGCAGGAAGGCCGCTTCATTTTGAACAATCATGCAGAGACTCAGGCGGGGCATAGGTGAAACCAACAAAAAAACAGTGAGAGGGGCTGTGCTATTTTAATAAGGCTTTACGGTCATCCGCCGCAAGTTTTTGCATTGTACCCCGACCCTTTTTATCGACTGCACCATGGTTCAGCTTGCTCCTTCCACCAATGAAATTAGCGCAGCACTGGAAATTCCGGCTGATTTAAATTTCGATTTGCCGGATCCTGAAGATGAAGCCATCCAGGAGCATGAGTTCCAGCAACGACTCGATAATTTTTGGCAGTTGTGTGAACGTTTTGATTTACAAACTGAAATTTGGCGGGGACGTATTTTACGATCCATTCGGGACCGGGAAAAGATTGGTGGTGATGGACGGGGCACTGGATTTCTTGACTGGCTAAAACAGCGGGAGGTGTCTAAATCCCAAGCCTATGCTTTGATTCAATTGGCCAATAGCGCCGATACTTTGATTGCAGAGGGACAACTCGACCCCAGCTCCATCAATAATTTTAGTAAGCGCGCTTTTGTGGAAACGGCTAAGTCTGAACCAGAAGTACAAAAGCTGATTAGTGATGCAGCCCACGGAGGGGAACGGATTACCCGACGCGAGGTGAAACAATTGTCGGATGAATGGACGGCCATGAGTTCTGAACTATTGCCGGATGTGCTCAAGGAAAAAGCCACCGATGGTAGCTTACCCACCCGCCACTTAGCGCCATTGGTTAAGGAGTTAGAAAAAATTCCCGACAGTCATTTAGTGCCGTTACAGCAAGAGGCAGCCGCAAACCCCGATGTGGATACGGTTAAATACCTCACGACTTCTGCTCGTAACCTTTCCAAGTATCTGGATTCAGCCGCTCAAGTGCAGACAATCAAAGCGTTTCCCCTCGATATTGAACTGGCGTTGGAAGAGGCCATGCGGTTAGATTGCCTCAATACAGCCGCCGATTTACTGAAACAAGCCACCCAACTCGAACAGTCTGTGGCTAAGCTTTATACCACCTGGAAACGTCTCGGAACCCTGTCCGATCGCCTGTATGTGGACACGGGGGCTAGCTCCCCTAACTTACGGTCTCTCTTGACGGCGATCGAGGGGTTGACCCAAGAGGTGATTGAAGTCCCGTTGGATGAAGACGGAGAAAACACGGTACGGCTCAGAATATTGGCAGAATCTGAGTCAATGGGACAATAGCAACGGTTGAGGTTGAACGAAATAAGAACTAAATTACTCAGCAATTAATTTATCGGTTGAATCCTTCCGGCTGGGCAAACTCTTAACAAATAGAGGTTTAGCGTTGATTTATTCATTGGGTGGATGTTGAATCACTCAGACGGACTTACGGAGAATGACTCAAAGCCTGTGATAAATATTCTGCTGCTTGTTCCACTAAAGGGATCACTCGCTTGTACAACATGCGAGTGGGGCCGAGGATGCTGACAGTTCCCATCTGTTCATAACCCTGAGCATAGGAACAGGAAATCAACGTGCATAAATGCATGGAAGTTAAGGGATTTTCAGAGCCAATACGGAGCGTCACACTGGGGGAACGGTAAGACTGGAAAAGTTCTTGGGAAGAAAAATTGGATGACGCAATAGACGTTTCATCAGGATCCAATAAAATATTTGCTAACTGTTCTTGCTCCTGTTCTAGTAAAAAGAGCAATGTTTGAATTTGCTCCAACTGCGAAAACTCTGGTTGACGAATCATCTCGGCGACACCATGAACCAACATGGGGGCTGCTGACCGCTGAGAACAATAGGGTCTTATATTTTTTTGAATCGTGGCTAAAAAATCTTCATACTCCACAAATCGACGATCCAATTCCTGCCAATTAAACTGACTGAGTTCCAATAAACTTTTGCCCTGGAGATGGTGATTTAAAAAGTTCGTTAGGGTTTCGAGATCTTGTTGAAGATCATCCTCTGCTTTCTCCCAAACTGCTTTAGGCAAATCCACCTTAAAGGAATGGGTCTGATAACCATCCGTGACCAAAATCATTAACACTTCTTTGGGGGACAGGCTTAATAGTTGTAAGTGTCGTAGGCGGACGCGCTCGGATTGGGGAAACGTAATGAGTGAAATGTAGCCACTTAAGCTGGCCAGAATATGACCGAGGCGTTGTAAACGGGCTTCAAACGCCCATTGTTCTCCTTGAAGTTGTTGGGTAAGAAGATGTTTAGCCGCTTGGGTTTGTTGCTCACTCCAGGTTAATAGGCTGTCAACGTAGGTACGGTAACCAGAATCAGACGGAATACGGCCAGCTGAGACATGGGGTTGATAGAGCAAACCTGCCTTTTCTAGCTGACCGAGGGCATTGCGAATGGTGGCAGAACTCACCGCCAAGGGGTACTCTTGGGCAAGGGTTTGGGAGCCCACAGGTTCAGCAGTGGCAATGTAGTGTTGCACCGTTGCCCGCAATATAGTTTGCTGTCGTGGACTTAGCCCAAGGAATTTAACCATCAATACATTAAGACATTCATTGTAAATAGCGTGTCATGGGACAATCTTCCATTCCAGTTTGGTTCGTTTTGGCGTAAATGATTATTGGCAATTATAAAGATTTTTAGAAACAAAGCAGGTTGCGCATCAGTAAAACGACGCAACACATCAGACATAGGAGCTAGACAAAAAAGGTCTCAGCGATTTTGATCCCGACTTTTGCTTGTTGATTAATTTACTTAAATTTATATCTATGTTGCTTGAATTCAGGATTAATCAGTCTGAACAATTGCCTGCTGGAGGCATTGATAACATTCCGGGATAGAGCGACGTTCGGCGAGGGCTTGCTGTAGCTGTTGATGGGCATCCGCATATTTCTCCAATAGACCTTGAGCCTGTAAATAAGCCCAACTTTCCTTTTGGGAAAGATTGATGTCAGGCAGTCCGGCTTGACGAAAGGCAGACCGTAACTGTTGCCGATCGCCATCGCCGCCGAAGGATTCGCCATATATTAATTTTTCGGCAGCAATACCGGCCATCCAGACCGTTGCCCAGCGCTCAAGGGCTTGGGGACGTGTTCGCCAGGCTCGGCATTGGTCTTGGAGTTGACTGGTATCAAATTGCACCCCGGCTAGCCCCGATTCCCCTTGCTTCAGAACCTCCCAGGCACTCAAACTGTAATCGGTGATGGGGATTTCCAGACAATAGGCCGCTAAAAAATGTCCCGCTTCATGGCATACCACCCGTTGTCGTTCCGCTTGAGACTGGAATAACGCCACAAAAAAATCGGTTCCCCGTCCCCCCCAACGCAGCTGATCCGCCGTAATCAAAGTTAGCCCCCCTAGGGTGAGCACCGCGGGGATCGCTGGGGAAATATGAATCACGGGACCGACCAACGCCGATAGGGTCAGGGCAAAAATGGCGATCGCCACCAAATTTAAACGGGTATCTGTCATGGTCAAATTGCAAAGTTTAAAGGGTTAAAAGCTTGACGTTACTGTAACAAAAATTAATGTCACGCCTTGTTTAATAACCCCGTTCTCCCCCTGAAATCTTCGATTAAATGGAGGCGACAAGCGTGATTGATATTTTTTTATGACTAGCGTTCATTTTCCTGCCCGAGCACTGATTAACGGCCTGCGCTTCAACAACCTTAAAGGGGATCTGTTCGGCGGGCTGACAGCGGCGATCGTGGCGTTACCGTTAGCGTTGGCCTTTGGCGTCACCTCTGGGGTCGGCCCCATCGCCGGGTTATACGGTGCCATTTTTACCGGATTCTTTGCCGCGCTACTGGGGGGGACTCCGTCACAAATTTCGGGGCCCACAGGCCCCATGACGGTGGTTATGGCATCGACGGTGGCCGCGTTGCTAGCCAAAGATCCAGAGCATGGCCTCGCCATGGCTTTGACTGTCGTGGTGCTCGGAGGAATTTTTCAAATCCTGATGGGGGTCTTAAGGCTGGGAAAATATATTACCCTCATGCCCTACACCGTCATTTCAGGCTTTATGTCGGGCATTGGGGCCATTATCATTATTTTGCAAATTGGCCCCTTACTCGGCCATTCAGCTTCCGCCGGGGTGGTCAATGCGTTTTTACAGATTCCCAGTTTTGTCCGGGACATTAATCCCGTTGCCGCCGGATTGGGGCTGATGACCTTGGCGATCGTTTTTGGTGCACCCGCCCGCCTCAACCGCATTCTGCCGGCTCCCTTAATCGCATTGGTGGTTTGCACCGGAATTTCTGTGATCGCCTTTCCTGAAGCGACCATTCCCCGTATTGGCAATATTCCATCCGGTCTCCCCAGCCTCCATTTACCCTACCTAAATTGGTCTAATCTACGGGACATGTTGACCTATGGCATTATGCTAGCGACCCTGGGAGCGTTAGATTCACTGCTCACGTCCTTAGTCGCGGATAACATCACCCGGACTCAGCATAATTCCGACAGAGAGCTCATTGGTCAGGGCATCGGCAATTGTTTATCTGGTTTATTTGGGGGATTGCCCGGCGCAGGGGCTACCATGCGCACCGTGATCAATGTCCAATCCGGCGGGAGAACCCCCCTTTCTGGGATAGTCCATGCCCTCGTGCTAGCGGTGATTGTGCTCAAGGCGGGCAGCCTTACAGAACCCATTCCCCACGCGGTCTTAGCCGGAATTCTGATTAAGGTGGGAATTGATATTATTGATTGGGGTTTTTTAAAGCGGGCACACCAACTCTCCACCAAAGGAGCTGGGTTAATGTATCTGGTGATGCTGTTGACCGTTTTTGTTGACCTCATTACAGCCGTTGCCGTGGGAGTCTTTTTGGCGAATTTACTGACGATCAAAAATTTGACCGATGTGCAAATTCAAGAAATGAAAGCCACTACCGATGCTGAAGGGGAAGATTGGTTAGAGGGGGAAGAAAAACAACTGTTAAAAGCGGCCGATGGACGTATCTTTATGTTCCATTTTTCGGGCCCCATGAGCTTCGGGGCTGGTAAAAGTATTACCCGACGATTATCCATCGTCGAAAACTACGACATCCTAATCTTGGATTTATCGAGTGTTCCCCGTCTGGGCATAACAGCACTCTTGGCCCTAGAGACCATGTTGAAGGATGCCATTGCCAAACATCGAGAAATTTTCATTGTCGGGGCCAAAGGGCAAGTCGAAAAACGATTAAAGTGTCTAACCATTTTCGAGCAGGTGCCTGCTTCCCACCATGTCCAGCAGCGCTTAACGGCCTTACAACAGGGGGTAGCGATTTTAGGCATTTCCCCGCCAAATACCTAAATGCTCAAATCTTGAATTGATGACACTCAATCTGGCTCACAAAATCCCAATGGCAAACTATTCTGTTACAATGTTGTTACAAATTTAAAGGGTCTGACCACCGCTCCCCATCGGCGCTCTGTTTCAACGGAATTGCAGGTATTGTCTGGTTTAGTCCCGCTCGCTTCTGTCTCGGACTCAACCATTTCAATTTATATGGGCCAATCGCCAACGATCGCCGTTTCCCACTTGGGCTGTGAAAAAAATCGCATCGATTCTGAACATATGCTGGGGTTATTAATCTCCGCTGGCTACGAAGTTGATGCCAATGAAGAATTAGCCGATTACGTCATTGTTAATACCTGTAGCTTTATTCAAGAGGCGCGGGAAGAGTCTGTCCGTACCCTGGTGGAGCTGGCGGAAGCAAAGAAAAAAATCATTATTTCCGGCTGCCTAGCCCAACATTTTCAAGAACAGCTATTAGATGAAATTCCCGAAGCCGTGGCGGTGGTGGGAACAGGGGATTATCAAAATATTGTCGAAATTCTGCAAAAAACCCGACAGGGAAAACGGGTTAAAGCGATTTCCAACAATCCCACCTACATTGCCGACGAAAATTTACCCCGCTATCGCACGACTGCGGCAGGAGTGGCCTATCTCCGGGTTGCTGAGGGTTGTGATTATGGCTGCGCGTTTTGCATTATTCCCCACCTCCGTGGCAAACAGCGGTCCCGCTCGATTGAGTCCATCGTGGCGGAAGCGAAACAGCTAGCCAGTCAAGGCGTTAAGGAATTAATTCTCATTTCCCAAATCACCACCAATTATGGCCTAGACCTATACGGCAAGCCTAAGCTAGCTGAATTGCTCTATGCCTTGGGGGAAATTGATGTGCCTTGGATTCGGATTCACTACGCTTACCCAACGGGGTTAACGGATTCCGTGGTGGCGGCCATTCGGGAAACGCCCAATATCCTGCCCTATCTGGATCTTCCCCTCCAACATTCCCACCCGAAAATTCTGAAAGCGATGAATCGTCCCTGGCAAGGACAGGTCAATGACCGCATTATCGAGCAGCTTAAGGCCGCGCTACCCGATGCCGTCTTACGCACCACCTTCATTGTGGGTTTTCCAGGTGAAACCGATGCCCATTTTAACCATTTACTTGACTTTACCCAACGTCATCAGTTTGACCATGTCGGGGTATTTACCTTCTCCGCAGAGGAAGGCACAGCCGCTGTTGATTTACCAAATCCGGTTGATCCGGACGTGATGGGCGATCGCCGTGAGCAGTTAATGGCGTTACAACAGCCCATTGCGGCCCAACGCAACGCTCGATGCTTGGGTCAGACCCTCGATGTCTTGATTGAGCAGGAAAATCCCCGGACGGGAGAGTGGATTGGTCGTGCCGGTCGCTTTGCCCCCGAAGTAGACGGACTGGTGTATGTCAAAGGAAACGCTGCCCTCAACGAAATTGTTCCAGTGACCATTACGACAACTGACATTTATGACCTATACGGCATGACTGCCGAGGAGGCTAGGGTTTTCAAGTGATGTGATGCCGGTGTGGCGTTCCTGGCTGTGTTGTTGACGGTGCTGTAGTCAGTCGCTCCCATAAGTTTTTGTCCCGAGTCTATTGCTAATTCCCTACCGTCTTGCTTATTTAACTTTTTTCATTTTTTATGACACTTTCTTTTGCTGACTTAGGCCTTTCTGAACAACGCTGTCAACTGCTGGCTGACATTGGTTTTGAAAAGCCGACCCAAATTCAATCCGAAGCGGTTCCCCTCTTGCTCAACGGCCAGGACATGTTGGCCCAGTCCCAAACCGGAACGGGAAAAACAGCCGCCTTTTCTCTGCCGTTAATGGATAGGCTGGATTCGCAAGGGGGCTTACAAGCGCTGATTTTAACCCCCACCCGTGAACTGGCACAACAGGTTGCTGAAGCGATGAAGGATTTTTCCTATGATCGCCGCCTGCGCATTTTGACCGTTTATGGGGGCCAGTCCATTGAACGACAAATCCGTAGCCTAGAGCGGGGAGTACAAATCGTTGTCGGTACACCGGGACGGGTGATTGATCTCATTCAGCGTAAAAAACTCCAATTAAGTAATATTGATTGGGTGGTGCTTGATGAAGCAGATGAAATGTTGAGCATGGGCTTCATCGACGATGTGAAAACTATTTTGCGTCAAACGCCCGATAGTCGCCAAACCGCTTGTTTCTCGGCGACAATGCCCCGCGAAATCAAGGAACTGGTCAGCCAGTTTTTGAAAAACCCGGCGTTAGTCACAGTTAAACAGACCCAAAGTACCCCCACCCGCATTGAACAGCAGATTTACCATGTTCCACGGGGATGGTCTAAGGCTAAAGCGCTACAGCCAATTTTAGAATTAGAAGACCCCGAATCCGCCATCATCTTTGTGCGCACCAAGCAAACCGCAGCGGATTTGACCAATAAATTAATGGAGGCGGGCCACAGCGTCGATGAGTACCACGGCAATCTCAGCCAAATTCAACGGGAGCGTCTAGTCCATCGTTTCCGGGATGGCAAAGTGAAGTTAGTGGTGGCCACTGATATTGCTGCACGGGGTCTGGATGTCAGCAACCTCAGCCATGTCATTAATTTTGATTTGCCAGATAATGCCGAAACCTATATTCACCGTATTGGTCGTACCGGTCGGGCCGGTAAAACGGGTAAGGCGATCGCCTTGGTTGAGCCGATTGACCGCCGCTTACTGCGTTCGATTGAGAATCGCCTCAAGCAGCAAATCGAAGTCTGCAAAATTCCCAACCGCTCTCAAGTAGAAGCAAAACGCATTGAGAAATTGCAGGGAACCTTAAAAGAAGCGCTGGCGGGTGAACGGATGGCATCCTTTTTGCCCCTCGTGCGCCAACTCAGTGATGAGTGTGATCCCCAGGCGATCGCTGCAGCAGCATTGCAAATGATTTATGACCAGAGTCTACCCAACTGGATGAAAACCGATTGGGAGGTTCCAGAGAGTGACTTTAACAAACCCCAACTCCGGCGCGATCGGAACCGCAATAAAGGGAACGGCAACTATTCCAAATCTGGTAATAAACCCCGCCGCTACGGCAATAATAACCGTCGTCACGTTTACAGTGACCGGCAACGGTAAGACCAACCCCTGAAATACGGTCAAGTCTAATCTAAAAATATAAAAGGGAGGTTTTGTTACGGCAAGCCTCCCTTTTTCAGATCAAATCGGTGAAATCCATCGGGTTCCAGGTAGAAACGATCCGCCATCAAGAAAACTGAGTATTTCCTCGACCCGGTCGTTTACTCACAGTCTGGTTTGCAGACGCTACAAATCGTCAAGGTTTGACCGATAATAGTATCGCCTCCTCAACTGAAAATAATTTCTATGCCTCCCCTAACCGATCGCCTCATTGTCCCGTTAGATGTCCCAGACTTGACAATGGCGATCGCCTTAGTGGAACAGTTGCCCGGAGTAACTTTTTGGAAAGTGGGATTAGAGCTGTTTGTGGGGACAGGACCTGCAATTCTGAAGGAACTCAAGCAACGCCAAAAACGCATTTTTCTAGATTTGAAATTCCACGATATTCCCAATACTGTTTTGGGGGCTTGTCGGTCGGCTAGTGCTTACGATGTTGAGTTACTCACGTTACATGCAACGGCTGGACGAACGGCTTTAACCCAAGCGTCCCAGGTTATGCAGCAACTAGACCATCCGCCGAAATTATTGGCAATTACGCTGTTAACCAGTATTGATGCAAGGGCGTTGGCGTTGGAGTTGAAAAATCCGCTAGCGCTACCAGATTATGTGCAACAAATGGCACTCCTCGCCCAAAACGCGGGTTTAAATGGTGTGGTCTGCTCTCCCCAGGAGGCAGCGCAACTCCGGCAATTGTGTGGCCCTGATTTTTTGTTAGTCTGTCCTGGGGTACGCCCCACCTGGGCAAACCGGGGAGATCAACAACGGGTCATGACCCCCCAACAGGCGATCGCCGCTGGTGCCGATTATTTAGTCATTGGCCGCCCCATCACAGCAGCCCCTAATCCTCAACAAGCGTGGGAAAAATTATGCTTAGAGTTAACAGCTTAAGATTTTGGGGGGGCTGCTCGGAATAGTTGTCAATACGGCCCCCTCAATTGCCGCTTCCCCCGCCTGTACCCATCCCTTGTCCGAATTTATTCCTGCCTTGTTAGCCGACTTACCCAGCTATACCAATCGCGCAGCTCTGCGCCAACTCAAACCCCGGCAATCCCTGACCCAATATTTACTCCTGGCAGGTAATCCAGAGTATCAACCCCTGCCCCTCTCCCGGCAACAATGGGAACCCTCCAAACCCGACACCACCCAGCAGGTCTTTTTTAGCACCTTTGAACATCATTATGACCAAGATCAACGCCGCCGCCAGCAAAATTTTTATTGGGCATTTTTTGTTGAAACCCCAAAGGGTTGGGAGTTGACCTTACTGTATGAGCAGCCAGCTTTATCCCCTAATCTTAATTTTAAGTTTCTGCGACCTCCACAAGCAGGAACTCGTCGAGAAGTGAGTCAAATGCCAATTGGCCAGGGCATTGCGCTCTGGTTGAGAGACTGCCGTGCCGGTCGAGTGGGGGTGAGTCGTTTTACTGAGCTGCGTCCGGAGTAAGATTTAGAGTTTTCGATTTTTATCGCCTACATTCAGCAGGTTATTTAAGAGTATGTTTGAAAAGTTTTAGGCAAGCCTTAGAAGCATGAGATTAACCATTAACCTTGACTGAAAAAAATGGACAGCTCCCAAGAGTTGAAAATCAAGGAGAATGTCCAAATGAGCCAAAAACCAAGACGAACATTTACAGACGAGCAAAAATCAGAGGCAGTGAAAATTGTCGAGGATTCGGGAAAACCCATAAGCCAAGTAGCCAGGGAAATGGGTTTGACAGAAAGTGCCCTGAGAAAATGGGTAAAACAAGCAAGAGTTGACAGCCATGGAGGAGGCAAAGGTCAATTAACATCGGCGGAAAACAAGAACTAAGAAACTTACGCCGTGAGCTAAAAAGGGTAGAAATGGAGCGAGACTTCCTAAAAAAGGTGGCGACCTTCTTTGTCAAGGTCAGAAGGGTGATGTTCTGCTTTTTTAACCAGATTGTAAAAGTGGGCAATGGGCGGAATCTTGAGGCGGTCTCGCGTTGTCACGAGTACAACCTGGCGAACCAGCAAGTTTGTCACCTGACTGATTGTGGTACTAACCGCCGGCAACGGGGCGATCGGACAAATGGCTAAAGTGGAATCATGTCGAGCTTCTAACAGGGCCATTTGGGGCAACAGGGCAATGAACGTCCCTTGACGAATAACCCCACGGAAAGCATCTAGAGTATTAAGTTCCATCGCGGCTTTCAAGCTTAATTGCTGCTGGATAAAGCAATCCCGGATGAGTCGTTGCATCCCATAACCATCTTTGAAAATAATTTGGGGAAACGCCTGCAATGCTTCCCAAGGCACAATGTCATAGTGACTCAAGGGATGTTCCGCCGCCATCAAAATTTCGATGGGTTCTTCATACAGGGGCGTCACGACCAAATCGGTACTGCTGGTGAGGTAACGATTGTTCATCACCACGACAACATCCACCAGTCCATCCCGTAAGACTTTAAGGGCGCGGTCACTGCCTAATGCTGTCACCCGTAACTTTACGTCGGGTAAATCTCGGCAAAACTGTTCTAGGAGGGGAGGGAGAAAATGAGAACAAACGGAGTGAAATTGCTGCGACGCACAGTTCAGGTTGTTTGCCTGCTTTGAGGTCAGCAATATCTTGCGTGGCGATCTGCCACTCGCGGCTAATGCGGCGGGCATGGGGCAGCAGCTTTTCCCCAGCAATGGTCAGCTTGGCCTGGGCTGTGCGATGGAATAACGGCATTCCCAGATTATTTTCCAGCGATTGAATTTGACGGCTGATGGTCGATTGGGTCAAGCCAAACTGTTGGGCGGCAATTCCGAAGCTTCCACTATCAGCAACTGCTAAAAATGCCTGTAATTGCTCAATTCGCATGAAATTCTGCGCGTTAACCTTTTGCTGGTAATGCTCAATGAGCGTAACGAATTTCTAGGAGAAGTTTAGTGGAATTTACTACCGTTTTAGACTATCGGTTTGTCAATGACCCTGTTCCTTCTCCCGCATCAAAGTTATTGATAGCCATCAGGGCGATCTTTGTTTGCGGGCGGGTGACAATCATTCATTATTGAGAACAACGGAGCAACCTCTAAACGATGGATGTTTGGCCTCCTGGCAATCAATCTGTCGCTGTTACTGAGTTCTATTCTTCCGGTAGTGCCCCCTGCATTTTGTCAAACCAATCAATCAAATTGGTGAGCTGCTGCTCTGGCCTCATGACCCCTAAACCCCTCACCACAACTTTTTTAGAACTGTAAACAAAGCGGGACTGTAAGTGGTCAGGAATATTTTCAGCGAGGAGTCTCCAGGCAGGGGCTTCCATCGGGGTTTCCAAAACCACATGCTGCTTGCCTTCTGGTTTAATGCGAGAGAAACCCAGGGATTTTGCCAGATGTTTCAGCTCCACAATTTTGAATAGTTGCTCTACGGGACTGGGCAGCGTGCCATAGCGATCGCCCCAATCGATGGCAATATTCACTAATTCTTTGGGGGATTCGATGCTGGTGATACGGCGATAGGCGGCCATTTTTTCGTCTAAATCGGGGATGTAGTCAGTGGGGATAAAGGCGGTGAGAGGAAGGTCAATTTGGGTATCCTCCACTTTGGGAATTTCTTGTCCTTGAATTTCGGCGATCGCCTCTTGGAGCATTGCCATATAAAATTCGTAGCCAATGGCTTCCATCTGTCCTGATTGTTCTGCCCCCAGAAGGCTGCCCACCCCTCGAATTTCCATATCCCTAGTGGCCAGTTGGTAGCCAGACCCCAGTTGAGTAAACTCCTGTAGCGCCCGTAACCGTCGCCGAGCTTTCTCTGTTAGTTGTTTTTGGTTGGGGTACAGCAACCAGGCATGGGCTTGTATCCCGGAACGCCCGACTCGCCCCCGGAGTTGATACAGTTGGGCAAGACCAAACTTCTGAGCATCTTCCACGATGATGGTGTTGACACGGGGAATATCTAACCCCGCTTCAATAATGGTGGTACAAACTAAAATGTCTGCTTCGCCGTTATTAAATGCCAGCATGGTACTTTCCAGCTCCGACTCATTCATCTGGCCATGGCCAATGGCAATGCGGGCACTGGGAACCATTTGACGTAGCTGCCCTCCCAATTCTTCGATGCCTTCAATGCGGGGAACCACATAAAACACTTGGCCGCCCCGGTCTAGTTCATTGCGGATAGCGGTGCGGACAACCTCTGGGTTGTAGGGGGAAAGGTGGGTTTTGATGGGGCGACGGGACGGAGGCGGCGTGGTAATCAGGCTCATTTCCCGAATACCCGACAGGGACATATATAACGTCCGGGGAATGGGAGTCGCCGTCAGGGTGAGCACGTCCACTTCCGTTTTTAGGCTTTTAATTTTTTCTTTTTGATTCACCCCGAACCGTTGCTCCTCATCAATGACCAATAGGCCCAAATTTTTAAATTGGACGGCTTTCCCCAGGATTTGCTGGGTTCCCACCACAATATCCAGCTCACCGCTTTTCAGCTTGGCCAAAATTTCTTTACGCTCCGACGTAGTACGAAAGCGATTTAGGAGGCCGACGGTGATGGGGTAGGGAGCAACTCGTTCTTTAATGGTGTGGTAATGCTGTTGGGTCAAAACCGTGGTGGGAGCCAGTAGCGCCACCTGTTTATGCCCCGCTGTGATGGCTTTGAATATGGCGCGTACCGCCACTTCAGTTTTCCCAAACCCCACATCCCCACACACCAGCCGATCCATCGGGCGATCGCCTTCCAGATCCCGTTTCACGTCCTGCGTGCTTTCAGTTGATCGGGGGTGGGTTGATAGGGGAAAGAATCCTCCAGCTCCAGTTGCCATGGCGTATCTGGTGGGTAGGCATAGCCCTCTTGTTTTGCCCGCTTCGCATAGAGATTGAGCAAATCCACCGCTAGCTTTTTTACCGCTTTGCGGACTTTTTTCTTGGTGGCTTCCCAGATTTTGCCTCCCATTTTGTGGAGCTGGGGCGGGGTTGACCCCGTATGACGATAACGAGACAAACTATCTAAACTATCTGCCGGTACCCGCAGCGTCCCGTCAGCATATTGAATCACCAAATATTCCCGTGTTGCCAAGGATTCCAGCTTTAAAAACTTGCCGATCCCGTGGCTTTTGTGAACCACGAAATCCCCTGGGGACAGTTTATTGATATCAACTTGTTTAGACTTAGCTCGGCGGCGCTTACGCACATATTCCGGCGTAGCCAAAGCATGTTGTCCAAACAGTTCGCGGTCTGTGATCAGCACCACCCGGAATGTGGGTAGAATAAAGCCTTCTAACTCCGCGATTCCTGCATATTTCAAGGCCACCGCTGTTTGTTGAATTTGGCTTTTTTCAATGGCAGGATAATCTTTGGGGTTGGCAATGAATTGTGCGGCGTAGTCATGTTCTTGCAGCAGCGACACAGTCCGGGAGGGTTGCGCCGACACCAGCCAAGCATTGTATTGGGTTAAATTCATCCCGGTGTAAATTTCCCGTTTGCCCCGCAGAATTTCTGCCAACTTGGCAAACTGGTGGGGCATGGTGGGAATGGGCCGGGCAGAAATGTCCAAACTGTTGGAGTGGGCTTCATAGATTTCCGAGAGGGTAATACAGTTAAAGCGCTCCTGTAACCCGGCCACTAACTCGGGAAAGGCTTGGTGGATTTTAGGCAGCGCCGGTAATTGGAGCGATCGCCAATCCTGTTCCACCGACTCTTCCCACCGCTCACTATGGGCTAGACATTGTTCCGCTTCATCCAGCACACACAGCGTTGCTGGCGGCAAATAAGCCAATAAACTGGCTGCGGGCGAAAACGCTAACCCCGAAAACCGTTGTAATCCTTCTTTGCCGAATAGCTGCTCCGTTTCTGCATCTTCTCCCCAATCTGCCAAGTCGATATTTTGGGCGGTTAACGTTGACTCGATCATTTGATCGAAACTGGTTGGCGTTAATACCAGCCCTGTCACCTCATCCAGCGATCGTTGACTAGCTGGATCAAACTCCCGGACTGTCTCTAATTCGTCCCCAAACCATTCCAGCCTCAGTGGTAGTTCCGCCGACACCGGAAAAATATCCACAATATCCCCCCGCCGACTCCATTGTCCTTCCACCTCCACGCTCGGTTCCCGCTCGTAGCCCAACTGCGCCAGGCTTAACTCCAATGTTTTATCCTCCACTTCCGACCCCTTGGTTAAGGTAAGACAATATTGCTGAAATATCTCCGGCGGCGGTAAGTGGGCCTGCAACGCTTTTTCGGTGGCGACGATTGCTTTACCTTGCACCGTCTTCCCTTGGCTTAATTCAGCCAGCACTTGCATTTGTCCCCACACCATTTCCGACTCCAAAGGACTTGATTCATAGGGAGAAGCTTCTGATGTGGGATAGAAGTTAACGGTCTGCCAACTCATCAATTCCAATTGCGCAGTCCACCGCCCCGCCTCTTCTTGCGTGGCCGCTATGACAAACAAATTTTGCTCCAATGCTTGAGCCAGACTAGAAACAATTAATCCCTTGGGTAACCGGGGCAGTCCGCTCAGACTTAATTGACGATGCTGCTGTAGTTTTTTCTGGAGATCTTTGTTGAGGGGAAGCGTTTGCAGATGGCGGATAAGGGAGGAAAAGGTCATACGATCAACAACACAGGTCTAGCCTACTGATCTTAACCTGTGGTTTATCTCTGAATGGGTGTAAATGGCGATCGCCTTGGAAGGGGCATTCAAACTGAAAAAGTTTAGTGACTTAGATATTTTCAGGCCCTAAAAGGGTTGACAGTCTCTCTGGGGAAGGGCAATAGGTCGAGTGCTTAAAAATGTCTAACACCCCGATGAATAATAAATCCATGCTATTTCAAGCTAAAAACCTCTCTCTGCCTGAATTTGAGGCATTTTTTGTCTAAGTCCCACTAATTATTTTTATCCCAAAGCAAATCCCCTACCTAAATAAGGCAGAGGACAAGCTTAATTACCTAATAGAGTAAGATGGCTAGCCGAACTTACCGGCTGTTGAGGCAATTAGAAATGCCGCGTAGGTCAGGATATAACCAACAGTAAAGTGAGCTAAACCCACGACACGGGCTTGAACGATGGACAAAGCGACGGGCTTATCTTTCCAACGAACTAAGTTCGCCAAAGGAGTTTGCTCGTGAGCCCAAACGATCGTTTCGATCAACTCTTGCCAGTAACCCCGCCAAGAGATGAGGAACATGAAACCCGTTGCCCAAACCAGGTGACCAAAAAGGAACATCCAGGCCCAAACAGACAGATTATTAACACCGTAGGGATTATAGCCGTTGATTAACTGTGCAGAGTTTGCCCAAAGATAATCACGGAACCAACCCATTAAATAAGTAGAGTTCTCATTAAACTGAGCGACATTCCCTGCCCAAATACCTAGATGTTTCCAGTGCCAGTAGAAAGTCACCCATCCCAATGTGTTCAGCATCCAGAACATGGCCAGGTAGAAGGCATCCCAGGCAGAGATGTCGCAAGTACCGCCACGACCAGACCATCACAGGGGAAGGAGTAGCCGAAATCTTTTTTGTCCGGCATTAGCTTGGAGCCACGGGCATCCAAAGCACCTTTCACCAAAATCAGGGTGGTGGTGTGTAACCCCAGGGCAATCGCATGGTGGACTAAGAAGTCACCAGGGCCAATGGTAAGGAACAGAGAGTTGGAACCACTATTGATGGCATCTAACCAACCGGGTAACCAAACAGCGCCTGCGGTGGAGGCGGCACTGTCAGGATTCGCCAAAAGTGTGTCAAAGCCATACAGAGCCTTGCCTGAAGCAGCTTGAACCCACTGAGCAAAGACCGGCTCAATCAGAATTTGTTTTTCAGGCGTTCCAAAGGCAACGACTACATCATTGTGGACGTAGAGGCCTAGGGTGTGGAATCCCAAGAATAGAGAGACCCAACTTAAGTGAGAAATCAGCGCTTCCTTGTGCTCCAGCATTCGAGCTAAGACGTTGTCTTTATTAGCAACGGGATCATAGTCTCGAACAAAGAAGATAGCACCGTGGGCAAAAGCACCTACCATCAAGAAGCCAGCAATGTACTGGTGATGGGTATAAAGCGCTGCTTGGGTGGTGTAGTCCTTAGCAATAAATGCATAGGACGGCAAGGAATACATGTGCTGTGCCACCAGGGATGTAATAACGCCTAAGCTTGCCAACGCTAAACCGAGTTGGAAATGCAGAGAGTTATTAATGGTGTCATACAAGTTTGTATGACCCGCACCGGTTAAAGGCCCCTTGTGAGCATTCAAAATTTCTTTGATGCTGTGGCCAATTCCCCAGTTAGTGCGATACATATGACCCGCCACGATGAAGATGACGGCGATCGCCAAATGGTGGTGAGCAATGTCCGTTAACCAGAGGGCTTCAGTTTGAGGATGGAAGCCACCGAGGAAGGTCAAAATTGCAGTTCCCGCCCCTTCAGATGTACCAAAAATATGACCAGCCGTGTCGGGATCGGCTGCATACACGCCCCAGTTGCCGGTAAAGAAAGGCATTAAGCCTGCCGGGTGAGGGGGAGTAGACAGAAAGTTATCCCAACCCACGTGTTGACCACGGGCTTCAGGAATTGCAACGTGAACCAGGTGACCAGCCCAGGCTAAAGAGCTAACCCCAAACAAACCAGCCAAATGGTGGTTCAGGCGGGACTCAGCATTTTTAAACCAAGATAAGCTCGGACGGAATTTAGGCTGAAGATGCAACCAACCTGCAAATAGGAACAGGGAGGACAGAATCAGTAAAAAGACCGCACCTTGATAAAGCTCTTGGTTACTAGTGATACCAATGGTGTAGAACCAGTGGTAAACGCCAGAGTAGGCGATGTTAACCGGATTAGAGGCACCGGCTTGGGTAAAGGCATTTAAGGCACCTTCACCAAAATGGGGATCCCAAATCGCATGGGCGATCGGGCGAACATTTAACGGATCTTTAATCCACTGTTCAAAATTCCCTTGCCACGCGACGTGGAAAAGGGTGCCAGACGTCCAGAGAAAGATGATGGCAATGTGACCAAAGTGAGAAGCAAAAATCTTTTGGTAAAGATTCTCCTCTGTCATCCCATCATGGGTTTCAAAGTCGTGCGCTGTAGCAATCCCGTACCAAATACGCCGTGTTGTCGGGTCTTGGGCGAGATCCTGGCTAAATTTAGGAAATTTAGTTGCCATAGCTTTTGCGGAAATTCTCCTCGTTAAGCAAGCAAAATGAGGCTGATGCAGTGATGCTGCTCATTTCCGGATTGTTAAAACCCACTATAACCAGCAGCTATAGGGGAGAAAAAATAAATACGAAAGTATACGTTTCATTCCCAGCGGCAATCAGGGAGGGATGCTGGCTAGCCAATGTTTAATTGACTAGGCCAGATCTAGAAACCCCGATCTAGAGCGCAAAGTCTAGCCGATGGCAATGCTTCGGGCAAGGAAGAACGCCCAGGTCGTGACAATACTCCCAAGGAGATAATGTGCCACACCGACTGCACGGCCTTGAATAATACTCAAAGCACGGGGTTGGATTGCTGGAGCCACGTTTAATTTGTTGTGGGCCCAGACAATCGATTCAATCAGTTCTTGCCAATACCCACGACCACTAAAGAGGAACATGAGGCTGAAGGCGAAGACAAAGTGTCCCGCGAGGAACATAATGCCGTAGGCCGACAGGGCAGAACCGTAAGAGTTGATGACGTTGGCAGATTGCGCCCACAAGAAGTCTCTTAACCAACCGTTAATGCATATAGCACTCTGGGCAAAGTTTCCGAGCGTCACATGGGTAACGCTACCATCCGGTGCCACAGTTCCCCAGACATCAGATTGCATTTTCCAACTGAAGTGGAAGATGACGATGGAGAGGGAGTTATACATCCAGAACAGACCAAGGAAGACATGATCAAAACCGGAAACTTGGCAGGTACCGCCCCGACCGGGCCCATCACAAGGGAAGCGGAAGCCCAGACTCGCTTTATCAGGGATAAGGCGGGAGTTACGGGCGTACAAAACCCCTTTAAGGAGGATGAGGACAGTTACATGGATAGTAAACGCATGGATATGGTGCACCATGAAATCAGCAGTCCCCAAAGGAATGGGCATCATGGCCACTTTGCCGGCAACGGCAATGGTATCGCCACCAAAAGCATAACTAGCGGTTGCTAGGGCATTGGGGGCAGTTCCACCGGGGGCCAGGGTATGCAGGTTTTGCACCCATTGAGCAAAAATTGGCTGTAGTTGGATCGCCGTATCCGAGAACATATCTTGGGGACGACCTAAAGCCCGCATGGTGTCGTTATGGATGTAGAGACCAAAGCTATGGAAGCCGAGGAAAATACATACCCAGTTGAGATGGGAAATCAACGCATCTCGCTGGCGTAACATCCGATCCAATAGGTTGTTAACGTTTTTAGCTGGATCGTAATCCCGCACCATGAAAATCGCACCATGGGCACCGGCACCCACAATTAAGAAGCCGCCGATCCAGATGTGGTGGGTAAATAAGGATAACTGCGTTGCGTAGTCGATCGCCTGATAGGGATAAGGCGGCATCGCGTACATATGATGAGCAACGATAATCGTCAAAGAGCCTAACAGGGCGAGGTTAATCGCCAACTGTGCATGCCAGGAAGTGGTCAGGACTTCATATAACCCTTTGTGACCTTCCCCAGTGAAGGGACCCTTATGGGCTTCCAAGATTTCTTTCATACTGTGGCCGATGCCCCAGTTGGTGCGATACATGTGACCAGCAATGATAAATAAAACGGCGATCGCCAAATGGTGATGCGCCACATCACTGAGCCACAACCCACCAGTGGTCGGATTTAGACCACCTTTAAAGGTTAAGAAGTCAGAATAGACACCCCAGTTAAGCGTAAAGAAGGGCGTTAACCCATTCGCAAAACTAGGGAAGAATTCTGCCATTTTGCCCGCATCCAGGATGTACTCATGGGGCAAGGGAATATCTTTAGGAGCAACGCCCGCATCTAACAGCTTGTTGACCGGCAAAGATACATGGATAAGGTGGCCAGTCCAGGCTAAGGAGCCTAAACCCAACAAACCAGACAAGTGATGATTCAGCATCGACTCCACATTTTGGAACCATTCCAATTTGGGAGCTTTGACATGGTAGTGGAACCAGCCAGCAAAGAGCATCAATGCAGCCATTACTAGACCGCCGATTGCGGTGCAGTAGAGCTGATAGCTATCGGTAAAACCCGCTGCTCTCCAAAGATAGAAGAAGCCGGAGGTAATTTGAATTCCGTGGAAGCCACCACCAACATCTGCATTCAAGATGTCTTGACCGACGATCGGCCACACAACTTGAGCACTAGGCTTGATGGCAGTGGGATCAGCCAACCACGCTTCATAGTTAGAAAATTTCGCGCCGTGGAAATACATTCCACTTAACCAAACAAAGACCACTGCGAGGTGCCCAAAATGAGCACTGAAGATTTTGCGCGAGACATCTTCTAAATCGCTGGTCTGACTATCAAAATCATGAGCATCGGCATGGAGATTCCAAATCCAGGTGGTGGTTTTGGGACCTCTCGCTAGAGTGCGGTCGAAGTGACCCGGTTTACCCCATTTTTCAAAGGAGGTAGGCACCGGGTTTTTATCAACCACAACTTTCGCTGTCGCCTCTTTCTCAGGAGGACTGATTGTCATGAGGGTTCTCCTCTCTCGACAATGAACTTTAAGGGTTTCTTATGCAATAGAGGTTGCGTCCGATACGAATTAATTCAGCATTCATCAACAACACTCTATTAGTAATGTTTAAGCCTGATTCAGTAATGACTTGAGCAGAAACATTACTAATCGATGATACGGGGTCTTTCCCCAAACTTCCGTCAGCCGTAACAATAATTAAAAAACCGTGAATTCCTTATAGGACAAACTATCCAAACCGATCTAGGGGGCAATTTAAGTCAACCCATAAGCCCAGATTGTTACAAAAATTAATATTGATGTTGATAAAGGGAACCGTGTCTGGTTAAGTCTGGCAGTGAGCCATAGAAATAAAGCAATTGCCAATCAAGAGTGGCTTAAATCATTAAGAGTTGTTACAACTTTGAAATAAGTTCAAAATAAACTTTTTGTAATATTTTTTGTCGATTAATTGAATGCTTGATTCTAAACGGGTGCATGATGGTAGATGATAATTCCCCTGATTGACTAACAAAAGACAAAACTTGCTGGGCCATTGTGAGCCAAAAACCAAGAAGAACATTATAACGAGAACTAAGAAACCTACGCCGAGAATTGAAAGGGTTAGAAATGGAGCGAGACTTCCTAAAAAAGGTGGCGACCTTCTTTGCCAAGGAGAACTCAACCCCTATGAGCTAATCCATGCAGAGGAGGCAAACTTTCCGATCAGCCTAATGTGCCGCGAATTCAAGTGGCATTAGCTTCCCCAGGCTTCCCCCTCGGTCATCAGCGGGGATTGAAAAGTTGCGTTTTTTTCGACTGTAGGCGATCGCCAAAATGCCCCTTTTGCCCACGGAATTTGGCTCTAGCGGCTACAATAGGGACTCGAATTTACGTGACCTTGGGGTCACAATGGTTTCAATGGTTTGTGTGGAGAAATTTAGGGTATGAAAAATTGGTTGACCATCTTGGCACTCATGCTGTCTAGTACTGGTATTTTCGTCTCCATCGCGCGGGAAGAGCTGCGCTGTCGCTTAGGATTGAGTAGTATGGCGTGTGCTCTCCCCATCACTCAAATGCAACCAGAGTCTAACAAAAACGCCTCGCCGGAGCCTGCCGACATTCCCTCCACACCCAACCAGTCGGCCGTCTCAGAAACGGAGCACGATAAGTCCGGCCAACCCTTGCCAGGAACCGCCCAGTTAGTGGAAACAATGGAACAAGTTAAAGCGACAATATCAAGTTCGCCCGAGCTGTCACTGCCCGACACTCCGACGGCTGAAACGTCAACGAATTTAGCCCCGACAACGATTAATTCCCCATCCTCCAAGTCAAAGAAAGTTCCCTTGAACGCTCAGGAAACCGCCTTGGATACAGCTATCATTAATGAGCCAGCGCCTAAAAAAGTGGAACAAAGGACGAATCCCATTGCCCCACCAGCCCTCAAAAATTCCCGCCAGAACAAGATGATTCCGGTAACACCAGTGGATGGTCAACCCATTCCGATCATTGCTCCCCTTCAGGAGTGAACAATGGGATGATCCGGGTTAATCAATTGGAAAAACTTTTGCTTTAATTGACGGTCAAAGACTTCCCATTTCAGCTTCGTATATTCAGCTTGGTCGTTACTGCCGCCCAAAAAGCCGACAGGAATTTCAAATCCCCCCGCCATATCCCTCCCGCCACCGTAATAGCGTCCAACAGCATCTGCCCCCAGGGTTTCTTTCAGGAATTCGTCTGGGTCTAACGTGAGTTTATTGGTCCGTAAAGAACCAATAACCAATTCAATATCATTATTTGTGTCGTGGACAATCCCGTAGACCACCGCTGTATGAACGTTTTCCTCAGTTACGAGGAAATCAGCGCCTGGGGAATGGCATCCCGGTCGTCGTAACGTAAATATCCGACTCCGGTAATGGAAAAATTATTTTGCAACAAGCGATTCTGGAGCGATCGTTCAATCACTTCCATTACCCGTTTGGAACGAGCGGACTGCAACACCGCATTGAGGAGTTGGGCATCGTAAATCCGACTCAGGTAAGCCGCCGCCATGAAGTCTGGCTCTTGGGCTTGCAGTAAATTGATGGTATCGGAGCGGATGCCATGCATTAATGCCGTGGCACATTTGACATGAACGGGGTTGCTGGCATTGAAATCCAATAATCCCCCTTGGAGATATTCACTCAAAATAGTGGCGGTAGAACGAGTCTGGGGGCGAATATCCACAAGCGCCCCTTCTAACTCAAATTCATCCTGCTGGCTGTGATGATCGATCACCACCAAAATGGGAATGGCGGCTCGCTGCACCAACGGCATTAGTTGGCTGTTGGTTCCCTGACTGTCCACAAGCACGCAGCCTTGATAAGACCTTAGGTCACAGTCTTTTAGGGCTTGGGGGCCCCATCGTTTTGCGGGTAACCCAGTCAACTTCACCAGGGCAATATTTTCTTGATGGGAAAGGGTTCCGGCATAAACAATATCGCACTGGATATTAAACTGCTCTGCAATTAACTGGAATGCCCAGGCACTGGATAAAGCATCGGGGTCAGGAAAATCCTGAATGACCAGAATAAAGTTTTCGTCTCGGTGTTGTTCCAGATGGTGCTGAAGTTTGATGATCTGGGCAGTATTGGCGGCAGGAATATGGTGTGGAACCGAATCCAATAATGCTTGCGGACGATCGCCAGACGACTGATTCTCTGTCGCAGCTTGGGTCGCAACCGGAGAAACGGTCTGGTGTCCATTGGAACCATTGGAACTGGAGGAGGAGGAGTGGGGGTCTGGAGCCATTGTGACCAGTGGCAAATAAATTAAAAAAAAAGCTACTAGATTACGATCATAACATTCATAATCAGACCAGTTAGTGACGGTTTTAACGTTGTCACGCCTGAATTAACGTCATTGTTCCGTTGGTGATTTTCCCCCTTCCTGTTCCCGGATAATTGGTAGTCGGGGATTTAGGCTAGCCCCGTTCTGCCTGTCCCAATCCACAAAAGCGACCGTACCTGATCCCGCAATATCCGCCCACGGGATTCCTCAATTGAACATTTACAGGGGGTTTCGTAGGGGGTAAACACCATGCCACGACTGCCCAAAATCCAATAGGCGATCGCCTTAGCGCGAATCATATGGTAGTCAGACGTTACCAGATAAATATGGCGAATACCATGGGTTTGTAAATCGTTGATCGTACAGGTAAAGTTTGTAACGGTGTCGGTGGCACAAATATCGTAGTGGAGGCGTTGGGGCGCAATTTTGTGTCGCTTAAAGTAGGCTTCATTGCGTAAACGCCTGCGGCGATAGCCAGAAATCCAAATGGGAAGAGCTGGATTTTGTTTGGCTAACCGGGCCGCGTATTCCATCCGGTCCCAAGCTCCCCCTAGGACTAGGATCGCATCCGGGTCAGGAACTGCCCGACGGGTCACATAAGTCCAGGCTGGAATGTAGCCCAGCAACAAAATAACGAGGATAGCGCCGGCGGTAAGGAGGGTAGATCTTGAGAGCAAAAAAGAAAAATGTCCCATCACAGTGACCAGGTAGCTGACCTCTTCAATTGGCTGTAACAGTGGATAATGGTATCGTCTCTGCCCGGTCTAATAGTCCTAATAATTGTCCCGTTTGCTCGGTGCCCCGCACACCAATATCGCTATGGGCCAAAATTAATCGTTCCGTAACCCTTGCAGTTAAATCAAAAATAATGCGTTTAAAGCGATCTTGGTTGAGGGTCTGTTGCTCCGTGACAGACCAGGGCTGGGGAGGACGTCCACGGCGAAAGAGGGGAGCCGCAAAGAGTTGGGACACACCAGCCATTTCCCAGAGACGATCGCCAGCATCGAGCCAAATTTGCCAACGATGGTGACAACGGCGGGCGCGGTATTGATAGATGGTGGCCAGGGTGACTGTCGCACTGGGGGGCAACCAAGTTGAGGGTTCCGGGAGGGGACGAGCGGCCACGATGCCTTGGTCAATGAGCTGTAAAAATTCGGCGATCGCCTGACGGGTATTATCAACGGTCACCGGGGCTGTGGGCTGGGATAATTGCCAAAAATGCTGCAGGGTTTCCATTAACACCCGTAAGGACTCTAATTCAGAAAATGTCAACGTGGATTCTGGGGGCAACAATTCTCGAATCATACGATGGAGCAAAGCCGGGGGAGCAAGGGAAGTCGATTGGCGGTGACGGGCTAACCACTCCCGGAGGCGATCATAGGCTTGACTTGCCCTGAAACCGAAACGATCCCAGCGGGGATAGGTTTGAATCGGCTGGAGCTGGGGGCAATCGGGGTTAACGTGATAACAGGTATCCGCCAATAGCCCGGCTCGGACGGGATCAATGAAGGGCCGATGCCGCCGTCCTCCGCCTAGGGTGACGAACATCTCTGCCACCTGCTCCCGACGGGCATGGTGCCCCAAGTCATACACCAATGCGAGTAATGTCAGCACACTCCGGATCAGGGGCGAGCCACTGAGGCCCATTGTTCATTAAGGACTGCGGTGTTAATGCCGGCCCCCTGCAAAATTTCCAGCAAACTATAGCGAGCAACGTCATCCAAACCCGGCGCAATGACCGCAATTTCTTGGGGCGGGATTTGTTGCTGTTGTACCGCCGTGATAATGATTTGACTGACTTCCCGTAACAGTTGGGCCCGGTTTTCGGTCTGTAAAGTCTGTACCGAGGGCGGCAGTAGTAAGGGCACAGTCGGATCCGCCAAAATTTCTAGCATCTGCTGACCCAAGCCCGGCGCAAGTTCTAAACCCGGAAGGGGTGGAGGGGTCTTTTTTCCCCCCTCTGGCGATATGGTCCAACTGGACAAACGTTTCAACACTTCCGGATCGGCATTAATCCCCAAACGGACTTGTCCATGGGGATTAAACGTCATCACTGACCAACCCAATTGGGGCTGTAGCTGCTCAAATAAGTCTGCGGCGATCGCCGGATAGTCGTCCACGTCATCAGCAAACAGCGCATCGTAATGCTGCCGCAGCGCCTGTTGGTATGTGGGGTTAGGCAACAAATGCTGGCGATAGCATTCAAAAATTAAACCGTAGGTCAAGAGTCCCCGCTGCCAGCACCAATGACGCCAATGCCGAGTAAAGGTAATGAGCGCCTCTGTGGTTATGGTCATTTCCGCCGTGGCAAACTGTCCTGCTTCCCAGCGCTCTGCCAATGCTGCCTCGGTTAATCCAGCGGCGGCGGCCAGTTGCTGTACATCGAGTAAATTCCGCACGTACCGTGCTTGTTGATGGTCGTTCAAGTCAGCGGCCAGGGTTGGAAAAAAGGCTTGCCATTGGCGTAAGGCCAAATACTGCTCCATTTCAGGACGAATCTGGGTCGGTAACAATACCGGCGACAGTGCCCCGGCCACCAGCAGGGGCCAATACAACAGCACCGCTTCTCGAAAGAAGCCCAAGGGGGTTTTACACTCCAACCAGAACGCGGTATTTCGTTGAGTCGCGATGGGAGCAATGATGTTCGTCAATGCTTGCTGTAAATGGTGACGAGTTTGGCTATTCGCCGCCAATACTAAGACGGAATTCCCCAGTGGCACATTTTCCGATGGGTGAACCCGGGAGCGGAGCCATTCACCAAACTGCTGGCATAACTGGGTCGTTTTTCCACTGCGCGATCGCCCTTCTATCCAGACGGCCTGCCCCATTGTTGCAACTCCTAAACACGGCTGAGTAAGGTTTTTAAATAGATCTGCTAAGATTCCCAATATCACACAGGGAAGGATGCGCTACGACATTGAGTTTACGGGAGAGATCTTCCTCTATTGACAGGCATCTCCGGTAATTTTGTTGTCAGGAAATTTTTCCTCTCCTTGGCTGTGTTACCTATCCATTGCTCAACCCATTGAGAATGACATTATCTAATTGGTGGCAAAATGCGACCCAATGGCTAACCGGCTCTTCAGAAAAGTGCCTCGCCAAAGCACTCCGGTCGGCGATCGCCATCAAGGATATTGAGGATCAATACTTTCAGGGAAATAAAATTGCCGCTGAAAACTGTAATTACGGCACCAGCGTCATTACCTATTATGCCAACGAGTTACAGCGTCATCTCCGCCGCATTGAAAATGAGCTGTACCATCTGAACAATGACGAAAACTTTCTGAAGATTCTGAGCCTGGATCCCAAAGAAAGCCATGGTGAAAAAACCGATTTAATCTTGGAGCAATTGCGCTTTATCGATAGCGTCTTGGCCCGCTATGACGGACAACTTCCCCTGATCACGAGTGGCAGCAGTAATAGTAAGGTTCAGCAAATATCCCCCATTCCCCGCCTCAATCCCCAACAGTTACTGCAAAGTAAGCAGCGTCGAACCCGTCAAGTTCAAAAAGAGAGTTTTCAATATATTCGCCAGGAAGAAGCTCAACAAAAACTAGAAAGTGCAACACGAAAATCAGGGGTCTTGCCCCGATCCTTTTTAAGGACTGTTAACCGCCTCAAGCAGGAGATGGATCCCCAGTCGGGCAGTACCGAGCAGAAAGTTCTTAAGCAATACCGCAACTCCCGCTATAAAACCGCCCTTTCAGTTAAGTTTTTACTAACCTTGGTCATTGTGCCCCTGTTGGTGCATCAGCTCAGCAAAACGTTTTTCCTTTTACCCTCGGTGGACAGTTACTTTCAACGGAATGAAGAGGTGATTTTCATCAATCAAAATATGGAAGCCGAAGCCTATGAGAAGCTACATCGCTACGAAGAATCCCTAAAGTTTCGCTCTTTTTTGGGGCTAGGGGAGAAACTGGAATCAGAAGCCTTAGAAGAAAAATTAGCCGCCAAGGCCGTTGAAATTTCCCGTGCCTTCCGCCGTTCCAGCACCAATGCGATCGCCAATATTTTTGCCGATATTTTATCTTTAATTGCCTTTGTTGCGGTTCTGGTGACGAGTCAGCGGGAAATTGAGGTGCTGAAGGAATTCATTGACGAAATTGTTTATGGCCTGAGTGATTCAGCAAAAGCTTTTCTCATTATTTTATTTACCGATATGTTTGTTGGCTTCCACTCCCCCCACGGTTGGGAAGTGATTTTAGCCAGTATTGCCCGGCATTTCGGCTTACCCGAAAATGAGGACTTTAATTTCTTATTCATTGCTACCTTTCCCGTCATCTTAGATACGGTCTTTAAATACTGGATTTTCCGCTACCTGAATGGTATTTCTCCGTCTTCTGTTGCCACGTATCGCAATATGAATGAGTAGTTTTTTTCGGCAACGGAGCAACGTTTTGCAAATCACCCCCTCGGGAGCAAACAGCCGACGGCCAATCTTGAGCTTGACACGTCATTCGGCGGGATCAGAAGACATTAACCGCTGTTGCAACCTTTTGACTAATCCTAAATCCTTATCCCCTGGCGATCGCCTCCACGCCGCTTGAGAGGTCAATACCATCGGGATGGAGATGGTGCAATGCCGTGGCAATATTATCAGGATTCAACCCTCCCGCTAACCACCAAGGAACGGAGGGCTTAAATGTGTTGAGCTGCTCCCAGGGTAATGTTTTTCCAGTTCCCCCCCACTGCTCCGGGTGGTAAGCATCCAGTAACAAAACATCGACCGCATCCCAATAAGCCTCCGTCTGGACTAAATCAGTGGCCGAGCGTAATCGAAAGGCTTTGATCAATAAAGTGTCAGGAAACTGTTGCTTCAGTTGACGACAAAAGTCTGGACTTTCATCGGCGTGGAGTTGAATCCCCGTTAAGCCCCCTTGGCGAACGACTGTGGTGATTTCTGGGAGGGTCGCATCAGCAAAAACCCCGATCGCCATTCCTTGGGATGACCAAAGGGGAACGGTGGCGGTCAACCGTTGCAAAATGGCTTGGATGTCCGCTGCCGGCAGATAACGGGGGGACTGGGGCACACAAATAAAACCCAATGTCAAAAATCCCATAGTGGCGATCGCCTGGGCCTGTTGGGGATCCTTAATGCCACAGAGTTTAATGTGCAAGGGGCTCGGCGGTTGAGTCTTGACGGGGATAGGCTGGAAGTGGGACACAGGTGGATAGATTAAGACGGGTTTTCAGAATAGAGTCGGCACAGCAACAACCAAATCCAGTTTGGCAAAAAATCTGGCGTCAGGTTATTAATCATCCCAAAGACCATCGATTGATCCCCCGCTGGTGGGATGAATCACTCCCCAAACCGGTCTTGCAGAGACGAACATGGCTGGGAACTAACGACGAATTCAAATTATGATGACTACGGTTAACGACAACTGATGAAATGGGTTTGAAAAACGCTATCGGGCAGAAAAAATGGGTCAAAGCGACCGCATGTTGTTTATTCGGTTGCCTAGTGTGGCTCGGAGCCATATTACCGAGTGGGGCGGAGCCCATTGCGGATCGTTTAGCGGCCTATCCTTATTGGAAGAGATTACCTCCCCTGAAACAGCGTCAAGGAGAAATACATTACCCCGATTGGTTTGCGGGGACGTGGGACGTTACCAGCACCCTCCTGGAACAAAGTGCCCCCCTTGCCCCCGATATTACGAGTCCCGGATTTGAAAATAATCAGGCGCTAGTGGAACAACCCATCCATTTCACCGTAAGATTCACCACTGAACGCCCGTTACCAGAGTTTACCTGGGCGATCGCCGATTGGGTAAATCCTGAAGCCATTACCCTGCCGGATCGTCGTTTTAATGCCGAGTCCATTGCCCAGGCCTATTTAGGCGGAGACCAAAACGTAACCGTGCAACTGTTGCCCCATTCTTCTCCCCGGCTCATTACCCGTTTTTCTTCTGAAGCGTGGATTATGTCTAGCGTGATCGGGTTTAGCCAGGCTCAGCCCGATGAAACGGAATTTTTGACCACAGAACTCAGCAGCCAACAATTCACGAACCAAGGCCAGCAATATCTGAATCAGGTGGAAACAACGACGGCATATCAGCATTTAGAAAACGGGGCGATCGCCGCTGAGCAGATTACAGCCATTTATTTATCTCCGCAAGATCCGGATTACTTTCAAACCCAAAATCAACCCATTGCCCTGTATAGATATCAGCTCACCTTGCAGCCAGTAGACCCATCTTCCACCGACCAGCACAACGTCATCCTAAAAGAGTATTGACTGTCAACCAATCATTAAACCTGTTGGATTGCATACTCCTGATTCAACGTCTTACCCTGCCTCTACCCAATCAGCTCTCATCTGGATTGGGGGTAGACGTATTAAGAATTGCAAGTAAAAAAGGGAAGGAGAGGGGTTTCTGGCTACGCTTTTAGACAAAACTGAAGCGAGAGGATGTCATGCAAGTCAATTTGCCCCAAAAGGATAGCCCAGAAGATCAGGCTAAACGTCAGGCTTGGTTACAGCGAAATCGCCAAAAGTATGAATTCAATCCCGATTACCTCAAACCGCTAACCGTCCTCAAAGATCTCCCCAAAGAAGAACAGTTTTCACCGAAATATTTAGCGGAGCGTGTGCCCAATACAGTAGCAGAATTATCCGCCAATGCCCTCGCCGTCAACTTCCGCAGCTTTTGGGATCCGTTGGATACACTCCAGGACTACGAAGATTTTTACCCCACCCTCAAAGATCCTTCTATTATCCCTGTTTATCACACTGATGAGGCCTTTGCTGAACAACGGTTAAGTGGCGCTAATCCGATGGTGTTGAAACGGATCAAGGAATGGCCTGCCACCACGAGCTATAGCCTCCAAGACCTGCAAACGGCCTTTGGCTCCTCGATAAATCTTAAGCAAACACTGGAAGAAGGGCATTTGTACGTTGCCGATTACCGTAATTTGTCCTATGTCAAAGGGGGAACCTATCTCAAGGGTAAAAAATATCTCCCCACTCCGATCGCCTTCTTTGCCTGGCAAAAAATGGGTTATGGCACCCGGGGAGGGCTAATGCCGATAGGGATACAGTTGAGTTCTCCCACCGATGACCAAGGGGCGCTGCTAACCCCCTATAGTCCTGCGAATCAATGGTTTTATGCCAAAACCTGTGTCCAGATTGCCGATGCCAACCACCATGAAATGTCGTCCCATCTGTGCCGTACCCATTTTGTGATGGAGCCGTTCGCGATCAGTACTCCCCGTCATCTGGCCCTCAATCATCCCCTGTATTTGCTACTCAAGCCCCATTTTCAGTTCATGCTGGCCAATAACGATTTAGGGCGGAAACGCTTGGTTAACCACGGCGGCGTAGTGGATGATTTGTTGGCGGGAACCTTGGCGGAGTCGTTACAAATTGTTCAGGAAGCTTATTTCAAAAATGCCAATGATCACTGGGCACTCGATCAATCTTCATTGCCCGTTGACATCAAAAATCGGGGTTTGGAGTCAGATAGCCAAGATGATTTACCTCATTTTCCCTATCGTGACGATGGTCTGTTACTTTGGCAGGCGATCGCCGAGTATGTGAAGGACTATCTGGAGATTTATTACACCAGCACTGATGATGTCCAGGGGGATACGGAATTACAAGCCTGGGCCCAAGAGTTGACGGATCTGGGTGATGCTGGCGGAAAAATCCGGGGGATGCCCAGTCGTATTGAAACAGTGGCACAACTGATAGAAATTGTGACCACCATTGTCTTTACCTGTGGGCCACAGCATTCTGCTGTTAACTTTACCCAATTTGACTACATGGGCTTTATCCCCAATGCGCCGCTGGCAGCTTACCAGCCGATTCAGACCCAAATCGATCCCAATACGGATCTGGATCAAGCCGCATTGATGGCGTTTTTACCCCCGTCCAAACAAGTAATGGGGCAAATCCAAATTCTCTACGCTCTGTCGGACTATCGCTACGACGAGCTGGGTTATTATGACCGCAATTTCCCTGACCAACAGGCAAATATGGCGTTAGCCAAATTTCGTCAGCAACTTAATCTCATTGAGCATCAAATAAAACAACGCAATAAAAATCGTTTGATTCCCTATGAAGTGTTGCGGCCGTCCCTGGTTCTCAATAGCATTAGTATTTAGATCCTATCTGTAAAAGCTCTGGTATGTTTTATCTTGGTTGTGCGGTGTGGGCCTATGAAAAGTGGCAGGGGACATTTTACGATCCGTCAGTGGCCGCGGGTCAAACCCTCCAAGCCTACGCCCAACGCTTAACGGCGATCGAAGGTAACACCACGTTTTACAGCATCCCTAGCCCCAGCACCATTCAAAAATGGCATCGGGAGACCCCTGCCACGTTTCGTTTTTGCCTTAAATTTCCCCGGACAGTGAGCCACCAAGGACTACTGGTTCCCCAGCTATCCCAGGCACGTTTGTTTTTAGACCGAGTCACTGCATTGGAGCAAAAACTGGGGGCCGTTTTTTTGCAACTCCCCCCTGCCTATGGCCCACCACTCCTAGGGGATCTGTGTGATTTCTGGGATCAGCTCCAAGCCATTTCCGTGCCCCTAGCGGTGGAAGTGCGCCATCCCCATTGGTGGCAACCTGAACCCCAAACTCAACTTTGGCGGGCTCTTGGCGATCGCCATGTCAGCCTAGTCATTCTAGATACCCGTCCGATTTACCGTTGCCCCGATAATCCCCAACGCCATTCCCAGCGAAAAAAGCCCGATGTACCGGTGGTGTTTCAGACCACTGCCTCTCCCTTAATCGTTCGGTTCATTAGCCATCCCGACTGGCAATACAATCAGTCCTATCTTGCCGAGTGGCAAGCCTGGTTAACCCCCCTGATTCAGACCAATCAAACCATTTACTTTTTTGTCCATTGCCCGGTGGAAGACCATTCACCTTTCACCGCCCGCCGCTTTTTCCAGCAGTTACGACAAGCCGGTTTAATTAACGACCTATTACCTTGGGAAGAATTAGCCCCGCCCCCCCAGCAATTGAGTCTTTTTTGACAGGGATGCCGGAAGAGCGAGATATGACAGACAGCACAATTTGAGTGAGCTGTTCCCAATTAACCACCAATCAGTCATGGATTGGGCATTGGACTTCCAACCAGCCCAGGCTTGAATCAACTTTATTGAACAAATTAAAACATCCAGGGTGCAGGAGTTGAACCTGCCTAAGGCGAATTATGAGTTCGCTGCCTCAACCGCTCGGCCAACCCTGGGGAGTGCAAAACACCAAGAGACTTCTAATTATAAACGACTGCAAGGTCATCATTGGTTGTGATGATGGAATCGCTCGACTAGATTAGAAGACTGGGCAACTGCCCAGCCCCCCAAAGTCAAGACAAAAAAAGCGCACCTAAAAAGGTACGCATTAATGCTTCTCAACTCCCTGCCAAGGAACTGGAATAATGTCGGGTTCTGTATCGCTAACGCTAATACCGAGCCTACTGGTTATTGTTACAGATTAATTTCTGGGAATCTTAAGATGGACAACGGATGAAGCTGTTTGTTTTGTTCTCCCCAAAATGGACGTCATCCTCAACAAGCTTGGCTTATATTGAACGATTCCTTCCAGGAGAATTTAAGAAGTTTAGGGTAATTCACTGAGTTTCTTGTTCATTAATCGTCTGTCTGATTGAAGGCAGCCAGCCATTGGCGGAGTTGTTCTCCAGCCACTTCTCGGCCGCCTAAACCAAAGGCTAAGGCGATCGCCACGGCAATACCGCCGACCAATAGCCCGAACGCGAGGTTAACAATATTAGGCGCTATACCCATTTGTTGTAAGGCCATCGCCGAAACCAAGATCAATACCGAAATCCGAGCGGTATGGGCCAACAGTTGTGCTTGACGGGTTCCCGTGCTGCTGATGAGTTTGAACGCTAAGTTGGCGAGATATAACCCAAAGGTAAATATCACCAAACCGATCAAGACCTGCGCGGCAACTTTGAGGATAATCCCCATGACCGTGGTTAAGGCCTCAATTTTCAGAATATCAACCGCCGTCAGGGCCGCCACTAGGAGAATGCCAATCAGGGTAATCAGCCCTACCACCTCAGAAGGGGTTTTAAAGGCGACACCGGATGGTGTGGAATGCTCAGCTTCTATGTCATCCGTTGCTGCGGTTTCAGCGCTTTTATCCAGGTCAAAACCCAACCAATCGAACAGGTTGTCAAAACCGAAGGAGCTTAATAAATCCGACACGAGGTCAGACACATATTGCCCCGCAACATAAGCTAAGCCCATCACCACGGCAGCAGCAAACAGCTTCGGCAGCAGGTTCATCACCTGATTCAACATGTTGGTGGCGGGGGTAGAGATGGCTTCAATTTGCAGCGCATCTAGGGCCGTAATGACAACCGGAATCAGAATCAGGACATAGACAACGACCCCCAAGATTTCGGCCAAGTTTTGCCGGTCTTCGCCGCCCCGGATCCCGAATCGTTCCCCCAGCGTATCGAGTCCAAGCCCATCAGCTAGGTTGGTCACCACTTGACTCACAATCTTGGCAATGACCCAACCCACGGTTCCAATCAACACTGCCGCAAGAATATTGGGAAGAACAGACAACACCTGGTCTAGTAACCCTTGAACGGGCTCTAGGGTTCCTTCCAGGTTCAAGGTGCTAAGAATAGAGGGTAAGAACAGGAGGAAGATAAACCAGTACAGCGTATTACCGATGGTGTCTGCCAGGGAATCCGACGAATCACTTTCAGTTTCTACGTCGCTGTCTCTCTTTGGGGCTAATCCTAACTGTTGCGAAATACCGGATTCTCCCAACACCCGTTTGGTGAGCATTTTCACCAACGTGGCGATCGCCCAGGCGAGGGCAATCAGGATTCCTGCCCCCAAAATTTTAGGGAGGAAAGTGGTGATCTGTTTTAAGAGACCATTGAGGGGTTCGGAAACCGCTTCAAGTTCTAGGGCATTAAAAAATGCCACCAGTGCAAACAGCAAGATAATCCAGTAGGTTAGATCCCCTAGCCATTTTTCGATGGGGAAAGAACCTCCCCCACTTTCTCCCATGACTTTGGTCGCCAGTTGATTATCGATGTCGGTCTTATTGAGAAGACCTTTCACGGCCGCCTTAGCGAATAAAGCAACAATCCAGCCAATCAGCAAAATCAGTAAAGCCTTACCAAATCCGATGAGAGACTCAGTAAGGTTTTCGCCTGCAAATGCAGTAATATTTGCAGGAAGTTGCGATAGGACTGGTGTTACATTGCTAGCAATCGCTAGATCTGTAAATAAGTCTGGTGTAAACATTGTCACTTCGCATATTTATATGAAAATTCCTTTGGATAATATCGAATTCTCTGGTGTAGGACAAATATTAAGTCAACAAAAGTTTAAATAAAAAACAGGAACTATTTCTACTTTTTTTATTAGCCGACTTTCTTCAACAAAAATTGTTATTGTCAAGATGAGGTTGATTTTTGTCAGAAATAATTTGGTTAAGTCTAATGAGGTGTAGGTTTTCGCGGCTAAATGTGGACAGAATTTATGTTAAAAACCACTTGTAGAGAAGAGCCAAAACCGTTACTGCCATCATTGCGTGATTCATAAAATCATCAAAATTCCAATCTTTAAACATGGGCTTTTTGTCCTAAACGGTTGATTTAAAGTGACAGACTGAGGACACCAGAGAGGGTTGCTACTTTGGTGGCGATCGCTTTTAGAATGCTTGGCACACCTCTAGTATCACCATGAAATCAGTCATCATTTCTGTGTTTTCAGATATACGCTGGTGATCAATTAGCTCAAGTCTAGTAAATATTGTCTCAGGATACCGAGCACTTCGTTGGGGATCTCATGCGCCATTGACAATGGATGAAACGTAACATCTACCCCGATCGCCCGTAATTCATTTACTGCCTGCTCTGCCATCTGGATGGGAACCACTAGATCAGCGTTGCCGTGAACCATTAGCACTGGAGGGTAGACATGGGGAATCGGTTGGGGTTGGAAATGCAAATAACCACTCAGGGCAAATACCCCTGCTAACGGTAGGGATAAACCCACGTCTAGACTCATGGCTCCCCCCTGGGAAAAGCCTCCTAGCACTATTCGCTCCAAAGGAATCTCAGTATCAGCCGACAGGTTGAGCAACCATTGCCGCAAAGTCTCCCTCGCTGCATCTAATCCTTCGAAATTTGTACTTTCCAAGTTGTACCATGCTCGCCCCTGGGGTAGTTGGGGATGGGGAAAAGGAGCATTAACAAAAAAGCAACGATAACGCGGCAACCTTAACGCCCCTGCCAAGGGAGCTAAATCCCTAGCATCCGCTCCCCAACCATGCAGCATCACCAGCCCATAATCTCTATTTTCACTCGCGTCCACACCGGTATCGGTTAACGCTTCAAGCGGAGGCAAAGTGGTCGCAAAAAAGTGGTCAGACACCGAGGGCTACCGTCCCAGTTGAGTTAACTGTGCATTTTGATAGTAATGGGACAAAATCTGTTTATAAGGCGTGTCTTTTTCTGCTAAACCATGGGCTCCCCATTGACTGAGGCCAATGCCATGGCCGGAACCTCGTCCCAGGATCATAAAGTTTCCACCCGATTTAGAGACCGTAAACAAGGTGCTTCTTAACTTAAGCGCTTTACGCACTTTTGACCCATCCATCGTTTTACTTCCCTTCGTCCCAGAAATCCTCATTACATCGACCCGTCCACGGGGCGTCTTTGTGACTGGAACCATGCTGGTAACAGTGCCGATTCCTCCAATCTGACGGCTGATTTCACGGGAGGTTAGGTTTTTATTCCACTGGAATACGGGGGAATTTTGGTCATAATCCACCACGCCCCTGAGATAGGGTAAAGGGGACATCCAGACATCTTCAACGTTTTCCGTATGTCCCCCAGAGGCCGCATGAAATGCAGCCAGGATTACTTTGCCACCGTAGGTCATCACTTGATTTTTTGTAGCTTCTACGGCTTCTACAGTACTCACATATTCGTTATTTAATCCTTTATACACCTGGGTCGCTGTCGTCGTATCCAAGTCGTAGTAGCGATTACTATCTTTAGTGGTTTGATAAATCGCATAGGTTCGGGCAGCCACCGCTTGGGCTTTCAACGCTTCAATGGGCCAAGAGGGAATGGATTCTGACCCCACAACGCTATAGAGATATTTCTCTAAATCCACTAAATTAACAGCCGTGACGCCCCTTCCTTGACGCATCAAGCGGACTTTCCCGCGATACCAGCGATCATTAATCCAGATACGACCATCGCCACTCGGCTGGACGGTTAACTGGGAAGCCGCCGTATTTCCTAAATTGATACCCCGCCCCGATGCACTAGCTTGGAGGGGGACGAGGGGGTCAATGCGACCAATAGTTTGCCCGCCACTATTTTGAATCAAAGCTGGGGTCGAGCTGCCAATTTTGACAGAGCTAACCCCTTTACGAATTGCTACACGCAGTTCTAACGCTTGTGCTGTCAGACTGAGACCGAGACAAATGACAATACTTAACAGGCCCGCTCTACTGAATCTTGAGAGCCAAATGAAAAGCAAAGCGGCAGGGGATTGTCCCCCAGATTTAGCGGACATCATGAATGAAGTTTCCTCACACGCACCACAGTATCAATAGTAGTCCAATCGACAGTAACTTACGTTAGCCGCTGATTGATCAAGGGGGAAAGGAGTTCCCCCACTTATGTAATTGACTCTGAATTGATTAGCCCAAGGCTTTTTCGATCGCCGCTTTTAACTGCGCATCATCGGGGACTGTTTTGGGGTCAAAGCGTTCTAGGATCGAACCATCACGACCCATCAAAAACTTACCAAAGTTCCATTCAATGTCAGGGCCATCACCCACTAGAAATTGATAGAGGGGACTCCGATTAGGGCCGTTGACATCTTGTTTTTCTAGCAGGGTAAATTCAACATCATATTTTGTCTTCGTGAATTCCTTGATTTCTTCAGGCGTGCCGGGTTCCTGTTCCATAAATTGATTACAGGGAACACCAATAATCACTAAGCCTTTATCCCCATAGGCTTTATCCAACTCAACTAAGCCACTATACTGGGGGGTCAAACCGCATTGACTGGCCACGTTCACAAACAGAACGACTTTGTTGGTAAGGGCTTCAGGGGCAACCGGTGTGCCATCAAGGGTGGTGAGATTAGTGGGTAAGGGCATGACAATTAAGAATTGTTACAACGCCCTTATTATCAGCCATGATGGTCAAGTCTTCACAAGTAATTCAACTCTGCCGGAATTGACGGAAGTGGTTTTGTTCGTCTTGAGCCAAGACCTGAGAGGGATTACGTCGTTTATTTTTTTGTAAGTTTAGATCGATGGTTAAACAATTTGCGAAACGGTTACGCGACCGCCTCAATCCTTTGTACAAATCCCCGCCAAATTTTTTAATCACGGGGGTACAGCGGTCTGCCACACTGTCCCTTTATCAATATCTGAAAGCCCATCCCCAAATTTGTTTAACCCACTCCAATCGGGAAACCTATTTTTTTAATGTACCGGAAAACTATCAGCGGGGTTACGGTTGGTATTTAAACCATTTCCCCAGTCAAGCTCACAAGGGCGATCGCCTTACCTTTGAATGTTCCCCAAGTTATCTTTGGCCCCCGGAAGTTCCCGCACGAATTCATCAAACGCTTGGGTCGATCAAGCAAATTGTTCTGCTTCGGAATCCCACTGACCGCGCCTATTCTGCATGGCAAATGTATCAAAGTTATGACCGGCTAGCCCATTTAAAAGACCGAGCTGATCACCGGAGCTTTGCCCAAGCCATGGCAGAAGAGCTAGGCGAAACTCCCCTAACCACCGATTATCCCTACGGTTACCTGAGTCGGGGGCATTATGCTCGGCAATTAACGCGCTTTTACGAATATTTTGACCCTAAAACGATTTTGATTTTAGCGTTTGACGATTTTTGTCAAAACTTGGCTCAAACCTTGAAAATCGTGACAGATTTTTTGACCATTGCTCCCTTCTCTCCCGCACAAGTTCAAAAATTCCGCTCAGCAATTTATGGCCAGGCAACCTATGTTCAACAGCCGGAAGATAAAGATGTACTAGAAAAGTTAGACGGATATTTTGCTGCGTTTAATCAAGACCTGAGTGAGCTAGAAAACCGTCAATGGTTTGATTCCGAGAGGAGGACTGAATAAGAAATAAATGATGGAAGCCGCGATTGATCGTTTTGTTTCAAACATCAATCACACTGTATCAAGCCTATCTCAATAAAGTTGGGTATTTTTCGATATATTCTTACTGGCTTAACAATGACCTCCAAGTCATCTCTAAACTTTCATGAAAGCCGGATTTTGGCGACCAATTTAATAGATTTTTGGCTAGATGATTGGACAGCACATTGATTTTTACATCCCCTGGTCGTTCAGGGAGGTAAGCCTTTTTTAGAACTTTTCCCGTAACCTGTTCAATGCCTTGAATAATATCTTTAATACTTTTTCCTTCCGCCGATGCAATATTAACCGTTATATTTTCTGGGTATTCGATAGAAGCAATCAGCGCATTAATGACATCATCAATAAAAATATAATCTCGAACTGCATCTCCCTCCCCTAAAATTTTAATTTCTCGATCATAAAGTGCACAGCCCATCGCAACCGCAACCAGTCCCTGAATTCCTAGAATTTTCTGTCCCACCCAAAGGGATTGGAAATTCTTAATACCTTGATAGACAACGGAGTAGACCGGGCATAGAAAGTTTAAAAGTTGCTCAATCATCAACTTACTTTGACCGTAAATCGACTGTGGATTAAGGGGATGCTCCTCAGTAATGGGTAGAAATTGAGGCTCACCATAAACCGTTCCACCGGAGGAGGCATAAATTAGTTGGCTAACTTGATTTTGTAGACAGGCTTCAACTAATTTAACGGTAGGAATCAGGTTGGATTGTATATCAAAGATACAGCTATCGAGAGTTGAACTAGGAAATGTCGTTGTGATGAGGTGGTACACAATATCGACATCTTTTAACACTCTTTTCTATGGAGTTAAAATCTGTCCAATCACCATAAATAATGTCAACATTGTCTAGAATGTCAATAATATAATTTAGGGAAGATGTCGGCCGCGTAAAAATCTTGGGTTTTATTCCCAAAGAAACTAATTTACGAGCTAAATTCCTCCTCCCAAAAAATCCAGCACCCTCCGAAAATCAAATGCTTAGACATACAATTACTCGAATGTAATTTACCCCCCCCCCCCCCCCCCCCCCCCCCCCCCCCCCCCCCCCCCCCCCATTAATCTATGTTGATTTATTCGTATCACCCCCCCCCCCCCTTTCCCCCTCCATTTTGTCATCGCTCCGTCTCCCCCCAAACCAACCTTCTCTCCTCTGGCTACCCTCTCTATTGTACCTTCCCTTTTCAACATCCTCTGATAAAATTAAATATTTTGAAGTTTAATAGACTCGACGCACAATCTCCCCCCCCCCCCCCCCCCCCCCCCCCCCCCCCCCCCCCCCCCCCCCCCCCCCCCCAATTCTTTTAATAATTATCAACAGTATTTAACTTCTGAAAGTTGTGCTTTTTCTAGGTAAGTGAATTAGGATAACGTATGCATTTCAATGTTTTACTAACTTATTTTGACTTCAATTTACCGTATAAACGCTTATATTTTCTTTATTCAATTTTATGGCCATTACTCCCGCCCAATTGCTGCGAAATAAACAACAACAGAAACCCATTGTAGCCCTAACGGCTTATGATGCGGCGATCGCCAACATATTAGATGAGACCGGGGTCGATATTGTGCTGGTGGGGGATTCATTGGGGATGGTGGCGTTGGGTTATGAGACCACACTCCCGGTGACCTTAGAGGCCATGATTCACCACGGTGCAGCGGTTAAGCGGGGTGTCGAGCAAGCAATGGTGGTGGTGGATTTGCCCTTTTTAAGCTATCAGGTGACAGTCGAACAGGCCATCGCTGCCGCAGGACGAATTCTTAAAGAAACCGGCGCTCAAGCAGTCAAGTTGGAGGGGGGGCATCCCCGACTGTTGGAAACCGTTAGACGGATGACGGAAGTGGGAATCCCGGTCATGGGTCATGTGGGTCTAACGCCACAATCGGTACATCGCTTGGGCTACAAGCAACAGGGTCAGGATGAGGCTTCAGCACAAGCGATCCAAACAGCGGCGATCGCCTTGGAGAGGGCGGGGATATTTGCCCTGGTGCTGGAGCATATTCCCACGGCCTTGGCCAAAACGATTACAGCGACCCTCACTATTCCCACCATTGGCATCGGTGCCGGGCCCTGTTGCGATGGTCAAGTCCTCGTCACAGCCGATTTACTAGGATTAACCCGAAAGCAGCCCCCCTTTGCCCCCCCATCGATAAACCTACGGGCGGTCATTGGAAATGCCGTTAAAGATTACAGTGAGGCTGTGAAGCAACAGCGGTTTCCCAAAAAATAAAAATTTTCCACTACATAATGCCACTACTCGCTAAGCCCAGCACCATTCCCGCCCCTAAAATATGGCCAAAGCTCATGGTGGCTAAAAGTTCGGGGAGGCCGAATTGTTTTTTATTGGCTAATTGGGGAATCGGTAACGCCTTACCTTGGCCGGGATTTTGAATTGCAAAATAGCCGACAACAAAGGCAAACAGGTTACAGGTGGACATGATCAAGGCAACGGAGAAGTTCCAGCCTGCCGTAATGGGGGCAGCTTGGGCGAAAAAAAGAGTATCCAATAATTGCATTTTAAAAAATATCTCCTAGAAGTTAGAGTGTTATGGGCGATCGCCAACAGAGCGGCATTGTAATCTCAGGGCATTATAAAAAGGCGATCTCGCCAACGGGGTTTTTTGTTTCGATACTTAACACTGTTGGTAACGTTGGGGATAGACGGTTTTGGGAAGTGGTTTGAGAAAATCAACGGCGATCGCCTACAATCCAGTCGAAATGTTGAATTGAAATTGGGGAAGCTGTGCGCGTTTTTCAAACTATTGCTGGGTTACGCACCTATTTACGGGAAGTAAGACAGGATAAATCCATCGGCTTTGTCCCCACCATGGGCGCGTTACATCCTGGCCATGCCCAACTTATTCAAACCGCTGTGGCAGAAACTGACCTCACGGTGGTTTCCATTTTTATCAATCCTTTGCAATTTGGCCCCCAAGAAGACTTGCAACGTTACCCCCGCACCTGGGCCCAGGATTGTGAACTGGCGGAGCAGCTTGGGGTCGCCGCCATCTTTGCCCCAACGCCCGATCGCTTAGGAATTACAGCGGGCGATGATTTATCCGGTCAAACCACGGTCATTCCACCAGAGGAATTGATCCGGGGGCTCTGTGGTCCTTTTCGACCAGGGCATTTTACTGGGGTTGCCACCATTGTCACCAAACTGTTGACGATTGTTGCCCCCGACCGCGCCTACTTTGGCCAAAAAGATGCCCAACAGCTAGCGATCATTCGGCAGTTAGTCCAGGATTTAAACCTTCCAGTCAACATCAGGGCCTGTCCGATTGTACGGGAAGCCTCTGGGCTAGCGTGGAGTTCCCGCAATCAGTACCTATCGACCCAGGAAAAGAAACAGGCGACAGTGCTTTTTCGGGCATTGCAACGGGCAGCATCGGCCTATCACAACGGAGAAAGAAATGCCGGAGTGCTGCTCGACCAAGCCCAGACTTGTTTGAAGACAGAGCCAGGGGTCACGGTGCAATATTTAGCACTGGTGAATGCCCAGACTCTCCACCCCATTTCTCTGCGTTTGCAAGACACCGAATCGGCTCTGCTGGCGGTCTCAGCCAAAATCGCTACCACCCGTTTAATCGATAATGTTTTATTGCAACCCGCCACCGATATTATTGCCATTGACGGCCCGGCAGGCGCAGGAAAATCCACCGTTACCCGACAGGTCGCTGACCGCTTGGGGATGACCTATCTCGACACTGGAGCCATGTATCGGGCGATCGCCTGGTTAGTACAACAACAAGAAATTTCTCCCAGTGATACGGCTCGTATTGCAGAGCAGGCAAACCTAGCAGACATTGAACTTATTAGTCGCCCCGCTCCGCAACTGACCGGAATCCGGGTTAATGGGCAGGATATCAGTGACGCCATTCGTACCCCGGCTGTGACCCAACTGGTCTCACAAATTGCCGCCCAGCCAGCCGTGCGAGAAAAATTATTACGGTTGCAGCAAGCCTATGGTCAGCAGGGCGGTGTGGTGGCAGAAGGACGCGATATTGGCACCCAGGTTTTCCCCCAAGCGGGTTTAAAAATCTATCTCACCGCCTCTGTGGCAGAGCGAGCCAGGCGACGGCTGAAGGATTTTCAAGCCCAGGGAAATCAACAAGTGACCCAAGCCGATTTAGAAACGGAAATCGCTGCCCGAGATCACCAAGACAGTACTCGGAAAATTGCCCCCTTATGTCAAGCAGCGGATGCGGTGGAAATTATGACGGATGGTTTAACCATTGAGCAAGTCATTACTAAAATCATGACGCTTTATCGCGAGCGCCAGCCTCACCGACCTTAAAAAAACTGCCGCCATGGGGAAGAATATTTATCCAGACGACATCACCCCAGGAGAAATGCTAGTGCAGTGTAAACCTTTCCGATAAGATAGGTAACGCTGAATCGTTGCGCTTTGTCGCCATTGCCCCGCTAAGGGAATATACTCCGACTGCTAACGTTCAACTCGGCATGACTGCCACGCATTTTCTTTTAAACGCTTAAAGGTATTGTAATGAACCAAGAAATTTTTGATAAGGTCAAAGCCATCGTTGTGTCACAACTCGAAGTGGATGCCGACACCGTTAAACCCGAATCCACGTTTGCGGATGACCTGGGGGCTGACTCCCTCGATACGGTGGAGTTGGTCATGGCCTTGGAAGAAGAGTTTGATATTGAAATTCCGGATGAAGTTGCAGAAACCATCGACACCGTAGGGAAGGCGGTGGATCACATTGCCGCCAATCAGTAAAGAAAGCATCGAAACCCCTTTAAAATCGTGGGCGATCGCCCCATCCCATCTTTTTTCAGAACATCATGGCAAACTTTGAAAAACAGCGCGTTGTTGTCACTGGTTTAGGGGCAATTACCCCGATTGGTAATACATTGACAGACTATTGGCAAGGTTTGCTGCAAGGAAAAAACGGGATTGGGGAAATTACTTGCTTTGATGCTTCTCGACATACCTGTCGCTTTGCCGGGGAAGTTAAAAACTTTGATCCGTTTGAATTTTTAGACCGAAAAGAAGCAAAACGGATGGATCGCTTTGCCCAGTTTGCCGTCTGTGCTAGCCAACAAGCCCTCAAAGATGCCCAATTAGAGATCACTGACCTGAATGCCGATGACATCGGAGTTTTAATTGGGACTGGAATTGGTGGCATCAAAGTGCTAGAAGACCAACAGGAAATTTTATTGTCCAAGGGTCCAAGTCGCTGTAGTCCCTTCATGGTTCCCATGATGATTGCCAATATGGCGGCAGGGTTAACGGCGATCAATGTCGGGGCAAAAGGTCCCAATAACTGCACCGTGACTGCCTGTGCGGCCGGATCCAATGCCATCGGCGATGCCTTTCGTCTCGTGCAAAATGGGACGGCTAAAGTCATGATTTGTGGGGGACCCGAGGCTGCCATTACCCCCCTAGCTTTTGCGGGAGTGTGTTCGGCCCGCGCCCTGTCGTCCCGAAATGATGACCCGCTCCACGCCAGTCGTCCGTTTGACAAAGACCGGGATGGGTTTGTTATGGGGGAAGGAGCCGGCATTTTAATTTTGGAATCGTTGGAATCTGCCCTCAGTCGTGGGGCTAGGATTTATGGAGAAATGGTGGGTTATGGTATGACCTGCGATGCCTACCACATCACGGCCCCTGTGCCCGATGGTCGGGGTGCGACCCAAGCGATCAAGCTCGCATTAATGGATGCGGGGTTAGCCCCCACCGACATTAGTTATATCAACGCCCATGGCACTAGTACCCCCGCCAACGACAAGACCGAAACCAAAGCCATCAAGCAGGCACTCGGCGACCATGCTTATCACTTGGTGACGAGTTCGACCAAGTCCATGACAGGGCATTTATTAGGAGGCTCAGGGGGCATTGAAGCGGTGGCAACGGTGATGGCGATCGCCCAGAATGAAGTGCCGCCCACCATTAATTTGGAAACCCCTGACCCCGAATGTGATCTGGATTACTTACAGGCCGGCAGCCGAAAACTGACCGTCACCGCAGCGCTGTCCAACTCCTTCGGGTTTGGTGGACATAACGTTACGCTAGCCTTTAAAAAATATCAATAAATTCCCCGAAGCGTGGGAAGATGGAAGCAATTTGGGCGGCCTCGCGCTCTCCCATTTCCGCGCCTAGGTGGATGTTGACGTTTATTGCTCGTTTATTTTAAAAATTATGGTCGTTGCTACTCAATCTATTGACGAACTTTGTATTAATGCGATTCGCTTTTTAGCCGTTGATGCGATCGAAAAGGCTAAATCTGGTCACCCAGGCTTACCGATGGGGGCGGCTCCGATGGCCTTCACCCTGTGGGACAAATACATGCGCTACAATCCCAAAAACCCTAAGTGGTTCAACCGGGATCGATTTGTCCTCTCAGCGGGGCATGGCTCCATGCTGCAGTATGCGTTGTTATACCTCATGGGTTACGACAGCGTGACGATTGAAGATATTAAACAGTTCCGTCAATGGGGGTCTGCCACCCCAGGACACCCCGAAAATTTTGAAACCGCCGGTGTCGAAGTAACCACCGGCCCTCTGGGTCAAGGCATTGCCAACGGGGTTGGTTTAGCCCTAGCAGAAGCCCACTTAGCGGCCACCTTCAACAAACCGGATGCCACCATTGTTGACCACTATACCTATGTGATTCTGGGTGACGGCTGCAACATGGAAGGGCTTTCTGGCGAGGCTTGTTCTTTGGCGGGTCACTGGGGTCTTGGGAAACTGATTGCCTTCTACGATGATAACCATATCTCCATTGATGGTTCCACCGATGTGGCCTTCACCGAAGATGTCAGTGCCCGGTTTGAAGCCTATGGCTGGCATGTTCTCCATGTGGAAAACGGCAACACCGACCTAGGGGCGATCGCCAAAGCCATTGAAGCGGCTAAAGCAGTGACAGACAAACCCACCATGATCAAGGTGACCACCACCATCGGTTACGGTGCGCCCAATAAATGTGATACTGCCGGCATCCACGGGGCAGCCCTCGGAACGGATGAAGTCGCGGCAACTCGAACCAATCTAGGCTGGAATTACAAACCCTTTGAAGTGCCTCAAGATGTTCTTGATTACACCCGCAAAGCCATTGAGCGCGGCGCTGGTTATGAAGCGGAGTGGAATCAGACCTTTGCCCAATACAAAGCTAAATACGCCACCGACGCCGCCACCTTTGAAAGGATGTTAAGTGGTGAGCTCCCTGATGGTTGGGATAGTGTACTGCCCAGCTTCACCCCGGAGGATAAAGGGTTGGCAACCCGGAAATATTCTGAAAGCTGCTTGAATGCCCTTGCACCAGTTCTGCCTGAATTAATTGGCGGCTCAGCGGACTTAACCCACTCCAACCTCACCGAAATTCATGATTCGGGTGATTTCCAAAAAGGGGCTTTCCAGAACCGGAATGTCCACTTTGGGGTCCGGGAACATGCCATGGGCGCAATCTGCAATGGCATGGCCCTCCACGGCTCTGGTTTAATTCCCTTCGGCGCAACATTCTTAATTTTTACCGATTACATGCGGGCGGCGATTCGTTTATCCGCGCTGTCCCAAGCCGGAACGATTTGGGTGATGACCCACGATTCCATTGGTCAAGGGGAAGATGGCCCGACCCATCAACCCATTGAGGTGCTCGCGTCCCTCCGGGCCATTCCCAACTTGACCGTGATTCGTCCCGCCGACGGCAATGAGGTGCTCCGGTGCCTACAAAGTGGCGATCACCAAAGCCAAACAAAATGCACCCACCCTGATGTCCTTCACCCGTCAAGGTGTTCCCAACCTCGCTGGAAGCAGTGCTGATGCGGTAGCCAAAGGGGCTTACACCCTGGTGGACTGTGATGGTACACCGGATTTGATTCTGATTGGAACCGGCTCAGAAGTTCAACTCTGTGTGGGAGCTGCCGAACAACTACTCGCTTCCGGCAAAAAGGTTCGGGTGGTCTCCATGCCGTCCTGTGAACTCTTTGAAGCACAGGATGCGGCTTATCAAGAATCCGTTCTGCCCAAAACCGTGACGAAGCGTTTATCGGTCGAAGCCTCTTGTAGCTACGGTTGGCATAAATATGTCGGCATCGAAGGCGATACGGTCAGCATTGAAACCTTTGGTGCCTCTGCCCCCGGCGGGACTTGCCTGAAGGAGTTTGGCTTCAGTGTCGAAAATGTTGTCGCTAAAGCCAAAGCTTTACTCAGTTAAGCGTCTATTTGCTGGCTGAACTAACTGACCGGTTCCACATAAACTAGTCGTGCTGGAAAGAATACCTCACCCAATTGGTGGGGTATTGTTTTTAAAGCGGAGTTTAGTAATGACGAATTCATTTCGACCATAACCCAGTGAGTAAATCGCCTCTGCCACCCATGATTTAATTAGAGATTATTCTTGTAACGATGACGGTAAACGAGCAAAAGCATCCCCAAGAAGCAAAAGACCGGATAATTGTTGATCGCCTGCTTCAGTCCCCCCCCGAAGCCTCCCACTTACTAGAATTAGCCCGGTTGCGTATCCGCTATAAAAATTTTCCTGGCGCTCGCAATTTACAGCGGGATTTAGATTTGATCTTGCAGCAATGGCAGTTCAGCGAAGAAACACTATTTGAACAAACCCGTGCTTTGTATGCTGACGGGCAAGCCCATCTCAAGAAAAATAGCGAGGAACAGCAGGATTGGAGTTAACGGTCTCATTTAACAATGAGACAAACTAGTGGGATTATGAAGAAGTATAGACCTTTCAACGCTTCATCACGCTAGACACCCTTTCCTGATCTAAGTGGTTTGGCAGAGGTATTGATATTGCATTGGCTGAGAATAAATAAATTTAGAGATGATTCGCTCCTACAGCCCCTCAAATTATTCCATCCCGTCTAATCTGTCAGTTGGAACGTCGAGCGATAAGTTCACTCCTTCTTTGCGAATACGTAAGTCGTAATAAATAACCGCTTTGATCGCTTGCCAGAATGGGATTAACAGTGCACCAATAGCAACGCTTAACGGCGTGTTTAATATGGTGGCGACTTCTTCACTCAGTCCCAATCCAAGGGCCAAAAAACTCCCAAAATTACTGATAATAGACAGGGGAACGGTAATTAAAAATGCAATAAAGAAAATCAACTGCAGGGAAACCACATAGCCTTTAGTTAGCTGCCAACTGCGGTTAACAGCATTCAAAGGACTGAGGGTCGGCTCCATCGCTAAGCAAGCGTCTGCTAAAGCTAGACGAGAAAAGACCCAAAGATAAAGAAACCCACCAAAAAAGATCCAGCTAAATAGAAGAATCATCAACAAGATAGCTGCTGTTGCTCCGGCATCTCCGGATAATCCTGATGCCACAATGCCAAACGATAAAATTACGGTAATTAAGGCATAGGCTCCGAATACCATGAATAAACAAATGCTAACAATGAGGTTAGCCCATAAAAAACGCCAAAAGCGGGGCATGAGTTGTATTCTGGCCGCAGCGAGGCTTTCTGGTTGCTCTTCCACTTCATAAAATACGACTCTTGCTAGTACAGCTTGGGCTGCATTGAACTTGGCTAAGCAATAGGCCCAAGGAATTAATAGGCCCAATCCTGATAGTACTCCTAATCCGATTACGGCTGTTTCCCCCATGAAAGCCCCTAGTCCAACGATTAGGAGAATAACCAAGATCGAAAGAACAAACGCGACAACAATCCAGAGATAGGCAGTGAGTGCTTGCAAAAAATAAGGCCGAAAATGATCCCGATAAACACGGAGTCCTGCAGTTACAACGTCACCGACACTTAATTTAATGAAAGCGTTTTCCGATGAGGGGGAAGGCATCTTTGGATTCTACTCAGAATTTGGCTAAAGTCGATTGAATTTTAGCCTACCTCCCTAGAGGATGGCGCAATATCGTTTCAATTCTTCACTCCGGCGACCGTAAACCCCGGTAATTTGTGCTTGGCAACAGGCGATAGCAAATTCATCAAATTCTGTCGCCTCGACATCAAACATAGCTTTAAAAGTTTCGGGTGATACACGACAAAATCGTGGTCGAGATTCATAAATGAGACAACGGCGATCGCCATGATCATAATGAATACACCAGCCCTCTTTGCCCACCATACCGAGATATTGCTCCAACTCGGTTGGGGTTAAGTAGTCGGCTAACTGCGGCCGGTCTGCGGGGGTTAAATTACAACAGGCACCACACTGATGGATACATTGCCAAATAGCCATTGGAATTATCTCTCCTGCTCTATGGGGTGTATTTTTAAGGTTCGCAACAAAACTTTATGTCGATTTATGACAGGCGATTCTGACGGGGAAACTAACCCCGCTATTATAGACAATGGTTTTCTGGCTGATACCGATATTGAGTCAATAGACCCCCATTTTATTATTTTATTAACTGTTTAACATAAGGAGAATCCATGGAATTATTCGCCGCCCTAAACTTAGAACCCATTATTCAGTTGACCTTTGTTTCCCTAATTATGGTTGCTGGCCCTGTGATTGTTTTCGTCTTGGCTTTTCGTGGGGGAGATCTGTAGACCAGATTGCTGGCATTGACAACCCAACATTCCCAATATTAAAGTCACTCGCCTTCCTCTAGGGAGGTGTTTTATTAACGGCTCATTATTTGAATTTTATAAAATGTGAGGGACTGTATCCATGGGCAAAGCGCCATAATCCGCCTCTCGCGGGGTTCGATAAGTAAGCCAGAGAGACTAGAGACTATCCATCAAGATCAGTTGAAACAATAAAAAACGACGTCGCACAGGCAGTTAATAATTACGAATTGTTACAAAGTCCTTTGCTTCTATCCGAGAAGAAATCCAGACGCATTCATCGTTTCGAGTCCCATCTCCTTAGGGAGAAATCCTGTAAGTCCCCAGTGTCAAGCCTTCAGCCCTATTTAGCCGATTTTCACACTGATTGTGATTTTGTCCACTCCGGGGTCAACTAGTCTCAAAATCTTTCCCTGTTCGGACGTTCATTTTCTGTCATAATCTATCTGGATTTGTTGCATTTATCCCCCTAATTCCAGCAGCGAATGGCATGCTTTCGCCAAGCATGAATTCCGCTACTGCATGATTCTTGCCTCATTCTTCGCGATGTAGGTTATTGTTAAAAAATTTTCTATTAAACGGCTGATTATGACACAAGCTTCTAATACGCCTGACGTACCATCTGATTTTGGACGGCGGCAGTTTATGAACCTCCTCACCTTCGGGACGATTACGGGGGTAGCAGCAGGGGCCTTGTACCCGATCGTGAAATATTTTATTCCCCCTTCTAGTGGCAGTGCAGGTGGTGGTGTCACGGCTAAAGATGCGTTGGGCAATGATGTAATTGTCAGTGAATTTTTGGCTGGCCATAACGTCGGCGACCGGGTTTTAGCCCAGGGTCTTAAAGGCGACCCTACCTACATTGTGGTGCAAGGAGAGGAGGCGATCGCCGATTATGGGATTAATGCCGTCTGCACCCATTTAGGTTGTGTGGTTCCCTGGAATGCCAGCGAAAACAAATTTATTTGCCCCTGCCATGGCTCTCAGTACAACGCAGAAGGAAAAGTCGTCCGGGGACCCGCGCCGCTTTCCCTAGCCTTGGCCCACGCTACGGTGACAGAAAATGACAAATTGGTGCTGAGTCCTTGGACGGAGACCGATTTTCGTACTGGAAAAAAAGCCTGGTGGGCTTAGGCTGAATCCAGGCTTTTTCCTGGCTTGATGAGTACCTAAGCGGTGTGTATTGAATCTACAACTCAGATTGACCTGCCTACGCTTCCCCACCCTTTCGATAAATTTGTTTTTTAAACTACCCGATGAGAACACCCTATATTATGTCTTTTTGGAAAGCGTTTCAGCTTGCCTGCCGCCGGCTAACCATGCTGGCGATCGCCACCGTCACCGTCTTTTTATTAAGTGACATTGGCCTGCCCCAAGCTGCTTCGGCCTATCCGTTTTGGGCCCAAGAAACCGCTCCGATGACCCCTCGTGAAGCCACCGGGCGGATTGTGTGTGCTAACTGTCACCTCGCCCAAAAAACGGCAGAGGTCGAAATTCCCCAGTCAGTACTCCCCGACACCGTGTTTGAAGCGGTGGTAAAAATCCCTTACGACTTAGATAGTCAGCAGGTTTTAGGCGATGGCTCCAAAGGTGGATTAAATGTTGGTGCTGTCTTGATGTTGCCCGATGGGTTTAAAATCGCCCCGCCCGAACGCATCCCGGAAGAAATGAAAGAAAAAGTCGGCAGCACCTACTTCCAGTCTTATCGCGAAGGCATGGACAATGTAGTCCTCGTCGGCCCACTACCAGGGGAACAGTACCAAGAGGTCGTTTTCCCCGTTTTATCTCCTGATCCGGCAAAAGATAAAGGCGTTAATTACGGTAAATTTGCCGTCCACCTAGGGGCTAACCGTGGACGCGGTCAAGTCTATCCGACGGGGGAATTGAGTAATAATAATGCCTTTAAAGCACCCAAGGCAGGGACGATTAGCCAAATTGCGTCTCAGGAAGCCGGTGGTGCAGAGGTTACATTGAGTACCGCAGACGGAGAGGAAGTGGTTTCCATCCCGGTGGGGCCTGATTTGATTGTCAGCGAAGGACAAACCGTTGAAGCCGGAGAATTTCTCACCAATAATCCCAACATGGGTGGTTTTGGTCAGAAAGATACCGAAGTCGTCTTACAAAATCCTGTGCGGATTCAATTCCTCGTCGTCTTCTTGGCTGGTATCATGTTGGCCCAAATCTTTTTAGTGCTCAAGAAAAAACAAATCGAAAAAATCCAAGCAGCTGAACTTAACTTCTAGACGACTTGCCGCGGTTAGCGGATTGACCGCTATCAAAAGCCGCTCGTCAGGCTACCGATTCGCGTACATTTTGGCGTTTGTATCCGGTAGCCTTTTTCATTCAGTGACAGACATGAATACTTGAGCGCTGATTTTTCTGGTTTAACAGGAAGTTTAATCTCTGGTTATGCTGGAAAAATCCCCAAGCTACTTATGAATTATTGGCGCTATGCGTGTTTTCATTCTTTTATTTAATGCCGGCACAGATAATGAGGGCATCCACACGGTGCAGATGGGTGGGCGAAACAAAATTCTGATGTTTGCATCGGAAGATGACGCCACCCGCTATGCCCTGCTACTGGAAGCCCAAGACTTTCCTAGCCCCACGATTGAGATGATGGACTCACGGGATATCGAGGAATTTTGCCAAGAAGCCGATTACGATTTCGAAATCGTTGAGGAAGGCAAACTCGCTATTCCACCAGAAAAAAATATTGCTGACCCTGAATGGGATCCCGATGGTGTGCTCAAAGCGGCAAGGGAAGCAGAAACCACTTCTAGCGCCACTGCTGAAGAGAAAACAGACGAGCTTTCGGATGATGAACTCGACTCTATCCGACGGCGGCTAGAAGGATTACTCTAAGACCTGTAATTCTGCGTTTGCCAGATTAATTAAGGTTATTAGCTGTTAAATCTCGATTAATTTTTGTATTAATAAAACTTGCTTTATGTCTAGTGTGGAAGGGCGTGGTCATCTTTTAACGGAGCAGGTGAATCCGGAAAGTCAGCAGTTAGACCAATTGTCGAGTTTGGCATTGGTAGACCTATTCAACCAAGAAGACCAAAAAACAGTCGCGGCGATCGCCGCTGCTCAACAGGATTTAGCCCAAGCCATTAACATAATCAGTGACGCCCTCAGCAAAGGGGGGCGTTTGTTCTACATTGGTGCCGGTACCAGTGGTCGTTTAGGGGTGCTGGATGCCGTGGAATGTCCCCCCACTTTTTGTACATCGCCCGATCTAGTCCAGGGCATATTAGCGGGGGGAGCGAGTGCTTTATTGCGCAGTTCTGAAGGGTTAGAAGACATTGCTGAAGACGGTGCCCAGGCAATTATCGATCATCGAGTTAGCCGTCTGGATGTGGTGGTCGGGATTACGGCCGGAGGAACCACACCCTATGTGCATGGTGCGCTGGATGCCGCCGCCGCCAGAGGAGCCAAAACCATCTTTATTGCTTGTGTTCCGGAAGAACAAGTCCCTCGCCATGCCGATGTAAACATTCGCTTGCTGACTGGGCCAGAAATTTTAGCGGGTTCTACACGCCTCAAAGCCGGGACGGTGACCAAAATGGCCCTTAATATCCTGTCCACCGGCAGTATGGTGAAACTAGGGAAAGTCTATGGCAATCGTATGGTGGATGTGGCGGTAACGAACCGTAAGCTTGAAGACCGAGCATTACGGATTTTAGGGGATTTAACTCATTTAGAGCGGGACGCAGTGCAACAATTGTTAGAAGCCAGTGGACAACAGGTGAAACTGGCTCTGCTCATGCATTGGTCAGGGCTGGATGCGGCCGCAGCCGGAGCGAGACTGGAGAAATGTCAGGGGAATTTACGTCAAGCCTTGCAATCCTCCTGATTAGCTGTCATCACCGGTGGTGGAATGACCTCCCAGGTTTGGCCATCTCGAATTGGAACTTGGCGGAGCTGGGATAGGTTTGCCGCATTACAACAGAACGCTGCAATTCGGAGTTCTTCCAAACAAGCCGCATAAAACTCATAGACTTCCTCTGGATTAACCTGGGCGGCCCTCAACACAGAGGCAGCGTTGCCCACTAATGTGGCTCCCAGGGTGATCGCCTTAGCCCCATCAATGCCGGAACGAATCCCCCCACTGGCAAAAATCGGTAATCCACTGGTTCCTTGCACCACTTCTCGTAAACTCAGCGCGGTGGGAATTCCCCAGCCCGCAAAACCATGGGCAATGCGTTTGGCCACAGGATCTTGCTGGCGGTGGGCTTCCACTTCGCTCCAACTGGTTCCCCCAGCTCCAGCCACATCAATGCCCGCCACCCCACAGGCTTGCAAGCGACGAGCCAACGAACGACTGATCCCATTACCGACTTCTTTCACAACAACTGGAACGGGCAAGGCAGACACTAAACTCTCTAACTTTTGCCACAGTCCCGACCATTGGCGATCGCCGTCGGGTTGAACCGCTTCTTGTAGGGGATTGAGATGCAAAAACAAGGCATCAGCCTCCAACATATCAACGGCTCGTTGTGCTTCCGTCATCCCATAGCCATAGTTCAGTTGCACAGCACCTAAATTGGCAAGCAATAAAACATCGGGGGCTACTTTTCGGACTTGGTAGGTAAACGCTAGCTCGGGTTTCTCAATCGCGGCCCGTTGTGATCCGACTCCCATAGCAATGCCCAGGGCTTGGGCCACTTCGGCTAAATGGAGATTGATTTGATGAGCATCAGAGGTTCCCCCTGTCATGCTGCTAATCAACCAAGGCATTTTAAGAGTCCTTCCCCATAGGGTTTGACTCAGATCAACTGCGTCTAAGTCCACATCCGGGAGGGCACAATGCTCTAAAAAAAATCGGTCGAAACCAGTATTGACCCCTTTACTATTTACATCTTTGTCCAACACAATGCGGATGTGATCGGCCTTCCGATTTTCAGTACTTTGGGTCATGCTGGACAGCTGGGCAAAAAAATAACAAGTTTTTCCGTATTTTAGAAGATTCTTGTGAGCGGCTAACAAAGCTTATGGGGGGCAATCGGGAGCAAAACCAATTTAGTAATCAGGTTCATTTCCCGGTTTCCATTTAATATTGCAACCAATACTGGGTTTCTGTTCTGGAGGAACAGGTTGATCCTCTAACAGTAAATCCATGGCTTTTCGCAGGTCTTTCCCGTCCACAGGTAAATTATTGCCCGGACGGCTGTCATCCAACTGCCCCCGATAAACTAACTTCAACGCTTGATCAAACAGAAAAAAGTCTGGGGTACAAGCTGCTTTGTAGGCTTTGGCGATCGCCTGGGATTCATCGTAGAGGAGCGGAAAATTGAACCCTAATTTCCCTGCCATAGCATTGAGTTTCTCTGGAGAATCATCGGGGTAATTGGCCACATCGTTAGCACTAATACCGACTAGGTTGATGCCTTTCCCCTGATAGTCTTGTCCTAATTTTGCTAATTCGGACTGGATATGTTTCACAAAAGGACAATGTTGACAAATAAACATCACCAATAAGCCTTTGTCTCCCCGTAATGTCGATGGGGAAGCCAGGGTTCCGGTATTGACTACATCCGGTAGTGAAAAATCGGGTGCAACCGACCCCAACGGCAGCATTGTTGAAGGTGTTAAAACCATAAGTCTCCATCGCTTAATTCGATACCAGTGCCTTTATTTTCCCATAGGCAGGGAATGGCATGGGGTGACTGTCGCTGGGATCACACCATTAGGCGGCAAACGTGATCCAGTATATTAAGAGAAATTTACAAAGCTTTTTCCTGTCACATTATGAGCCTCAGACTCTATTTTTTACGACATGGTGAGACCACCTCCAGCCAAACCGGAACCTATTGTGGTCGCCTAGATATTGACCTTACGGACTCTGGTTATCAAATGGCTGAAGAGTTTGCCGGAGCCTATTGTGATTTGGAGTGGGCTGCGATTTTCTCCAGTCCTCTCCACCGGACGATGGCCACTGCAACGCCCTTGAGTCAACGCATTGGTCAACCGATCCAAAAGCGGGAAGGGCTTAAAGAAATTGCCTATGGCGCTTGGGAAGGAAAAACCCCCAACGAGGTCAACACGGCTTTTCACGACGATTATGTTCGTTGGTTGGCTGATCCGGGTTGGAATGCTCCGTCTGGGGGAGAAAAGGGGATTGACATCGCCCGACGCAGCTCAGAAGTTCTTGAAGAAATTGAGCAAAGCTTTGATTCTGGTAACGTTTTAGTGGTTTCCCACAAATCCACTATTCGCATTATGTTGTGTACCCTGTTGGGGATCGATATTGGTCGTTATCGTGACCGTATCGGGATGCCTGTTGCCGCGGTGAGTGTGGTCAACATGGCAGAGCATGGCCCCTTGATTGAAGTGATGGGCGATCGCTCCCATTTGAGTTCAACATTACGTACACGTGAAGGAACGTAGATATCTAACCCAGTAAACGGACTGGCTCAGTTCCTTTGCCTAAAATGGGGATGTATTATCCCTATCACGCTTCTTGTTTTCCAGCCTGTTTCTTTTTCGCCTGAGCTATGGCCCTAACCCTCTATTTTTTACGACATAGTCAAACTGCTTACAGCGAAACCGGGGGGTATTGTGGCCGCCCCGAAAATGATCCCGGTCTAACCCCTGCTGGCTTTGAGATGGCGGAAGCGTTTGCAGATAGTTATGCCAAACACCCCTGGCAAGCCATTTATGTCAGTCCGTTACAACGGGCAAGGCAAACCGCAAAACCCCTTAGTAACCGTCTGGGAATGCCAATGACCATCCGAGAGGGTCTACGGGAAGTGGCCTATGGAGAGTGGGAAGGATTGCACCCCAGTGAAGTATATAAACGGGATCATGATCGTTACATGCAATGGCTGACGGATCCTGCCTGGAATTCTCCCCCCGGTGGTGAACGGGGAATTGACATAGCACGGCGTGCCACCCATGTGCTGGAGGAAATTGAAGACCGCTACGAAGAGGGTAATGTTCTGATTGTGTCCCACAAGGCAACCATCCGGATTTTACTGTGTAACCTGATGGGGATTGATATTGGTCGTTATCGTGACCGCTTTGATATGCCAGTGACCGGGTTAAGTATAGTGGAATTAGCCTCACGGGGTCCCCTATTCCATGTCATTGCTGAACGCTCTCACCTGAGTCCCTATCTGCGCAGTATTCCTAGCACCTAAAGCCTGGTGATGGAAACCGGGACTCGACCTTTCTTCAGATTGGCGATCGCCTTAAAGGCTGATTTACTCAGATCAATGGAGCAGCGGCAACGGTCACTAATGGTGACCACCACCGATTTTCCCGTTTTTCGATTGGTCACCTTCACCCGACTCCCCAGGGGGAAACTGGGATGAGCTGCTACGTACTTGCTATGGTTATAGGGTTTGCCATTCGCCATTTTGCGCCCAACAAAACGATTGGCGTAATAAGTCGCTGTTTGTGCCTCGACTGGCTGAGGTGACAATGCCCATAGACCCAAAGCGAAGAGAACATAGCGCATACTTAAATTAAATAGTGGTTAAGATTTTTCTCAAAAGGTTTTCTAGTATAGCGAATGAAATAAAGTCCGGATGATACGCTACGGTTATGCTGCAATCAATTTTGTCCCTCACTCCCGAACAAAAGCTCGTGGCTTTAGTTTTACATTGCCTCATCGGGGCACTGGCGGCGGCGATCGCCGGGCGAAAAGGATATGGTCAATGGCGTTGGATTTTGATTGGTCAGGTGGGTGGAACCCTCGCTCTAATTGCCGCGATTAGATTGAACCCTTCTTTAGAGGTCCAGCAATCACGCGATGAATTATGAAGGTATTAATCACCGGCGCTGCAGGATTTATTGGTTTTCACACCTGTCGTCGTTTACTTGCCCAAGGGCATGAAGTGATCGGTGTTGATAATCTGAATGATTATTATGAGGTCGCGTTAAAAAAATCGCGCCTAGCACAACTCCAATCTGAAACCCGCTTTACCTTCGTTTTACTAGACATTGCCCACCGCGAAGCACTACAGACATTATTTTCCCAAGCGCATCCTCCCTGGGTCATTCATTTGGCGGCCCAAGCCGGTGTGCGTCACTCCCTCGAAAATCCCTATGCCTATGTGGAAAGTAACCTGGTGGGTTTCATCAATCTGCTAGAAGCCTGTCGCCACCATCCCGTCAAACATCTGGTGTTTGCTTCCTCTAGCTCCGTTTATGGCGCTAACCGAAAGACCCCCTTTGTTGAAACAGATAACGTCGATTACCCCGTAAGCCTGTATGCCGCCACAAAAAAGTCCAATGAGTTAATGGCCCATACCTATAGCCATCTTTATCAAATCCCCACCACCGGGCTAAGGTTTTTTACTGTCTATGGCCCTTGGGGAAGACCGGATATGGCTTACTTCTTATTTACCAAAGCAATTTTGACAGGGAAACCGATTAAAGTCTTCAACCAAGGCAAAATGCAGCGGGACTTTACCTATATCGATGATATTGTCGGTGGCATTGTCCAAGTCTTGCAGCATCCGCCGGTTCCTCCATCGGAACCAATGATATCAGAGCAAACACGTACTCTAGATTCTCCTACCCATGCCCCGTATCGCATCTACAACTTGGGCAACCATCACCCAGTTCCCCTCCTCATTTTCATTGAAATTCTGGAAAAAGCCCTTGGAAAAACGGCAGTTAAAGAACTTTTGCCGATGCAACCCGGAGATGTGCCCTGTACCTATGCATCGATTGATCGACTAGCGAATGATGTGGGGTTTAAACCCCAAACTCCATTGACAGAAGGAATCCAGCAGTTTGTTGACTGGTATTTAAGTTACTATTCCCCGACGTGAGGCTCTTTTTGTTTTTTCATCACCACAGCTAGAATTTGTTCGGAGCATGGTAGCAATCCAGAAAAATTTGTCAGCATCCCGACTGCCAGCGCTAACATGACTGATCAAAAATCGTCGGGATTTCCACTCATCTGTAGTCAGAGCAGCCAAGACCAGTATTAAGCCCATATTCCACAGGTTCGGTCTAAATGTAACGCATTACAAAACCCAATACACCGCACGTAAGGCATAAGCATTGATGCTTACACTACCAGTGGAGGTTGAATGGTGATTGCTTACGCTATCCATAGGGGTGCAGCATGTGGGTTAAGCCATTATTGCTGCCATCCAAAATAGGCTGTCCACTATAATCGTACTAATAACTGCGCCAGCGAAGGCTTGCCAATGGTCACGACGCTGTCGCCATCCCCAGGCTCCCAACAGCAACAATATCCCTAAAAAAACGGCTCCGAGGCTAACTCCCCAGGGAGTATGTACTCTGGCTAGGGCAGATTTAAGCACTAAGTCCGCAAAATCCGGATCAACAATCATGACCTGTCGCCAATGGGTCATTAGGCCAGTTAAAACAAAGTAGGAATCGGTCAGAGCTGTGCCAATCAGGGAACCTAAATAAAAACAGTGGCCAATGATTCCCCAGTGCTGTCTCAGTCCCCAAAAGGCAATGGGTAGGGCGATCGCCTCGATGGGAAGATGCCATAGTGGTTCCCATCGAAACCAGCCCCAGTAAATACTTCCAGCTAGCCAACTCCAGCTAAAGCCTAAGCAAAGATCACCCCACCGATGGTGCCGTGGCGATCGCCATAGGAACCAACCCAGTACAAACCAAACGGGAGTCAGCCCTAAACTCAACCAGGGAAGTGCTCTAACCAAGGGTGCCTGAATAAAAACAGGAACAGTTACTAAAAAAACTGCCGTCCAAAAAAAAGAAGACGTTTTTGTTAGCCACCCCAGCAGTTTCTGAGGAAAGCGAAATGATTGAGCGACTGATATCCCCTGATAGGATACGACCGTGGTTAACAAAGAAATCACAAGACCGATTAAGTTTAGTTAAAAATAAAAAGGATTTAAATAAAAAGTGAGACTAGGCAGAATCGAGGCATCGTGAGTCGGGTTGACCCAGATAAAACGACTGCTTCTTAAAGCCGGGTTGCCAATTTATTGTTAGCAATGCTGTTGAATTTTTACCGGGATCTACTGGCCACGCAAATAAGATCGAGTGGCGGATGATTGGTTTTCCCCAGTCTCTCCGAGTAGAGATAGGCATTACGGGTTAAATAATGCTTTTTTCTTTAGCATCCGACCGCAATGCAACGAATAACACAGGTCTTATGAAATAAATTATTGATTTTTATTAATTTTTATTATCTTAACGGATGTATTTAGTCGGGGCTACCCAACTGCTACCCCAGCTAGATGAAAGTTCAAGGAACTACCCGGAGAATAGTCTTTAGCTAGCTGGCTAAATATTCTTGGATCATGGATTTACGCTTGCGTAGTTTTGTTAAGGCCTCCCGCTCTATTTGCCTTACCCGCTCCCGGCTAATGTTCAACATGGTGCCGATTTTCGCGAGGGTCATGGGCTGGCCATCATTTAAGCCAAAGCGGAGCGTCAAGACTTCTTGCTGTTGAGATGTCAGTTCCGACATCAAATTACGTAGATCCCGTTTTAAAGAAGCATAGGTGGCAAAATCTTCTGGCAGGGGGCCACTATCTTCTAGCAAATCGCCGAGTTCAGTGTCTTGATTATCTCCAACTCTTAAATCAAGAGATAGGGGATGACGGGATCTTTCCAAGTATTCTCGTACCTGCTTGGGGGTTAATTCCAGATGCTCTGCCAGTTCAGCAATGGTCGCGGATCTGCCCTTCTCCTGGGAAAGTTGTCGTTGTGCTTTCTTGATTTTATTCAGCTTTTCCGTAATGTGAATGGGCAAACGAATGGTGCGGCTTTTTTCGGCGATCGCCCGTGTGATGGCCTGACGAATCCACCAGTAGGCATAGGTCGAGAAGCGGTAGCCTTTGGTGGGGTCAAATTTTTCAACCCCTCTTTGCATTCCGATAGTTCCTTCTTGGATCAAATCCAACAAGTCTAAATTGCGCTTGAGATATTTTTTAGCGATTGAAACCACCAACCGTAGGTTAGCTTCAATCATTTTGCGCTTAGCGGCTTCTGCCGACGCAATTAATATGTCCAGTTCCTTAACGGAAATATCAGCCGCTTTAGCCCATTCGCTAGGGGTCGGCGGTACATTATCTTCAGTTACCAATGATTCTTTGATCTTATTAAGTTCTACGACTTTCTGAATACGCTTGGAATATAGGATCTCTTCTTCATGGGTTAATAGGGGGACACGACCAATCTCACGGAGATAGGCACGGACGGAATCAGGAGTTGTTCTTGCAGACATTACAGACCCGATAGGTTTACAAAGAATTTTTGATGGAATGGGAAGGTTAGAACAGCTATTGTTTGGTAGATAGCATCCAAATCAAGAGAGTCTAAACATTATGGTGGGAGGGATGGGAGTTAAACAGCACCAAGGGGGTGACAGTCAAAACACTTCCGAAAAAAAGATTTATAAGGCGGAGTTCTAGCGGCAAAAGTTCCAGCGGCAAAAAAGAAGTATAAGTAAATATTAGACTTTTATTTAAGTTTTGTAAACTATTTATGAGAGTGATCACTCACTTTGTCTCAATTTTTTGGTTTTTTTTCCGAACAGACCTCCAGGATGAGGCGTAAGTTACAAAACGCTTTGAGCTATGGATAGATTTCAAACTACCCAGTAGGTAAAGAATCACCATGGCAATCTCAGATGAGTTGCAAGAGGATCAGATCAGGCGACAATCTCAAGAAAGTGTCTAAGCTTCTCTATTCTCATAAATGACCTCAGATTGCTGTAGCTTTTCTGGAAAAACGGATTTTAATATGAATCCTGAACAGGTTAATCTTTTCTTTACCCATTTCTAACCCAAGGGCGCTATGCTTGCGAAAAGAATTAAGTTAACAATAGTTTTTTGCGCTCATCCGTTTTAGCAATGCAGGCTATGTCCAGTGTTTTCCACACTCTTGGCAAGATCTCCCACAACTTGGCTCGATTCACTCAGTTGAGGCATTGGTTTCGGCTTGAAACTGCAGCAGGTATTTACCTTTATGCCTACCTACATCATGCGGAATCTTAACCCCAGGCATAGTCAAAATAACGTGAATCATAAACTAACTTAGCAATTTAACCCTTTTCGTATTGAATTTTATCAATATTCCTTAATGGTTTTTACTGTCTACCCTAACCCCAATACAGATAATTTTCTGGCACTGGATCATTTAGAAGACCAGCAGCTTCATTTTTGTGAAAAAGGTGAGATGATTAAACTCCGAGTCCAGGGGGGATGGCAAATTTATCGTGGCATTGCCCAGATGAGTCAATTGAATAATGATGGCGACGAAATTTTGTTGGGCTGGATGAAGGCAGGAGAATTTATTGGGCTGGATTTATCATTCTCTCAATTAGATTTTTATCATGCCATTGCTTTATCGGATGTATATCTCAAGTGGTACAGTAAAAAAGCTATTCAATTAAATCCTCAGTTATCTAACCTTGTTTTAGGTCAAACCATTAAGCGTTTACGCTTAACGGAATCCCTTTTGGCGATCGCCAGCTATAAGCGTGTTGAGGAGCGTTTAGTGGCACTGTTGCAATTGTTGGTTCAAGACCTAGGGCAACCCCATGACGATGCCATCCGTTTGCAGGTACGATTAACCCATCAGATGTTAGCAAACGCTATTGGAACGACCCGTGTGACAGTCACCCGCATTCTGGGAGAGTTGCAGAATAAGGGTCAAGTAAGTTTTGATAGTAATCGTCACCTTCTAATTCACAACTTAGGGTGATCCTTATTGATCACATTTATCAAGGAGGCCCTATGGCAAATAACTCAGAAAAAGATTCTTATCTCTATCCCCAAAGTCAATATCATGGGGAGTTTAAACCAGAAAAGCTTGTTTTTAATTCCAATCTCCAAGAGTTTGCCCAACGGGTGAGCTATGTTTGCAATCTTGAAACAGCCGGAAAAATTGATACCCTAAAAGCTTATGAGCAGATCAAGGCTTTGTGGAAACAGCTACGGAAAAGCAAGAAAGAGCTTGGTATTGGGGAGCAGCCGTTTCAACAGGACAATTTCGACGCCCGAGATTAGAAATTTCCTTGAGCGCTTTAGACGCCTGCCGATTCAGCCAAACATTAATGTCATTGTCCAACATTGTCGTGTTTCATCAAAATTTTAATCTAGCCGTACATATGAAAGGGTCTGCGCAATAAATTAAGTCAGCGAGTCAGATATAGAGAGCGTTTTGGCGAGTTTAACCTCTAACCTCTATTTTTCTACCGCCTTATTGTCCGTGTTACCCCCTCTCCTGCCCATAACAGCGCGAGTCCTGAGTCATGGAAAGGTAATTCATCAGGAGCACGCTAATTTTTGGGGTCAGTCACCCGGCCAAGCTATGGTTCATCGTTGTCCAGAGACATTGATCACCGTTATTGCCGCGCCTGTAGCCAATCGGCGATCGCCGGTGGCAGATCGCGTTGCACCTTGCCACTGACGTACATGCCAATGTGACCCACTGGAAATGATTTCACCGTATAGTCACTATTCTCAGGCAAGTAATCCCCCAGGGCGAGGGAGGAGTCCGGTGCCACCAGATGATCTTTTTCGGCGTACAGATTGAGAATCGGCATGGTTAAATTTTCCAGTTTCACCCGGCGATCGCCAATGCAAACTTCCCCTTTAACTAATTTATTTTGCTGATAGAAATCCTTCAAGAATTGACGGTAGGTTTCCCCCGCTTGGTCAGGACTATCAAAGATCCATTTTTCCATCCGTAAAAAATTTACCAACTTATCTTCATTTCCCATGATTTCCGGCATATTTAAATATTTTTGATAGCCCAACTGGATGGGCTTGAGCATGAGAAATTCTAAGTTTAAAAAATCCCCTGGAATATTTCCCATCGCATCCACCATTAAGTCAATATCCACGGCTTCCGGTCCTAAAGTACATCCCCCCCGCGCATTCAGTAATGTTCCCGGCTGTTCAAAGTCGATGGGGGCCACCATGACCACAAGATTTTTAACTTTGTTCGGGAACAAAGACGCATAACAAGCACTGAATGTCCCCCCCTGACAAACCCCCAGTAAATTAATTTTTTCCAGTTGATGTTTCGCACAGATCACATCCACACAATTGTCGAGATAGCCTGCAATGTAATCGTCTAAGGTTAACCACCGATCGCTCCGGGTGGGGTAGCCCCAGTCAATGAGGTAAACATCAATGCCAAGCTTTAATAAATTGGCCACCAACGAGCGTCCTTCCTGTAAGTCCACCATGTAGGGCCGGTTGACCAAAGCGTAGACAATTAAAACCGGGATGGGCAGAGGATTCTCGACGACTGGGGTAAAGCGATAGAGCGTAATCTTATCTTCTTGATAGATGGCTTCTTTGGCCGAGAAACCCACTTGAATATCATCTTCTGTTAAGTCTTTGAGGTTTTCCAGCCCCGCTAATAGTTTTTGCGTCATATCTAGGGTTTCATGAGTATTTTCTTCGAGTCCCATCTGAGCAAGAAAAGGCAACATAATTTTTAACCAATGAACAATAGAAAAAAACAAAAACGTAACCCCGGGGGATATTACCTGGACCGACAAACAGTCAGCTAACCATGCTCCCATTAAGGTTGGGGGACAAGTCGGACTGATACGGATCACTCCGTTGGAGTTTCATACTGGGCCAGGTGTTTTTTCAAGGCTTTGACTTCTTTCCGCAGTTGATAGACGGTCTGGTGAATTTCATCCACTTCCGAGCGGGTGGGGAGGTCAAAGGTTTTGAGCCATTCTTCTATTAACCCCTGTTGCTGAACGCGATAACGGTTGAGGGCATTGATGAAACGACCCCGAATTTTAAGGTTTTCTTCCTCACAAAAGGCTTTTTCAAAAACATCATCGGCGGCGATCGCCCATTGGGTTTGGAACTCCCGCCAAGTTTTAATCGGCTTACCCGCTTGGGCTAAGGTGACCAACTTTTCCATCAAGGCCACAAAGCCCCGATATTGAATATCGGCTTCCAGCAGTTGATAGTCCGCCAACGCTCGATATAGTTTGACCCAATCATCAAATGCCCGCAGCAACTTACCATTGATTTCTCGGCTGGGGCCCGGCAGAGGAGACTGCATAAAACTCCCCATCCCTTCGCTGTAAAGTGTATCCCCGTAAATATTGTTCAGCTCTAGCCAGGGTTGGATGCCACCGTGGGGTAATTGACTGAGGGGAGACAGGCTATTTTGCCAAGCAGACAGCCACAGTTGGGAAAACTTTTGGGTTTCTTTCAGGTAAGTTTGCCAGAGGCTATCCACATCCCCCTGTAGGGTTTGGGCGCTGGTGGTGTAGGTGTTAATTTGCTGTTGGAGTTGTTGGAGGAAGGCTTGCAGCGGCGCTTGAGTAAATCCCCCCTCATTCATCTGTGGCCATAGCGTCTGCCAGGCCTCAAAGGACAATTTTAGTAGACGGGCATAAAATTGCTGGGATTGGAGAAACTGCTGATTAAAACCAGCAAATACGCCATTGCCATCTCCGCCACCGTCGGGGAACTGGGTTCCCTCTTCCAACAAGTCAAACCAATTTTTCCAGGCTTGACTACTCGACTCTAGCCAAAATTGACTGAAGGGGGTCATCATCTCCGCCCAAGTTTTGGTGCTTTGTTCCATAAGGCATTCTCCAGCTCGTTACCTGAATTATGGCGTAGGTTTTCGGTCTTGGAATGTCGATGATAAACCTCTAGGGGAATTGTGCTGTCTCTGTTAAGGTGACTAGTGAAATAAGTTCAATCAAGGATCAAAGCCAGACAAGGGTTTCAGCAATTTTCACGATGATTTATTTGGATCTCCTGACTACCCGCTGATGACCGTCAAGGTGAACCTAATTGAGCTAATTGTTCAGTTAGTTGACCATAGGATTGCGCTGGTTCTAAGCATTGAGTTCCTTGGCACACAATGGCGATCGCCCTGGTCGGTAAATCCTGGCTGAGGACAGGGGAGACCAACGGATAATAGCTAACGATTCAAACAAGATTTACCTCAGGGCAACACCGATGACCTTACAGATATTTGTTGGGTTGCTTCGTTTCTTCTTTACTAAATTATTCTGATGAAACTAGATCATCCGATTTTATTAGCCAGCTTTAGCCAAATTGATCGACTGGTTCAGGAGCACTTTGGCGATCATGGATTAACCCCGGCAGAATATGATTTGGCCCGCAGAGTCGTTCATAGCACGGCTGACTTTGAGTTTTTGAAATTACTGCGATTTTATCCCCCCAATACTCTGTCGGATGATGCGTCATCCCATTGCATTCATCTGGGAATGGCAGCCCTGCAAGAACAAACCCCTATTGTGGTGGATGTCAATATGGTGGCCGATGGGATAAAAACCCTGGTTAAAAAAACGTTTCAGAATCCCATCATATCTGCCATTAATTATGGAGATTCTCCCCCTCCAGGAATGACTCGCACAGCGACCGGATTACGCCACTGTCTCCAAACCTATCCCGAGGCGATTTACGTCATTGGTAACGCCCCGACAGCATTACAAATGCTCTGTCAGGCGATCGCCAATGGGGAAGCGCAGCCCAAATTGGTTATTGGCGTTCCAGTGGGGTTTGTGGGTGTTCTGGAAGCCAAGCAAGCTTTAATGAAAATCTCCTGTCCCCAGATTGTCACCGTGGGTCGCAAAGGAGGGTCAACTGTCGCCGCCGCCCTAGTGAATGCCCTTGCCCGTCGTGCCTATCCACCAGATTGATAGACCACCAGCAGTTTTGAAGCAAGGTCTATCCCCGCCACTAAGGTTGACTCCCCCTCTAACTAAAATAAGTCCATATCGGTCACAGCCCCTTGACTGCTAGAGGAGACCAGCTTGGCATACTTGCCTAAAATGCCCCGTTGATACCGGGGGACGGGAGGAGACCATTGTTGCCGACGTTTGGCCAATACTTCTGCGCTGACATGGAGTTCTAATAACCGTTCATTGGCATCAATGGTGATCTGATCCCCTTCCTCCACTAAGGCGATCGCCCCACCGACGTAGGCTTCTGGTGCAACGTGCCCCACCACCATGCCATAGGTTCCCCCAGAAAACCGTCCATCGGTAATGAGCCCGACAGAATCCCCTAAACCTGCGCCAATGATGGCTGACGTGGGGGCCAGCATTTCCCGCATTCCGGGGCCTCCTTTGGGGCCTTCATAGCGAACCACTACTATATTCCCGGCTTGAATTTTGCCAGCCAAAATGGCATCTAGGCAGGCCTCTTCAGATTCAAAAACCCTGGCTGGGCCAGTAATGCGGGGATTTTTAACCCCACTAATTTTGGCCACTCCACCTTCGGTGGCAAGGTTTCCTTTTAGGACAGCAAGGTGACCCTCTTGGTAAACGGGATTCTGCCATTGGCGAATCACATCTTGATCGGTGGAGGGCGCATCGGGAATATCCGCCAGCACTTCAGCGATGGTTTGCCCCGAAATGGTCAGGGCCTGCCCGTGCAATAGTCCCTGCACCAGCAACATTTTCATCACTTGGGGAATGCCACCCGCTCGGTGTAAATTCGTGGTGACATATTTTCCGGATGGCTTGAGGTCGCATAACACAGGGACTTTATGGCGGATGGCCTCAAAGTCATCCAGGCTCAGCGGCACCCCAATGGTATTGGCGATCGCCAACAAATGGAGCACGGCATTAGTGGAACCACCCACCGCCATAATGACGGCGATCGCATTTTCAAACGCCTGGCGGGTCAGAATTTGACTCGGTAAGATTTGGTTTTTAATGGCGTTGACCAAGACTCTGGCCGAAGCTTCTGTACTCTCAGCCTTTTCCTCGTCTTCAGCGGCCATGGTGGAGGAATAGGGCAGACTCATGCCCATTGCTTCAAACGCAGAGGACATCGTGTTCGCCGTAAACATGCCCCCACAGGAACCCGCCCCTGGACAGGCATTTTTCTCAATACCCATTAATGTTGCTTCATCAATTTTCCCCGCACTGAATTGCCCCACCGCCTCAAACGCACTAACCACCGTTAAGTCTTCGCCATTGTAGTGTCCGGGCTTAATCGTGCCACCGTAGACAAAAATTGCGGGAATATTCATCCGGGCCATGGCAATCATCGCCCCCGGCATATTTTTATCACAGCCCCCGATCGCCAATACTCCATCCATACTTTGACCATTGCACGCTGTTTCAATGGAATCAGCGATCACCTCACGGGAAACCAGCGAATATTTCATCCCCTCTGTTCCCATGGAGATCCCATCACTGATGGTAATTGTGCCAAACATTTGCGGCATTGCCCCCGCATCACGCAGACCCAATTCAGCCCTTTGGGCCAGGTCATTGATGCCCATATTGCAGGGGGTAATAGTACTAAACCCATTCGCCAATCCCACAATCGGTTTTTGGAAGTCGGCGTCATCAAATCCCACTGCCCTTAACATGGCGCGATTTGGGCTGCGCTGAGTTCCTTGGGTGACAACACGACTTCTTAAGTTTTCTGGCATGGCCGGCTCCTAAAGGGTGAGAAATTAAAATGCTTTTCCTATTATTGTCAATGGATAGCGTCCTTTAACTCAAGCGCTTGGCGTTCGCGTAATAAATTCGCGAAATCACTTCGGGCTACAAAAAACATAAAACTTCTTTCATACAAGGGTTTCCAGGGAAAGAGCGGGGAATCATGCGCTGTCTCTGACCCCAAAATTCATCCCTCATATCTGTAATTGAGTTGGCGATCACACCAATCAAAAAAATGTCGCATTGAAATCGTAGGTGTTGCAATCGTTTGTGGGTGATGATTACAGCCTTTTTGAGGGCAAACCTTTTGCATTTGGATAACGCGAACGCCAAGTTGTAATAGTGGTAATCGTGGTTCACTTGAACAACATGCCTCGGCCCAAACTCTGCATCGGGAACTCAATAAAACAGGGGCAGAAATGGCTCAGCTCGCGAACCAGGATGATCAATTGGCGATCAAACGCTTGAAAATACTGAGTTTTCTCGGCTCGCCTTGCCAAAAATATTATCTGATTTGCTAGGGCAATCGAGTCATGTCAATAACCTACGATTATTCGCAATAATATTGAGAATTAAGTCAATAAGAGGGCATTTTTTGTATCATGCCGATACAGGAAAATCTTCAAAAGTAGGATTTTTGAGGGTCATGCGATTGCCCTGTCCATTGGGTCACATTAATGCGTTTACCCCTGACACGATGAAAAAAATTGCTGCTGAAGTTGGTTTAGTACCCTTATGGCCTGGGACACCTCAAGTATCGGCCGACTATAAGCGAGTTTTAAAAAGAGAAATTAGAAGATTGGTAGGGAGGTTTAGAACTCCATCTACTCAAATGTTTTTTCAAAAGATTTAGTAAACTTGCCAGTAAAGAGTTGTTTGGATGAAAAGCTTAAGGGAAGAAATTTTTACAGCCTGATTTTTAGTACCGTGGATAAGTGTTGTGGTCTCTAGGTTCACTTACACTATGTCAGCCCAGCATTCCACTGTTCTTGGGATAGACATCGGCGGAACTGCCATCAAATTTGGTCGTTTTAATCCTGAAGGATGCTGCTTAGAATCCATCGCTTTACCAACTCCCCAGCCAGCACTACCGCAATCGATTTTGGCGCAACTGTTAGTCGGAATCAAACAAATACGGACATCAAATTGCATGGCGATCGGGGTGGGAATGCCCGGACCAGCTGACGCCACTGGACGCATTGCCCAATTAGCGATTAACTTACCCCAATGGGAAAATATTCCCTTAGCCAATTGGCTGGAGGACAGTGTTAATCTGCCCACAACACTGGAAAATGATGCGAACTGTGCCGCAGTAGGGGAATCTTGGCTGGGGGCAGGACGTTATTACCCTAACTTCATTTTGCTCACCCTTGGAACTGGCGTGGGGGGGGCTGTATTTCTTAATGGACAGTTATTTAGAGGCCCCCACGGTGCCGGAGGAGAGCTGGGCTTAATTTCTATTGAACAAGATGGATACCCTTGTAATAGTGGTAATCGTGGTTCACTTGAACAACATGCCTCGGCCCAAACTCTGCATCGGGAACTCAATAAAACAGGGGCAGAAATGGCTCAGCTCGCGAACCAGGGTGATCAATTGGCGATCGCCTATTGGGAAAAATTTGGACAACGGCTAGGCATCGGATTAGCCAATCTTATCTATGTATTGACTCCAGAAGCCGTCATTATTGGCGGCGGACTCAGTGCGAGTGCCGATTACTTTTTTCCCACAATGCACCAAGAAATTGAAAAACGAGTTGTTTTTCCCTCTCGCCAGGGATTAAAAATTATTGTGGCTGAACTAGGTAATCGTGCCGGGATGATTGGCGCAGCAAGGCTCGCCTGGCAGAAATTTGTGCCCGAGGTTTTAGGACTGAAGCATGATGCGAAGAAGTCAAAAGAAAAATGAGTAAACTGCTTTACATTTTGTTACGAAGCTGTTACTATTATTTCATATATAACTTTTCAATACCGCTGGTAGTCGCTTTTTTTTAAATCGATTCATCAGCCCATTAATTTAATCCACCGCAATTATTTACCAATGACAACAACCCTACAACAACGCGAAAGTGCTTCCCTCTGGGAACAGTTTTGCCAGTGGGTAACCAGCACCAACAACCGGATTTACGTCGGTTGGTTCGGTACGCTGATGATCCCCACTCTCCTGACTGCCACCACCTGCTTCATCATTGCCTTCATCGCCGCTCCCCCCGTTGACATCGACGGAATTCGTGAGCCCGTTGCTGGTTCTTTACTTTACGGAAACAACATCATCTCCGGTGCCGTTGTTCCTTCTTCCAACGCCATTGGACTCCACTTCTACCCCATCTGGGAAGCGGCTTCCTTGGATGAGTGGTTGTATAACGGTGGTCCCTACCAGTTGGTGGTTCTCCACTTCCTCATTGGCATCTTCTGCTACATGGGTCGTCAGTGGGAACTGTCCTACCGCTTAGGGATGCGTCCTTGGATCTGTGTTGCTTACTCTGCACCCGTATCCGCTGCCACCGCAGTCTTCTTGATTTACCCCATCGGTCAAGGCTCCTTCTCTGATGGTATGCCTTTAGGTATTTCCGGCACCTTCAACTTCATGCTCGTGTTCCAAGCCGAGCACAATATCCTGATGCACCCCTTCCACATGTTAGGTGTGGCGGGTGTATTCGGCGGTTCCTTGTTCTCCGCGATGCACGGTTCTCTGGTGACCTCTTCTTTGGTTCGTGAAACCACCGAAGTTGAGTCCCAGAACTACGGTTACAAATTTGGTCAAGAAGAAGAGACCTATAACATCGTTGCAGCCCACGGCTACTTCGGTCGTCTGATCTTCCAATATGCATCTTTCAACAACAGCCGTTCCTTGCACTTCTTCTTGGGTGCATGGCCGGTCATCGGCATCTGGTTCACAGCGATGGGTGTCAGCACCATGGCATTCAACCTGAACGGATTCAACTTCAACCAGTCCATCCTTGATTCTCAAGGTCGTGTGATTAGCACCTGGGCGGATGTATTGAACCGTGCCAACATCGGTTTTGAAGTCATGCACGAACGTAATGCGCACAACTTCCCCTTAGACCTAGCGTCTGGTGAGCAAGCGCCTGTAGCTCTGACGGCTCCTGCTATCAATGGCTAATTCTTTGATGTAACCATCAATTGAATAAACCTCAAAGAGCACTCTCTATTCATTTAGGGGGTGCTTTTTGGTGGATGGATGAATTTCACGAGTGTCGGCTTTAAGCCTAATTTTTTTCCGCGTCGTTCAATGTCAACAGGCTAAACATCCGCGTTCGCAGACGGCGAAAAACTAAAGATACTAACGACACTACTGTCAGAGTGGAGTGGCTTCTCTCAAAAATATATTAGCGATCAACTCTGCTGATCTGGATGTCGAAAATTTTCCATGGTCGGCATTGCTTAACCAATTGCCCTTCCCCCCAGGCTTCTGACTATGTTAGATTCGTCTATGAATAATTAAGGATTTAATTGGAATATTTTGCTTAATTTTCCTGTTAAGCCTGCCATTATTATCCGCTGATCATATGCGAATTTATAGCTCTTACTGGGCTTAACGTATCACTCCCTGATCCTTAGAGAAGCTCAACTTCAATGTTTTCAAAAGAAGTAACCGATTCAAAAGTATATCAATGGTTCAATGATCGTCTGGAAGTGCAAGCTATCTCCGACGACATTGCCAGCAAGTATGTCCCCCCCCATGTCAATATCTTCTACTGCCTGGGCGGTCTTACCCTGACATGCTTTCTGATTCAATTCGCGACTGGTTTCGCGATGACATTTTACTATAAGCCTACTGTCACGGAAGCGTTTGCCTCTGTGCAGTACATCATGAACGAAGTCAACTTTGGCTGGCTGATTCGTTCCATCCACCGCTGGTCTGCCAGCATGATGGTCTTGATGATGATCCTCCATGTCTTCCGGGTTTACCTCACCGGGGGATTCAAAAAACCCCGTGAATTAACCTGGGTTGTCGGCGTCATGCTCGCAGTCACCACTGTCACCTTTGGGGTGACGGGTTATTCCTTACCGTGGGATCAAGTAGGCTACTGGGCGGTCAAAATTGTCTCTGGTGTGCCTGCGGCTATTCCCATCGTGGGAGATCAAATCGTTACCCTTATGCGGGGGAGCGAAAGCGTCGGTCAAGCCACTCTGACCCGTTTTTACAGCCTGCACACCTTCGTTTTGCCCTGGGTAATTGCGGTGCTGTTGCTGTTGCACTTTCTAATGATTCGTAAACAAGGGATTTCTGGCCCTTTGTAAATCCGCTACAGTAAAGGGACTGATGAGGGAGATTTTCTTCAATGATAACGACGAAAAATATCTCCTGACCAGCCCCAGATTTTTTAAATAATCATCTTGGTTTAGGAGAATTTGCCCCATGACAGTTTTAAAAAAGCCTGATTTAAGCGATCCGGCCCTACGCGAAAAGCTAGCCCAAGGGATGGGTCATAACTATTACGGTGAACCCGCTTGGCCTAACGATATTTTGTATATGTTTCCCATCTGCATCATGGGAGCCGTCGGTTTAATCACGGGTCTAGCGATCCTGGACCCCGCCATGATTGGTGAGCCGGCTAATCCCTTTGCAACACCGTTGGAAATTTTACCGGAATGGTACTTGTATCCCACATTCCAAATTTTACGTGTTCTGCCCAATAAGTTATTGGGAATTGCTGGCATGGCTTCCATTCCTCTGGGTCTGATGCTGGTGCCTTTCATTGAAAGCGTGAATAAGTTCCAAAATCCATTCCGCCGTCCGATCGCCATGACCGTATTTTTATTCGGTACAGCGGTGGCGCTCTGGTTAGGGGCTGGTGCAACCTTTCCCATTGATAAGTCTTTAACGTTAGGCTTATTCTAATTTTTCTGAATCTTCTGGTTTGGTAAAAGCTTTTGAGAAAAATCACGGCTTTATCGTTCTGACCCCTTAACCCAATGGGTTTGGTAGTCAATCCAATACTTTAATCAATGATTAACACAATTCCTTTGTCCCGTTTCGGTGGTCGCAAAGGAATTTTTTTGGGGAGGTAAACGGCGATCATGGATATTATTTTGTGTCATCAAACAGCGGATTTTGATGCCTTGGGGGCAGCGGTGGGATTATCGCAGTTACTACCAGGCAGTCGAATCGTCTTGACCGGGGGAGCCCATCCCACCGTGCGGGAATTTTTGGCCCTTTATCGAAATGAGTTGCCGTTGATTGAATTACGGAGTGTAATTCCCCACCGGATTCGATCCCTGCATATTGTGGATAATCAGTACGGCGATCGCCTGGGTAAAGCAGCGGCATGGTTAACGTTGCCCCAACTCCAAGAAATTGTCGTTTATGACCATCACCTCAACGCCAAAAGTGATATCCCCGCCACCACCACAGAAATTGCGGCGATCGGGGCTACTACAACATTAATTACCGAAAAGCTGCAAACGGCCTCAATTCAATTAACCCCAGTGCAGGCATCGGTGATGTCCTTAGGCATTCATGTCGATACCGGCTCATTAACCTTTGGTCAAACCTCGGTTCGGGATGTCAAAGCCCTGGCTTGGTTACTGGAGCAAGGGGCAAGCTTACAAATTATTGCCGCCTATGTTGATCCCAGTTTTTCACCGGCTATACAAACCTTGTTTGCCACCGCCATGCAGTCTCTGAAAAAAGAACGTGTCGCGGGTTACCAAGTGGGTAAAGTACTACTCCAGTCCGCTAGCTTTGTGCCCGGTTTATCCAACCTCGCGGAACGTCTGGTGAGTCTTACTGATTGTAATGCCCTGTTACTCGGTCATGTGTATGGGAAAGGCAACCTGGAGGATAAAGAAAATCAACGCTTTACTATCATCGGCCGTACCCGTATTCCCCAGACGGATTTAACCCACTTATTACACCCTCTGGGGGGCGGAGGACACGGGGAAGCGGCTTCAGTCAATTTAAGGAATGTCCAACCCCAGGCGCTCCTAGATGATCTCTATGCTCAATTCAAGGCACAAATTCCCCAACCTTTATTAGCACGGGACTTAATGTCTTCTCCGGTGCGCACTATTCGTCCGGAAACCACCATTCAGCAGGCCCAACGGGTGCTCTTTCGCTATGGTCATTCTGGGTTAACCGTGGTGGATGACCAGGAGCAATTGGTGGGGATTATTTCCCGCCGAGATCTGGATTTAGCGCTGCATCATGGTTTTAGCCATGCCCCCGTCAAAGGTTATATGACGCGACAAGTCAAAACCATTACTCCCAGTACGCCGTTACCCGAAATTGAAGCCATTATGGTGGCTGATGATGTGGGGCGACTCCCCGTGATGACCCAGGGAGAACTCCGGGGGATTGTCACCCGCACCGATGTTTTACGGCAATTATTGCAAGAACGGTCTGAATTAGAGTCCCCAATGGTGCATGACTCAGCGGTTGAAGATTCTCCCGGGGAAATTACGTTACCTCAACCCGAACAACTGCTCTCTCTCCTACAAACCCATCTCCAGCCGGCGACGTGGCAATTGTTGACCCAAGCTGCTGAGCAGGCAGAAAAACGGGGATGGCACCTTTATCTGGTGGGGGGGGCGATTCGGGATTTATTGCTCCATGCTTGCAAACATATCTGGCTTCAGGATATTGATTTAGTGGTGGATGGCTTTCAGCAGACGGTGGGGGTGGGCTCCGGTGTCACGTTGGCAGAGGCATTACAGCAAAATTATCCCGACGCGCGGCTCTCAGTACATGGGGAATTTCAGACGGCGGCGTTACTGTGGCATCGCAGCGAAGCCCTCGATTCCCTTTGGGTGGATATTGCCACAGCCCGCACGGAATTTTACCCCTACCCGGCCGCCAATCCCCAAGTGGAAGCCAGTTCTATTCGCCAAGATCTGTATCGTCGGGACTTTACCATTAATGCTTTAGCCGTTCGTCTCACCCACCCCCGACGCGGCGAATTGCTTGATTTTTTTGGCGGTATGGTGGATCTCCGGCAACAGCAGGTGCGGGTTCTCCATGCCAATAGTTTTATTGAAGACCCGACCCGCATTTATCGGGCTGTTCGCTTTGTGGTGCGGTTAGGCTTTCAATTGGAATCCCAAACTGAAGCTTATATTCGCTATGCGATCGCCAGTGGGGTCTATGAGCGGTTACGGTTGACGGGAAAACCGGCCCCGGCATTAACCACAAGACTCAAAGCCGAATTTTCAATCATCCTCAAAGCCGCCTACTGGCAAACGGCCTTAACCCTGCTGTCGGATTTAGGGGCATTGAAGTGTTTACATCCCGACCTCAAGTTGACGACTTCCCTCCGTTGGCGATTGCGCTATCTTTCTCGTTGGTTGAAATGTCTAGATCCCGGACACCATCTTGACCATTGGTTACTCCGTTTAGCGCTACTAATCACGGCGATCGCTCCGGAGGAACGGGCCACTGTGGCCCAAAATTTGCAGTTACCGAAAATTCTCATTGATTGTCTCGAACAGTTAGAGCCAGCCGAAACGGCGATCGCCACCACCTTATTGGAACGCCATTGCTCACCCAGTCAGGTTTATCAATGTTTAGCGTCCTATTCGACGACCTTGTTATATTTGGTGTCGGCACGGGCGAGTCGGTCTGTCCGTCGTCATGTTTGGCAATATTTCACCTGTTATTCCCGGGTTGCCCCACTTTTATCTGGGCATGATTTAAAACAATTGGGCTATAAACCCAGTGCTCAATTTAAAGAAATATTGACAGAAATTAAGTACCAGACTTTGGATGGAAAACTGACAAACAAAACAATGGCTCTCCATTGGGTCAAAAAACATTATTGACAGCAGGCTGCGCTGTTGCCATTGCTGAATTGGTGCTTAGATGACCCGCTCGTTACCCCCATCAATGGGAATATGGGCCCCAGTGGTTTTGGCAAAAAGAGAACTGCAAACAGTCACCACCAACGCAGCAACATCCTTACTCTGGATCTCTGTCTTCAAGAGATTATTGCTTTTATATGCCTCCACCGTGAGACCATAGTGCTTAGCCCGTGCTTGCAAGACCTCTTGGGTCCACAACCCCGTATCAAAAACGGCATTGGGATCGATGGTATTGAGGCGAATCTTATCTTTTCCCCATTCCAGCGCCGCCACACGAATTAACTGGTTTAATGCCGCCTTGGAAGCAGAATAGGCCGCCACTCCTGGCCCTGGTGCAGTCACATTTTTAGACCCCACAACACCGACCCGTCCGCCGTGGGGAGCTAGCGTCAGGTAGGGGTGACATTCCCGCAAAATCATTACGTTTGTATCCAAGTTAATGGACAGTACTCGTTGCCATTCGGATTGGGACAAGTCGGCGATCGCCTTGGCGACGGGAAAAACCCCTGCGTTAAGAACCAACATATCAAGACCACCGAAATGGGCAATCCCTTTGCGTAAACATTGCTGAAACGCCGCCGTATCCGTCAAGTCACAATGTAACCCCAAATAATCGGGACGCTGATACAAATCAGTAATGGTTGGCTGAATGTCTAACGCAATAACGGCTGCTCCTTGCTTCAAAAAAGCCTCTACACAGGCCTTGCCAATGCCCGATGCCGCGCCGGTGATCAAGACCACCTCGCCGGTAAATTCGGGGGGTGTTCCCCCTTTTTTGAGTTTGGCTTGTTCCAAATCCCAATATTCCACATCAAAAATATCCTTGGCAGGGAGAGCTTGATATCCCCCTAACCCCGTTGCCCGTTGAATAATCTCCAGGGTGTGCTGATAAATATCCCCCACAATCGCCGCATTTTTAGGACTGGTGCCGACGGTGAGCATTCCCAACTCTGGGTCGAGAATCACGCGGGGCGCGGGGGTCCAGCATGGTGACGGGGTCAGTTTTTTGGGCCATATTTTCTTCAAAATAACGCTGATAAGCTGTTTCGTAACCAGCCAAGTCTCGACCGACCAGGGGAAGCCGTTTGGTGCGAATGACATGATCGGGGGTGACAGGCCTTGTTGACTAATGGTTGCAACGTCATCCCGTTGGGCAAACCCACGACTGGCTGCATCTTGATATTGCTTCAGAATCACCGGACGACCCATTTTTTCGGCAATGCCAGCCCGTAATTCGGCGATCGCCAGACTGGCATCAGCCGACGGTTGGGACGGTTGGGGGGGGGGGAACGGCCAAACCCCCTGGGTTTCTAAATATTGCTCCGCTTCACTCACCAGGGCAATCATGCGTTCGTAGGACTCCTTCGCCGTGGCCCCAAAGGAAAAAATTCCGTGGTTGAGGAGCACCATGCCCTCTGTTCCTTCGTGGGCTTCCGCTGCAAACTTTGCGGCACAAACCCGCGCTAAATCAAATCCCGGCATGACATAGGGAATAATGACCAGGCGATCGCCATAGATGGCTTTGATGCGTTCCAGCCCCTCCGCTGTATTGGTAATGGTGATCACTGCATCAGCATGGGTGTGATCCACATATTTGAAGGGCAAAATGGCATGGAGAATCGTCTCCACCGAAGGAGAGGGAGCACTAGCCTGGGTCATCTGGGTCTTCAGTTCATTGACCATTTGCGGGTCCGATAACTGCGGTAACTTCGCCAGCTTCAGGAGGTGGGCCATGCGAACCGGAGCGAACCCCGCCGTTTCAATGGTGGCTAGATCCCAGCCACTGCCTTTGACGTAAAGAATTTCCTCCGTTTCCCCCACCAAATTTGTCTCGGTACATTTGACGGAAGTATTGCCCCCACCATGTAACACCAAGGAGGGATCACGGCCCAGCAATTGGGAAGTATAGACTCGCAATTCCAGATCGCTGCGGTATTGGGTAGCTTCTTGATCGTTCCAAAGACTTTTCATCGTGTGGTCAAACCCTTAAGTAACAATTGGCGGCTTAGTGCTAGACATAATTATGGGGGCTGGGGTGGTTCCATCGTAAAACTGATAACCATCGACTGCGATCAGGGAACCAGCATCTGTTGGAGTTTAGTTAAGCGTGCTTGAATCGCTGGCCAATTTTCGGCGGCAACTAAGTCGGGGGGAAATAATTGTCCGGATAGCCCCACGGCGATCGCCCCGGCCTGAATAAAATCTAGAGCATTGTCCAGGGTGACCCCTCCGGTGGGAATGAGGGGAATTTCTCCCAATGGCCCTTGTAGGGCTTGAATATAATCCATGCCACCAAGGGATTTAACGGGAAACACCTTCACCGCACTCGCCCCCGCTTGCCAGGCACAGATAATTTCCGTGGGGGAAAACGCCCCTGGAATCATCGGTAGTTCAGCGGCGATCGCCTGCTCAATCAAGGCCGGACAAACATGGGGGGTGAAGCAAAATTCTGCCCCCGCTGTGATGGCACTGGCTAGGGCTTCTGGGGTGAGTACTGTGCCAGTTCCGATTAGGCAGGGCTGGTGCATCGTTTCATTGCGGAGTTGACGGATCGTATCGGCCGCCTCGCCACTATTCCAAGTAATTTCAATGAGGCCAAACCCTGCTTCAATGGCTAAGCAGGCCAAGGTATGGCTTAACCATAATGAGTCAGTCCGAATAACGGCGATCGCCCGATAATGTTGGAGATGATTTGACCACCGTGAACGAATTCGAGCAATGGTTTCAGTGGAGGACAATGAAGAAGTAAGCGCTACAGAACATTATTGAGACTAGCGCTGACACTGGAATTCATGCAACAGTCCCTACTCAGTCGTTTTACCGGAACCGGGATAGCTGCCGTCGTCCCTCTTATTGACTCTACCCCCAACAGTCCCCAGATTGTGGAGGGTCTGGGTCGGTGGAAATCCTTGTCCCGGGGTATGACTTATCAAGCTCAACTCCCCACGCAGCTGTGGCCAGAGATTCTAACATTAGTCAAATCCCCCCATTTATTCCCTCTGGGCTTTTTATTCCTGGCGCTCTGGCACTACGAAAATCCCGTCGGTTTTGCGACGGATCTCCGCCGCTTCAGTCATGATGGTGAAACAAAAACCCACTCCCTTGCCATTCAATTAACCCCAGATAATCAGGCTGCTCTCCTCATCTGGCAGCAACTCCTAACGTTTACTTTGTCGGAACGCTGTCCCCGCCAACGATTTCGTCAGCTATTTCAATCCCCTTCCCTCTGGACATTACCGACTCCAGCTGTTGTGTCTGAGTCCATGCAACAATTGTTGGTGGCGATCGCCAAAACAGAGGTTATTTCCCCTGTTTCAGCTTCCTGCCAAGAACAAACTTCTTTTGCCCAGCTATCCGAATGGATGCCGTGGAGTCTATGCCAGTGGTTAGTCTTGCTGGATCAACCCAGGCTACTTTTGGCCAAATTACAGCGTGCTCCCCTCGCGACGAGTAGTCTACTTTTTCCCCTAGCTTTAAGCGGTGCATATAATGGAGTTACTATTACCCATTGTGCTTTTCCTGCCATTACTCAACCCGTGTCGTGGGACATTGCTCAATGGGCTCAACAGTTTCTTGCCATCTGGAGCGGTCAGCCACCATCCCAATTTTCCCCTTTGACTGTTCTCAGTGCCGCCCAGGTTATGCAACGTCGCTCTCATTTAGACTTAATCTCCCAAGGAGAATATGCGTCTATCACCCGTGCTTTTGAGGAGTGAAATTCCATCTCACTTATTTTTTATGGATTTCGCCTAGCAGGTTTCATGAAAGCCTTATCTTTTCTCAGTCAAGCTGTCCAATCCCGTTTCAGTCGAAATAAATCTGTTGATTCGTCAACAACGGCAGCTGACATCAAAGCCACCATTACACCGACCGGAGACAATCTTTGGCAAAAATTACACTGTAGTCGTGCCATTCGTATTGCCCATCCGCCGGTCATGTTTGGGCTGACGGTGATGGCATTGACAGGGGTTGTGGGTTACCAGTTTTACAATCAACCCCAACTCAGCGTCGATACTCTCTCCCCGTACACAGTTTATGCGCCGATGGACGGCGTATTCTATGACGAAAAAACTACCGAGGAAAAACGCAAGGAAGCTCGCACCGCCACAGTTCCTCGCCTCCACCGGGATCTACAGTCAACCCAGCAATTAAAGCAAAAACGAGGGAAATATTTCGATCAAATCAACCAGTTACGTAAACTGGCTGCGCCGTTTCCTTTTCTTAGCACCACCGTTTTTTCGCTGGAAAATCAAGCCCGTTTACGTCAATTAAGTGATGAGTCATGGTCAGAACTAGAAACCGCTCTGCGACAAAATCCCCCTTCGACTCTCTCGAACCCAGAACTGGTTGGTTTACAGCAACTTTTTGAGCAAGCCTTGGATAAGCAAACGGGGTCATCATCCCCATCTCTTGAGCGTTGGCTGAATAGTATTACTCAAGCGCGGTCACGTTTTACGGTAGCCAAAATAAAATTGTCAGAGATGGGTGGAGACCCTGATACTACGGCAGCCATGCTATCGGCGCTGCAACTGGACGAGGCAACCTGGAAGACAACTCAGCAAACTATCACTCAAGTATTTGATCGCATCTTGGTGCAAGGGCTTCCTGCCGGTATTCCGCCTGTTTTGCTAACGGAAACCATCCAACTTCATCTTCGTAATATCGTCCCGCCATCGGCAAAAAAGGTTGCTCAAAATAGCTTGTTGGCATTACTTCACAAGCAACATAATTTAACCGTCGATACTGTGGCGACAAAGGAACACTCTGAACAAGCCGCCCTAGCCGTGAAACCGGTTAATGTTGCCCTTAACAAGGGAGAAGTGATTGTCAAAGCCGGCAGTAGGATTACCCAAGAACAATTCATTTTGTTAGACGGCTTTGGATTAAGCCAACGGCAGATCAATTGGCAGGGATTATTGCGGACAGCAGGGTTAGTCAGTGGCGCTGTTCTCATCTTCTGTGGTGTCAGCCGTCGTATTCATCGTCCACTCCGCCGCCGTGACCATATTCTTCTCTGTTTACTTAGCCTTAGTGCTCCTGTCTTATCCTTATTAAATCCCCGCTATACTGACTTGCCAGCGATTGGTCTTTTAACCAGTAGTTTTTATGGACCTTCTCTCGCTGTAACCCAAGTACTCTTGGTGAGTGGCTTATCGGCGTTCGCGGTGGAAACCATCACTTGGGATTATTGGTTTGCCGGTGTTGCAGCCGGGGTTATGGCAAGTTTAGTCGGGGGACGACTCCGGTCTCGAGATGAACTCGCTCTCCTGGGCGGTGGTGTGGGGTTGGTTCAAGGAGGGGTCTATTTTGCCAGTCGTTTGGTATTAAGTGCATCGGCTTCAATTATCTGGTATGCAATTTTACCGGGGGCGATCGCCTATGGAGCAGTAGGGTTTGTCTGGTGTGTCGTGGCGATCGGCATTTCTCCATACTTGGAACGTTTCTTTGACGTGGTAACTCCCATCCGTCTGGTGGAATTAAGTAATCCCAATTGCCCTTTATTACAGCGATTGGCTAAAGAAACACCAGGCACTTTTCAGCACACGTTGTTTGTTGCTTGCTTGGCCGAGTCAGCAGCACGGGAGCTACGCTGCAATGTAGAACTAGTTAGAACAGGAACCCTGTATCATGACATCGGCAAAATGCATGACCCGCTAGGTTTTATTGAAAATCAAATGGGTGGCCTCAATAAACATGATGAAATTGCTGACCCCTATGTGAGTGTAGAAATTATTAAAAAACATGTGACCGAAGGGATTGAAATGGCTCGAAAGTATGGACTTCCCAAAGTTGTACGGGATTTTATCCCAGAGCATCAGGGTAAATTGTTAGTGTCTTATTTTTATTTTCAAGCCAAGGAAAATGCGGAAGAAGCGGGCAATTCCCCTATATCAGAGGCGAATTTTCGTTATGCAGGCCCAATTCCCCAGTCGCGGGAAACTGGGATTGTGATGCTCGCAGACAGCGCGGAAGCGGCATTACGGTCTCTCAAAGACCCCAACCCAGAAAAAGCATTAGGGATGATCAATCGTATTTTTAAGGCTCGCTGGCGAGACAATCAATTAAAAGATAGTGGTATTCGTTATGAAGAATTACCCATTATTGCGGATGTATTTGTACGAGTTTGGCAACAGTTTCACCATCAGCGCATTGCCTATCCTAAAGCTGCCCTAGAGCCACGACAGTCTAAACCTTAGTCGTACTCTGTCAAGTCTGTACTGAGAGACTGTTTGTAAACAAAAATCAACAGGCCTTTCGTCAGTATCTCAATGGGCAGATTGCCGCTCATCCTGAACTGTTTCCTGAGGGAAGAGTCTATCGTTTGAGGGCATTGCCTATGGGCTGGGTCACTCGGAGATGCACTGGTATCGGCAGACAAGAAGAAACCGCCCGAACATCATCCAGGCGGAGTGTGGTGTGAGGAGTGAACGGAAACAATTGTCTCCGCCCACTTCCATTTTAAGAGAAGAAGCGGCGGCTGACGAATCTAGATTGTCCAGGTTCCATGGATTTTTGTTTTGCAGTTGCCTGTCTTATGCTGAAGAAACACATATTTCTTCCTTTGTCAGACCTCCTATGGCTCCCTCTAGTGACTACCTTGCCCATCTCAACTCCTCTCAACGTCAAGCGGTTGAGCACTTTTGTGGCCCACTGCTGGTGGTGGCGGGGGCAGGCTCTGGCAAAACGCGGGCGTTAACTTATCGCATTGCCCATCTCATCCGAGTTCATCGGATTGATCCCGAAAATATCTTGGCGGTGACTTTTACCAACAAAGCTGCCAAGGAGATGAAAGAGCGGCTAGAAAAAATCTTTGTCCAGGAATGGGCCCAGCAACAATTTGGTCAACGCTATGAATTCTTAGGAGAGTTTGAACAAAAGCAATTGTCATCCCAGGTCTATAAAAAGATTACCAAGAACCTCTGGATCGGTACATTCCATAGCCTTTTTTCCCGGATCCTGCGGTTCGACATTGACAAATACCAAGATGAACGGGGGCGATCGTGGCAAAAGAATTTTTCAATTTTTGATGAAAGCGATGTGCAAAGTTTAATCAAAACCATTGTCACCAAAGACATGGACTTAGATGAAAAGCAGTTTAACCCCCGTGCGGTTCGCTTCAAGATTAGTAATGCTAAAAATCTCGGCTTTTCTCCCGACAATTATCTCAAAGATAATCCTAATTACAAAGGGCGGGTCATTGCCGAAATTTATGGACGCTATCAAAATCAATTGGCTGCCAATAATGCCCTGGATTTTGATGACTTAATCCTAATTCCCACCCGCTTATTTCAACAAAATGAGACGATTCTCGGCTATTGGCATCGTAAATTTAATCATATTTTAGTAGATGAATATCAAGATACGAACCGGATTCAATATGATTTGATTCGCTTATTGGCAACTAATGCTGAACCCCAGAAAAGGGAGTGGGATTGGCGAGGACGCTCCATATTCGTGGTCGGGGATGCGGATCAATCTATCTATAGTTTCCGCATGGCGGACTTCACTATTTTGTTAAATTTTCAAGAAGATTTTGGAGACAATTTGCCAGACGAGGATACTCGGACAATGGTTAAGTTGGAGGAAAATTATCGCTCACGGGAAAATATTCTCCAGGCGGCCAATTATCTGATCGAAAACAATAGTCAACGGATTGATAAAATTCTCAAACCGACTCGTACTGGCGGCGATGACATTATTCTGTTTCAAGCAGACGATGAACGGGACGAGTCCCAATTTGTCATCAGTCAGATTTTGTCCCTACGCAAGTCTAATCCTGAGTTAAGTTTTGGCAGTTTTGCGATTCTATACCGCACGAATGCCCAGTCTCGACCCTTTGAAGAGCAGCTATTACGGCAACAAATCCCCTACAGCATTGTGGGGGGCTTCAAATTTTATGACCGCCAAGAAATCAAGGATGCGATCGCCTACTTGCGGGTATTGGTCAATCCGGCTGATACGGTGAGCTTACTGCGGATTATTAACACCCCCCGCCGTGGCATTGGCAAGTCGAGTATTGAAAATTTGGTGAATGCCTCCAAAGAATTGGGAACCCCCCTGTGGGAAATCCTCAGTGATGAAACCTCCGTGCAAACCCTATTGGGACGGGCCAGTAAAAAAACCTTACAGTTTGTTGCCATGCTGCAAAGCTTACAAACTCAAGTCCCCGAAAATTCGGCATCGGACATTCTCAATCAGGTACTGGAGCACTCTGGATATGTTGAAGCGTTAAAACAAAAAGGGACGGAAGAGGCCGATAACCGTTTAGCCAACCTGGCTGAATTGGATAATGCCGTGCGGCAATTTGAAGCCGAAAGTGAAGATAAAAGCTTAGTGGCATTTTTAGCGAGTGCGTCCCTGTCTTCCGATCTAGATGATCTGGATGAGTCGGATGACCGCGTTTCATTGATGACCCTTCATTCCTGTAAAGGACTGGAATTTCCCGTTGTTTTTCTGGTTGGTTTGGAGCAGGGGACTTGTCCCCATAGCCGCAGCCTCAATGATCCCTTAGATCTCGAAGAAGAACGACGCTTATGTTATGTCGGTGTCACCCGAGCCCGAGACAATCTCTTTTTAACCCATGCCCGTTTGCGCTATGTTTGGGGGTCGAGGGAAGCCAAGATTGCTTCCCAATTTCTTCAAGAATTGCCCCTCAAATTACTAAAAACTGCGACATCCAGCCGTTTTGTTGGTTTGCCCACTTCAGGAAATCGTACCTCCATTGCCCAAAAGCAGCGCCGTCAACCTAAATCCAGCCCCGCCAATTCTACGACCCTCCTCAATTGGGAAGTGGGAGATGTGGTGATTCATACGAATTTTGGAGAGGGAACAGTAACCCATGTGTTGGGAACGGGCCGTAAGGCCAATTTAGCCATTAAGTTTCCGGGCATAGGACAAAAAATAATTGATCCCCGTTATGCTCCATTACGTCGCCCTTAAACGTCAGTTTTAAGTCGTGCATCAAATTGCTGTGGGAAATGTAATGAGGTCGTGCGGGAAACAATTTCGGCGTTGTGATGAATTTTCACCATGAGTCATTTTCTCTGCATTTTTCTGGCAAAATCCCTATCACATGAGGCGTGAGGCTTTCGGCTAAACCGTTTCAAAATCCAGGCTTGATAAAGAAATCAGTAGATATGCTGAAAACGATGCTGGCTCTAAATTTAAAGCACCACTATATGGGAGCCATTACCGTATATTACAGGAAGTGTCTGGTGGCAGGAATGGCTCTGAAGCAGCTAGGCTCTGCTAGGGGAGCAATGAAGAGGTCGGGACAGTGAAGCCTATTCGATTTAAAAGACAACAGTTATGGGTAATTTTTGTTCTGGCGCTGGCTGTTTCAGTCAAGGTCATTATCTCATTTCCTTCTATTTCCCGACAAGTCTCTTAACTCCGTAGGGTCACGGCAAATTGTTGGGTCAACGCAGAGCGAATTTTGTCATGAACCGGATCGACATCCGTATCGGTCAAGGTCCGATCGCCAGCTTGGTAAGCCAAGCTGAAGGCTAAACTCCGTCGTCCAGCGGGGACGGATTCTCCACGGTATTCATCAAAGAGTTCTACCCGCACTAATAATGCTCCCCCAGCTTTTGCCATGGCATGATTCAAGTCGGCCACCAGGATTTCTGATGGGGCATAGAGGGCTAAATCCCTTTCTACGGCTGGGTAGGGGGAGTAGGGTTGAAAGTGGGGCGTGCCCAACACCGTCTTCGCCATCGCGTCGTAAATTGGGGCGATCGCCAACTCAAAGCCATAGACTTCATCCATTAAATCGTGGGCTTGCCGTAGTTGGGGATGGAGTTGACCAAAGCGTCCTAACACTTTTTTCTGACAGCTTAATAAAGCCGTGCGACCAGGGTGTAAACGGGGGTCTTGACGATCAGGGACATAGTCAACAGACAGTCCCAAGCGTTCAAACCAGGCTTCCATCATTCCTTTTGCGCTGAACCAATCCAACGGCTGGGGCTTGCCACCACTGGTCCAACGACCTGCCGTGGCGATCGTGCCGCCCAAAATGCCGGCAATGTGGTCGGCTTCTTCGATGTCATTATCCGTTTGCCAAAAAACCCGACCAATCTCAAAACCGTTTAGTGCCCCGTTACGCTGGGCTTGGTTGTGGGCAAAGGCGGTGATGAGACCATCCAAGAGGTTAGTCCGGAGGGCTGAATATTCCGCCAAGAGAGGATTGGCCAGCACCACTTCGGTTTCCTGGGGTTTCACCAAGGAATAATGCACTAATTCCGTTAATCCCACTGCCCGACAGGCTTCCCGCAGTGCTTGTTCGGCTTGGTAGCCCAAAGACAGTTTACCGGGGGCAGGGGTTGCCGGAAGCCGTTCACAAAAATGGTCGTAACCGTAGAGTCGAGCCACTTCCTCAATCAGGTCAATTTCCCGCTGAATATCCTGCTGGCGATAGGGCGGCACCTGGACAGACCAACGGGGGCGATCGCCGTCCGGCTGGGGCTGTAACGAACAGCCCAGGTCTTCTAGAATGCGTTCCACGTCTGCCGCTGTAATTTCCCCGACGCCGTCCGGGGTAATGACCTGCCCCAAGAGTTGTTGCAAACGGGATAAACGCAACGTAATGGTCTGCTGGCTGGTGTCGGGTCGATGATCCGCAATGCCCTGTTGCTCCAAGGTGCCTCCCGCCCATTCTGTCAATAGGGCAACCGCTCGGGCCAGTGCCACATCCAGTCCGCACTGGTTAACCCCCCGCTCGTAACGGGTTGAGGATTCACTGCGGAGATTCGCTACTTTACTGGAACGACGGATAGTAATCCCGGAAAATAGAGCTGATTCCAAGAGGATATTTTGGGTCTGGTTATCAACCTCCGTTTCCCCCCCTCCCATCACACCGGCGATCGCCACGGGTTTGTCGGCACAGGTAATAACCAAATTGAGACCAGCCAATGACCTTTCTTGGCCATCCAGGGTGACTAAGGTTTCTCCCGCCTGGGCAAACCGGACCCCCAACGCAATGGGAGCCTCTCCCGATAAAACTTGTAATTTATCTCGGTCAAAGGCGTGTAAGGGTTGTCCCCACTCCAGCAGTACGTAGTTGGTAATATCGACCACATTGTTAATGGGACGAATGCCAGCGGCTTGTAACCGTTCTTGGAGCCATGCTTGAGAAGGTTGGATTGTTACCCCAGTGATGACAGTACCTAAGTAGGCGGGGCAGGCTTGGGGATCAGCGATCTGAACAGCCAGGGATTGATCGGCGATCGCCAAGGGGTCAACGACGGGTAACGTCAATTCAGCCCCGGTCAAAGCCGCCACTTCCCGCGCAACCCCCACCATACTCAAGGCATCGGCCCGGTTAGCCGTTGGGCTGATATCCAAAATCACATCATCTAGTCCTAGCAATGGTGACACTGGACTGCCGGGGGGCGCAGTTATCTCTTCGAAAATATGGATGCCGGCCGATTCTTTGCTTAATCCCAATTCCGCCAACGAACAAATCATGCCAAAGGACTTAACACCCCGGAGTTTAACCGGCTTGATTTTTAAATCCACCATCGGTAAATAGCTGCCCACCGTCGCCACGGGAACCCAGGCATCGGCTTTGACATTGGGAGCCCCACAAACAATGATGGACGGCTCCGCGGCCCCAATATCGACCGTGCATACACTCAACTTATCGGCATTGGGATGCTTCCCCCGCTGAAGAACTTTCCCCAGTACCACCCCCTGGGCCCAACGTCGGCGGTCTTCAATTTCTTCGACTTCCAAACCGGCGATCGTCAAAAGTTCCGCCAATTCTTCGGGGGAATGCGTTAAGGCCACCAAAGACTGGAGCCATTTCACAGAAATGCGCATGGATTTTAGTTAACTATCTTTCATCTAGAGCAATTATTGTATCTTTAAAGCAACATACAACATTCGTATGAACTCTATTGCTACATTGCTACAATTGCATTGAGTTGAGTGGATGGGTTAATTTCTAAGTCTGACTGTTGCCTAACCATCGACCGCTCCTCCTTTTCCCCTTGCTTGATTTCCCCTCCAGACTGAGTGCTGATGATTTTAAATAAACGTTGATTTCAAACAACGACGGCATTGAGTCAGACTTTAATCGGGTCAAGCAGAACAATCCTATTCGGAAAACAGTTCTTACTCGGACTATGTTTATCATGGTCACCTTTTATACCGGGCAATTCGGTACAGTCGAAGGGAATGTTAAATTAGACTGGGGTGACGTGGTCATCACTGGAATCAGTGGCTAGAAGCACTGTTACCCATGCTCGATTTTCCCTAATCTAGTATTGTGCGCCAGCTCTAAAATTAATCTGTTTTTCCCGAGTGTACTGGAATGAGCTATTGCATCAATCCCTCCTGCTCACATCCGAAAAACCCCAATAATGTCGCAAAATGCCAAACTTGTGGCGGCAAGCTACGACTGCATGGTCGTTATCAAACCTTGGGTTTACTAGGGAAAGGGGGATTTGGTGCAACTTTTGCCGCCGCTGATGTCGGGTTGCCCGGAACCCCCATTTGTGTGGTCAAGCAATTACGCCCTCAAACGGATGATCCGAATGTTTTTAAGATGGCGAAGGAGTTATTTGAGCGGGAAGCCCACACCCTAGGTAAAATTGGAAATCACCCGCACGTTCCCCGTCTTCTAGACTACTTTGAAGATTCCAGAGAATTTTACCTAGTTCAAGAGTATGTCAAGGGGTACAATTTGTACCAAGAAGTGAAAAAAAATGGGGTATTTTCTGAAGGCAGCGTTAAAAACTTTCTCTCAGAAATTCTGCCAATTTTGGATTATATCCATGCTCAACAGGTGATCCATCGAGATATCAAGCCGGCCAACTTAATTCGCCGCCAACCGGATCAAAAGTTGATTCTGATTGACTTTGGGGCAGTAAAGAATCAAATTGATTCCGTTGTAGCTGCTAACACCTCTGGCCAGACGGCTTTGACCGCCTTTGCAGTGGGAACGGCCGGTTTCGCTCCCCCAGAACAAATGGCGATGCGTCCTGTGTATGCCAGCGATATTTACGCCCTCGGTGTAACCTGCGTCTATCTATTGACCGCTAAACCCCCCAAAGAAATTGATTGTAACCATCAAACAGGGGAAATGGGTTGGCAAAAATATGTCACTGTTTCGAGTAAATTTGCCGAAGTCATCCGAAAAATGTTGGAGTTGTCGGTGCGTCATCGCTATAAGTCAGCCAAACAGGTTTTAGATGCGTTAAACATGCTTCCCTATGAAGATGAAATGATGCAAAGCATGGTTTCTAAGGCGTTTGCGACTCCCCCCTCCCCCATGACAACCTCCGGTAAGCTAGCTAGTACAGAACTCCGATTTCCGGAGAGAAAGCCACTCAAGATGCGTGGCATTCGACCCGGGACAAAAAGAGAACCTACAACCGAAATCAATTTCAGCCCTGGAACGTCTCAGTTTAATGCGGGCATTGTAGCGAAAGCCTCAACGGATTGCGCTGACTCCCAACTCAACCAACGGGGGGAGTCGCCTTCCCCAACCCCACAAGGTAAGGAAAGTTCCGGCCCAGTAGCTGGCAATGTGGGCTTCAATATAGCTACCAAACGGCGCGATCGCCGGCGCGATCGTGGCAATGATGCCCTCGTCGTGCCCGAAGGCGTAACTATCTGGAACAGCCAAAAATTATTGGGGGAGTATGAACAAGGAAAACGGGATTTTACTGATCAGGATTTAAGTGGCATTTCTTTGGCCAAATGCTTTATCCCAGGCATTAATTGTTACCACTCGATCCTAAGGAATGTGGACTTCCGGCAATCAGAACTCTCCCGTGCGAATTTTGGCAAGGCAAACTTACAAGAAGCAGTTTTGAAGGATGCGAATCTCAGCGATGCCTATTTTGGTTATGCTGATTTATCTGGGGCTGATCTCCGGGGAGCGAATATAGATGGGGCGAATTTTAAATACGCCAATGTTCATGGGGTCAACTTTTGTGGTGTCGATCTCAGTTCAGCGATGATTACCATGGAGCAGCTTAAACGAGCCAAAACCAATTGGCGCACAGTACTACCGCCGGGGAGACGCCGTCGTTAATATGTTGCTCTTCCTCAGATCGGCGTTGTATTTCTTCAAGTCGGACAAACCCCCGTAGGACTTGCTCCACTGCCACAAAGCAGAAAGTAATCCCCGCGAGGAGATGTCCTGTCCACTGGGGGGTGATAACGGTGTCGTTTCGGCGTTGGCGTGGGTTATCAGCCAGGAAAACAACCAAGCCAGGGGAGACGATAAAGTTAAACGATTAAAACTAGGCTTAAGACGTGCTGCGAATAGTAATCGAGATTATTTCAAAGCTTGTTTGATGGGGCATCCAGGGGTGGGTAAATCCACAGAAATTGCTCGCCTCACCCATGATCCAGAATTTCAGGAACAGTATCGCCCCTTGCAATTCAATGTCTTAACGGATTTGAATCCTGTTACTTTTAATCCCTTAGACATTATCTTATTGATTGTCATTGAATTGGGGGAAGCCACCCATTAGATTATCAAAAAAAACCAGAGGTTAGACGACTATGCGCCTAGGCGATCGCCATCCGGACACCGCCCAGTCCTACAACAACCTCGCCGGATTGTATGAATCAATGGGGCGCACTGAAGAAGCTCTCCCCCGCTATGAATTAGCGTTAGACATCAAAAAAGAGCAATTAGGCGATTGCCATCCCGATACCGCCACCTCCTACAACAACCTCGCCGGATTGTATGACTTAATGGGGCGCTATGAAGAAGCTTTCCCCCGCTATGAATTGGCGTTAGAAATTGTCCAATCTGTCCTCGGCGACGACCATCCAATCACCCAAACCATCCGCCGAAACTATGAAACTTGCCGACAACAAAGCCAACAATAATCGCTCACAACGTATCCCGATACTCCTCCAACAACGCCAACAGATTCTCTAACCGTCGTCGGTGGGTGGGGTTGGCGTCGAGTAAGAATCGGATGAGGACAGCACGATATCGAGCTTCGATTCTAGCTCGGCGAGTCTCGCGTTCTGCTGCCTCAAGTCGTTGATTCTCTGCTCGTACTGCCTATCTTTCTCGGCTTCTCGCCTCAGAAACTCTTCGTTGCTCCTCCTCAATTCTTCGTTGCCCTTCCTCAGATCGATATCGAGCTTCGATTCCAGCTCGGCGAGTCTCGCGTTCTGCTGCCTCAAGTCGTTGATTCTCTGCTCGTACTGCCTCTCTTTCTCGGCTTCTCGCCTCAGAAACTCTTCGTTGCTCCTCCTCAATTCTTTGCTGCCCTTCCTCAGATCGGCGTTGTACTTCTTCAAGTCGGACAAACCCCCGTAGGACTTGATCCACTGCCACAAAGCTGAAAGTAATCCCCGCGAGGAGGAGTCCTGCCCATTGGGGGATGGTAATGGTGTAATTTCGGAATTGGAGTGAGTCATAGGCCAGAAAAACGCTGGTAATAAACACCAGCAACGCCGTCACAATGGCGATAAACGTCTGGAAATTGGGCATTTTTGTAACGCTTGCAATTAGCTCCAGTTTAATCAATGGAACGTCATGAAGTGGCGATCCTATTTTTCTGGCTATCCTTTCCCCCTGTTGACTGCCGGAATGCTGCCAAAATAGGGAGAATCTTTTTTTCGTAATGGGCGAGATAGACCGTCATGGTGACTCCAATGCGTTTGAACCGCTGGCAATGGCTGGTTATTGCTACACCGATCGCCATCATCGTCGGATTTTTGTTGGTGGCGGCAGCTTGGCAAATTCAAACCTGGGGCTTGAGTTGGACTTGGGCGATTTTAATCGCTCTATTGGTGGGCTGGCGCTGGCTGTTGGTGAAATGGACTGAGCCTGGCGTTACGGCAGTGGAAGCGGCATTGGCTCAGGACATGGCTGCTGATATTACCTTAAATGCATCATCGGCCCCGGATGTCACCATTAGCGCCATCGAGACCCAGTTACAGACCATTTTGCTGGCGAGTCGGGAAGATGACCCCGCCTGGCAAGATTGGCCGACCTTTTGGCAGCGTTGTTTGACGGTGGTGACCCTGGTGGCCCATGCCTATTATCCGGACATGAAATATCCGCTACTCAATATTTATCTACCAGAAGCCTATGGCTTAATTCGGGGCACTGTGGATGATATGGACCGCTGGCTAGCGACCCTTTCGCCGACGTTAAATCAGGTATCCCTCGCCCAGGTTTACCAGTCCTATGAAATTTATCAAAAGCTAGAACCGCGATTACGCAAGCTCTGGCAAGTGTGGATCTGGGGACAGTGGCTCATTAATCCTCCCGTGGCGATCGCCCGCTATTTGGGGCGTGAAAGTAACCAACAAGCCACCCAAAAACTGTTAGTCAACCTCAACCAACAGATTAAGGAAGCAACGTTACGGACCCTCTGCCGCCAGGCGATCGCCCTCTACAGTCCAACGATTAATCCTGCGCTACCGGATCGGTTTGCTGAAACCACTGGCTCCCCCAGTGCCCGTGCCCAAACCACGACCTTAAAAGCGTTACTGACCCAGGTGGAATCGCCGGAAGCGGTGGAACAACGCCCGGTACAAATTTTGTTGGCGGGACGGACGGGGGCCGGAAAAAGTAGTTTAATTAATGCCCTGTTTCAACAATCTTTAGCCAGCACTGACTTGCTCCCTAGCACCGTCACGCTGACGGAATATCAATGGCGATCGCCGTCGGGGGAAAGCCTCATTCTTTGGGATAGTCCTGGTTACGAACAGGCAGAACGGGACGACCTGCGGCAGCAAGTGCTCGACTATGCCCACAAAGCTGACATTATTCTGTTACTCAACCCGGCTCTAGACCCGGCATTACAGATGGATCGAGATTTTCTGGCGGACTGCCAAACGGTAGCGGGAGACCGTCCCATCCTGGTGGGAGTAACCCAAGTTGATAAGCTCCGTCCTTTGCGGGAATGGTCTCCCCCCTACGATTGGGTGACGGGCGATCGACCCAAGGAAACTTCGATTCGGAATGCAGTACGTTATCGCAGCGAAGAACTGGGGGATCATTGTCAGCAAGTCCTACCCCTGGTCAGTGGAGACGCCCGGGTTAACCGCATCAGTTGGGGGCTAGACACCTTGGCGATCGCCCTAGTTGAAGGAATTTCCCCCGCCAAACAGCAACGACTCGCTCGCTTTTTAAGCAGCATTGAAGCCCGCGCGGTGGCCGCCGCACAAATTATTGACCGCTATGCATTACAAATGACCACCACCCAGGGGGTAACAGCCTTACTAAAAAGCCCGATTCTACAATTCATTTCCCAATTGTCCACCGGGTCTCCGGCCTTAGCCTACTTGCTGGCGGAACAAATTCCCATCGAGCAATTACCGGTGGTCTTAGGAAAACTCCAACTGGCCTATGACCTGTTTAATCTCCTTTCGGCCGATCAAGACAATGCCCAATTCGATTTGCTGAGTCTTTGGCCGCTGCTGTTGGAAAATCCCGTCGCCCCTGACCGGAACGCCTGGGCATTGGGCCATGCATTATTGGAATATTGGACGCAGGATCTGACCCTCGACCAGCTAAAAAATCGCTTTCAGCATTATTGTATCGGTTAGTGGATGCAACCACTGGCTGGCAACTACCTCCACCAGTCAAAGATTTATGTCAAAAGATTTTCGAGCATATAAAACAGTGCAATTCGTAAATCTTGACTTTGTTTATTTTGTTTTATGACTTTTACCAACCTTTTGTATGATTGCCGCCAAATCCATCCTAACCCTTGACGAATTTCTAGCTCAACCTGAAACCAAACCCGCTAGCGAATATATCAACGGCATCATTAAACAAAAACCCATGCCCCAGGGGAAACATAGTAAACTCCAGACCAGCTTGGTGAGTCAAATTAATCAACAGGCTGAAAAACAAAAAATTGCTTACGCTTTTACAGAGCTGCGTTGCACCTTTGCCGGACGCTCCATTGTTCCCGACATTGCCGTCTTTCGTTGGAATAGAATTCCCCTTGATGACAACAACGAAATTCTCAATAAAATCACCCTTCCCCCCGATTGGATTATCGAAATTCTGTCGCCAGAACAATCTTCTCTACAACTGGTGGAAAAAATTAGCTTTGCCCTCAAAAATGGCACCCAACTCGGTTGGTTAATTTCCCCAGGCGATCGCCTGGTAATGGTCTTTGACGGGAATCGTTTACCCAACAGTCAAACCGGGGATAAACCCTTAACGCCATTGGTGGGGCTGGAGGACTGGCGCATAACGGCGAACGATGTTTTTAGTGAATTGCAGTTCTCCCCGTAAGCATTAAATTGTCTCTCAATTTGTATGAATTAACGTCACCAATCACAATGATAAATTCACGAAAACCGGAAAAAAAACCGCCGACTGCATTGTTTCCATTTCTGGGTGATGCCATTTTGCTACCGTATTAAATTTAAATAAACTTGAATTTTTGAAAGCCAATCAATTTTATAGCGGTTTCTCCATTACCATCAGTTATAAGTCAAACCCAGTCAAACCAGATTAAGGCGAGACAATAGACTCGCGGTATGAGGGCAATACAGTTCTTTCCAATGCGCGTGTAAAGTAGCAACAATAACCCCACGATTTAACAGACGTATGGCGATTAAACGATCTGGCAAAGATGTCCCCTCCCCACCGCTTAACAAATCCGATATTCTCTCCCCCCAGGCCACAGCCCAAGATGAAGCGATCGCGCCCAGTGGCAACACAAATACCGTTGACGAATCGATTCGACCGAAACGCCTGAGCGATTACATTGGGCAACGGGATCTCAAGGGGGTGTTGACGATCGCCATGCAGGCAGCCCAAACACGTCAGGAGCCCATCGATCATCTTTTGCTATACGGGCCCCCAGGATTAGGGAAGACAACGCTATCGTTGATTTTGGCGGCAGAAATGGGGGGTAATTGCAAAATTACCGCAGCTCCAGCGTTGGAACGTCCCCGTGACATCACTGGCTTGTTAATTAGTTTGCAGCCAGGGGACATCTTATTTATTGACGAAATCCACCGTCTGAATCGGCTGACAGAAGAATTGCTTTATCCAGCAATGGAAGATTTTCGCTTAGATATCACCATGGGCAAGGGGCAAAGCGCGAAAACCCGCAGTCTCCCCTTGGCAAAATTTACATTGGTGGGGGCGACCACAAAAGCGGGTGCGCTGACTTCACCGCTACGAGACCGCTTTGGCTTAATTCAACGGCTACGGTTTTATGATTTGGCAGAACTCCAGGCCATTGTGCTGCGTACAGCCGAAATTCTCGATGTCAGTATTTCTCCCGCTGGGGCAATGGCGATCGCCAAACGGGCCAGGGGCACGCCACGGATTGCCAATCGTCTTTTAAAACGAGTCCGGGATTATGTCCAGGTCAAACAAGAAGCCACCATTACCCCCACGTTAGCGTCGGAAGCCTTAGATCTATACCAAGTGGATAAGCGGGGACTGGATTGGACAGACCGCTTAGTTCTCAGCACCCTCATTCGCCAATTTCAAGGGGGTCCAGCGGGTCTAGAGGCGATCGCCGCCGCCACGGGAGAAGATGCCAAAACGATTGAAGAAGTTTATGAACCCTATTTACTACAAATTGGCTATTTGAACCGCACTGCACGGGGACGCATTGCCACTGCGGCGGCCTATGAACATTTAGGGCTCGTTGTTCCCCAAAACAACAGTCAACTGTCGCTGTTTACGGCGACCGACCCGGAATCAGCAACCCACATCCAGGAAGACTGCTAGGGGTGAAGTGCGGTAAACTGGGAAAGCTTATATTTTTATTTTTATCTTTTATTCTGTACTCTTTATTTTTTTCTATATTTACTCTTTATTTATAATCTGTATAAATTAAATATGATCAGTCAAAGTCGCTTTCCTTTTCGTAAAGATCGACTCTCGATTTTTGTGGACGGAAATAATATGTTTTATGCCCAACAAAAAAATGGCTGGTTTTTTGATCCCCGTCGAATTATCAACCATTTTACCCTTGATCCGTCTGTTAATTTGATCAATTCGTTTTGGTACACAGGGCTAAAAGATAACCAGGATCAGCGGGGATTTCGGGATGCTTTAATCGGTTTAGGTTACACCGTCAGAACTAAAATTTTAAAAGAATATTATGACGAAAATTCTGGTAAATATTCCCAAAAAGCAAATCTAGATATTGAAATTGTCATCGATATGTTTAATACCGTTGAACAATATGACCGGATGATTTTATTTAGTGGAGATGGGGATTTTGAACGGGCTATTGAATTATTGCGCTCCAAAAGTACCCACATCACGGTGGTGTCCACGGAAGGGATGATTGCCCGGGAATTACGCAATGCTACAGACCACTACATTGACCTCAACGAAATCCGCTTGGCGATCGAAAAGCATGATGAACTAGAGGCGGCGGAACAGCCTGCTTAGCGACGGGGGTTCCAACGGGAACGGGATTCTTCGATGTGCATGGTTTCAGGATTCTTTTTCAGGTGGCGTGGACTACTTTCAAAGGCAATGGAAGAGGGTAATGGATCATGACCATAGGCCTGGTGAATAAATTGGTCCACCTGTTGATAGGTGGGAGAAAATTCGGTGGCGGCCGCTCCTGGGCTCAGGGAAATTACATCGGATTGTTTGAGAAATTTCCGCAAAGCTGCTGAAAAGCGACCTGTCCCGTCGTCAAAAAAGCGTTCGGTCGTTTCTCCATAGGCGCTATAGGGATAAAACCTCACGTCCTCCGGAACAGTTGCCGCGACCCAGGAAATGTACAACCAATACTCACTAAAGGTGCCAAAATCGTTTGCCGAGCGCATCATGAGTTCAACCCACGGCGCATCGGATTGATAGTAGCGACTGAGCTGTGCCTGCAATGCCGCCAGATGGCTTTGTTTGAACCACATGTGATGGGAAATCAGCGTCCCCACCGGATCGGTTAACGGCTCCACCTCCAACACAGTCCGAATCCAGGTTTCCCATGCGCCAACAATTTTAGGGTTTCCATACTCATTATGCTGTAACAAAGCAAAACTGGGTTTGCCCTCTGCAAAGGCGGGCCAGGTGGCCACGGGGAGCAAGTCACTGTCCCAAACTAAATACCATTCACTCAAACCAGGAATGCCGTCGGCGGCCCCCAGCTTTAATAACTGTTGATAAAACCAACCAGGATTGTAGAGGGATTGCCCTAGGTCTAATTTTTCACAAATGGCCGCTTTACTCAGTCCCCAATGGGCTTCAAAAAAATGGTCTTCGTTGTGAACTGTAATGGGGGCAGTCTCTATTTGCTGAGCAAGTTCCCTCAGCGGGGTGACTTGGGGGGCTGGGGTGATGATATGAATCGCACGGGGTTGATAGTGTTGGGTTAAGCCTTCTAAAACGGCTTGGGTACTCCAGCGGATCTGAAACAGGGGGATAACAATATCAAACGCAGATAGGCTCATCATCAAAATGCTGGAATCTAGGGAAATCAACAGAGTGTCTCGCTACATATCATAGGCAACAAGGGTGGATGTTAGCGATCTGTTAGTTGGTATTGTCGTTCTGCCACCTGCTTCAATCGCCTTAACTGGGCCCGCATATCGGCACTTGTCCATCGAGCGGCAAAGACTTGAAAACCCCAAAGAACAATGGGGTTGGGGACGATGAACTCAAAGCGGTTGAGCAAATAGGTGCCTTGGTCTAAGGGCTGACATTCCCAGCGATCGCGCCCCTGGAAAAAGCCGGAAAATTCCCAGACAATACATCCTGGCGATCGTTCTACCACCGTACTTTTTAAAGTGGGTTGCAGTAGGGGGACATTAATGACAAACCGGCTCCGGCCGCCCAATTCGGTGCTCCATTCCCCAATCGGTTCACACCGGAGAGCCGGATTGAGCCAATCGTGCATCAGGGACAAATCCGTAAAGCAGCGTTCTACGATTGTGGCGCTGGCATTAATTTCAATACCTTGTTCAAAGATCACCAGATTTGTGGGGGATGAAGTGCTTCTTGACAGCCTATAGTAATTTGCCTGCAGTTAAGCTCCATCTTGTGGGGAAAAACAACCGATGTTATGACGACTCACTCACGCCATCCATCCCGCTTGGTTCTGGGATATTTCCTCTGCCAGACCCTCTGTGATCGGAACAGACGACGGCAGATTGCAATCAACAGCAAAAGGACTCGATTGACAATAAGATGCTTTGTTAAGGGGATAAAACTCCAGCGGAGTCACCTATCTGCCTGTCCTGACGGTTGCGATTGAGGAACAGCCCTTGCCCGATAAACGTAAAAAACGGCGATCGCCTAGCTCTCTGTTTGGAAAACCTTTATTGGTTTTGATAGGATTAACGCTAGTCTTTTATGTCCTCAGGGGCTGGCAACTGGTCACTAATTTGCCCGGAGGCATACTGCTGGGATTGTTGGGATTAACGGTTTTAACGGCGTTACTGTATGGCCTAGAAATCACCAAACAATAATTCTGTCCGTTTTCGTTATTGTTATCTTTATTTGCCTGTCTCACTATGACTGGAAAAGTTGTTGATGGTGATCCGAAAGGATTGTTGGTGCTGATCTTGCCCTTGGCTGTCGGTATGGTGTTTATCTATAAGGCCTGGCGTTGGATTCTTCTTGGTTTGACCGTGGCGATCGCCTGGGTTGCTTGGGATAGCTATCAATGGCAGCAAAAATGTGTCGTCATTGACCCGATTTTTAAACAACTCATCCAGCGTAATCAAGGGATAATTACCCAAGCAGACTTAATCGAGCAAGGAATTGCAAAAGGTCGAGCCGCCCAGCGCTACCTAAACGATAAAGTGGCTGAATATGGGGCCTATCAACAAACTGTAGGAGAAGCGACAGCTTACTATTTCATCACCTCCAGCACCCTGGGGACAATTTTTGATGATAGTGAACCCACGGAAGTAGAAGCGACTGCTTCCCCCCACTGACGGCGGCGACCACACCTGCCGTAACCTTAGATACTACCCCTATCGCCCAACCATCAAAACCGATTGCGGCCAAAAACGAGGAAGAATTGGCGGCCGCCCCTGCGGGAAACAGCCCCTTTGCGCAATTAGCCGAATTAAAAGAAGAACGAAAACACCAAGAGCCTAAGCCAGTCGTCGAATCAGTTCAAAATGATGCGGAAACAGCCAAAGGAAAAGCCCGTGAAACCCTCACCTTGATTCAATCCGAGTTAGCAAAACGCTTAGATACGACTTCTAGTACCATTGCCCGCCGTAAGAATGAAGAAAATTTTGGGGAATGGAGCCAAAGCAAAGATCCCGACGGCTTAGCGTGGGCCTATAACGTTGAGTCCAAGCTATTTACTGCGGGGTAGGCATATTTCCCCGTAGGAACTGACGTGGCGATGACAGTACAGGGTGTCGAATCGCTCTGCTGGCAATGGAGATAATAATGGGTGCATCCCACTTGAGATAAATCATATGAACTATATAATGGCTAGAGGCAAAATTAAGGAAAGTCATTGGGATACATGAAACGAAGACCGGGAAGCCGCATCCATTTTCCTGATTTTTAACCACCATCCTTCAAGTACTATCTACTGAACTAACTTAAATGGGATACACCCCTCCTACCTTGTGAAGATTCTCCATGAGACGATATCAATCCAACACCTGTCGTCGAATTAGTTCTTGTTGAGGAGCAAAGCTCCCCACCACCTTCCAGATTCCCGGATGCCCTGAGGTGGATCCCAAAAGTCGGACAACCCCCCGTAGGACTTGATCCACTGCCACAAAGCTGAAAGTAATCCCCGCGAGGAGGAGTCCTGCCCATTGGGGGATGATAACGGTGTAGCTTCGGAATTGGAGTGAGTCATAAGCCAGAAAAACACTGGTAATAAACACCAGTAACGCCGTCACAATGGCGATAAACGTCTGGAAATTGGGCATCTTTTGGCGATCGCAATTAACTCCAGTTTAATCAATGAAACGCGATGAAGCGGCAATCTCGCGGAGATCCGCTTTGGCAATCGATGACGAGTCATGGAGTCGAGGGAATAGGATTCGTCCGTCTACGTTTTAAGATGCAAAGGTCATTGGTCGCTGGTTGCCCTTTGACTCAACATTGTCTTACCTGTTCAGAATTTGTTTGCCATGCCCAACTTACTTGACCCGTTTTCCATTGGAGATCTTTCCCTCAGTAATCGAGTCGTTCTTGCGCCCATGACCCGTGCCCGCTGTGGTGAAGACCGGGTTCCCACTGATTTAATGGCAACCTATTACCAGCAACGCTCCAATGCCGGATTGATGATCACCGAAGCGACTGTTATTTCCGAAATTGGAATTGGCTGGAACCGATCGCCAGGGATTTATAACGAGGCCCAGGTGGCCGGCTGGCGGAAGACTGTCGATGCTGTTCACGAGAACAACACACCGATTTTTATGCAATTGTGGCATTGTGGTCGAGCGTCCCATACCGATTTTCACCCTGACTTGGGGCTACCTGTTGCTCCCTCGGCGATCGCCATTAACGGCGACTATATCCACACCCCCAACGGCAAGCAACCCCACCAAACCCCTAGGGCGCTGACTCTGCCAGAAATCCAACAAACCATCGAAGATTATCGGCAAGGCGCGGCTAGGGCAAAAGCGGCCGGGATGGATGGTGTCGAGATTCATGGGGCTAACGGCTATCTTATCGATGAATTTTTACAATCCAAAACCAATCACCGTACTGATGAATATGGCGGCAGTCTGGAAAATCGTTTTCGCTTTTTAAAAGCAGTGACGGAAGCGGTTTTGACGGTTTTTCCTGCCGAACGGGTGGGGGTGCGTTTATCCCCCAATGGCATGTTTAATGACATGGGATCGCCGGATTTTCGAGACACATTCTTATTTTATGCCCAGCAATTAGCACCCTATCAGTTGGGCTATCTCCATGTAATGGACGGCTTAGGGTTCGGCTTCCATGAGCTAGGGGAACCGCTAACGTTAGCGGATTTTCGTCGGGTTTATCCTGGGGTGTTGATGGGAAACTGTGGCTACACCCAAGAGATGGCCCAAGCGGCGATCGCCAAGGGGGATGCAGATCTCATTGCCATTGGTCGTCCCTATATCTCTAATCCTGATTTAGTCCAGCGTTTCGCCAATGGTTGGCCCCTCGCAGCAGATGCCGATCCCGCCATCTGGAACGGCGGTGAAGGGGATGACCGGGTGGGTTATACAAATTTTCCTGTCTATGGGTTGTCTGCTTAATCCATCTTCCAGCTCAGCATGATCAGATTGCGGGGAAAGAACCGAATTTGAGCCAACATCCAGCACCATTCTTTCTCCAAAGCAGTCGTTCAGGATCTTTTTGTCTCTGGCATTAATGAAGACCATTCAACCCACAAAAAAACCCCCGTCTGGCAACGGAGGGTTCGGGCTGAAATCAAGAAGTAATCGAGCAAAAATGTAATGGTGGGGAGTGGCTGATGTTACGATGCCGGAAATTAGCCGCCAAAAATTTGATCTTTGAGGGCACCCAGTTCAGAGACCAATTCTTGACGATTGGAGGCTTTCCAGAGATAGCGCCAAATAAACCAAGCTGTATAGCCCATGCCAATTAGCTGCAACATGGGGGCTAGGAGAGGAATATCGTTGATAGCATCAAGTACGGCAATCAAGATTTTGACACTCACAATGCCCAATAAGATGATGCCAAGGGAAATCAGGGGCTGTTTGTTGTCGTCAAAAAATTGACCCGTGAGTTCAGGAATTTTGCCTAAAACATCCCATACTGGCTGCAACCATTCCTGCCAAGCCTGATCGGTAAGTGGACTTTTCTGGCCGGCGGCCAGGGGGCCCATGTCGGTTTTAACGTCCGGGGTTGTTGTTTTTTGTTCCACGTTGGATTCCATCTTCAACCAGTCCTTTTCTTCAGATTGAATGTGTACGGCTATCAGCTACCCCCAGAGGGGACTGTTTCGCTCCTGCTCATATTATCAGACGCGATCAATGGGGCGATCGCTCCCCTGAAATTGATTTAAAACCAGGGAGTCTTTTCGATTAAGCGTTGGGAGACTTTCCCCAGTTTGCCTGATAAAGCAGAATTGCCCTCAAGATTGTCAACATTTGTAATCAAGTTCTCGTGACTATTTATTGATGTCGCCTTTCCCTGTCTAAACAATGACAGGGGTCAAGCCTAGGCGGTCACCAATACCTTTTCACCGGAACTCGATGTATCCATTGCCCGGAGTTGGGTCAAGATGGCATCCACATTGGTCTTGGCATCCCCAAACAGCATCTGGGTATTGTCTTTGTAAAATAGGGGATTTTCCACCCCGGCATAGCCTGATGCCATGCTGCGTTTCATCACCACCACCTGTTTGGCCTTCCACACTTCCAACACCGGCATTCCAGCAATGGGACTAGTGGGGTCTTCCATCGCGCTGGGGTTTACCGTATCATTTGCCCCAATCACCAGCACTATATCGGTTTCAGGAAAATCATCATTAATTTCATCCATCTCCAACACAATGTCGTAAGGGACATTGGCTTCAGCAAGCAATACATTCATGTGCCCGGGTAATCGTCCTGCCACGGGATGAATGCCAAACCGGACGGCAATTCCCTTCGCTTTTAGGAATTTGGTGATTTCCGCGACGGGATGCTGGGCCTGGGCCACGGCCATCCCATACCCAGGAGCAATAATGACACTCTGGGCATTGAGTAATTCTTCGGCCACGTCTTCAACCTGGGTTTTGGTAACGGTTCCAGTGACGGCTTGGGCTTGATCCGTTGCGGGGGAGTGGGTCCCTTCTCCAAAGCCCCCCAGAATCACACTAATGAAGGACCGGTTCATCGCTTTACACATGATGTAGCTTAGAATCGCCCCACTACTCCCGACCAACGCCCCCGTAATAATCAAAAGATCGTTGGACAACATGAAGCCCGCCGCTGCGGCTGCCCACCCCGAATAACTATTGAGCATCGAGATAACCACCGGCATATCTGCCCCGCCGATCGCCGCGACCAGATGCAGCCCCAGAATGCCAGCAATTCCCGTCATGATGAGCAAGGGGGTTAAGGCAGCAGGATTTCCCAATTGCATAAACTGCACACCGAATACCACCGTTGCCACCAGGAGGGCAATATTGAGTACATGGCGGCCCGGGAGCATCAAAGGTTTACTGCTAATGATGGCGCGGAGCTTCCCGAAGGCGACAATCGAGCCAGTAAAGGTCACCGCTCCGATAAACACTCCGATATAAATTTCCACTTGGTGGATCACGGCTTCAGAGCCCGTTAATCCCGTTTCCGGATCGAGGTAATTGGCGATGCCCACCAACACCGCCGCTAAACCCACAAAACTATGGAGAATGGCCACCAATTCCGGCATGGAAGTCATGGCCACCCGTGAGGCTAACAGCGAACCAATAATAACGGCAGGAATAATTGCACCGAGTAAGGTGGTGTAACCGGTGAAGCTACTACCAAGAGCGGTGGCCAAAAAGGCGATCGCCATCCCGGCAATCCCGAAAATATTTCCTCGACGGGCCGTTTCTTGGTTCGATAAACCGCTGAGGCTAAAAATAAACAGGATACTGGCGGCAATATAGGCCACGGTTTGTAAGCTATTGGAAATCATAAAAGTTGGGGGAATGGGTTCAAAATACGAAGAATGGTTAGAAAAAGACTAATTTTGATCAGGTTGGATCATCATGGTGACCAATTGATTAACTCCCAGGAATTCTGGCGCAGATAGGCAATAAAGCTCCTGTTATTAAGTCCTGGACGTTGGATAAAGCACAAGCCATGAAGAGAAGCCCGAGGAAATCGATACATTTTTATAGCGTGTAAGAAGCAGAAATATGAAATCCCGCCTCATGCTCAGTGAGTTTAAAATCCTCGATGATACGTTCGTCGTTTGCATATAGCGCTAACTTACGTTCAATCAACATTTCGAAAATGTTCTGCATTGCTGTGACGAAGATTTCATCCGGATCCAAGGGATCTTGGAGATCGGTAACGAACTCCTCTATCATTTCCTGCCGTGCATTTTCAGGTAAAAGGCTCATATTCCAAGCCATGACAGCAATCTTTAGTAATGTTAATCTTTCATCATAGGTTTCTGAATCCTCTATCACGGGATCAATGAATTCGATCAAAACTTCCGACATTTTGGGTAAGCCCTTGGGCGTACCAACAAAAGTTGAATTTTTGTGGTCTGGATTGTTGCGGATATTTTGCTGAAATTCGGCAAAGGCAGCCAACTCTTTTTTTCGAATCAATTGCTGCCGGGAAGAGGGAGAGGAACGTTTCTCGGCAACACTTTCTCCCTGAAATAATTGCTGGAGTTCCTTCAGGTTTTTTTTGCCCATCAAAAATTATCTCCTGACTGAAAAAGTCATCATCCAGATTACTTACGAAACATTTTTAGCATCCGCTGAGTGACCAAAAATCCCCCAGTAATATTAATGGTTCCGACCAAAATGGCGATCGCCCCCAGGATAGCTGTCGGAGAATTAAGCGGCCCAGAAATTTGCAGCATACCCCCAATAATAATGATGCCGCTGATGGCGTTGGTCACACTCATTAAAGGCGTATGCAACGCTGGGGCCACATTCCAAATCACCTGCCAGCCCACCACACAAGCCAGCACAAATACGGTTAAGTGGGACAGGAAGGAAGGCGGTGCTCCTATGCCGATACCCACAAGTGCCACAGCGGCTAACCCAATCCACAGGAGACTGGATGCCCCGCTTTTTTGGGGCGTTTCCGGCACAGTGCCACTACTGGGGTGGGGGAGGGAGAAGCAGGTTTCGGGGGAGACGGTTGAGCCACCTTTGGCGGGGGCCAGGTGACTTGGCCATCATGGGTCACCAACGCGCCCCGCACCACTTCATCGTCGAGGTTGATCTGATAATTTTCCAACCCGCCCATATCCTTGAGCAGATGCCAGAGATTCGTACCGTACAACTGGCTAGATTGGCTAGCCATACGGCTGGGCAAGTCGGTGTAGCCAATAATGGTCACACCTTCGTATTCATAGACTTCATCGGGTTTGGTGACTTCACAATTTCCCCCTTGTTCTGCGGCGAGATCCACGACGACCGAACCCGCTTTCATACTTTTCACCATGGGCTCAGTGATTAATTTGGGAGCAGGGCGGCCGGGAATCAGCGCAGTGGTGATAATAATGTCTACTTCTTTTGCCTGCTCTCCGAACAAGGCCATTTCCGCTTCAATGAACTCTTTGCTCATCACCTTGGCGTAGCCCCCGGCACCAGAGCCGTCTTCCTCGAAGTCCAGCATGAGGAAGTCTCCCCCAAGGCTTTCCACCTGTTCTTTGACCACAGGACGGGTATCAAACGCCCGGACGATCGCCCCTAATCCTTTCGCTGTGCCAATCGCCGCTAAGCCAGCAACCCCAGCACCAATGACAAGCACTTTCGCGGGGGGAACTTTTCCGGCAGCGGTAATTTGTCCGGTGAAAAAGCGACCGAACCGATTGGCTGCTTCAATCACAGCGCGGTAGCCTGCAATATTCGCCATAGAACTGAGGGCATCCAGCTTTTGCGCTCGGCTGATGCGGGGCACCGCGTCCATGGCCAAAACGGTGGCGTTTTTTTCAGCTAACTGCTCCAGTAGCTCCGGATTTTGCGCCGGCCAAATAAAGCTCAACAGGGTTTTTTCTGGGGGCAATTGGGCCACTTCTTCCGGGGAAGGAGGACGAACCTTTAAAATAATGTCCGCTTGTTCAAATACCGCTTGGCGATCGGCCACAATTTCACAACCGACAGCTTCATAGAGGGCATCGGCAAAATCCGCCTGGGCCCCTGCCCCGGTCTCGATGAGCAAATCAAAGCCCAATTTTTGTAACTTTTTAGCTGTGTCCGGGGTCATTGCCACCCGGCACTCTTGCGCAAAAGATTCACGGGGAACGCCGATTCGCTTCGATGGGGTCGGCTTCACTTCTTCTGGGGATTTCGTTTCAGGCGCAGCTATAGTCATAAATTCAGCAACAACGATACAGCATTTTAGATCTGCATACTAAGGCGATCGCCCGGATTTGGCGCAGATTGTTGCAATTACTATATATTTATTTTTTTTACGCCCAAGGCGTTGAGATAAGTTCTGACATATCGGCTGATTCCCTGGGCAAGGGGGTGAGACAACCAATAAAGGCTGGCTAAGCTCCTATTAAAAACCTTATTTTTGTAATAAAATTCGTAGCCTAATGCTACCTCCACTTTGCTACTCCACCGGATCTGTCTTACCCAACGGTGGCGATCGCTCCCCCGATGTTGCCTGGATTCCCAACGCAAAATGGGAGGCTATACCCCCCGGAGAACGACAAGGTTTTCTTCCCCTCTGTCCTCCAGCGATTTTTATGGGCTTAGATCATGTGTACTATACTGCTTAGAGGTGGTTGTCTGGCATTATCAGGAGAAGAAGGTGGAACAATTCATCCAGTCCAGCGGCGCTCTCCCCGAAAAAAAGGAGACACCCTATTATTGTCGTTACTAGAGGCTGACAGAGATGACGAACCAATCCTTGGATGACGACACCCATAACCCTCCACTTAATCCCTGGAAATGGTGGGGCATTGGGTGTGGTGGCTGTTTACTGCTCAGTCTTGTCGCGTTGCTCGGCTTAGGTTTTTTAGGGTCTCAATTTTTAAAAATGGCTAATTTAAAGTTTGACCCGGCTGAGAGCGAGGCAAAGGCACAAGAAATTTTTGCCTACCAGTTTCCAGAAACGGTTCAAGGAGGGATGGCTGGCTCCCTATTTGGGGCGGAGTTTGCCATGGTTGCGGATCAGGCAGAAGAGCCGACCACTTCCCTATTGGTGGCCAAAGCGCCTCAGTCTTTAATTGAGGGGTCTGATGCCGGAGACTTTCAACAACAACTGGAAGAGTCGTTCAAAGAACAGACGGGGAGTGATGCCCAGTCTGTGAAGTCCCGCACGGAAACCCGGACGCTATGTGGCCAAGAAACGCCAGTCATGATTGAATCGGGAATGATGGAGCCGACCGAGCCCGCTAATCCGACAAACGCTGTGCCTCGTACAATCTATATTGCCTCTGTTCCCTACGAAAACTATCAGTATTTTGCCTTTCTGCTCACGAGTGGGGCTGATGCTGAAGCGAAAGCAGAGAAACTTTTTAATAGTTTGCAATGCCGCTAAAGGGTGGCACAAATCAGGCGATTAAAGAAACAGCCATGCCAAATCAGCGTACCTTAAAAAATTAAGATTAAGCCCCGGTATTAAGCAAATAGATTGTATTTGATAATGCAGTAAATTGCCCGGATACCATCTTTCCAGCCGATTTTCTTGCCTTCCTTATAGGTTCTGCCGTAATAGGAAATACCAACTTCAAAGATACGGCAATCTAATTTAGAAATTTTGGCCGTTATTTCCGGCTCAAACCCAAAACGGTTTTCCCGAATTCTAATGTTTTGAATGATTTCACGGCGAAAAGCCTTATAGCACGTCTCCATATCGGTCAAATTGAGGTCGGTGAACATATTGGATAACGTCGTTAACAACATATTGCCGATGCTATGCCAAAAATAGAGCACACGATGGGGTTGTCCCCCCATAAACCGAGAACCATACACAACGTCAGCCTTATCCTGCAAAATGGGCTCAATTAATTGTGGATACTCTTGGGGGTCATATTCTAAGTCAGCGTCTTGGATGATTACAACGTCGCCTGTCGCTGCTTGAATCCCTGTGCGGAGTGCCGCCCCCTTACCGCGATTTTGGGGATGAAAGATGACTTGATCAATCAGGGGGGCAATTTCTTGACGCAATACCTCTTGGGTTCCGTCCTGTGAACCATCGTCAACAATAATGATTTCCTTATCGCTGTAGGGCGCAGCCAGTACCGCATCAACAACAACATGAATGGTGGCACGCTCGTTGTAACACGGAATAATTACACTTAATTTCATTACCAATCAACTCGCAGCAGAATGCCGGGCAAAACATTATACCAAGCAGACTTTCCCCTGGGGGTCACAAAGGATTTTGCGCCATGCCCTCCCACAGATTTCAACACGATTTGCCTAAACTCGCGCCTACCCTTTATTGCAAAATGCAGGTTAGCCACTATTACAGTAGCAACCTGCACTTGATGTGTTATTGATATCGGCCCATTGAGAAAAACTGAAAAACTTAGCTTTCTTTCCCTAGGACATCTTGTAGCTGCCGGAGAGCTGCCGCGCCGATATTAATGGCCGCCCAGGAGAGGGCAATGATAAGTGGCCCTAACACAATTAAAATACGCCAGTCCATGTTTAATGTTGCCTCGTAAATAAAGGGGAATATAAATTTTTGGATTAACACTACATCTTGTAACTTAATCTTAACTCCTTGGGCGCGGCTCTGAAGATTTAGGTGCTTGAGCAAATTGATTAAACGTCGGGCCGTACTAACCTGGCGATCGCCATCAGGATTTGGGATTTAGGTAAACCGCCTCAGCAAATTGAGCATCTAAATCGTATCGGTCGCCTCAAGTCGAGGGTCAGGTTAAACCCAGATTAGTCATGTCTTTCGATTTAGGGGATATGACTGTTTATAATGGCGGATAGTCAATTTTTATTGAGGATAGATTTTGTTGTCATGGTGAGTTCTAGCAAGGCAACGTTAACGGTGGGAGAGCCGGAAAATCGGTTTCCTCGCTTCTTGACCATGAAACTTGATGCTGAAGTAAAGGATTCAGGAGAATCTTGGTCACAGGTTATGACGGATGAGGGAAATAAAACTAATGCTGAAATTCAGTTAACCCTGTCAATTAACTTTGATGATGAGTCATTTGATATTCCCCATGTCGGCAGAATTCTTTTTGGCTTAAATGGCGGCACTCTCTCCTTATTGCTGACTGGGGGCGAAATTCCCAATGACCGCAACTATCGCTTTTTTAAAGGGCGATCGGTCGCTGAAGGGACAGAAAAAACGGCAAAGCCAAAGTCAAATTTCAGCAACAATGGAACTGATTCGTTGGGCAAAGACAAAGGTACTGTCGTCTTTGCGGAGGAACCGGAAGGACAAAGTGCCAATCGTAAATTCCCCCTAAACTCTTATCAAGTCCGCTGCAAAGGTTCCACCACTAACCCGAAATGGGTATTTAGTCAGAAGGACAATGAAGGCGTCTTGTTGGGGGGCTTGGACGATATGCATATTGGTACCGCCATTGTTCAAAAGGAATTTTGCCGTATTGAAGCTGAATTTTCAGTCGGGTTTCGGGATGTGATCACCCTTGACTTAAGCGATGCGTTAGGAACGGAGGTGACCAATAATCAACTCATTATTCTCAGCCGAGCCTACGCTCATTACTTTCTACAAAATCGAGTCAAGCCCTACTTGAGTCGGCAGGTGATTAATTATGAATGATCAAGACTTTATTCAAAAATTGCAGCTTTTAACTGAGGCCATATTAGATTCAGAAACAGATGATTTTGCCACATTAGCTCAATTAGCTGGCTTAGATATACAAACAGATTTTGTCGGAGCTAAATTGAGTGGTGCCGACCTAAAAATGGCTAATCTGTATGGAGCCGATTGGAGAAATGGAAACCTGTCTGGGGCTGACCTAAGGGAGGCCGACCTGAGGGAGGCGAACTTAAGAGAAGCTGATTTGAGTGGGGCGAATTTGAGAGGGGCTGACCTGAGGGAGGCAAACTTGAGTGGGGCTGACTTGAGAGAAACCAATTTCTACGGCGCTAACTTGAAAGGAGCTAATTTGAGGAGCGCTGACTTGAGGAACGCAAACCTTTATGGGACTGACTTAGGCGCTAACCTTTACGGTGCTGATTTGAGTGGCGCTAATTTGAGTCGCGCCGACTTGAGTGAAGCCAATGTGTATGGGGCCAGCTTATATGGAGAGGAATTGTGTGGAGCCGACTTGAGGGGAACTAAGTTGCGGGGCGCTAAGTTGCGGGGGGCTAAGTTACAGGGGGCTGACTTGAGTCGGGCCGACTTGAGGGATGCCAACTTAAGGGATGCCAATTTGAGCCGAGCTAATCTGAAAAACTCCAGTAAGAATGGGCAAACTGAACTCGATGAAAAATGGCGTTTAGTGTGGCAGATACTAAACGATGACAACGAGCATGGCAGTTTGCAAGGGAAAGACTTAAGTGATGCCGATCTCCGCTATGCCGACCTGGCTGGGGCTAACTTGGTGCAGGCTAATCTTCACAATACGGATTTACGCGGTTTAGATTTAACTGAAACTAATCTATCCGGCGCAGACCTGAGGCAAGCGGATCTCCGGGGTGCAAAGCTCTATCAAACAAAATTTGACCATGCTGATGCGACTGATGCCCATTTTAGTGGGAATGAAGGCATGACCCCGGAACTCAGACAGGCGCTATTGATTCAAGGCGCTATTTTTGACACCAGCACCAGCAGCTAGCTAGTTATCTCAATGACACTCTGCTGGATTGCTTACTGTTGTTTTAGGGTCTTGGCTGCCCCCCATGCCTATGTCATTTTCTGGCACCGACGATCATTCCCCCCCGGCTCATCCCCCAAAAGCACACTGGACTGAACAATTTGCCCCCGGAGAACAGACGCAGCAGTCCTTGACCTGGATTGCTGAAACGTTGTTGCCCTTGCTTCAACAAACGCCCCAGGAAATCACGAATTTACTCAAGGGGTTAGAGGGGGAATTTATTCCCAGTGGAGCAGCGGGAGCCCCCAGTCGTGGCCGGCCGGATGTTTTGCCCACGGGACGTAATTTTTATTCGGTTGATATTCGTGCGATTCCGACTGAAACGGCTTGGGATATTGGTAGCCGCGCCGCAGAAACATTAATTGAACGCTATACCCAGGACAATGGGGAATATCCCCAAACGTTGGCGATTTCTGTCTGGGGAACTTCCACCATGCGGACTGGTGGGGATGACATTGCCCAAGTGCTGGCCCTGTTAGGTGTTCAGCCCGTTTGGGATGGGCCATCGCGCCGCATTATTGACTTTGAAATTTTGCCCCTGAGCCTTTTGCAACGTCCCCGTGTGGATGTCACTGTCCGCATTTCTGGCTTCTTCCGGGATGGGTTTCCTAATTTGGTGCAGTACCTCCATCAGGCGATCGCCGCTGTTTCTCAGCTAGATGAACCGTCGGACATGAACCCTTTAGCGGCCAAAGTGAAACAGGAAACCGATGAGTGGCAAATGCAAGGTTTAACCCCAGAACAAGCGACCACCCGAGCAACTTATCGTATTTTCGGTTCTAAGCCGGGGGCCTATGGCGCCGGGCTACAGGGATTAATTGAGGCGCAAAATTGGCAAAATGATAACGATTTGGCGCAGGCATATTTAAATTGGAGTTGCTATGCCTACGATCGCCAAGGCATCGGCCACAGCCAACCTGAAGTTTTTGCCCAACGTCTCAGCAATTTGCAAATCGTGTTGCATAACCAGGACAACCGTGAACATGACCTCTTAGATTCCGATGATTACTACCAGTTTCAGGGAGGCTTAACGGCCGCTGTCCGGTCTTTGACCGGGCAGAATCCCACGGTTTACTTCGGCGATAATGCCAATCCTAGTCGCCCCAAAGTGAAATTATTAACCGAAGAAATTGCCAAAGTTTATCGTTCCCGTGTTGTGAACCCAAAATGGATTCAGGGGGTGATGCGCCACGGCTATAAAGGAGCCTTTGAAATGGCAGCAACCCTGGATTATCTATTTGCCTATGATGCAACGACCCATTGTGTTTCTGATTTCATGTATGAGGGAGTGGCGAACGCTTATTTATTGGATGCAACCGTACAAAACTTTATTCAGACCCATAACCCTTGGGCGCTGCGGGATATGGCAGAGCGCCTACTGGAAGCCCATCAACGGGGACTCTGGCAGTCGGTCACCCCGACGCAATTAGATCAACTCAAGGCGATCGCCAATGACGCAGAGGGAATTTTAGAAAGCCGGAGTCCATAGGCTGCCAAGAAATTTTGTCTACCCCCTCTCGTCCATAGCAGTACCAAACTGGATGGCAACGTCATTTTCTGCCCAATCTATGATGGGAGGACAGCACAACCTCACCCACTATCCCCGCTAGCATTTCTGACGGGGTCTTCTCCACAGATACTTTCAGGGCAAATCGTTTGATAGGGGCAGCCCTGGCAGACCGCAGTTGCAGGGGTCGGGTCAAAGTGCCGATCGCCAATGTTTCGGATTACCTGTGCTGCCGCAGTGGTGAGCTGGCGGAGTTCATCAGTTGAGAATTCATCAAGGCGATCGCCCCGTAAATCCGCTAGTAACGCCCGGTTTTTTTGGAGGGCATGGGTATAGGCCCAGAGTTGAAAACGATGTTCGTCGCGTTGACAATGCTGCTCGGTTTTAATTTCTAGGACAAAATCGTCGCCCACCAGATCCGCTTTGCCATTAAACGTAATGCCCGCTTGCTCAAACCGCAGGGGCTTCTCCCAGTTTGCCGTTGACGCAGTCTGAAAAGCCTGAAACGTGGCAGATTGGAGAAAAACTCTGGCTAGCATCAGTGCTTCTTGCACTTTGTCTGGGGGCAAATCGGGGGCATAAAGTTGTAATGCCGCAGGATCATTCACATCGGTTTCAAGAACCTTATGGGTCAAGATACCTATTTCCCGAGCAAAAGTGGTTTCGCCGCTGGTGAATCCGGGATGACCCTCCAGATGGCAATATTGAAACCGTTTGGGGCAACGGGCATAATCGGTTAACGCGGTGACCGGCAAGCTTAATCCCTGGGCAGCAATGGGCTGGATCAAACTGATGGGCGGTATTGGCGGGAGGGGGGATTCTGGGACAGAGGGGCGATCGCTGTGATCAGCCAAGGGATACGGAAGCGGCTGGATATCAAAATTGTTCTCAATGCCCGGTTGTAATAAGTCCAACCCAAACCCTCGCGGTTGCGGTGCCGTTAAAATCAGGCGATCGCGGGCCCGCGTGAGGGCCACGTACAAAATACGTTTTGCTTCCTCGGTTTCCCGTTGTTTTTGTCGTTGAACCAACAGGGAAAATAGAGCCGGCTTTTGTTTTTCTCCTTCCTCGTTGCTGGGGCTCCAACTCACCCCCAATTCGGGGTCAAAATAAAGGGAGCGGATGGCATTTTGTGGACGACGGCTTAAATCGGGCACAATCACCACCGACCATTCCAACCCTTTTGCGGCATGGATGGTCATCAACGACACCGCATTTCCCACTTCAAGGGGAGGACGGGGAATTTCCAGGGAGTTGGCCATGAGCCGTTGCAACCGACGCACCACTTGATAACAATCGGCCATGCCCGCTTCGAGATATCTCACCATCGCTATGACCCCCCGCCAGTCGGCTAAACGACGTTGGGCATCCGGTAAATTGGCGAGTATGGCGGTATATCCCGTCAGGCGATCGCCCCATTGCAATAGACGGGTCGGCGGATCCAGGGTGCGGCGTTGGAGTAACTGTTTAAGGGTGTGGACAATGGGAATAATATCGGCATGGCTAGATTTTTGTAGGGTCTGCCACCAACTTTCTGGGGGACGCCCCTGGGCCAGAGCTGCTAAGCGTTGGTCACTAACAGTAAAAAAGGGACTGCGCAACAGGGCAATGAGGGCTAGATCGTTGCGGTGATCGGCTAAAAATTGCAGCAGTACCACCGCATCTTTCGTCACTCGGCTTTCTAGTAGGTTTCCCCCTTTGGTCTGCACCACAGGAATCGGCTGATCGTCAACGTGACGGGCAGCGATCGCCTGGCCATAGCTTTCCAATGGCGACCAACTGCGGGCCAGCACTGCAATGTCCCTGGGTTGAATGGGGCGGGGAGTGTTTGTTTTTTTATCCCAAATCAGTGTTTTCTGCTGGAGTAAGGCTTGGACTTGAGCCGCAATATGTTGGGCTTCCACTTGCCGACCTTGCTCAACGTTGGGTTTTGGTTTTTGATCCGGGTCGGGGGTGACGGCATAAATTTCTAGGTGGGGACTAGGGTGGGGCGCTTCCTGGCGATCGCCCACTAGCGCTTGGTGGAGGTCACCGAGAACCGGGGCAAACAATTGATTAATCTGGGTTACCAGGGGCTGATGGCTCCGGAAGCTGGTGCTTAACGCGACGTTATTATTCAGACGCTGACGCCAATGCTGGAAAACCTGAATGTCAGCCCGCCGGAAGCCATAAATGGATTGTTTTTCATCCCCCACTAAGGTCACCGTGGCATTGTGGGTTAAGCGTTCCAATAATTGGCTTTGAATCGGGTTGGTGTCTTGAAATTCATCCAGGAGAAATACCTGCCAACGTTGGCCGTAATAGTGTTGAACCTCAGAATGCCCCAGCGCCCGGAGGGCATAAACTTCTAAGTCATGGAAATCCAGGATGCGCTGCTGATATTTTGCCTCGGCCAAAAAAGCGTCCACCCAGTCGAATGCTCGCTGGAGCAAAGGTAATTGGGCTTCAATTTGCTGGTCTAACTCGCCCGCTGAGAGAGAGAGAATGCCTGCTTTCTGTACTCCTCCCGTCAATTGTTTTAAGGTTTTTAGGTGTGCCTTCACGGCGGTTAAATTTTCTTTACTGCCCCATTTCTGCCCGCTTCCCCCCCGTAAATCGACCGTTGCGATTTGGGTTAATGCTGTGGCAATATCCTCCCCAGACTCAATCTCTGTCATTGCTGCCAGCACCACTTGCCTTGCCGTTTCCATTTTGTCCCCCCCTTGACCGGAGAGCTGGGACAAACCGATTCTCCCCTGTTGCCAAATGGGCTCCTGGATTAATTCCCGTAATGCCTGTTGTTTGGTTGCTTCTAACACCCCCAACCAGTCGGCTTGGGTCCGGGTTAACGCGAGGCTGGCACTCCGGCGATCGCCTAAAAAGCACTCCATCGCCGTCCGCACCAGGGAATAGGGCAAAGCATCATAAATTTCCGCCGGTAGGCAATCCAACGCCCAGTTCAGTTGCTCCGCTATCCATAGTTGTCCTTCCCACTCATCCAAAGCGGTAAAATCCGCTGCAACGCCAGCTTTGTCTGGATGGGTGCGACAAATTTGCCCAGCCAAGGCATGGAATGTCCCGATGGGCGCTGCTTCCAGTTCCGCTAACCAATCCTGGCGATCGGGCGCATGTTGCAACACCGTTTGTCGGATACGGGCCCGTAATTCGGTGGCGGACTGATTGGTAAAGGTCATCGCCACAATTTGTAACGGGGAACAACCCTGCTCAAGGTGATATAAATATCGCGCGGCCAGCATATAGGTCTTGCCGGTTCCCGCCCCAGCGGTAACACAAACGCTCTGGGGGGAATGGGCCGCTTTTTGTTGCTCCGGGGTTAAGCTCATGGGGAAAGGCAGGGGTGGGGCATAACGAAACAAACCCCCTAAATGATAAACGCAGATTCCTTGACCGCCATCCCCCGTTTTTATCTCCTCGAAAAGGACATGGAACCTCCAGTTGGAGGTCGTTTTTCAAGGGTGGAGTCAGCGGGATGCTTCCCCTGGATTCCCAGAGAACTTCAAGGCTTGTTTGTGCCGTGCCCCCTATCATCCCCCATACACCGATTGATAATAATCTTGATACTCTTGAGACAACAGCGGCTTCCACCAGGCTTCATTCCCTAAGTACCAGGCAATGGTTTTTTGGAGTCCTTCGGTCACTGTTACTGTCGGCTCCCAGCCCAAGTCTCGCCGGATTTTACTGGCATCGATGGCGTAACGGCGGTCATGACCCGGACGGTCTTTCACAAACGTGATCAGGTCTTTGGCTGGCCGTACCGGGAGATCCGGTGCTAAATCATCCATCAATTCACACAACAGCGTTACTAACTCAATATTTTTAACTTCGTTGTTGCCGCCGACATTATACGTTTCTCCGGCTTTCCCTTGGGTCAACACACAATCCAAGGCGCGACAGTGGTCTTCAACAAATAGCCAATCCCGGACATTTTGACCATCCCCATAAACAGGCAGTGGTTTTCCCAGCAGAATGTTAATGCACATCAGCGGGATTAACTTCTCCGGAAAATGGAAGGGACCGTAATTATTCGAACAATTGGTGATTAGGGTGGACATTCCATAGGTATGGAAATAGGCCCGAGCTAAATGATCACTACCTGCTTTGGAAGCAGAGTAAGGACTATTGGGGGCATAGGGGGTTGTTTCCGTAAAGGCGGGATCATCTGGGTTCAGGCTGCCGTAAACTTCATCGGTGGAAACATGTAAAAACCTTAGGGCAGGGGGCTTGCCATTTTCTAACCAGTAGTGCCGGAAGCTTTCTAGTAACGTAAAAGTCCCCACCACATTGGTTTGCACAAACGCACCGGGTCCCAAAATAGACCGGTCTACGTGGGATTCGGCGGCAAAATGAGCAAGGGTTTCAATCTTTTCAGTGGCTAATATTTCATCCACTAATGGGCGATCGCCAATATCGCCTTGGACAAACCGTAGGTTTACCGACTGCTCTAGAGGGGCGAGGGTCGCACGATTACCGGCATAGGTTAAAGCATCGAGTACGACAATCCGGCGATTGGGGTAGGTTCGCGCAATATGGTACACAAAGTTGGCACCAATAAAACCAGCACCACCGGTAATCAGGATTGGAGAGGACGTCACAGCAAGAAAAGATTGGGAATAAGCAATACTATATAGCGATAGTGACGCTTAGGAAGCACCACTATACATGGCTTGTAGAACCCGAGCCGGATCAATATGTACCCCGTTATGCTTGAGGCCCCAATGTAAATGGGGACCCGTCGTTCTGCCAGTCATGCCAACACGACCCACACGCATACCCGCAACTAATTCCTGTCCTTGTTGTAGAACAATGCCTCCTTGGCGATCAACCAAATAGCGTTGTCCTTGGCGGACTTCCACTCGCCCCATCAAGTGGCAATAGATATGCTGCCACGGTCCCGACTGTACCCGGATCATGGTTCCGCAGGCGGTATGGTCAGAAACTTCGACAATACGTCCATGCCACCAATTGCGGACATAACTACCGAGGGGGGCAGCTAGGTCTAGACCATAGTGAAATTGGCTCGCCCCCTTAATGGGGGCTTGTCGATAGCCAAAACCAGACGTGTAGGTTTGAAAATTTTCAACCGGAAAGGAAGCCTGTTGCCAAGGGTTACTGGAACGGATAGCCACTGGGGCATATTGGGCGGTGGCAGGGGTTTTTAGGCTGTGATTCATGGCGACCCCCATCCCCCCACAGATGAGTCCGATGCCGATACGTCGCCAAAGCAGGGCCAGGGGCGATCGCCCCGTGGGAAATTTTGTCATTACTTAGTTCCTCACACACTCATGTCATTTAATATAATCGGGGTTTTGCAAAATTGGCAGTACGCCGGGGCGACAATCATGGTGGCACGGGGGCCAAAAGTGGCCAAAAAGGGAAATAACCAGCGCAAAACAGAAACGGGTTAAGATCCTAGGAATCAAAAAATGAGGGAGATGATCGGGGTGAAACGCCTCCATCAGCTCCACATTGATGGATCTGATTCAACACACACGGGTCTAAGATTTTGACTAGTCAATCTACCTTGCATTGTGAAGTTATTTGCTACCCAGAGCTCCCCTTAGCGGTTTATCGAGAAATTGCCGCCCATTGTCAGCAGGTTAATACTGTTGACGCCCAACTCATGCCTCCCCAACAGAAAAAATTTGCTTACGAAGCGAGTCAAGTCAGCGGATTGCAGTTAGTTTATCCCACCCCGCTAGCCGCTTCCGAGAAGCAACATCTCGATGCCATTCTTGATTTTTATGCCCAACGTTACGGTTCCCCTAGCCGTCAGCTAGGGGACAGACTCCTGTCGGCAAAGCCATAATTGCGGCTGTTGTTTTGATAGCCTGCCGCGTTCAGAACTGTCTCTTTTTCGGGGCAAGTATTTTTGTTTTTACGCTTTCCCCTCTTTTGTGACTATCGGGAACCTTGATTGCCTTCCCCATGGCAATCCTGAATGATTTTTCATAAGGCGTTCGGAGCCACCGCTGGACTTTGCCCATCTGAGTTAATCCGGAATCATTTCAGACATCCACCTTTGAGCCAGCCCACCGTTAAAATAGTGCAATATCTAGTTCAAATCTATGCACACTATTTTCGGTTGATGAGTTAAAAAAACTTAACGGTATGACGTTGCGAATCAGTTTAAGCTAACAAACTAAGCAAGATTTTTTGCGTTTTCAAAAATTTTTTAACCTTTTCCAAATCCTTTTTAGATCAACAGGCTATTTAGTGTATGAGTGTCAATCTAGCGTCTCAATTGCGTGAAGGGACAAAAAAAGTCCCATTCCATGGCTGAAAATGTTGGCTTTGTTAAATGCTTTTTGCGGGGTGTAGTTGAAAAAAATTCTTATCGTAAACTTGTCGGTAATTTGTATTTTGTCTACAGCGCGATGGAAGCAGAGATGGAAAGGTTAAAAGACCATCCTGTTGTTTCCCATATTTATTTCCCTGAACTTGATCGGAAACAGAGTCTAGAACGAGATTTACAATTTTACTACGGTTCTAACTGGCGCAATGAAGTCCAAATTTCCCCTGCAGGACAAGCCTATGTAGACCGAGTACACGAGGTGGCCCAACGGGCCCCCGAATTATTGGTGGCCCATTCCTATACCCGTTATCTCGGGGATCTTTCCGGTGGGCAAATCCTCAAAAAAATTGCTCAGAACGCAATGAATCTCCATGATGGCGGCACTGCCTTCTATGAGTTTGCCGACATTGATGACGAAAAGGCGTTCAAAAACACCTATCGTCAAGCCTTAGATACGCTTCCCATTGATCAAGCGACGGCTGACAACATTGTCGAAGAAGCCAATGATGCTTTTGGCATGAATATGAAAATGTTTAATGAACTCGAAGGTAATCTTATTAAGGCGATCGGTATTATGGTCTTCAATCGTCTCACCCGCCGCCGTAGTGCGGGTAGTACGGATGTTGAACTAGCGACGTCCAAAAGCTAAGGACAATATTTTCTAGGTTTGAGCTTTGTTTTTCATGGTTAAGAAGAGATGGCTAGGAAGCTAGTCATCTTTTTTTTGTTTTTTGCGCCAGAATGGAAAAGCCTAAAGGTGGAATCCAGGAAAAACGCCAATAAAAAGAGCCAGGGGCATTCCCTGACTCAATCAATGTTGTTGCTTGAGGAAATCATGATGGGCAATGACAGAACACACCAAACAATCGATTTCTTTCATTGAATTGTAACATCTACTACGTTATTTGTAACAAAAAATTAATTTCGGTATCTTGACAACCCACCTAGTCACTCCCCATGAGGACGATATGCTATCTATTCTCTGGTCACCGCAATCATGGCAATTGAGTCTACCTCGTCAGTCCTTGCAGTGGCGATCGCCATCAGCTAAGTTACGAAACTGGCGAAAAATTTTTCTTGGATATGGTGTCATCATCTCTATGGTCGGAATAGCCCCTGTTATGGCAGACGAAGCGGTCGACCCCGCCGATCCGGCTTTTTCTTACGAAGATGGAACCTTTATCAATCCCGAAGACAGCGGTCGCTATAACTATCGCAATGAGAACGAATATCCCTATCGCAACGAGAACGAATATCCCTATCGCAACGAGAACGAATATCCCTATCGCAACGAGAACGAATATCTCTATCGCAACGAGAACGAAACATATCAGAATGAAAATAAAGCCGGCTATCGTGACTATAACAACTTCAATTATCGGGATGAAAATACATTTGACTATCAACCCGTTGATTAACTTGATTCAGTGCCATCATTCTGGTTCCTTTCTTGTGCAAAAAATAACGCCTGGATAGCGGCACTGGTTCCGTAGGCTGGGGAAGCTGGAAGCATTGTCTGCAGTGAGTTAGATTGCATATCGTAACGTTAGCAGTTGCGACCAAGATATCCCAGTCTCCAAAATTCCTAGCTTCACAGCAGGGACAACTTTAGTGGTGAAATGAACTCGAACGAAATTGTGAACCACCCAAAACACATCGAGCGTTCTTTGTAGCTCCTTTCTGGATTTAGCATAGGTGTTGGTTTGACGCCGAAAGGTCGAATTTCGTCGCCTCATGGAGGCATTAAACGCTTCAAGATGATTGGCATGGATATCTTTGTGTGCCACATCATGAGTTGTGTTCGGATGTTCAGGCACAGGAGCCTGATACTTTTGACGTTGACGACCCGGTCGCTTTTTGGAGCCTTTGTTTTTAAGTCGGACTCTGACGCCCTTGGGCAGTCGTTTGAGGGGACGCCCCGGTTTGCCACTGCGAATGACTTCATGGCAAATTTCAAACAGCAAGTTGCCATAGCGTCGTTCTCCATCAGTGAATAGGCTCAAACTATCCGTTTGCTCCATCACCTCCGCCAAGCAAGCTAAAGCCGTCTTAAACAGTTGCTTATCTTTGGGCCCACAGTGCAATTCCCATAGAAATCGACTCCCTCGCTCCATCAGAACAATGGTCCAGCCTTGAGAGTCATAGGGCGGTTTGTTTTTACCAATCTTGGTGTACAGTTCATCTCCTTCCATTTTCTGGTGAATAAACTGATGGAGTAAGGCATCAGCATCAGGGTTAGCTTGATGCTGGCTAAACGTTGCTCCCAATCGATAATGCTTTTCTTCGAAACGTTATGGGTGCAGGCCGTGGCATTTAGACTCATCCCCTCACTCCTGGCTTTAAGGAGCGTGATAATCCGGCTCAGAGGGTTCTCAGTCCTGCAATTGGGGTCGCAAAGGTCTCACTAAAGTAAACGTCGCATTGACGACAATGGAGCAAACGCCTTGAACCATTCACCTGCGTTGAATAATGGGTATGGACATGGACGGC